>NZ_JAAN01000023.1 GCF_000559025.1 Luteimonas huabeiensis HB2 | reverse complement strand
TGCGGCGTGCCCCCATCCGCCTTCGGCACCTTCCCCCGCTCGCGGGGGAAGGGAAAAACAGAGTGCTCCCCGCTTGCGGGGGAAGGGAAAAACGGCATGGCCCCCGCTTGCGGGGGAAGGAAAACCAGGAGGGCCCCGGCTTGCGGGGAAGGGGACTTCGCACGTCGAAGGTCGATGCAGGGCCTAGAATGCACGGCCGCCTGCCGATCCGCCGACTGCGCCATGCCCAAGTTGCTGATGTCCCTGCGCAACGTGCCCGATGAGGAGGCCGACGACGTGCGCGCGTTCCTCGACGCGCACCGCATCGGCTGGTACCAGACCCGGCCCGGCCCGCTGGGCATCACCGCCGGCGCGATCTGGATCCGCGACGACGCCGACTACCCGCAGGCGCGCCGGCTGATGGATGCCTACCAGGCGCAGTTGCGCGAGCGCGTGCGCGCCGAGCGCGCCCAGGCCGAGGCCCGCGGCGAGGCGGAGCGCTTCGGCTCGCTGTTGCGCGAGCGGCCTGCGTGGGTGCTGCTGCGGGTGGTCGCGATCGCGCTGTTGCTGGCGTTGATGGCATTGCCGGGCTATCTGCTTTGGCGTTAGCGTGAGGCGCCGGCGCCTGGCCGGAAAGCGGACCGTCCATGCCATGACATCGCAGGCCATCGGCGCAACCGCCGCCCGCCCGGCCGACAAGCGGCGGGTGCTGCTCGCCAGCCTGGTCGGCACCACCATCGAGTTCTTCGACTTCTACATCTACGCGACCGCGGCGGTGCTGGTGTTCCCGGCGCTGTTCTTTCCTGCGAGCGATCCGGCCTCGGCGACGCTGCAGTCGCTGGCGACCTTCGCCCTGGCCTTCGTCGCGCGCCCGATCGGTTCGGCGTTGTTCGGCCATTTCGGCGACCGGGTGGGGCGCAAGGCCACCCTGGTCGCGGCGCTGCTGACGATGGGCCTGTCCACGGTCGCCATCGGGTTGCTGCCCACCCATGCGCAGATCGGGCTGGTCGCGCCGGCGCTGCTGGCGCTGTGCCGCTTCGGCCAGGGCCTGGGCCTGGGCGGGGAGTGGGGCGGGGCGGTGCTGCTGGCCACGGAGAACGCGCCGCCGGGGCGCCGCGCCTGGTACGGCATGTTCCCGCAGCTCGGCGCGCCGATCGGCTTCTTCCTCGCCACCGGCAGCTTCCTGCTGCTGACCGCCTTCATGGGCGATGCCGCCTTCATGGCCTGGGGCTGGCGCATTCCGTTCCTGGCCTCGGCGGCGCTGGTCGCGGTGGGGCTGTGGGTACGGCTGAGCATCGACGAGACGCCCGATTTCCGCCGCGTGCTGGAGCGCGCCGAGCGCGTGCGGGTGCCCTTCATGGACGTGCTGCTGCGCCATCCGCGCGCGCTGCTGGCGGGCACGCTGCTGACCCTGGCGACCTTCGTGCTGTTCTACCTGATGACGGTGTTCGCGCTGAGCTGGGGCACCTCGCGGCTGGGCTACTCGCGCGACGCCTTCCTGTGGCTGCAGATGGCCGGCGTGCTGTGCTTCGCCGCCACCATCCCGCTGGCGGCGCTGTACGCCGACCGCCACGGCCGCCGCCGCGCGATGATCCTGGCAACGCTCGGCATCCTGGTCTTCGGCGCGCTGTTCGCGCGCCTGTTCGTGGGCGGCTCCCCGCTCGGCACGCTGGCGTTCCTCGCGCTCGGGCTGGGCCTGATGGGGCTGACCTACGGCCCGGTCGGCACCTTGCTGGCCGAACAGTTCCCCGCCGAGGTGCGCTACACCGGCGCCTCGCTCGCCTTCAACCTGGCCGGGATCTTCGGCGCTTCGCTGGCTCCGTACGCGGCCACCTGGCTGGCCGGCCGCTACGGGCTGGGCGCGGTCGGCGCCTACCTGTGCGCGGCGGCGACGCTGACGCTGGCGGCGCTGCTGAGCCTGCCCGCGCGCGGGCGGGAAGCATCCGCTCACGTCGCGTGAATCCAGTCGGCCTATCATTCGCGCGTGTCTTGTCCGTTGGAGTTCCGCCGATGCCGTCCGTCCGTGCGCTCGCCCTGGCCTTCGCCGCGCTGTCCTCGCCGCTGATGCTGGTCGCCTGCCGCGACGAGGCGCCGCCGCCGGCCGAGCCGCCCGCGGCCGGTACCGAGGCGC
Organism: Luteimonas huabeiensis HB2; assembly: GCF_000559025.1. GTDB lineage: Bacteria > Pseudomonadota > Gammaproteobacteria > Xanthomonadales > Xanthomonadaceae > Luteimonas > Luteimonas huabeiensis. The sequence goes on along the minus strand of NZ_JAAN01000023.1, from coordinate 49,379 downwards.
CGGCGCCCAGCGAGGTGCCGCGGCCCGATCCGAGCGTGCGCCGGTTCGAGCGCGCCGCGCCGCCGGAGCTGCAGGGCCTGGTCAGCGGCCGCTTCCAGCCGCGCGGCGAGCGCGCCGAGGCCGCCACCGGCGTGCTGGAGATCGAGGACGATGCCATCGCGGGCCGCAACGGCGTGTCGCTGGAGACCGAACGGATCGCGATCGTGCGCGGAGACGACCAGTTCCGTCCCGGCGAGCGCTACTCCAATGCGCTGATGGTCGGCGCGGAGCAGCCGGTGGAGCTGCGCCGGGTGGTGCGGCCGCCCGCGGAGGATGCGCAGCCCGCCGACGGCGAGGCCGCCCCTGCGGCCGACGCGACCCCCGACGCGCCAGCCGCGCCGCCGGCGCCCGCCGAAGCGACCGCCGACGCGGACGACGAGCGGCCGGCGCCGCGCGGCCCCGGCCTGTGCGCCGAGGGCGAGGCGGATTTCGTCGCCCTGGTCTCGGTGCACGAGGGCGAGCGCACGGTGGTCCGCCTGGTCGGCCTGCAGGGCCGGTCCACGCCTGCGGCCGGCGCCGAGGACGTGCGCGCCTGCGATACGCTGGAGTACGAATCGCGGCGCTGAGCGCGCCGCGCGCGCATCGGAGGACCACGCCGCCGGCAGCGCGGCCGATACCGCGCCACGGGCAGGAGGGCGGCGCATTCGCGTCCCCGCGCAAAGCCGAGGGGTTTGCGACGCGCGTCGAAGATGCACGCGGAATCGCGGAAGTTCGCCCAACGACTTACGAAACGTGAACATCTTGTTCGCATCTTTGCGGATAATCGTGGGCCCTTCAGCTTTGTGTCGATGACATGCCCCCGACTGCCATCCGCACCGCCGCCCTGTTCGCCTTGTCCGCCTCGCTGCTGGCCGCTTGCGGCCAGGCGCCCGACGCGTCCGCACCCCAGGCCGGCGCCTCCGCGGCGCCGGTGTCCTCGGCCCCCGCGCCGGCCGACGTGCCGAACCACGATCCCAGCGTGCGCCCGGGCAACCGCGCTTCGCCGCCGATGCTGCACCCGGTGGCGCTGGGCCTGTTCGAGACCGGCAACCCGGTGGCCGAATCGGTCACCGGCCGCATCCGCATCGAGGGCGACACCATCCGCGGCGAGAACGGCGCGGAGTTCGTCACCGAGCGCATCGCGATCCTGCGCGGTGGCGACGAGTTCCTGCCCGGCCAGCGCTACGCCGACGCGTTGATGATCGGCGCCGAGCACCCGGTGGAACTGCGCCGCGTGGTCGCCGAGACCTGGCCCACGCGCATGCCCGGCAACGCGTTCTGTCGCGATACCAAGACCGGCTACCTGGCGATCACCAAGGTCGCCGAGGGCGAGAACGACGTGGTCCGGGTCATGGGCCTGCGCGGCAGCGACATGCCCGCGCCCAGCGCGCAGGACGTCGTGGTCTGCGCGTCGTCCTCCTACTACGCGCGGCGCTGAGGCGCGAGCGGTCGCACTCGGGAAGCGGGCCGCGCGCAGCGGCGCCGCGCTGCGCGGGGCGGCGCGATCGTGACCAACGGCACCCGGCCGGCGGCGGCGATTCGGCTACGGTCGAGGGTCCGCACCTCGTCCGCTCCAGGAGTCCGCATGTCCCGATCCGTCCCGCCGCAGCGCTGGCTGCTGGCGCTCCTGCTCGCCTGTCTCGCGCTGCCGGCCGCCGCCCAGCGCGAGCTCCGGTTCGACGCCTATGCCGTGCCGCAGGGCGGCACCGTGGCGGTGGCCATGCGCGGCGATGGCCCGCAGTCCGGCGCGTTCGCCGCTGTCGATGCCGCGACCTCGGGCGCGCTGTCGCGCGCGGTCGCCGCGGCGGGCTTCAAGGGCCGCGCGGACACCCGGCTCGATCTGCCGGGGCTGGCGCCGTTCGACCGCGTGCTGGTGGTGGGCGCGGGCAGCGAGGCGCTCGATGCGCGCGCGCTGGAGGACATCGGCGGCCGCGTCGGCCAGTTCGCCGCAGGCAGCACCGCGCCGCGCGTCGAGCTGCTGTGGGCCGGCGACGAACCGGACGCCGCCTCGCACCTGGCCTTCGGCGCCGTGCTGGGCGGCTATCGCTTCGACAAGTACCGCACCGCGCGCGGCGCCGACGAGGACGCCGACGCGCCGCAGGCCGGCCGCGGCGAGCTGGTGGTGCGCAGCGCCGCCGGCGCCGCGGCCGCGCAGGGCTACGAGCGCGACTGGCGGCCGGTGGCCGACGGCGTGCGTTTCGCCCGCGACCTGGTCACCGAGCCGGCCAACGCGGTGTGGCCGGAGGAGTTCGTGCGCCGTACCCGCGAGGCCTTCGCCGGGATGCCGAACGTCAGCATCGAGGTGCTGGACGTGCCGGCGATGGAGCGCCTGGGGATGGGCTCGCTGCTGGCGGTGGGGCAGGGCAGCGCGCGCCCGCCGCGGCTGCTGGCGGTGCGCTACGACGGCGGCGCGCGCGGCGAGGCGCCGGTGGCCTTCGTCGGCAAGGGCATCACCTTCGACACCGGCGGCATCTCGATCAAGGGCAGCGACGGGATGTGGCGCATGAAGTACGACATGACCGGCGCCGCCTCCGCGACCGGCGCGCTGCTGGCCCTGGCCGGGCGCCGCGCGCCGGTGAACGCGGTGGCGGTGGCCGCGCTGGCGGAGAACATGCCCTCCGGCAGCGCCGTGCGCCCCGGCGACGTGATCCGCACCGCGGCCGGGCGCACCTACGAGGTCATGAGCACCGACGCCGAAGGGCGCATGGTGCTGGTCGATGCGCTCTGGTACGTGCAGGACCGCCACCGCCCGCGCGCGATCGTCGACATCGCCACCCTGACCGGCGCCATCGTGACCGCGCTGGGCAACGACTACGCCGGTCTCTTCAGCCGCGACGAGACGCTCGCCGGGCAACTGGTCGCCGCCGGCGAGGCCGCGGGCGAGCCGCTGTGGCGGATGCCGCTGCACCGCGGCTACGGCAAGATGCTGGCATCGCCGATCGCCGACCTGCGCAACGGCGGCGGACGCCCCGGCTCCAGCACCGCGGCGCACTTCATCGGCGAGTGGGTGGACCGCGACACCCCGTGGGCGCACCTGGACATCGCCGGCATGGCCTGGAACGAGACCGCCGGCACCGCCACTTCGCCGGCCGGCGCCACCGCCTTCGGCGTGCGCCTGTTCGACCGCTGGGTGCGCGACCACGTGGAGGCGCCGGCGGCGCGCTGAGGCCGCTCACCGGCCGACGACGGCGGCCCTGGGAGGCTCCCGGGGTCGCCTTCCGCCGGTGATCCGCCAATGCCCACCCGCCGCGTGTTCGACGATCCGAAGTCGCGCCCCAGGCCCTGGCAGCGCGACAACCCGAAGCCGAAGGCGGCGCGGACCCGCCTGAGCGCGGCGCAGCGCGAGGCCGCCCGCGCGCGCGCCAGCGACGCCGGGCGCCGCTACCCGAACCTGATCGACAACCTGTGGGCCGCGTCCGCGCTCGACGCGCGGGGGCGGCCACGGGATGAGCGGCCCTGATCCCGGCCGTGGGTAGAATGGCCGGCATGCACACCAGCATCGCCGCCTACCGCTTCGTGCCCGTCGCCGATCCGCGCGCCCTGGCCGACGCCGTCGAGGGCGCCGCCCGCGCCCGCGGCCTGCTGGGCACGGTGCTGGTCGCCGGCGAGGGGCTGAACCTGTTCCTGGCCGGCGCCGCCGCCGACATCGACGGCTTCCTCGACTGGCTGCGCGCGGATGCGCGCTTCGCCGGGCTGGAAGCCAAGCGCAGCGTCAGCGCGCGCGCGCCGTTCGCCCGGCTCAAGGTCAAGGTCAAGCGCGAGATCATCGCCTTCCGCCGCGAGGACGCTTCGCCCCTGGCCGGCCGCGCGCCGGCGGTGGCGCCGCGCACGCTCGCCCGCTGGCTCGCCCGCGGCGCCGACGACGACGGGCGCCGCCTGGTCCTGCTCGACACCCGCAACCGCGAGGAGGTCGCCTACGGCACCTTCGCCGGCGCCACGACGCTGCCGATCGACAACTTCACCGAGCTGCCCGACGCGGTGCTGGCCCGCCGCGAGGCGCTGGCCGACGCCACCGTGGTGAGCTTCTGCACCGGCGGCATCCGCTGCGAGAAGGCGGCGCTATGGATGCGCGCGCAGGGCCTGGACAACGTGCTGCAGCTCGACGGCGGCATCCTCGGCTACTTCGAGACCGTCGGCGGCGCCGGCTACGACGGCGGCTGCTTCGTCTTCGACGAACGCATCGCCCTCGGCCCGGACCTGACGGCCCTGGCGGACGCGCGGAGCGCGGCATGAGCTGGCTGGCGATCCTCGCCGCCGCGATCGGCCTGTACCTGGCGTACAAGCTGATCGGCACCGTGGTGAAGATCGGCCTGTGGGTGGCGGTGCTGGTCGGCGCCTACTGGTTCTTCGCGCCGATGGCCGGCTGGCCGGGGCTGGGCGAGGTCATCGGCACCTTCCTGCAGTAGCCGTTCCGCGCCGGGCTCAACCGAACTCGCGGCTGGGCAGCACGATGCGGCGCTGCGGGCGGCCGACCAGGTCCAGGAAGCGGTTGAACACCTCGTCGGCCTGCGCCTGCATGCGCGCGATGTGGAGATCGGTGGCGGCGCGGATCGCGTCGGCATCGTGCGGCAGGCCGGAGGCGGCCAGTTCCTCCCGGTAGGCCGGGGTGTCCAGCCAGCGCTCCACCAGCGGCCGGTCCATCTCCAGGTGGAACTGGAAGCCGTAGGCGAGCTCGCCCCAGCGGAATGCCTGCTGCTCGCACTCGGCGCCGCGCGCCAGGTGCACCGCCTCGCGCGGGATCTCGAAGTGGTAGCGGTGCCACTGGAACACGCGCGCGACCTCGCCCAGCGGCGCCAGTACCGGGTCCTGCCGGCCTTCCGGCGTGGCGTGCAGGTCGTACCAGCCGATCTCCGGCGCCTCGCGCCGGCGCACGTCGGCGCCCAGCACGTGAGCCAGCAACTGCGCGCCCAGGCAGATGCCCAGCACCGGCTTGCCCTGCTGCAGCATGCGCTCGATCGCATGGAGCTCGGTGCGCAGGTGCGGACGGCGCGCCTGCTCGTCCACGTTCATCGGCCCGCCCAGCACCACCAGCCCGCGGTAGCGGTCCACGTTCGGCCGCGCGTGCGGATCGCGCTCGAAGTTGACGAAGCGGATGCGATGGCCGCGGCTGCGGATCAGCGGATCGAGCGTGCCGAGCGGCTCGGCGGCGACGTGCTGGAACACCAGGATGCGGGGCATGCCCGCATTCTAGGGCGTATCGACACTCGGCCTGCAGCGCCGAAGGTGTCCCCGCACCTGCAAGCGGGCGCATGCTGTCCCTTCTCCCGCAAGCGGGGGCATATCGTTCCTTCTCCCGCAAGCGGGCGCATATTGTTCCTTCTCCCGCAAGCGCGCAGCGCCGGATGAGGGCCGCTTTACACGCTTGCAGCGTGCCCCCATCCGCCTTCGGCACCTTCCCCCGCTTGGCGGGGGAAGGGAAAAACAGCGTGCTCCCCGCTTGCGGGGAAGGAAAAGCAGAGTGCCCCCGCAGGCGCGGAGGAGGCTTCCGGCGGCTTCAGCGGGCCGGGCGCGGCTTGCGCGGGCCCTTGAAGCCGCCGGGGCGCGGCGGGCGGCGACCCGCGGGGCCGGCGCCGCGCTCGTCGTCGGCCTCGGCGCGGCGCATGCGCAGTTGCTGGCCGGCCACGCGCACGCGCTTGAGGTGGTCCAGCAGCTCGCGCGGCATGCCCTCGGGCAGGTCGACCAGGCTGTAGTCGTCGCGGATGTCGATGCGGCCGATGTAGCAGCTTTCCAGGTCGGCCTCGTTGGCGATGGCGCCGACGATGTTGCCCGGCTGCACCCCGTGGCGATGGCCGACCTCGATGCGGAAGGTCTCCATGCCGGCCTCGGGCGCCTGTCCGCGCGCCGCGCGCGGGCGCGGCGGGGCGTCCGCGCGGGCCGGGGCATCGGAATCGGCATCGGTTTTCCGCCGGGGCCGGGCGGCCTTCGGGGCGTCGGGGGAAAAGTCGGCCCTGGCCGCACTTTTTTCGGCGCGCGGGCGCTCGCGCGGCGGCTCCAGCAGCAACGGGGTCTCGCCCTGCAGCAGCGCCGCCAGCGCGGCGGCGATCTCGATCGCCGGCACGTTGCGCTCGCGCTCGTAGCGCTCCACCAGCTCGCGGAACACGCCGTGCTGCGGGTGCTCCAGCGCCGGGCCGATGCGGTCGAGGAACCTCGCCACCCGGCGCTCGTTGACGATCTCCACGCTGGGCAGCTCCATCGGCTCGATCGGCTGCCGGGTGGCGCGCTCGATGGCGCGCAGCATGCCGCGCTCGCGCGGGCTGACGAACAGGATCGCCTCGCCGGCGCGCCCCGCGCGGCCGGTGCGGCCGATGCGGTGCACGTAGCTTTCGGTGTCGTAGGGGATGTCGTAGTTCAGCACGTGGCTGACGCGCTCGACGTCCAGGCCGCGGGCGGCGACGTCGGTGGCCACCAGCACGTCGATGCGCCCGTCCTTGAGCTGCTGGATGATGCGCTCGCGCTGCTTCTGCTCCAGGTCGCCGTTGATCGCCGCTGCCGCCAGGCCGCGCGCGGACAGCTTCTCGGCCAGTTCCTCGGTCGCGATCTTGGTGCGCGCGAAGACGATCATCGCCTCGAACGGCTCGGCTTCCAGGATGCGGGTCATCGCATCGAGCTTGTGCACGCCGCTGACCATCCAGTAGCGCTGGCGGATGTTCTTGGCGGTGGTGGTGCTGGCCTTGATCGCGATCTCCACCGGCTCGCGCAGGTAGGTCTGGGCGATGCGCCGGATCGGCGCGGGCATGGTGGCCGAGAACAGCGCCACCTGGCGCGAGGCCGGGGTGCGCTTGAGCACCGCCTCGACGTCGTCGATGAAGCCCATGCGCAGCATCTCGTCGGCCTCGTCGAGCACCAGCTCGCGAAGCTCCGACAGGTCCAGCGAGCCGCGCTCCAGGTGATCGACCACGCGGCCCGGGGTGCCGACCACCACGTGCACGCCGCGCTTGAGCGCGCTCAGTTGCTGGGCGTAGCCCTGGCCGCCGTAGATCGGCAGCACGTGGAAACCGGGGATGTGCTGGGCGTACTTCTGGAACGCCTCGGCGACCTGGATCGCCAGTTCGCGGGTCGGCGCCAGCACCAGCGCCTGCGGCTTGCCCGCCTTCGGCTCCAGCCGCGCCAGCACCGGCAGCGCGAACGCCGCGGTCTTGCCGGTGCCGGTCTGCGCCTGGCCGAGCACGTCGCGGCCGGCCAGCAGCGGCGGGATGGTCGCCGCCTGGATCGGCGAGGGCGTCTCGTAGCCGACCGCGGCCAGCGCGCGCAGCAGCGGCTCCGGCAGGCCGAGTTCGACGAAGGAGGGGACGGTGGCGGGTGCGGGTTCGGCGCTCATCTCGGTCTCTCGCACCGGTCAGGCGCAGATCGTGGGGGACCGCATAGTGTACGGCAGCGCCGGCCGCCGACCCGAATCGCGGCACGCGCGCGTTCAGTGCGGCGACGGTTGCCGGCGCGCAGACGCGGCGCGCGCACGCGTGCGCGTACCCTGTGCGCATGACGCTGCCCGCCCTCCGCTTCGACAACGCCTTCCTGCGCGAGCTGCCCGGCGATCCCTCCACCGCGCCCGGCGTGCGCCAGGTGCCGGGCGCGGCCTGGTCGCGGGTGCGGCCGACGCCGGTGGCCGCGCCGCGCCTGCTGGCCTGGTCGCCGGACGTCGCCGAGGCGATCGGTTTCTCGCCCGCCGACGTGCTGGCGCCGGCGTTCGCCGAGGTTTTCGCCGGCAACCGGCTGCTGCCGGGCATGGACCCGTACGCGGCCAACTACGGCGGCCACCAGTTCGGCCACTGGGCCGGCCAGCTCGGCGACGGCCGCGCCATCGCCCTGGGCGAGGCGCTGGGCACCGACGGCCAGCGCCACGAGCTGCAGCTCAAGGGAGCCGGCCCGACCCCGTACTCGCGCACGGCCGACGGCCGCGCGGTGCTGCGCTCCTCGCTGCGCGAGTTCGTCTGCAGCGAGGCCATGCACCACCTCGGCGTGCCGACCACGCGCGCATTGAGCCTGGTGGCCACCGGCGAGCGCGTGGTGCGCGACATGTTCTACGACGGCCACCCGCAGGCCGAACCGGGCGCGGTGGTGTGCCGGGTGGCGCCCTCGTTCCTGCGCTTCGGCAGCTACGAGCTGCCCTACGCGCGCGGCGACACCGGCCTGCTGCGCCGGCTGGTCGACTTCACCCTGGCGCGCGACTTCCCGCACCTGGCCGGGCGCCCGAACGCCGAGGCCGACTGGTTCGCCGAAGTCTGCACCCGCACCGCGCGGCTGATGGCCGAGTGGATGCGGGTCGGTTTCGTGCACGGGGTCATGAACACCGACAACATGTCGATCCTGGGCCTGACCATCGACTACGGCCCCTACGGCTGGATCGAGCCCTACGACCCGGACTGGACCCCGAACATTACCGACGCCCAGGGCCGCCGCTACCGCTACGGCTGGCAGCCGCGCATCGCGCACTGGAACCTGGGCCGGCTGGCGCAGGCGCTGTCGTCGCTGTTCGAGGACGTCGCGCCGCTGCAAGCCGGCCTCGATGCCTATGGCGAAGCCTTCGCCGCCGCCGACCGGGAGGCTTGCGCGCGCAAGCTGGGCCTGGAAGCGCTGCGCGACGAGGACCTGCCGCTGCTGCAGGAGCTGTTGGGGCTGCTGCACGAAGGCGAGGCCGACATGACGCTGTTCTTCCGCGCCCTGGCCGAGGCCGATCCCGCCCAGGGGCTGGCGCCTGCGCTGCGCGCGAGCTTCTACGACGAGGCCCGCCTCGACGCCGTGCAACCGGCCTTCGAGGACTGGCTCGGCCGCTACGCGCGGCGCGTCGCCGCCGATCCGCTGCCGGACGAGGCGCGGCGCGAGCGCATGCGCGCCGCCAACCCGCGCTACGTGCCGCGCAACTGGCTGCTGCAGGAAGCCATCGACGCCGCCGAACAGGGAGACCTCCGCCCCTTGCAAGCCCTGCAGACCGTGCTGCGGCGGCCCTACGAGGACCAGCCCGGCCGCGAGCACTACGCGCAGCGGCGGCCGGACTGGGCACGCGACCGCGCCGGATGCTCGATGCTGTCCTGCAGCTCCTGAGGCGGAGCGACATTCGGGAGCGCAAAAGGCGCCCCTTCACCCGCTTGCGGACGATGCTGTCTTTCCCTTCCCCCGCAAGCGGGGGAAGGTGCCGAAGGCGGATGGGGGCACGCCGCAGGCGTGCAAAGGCGGCCCTCATCCGGCGCTGCGCGCCACCTTCTCCCGCTTGCGGGAGAAGGGACGGCATGGTTCCGCATGCGGAAAATTCGTCACCGCAGACCGAATGCCGATTCGTCCTGGACGGCGCCGGCCGCTACCGCGCGGCGGCGTTGCGGTCCGGATCGAAGTCGGCCAGCGGCCCGGCGACCTGGCGCCCGGCCTGCCAGACCGCGCGGATGCGGCGGGTATTGCGGATGTCGGCCAGCGGATCCGCATCCAGCACCACGAAATCGGCGCGCCGGCCCGGCGCCAGCAGGCCGCGGTCGTCCAGGCCCAGCAGTTCCGCGGCATCGCGGGTGGCGGTACGCAGCGCCTGCTCGGGGGTGAAGCCCGCCTGGGTCATCAGTTCCAGCTCGCGGTGCTCGGCGAAGCCGATCACCCGGTGCGGCAGCGCGCCGGCGTCGGTGCCGAAGCCGATGCGCACGCCGGCCGCGTGCAGGGTGCGCAGGTTGGCCAGATTCATGCGCACCGCCGCGCGCGACTTCGCCGCCGCCTCGCCCTCCAGTTGCCGGCGTTGCCAGACCGGATCCTGGAAGCGCGCGCGCAGCGGCGCCTGCAAGGCCGCGCGCAGCGCCGGCTCCTCCTCGATCAGCCGCGGTTGCTCGGCATAGAGATAGTTGGCCTCGTCGATCTGCAGGGTGGGGATGTACCAGGTGCCACGGCTGCGCATCGCCTCCACCAGCGCGGCATCCACCGGACGGTCGCGCACGCCGTGGGCGATCACGTCGATGCCGCTGGCGACCAAGTCCGCGGCCGGGGCCAGATCGTGGATGTGCGCGGCCACCTGCAGGCCCTGGGCATGCGCCTCATCGATCGCCGCGCGGTAGACCTCGGGCGCCATCGGCGGCGCCTGCCCGCCCAGGTCGTCCACCCACAGCTTGATGATGTCCACCCCGCGCCGCGCCTGCTCGCGCACGGCTTCGCGCGCGGCGGCGGCATCGGCCGGGCGCGGCACCGCATCCTCCGCCAGCCCCATGTTCTTCGCCGGCGGCGCGCCGCCGGGCGCGCCGATGCCCGGCCCGGCACCCAGCATCCAGGCACCCAGCGCGGGATCGGCCGCGCGCACCGCATCGCGGATCTCGTAAAACGCGGGCCCGTTCATGCCCAGCGAATTCACCGTGGTCACCCCGAACGCCTGGAACTGGCGCAGGTCGCGGACCACGTGGTCGCGGGTGTAGTAGCGGCCGCCGTGCTCGGTGCCCTCGGTATTGCCCAGGTGCGCATGGTCGTTGACCAAGCCCGGCACGATATAGCGGCCGCCGTAGTCCACGCGCCGCGCGCCCGCCGGCAACGGCCCGTCGCCGCCGACCGCCTCGATGCGCCCATCGCGCACGACCAGCCGCACCACGCCGAGATCGCGCTCGCCGTCGAACACCCGCGCGCCCTCGATGACGACGACGTCGGTTGCGGCGGACGGGGTGGGGGCGGGCTCGGAAGCGGGGTTCGCGCATGCCGATAGCGCAGCGAGCGCAGCCAGGGCGAAGGGGGCGCACGCTGCGCGGGCGAGACGTGGGGGCATGTAAGGGCTCCGACTGTGGCGACAGGGGCCACCTTAGCAGCGGAGGTTTTCACCTTCACCCCGATTCCCGTCCACAGGTAGGAGAGGGCAAGGGTGCTGGGGCTGGGCGGGATCGTTGTGTCGTGCCTCCGCCCCACGTTTTGCATGCCGAGCGCCCTGGCACTCGGCGCAGACCAACAATCGCCTCGGCTGTGCTCGCTCGCGCGTGATGCCTGCCGGCCATCATGAAGCGCCGAATCCTCCTCACATGGGCCGCTCCGGCGGCAGGCTGTGGTGCCAGATCCGCAGACAAGCACGCACCTTATCCAGCAGCCGGGGCGCGCCTGCGAGGCCTTGCGGCGCGCCTGCTATCGGCCCATTCTTGCCCGGTAACGCCAAACGCGCTCAGGCGCCTGATAACGCAGGCCAGCTACCGGGCCGGACGGCAGCCACGAGTTGCTAAGGTGTTGATATGGCATAGGAATTTTCCTATGGCGCACGCCTCGGAGCAGGGCATACTCTGGCGCAACGCCCCGGTTGTGGGGGCTAATAGTAGTTAGGCATTGTTGGAGCGCGTCGCGGATGGACATATCTTCTATTTTCAGCGTCTCACATCTACTGACATTCTTAGGTGGAGCTCTCGTCGGCTGTGCTGGCCAATACCTCGCTGATAGATTCACAGACCAGCGCCGGAGACAGGAACACAAGTCAGAGGCCGAGATAGCGTTTTTGGCCATCAAGGCCGACATGAAGGAGCTCATTGCTGAGATGGCAAATGACTTGAAGGGCGACGAGTCACGCTCCGTTCGCGAATTCGTTATCGCTCCAAACAAAAGAGTTTCATTCAACGGCAACAAGCCGCGCTTCATGTACTACGAGGATGAGTATCCACATTTGCGACTGCAGGTGGATCGCCTAGAGGACGCTGGCTACGTTGATGACATCACGCCAGGAAATGCTCCGATATTTCGTATGAGAGAGCACTTTGTTTCACTGATAAGAGACAATGCCTAACAATTCATTCAAGCCGATGCCGCTTCGCGGCACGGCTTAATTCAGGCGTTATGCCCGACGTGGAGCAACGATGAAGGCCAAGATTCAACAGCGGATCACGGGCAACATTACTCGGGTTCGGAATCTGATCCAGATTTACGAAACGCACCTCATGGGAAAGGGGAGCGGCCGTCGCGGACACCTGCAAACGGACGTTCTTCGCGCCGCAACCGTTTTCCTGCACGCTTCGCTTGAAGATTTTCTAAGGAGCATCGCGTACTGGAAACTGCCTGATGCGGGGAAAGAAGTGATCGACAAGATCCCGCTAGCCGGCCTGAACCGCAATGCGAGCAAGTTTTCTTTAGGTGAACTCGTGGCCCACAAGGGCAAGACAGTAGATAATCTAATCAAAGAGTCAGTAGATGAGTACCTAGAGCGATCTAACTACAACAACACAGAAGAGCTCGCGCTTTTTCTTAGTTCGGTTGGTATGGATCCAAGCGCGGTGAATAGTAGGTTCTCGGACCTTGAAGCGCTTATGTCACGTCGCCATCAGATTGTGCACCGCGGTGACATAGACGAGTCTGGCGGCCGCGGGAACTCACGCATTCGTTCCCTGGGTCGGTCGCCTGTCGGGGTCTGGATCAGTGCCGTTGAAGACTTTTCCACTGCTGTGCTCGCCAGGCTTTAGGTCATAACAATTCATTCAAGCCGACGCCGCTTCGCGGCTCGGCTTAATTCAGGCGTTAGGTGCTCAGGGCGACCTTCAACAGCCCTTTACTGTAATTTCCGGGGAGAGGAGTACATGGAAGAGAAAATATTCTTCGATCGCAATGGCGTCAGCGTGTCAAACGCCCGTTTCATCGTGCATGGTCAGACATATGCAATGAACGGAGTCACGTCTGTAAAACAAGCCGTTAAACATCCGTCTCGCCTTGGGCCGATCGTTCTCGGGCTCATAGGTTTGATCGCACTGATAAATGGTGGTGGCGGAATCTTTTTGGGCATTGTTCTTCTGGCCGCGACAGTATTCTGGTGGGTAAGGCAAAAGCCAGAATGGATTGTCGTTCTAAACAGTTCATCCGGGGAGACGCAGGCACTCACCAGCGAAGATCGCTCGTACATCAATGGTGTGATTGAGGCTCTTAATCAGTCAGTCATTCATCGCGGGTGACCACCTAACAATTCATTCGAGCCGACGCCGCTTCGCGGCGCGGCTTAATTCAAGCGTTAGGGGCTACGAAATGGAGTCGCTTGTTCTAGAACTACAGAGGGACGCGCTCGACAAGAACGTTAGCACCACTGACCTGCTCAGGAAGGCGCTCGTTGTCGCGCGGAAGCTAAACGTCACCGACACCGTCGAATGGATAACGAATGAGCTAAATGGATACCCTTCAGGGGTTGAGGTGCCGGACTACAGAAAGATTCGCGGAGAGCTCAAGGTTTTTAACCCCTACCATGGCTGGCAGCCTCTCTTCTTCGCGGATACCAAGCAGGCTGATCTTCTTTGTGTTAGAGCGACATCGCAGTCCATTTCTGAGCTAGAACAGATTGTGAGTGGGGACAGCGATATGGCATACGTCAAGTTCCCGAAGGATTTGGAGAAGAGCTTGATGGAGAGAATGGAAGTTCCTTTAGAGCCTGCAGTGCTTATCGCCAAGACAAGAATTCACGGCCTCTTGGATCGTGTCAGGAACTCAGTTCTTGAGTGGGCCTTGCAGCTTGAGGAGAAAGGAGTGGTTGGGGAAGGTATGAGCTTTACCAAAGAAGAGAAGATGCAGGCTGGGAATCTGACATTTAATGTTTCGAGCATTGGGAATCTCATCGGCTCCATGACGGGCTCTCAGATCCAGCAGAACACGCGGGATTCATCGCAAACATTCCAATCTCCACTCGATTTGGATGCACTTTCTAAGCTCGTGTCGCAGTTGCGGAAGGAACTACAAACTGCCGAAATCGCACCGGATGGTAAGACACAAGTTGCAGCTGATCTTTCATGCGTGGAGACCCAACTTCGGGCACCCAAGCCTAATCACGCCGTGATACGCGAAAGCCTTCAGAGCGCTCGAAGTATTCTAGAGGGGGTCGTTAGCTCGACGGTCTTTCAAGGCTTGCTTCAAGCTTTGTCAGCATTCCGGTGAGCGCCCTCTAACAATTCATTCAAGTCGATGCCTCGCGGCACGGCTTAATTCAAGTGTTAGATGCGCGCTGGCAATATTGTCTCAGCTTGTGAGAAATGAAATTGCTTATGGTTGATTCGCCGCAATGGCTAGGCACTTCCATACTTCAGGGGAATACACCGCAATGCCAAAATTCATCATCAACTCCAATGCGCAGGCAAATGGCGACCACGAGGTGCACAACGCCACGACAGGCTGCTTATACATGCCTGTTGCTTCAAGTCAGATTGATCTCGGATACCACCCAAACTGCCAAAGTGCCGTTGCAGACGCCAAGCGCCGGTGGCCAAACAACCGTATCAATGGCTGCTACTACTGCGCCAATGCTTGCCATACAAGCTAGACCCTCGGGCTACGCATCTAACAATTCATTCAAGCCGACGCCGCTTCGCGGCGCGGCTTAATTTAAGGCGTTAGGCGGGTGAGCAAAGCATGCTTCGCCACCCACCGTTGCAAATCAGCCTTCCGAACTCGGAATGATCGTGATGCACCCATCAGCAATATTGATGCTCACCTTTTGGCCAACGGCAAAGCCAGCCTCTCGCAGCCAGTGGCCACGCAAGAGCAGGTACGGAACGGCCGGTGGTGGCGGCCGGTGATCGTGCTTGAGGGCATACGGGCTGTAGCCGACGGTGAGCACACGACGAGCAGGAAGAGTACGAGCTTGAGCAGCCATGATGGCCTCCTAGTAGTTTGTTCAATACGCCCCTTGTTCAGAGGGGCGGCCGGGTACTTGAACACCGCTACTAGACGGCCCGCAGCTTTTCCCTTTCGGGTCTTGTATGGCTGCGCGCTACCCGGCCATAGTCATAAACTACAGGCACAAAAAAACCGCGAGCTTTCGGGTACGGTCAGTCCGCTAGTAGAGGTGTGTTCAGCACCTGTGGTCAACGTAGCGGTTTCGGTGGGCGGCGTCAACCAATTTCGGCGCCAACCTAACAATTCATTCAAGCCGACGCCGCTTCGCGACGCGGCTTAACTCAAGCGTTAGCTACTCCGGACACATCAATGAGCCCCGAAGACTTCAAGAAGAAGTACCCGACCGTATCCCTTGAAGAGGTCAACGACGTTGACTATGTAGAGGACGATAACGGCGACGAGGTTGAAGTTCACTCAACCTATTACATCGTCAAGAAGCTGCCTGTCTTCGACGAACTGGCGCTCAGAATTCATCCGTCGGAGTTCGAGCGCTTAGACCAGATTGTCGAAGGTAAGCCCGAGCTCTTTAAGGGGGTGCTCGGCGTAAAGTTTGACAAGACGGCAGAGGTGGTCCTAAGCCGTGTTGTCGGCCCTTCGTTATTCGTCCCCACGCCCATGCGATCATCGGGCGAGCCTATAAGGGTTTCGACTTTCTATCGCGGTAAAGCTGTGTCGGTTCACATATATGCACAGTCAACGATCGACGCAGACATAGCGTTTCTCGGTCCAAGGATCGTCGGTGGCCCAATCCAATACCGGAGCTTCTTTGCTGTCGTCACGGGAATCCAAAAGACGGGGAAATTGGAGCAAGACGTAATGGCCGTTCTTCGGTCAGTGCTCTTCGATATCGAATTTACATACGGGCTTGCGCTAGAAGCCGCAAATCTCGATCGCTTGAAGCGTCGAACGATGAATGCACGAAGGCGCGCTCCAGCCCTGCCTACGGATGAAATCAACCTCGTAGTAAAGCCGTACACGCCCGAACTGATCGAGTACTACCACACGGCAGCACGTGTCGACTATGTACCTTTTAAATTCATTTGCTATTTCCACATTGTTGAGTACTTCATGGACAAAAGTGCTCACCGCGTGGTGTCTCGGCGACTCCGCCAGATACTTATGCGCCCCGATTTCCATGTTAACCATCAAGAGCACCTAAACGAAGCAATCAAAATCTTTAAGGCGGAGACAGAAAAGAACCTTACTGACAAGATCAAGATCAACCGTGTTCTCGCGGAGTACGTGCGGCGCGACGAAATCAGGGCCTTCTTAGATGGGCTTGGACTGCTAGAGCATTTTTCGAAGGACCACACTCTCAACGGACCACGCCCGCTTAAGGTCAGCGCCCTGAACTTCGATTCTGATCAATCTTTTGTTGAGTCTTTGGGTAAGCGTGTTTATGCGCTTCGGTGTTCGATCGTACATTCGAACCCAGACTTTGATGAGTCAAAGGCTGTTCCGTTCCATGCCAGCCAACAAAATCTAGACTTCCTGCGAACGGAGAACGATCTTATGAGGGAGATCGCCCACAAGGTCATCGTGAACAGCATCGCTGAGTAGCTAACAATTCGTCCAAGCCGACGCCGCTCGCGGCGCGACCTTGAAACGGCGGCCTCGGCGTTTTCAGTCAGGGTCGTAGTCCAGATTCGAAGCCAGCCAGCGCTCCGCCTGCTGCAGGGTGACGCCTTTGCGCCGAGCGTAGTCGGCGACCTGTTCCCGGGACAGCCGGCCGACGACGAAGTACTGGCTCTTGGGGTGGCTGAAGTAGTAGCCGGAGACCGCGGCGGTGGGCAGCATCGCGAAGCTCTCGGTGAGGGTCATGCCGGCGTTGCGGCCGGCGTCGAGCAGGTCGAACAGGGTGCGCTTCTCGCTGTGCTCGGGGCAGGCGGGGTAGCCGGGGGCGGGGCGGATGCCGCGGTAGCGCTCGGCGATCAGGGCGTCGTTGTCGAGGGCTTCGTCGGTGGCGTAGCCCCAGTACTCCGCGCGTACGCGCTGGTGCAGGCGCTCGGCGAAGGCTTCGGCGAGGCGGTCGGCCAGGGCCTTGAGCAGGATCGCGTTGTAGTCGTCGTGCGCGGCCTCGAAGCGGGCGACGTGCGCATCGATGCCGATGCCGGCGGTGACGGCGAAGGCGCCGATCCAGTCCTGCCGGCCGGAGTCCTTCGGGGCGATGAAGTCGGCCAGGCAGAAGTCCGGCCGGTCGGCGGGCTTGTCGACCTGCTGGCGCAGGAAGTGGAGCAGGGGCCAGGGGCCGGGGGCCGGGGGCCGGGGCGATGCGTCTGCGTTTTCCTGGCCTCTGGCCTCTGGCCTCTGGCCCCCGTCCCAGTAAACCTCCACATCGTCCCCCACCGAGTTCGCCGGCCACAGGCCGAACACGCCCTTCGCGGTCAGCCATTTCTCGGCGACGATCGTGTCCAGCATCGCGCGGGCGTCGCGGTAGAGTTCGCTGGCCTGGGCGCCGACGATCTCGTCGGTGAGGATGGCGGGGTACTTGCCGGCCAGTTCCCAGGCCTGGAAGAACGGGGTCCAGTCGATGCAGGCGACCAGTTCCTCGAGCGGGTAGTCGTCGAACACGTGCAGGCCGGGCCGCTTCGGCGCCGGCGGTGCGTAGGTGTCCCAGCCGCCGTCGAACCTTTGCGCACGCGCCTTCTCCAGCGAGACCAGCCGCTTGGCGTCGCCGCGGTTGCGGTGGCGCTGGCGGATCTCGGCGTAGTCGGCGTCGTTGGCGGCGACGAACGCCGCGCGCAGGTCGCGCGAGATCAGCGACTGCGCCACGCCGACCGCGCGCGAGGCGTCCTTCACCCAGACCGTGGGGGCGTCGTAGTGGGGGTCGATCTTGAGCGCGGTGTGCGCGCGCGAGGTGGTGGCGCCGCCGATCATCAGCGGCATCGAGAAGCCCTGCCGCTGCATCTCGCGGGCGACGTGGGTCATCTCCTCCAGCGAAGGCGTGATCAGCCCGGACAGGCCGACGATGTCGGCCTGGACTTCCCGGGCCTTGTCGAGGATGGTCTGCGCGGGGACCATCACCCCCAGGTCGACCACCTCGAAGTTGTTGCAGGCCAGCACCACGCCGACGATGTTCTTGCCGATGTCGTGCACGTCGCCCTTGACGGTGGCCATGACGATGCGGCCGTTGGATTTGCCCGAATCGCCGGTGCGCAGCTTCTCGGCCTCGATGAAGGGCAGCAGGTAGGCGACCGCCTTCTTCATCACCCGCGCCGATTTGACCACCTGCGGCAGGAACATCTTGCCGGCGCCGAACAGGTCGCCGACCACGTTCATGCCGTCCATCAGCGGGCCTTCGATGACGTCCAGCGGGCGGGCGGCTTCGCGACGCGCGGCCTCGGTGTCCTCGTCCACGTAGGCGTCGATGCCGTGCACCAGCGCGTGTGCCAGCCGCTCGCGCACCGGGCGTTCGCGCCAGGCCAGGTCCTCGCTCTTCGGCTCGCCCTTGCGGCCCTTGTAGCGCTCGGCGATCTCCAGCAGCCGCTCGGTGCCGTCGCGGCGGCGGTTGAGGATGACGTCCTCCACGCGCTTGCGCAGTTCCGGGTCCAGCTCGTCGTAGATCGGCATCGCGCCGGCGTTGACGATGCCGAAGTCCATGCCGGCGCGGATCGCGTGGTAGAGGAACACCGAGTGGATCGCCTGGCGCACCGGCTCGTTGCCGCGGAAGGAGAACGAGACGTTGGAGACGCCGCCGGAGACGTGGCAGTGCGGCAGGGTCTGCTTGATGATCCGGGTCGCCTCGATGAAATCGACGGCGTAGTTGTCGTGCTCCTCGATGCCGGTGGCCACGGCGAAGATGTTGGGGTCGAAGATGATGTCCTCGGGCGGGAAGCCGACCTCGTCCACCAGCAGGCGGTAGGCGCGCGTGCAGATCTCCACCTTGCGCGCGCAGGTGTCGGCCTGGCCCTGCTCGTCGAAGGCCATGACCACGGCCGCGGCGCCGTAGCGCAGCACCTTGCGCGCCTGTTCCAGGAACGCGGCCTCGCCCTCCTTGAGCGAGATCGAGTTGACCACGCCCTTGCCCTGCAGGCACTTCAGCCCGGCCTCGATCACGCTCCACTTCGACGAGTCCACCATCACCGGGATGCGGGCGATGTCGGGCTCGGACATGATCAGGTTGAGGAAGCGGGTCATCGCCGCTTCCGAGTCGATCAGGCCCTCGTCCATGTTGACGTCGAGGATCTGCGCGCCGTTGGCGACCTGCTGGCGCGCGACCTCCACCGCGTCCTCGTAGCGGCCTTCCTTGATCATCTTGCGGAACTGCGCGCTGCCGGTGACGTTGGTGCGCTCGCCGATGTTGACGAACAGCAGGTCGGGGGTGACGACCAGCGGTTCCAGGCCGGAGAGGCGGGTGTAGCGGGGGGCGGCGGTCATGGGCAAGGGCGGGGGCGATGCCTTCCCCAGGCGGGGGAAGGGGGCGCGAGGCGCCGGATGGGGGGAAGCGCGGGAACCGGGGCGAGGGCCGGACTGGAGCGGCGGGGCGTGCCCACGTCCGCCCCGCGGGCACCTTCCCCCGCGCGCGGGGGAAGGGCGGCGCGCGCGCTCATGCGGCAAGTTCCCGCGCGGCGGGCAGGGCGCGCGGGGGCAGCCCGGCCACCGCCGCGGCGATCGCGGCGATGTGTTCGGGGGTGGTGCCGCAGCAGCCGCCGACGAGGTTGACCAGGCCGGCATGGGCGAACTCCCGCAGCGTGGCGGCGGTCTCCTCCGGGGTCTCGTCGTACTCGCCGAAGGCGTTGGGCAGGCCGGCGTTGGGGTGGGTGCTGACGTGGCACTCGGCCACCCGCGCCAGGGTCTCCACGTGCGGGCGCAGCTCTCGCGCGCCCAGCGCGCAGTTCAGGCCGATCGCCAGCGGCCGCGCGTGGGCGAGCGAGACGTAGAACGCCTCCGCGGTCTGCCCGGACAGGGTGCGCCCGGAGGCGTCGGTGATCGTGCCCGAGACCATCACCGGCAGCCGCCCGCCGCGCGCGTCGAAGGCTTCCTCGATCGCGTACAGCGCGGCCTTGGCGTTGAGGGTGTCGAACACGGTCTCCACCATCAGGACGTCGGCGCCGCCGTCGATCAGGCCGTCGATGGCCTCGCGGTAGGTGAGCCGCAGGGCGTCGAAGTCGGTGTTGCGGTAGCCGGGGTCGTTGACGTCGGGGCTGATCGAGGCGGTGCGGCTGGTCGGGCCGAGCACGCCGACGACGAAGCGCGGACGCGACGGGTCGGCTGCTTCCGCCTCGTCGCAGACCTGCCGCGCCAGCCTGGCGCCGGCGGCGTTGAGTTCGCCGACCAGGTGCTGCAGGCCATAGTCGGCCTGGCTGAGGGCGGTGGCGTTGAAGGTGTTGGTCTCGACCAGGTCGGCGCCGGCGTCCAGATAGGCGCGGTGGATGCCGGCGATGACGTCGGGCCGGGTCAGGGTGAGCAGGTCGTTGTTGCCCTTGAGGTCGTGCGCGCGCGCATCGGCCGGGCCTTCGCGGTCGCGGCCCTCGGCGAAGCGCTCGCCGCGGTAGTCGGCCTCCTGCAGCCGGTGGCGCTGGATCAGCGTGCCCATCGCGCCGTCGATGACGAGGATGCGCTCGGCCAGCGCCGCGATCAGCGCCTCGGCGCGCTGGGGGTGCAGCCAGGGGCCAGGGGCCAGGGGCCGGGGGCCAGGGGGTGGAGCGGAGGCGGGGAACGTCATGCTTGTTCCCTCCCTGGCCCCTGGCCCCTGACCCCCGGCCCCGGCTTCAAGGCAATCAACGAGATCACCTCGAAGTGCGGCGGTCGCTTCTCGCGGGTGACGGTGGCGAGGTCCTGCAGCGTCAGCCCGGCCTTGGCGACGAAGCGGCGCAGTTCGCGCTCGCCGAAGCCGAGGTTGACGTGGCCGTACTGGGCGACCGCGGCGCGGTGCTCGTGCCGGGCCAGGCTGGTCACCAGCAGGCGCCCGCCCGGGCGCAGCACGCGGGCGGCCTCGGCGACCGCCTGCGCGGGCTTCTCGGCGTAGGTGAGGGCATGCATCAGCACCACCAGGTCGAAGCTGGCCTCGTCGAGCGGCAGCGCGTGCATGTCGCCCTCGCGTACCTCGACGTTGGGGAAGCGCCGCAGGCGCTCGGCGGCGGCGTTGACCACCCGCGCGCTGGTGTCCACGCAGACGTAGCGCTGCGCGTGCGGGGCCAGCAGCTCGGCCAGCACGCCGTCGCCGGAGGCGATGTCGAGCACGTCGCCGGTCTCGAGCAGCGGCAGCGCCGAGCGCGCCAGCGCCTCCCAGGTGCGGCCGGGCGAGTAGTGCCGCTCCATGTCGCCGGCGACCGAATCGGCCCAGTTCTGGTCGGCCGCGCGCATGGCCAGCACCGCCGGCACGCGCTCGGCATCCTGGCGCAGCAGCGGGTCGTCGCTGCCGTCGCGCAGGGTGATCCACAGGGTGCGCAGCGGCGGGTCGAGCTGGGCGTCGTCGAAGCGGTAGTAGGCCGAGACCCCGGCGCGGCGGTCGCGCACCAGCCCGGCCTCCTTCAGCCGCGCCAGGTGGGTGGACACGCGCGGCTGGGCGAGGCGGGTGATGGCCGAGAGCTCGGCGACGGTCAGCTCCTCGCCCTCCAGCAGCGCCAGCAGCCGTACCCGGGTGGCGTCGGCGAGCACCTTCAGGCGCGCGGACCAGCTTTCCAGATCCATTAAATATCTCTATATCGCGATATCGAGATAAGTCTGCGGGCGGCCTGCCCGGGCGTCAAGCCGGCGCCGCCGCCCGGGCTGGGGTTCGCTCGCGTGCGGGGCTACAATCCGCGCTTCCCTTACCAAGTCTCCGGGGTGCGCGCGTGGAGTTCGGTTTCAGCGAGGAGCAGTTGATGATCCAGGACGTCGCTCGGCGCATCGCGCAGGAGCGCATCGCGCCGTCGGCGGAGGCCTTCGACCGCAGCGGCGAGTTCCCCCTGGAGAACATCCGCCTGCTGGGCGAGAACGGGCTGATGGGCATCGAGGTGCCCACCGAGTACGGCGGCGCGGGCATGGACCCGGTGGCCTACGTGCTGGCGATGGTGGAGATCGCCGCGGCCGATGCCGCGCACTCGACCATCATGTCGGTGAACAACTCGCTGTTCTGCAACGGCATCCTGACCCACGGCACCGAGGCGCAGAAGCAGACCTACGTGCGCGCCATCGCCGAGGGACGCGAGATCGGCGCCTTCGCGCTGACCGAGCCGCAGTCGGGCTCCGACGCCACCTCGATGCGCTGCCGCGCGGTCGCCCAGGCCGACGGCAGCTTCGTGGTCAACGGCAAGAAGAGCTGGATCACCTCCGGCCCGGTCGCGCGCTACATCGTGCTGTTCGCGACCACCGATCCGGCGCAGGGCGCGCGCGGCATCACCGCCTTCCTGGTCGACACCCAGCGCGAGGGTTTCCACCGCGGCAAGACCGAGCCCAAGCTCGGCATCCGCGCCTCGGCCACCTGCGAGATCGAGTTCCAGGACTATGTGGTGCGGGCCGACGAGGTGCTGGGCCAGCCCGGCCAGGGCTTCAAGATCGCGATGAGCGTGCTCGACGCCGGCCGCATCGGCATCGCCTCGCAGGCCATCGGGATCGCCCGCGCCGCGTACGAGGCCACCATCGCCTACGTCAAGGAACGCAAGGCCTTCGGCCAGCCGATCGGCGCGTTCCAGATGACCCAGGCCAAGATCGCGGACATGAAGTGCAAGCTCGATGCTTCGCTGCTGCTGACCCTGCGCGCGGCCTGGCTGAAGCGCCAGGGCCAGCGCTTCACCACCGAGGCCTCGGTGGCCAAGCTGACCGCCTCGGAGGCGGCGATGTGGATCGCCCACCAGGCCGTGCAGATCCACGGCGGCATGGGCTATTCCAAGGAGATGCCGGTCGAGCGCTACTTCCGCGACGCCAAGATCACCGAGATCTACGAGGGCACCAGCGAGATCCAGCGGCTGGTGATCGCCCGCAACGAGACCGGGCTGCGCTAGACCGCCGTGCCCGACCTGCCCGCCGCCGCCATCGCGCTGCCCGCGCCGGACATCCCGGCCGCCGCCGCGACCGCGTCTTCCGGCGCCTGAGTTTCCCCCTGTCCGGCCCGCGCATCGCGCGGGCCTCATTGCATCCGGACGCCCGACCATGACCACCCAGCGAAAACCCACCGCCAAGACCCGGACCGCCGAGGCCGCCGACCGGCCGCGGCCCGCCGCCGCGCGCCGCGCCCGCCCCGCCGCGAAGGCCGACCTGCTGGCGCCGATCCTCGCCGCGATCCGCCGGCGCGCCGGCCGCGCCGGCGCCGACGATGCCGAGGCCTTCGCCGCCGCGTTCTACCGGCGCATGGATGCCGACGAACTGCCGGTGCACAGCGCCGAGGGCTGGGCCGCGCTGGCCCACGGCTTCCTCGAGTTCGCGCGCAAGCGCAAGCCCGGCGCCGCGCGGTTGCGGCTGTTCAATCCCACCCTCGAGCGGCACGGCTGGGAATCGCCGCACACCGTGCTGCAGATCGTCAACGACGACATGCCGTTCCTGGTCGATTCGGTGACCATGGCGCTGGCCGAGCAGGGCGTGGGCGTGCACGTGCTGGGCCACCCGGTGATCGCCATGCGCCGCGACCGCAGCGGCAAGCTGCTGGCGGTGGGCGAGGGCGAGTTCGAGTCGCTGATGCACCTGGAGATCGATCGCCAGTCGGCCGAGGGCATGGCCGCGCTGGAGACGGCCATCGAGCGGGTGCTGGGCGACGTGCGCCAGATCGTCGCCGACTGGCCGGCGATGCGCGAGAAGATGCTGCAGGTGGCGGCCGAGCTGGCCGAGCGCACGCTGCCGGTGGGCGACGCCGAGCGCCGCGAGGCGCAGGAATTCCTGCGCTGGGCCGCCAGCGATCACTTCACCTTCGTCGGCTACCGCGAATACCGCGTCCGCCAGCGCGGCGGCGACCCGACCCTGGTGGCGGTGGACGACTCCGGGCTCGGCCTGCTGCGGGGCAAGGACGTGGGCCAGCCGCGCTCGCTGCGCTCGCTGGCCGCGCAGGCCGCGCGCGGCGAGGGCCGGCCCGATCCGCTGATCCTGACCAAGACCAATGCGCGCTCGCCGGTGCACCGGCCCGGCTTCATGGACTACATCGGCCTGCTGCGCTTCGACGCCAAGGGCCGCGCGGTGGGCGAGCAGCGCTTCATCGGCCTGTACACCTCCAGCGCCTACAACCGCCGGCCCTGGGATATCCCGCTGGTGCGCGACCGCTTCGAGCACGTGATGAGCCGCTCCGGCCTGCGCGAGACCGGCCACAGCGGCAAGGCGCTCAAGCACATCCTGGAGACGCTGCCGCGCGACGAGCTGTTCCAGTCCAGCGCCGACGAGCTGTACCGGCTGGCGATGGGCATCCTCAACCTGCAGGAGCGGGTGCGCAGCCGCCTGTTCCTGCGCAGCGACCGCTACGAGCGCTTCTATTCCGTGCTGGCCTACGTGCCGCGCGACCGCTACAACACCGAAGTGCGCCTGCGCATCGAGGCGATGCTGCGCGAGGTGCTGCAGGCCGACCGCATCGACGCCAGCGTGCAGGTGGGCGAGTCGCCGCTGGCGCAGCTGCACCTGATCGTGCGCCCGCGCTCCGGCGCGACCGCCGAGGTCGACGCCTCGCAGCTGGACGCGGCGCTGTCGGCGATCGTGCGCAACTGGCAGGACGACCTGCGCGACGCGCTGATCGCCCGCCACGGCGAGGGCCCGGGGCTGGCGCTGGCCAGCCGCTTCGGCCGCGCGCTGCCGGCGCTGTACATCGAGCGCGCGACCCCGGCGGTGGCCGCCGGCGACGTCGAGCGGCTGGCCGCGCTGCGCTCGCCCGAGGACCTGCGGCTGAGCCTGGTGCGCACCGCCAGCCCGGGCGCCGGCGAGGGCGCGCTGCGGCTGAAGCTGTTCCGCCAGCAGCGCGACATCCCGCTCTCCGACGTGCTGCCGATGATGGAGAACATGGGCCTGCGGGTGCTGTCCGAGCACCCGCACCGGCTCGAGGCGGAGGGCGGCACGTACTACGTGCAGGACTTCGAGGTGGAGGCGGTCGGCATCGACCTCGACGTCGAGCGCGTCGGCCCGGCCTTCGAGGACGCCTTCGCCCGGCTGTGGCGCGGCGAGGCCGAGAACGACGGCTTCAACCGGCTGATCGTGCTGGCCGGCCTGGACTGGCGGCAGGTGGCGATGCTGCGCGCGTACTGCAAGTACCTGCTGCAGACCGGCGCGCCGTTCTCGCAGTCCTACGTGGAGGAGACGCTGGCGCGCTACCCGCTGCTGGCGCGGCTGCTGGTGGAACTGTTCGAGGCGCGCTTCGATCCGGCGATCGGCAGCGAGTCCAAGCAGGCGATCGGCGAGGGCGCCGAGCGCCTGCGCGCGCAGTTCGACGCGCTGGCCGCCGGCGACGCCGCCGCACTCGCCGCGCTGGAGCCGGTGGTGGCCGCGCGCGCGGCCGGCCGCGACGCCCAGTACGAGGCCACCCGCGGCGCGCTGAAGGCGCTGCTCGACGGCGTCGGCAGCCTGGACGAGGACCGCATCCTGCGCGGCTTCATGGGCGCGATCGACGCCACCCTGCGCACCAGCTACTACCAGCGCGCCGCCGACGGCGCCGACAAGGACTACGTCGCCTACAAGTTCGACTGCGCGCGCGTGCCCGACCTGCCCAAGCCGCGCCCGTACCGCGAGATCTTCGTCTACGGCCCGCGGGTGGAGGGCGTGCACCTGCGCTTCGGCCCGGTCGCGCGCGGCGGCCTGCGCTGGTCCGACCGCCGCGAGGACTTCCGCACCGAGGTGCTGGGCCTGGTCAAGGCGCAGATGGTCAAGAACACCGTGATCGTGCCGGTCGGCGCCAAGGGCGGCTTCTTCGTCAAGAAGCCGCCGGCCGGCGGCGACCGCGACGCGGTGCTCGCCGAGGGCATCGCCTGCTACCGCCGCTTCATCAACGGCCTGCTGGACGTGACCGACAACGTGGTCGGCGGCAAGGTCGTGCCGCCGCGCGACGTGGTGCGCCACGACGACGACGATCCCTACCTGGTGGTCGCCGCCGACAAGGGCACGGCCACGTTCTCCGACATCGCCAACGGCATCTCCGCCGAGCACGGCTTCTGGCTGGGCGACGCGTTCGCCTCCGGCGGCTCGGTCGGCTACGACCACAAGGGCATGGGCATCACCGCCAAGGGCGCGTGGGAGTCGGTCAAGCGGCATTTCCGCGCGCTGGGCGTGGACTGCCAGAACCAGGACTTCACCGCGGTCGGCATCGGCGACATGTCCGGCGACGTGTTCGGCAACGGCATGCTGCTGTCCAAGCACATCCGGCTGGTCGCGGCGTTCGACCACCGCCACATCTTCATCGACCCGCAGCCCGACGCGGCGGCGTCGTGGCGCGAGCGCGAACGGCTGTTCAGGCTGCCGCGCTCGAGCTGGGACGACTACGACCGCGCGCTGATCAGCGCCGGCGGCGGGGTCTGGCCGCGCAGCGCCAAGTCGATCCCGCTCTCGGCGCAGGCGCGCGAGGCGCTCGGGCTCGACCCCTCGACCACGTCGCTCAGCCCCAACGAGCTGATGAACGCCATCCTGAAGGCGCCGGTGGACCTGCTGTGGAACGGCGGCATCGGCACCTACGTCAAGGCCTCCACCGAAAGCCATGCCGACGTGGGCGACCGCGCCAACAACGCGCTGCGCGCCGACGGCGGCGAGCTGCGCTGCCGGGTGGTCGGCGAGGGCGGCAACCTGGGCTTCACCCAGCGCGGGCGCATCGAGGCCGCGCAGGCCGGGGTGCTGCTCAACACCGACTTCATCGACAACTCCGCCGGCGTGGACACCTCCGACCACGAGGTCAACATCAAGATCCTGCTCAACAGCCAGGTGCAGGCCCGCAAGCTCACCGTGCAGGCCCGCAACGCGCTGCTGGCGGACATGACCGCCGAGGTCGAGTCGCTGGTGCTGTGGGACAACATCCGCCAGAACCAGGCGCTGAGCCTGATGGAGCGGATGAGCGTGTCGCGCCTGGGGTCCAAGCAGCACTTCATCCGCACCTTGGAAGCGCAGGGCCTGCTGGACCGGCAGATCGAGTTCCTGCCGTCGGACGCGGAGATTTCCGCGCGCAAGGCCCGCGGCCAGGGCCTGACGCGGCCGGAACTGGCGGTGCTGCTGTCGTACTCGAAGCTGGTGGCCTACCAGCAGATGCTCGATTCCGACATCCCCGAAGACCCGTACCTGTCCAAGGAACTGCAGCGCTATTTCCCGGCGCCGCTGCGCAAGAAGTACGCCGCGGCGATGGAACAGCACCCGCTCAAGCGCGAGATCATCGCCACCGCGGTCACCAACACCACCATCAACCGCATGGGCGCGACGTTCCTCATGCGCATGCAGGAGGACACCGGGCGCAGTCCGGCCGAGGTCGCCAAGGCCTACACCATCAGCCGCGAGACGCTGGACGCGCGCGCGCTGTGGACGCAGATCGATGCGCTGGACCTGAAGGTCCCGGAGTCGGCGCAGATCGACGCCCTGCAGGCGATCTGGAGCCTGCAGCGCGCCTTCGTGCGCTGGCTGCTCAAGCGCCCCGGCGAGATGCCCGGCATCACCCGCGCGGTCGAGCGCTACCACGAGCCGCTCAACGAGATCCGCCGCGCCGAAGGCATCCTGGCCGACTCGCAACGGCCGCACTACGAGGCCGAGCTGGCGGCCTGGCGCGAGAAGGGCATGCCGGACCCGCTGGCGCAGGAGCTGGCCGAGCTGCCGTACCTGACCCCGGTGTTCGACATCATCGAGCTGGCGCGCGCGCGCAAGCTCAAGCCGGTCGAGGTCGCCAAGGTGCACTTCCGCGTCGGCGAGGCGTTGCACCTGCCGTGGCTGTTCGCGCAGATCGACGCGCTGGAGGTGCAGGGACGCTGGCATGCGGTCGCGCGCGGCGTGCTGCGCGACGACCTCGCCGCCCAGCAGACCCTGCTCGCCGCGCAGGCGCTCGAGATGCCCGGCGCCAGCGCCGACGACAAGGTCGCCGCCTGGATGGGGCGCGAGGACGCCGCGCTGCGCTTCACCCGCGGCATGCTCGACGAGATGTTCGCGCAGAAGTCGCTCGACTATCCGACCGCCTCGGTCGCGGTCAGCCGCCTGGCGCAACTGGCCGCCAGCGGCGGCAAGGGCTGAGGCCCGCCCGGGCGCGGCGGCGAACGCGAACCGCCGCGCCCGCGTTGTCCGGTTCCGGGTGCGGCGCCGGCCAGGTGGGCGACTGTCGCCGCCTTGCCTGCGCCGCCACGCTATCCTGAGCGCGCCGCCCCCGGAGCCTCCCGATGACCGAAACACCGCGACTCGCCTTCCTCGCCAGCCCGACCGACGATGCGCGGCGGGCGCTGGACCTGCTGGCCGAGCGCCACGGCCAGTACGCGCCGGACGAGGCCGACGTGCTGTGCCCGCTCGGCGGCGACGGCTTCATGCTGCAGACCCTGCATCGCTACGGCGCGCTCGGAAAGCCCGTCTACGGCATGAAGCTGGGCACCGTCGGCTTCCTGATGAACCAGTATCGCGAGGACGCGCTGTTCGAGCGCATCGCCGCCGCCGAGCCCGCCACGCTGCGGCCGCTGGAAATGGTGGCGCAGACCGAATCGGGCGCCAGCGTCGGCTCGCTGGCCTACAACGAGACCTCGCTGCTGCGCCAGACCCGCCAGGCCGCGCACCTGCGGATCGAACTCAACGGCCGTACCCGCCTGGACGAGCTGATCTGCGACGGCGTGCTGGTGGCGACCGCCGCCGGCAGCACCGCCTACAACTATTCCGCGCACGGGCCGATCCTGCCGCTGGGCGCGGGCGTGGTCGCGCTGACCCCGATCGCGCCGTTCCGCCCCCGGCGCTGGCGCGGCGCGATCCTCAAGGCGGATACCGAGGTCGTGTTCCGCGTGCTCGACCACTACAAGCGCCCGGTCAGCGCCACCGCCGACTCGCACGAGGTGCGCGACGTGGTGGAGGTCCGCATCCGCGAGGCCCGCGACCGCCACGTGACCCTGCTGTTCGACCCCGAGCACAACCTCGAGGAACGCATCATCAGCGAGCAGTTCATGGCCTAGGGCGTCTCGACATTCGACCTGCAGCGTCGAAGCCGTCCCTTCCCGCAAGCGGGGCCATGTTGCTCCTTCTCCCGCAAGCGGGGTCATGCCCTCCCTGCTCCCGCAAGCGGGAGAAGGTGGCGCGCAGCGCCGGATGAGGGTCGCTTTGCACGCCTGCGGCGTGCCCCCCATCCGCCTTCGGCACCTTCCCCCGCTTGCGGGGGAAGGGAAAACAAGATGCTCCCCGCTTGCGGGGGAAGGGAAAACAAGACGCGGGGGACGGGAAAAACAGCCTAGGAGCGTGGGCGGCGGAAGCCGTCCGGGCTGCATGGCCCGCTGAGCGGTCCATTTCCGCGCCGCTTCCTGGCCTGCAGGCCCACGACAGGCCAGGAAGCGGCACGAAACCGGCCTCGCTCAGCGAGCCGTCCGCCTCGAACGTTTTCGACCGCCCACGCTCCCGGGCGCGCGGGCGCCGCATAATGCGGGCATGGACGCTCCCGCCGCCCCGACCCTGACCATCGCCATTACCTCGCGCGCGCTGTTCGACCTGGAGGAGAGCCATGCGCTGTTCGAGCGCGAGGGCATCGAGGCCTTCTCCGAGTACCAGCGCCAGCACGAGGACGACGTGCTCTCGCCGGGCATCGCGTTCCCGCTGGTGCGCAAGCTGCTGGCGCTCAACGAGGGCGCGCCGGCGGAGGCGCCGCGGGTGGAGGTGATCCTGCTGTCGCGCAATTCGGCCGATACCGGCCTGCGCATCTTCAACTCGATCCAGCACCACGGGCTGTCGATCTCGCGCGCCACCTTCACCTCCGGCGAGCCGACCTGGCCCTACATCCGGCCGTTCGGGGCGCAGCTGTTCCTGTCGGCCAACCCGGAGTCGGTGCGGCGCGCGCTGGCCGGCGGGATCGCCGCGGCCACCATCCTGCCCACCGCCGCGGACCCGCCGCCCTCGCGGCAGTCGCGCAGCGCCGCCGATGCCCGTTCGCAGATCCGCATCGCCTTCGACGGCGATGCGGTGATCTTCGGCGACGAGGGCGAGCGGGTCTCGCAGGAAGCCGGCCTGGAGGCGTTCCACCGCCACGAGCGCGAACGCGCGCGCGAGGCGCTGTCGGGCGGGCCGTTCCGCGGCTTCCTCTCGGCGCTGCACGACCTGCAGGCGGCGTTCCCGGCGGGCAAGGACGCGCCGATCCGCACCGCGCTGGTCACCGCGCGCTCCGCGCCCGCGCACGAGCGCGTCATCCGCACCCTGCGCGAATGGGGCGTGCGCCTGGACGAGGCGCTGTTCCTGGGCGGCCGCGCCAAGGGGCCGTTTCTGGAGGCGTTCGGCGCCGACATCTTCTTCGACGATTCGCGCCACAACATCGATTCCGCGCGCCGCCACGTCGCCGCCGGCCACGTGCCGCACGGGGTGTCGAACCCGGAGGACGCGCCGCCCTGAGGCGCCGCCCGCGTCGTCGCGCGCTCAGGGGCCCGGCGACACCCGGATGTCGGACAGGCGCCAGCGCAGGCCGCGCCGGGTCAGCACGAACACCATCGGCTGCCCGTCCTCGTCGGCGATGGCGATGGTGAAGCGCGACGGCGATTCGTAGCGGTAGGCGGCGTCGCGGAAGGGCTGCGGCCGCTGCGCCTCGGGCACGGTGTGCAGGGGCGGGCGGCCATCCACGCGCGACCAGATCCGGCGACCTTCCATCAGCGCGGCCAGGCCGATCGGGGTGGCCATCGCATCGACCGCGCCGCCGGCGACGCCGCGCGCGGCCTGCAGGCCCCACTGTCCGAGCAGGCTGCCGCCGGCGCGTTCGCCGTATTCGCGGGCCAGCCAGTCTTCGGCCTGCGCCCTGAGGCTGGCGCGCAGCGCCGGGAAATCGACCTGCCGCGCGAGCGCGCGGCTGTCGTCGGCGCGCACCGCCTGCTGGATCGCGCGCACGGTCAGGAACGGGCCGGCCGCCACGTAGGCGGCCAGCGCCAGCGCCAGCGCGGCGAGCGCCCAGGGCAGCCAGCGGCGGGCGGGCAGGGGCATCGCTCAGAACTCCAGGTCCAGGGCCGCGCAGAGATAGTCCATGAACGGCGCGGTCGCCCGCAGATCGCGCTCGAGCGTCGCGCGCAGGCGCGGGCCGGTCATCAGGTCGTCGTCGAGCGGGCGCACGACGATGAAGTTGCGCCGCCGCAGGTCGTCGAGGAACGGGAAGTCCTCGGGGAAGCCGCGCGGCGGGCGGACCAGCATCTCGTCGTCGGACAGCGGGTAGCGCCGCGCCATCGCCGGGGCGCGGGCGGCGCGGCGCCAGCCCTCCGGGTTGTCGACGATGAACTGGCGGATCCTGCGGACCACCGGCGTGTCCGGGTGCCAGATGCCGGCGGCGAAGAAATGCTCGCCCGGTTGCAGGTGCAGGTACCAGGACGGCGCCGGTACCTCGCGGCGCCGCGCGTGGAACAGGCGCGCGCCCTGCCAGGGCTTGTAGGGGCTCTTGTCGCGCGCGTAGCGGGTGTCGCGCTGGATGCGGAACAGCGAGCCGCCGAGCGGGCGGGGGTCGGCGCGGAAGTGCGGGCTGATCGCGGCCAGCGCCGGCTGCAGGTCGCCGAGCAGGCGCTGGAAGGGCTCGCGCACGTGGGCCTCGTAGTCGGCCTTGTGGGCGTGGAACCAGTCGCGTTCGTTGTGCCGCGCGAGCCCGCGCAGGAAGCGGAAGGAGCGGTCGCTGAAGTACACGGTCATGGTGCGATTGTAGGCGGCCGGCGGCCGCGGGGCCCGAGGCCGTGCGACTCAGGCCAGCGAGGCGGCGATCTCCCGGCCCCAGGCCTCGAGCCGGTCGAGCAGCGCCTGCACCTCGCCCTGGCCGGCGCGCGCGGCGCGCAGCGCGGCGATCTCGGCGAAGAAGGCCGGCAGCGACTGTTCGGACAGTTCGCTGCCCTCGGCCAGGCGCCGGCGGCGGTAGTCGTCCCAGCGCGCGCGTTCCTCCGGCGTCAGCAGCTCCGGCCAGTTGCGCGCGCGGTAGCGGAACAGCAGTTCGACCAGCCGCGGGTCCTGGAAGCCGAAGTCGCGCGCGCCCAGCTGCGCGGGCGGGGTCGCGCGGAGCTCGGCGCAGCGGCGGCGGTCGGCGTCGCCGACGAAGCCGTCGTACAGGGAGGCATCGGCATCCGCGGGGGCGCGTTCCTCGCCGGCCGCGTAGACCCGCCGCACCTTTTCCGCCAGCGCGGGGCCGGCCTCGCGCAGCCGCGCGGCGCGCGCCTGCACGGTCGCCGGGTCCAGCCGCAGCCGCTCGATGTCGGCGCCGGTGAGGTGGTGCCAGGCGACCAGGGCCGGACAGCGGTTGAGGTGCACCTCCTTCAGCGCGACGCGGGTCTCGCCCTCGGGCAGGTCGCGCGCCGGGGTGTACAGGCGGTCGGCGATCTCGTCGGGCGCCAGCGCCAGCAGCCGCTCGGGGTCGTCGGCCAGGTCGAACACGATCACCCGGCTGTCGATGCGCGGGTGGCGGGCGAGCGGCAGCACCGCCGCGGCGCACAGTTGCGCGGCCGGGTAGCGCTGGGAGACGTGCAGCACCGGCTCCATCCGTGCCACGTCCAGCAGGATCGCGGCGTGGCGCTTGTCGCGCAGGCGCAGGGCGTAGTCCCACAGCCGCGGCTGCGCCTGCCGCAGCCGCCGCGCCATGCCGATCAGCGCGCGCACGTCCGAGACCGCCTCGTGGGCCTCGCCGATGCGCACGCCGTTGGCGGCGGCCAGGTGCTCGAGCCGGAACGAGGGCGCGCCGTCGTCGCGCTTGGGCCACACGATCCCGTCCGGGCGCAGCGCGTGCGCCAGCCGCATCACGTCGAGCAGGTCCCAGCGCGAGTTGCCGCTGCGCCATTCGCGCTCGTAGGGGTCGTGGAAGTTGCGGAACAGGCCGTAGCGCACGAACTCGTCGTCGAAGCGCAGCGAGTTGTAGCCGACCGTGCAGGTGCGCGGCTGCGACATCGCCTCCTGCACGATGGCCATCGCCTCGGCCTCGTTCACGCCCTCGCGCAGCGCGCGCTGCGGGGCGATGCCGGTGACCAGGGTCGCGGCGGGCGAGGGCAGCAGGTCGTCGGCCGGCCGCACCATGACGTCCAGCGGCGCCTCGATCTCGTTGAGCGCCTCGTCGGTGCGGATCGCGGCGAACTGGGCGATGCGGGTGCGGCGCGGGTCGGCGCCGAAGGTCTCGAGGTCGTAGAACAGGAAACTGGCGGCCATCAGGCGTCCGGCTCCAGGGGATCGAGTCGGGCCAGCACGGCGGCGTCCAGCGCCGCGCGGTCGACCTGGTCGAGTCGGGCGAGGCCGGCCGTGGCCTCGCGCAGCAGTGCGCGCTGGATCTCGCTGCGTTCCAGCGCGACGCGATAGGGAATGCGCATGAAGGTCACCATCGCGTAATGGGGCACGAAGCGGCCCGGGTGGCGCGCCTGCAGCTCCAGCTCCAGCGCGCGCTGCAGCAGGTAGTCGGCGTCGTCCACGCGGTCGCGCATCTCGTGGTAGTTCTCCAGCGCCATGCGCTGGATGGCAGCGGCATTGGGGCGGCGCTCGGCCTCGAAGGCGGCGAACGCGGCGGCGAAGTCGTCGTGGGCGTCGAGGTGGGCGGCCAGCGCCACGCAATCCTCGAACGCGCAGTTCATGCCCTGGCCGTGGAACGGGACCATCGCGTGGGCGGCGTCGCCCAGCAGCACCGCGCGGCCGCCCAGCGACCAGCGGTCGAGGTACAGCGTCGCCAGCTCGCCGACCGGGTTGGCGGCCCAGTCCCGCTCCAGGTCGGGGATCAGCGGCAGCGCGTCGGCGAAATCGCGCGCGAACAGCGCACGCGCCTGCGCCGGGGTGCGCACGGTGTCGAAGCCGGGGTCGCCGCGGTTGGGCATGAACAGCGTCACCGTGAAGGTGCGCTCGTCGTTGGGCAGGGCGATGCACATGTAGTCGCCGCGCGGCCAGATGTGCAGCGCGTTCGGCTCGATGCGGAAGCCGCCGTCGGGCGCCGGCGGGATCTCCAGCTCGCGATAGGCATGATCCAGTGGCTCGACGCGCTCGCCCAGGTCGGTCACCGCGGACATCGCCCGCCGCAGCGCCGAGCCGGCGCCGTCCGCGCCGACCAGGGCATCGAACGGCACCGCGTGCGCCGCGCCGTCGCGGTCGTCGACGAAGTGGGCGATGCGCGCGTCGAAGTCGGCGTGGGCCAGCCGGCGGTCGAAGTGCACGTGCGCGCCGGCGCGCTCGGCGATGTCGAGCAGGGTCAGGTTGAGGTCGCCGCGATGGACCGACCAGATCGCCTCGGAATCGTCGCGGCCGTAGCGCTGCAGCTGCTGGCGGCCGTCGAGGAAGTGCACCATGCGCCCGCGCATCAGCACCGCCTGCCGCATCACCGCGTCCTCGGCGCCGGCCTGGCGCAGCGCGTGGCGGCCGCGTTCGGCCAGCGCGAGGTTGATCGAGCGGCCGCCGGCATAACCTTGGCGGCGCGGGTCGCCGCGCTTCTCGTACAGGTCCACCCGCCAGCCGCGCTGCGCGAGCAGGGTGCCGAGCAGGGCGCCGGCCAGGCCGGCGCCGACGATGGCGATCCGCCGTGCGCGGGCGTTCATGCCGGCGGCCTCACTGCGACTGGCGCCAGCCGAGCGCGCTGCGCGCGAAGCGCAGCACGTCGGCGTGGTGGTTGTAGAGCGGGGCCGGGGAGATGCGGATCGTGTCGGGCTCGCGCCAGTCGCCGAGCACGCCGTCGGCGGACAGGTGGTCGAACAGCGCGCGGCCGGCGTCGCGGCCGGCGCGCACGCGCAGCGAGAGCTGGCAGCCGCGCTGGGCGGGATCCTTCGGGGTCAGGATCTCGAGGACATCGTCCAGGTGATCGCGCACCAGCGCTTCCAGGTAGCCGGTGAGCCGCTGCGAGCGCGCGCGCAGCGCCGCCATGCCGGCGCGGCCGAACAGGTCCAGCGAGGCGCGCAGCGGCGCCAGGCCCAGGATCGGCGGGTTGCTGAGCTGCCAGCCCTCGGCGCCCGGCGTGGGCGCGAAGCGCGGGCCCATGCGGAAGCGGGTGACGGCCTCGTGGCCCCACCAGCCGGCGAAGCGCGGGCGGTCGGTGCGCGCATGGCGGGCATGGACGAAGGCCCCGGCGACCGCGCCCGGGCCGGCGTTGAGGTACTTGTAGTGGCACCACACCGCGAAGTCGGCGCCGGCATCGTGCAGGCGCAGCGGCAGGTTGCCGACGGCATGGGCGAGGTCGAAGCCGGCGATCGCGCCGGCGGTGTGGGCCAGGCGGGCGATCGCGGCCACGTCGAAGGCCTGGCCGGTGCGGTACTGCACGCCCGGCCACAGCACCAGCGCCAGGCGCGGGCCGTGGCGCTCGATGGCCTGCTCGATCGCCGCCATCGAGACCGTGCCGCCCGGCGCGTCGGGCGCCACCTCGATCAGGTCGGTGGCCGGGTCGAAGCCGTGGAAGCGGATCTGCGATTCCACCGCGTAGCGGTCGGAGGGAAACGCGCCGGCCTCGATCAGGATCGCCGGGCGCTCGGCGGTGGGCCGGTAGAAGCTCACCATCAGCAGGTGCAGGTTGGCGGTGAGCGAGTTCATCGCCACCACCTCCTCGCGCTCGGCTCCCACCACCTCCGCCAGCGGCGCGGCCACCAGCTCGTGGTAGGGCATCCACTGCGCCTGGCCGCGGAAGTGGCCTTCCACCGCCTCGTGCGCCCATTTCTCCAGCACTTCCTCCACGTGCGCGCGCGCGCCGCGCGGTTGCAGGCCGAGCGAATTGCCGCAGAAGTAGGCCTGTTCGCGGCCCTCGTGCAGCGGGACGTGGAATTCGGCGCGCAGCGCGGCCAGCGGATCGCCGGCGTCGAGGGCGCGGGCGTGGTCTTCGGACAGCGGGACGGTCAAGGCGTGGGCGCTCTCATCGGCTTGGCGGCGGCCGGGGCGGGCTCCGGCGCGGGCTGGGGCGGGATGTTGGGCCGGATGCGGCCATCATGCAAACCGGGCCGCCGGCAGGCCCAGCCATTCCAGCGCGGTGCCGTGGTACAGCCGCGCCTGACCCGCCTCGTCCAGGCCCAGCGCGGCGATGCCCGCGCCGGGCGTCTGCTCGCCCAGCGGGAAGGGGTAGTCGGTGCCCAGCATCACCCGCTCGATGCCGCAGGTCTCGATCAGGTAGCGCAGCGCGCGCGCGTCGGCGACCCAGGAATCGAAGTACAGCCGCTGCAGGTAGTCGCGCGGGTTGCGCGGGTTGTCGGTGGCGACCAGGTCCGGGCGCATGTTGAAGCCGTGCTCGATGCGGCCGATGGTGTAGGGGAAGCTGCCGCCGCCGTGGGCCAGGCAGACCTTGAGCTTCGGCAGCCGTTCCAGCACGCCGCCGAAGACCAGGCAGCAGGCCGCGCGCGATTGCTCGGCGGGCATGCCGACCAGCCACGGCAGCCAGTACTTGGGCATGCTCTCCGCGCCCATCATGTCCCAGGGATGCACCAGGATCGCCGCGCCCAGGTCGGCGGCGGCCTCGAAGAACGGGAACAGCTCCGGCGCGTCGAGGTTCCACGCGCCCACGTGGGAGCCGATCTGCACGCCCTGCAGGCCGAGCTGGTCCATGCAGCGTTCCAGCTCCTGCACTGCCAGCCGCGGCGATTGCAGCGGCACCGTGCCGATGCCCGCGTAGTGGCGCGGGTGCGCGGCCACCGTCTCGGCCATGTGGTCGTTGAGCGCGGCGTGCAGCTCCAGCGCGTGCTGCGGCCGGGCCCAGTAGCTGAACATCACCGGCACCGTGCTGATGACCTGCACCTGCACGCCGAAGCGCGCGTAGTCCTCGATGCGCTCGCGCGCGTCCCAGGTGTTGGAGCGGATCTCGCGGAAGAAGCGCCCGTCCTTGTAGATGCGGTGGCGGCCGTCGGCGGTGTGGTGGATCACCGGGAAGCGCGCGTCGCCGTACTTCGCGGCCAGGTCGGGCCAGTCGCGCGGCAGGTAGTGGGCGTGGATGTCGATCTTCAGCATGGCCGAGACCTCATGGCAGTGCGCTCGCTACCTGGTCGCCGGCTTGCAGGATGTCCAGCACCAGTCGTTCCGAGACCTCGATGTGACCTTCGTATTCGGCCAGGTTGCGCACATCGTGCGCCTTGGCGAGCACGCGCCAGACCTCGGGGCCCAGTCCGAGCGTATGCGGCAGGACCTGGAACACGATGTAGCGGTGCCGCGCACGGTAGCCCCGCATGCGCAACGCCGCCAGGCAGAGGGCGTGGGCGCCGTTGTAGGCGAGGTCGAAGCGGCTCTCGAGCGAGAGCGTGGCGTTTCCGGCATCGGCGAGGCGCACGCGGCCGGAGCGCAGCAGGCCCGCGATCTCCGCCTCGTCCGGCAGCTCGGCCGACAGCGGGCCGCCCGGCCCGGCGAGGTTTTCAAACGGCGAGGGCATGCTCGTCCCCGATCAACCATAGCCGCGGCTGTTCCAGCACCCGGGTCACGAAGGCGTTGCCATCGCCGATGCGCTGGCGCAGCTCGGCCTGCGTGTAGAGCGTCGGATTGATCTCGCGGCCCATGCGTTCGCTCAGCGGATGCAGCGCCAGCATGACCTCGGCATAGGACAGCGCATCGGAGACCAGCATCAGGTCGATGTCGCTGGAGGCGGTATCGCGGCCCTTGGCGACGGAACCGTAGACGAACGCCGCCTGCAGGCGGTCCGCCAGCGGCGACAGCGCTTCGCGCAGCGGGCCGGCCAGCCCGAAGGTCTTGCGGACGATGCTCACCAGCTCGTCGTGGATCGGCGCGTCCGGGTTGGCGCGATAGCGCTTCTGGTTGCCCACCTGCCGCACGTCGATCAGTCCGCTGCCGCTCAGGCGGGCGACCTCGCGCTGCACCGCGCCGCTCCCGGCGCCGGTCTCGTGGATCAGCTCGCTCACCGTATAGCTGCGCCCGGGATCGCCGAACAGGCAGCCGAGCACGCGACGCTGGGTGGCGGTGAACAGCGCGTCCGACAGGCTGGTGGCCGCGTAGCGCGCGGCGCGCTCGCCGACCCGGGAGTTCGTCTTGCCCATATTGGGCACGATAATGCCCATATTGGGTTCCCTCAAGTCAGGTCAGGTCGGCCAGCGAATCCGGCGCGGCGTCGTAGCGGGCCGGGCGCGGGTTGAGGTGGCCGCAGGCGTCGCAGGTGCGCAGGTCGGTGGAGCCGAAGAAGCGGTCGAACACCGGCGGGAAGTCCTGCTCGATGTCGCGCAGGTGGAAGTACGCCTCGTAGAGCTTGTGATTGCAGCGTTCGCAGAACCACAGCAGGCCGTCGTCCTCGTGCGGCAGGCGCCGGCGCTCGATCACCAGCCCGACCGAGTCGGGGCCGCGCTGCGGCGAGTGCGGCACCTTCGGCGGCAGCAGGAAGGTCTGGCCGGCGCGGATGGGGATGTCGCGCGGCCGGCCGTCTTCCTGGATGCGCAGCACCATCTCGCCCTCCAGCTGGTAGAACCACTCCGGGCCTTCGTCGTAGTGGTAGTCGGTGCGGGCGTTGGG
Source organism: Luteimonas huabeiensis HB2 (assembly GCF_000559025.1). Classification (GTDB taxonomy): domain Bacteria; phylum Pseudomonadota; class Gammaproteobacteria; order Xanthomonadales; family Xanthomonadaceae; genus Luteimonas; species Luteimonas huabeiensis. The sequence goes on along the minus strand of NZ_JAAN01000023.1, from coordinate 11,378 downwards.
GCCGCCGACGACCATGACGATGAAGTCGCCGTCGTAGATGCATTTGTTGCCGACCGGCGGCTTCAGCAGGTGGCGGTGCGCGTCGATCCAGGCCTGGAGATCGATCGGTTCGGGCAGCATGGCGCGGCTCCTTCGGGGTGCTGGGGCGGGGCTCGTGTCGGTGCGAGGCCTGCGGCGTCTAGGCCCTCGCCCCACCGCCGGCATCGGCGGCAGTCCCCCCCTCTCCCGCGGGGCGGGCGAGGGGCGAGGACGGGCGGCCTGCGGCCGCCGATGTTCCGACGTGGGCGATGCACTTCAACTCGATCGCGATCGGCGTGGGCAGGGCGGCGATGCCGAGCGTGGTGCGGCAGGGCGCGGTGGCGGGGTCGGGGAAGGCTTCGGCCCAGGCGGCGTTGTAGGCGGCGAAGTCGCCGGCCAGGTCGGTCAGGTAGACGGTCACGTCCACCAGGTCCTCCCAGCGCGCGCCGGCGCTCTCCAGCACCGCGCGCACATTGGCGAACACCGCGCGCGCCTGCGCGGCGATGTCGTGCGCGACCAGCCGGCCCGCGGCGTCGTGGACGTTGCCGGGGACCGCGTCGGTGGCCGGGTCGCGCGGGCCGATGCCGGACAGGAACAGCAGCTCGCCGACGCGGCGCGCGTGCGGGTAGCGGCCGACCGGCTTCGGCGCGCCGGCGGCGTGGACCGCGTCAGCCATCGCGGCGGCCCCGGGCGGCGACCGCCGCCACGTCCGCCACCGCGCTCCGGTAGGCCTCGGCGACCTGCTCGGGCGCGGAGACGTCCATCCCCAGTTCGCGCACGCGGCCGTCGCCCAGCGCATAGACCCAGCCGTGCACGGCGAGCTTCTGCCCGCGCGCCCAGGCATCGCGCACCACGGTGGTCTGGCAGACGTTGAGCGCCTGCTCGATGGCGTTGAGCTCGCACATGCGCGCGTGGCGCAGCGCCGGATCCTCGATCGAGTCCAGCAGCGCCGCGTGCTTGTGCGCGAGGTCGGAGACGTGGCGCAGCCAGTTGTCGGCCAGGCCGACGCGGGTGCCGGTCATCGCCGCGTGCACGCCGCCGCAGCCGTAGTGGCCGACCAGCAGGATGTGCTCGACCTTGAGGATGTCCACCGCGAATTGGATCACCGACAGCGCGTTGAGGTCGCCGTGCGAGAGCACGTTGGCGACGTTGCGGTGCACGAACACCTCGCCCGGGTCCAGCCCCAGGATCTGGTTGGCCGGCACCCGCGAATCGGAGCAGCCGATCCACAGGTAGCGCGGGGTCTGCTGGCGCGAGAGCCGGTCGAAGAAGCCGGGGTCCTCGCGCGAGATGCGTTCGGCCCAGTCGCGGTTGCGTCGCAGGAGATCGTCGAGTTCGCCCATGCCGCGCATTATTCCAGAGACGGGCCCAGGGCAAGGCCCACGTTCTTCGGTTCGGTGAAGAAGCGCATCGCCTCCATCCCGCCTTCGCGGCCGAGCCCGGAGGCGCCGGTGCCGCCGAAGGGCGTGCGCAGGTCGCGCATCAGCCAGGTGTTGATCCACACCATGCCCACCCGCAGCCGCGCGGCCAGCCGGTGGGCGCGGTCCAGATCGCGCGTCCACACGCTGGCCGACAGGCCGTAGTCGCAGGCGTCGGCCAGGGCCAGCGCCTGGGCCTCGTCGTCGAAGGACTGCAGGGTGGCGACCGGGCCGAAGATCTCCTCGCGGTTGGTCGCCGTGTCCGGCCCCAGCCCCTCCAGCAGCGTGGGCGCGACGAACCAGCCCGGCCGATCCAGTGCGCCGCCGCCGCACAGCACGGTCGCGCCCTCGGTGCGGGCGCGCGCCAGCGCCGCGGTCACCTTGTCGAAGTGCGCCTGCGACACCAGCGGGCCGACGCGCACGCCGGGGTCCATCGGGTCGCCCACCGGCAGCGCGCGCACGCGCTCGACCAGCGCGTCGCGGAAGCGGTGCCGGATGCCGCGCTCGACCAGGATCCGCGAGCCGCACAGGCAGATCTGGCCGCTGTTCTGGAGCGCCGAGCGCACCAGGGTGTCGAGATGGCGCTCCCAGTCGGCGTCGGCGAACACCAGCGTCGGGTTCTTGCCGCCCAGCTCCAGCGAGAGCTTCTTCAGCATCGGCGCGGCCAGGCCGGCGATGCGGCGGCCGACCGCGGTGCTGCCGGTGAACGAGATCGCGCGCACCTGCGGGTGCGTCACCAGCGCCTCGCCCACGACCTCGCCGCGGCCGTGCACGATGCCGAGCGCGCCGTCGGGAAAGCCGGCCTCGGCCAGCAGGCCGCCCAGCAGGGTGGCGGTGGCCGGGGTCAGCTCGGAGGGTTTGGCGACGACCGCGTTGCCGGCGGCGAGCGCCGGTGCGATCTTCCACGTGAACAGGTACAGCGGCAGGTTCCACGGCGAGATCGTCGCCACCGTGCCCAGGGGCTGGCGCAGGGTGTAGTTCAGCCCCGCCTGGCCGTGGTGGCACTCGCTGGCGAACTGGGTGGCGGCATGGGCGAAGAAGCGCAGGTTGGCGATCGCGCGCGGGATCTCGGCCTCGCGGGCCAGGGCGTAGGGCTTGCCGGCGTCGCGAGACTCGGCGTGGGCGAAATCGTCGGCGCGGGACTCCAGCAGGTCCGCCAGCCGTTCCAGGCAGCGCGCGCGGCGCTCGGCGGGCCAGCCGCTCCACTCGGGGAAGGCCGCTTCGGCCGCGGCCACGGCCGCCTCGACGTCGTCGGCGGTGCCGTCGGCCACCTGCGCATAGGGCTGCGCGCGCGCGGGATCGAACACGTCCAGCCACGCCGCGGCCGGCGCGACCTGGCGCCCGCCGATGAGGTGGCCGTAGCGCAGCATCCGCGCAGCTTACCCGGCCGCGCGGGCATCCGCCGCCGTACGGGCGCGGCGCTCAGATCGAGGCCATGCGGCCGCCGTCCACCGCCAGGCTGACGCCGGTCACGTAGGCGGCGGCGGGCGAGCACAGGAAGGCGATCGCGGCGGCCGTCTCCTCGGGCCGCGCGAAGCGGCGCGCCGGCACCCCGGCCTGCATGTCGGCACGCACGGCGGCCTCGTCGCGGCGCTCGCGCGCGGCGCGGTCGCGCACGATCTGCGCCAGCCGTCCGGTCTCGGTGTAGCCGGGCAGGACGTTGTTGACGGTGATGCCGTCGGGCCCGAGCTCGCGCGAGAGCGTCTTCGCCCAGCCGGCGACCGCGCCGCGCACGGTGTTGGACACGCCGAGGCCCGGGATCGGCTCGCGCACCGAGGTCGAGACCACGTTGACGATGCGGCCCCAGCGGCGGGCGCGCATCTGCGGCAGCACCGCCTGCACCAGGACCTGGCCGGCGATCAGGTGGCGGCGGAAGGCGTCCAGGTAGTCGTCGGCGGCGGCCGCGTGCGCGCTGCCGCCGGGCGGGCCGCCGGTGTTGTTGACCAGGATGTCGACCGGGCGCGCGGCGACCCGCGTTTCCAGCGTGGCGCGCAGCGCGTCGGTGTCGGCGAAGTCGGCCGCGCAGACGTCGTGGCGCTGGCCGTGCGCGGCCGGCAGGGCCGCGGCGACTTCGCGCAGCACCGCCTCGCGGCGCGCCAGCACGGTGACGGCGGCGCCGAGCAGGGCCAGTTCGTGCGCGGCGGCGCGGCCGATGCCTTCGGAGGCGCCGCAGACGAGCGCGTGCTTGCCGGTGAGGTCGAGGTCCATGCGGGTCTCCTGTGTCGTTCAGGCGCCGGCTGCCGCGCCGTCGTTGCGCATCATCGCCGCGACCGCGCGCGCCTGCGCATCGCCGGACGCCAGCGCCGCGGCCACCGCGGCGCGGTTGGCGGTCGGGTGGTTCTGGCCGAGCTTGTGCTTGACCTCGATGCGCGAGGGCGCGAAGCGGAAGCCGACGATCCCCGCGAGCTGGCGCCGGAACCGCGGCTCGAACGGATCGAACGCCCAGTCGCCGCCCGCGCGCGCCTCGAAGACCGCGCTGGTGCGGACCAGCAGGTCGGCCAGCCCCGCCTCGTCGTCGAAGCGTTCGAGCGCGCCGTGCAGGTGCGCGGTGGCGTAGTTCCAGGTCGGCACCCGCGCGGCGGCCTCCTTGTCCGGATACCAGCCCGGTGAGACGTAGGCCTGCGGCCCGTGCACGATCAGCAGCGCCGGACCCGCATGGGCGCACTGCGGGTTCGCCCGCGCCCAGTGGCCCTCGATGCGCACGGCCTCGCCCTCGCGGCGGTACAGCACCGGCAACTGGGTGGCGCAAGGCGCGCCGTCGGCGCCGACGGTGACCAGGGTGACGAAGGGCGCGGCCGCGAACAGCGCGTCCAGCGCGGCGGGATCCGTGACGGCGAACGCGGCCGGGACGTGCATGCCCGCGGGCCGCGACTCAGGCGCGGCCGCCGGCGAGCTGGCGGACCATCTGCGGGCGCAGGCGCGCCTCGTCCTGGCCCTGCGGCGGCGCCAGTTCGTCCAGCGAGAAGCCGCGCGCCAGCGCATCGTCCTCGTCGAGGCCGTCGTAGCCCACGTACTCCGCGTCCAGCAGCGCCGCGCGGGCGCTGTCCTCGCTGTCGTAGGAGAGGGTATTGCCGTCGCTGTCGAACACTTCCGCCGTGCCGCCCTCGCGCACGCGCAAGCGCGCCCACACGACGGTACGGCCGAGCGTGGCCAGCCACCATTCGTCGTAGCTGCGGGCATCGGCGGGGTTGCGGGTGTCGCGATCGGGCATCGGGGCGTTCAGCTCAGGGACCAAAGCGCCATCATCGCGGCCAGCGCAAGCCCGCACAAGGTCACCACCAGGGCGATGCGGGCCGGCGTGGCCAGGCCGGTGAAGCTGCGGTCGGGCACCTCGCGGTAGCCGCCGGACAGCAGCCAGCGCAGCGCGGCGGGGCTCAGGAAGGCGTGTTCGCCCAGGCGCGCGCGCAGCGCGGGGTCGCGCTCGCGCAGGTGCACCAGCGACAGCGGCCAGAAGATCGCGAAGGCGCAGGCGCCGCCGATGGCGACGCCGAAGAAGACCAGGGCGAAGAACAGGATCATGGGGTGCGGGGGCCGGAGGGCAGAGGTCGGAAGCCGGGGGACTGCAGGCGCGACCCGCGCGAGTCGAATCCTGGCCCCTGGTCCCTGGCCCCCGATCTCTGGCGCCTGCGGTCCATCAGAACTCCGCCAGCCCCGGCGCGCGCGGGTAGGGGATCGCGTCGCGGATGTTGGACAGGCCGCAGACGTAGACCACCAGGCGCTCGAAGCCGAGGCCGAAGCCGGCGTGCGGGACGGTGCCGTAGCGGCGGAAGTCGCGGTACCAGCCGTAGTGCTCGCGGTCCAGGCCGAACTGCGCCATGCGCGCGTCCAGCACGTCCAGGCGCTCCTCGCGCTGCGAGCCGCCGATGATCTCGCCGATGCCCGGCGCCAGCACGTCCATCGCCGCGACCGTGCGACCGTCGTCGTTCAGGCGCATGTAGAAGGCCTTGATGTGCTCGGGGTAGTTGGTCACCACCACCGGCCGGCCCACGTGCTGCTCGGTCAGCCAGCGCTCGTGCTCGGTCTGCAGGTCCAGGCCCCATTCGGCGGGAAACTCGAACTTCTGCCCGGAGTTGCGCAGCAGTTCGACCGCCTCGGTGTACTCGATGCGCTCGAACGGTGCGTTGACGAACTTCTCCAGCCGCGCGATCGCGTCGGTCTGCACGCGTTCGGCGATGAAGGCCATGTCGTCGGCGCGCTCGTCGAGCACCGCGCGGAACAGGTACTTCAGGAAGTCCTCGGCCACCCGCGCGTCCTCGGCCAGGTCGGCGAAGGCGATCTCCGGCTCGATCATCCAGAACTCGGCCAGGTGGCGGGTGGTGTGGCTGTTCTCGGCGCGGAAGGTCGGGCCGAAGGTGTAGACCTTCGACAGCGCCAGGCAGTAGCCCTCGACGTTGAGCTGGCCCGACACGGTGAGGAAGGCCTCGCGGCCGAAGAAGTCGCGTGAGAAGTCGACCTCGCCGTCGTCGCCGCGCGGCAGGTTGGCCAGGTCCAGGGTGGAGACCCGGAACATCTGCCCGGCGCCCTCGGCGTCGGAGGTGGTGATGATCGGGGTGCTGATCCAGTAGTAGCCGTGCTCGTGGAAGTAGCGGTGCACCGCCTTGGCCAGGCAGTCGCGGATGCGGGTGACCGCGCCGAACAGGTTGGTGCGCGGGCGCAGGTGCGCGACCTCGCGCAGGAACTCCAGCGAATGCGCCTTGGGCTGGATCGGATAGGTCTCCGGGTCGTCCACCCAGCCCACCACCTCGACCGCCTCGGCCTGGATCTCGAATTGCTGGCCCTGGCCCTGCGAACGCACCAGCGTGCCGCGCGCGATCACCGAGCAGCCGGCGGTCAGGCGCTTCACCTCGGTGTCGTAGTTGGGCAGGGAGGCGGGCGCGACCACCTGGATCGGGTGGAAGCCGGAACCGTCGCTGACGTTGACGAAGCTCAGGCCCGCCTTGGAATCGCGCCGGGTGCGCACCCAGCCGCGTACCGTCACCTCGCCGCCCTCGGGGATCTTGCCCGCCAGCGCCTGCGCCACGCTCACCGTCGTCATGCCTTGAATTCCGTGCAGGGGAAACCGATATCGGAACGCAGCAGTCTACCGGAGTCCGCCGTCGCGGCGTCCGCTCCGGCATCCCTTCCTCCGCACCGGCGCTACAATTCCCGCATGGCCGTCCATCTCGCTCCCGCCGCCCTCGAACGCGCCCGCCGCTTCGTCGCCTCGACCCCCGGCGCGCTGGGCATCCGCTTCGGCGTGACCCGCACCGGCTGCTCCGGCTGGGGCTACGTGGTCGACCTCGCCCACGAGGAACGCCCGGGCGATGCGATCACCGAGCAGGACGGCATTCGCGTCTACGTCGATGCCGTGAGCCAGCCGATGGTCGACGGCACCGAGATCGATTTCGCGCAGAAGGGCCTGAACCACGAGTTCGTGTTCCGCAACCCGAACGCGGCCGCCGAGTGCGGCTGCGGCGAGAGCTTCACCACGGACCAGGCGCACCGCTGAGCGCGGCGGCCGACCCTGGCGACGCGCCAGGCCTCGCCGGGGGATCGCATCGGCGCCGCCGCGCAGGGCGCGGACGGGCGGGCCGCCTTGCCGCGCCAGGCCATCTCTGCCAGAATGCCCGGCTCCCTGCGCTCCGGCGCCGGGAGCCCTTGCCCCACCGCGCCGGCACGGCCGCCGTCGGGGGGCTATCCGGGCCGCCGGCCGGCGGCCGATAACCGAAAGGACAACCCATGCGTCACTACGAAATCGTGTTCCTGGTCCATCCGGACCAGAGCGAGCAGGTGCCCGCCATGATCGAGCGCTACACCTCGATCGTCGAGGGCGGCAACGGCAAGGTGCACCGTCTCGAGGACTGGGGCCGCCGCCAGCTGGCCTATCCGATCAACAACCTGGTCAAGGCCCACTACGTCATGTTCAACGTCGAGGCCGACCAGTCGGTGCTCAACGAGCTGGTCGAGACCTTCCGCTTCAACGATGCGATCCTGCGCCACCTGGTGATCCGCCGCGACGAGGCGATCACCGAGCAGTCGCTGATCATGAAGAACAAGGACGAGAAGCCCGAGCGCAGCGAGCGTCGCCGCCGCGACGACGAAGGGACCGGCGACGATGCCGGCAAGGCCGAGAAGGCCGAAGACGACACCGCCGAAGCCGCCTGAGGAGACCGTCCATGTCCAAGTTCTTCCGTCGCCGCAAGTACTGCAAGTTCACCGCCGAGGGCGTGAAGGAGATCGACTACAAGGATCTCAACACCCTGCGCCAGAACATCACCGAGAACGGCAAGATCGTGCCCAGCCGCATCACCGGGACCAAGTCGCGCTACCAGCGCCAGCTGGCCACCGCGGTGAAGCGCGCGCGCTTCCTGGCGCTGATCCCGTACACCGACAACCACAACGTGTGATGCCGCGCCCGGTCCGCGCCTGCGCGGGCCGGGTGTGGTACGCCGATCCATGCGTCCGATTCGGACAGCCCCCGTTGCGGCGCCGCCGGCGTCGCTAACGAATACGGAGAGATTCTCATGCAGCTGATCCTTCTGCAGAAGGTCACCAACCTCGGCAACCTCGGCGACAAGGTCAACGTCAAGCCGGGCTACGGTCGCAACTACCTGGTCCCGCAGGGCAAGGCCGTGCCGGCCACCGCCGCCAACCTGGCCGAGTTCGAGGCCCGCCGCGCCGAGTACGAGGCCAAGGCCAAGGCCCAGTTCGACGAGGCGGCCGAGCGTCTTGCCAAGATCCAGGACGTCACCGTCTCGCTGAAGGCCAACGCCTCCAGCGAAGGCAAGCTGTACGGCTCGGTCGGTCCGCGCGACATCGCCGAGGCGCTGTCGGCCCAGGCCGGCGTCGAGATCCACAAGTCCGAGGTGGTGATGGGCGAAGGCCCGCTCCGCCACGTGGGCGAGTACGAGGTCACCGTGCACCTGTACGCCGACGTCGAGGCCCAGGTGAAGGTGGTCATCGAGCCGGAGGCCGTCGCGGTCTGATCCGCGCCAGCCGTGCCGTCTCGACGCGGGCGCCCTCGGGCGCCCGCGTCGTTTCCGGCCCCGGTGTCCGCAGTCTCGGCCGACGAGATCCGGCCGGGCTATGCAGACACCGATGTTATCCACAGCTTGTTCCATCGCGTGCCCACAGGCGCCGGTCCTAGCATGGCGCGCACGCACGCCGTTCGCCGCTCCCGGAGACTCCGCCCACGATGTCCGCCCGTCAACGCTTCGGCCATAGCGCCAGCCAGGATCCGCGCGACGACGCGCGCATCGATCAGCTCCGGGTGCCGCCGCAATCGGTGGAGGCCGAGCAGGCGGTGCTGGGCGGGCTGATGCTCGCGCCCGAGGCGTTCGACCGCATCGCCGACATGCTGGTCGAGCCCGATTTCTATCGCCGCGACCATCAGCTCATCTACCGCGCGATCCGCGAACTGGCCGAGCGCAACCGGCCGTTCGACGCGGTGACCCTGGGCGAGTGGTTCGAGTCGCAGGGCCTGGCCGAGCAGGTCGCCGGCGGCGCCTACCTGGTGGAGCTGGCCAGCACCACGCCCTCGGCCGCCAACATCCGCGCCTATGCCGAGATCGTGCGCGACAAGGCGGTGCTGCGGCAGCTCATCGAGGTCGGCACCGGGATCGTCAACGACGGCTTCCAGCCCGATGGCCGCGATTCCAGCGAGATCCTGGCCAAGGCCGAGCAGGAGGTCTTCGCCATCGCCGAGGCGGGCGCGCGCGGGCGCACCGACTTCACCGCGATCAACAAGGCCATGGCCGAGGCCTTCGACATCCTGCAGACCCGCTTCGCCAACGGCGAGGGCATCACCGGCCTGCCCACCGGCTACGACGCCTTCGACGAGATGACCTCGGGCCTGCAGCCGACCGACCTGCTGATCCTGGCCGCGCGCCCGGCGATGGGCAAGACCACCTTCGCGCTCAACATCGCCGAGTACGCGGCGCTGAAGTCGAAGAAGGCGGTGGCGGTGTTTTCGATGGAAATGTCGGCCAGCCAGCTGGCGCTGCGCCTGATCTCCTCCAACGGCCGCATCAACGCCACCCGCCTGCGCACCGGCCAGCTCGAGGACGAGGACTGGAGCCGGGTCACCAGCGCGATCCGCATGCTGAAGGAGTCGAAGATCTTCATCGACGACACCCCCGGCCTGTCGCCGGAGGTGCTGCGGGCCAAGGCGCGCCGGCTCAAGCGCGAGTACGACCTCGGGCTGGTGGTGATCGACTACCTGCAGCTGATGCAGGTGCCCGGCAACAGCGAGAACCGCGCCACCGAGATCTCGGAGATCTCGCGCTCGCTCAAGGGCCTGGCCAAGGAGCTCAACGTGCCGGTGATCGCGCTGTCGCAGCTCAACCGCTCGCTGGAATCGCGCACCGACAAGCGCCCGGTGATGGCCGACCTGCGCGAATCCGGCGCGATCGAGCAGGACGCGGACATGATCGTCTTCATCTACCGCGACGAGTACTACAACAAGGAGAATTCGCCGGACAAGGGCCTGGCCGAGATCATCATCGGCAAGCACCGAAACGGTCCCACCGGCTCGTTCAAGCTGCGCTTCTTCGGCGAGTACACCCGCTTCGACAACCTCGCCAACGACATGATGGGCAGCTTCGAATAGCGCCCGCGCCCTACAATGCCCGGGCCATGAGCCGTTCCGCACCCCCGTCCCGTCCTGTCCGCGCGGCGCCGCGCCGATGAGCGTCGCCTCCGCCCAGCGCCCGACCCGCATCCTGGTCGATCTCGACCGCCTGGCCGGCAACCTGGAGGCGATCCGCGCCCACGTGCGGGTGCCGGTGATGGCCATCGTCAAGGCCAACGCCTACGGGCACGGGTTGGTGCCGGTGGCGCGGCGGCTGGAAGCCTGCGGCGTGGACCGGTTCGGCGTGGCCTTCCTGGAGGAGGGCGTGGCCCTGCGCCGCGCCGGCGTGCGCGCCCCGATCCTGGTGCTGGGCGGCATCTACGGCCCGCAGGTCGCGCAGTTCCTCGCCCACGACCTCGAGATCACCGTGTCCTCCGTCGACAAGCTGCGGCAGGTCGAGGCCGCGGCGGAATCGGCCGGGCGGCGCGCGGCGGTGCACCTCAAGATCGACACCGGGATGGAGCGGATCGGCGTGCACCACGATTCCGCCGGTCCCTTCGTCGAGGCCGCGGTGGCCTCGCGCTGGTGCGAGGTGAAGGGCATCTACTCGCACCTGGCCTGCGCCGACGATCCCGCCTCGCCGATGACCGCCGTGCAGCTGGCGCGCTTCCTCGACGCCTGCGCGCACTTCGACCGCCTCGGCGCGCCGATGCCGCTGCGTCATCTGGCCAACTCCGGCGGCGTGCTGCATTTTCCCGAGACGCACCTGGACCTGGTGCGGCCGGGCATCGTGCTCTACGGGGTGCTGCCGGCTCCGGCCTCGCGGCCGACGATCCCGGTGCGGCCGGCGCTGTCGCTGGTCTCGCGGGTGGTGTACTTCAAGGTCGTGCGCGCAGGCCGGCCGGTGAGCTACGGCGCGACCTGGGCGCCGCCGGCCGATACCCGGGTGGTGACCGTGCCGATCGGCTACGGCGACGGTTTCCCGCGCGCGCTGTCCTCGCGCGGGCGGGTGCTGATCGGCGGCCGCGCCTATCCGATCGTGGGCCGGGTGTGCATGGATCAGTTCATGGTCGACATCGGCAGCGACAGCGCCTGGAACGAGGACGAGGTGGTGCTGATCGGCCGCCAGGGCGAGGCGGAAATCCGGGTGGAGGCGCTGGCCGAGACCGCCGGCCTGATCCCCTACGAGATCCTGGTCGGCCTCAACGAGCGCGTCCCGCGCGAGTACTAGGCGGTATCGGCACTCGGCGTAAGCGGCGGAGCACCTTGTTTTTCCCTTCCCCCGCGAGCGGGGAGCACTCCGTTTTTCCCTTCCCCCGCGAGCGGGGACCATCCTGATTTTCCTTCCCCCGCGAGCGGGGGAAGGTGCCGAAGGCGGATGGGGGCACGCCGCA
>NZ_JAAN01000022.1 GCF_000559025.1 Luteimonas huabeiensis HB2 | reverse complement strand
GACCGTCGTCCCGATCCTGGCAGGTCTCAACATCGACGAACGCTACGCGAGAGGTTCGGGTGCGAACCGCCACTACTTCCTGACCGACGCCCTGGGCAGCACGCGGGCGTTGACCGATGGCACGGGGAGCATTGTTCAGAGCTACGACTACGATCCCTACGGCGGCACGCATCCGGCCAATGCCACGGTCCAGAATCCGTACCGCTACACCGGCCGCGAGCAGGACGCGAGCGGGCTGTACTACTACCGGGCCCGGTACTACCACCCGGGGGTGGGACGGTTCGTCAGTGAGGATCCGATTGGGCTAGCCGCCGGTGACTTGAACATCTACGCCTATGTATTTGGCGATCCGGTCAGCTTGACTGATCCTACAGGGGGATTTGCTTGGGGCGTAGCATTTGCGGCAGCCGACTTAGCCATCCAGCTTTACCAAAATGGAGGAAGCATTGCTTGCGTAAACTGGGGGCAAGTGGGATTAAGTATGCTCGGTGGTGGGTTGCTAAACGGGCTGCTCAAGGGTGCCTTCAAGTTCAAGGCGGCAGGCTCGCATACCTGGAACACTAATCCGATATCATCTAAATTCAATAACTGGTTGGGGCGTCGTCATTTGGCACCCCTCGGGGCTCCAAGTTGGGTGCCCGAAGTTGCGGTGGGCGGTGCTGCGTCCATCCTGGCCCCGGATGGGAGTGGTAATTGTGGATGCTCATGCTAGCGTTTTTTTGTATGTCCAGAGGGAACAGGCTCTGGCATTTCCAATGAGTACGCGCGCCTTGCGCGTCGCGCAAGGAAGCAGGAAGGAAATAATGCGCAACAAGGGCGCCCTCCTGATTTCAAGGGCTGGTGAAATTCAGGAGATCCTGGATATTAGAATATCTGGGTATTATGGCTCTACTTGGGGGGGGAATTGCTGAGCGCGCTCACCGGCGCTTATTCAATTGATGTTGCGCTGGATGAGGCTAAGGTTGGGGTGTCTGATATTAAGGAAATTATTGCTCGGGTGCTTCAAGTTGATCAGCTTAAGGCGGACCCGACATTTGATCGGGTGTCAGATTTTGGTCGCGCAATTACTTTCGTCCGCCAGGCGGAGAATGCTGAGGAAATATTTGATGCTTTGCATATTTCAGATGTGGATGAAGTGTTGGATGTGATGTGCTAGTGCGGGTTCCCGTATGTAAATTTCCATTCTTGCGTGGTCCAAGCAGTATGCTTGGCACTGGGGGCACGTATCGCTGGGTGGTCTCCAGTCGAGTTGACGAGCACGACGCAGGGCCGGAAGCAGTTTGAGCCGATCAATCGTCCGCAAAGCCTTCCGGCCGTGTTGTCGCGTCGTGCGCGGATGATCCTGCGTCTGGCCGATGGCGAGACCAACAGCGCGGTGGCGCGACCCTTCGGGGTCAGTCACCCGGCCGTGTCGTTGTAGCGCAAACGCTTCGCCGAGCAGGGGGCGTCGGGCTGCACAACGAGCTCAAGTCCGGGCGACCATGCAGCACGTTCGCAGGACGGGCCGCCCTGCGGGGTGTGCGGAAGTGCGCTCCGCCGGTATGGCGGCAACCAACCGAAGCGCAGCCCGCCGCGCGGGTTTATGATGCCGCCGGGCCGCCGTCGTGCGGTCCGGTGGTGGCGCGCAGGGCGGTTGTTGCGCGCCGCCGCGCCGCATTCCCGCTGCCGGAGATCGCACATGAGACAGGATCCGTTCGGGCGCCAGGCGCCGTCTTCCCCGGGGCGCGGGCGGCGCCGGGTCGGTGGGCTGCGGATCGGGGTGCTGCTGCTGTTCGCGGCCTACGGCGCGTACTACTACTTCTCCAACCGCACCGAGGATCCGGTCACCGGGCAGACGGTGCTGATCGACCGCAGCCTGTCGGCGGACGACGAGAAGGCGCTGGGACTGCAGGCGTATCAGGAGATCCTGTCGCAGGAGCGGCCGGTGGATCCGTCGTTGCCGATCTCGCAGGAGATCCGCGGCATCGCCGACCGGTTGATCGCCAAGGTCGATGTGGTGGAGGCGGCGCTGGCGGCCGAGCACGGCATGCAGCCGACGCGCTTTTCGCAGACCTTCGAGTGGGAGGTCAACGTGATCGAGTCCGATCAGGCCAACGCGTTCTGCCTGCCCGGCGGCAAGATGGCGGTCTACACCGGGCTGGTGCCGGTGGCGCAGAACGAGAACGCGATGGCGGTGGTGATGGGGCACGAGATCGCGCACGCGCTGTTGCGGCACGGCGCCCAGCGCATGGCGCAGCAGCGCTTGAGCCAGGTCGGGCAGATGGCCGGCGCCATGAGCGGCATGGATCCGCAACAGCAGCAGATGGTGATGGCGGCGATGGGCTACGGCTACCTGCTGCCCTATGCGCGCAAGCACGAGACCGAGGCCGACGAGGTCGGGCTGATGCTGGCCGCGGCCGCCTGCTTCGACCCGCGCGAGGCGGTGCCGCTGTGGGAGCGGATGGGGGAGGCCAGCGGCGGCCAGGCGCCGCCGGAGTTCTCGTCCACCCATCCCAATCCGGGCACCCGCATCCAGAACCTGCAGGCGCTGATGCCCAAGGCGCTGGAGTACCGCGAGCGCTTCTGCGAGGAAGCGAGGTAGGGCGGCGCCCTTCTTCGCCGAGGGCGGTCGCGAACGACGCCCTCGGGCCGGCTCAGTCCTGCCGTTCCAGCCGCCAGGCGCAGGTGGACAGCGCGCTCGTGCCGAAGCCGGGCTCGCGGTCGAGGATGTCGCGGCGTTCGAGCAGCGCCGGCGACCACTCGGCGCCGAACAGCAGCTGGACCTCGGGTGCCTCCACCGAGAATGGCGGTCCGGCGCGCTCGGCCTGCGGGTACTCGAGCGTGATCAGCAGGCCGCGGCAGTGCGGCGGCAGGCGCCGCCAGCAGGTGTCGGCGTAGAGCGCGCGCATGTCCGGCGGCAGCGCGATCAGCGCGGCGCGGTCGTAGACGCCGGCGCAGTCGGCCAGCAGCTCGGCGCCCAGCGCGAAGGCGTCGCCGCACAGCAGTTCGTAGGGGCCGGCGCGGTAGTGGGTGCCGGCCGGGCTTTCGCGCACCTCCGGTTCGAGCCCGCGTTCGGCGAAGAACTGCGTCACCGCCAGCGCCGACAGCTCCACGCCGAAGACCTCGTGGCCCTGTTCGGCCAGCCAGGCCATGTCGAGCGACTTGCCGCACAGCGGCACGAACACCCGGCTGCCCGGGGGCAGGTCGAGCGCGGGCCAGTGGCGGGCGAGCAGCGGCGAGGCCGTCGCCTGGTGGAAGCCGATGCGGCCTTCGGCCCAGCGCTGGTGCCAGAAGGAGGGGTCCATCAGGCCTCCCTGCGCGCGCGCGGCGCGAGCGGGCGCTCACTCGACATGCAGCGCCTCCACCTTCTGCCAGCCGCGCGGCAGCAGGCCGCCGCGGCTGCCGCGCGCGCCCAGGTACGGCTCCAGTTCGCGATAGGACAGCGACATCGTGCGCGCGCCGGAGCGGACCTGCAGCGTGGCCGAGGGCGCCACCACCGCGACCGCCACCACGCGTTCGGTGCCGCGCTTGGCCTTGGGGATCTCGATGATCTTGTTGCCCTTGCCGCGATCGAGCTCGGGCAGCTCGGCGACCGGGAAGGCGAGCAGGTGGCCGGCGCTGGTGACCGCGACGATGCGCTCTCCGTCCTGCCCGGTCAGCGGCGCGGGCTGCAGCACCCCGGCGCCCGGCGACAGGCTCAGCATCGCCTTGCCGGCCTTCTGCCGGCCGACCAGGTTCTCGAATCGGGTCACGAAGCCGTAGCCCTGCGAGGAGGCCAGCACCAGCCGCGTGTCCGCGTCGCCGGTGGCCAGCGCCTGGAACGAGGCGCCGGCGGCCGGCGAGAAGCGGCCGGTCAGCGGCTCGCCGTTGCCGCGCGCGGAGGGCAGGCTGTGGGCGACGGTCGAGTAGCTGCGTCCGGCCGAGTCCAGGAACGCCACCGCCTGCGTGCTGCGCCCGCGCACCGCGGCCAGCAACTGGTCGCCCTCGCGGTAGGACAGCGACGCGGCATCGACGTCGTGGCCCTTGGCCGCGCGCACCCAGCCCTTGGCGCTGAGCACCACGGTGACCGGCTCGCTCGGGACCAGATCGGTCTCGGCCAGCGCCTGCGCGGCCTCGCGCGCCACCAGCGGCGAACGGCGGGCGTCGCCGTACTTCTTGGCGTCGGCCAGCAGCTCGTCCTTGATCAGCTTCTTCAGCTTGGCCTTGCTGCCGAGGATGCCGATCAGTCGCTCGCGCTCGGCGGCCAGCTCGTCCTGCTCGCCGCGGATCTTCATTTCCTCCAGCCGCGCCAGCTGGCGCAGGCGGGTCTCGAGGATGTACTCGGCCTGGTCCTCGGACAGCCCGAAGCGCGCGATCAGCGCCGGCTTGGGTTCGTCCTCGGTGCGGATGATGCGGATCACCTCGTCCAGGTTGAGGAAGGCCACCAGCAGGCCCTCCAGCAGGTGCAGGCGCCGCTCGACCTTGTCCAGCCGGTGCTGCAGGCGGCGGGTGACGGTGTCGGCGCGGAACTGCAGCCACTCGGCCAGCAGCATCTTCAGGTTCTTCACCTGCGGCCGGCCGTCCAGGCCGATCACGTTGAAGTTGGCGCGATAGCTGCGCTCGAGGTCGGTGGTGGCGAACAGGTGGCCCATCAGCTGCTCGGCATCGACGCGGCTGGAGCGCGGCACCAGCACGATGCGGGTGGGGTTGGCGTGGTCGGACTCGTCGCGGATGTCCTCCAGCCAGGGCAGCTTCTTGGCCCGCATCTGCGCCGCGATCTGCTCGATGACCTTGCTCGGCGAGACCTGGTGCGGCAGCGCGGTGACCACGATGTTCTGGCCCTCGCGGATCCAGGTGGCGCGGGCGCGGATCGCGCCGTTGCCGGTCTCGTACAGCGCGATCAGGTCCGCGGCCGGGGTGATGATCTCGGCGGTGGTGGGATAATCCGGGCCGCGCACGTGCTCGCACAGGTCGCGCACGCTGGCGTCCGGGTCGTCGAGCAGGCGCACGCAGGCGCTGACCACCTCGTTGAGGTTGTGCGGCGGCACATCGGTGGCCATGCCCACTGCGATGCCGGTGGTGCCGTTGAGCAGGAGGTGGGGCACGCGCGCCGGCAGCCAGGCCGGCTCCTCCAGCGTGCCGTCGAAGTTCGCGGTCCAGTCCACCGTGCCGTGCGCCAGTTCGCCCAGCAGCACCTCGGCGATCGGGGTCAGCCGCGACTCGGTGTAGCGCATGGCCGCGAAGGACTTCGGGTCGTCGCTGGAGCCGAAGTTGCCCTGGCCGTCGATCAGCGGGTAGCGGTAGGAGAACGGCTGCGCCATCAGCACCATCGCCTCGTAGCAGGCGCTGTCGCCGTGCGGGTGGTACTTGCCGATCACGTCGCCCACGGTGCGCGCGGACTTCTTCGGCTTGGCCGCGGCGTTGAGACCCAGTTCGCTCATGGCGTAGACGATGCGCCGCTGCACCGGCTTCAGGCCGTCGCCGACGAAGGGCAGGGCGCGGTCGAGCACCACGTACATGGAGTAGTCGAGGTAGGCGCGCTCGGCGTACTCGCGCAGCGGGATCTGCTCGAAGCCGTGGAAGACGGGGCGGACGGAGTCGGTCATCGGGTGCGGCATGGGGGAAAACGGCGATTTTAGAGGTTCCGGGCCGGCCGGGGGCGCACCCGTCGCGATGTGAAGGCGTGTAGGGGGCGTGGGCGGCGGCTGGAGTACCATGGGCCGGAAACAGGAAGCCGCGAGCGAGTATGAGTTCCCGCATGAGTCCGCGGTCGGCGACCGCCGAAGGACAGCGACGCGCGCCGGAGACGATGCGGCGCAAGCCGCACGACGGCTGCGCGGGATGCCTGGCGCGCCCGCTCGCGGTATGTGCCTCGCTGCCGGAAGACCTGACGTATGTGCTGGAAGCCAGCGCCGGGCAGCTGCGGCTGCCCGCCGGCGCCACCCTGGTGCGCGAAGGCACCCCCAGGCGCGAGGTCTACACCATGACCCACGGCATGATGCGGCGGGTGCGCCTGCTGCCCGACGGCCGCCGCCTGGTGGCCGGCTTCCTGATGCCCGGCGATTTCATCGGCCTGACCGGCGATTCCCACCACCGGCATACGCTGGAGGCGGTGACCGACTGCGCGATGTGCGTGTTCTCGCTGACGGACATGCGCGCACTGTGCGAGCGTCACCCCGAGCTGGAATCCGGCCTGCTGGGCCAGGCCTGCAGCGAGCTCGACGCCGCGCGCTCCTCGCTGATGAGCCTGGCGCGGATGACGCCGCTCGAGCGCCTGGCCGGGTTCCTGCTGGACATGTCGCAGCGGCAGCGCCAGCGCGGCGGCGAGCCGTCGCGGGTCGAGCTGCCGATGACGCGCGCCGACATCGCCGATCACCTGGGCCTGACGGTGGAGACCGTCAGCCGCAGCTTCACCCGGCTCAAGCGCGAGGACGTGGTGCGCTTCGAGGACCCGCACCATATCGAGCTGCACGCCCCGGACCGGCTGCGGCTGCTGGCGGGTTTCGCCGCCGCCTGATCCATCCGTGCCGCGGCGCCGGCCGCCGCGCGAGCGCCTATTCCTCCGCGAGCCGGCCGTCGCGCAGGCGGTAGCGCGCGTGCACCAGGCCCGGCGGCAGCGCGTCGTGGCTGATCAATAGCAGGCTGCGGCCTTCGGCCAGGCGCGCGACGTCGCGCAGCAGCGCGTGCGCGGTATCGACGTCCAGGCCCTCGGTGGGCTCGTCCAGCAGCAGGATCGGCGCATCGCGCAACAGCGCGCGCGCCAGCGCCAGGCGCCGCGCCTGGCCGCCGGACAGGCTGGCGCCGCTCTCGCCGATCCAGCCGTCGAGGCCGCCGGGCAGGGCGCGCACCGTATCCGCCAGCCGCACGGCCTCCAGCACCGCCCACAGCCGCGCGTCGTCGGCGGCCGGATCGCCCAGGCGCAGGTTCTCGCGCACGCTGCCGGCGAACACCGGCGCATCCTGCGGCAGCCAGGCCAGGCGCCGGTGCCAGTCGGCGCTGGCCGCCTCGCGCAGGTCCACGCCGCCGAAGGCGATGCGGCCGCCGTCCGGGTCGCGCAGGCGCAGCAGCAGCGCCAGCAGCGAGGACTTGCCGGCGCCGCTGTCGCCGGCGATGGCGATCCGGCGGCCGGGCGGCAGCGCCAGGTCGATGCCGTCGAGCACCGCGCGCGGCGCCGCGCCGCCCCAGTCGAAGCGCACGCCCGACAGTGCCAGCGTGCCGTCGGCCGGCAGCGCGACCGGGGCCTCCGGCTCGGCCGCGGCCGGCGCGCGCAGGGCGATGTCGTCGAGCCGGCGCAGCGATGCACGCGCCGAACGCAGCGACTGCCAGGCCAGGCCGGCGCCGGCGGCGGCTTCCAGCAGCGCGATGCCGGCGAACAGCACCGCGGCCGCGGCCGGCGCGCCGATCGCGCCGGCGTGGTGGGCGTCGAACAGCAGCCACAGCAGGAGCGGCAGCGTCGCGGCGGCGACCAGGCCATGCACCAGGCCCGCCCAGGACAGCCGCCGCTGCAACCGCGATTCGCACCCGGCCAGGGCGCCCGAATCCGCGTCCAGGCGCGCCAGCCGGTCGCCCACGGCGTCCAGCGCGAGGAGGTCGGCCGCGCCGTCGAGATCCTCCTGCAGGCCCTGGCGGAAGACCGAGCGCGCCCGCGCCCGCGCGCGCTCGGCCCCGCGCGCGCCCCAACCGATGGCCAGCGGCACGCCGGCGCCGATCGCCAGCGCCGCGAGCGCCAAGCACAGCGCGGCGGCCGGCAGCACGAAGGCGATCGCGACCAGCGTGCCGGCGGCGAGCAGCATCAGCGCCAGCAGCGGGCCCAGGGCGCGTACCAGCAGGCCATCGGCGGCCTCGATGTCGGCGACCAGCCGCGCCAGCAGGTCGCCGGTGCGCTCGCGGCCCAGGCCGAGCGGGGCCAGCGGCAGCGCGCGGGCGAAGAACCACGCGCGCAGGTCGCGCGCCACCCGCAGGGTCACGTCGTGGCCGAACAGCTTCTCGCCGTAGCGCGAGGCGATGCGGGCGAAGGTCAGTGCGCGGATGCCGGCCGAAGGGCCGAAGAAGTCGAAGCCGGCCAGCCCCGCCGCCAGCGCCGCGGCGGTCAGGAAGTGGCCCGACAGCGCGAGCAGGCCGCTGCCGGCGGCGAGCGTCAGGCACAGCAGCGCCACCGCCAGCGCGATCGCGCCGCGGTGCCGTGCGAACACGCCGAGGGCGCCCGTCGCGGCGCGGCTCATGGCGGCGCTCCGTGCGCAGTCGCCGCCGGCAACGTCGCCACGCGCGTGGCGATGGCGAGCGCCGCCGCGCTGTGGGTCGCCATCAGCACCGTGCGCCCGCGCGCGAACGCGGCCAGCGCCTCCAGCACGCACCGCTCGGTCTCCGGATCGAGGAAGGCGGTCGGCTCGTCGAGCAGCAACAGCGCGGGATCGCGCAGGAACACGCGCGCCAGCGCGATGCGTCGCGCCTCGCCGCCGGACAGGCCGAAGCCGCGCTCGCCGACCACGGTGTCGAGGCCGGCCGGCAGGCGCTCGGCGAAGCGCATGACCTGCGCGGCCTCGGCGGCGGCGCGCACCGCCGCGTCGTCGGCATCGGGCCGGGCGAGGCGCAGGTTGTCGGCGATGCTGCCGTGGAACAGGAACGGCCGCTGCGGCACGTAGCCGATCCGCGCGTCGGCCGGCGCGATCTCGATGCGCCCGCTCCGCGGCGGCAGCCAGCCGGCGATGGCTTCCAGTAGCGTGCTCTTGCCGCAGCCGCTGGGGCCGACCAGGGCGACGCACTCGCCGGCGGCGATGTCGAGCGACAGGCCGGCCACCGCATCGCGTTCGGCGCCGGCGTGGCGCAGCGACAGCCCGTCGATGCGCACCGCCGGCGCCGCGCGGCCGGCGCCTTGCGCGCGCGCGGCGTCCTGGGCCCCGGCGTCGTCGCCGGCCTCCAGTGCGGCGTCGATCTCCTCCAGCGCCGCCAGCGCCGCGGCGCGGTCGTGGTAGTGCGCGGCCAGGCGCCGCAGCGGCGCGTGGACCTCCGGCGCGAGCAGCAGCAGGAACAGCCCGGCGCCCAGCGTGGGCGGCGCGTCGCGCAGCGCGATCATGCCCAGGTACGACAGGCCCAGGTACAGCGCGACCACGGCCACGCTGACCGAGGCGAAGAACTCCAGCACCGTCGACGACAGGAAGGCGATCCGCAGCACCTTCATGCTGCGCTCGCGCAGCCCTTCGGCGGCTTCGCGCACGCCGGCCAGCTCGGCGTCGCCGCGGCCGTAGACGCGGATCAGGCCCAGGCCGCGCAGGCGGTCGGCGAAATGCCCGCCCATGCGCGACAGCGCGCGCAGCTGGCGCCGGCTGGCGGCCTCGGCGCTCCAGCCCACCAGCATCATGAACAGCGGGATCAGCGGCAGCGTCAGCAGCAGTACCAGGCCGACGATCGGGTCCACCCAGAACGCGGCCAGCAGCATCGCCGGCGGCACCAGCAGCGTTTCCGCGCGCGCCAGCCGGTAGCCGCCGAAGTAGCCGTCGAGCGCATCGACGTGGGCGCCGGTGAGTTCGCCGAGCGCACCGCTGCGCTGGCGCCGCAGCCAGGGCGCGCCGGCGGCGAACAGGCGGCGCGCGATCCGGCGCCGCAGCGCGTCGCGCAGCGCGGTCGTGGCGGCATCCGCAGCGCGGCGCGCCGCGAACGCGAGACCCGCGCGCAGCGTGCCCACCGCCGCGAGCGCGGCCAGCGCCGGCAGCGCGAGCGCGGGATCGGCGCCGTCCGCCAGCACCCGCTGCACCGCCCAGGCGATCGCGCCGGCCTGCGCGATCAGCAGCCAGCCGGCGACCGCGGTGCAGGCGCCGGCCAGGCGCAACCGCCCGCGCACCGGCGCGGCCAGCGCGTCGAGCCGGCGCAGGCGCACCGCGCGCGGCGCGGCGGGGGGCGGCAGCGAATCGGCCGCGACGGAAGAGGACATGGCGATCGGGCGGGCAGGCGGGGCGCGGCGGGCTCGCGAACGCCGCATTGTAGGCCGCGCCGGCCGCTCGCGGCCGCGCACGGCCGTGCGCGCGCGGCGTTCCTCACGCGGTGCCCGCACGCGGGGCGGCACTGTGCGGCCAGTTTCCGCAGGAGGCCATCGACATGGGCAAGCATCCGCCCCCCGCGCCGGCGCGCGGCCCGCTGGAGAAGACGCGTGCGCCGGACGTGCCGCGCGCACCGGGCGAATATCCCGGCAAGCGCGATCAGGACGAGCGCAACGATCCCGAGGCGCAGCCGGGCGCGGCGGAAGGCAACCCGGCCCGGCGCGGCACCGACGATGCGAGCGGCCGCGCGCCGCCGGAGACCTGATCGCCGACGCAGTCGCGCATCGCGCCCGCCGGCGCGCACGCGGCGGGCGACGGCCGCGACGCCGGCACCGATCGGCCGGCCGTCCCGATGCATCGCAACGCCGGCGCCAAACGAAAAAACCCCGCCTGAGCGGGGTTCTTCGTGTTGCCGGCAGTTGCGTGAACCGCCTTCGTATCGCGTGGTGCCCAGGAGAGGACTCGAACCTCCACGGAGTTGCCCCCGCTAGCACCTGAAGCTAGTGCGTCTACCAATTCCGCCACCTGGGCATCGGGGCAGGCGCGTATGTTGCGTTGCGTCCCGGACCTTGTCAACGCTTTTTTACGCCGCGCACGACAACCGCATCACTCCGATGCGCGCGGCCGACCTGTACCATCTGCGGCCATGGCGAAAACACCCAGCAAGCGCGGCGGTCGCCGCGACCAGGCGCCGGCCAAGCCCGGCAAGTCTTCCACCCCTCAACGCGCATCGAAGGCATCGGCCGGCAAGGCGCGCGGCCGCGGCGATGCGCCGCCGCCGTGGATGCCGGAGCCGCCGCGCGCGGCCGGCCGCGGCGCGGCCGAGCACGAGGCGCCGCGGCGCTCGCGCAAGTCCGCGGCGCCCGTCTTCCACGATCCGCAGGCCGAGCGCGAGGCCGACCGCTACGCCAATCCGATCGCCAGCCGCGAGGCGATCCTGTTGTGGCTGGCCGAGAGCGACGGCCCGCAGACCGCCGAGGCGATCGCCGACCACTTCGGGCTTACCGCCCCGGACCGCTTCGACGCGCTGGGCAAGCGCCTGGGCGCGATGGTGCGCGACGGCCAACTGCTGCAGAACCGCCGCGGCGGTTTCGTGCCGGTCGAGCGCGCGGACCTGATCGCCGGCACGGTGATCGCCAATCCCGACGGCTTCGGCTTCCTGCGCCCGGACACCGGCGCCGGCGACGACCTGTTCCTGCCGCCGAGCGAGATGCGCAAGGTCATGCACGGCGACCGCGCGATGGCCAGCGTGACCGGGCTGGACCGCCGCGGCCGCCGCGAGGGCGCGATCGTCGAGGTGCTGGAGCGGCGCCTCAACCGCCTGATCGGCCGCTACACGGTCGAGTCGGGGATCAGCTTCGTGGTGCCCGACGACCGCCGCATCCAGCGCAACATCCAGGTGCCGCAGGACGCGCGCAACGGCGCCGAGCACGGGCAGCTGGTGGTCTGCGAGATCGCCCAGCCCGGCGACGCGCGCCGGCCGCCGATCGGCCGCGTGCTGGCGGTGCTGGGCGATGCGCTGACGCCGTCGCTGGTGGTCGAGGCGGCCATCCACGGCCACGAGCTGCCGCACGAGTTCCCGCAGGCGGTGCTCGACCAGGCCACCGCGATCCCGCTGGAGGTCGACGCCAGGGCCGCCGCCGGCCGCCGCGACCTGCGCGCGCTGCCGCTGGTGACCATCGACGGCGAGGACGCCAAGGACTTCGACGACGCGGTGTGGTGCGAGCCCAACCGCGACGGCTTCCGGCTGATCGTGGCGATCGCCGACGTCTCGCACTACGTGCAGCCGGGCACGCCGCCCGACGACGAGGCGCAACTGCGCGCGACCAGCGTGTACTTCCCCGGCTTCGTGGTGCCGATGCTGCCGGAGACGCTGTCCAACGGCATCTGCTCGCTGCGGCCGAAGGTGGACCGGCTGTGCTTCGTGTGCGACATGCAGGTCGGTCGCGACGGCACCGTGCGCGAGGCCGAGTTCTACGAGGCGGTGATGCACTCGCACGCGCGCCTGACCTACACCCAGGTCTGGCAGGCGGTGGGCGAGGGCGACCCCGAGGCGCAGGCCCAGGTCGGCGCGCTGATGCCGCAGCTGCGGCACCTGCACCAGCTCTACAAGGTGCTGGCCAAGGCCCGCGCCAAGCGCGGCGCGATCGAGTTCGAGACCTCGGAGGTGCGCTTCGTCCTGGACAACCGCGGCGAGGTGGTGCAGGCCGGCATGCTGCTGCGCAACGACGCCCACAAGCTGATCGAGGAATGCATGATCGCGGCCAACGTGGAGGCGGCCAGGTTCCTGCTCGCCTCCGGCGTGCCGGGTCTGTACCGCATCCACGACAAGCCGCCGGAGTCCAAGTACGCCGACCTGCTGGAGTTCCTGAAGGAGTTCAACCTGCGCATGCCGGCCTGGGGCCGGGTGCGGCCGAAGGACTTCACCCAGTTGCTGGCCAAGGTGCGCGAGCGGCCCGATGCCGCGCTGCTGGAATCGGTCCTGCTGCGCAGCCAGAGCCTGGCGGTGTACTCGGCCGAGAACATCGGCCACTTCGGGCTGGCGCTGGAGGCGTATTCGCACTTCACCTCGCCGATCCGCCGCTACCCGGACCTGCTGGTGCACCGCGCGATCAAGCACGCGCTGGCGCGCGGCAAGCCGGGCGCGTTCCGCTACTCGGCCAACGACATGGCCGCGCTCGCCCTGCAGTGCTCCGAGCGCGAGCGGCGCGCCGACGAGGCCGAGCGCGAGGTGGACGAGCGCTACCGCGCGGCGTGGATGGAGCAGCACGTCGGCGGCGAATTCGAGGGCGTGATCAGCGGCGTGACCAGCTTCGGTCTGTTCGTGGAGCTCGACCAGTCCAAGGTCAACGGGCTGATCCACGTGACCCAGCTGCCGCGCGATTTCTACCGCTTCGATCCGGTGCGCAAGACCCTGGCCGGCGAGCGCGGCGGGCGCGAGTTCCGGCTCGGCGACCGCCTGCGCGTGCGCGTGCTCAAGGCCAGCCTCGAGGAGCGCAAGATCGATTTCGGCCTGGCCGAGGAGGCGCGCGGACCGAAGCCGCCGCCGCCGCGCGGGCGCCCGGCGAAGCGGGACAAGCGGGCGTACTGAAGAGAGCGGTCGGCGCCGGCCTACAATGGTCGGCCCCGCCCGAGTCCCGTCCGGCCCCGATGAGCAAGCAGACTTCCTGGATCGCCGGCATCAACGCCGTCGCCGCCGCCGTCGAGCACGACGCCGACAACGTGCGCGAGGTGCTGCTGGAAGCCGGGGCGCGCAATCCGCGCCTGGCCGCGATCGAGACCGAGGCCAGGCGCCGCGGCATCGACGTGCGCCGGGTCGCCCAGCAGGCGCTGGACGGCGTGGCCGGCGGCCTGCGCCACCAGGGCGCCGCCGCGCGTTACGCCGCGGCCAAGACCTGGGGCGAGCACGATCTCGCGCCGCTGATCGAGGCCGCCGGCGGCCGTGCGCTGGTGCTGGTGCTCGACGGCGTGCAGGACCCGCACAACCTCGGCGCCTGCCTGCGCAGCGCCGCCGCCGCCGGCGCCACCGCGGTGGTGATCCCGAAGGACAAGGCCGTGCAGGTCAACGCCACCGTGCGCAAGACCTCCGCCGGCGCCGCTGATACCGTGCCGGTGATCCGCGCCACCAATCTCGCCCGCACCCTGCGCGAACTGCAGAAGCAGGGCGTCTGGATCTACGGCCTGGCCGGCGATGCGACGGGTTCGCTGTACGGCCTGGACCTGGCCGGCAACGTCGCCCTGGTGCTCGGCGGCGAGGCCGACGGCCTGCGCCGGCTCACGCGCGAGCACTGCGACGGGCTCGCGCGCATCCCGATGCCTGGCGGCTTCGAGAGCCTCAACGTGTCCGTCGCCGCCGGCGTTGCGCTGTTCGAGGCGGTCCGCCAGCGCCAGGCGTCCTGACCGCAGGCCGCGGCGGCCATGTTCGCGCCCTGGATCGCGAAGCACGCGACCCGCCGGCGTGCCGCGTTCCGGCGGCGCGCCGCCGCCGCGGCTGCGCCCGCGCGGCCGGCCGGCCGGCTCCGGACGCCGCGCCCGCGTGCCTACGTCGACTGGCTGGGCCGCCATCTGCTGTACGGCCTGCTGTTGGCGCTGGGCGGGCTGGCGGACGCCTGGGCCGCGGCGCCGCCGCTGCGCGACTACGCGATCGACCGCTGGACCACCCGCGACGGCCTGCCGCACAACTCCCTGCGCGACATCGCGCAGACGCCGGACGGCTACCTGTGGTTCGCGACCTGGGAGGGCCTGGTCCGCTACAGCGGCCTGGACTTCACCGTCTACGACCGCGGCACCCGCGATCCGGCGTTGCCCGACAACGGCGTCGGCGCGCTGTACGTCGATCGCGAGGGCGCGCTGTGGACCAGCGACTCGCGCGGCAACCTGGGCCGGCGCGGCGCGGACGGCGCGTGGCGTTTCTGGGAGTCCGCCGGCCGCTGGCCGGAGGTGCTGATCCATGCCATGGCGATGGACGGGGAAGGGCGGATGTGGCTGCTGTTCGAGGGCCGCGGGCTCGGCTGCCTGCATCCCGACGACCGCTTCGAGTACTTCGAGGCGCCCGAGGGCGTGCCGCTGGCGCTGAGCTACCCGCGCATGGCCATCGACGCCCGGTCGCGGATCTGGATCGGCGGCATGGACGGGCTGATCGTGCGCGAGGCCGACGGCACGCTGCGCCGCGCGCCCGAATCCTTCGGGCTGGCGCCCGGGTTGGCGTGGCCGTACCAGGGGCCGGACGGCGGGATCTGGCTGGTCTCGGGCGAGCGCATCCACCGCCTGCAGGGCGATCGCGCGCCGGTCGCCCACCACGCGCCCGGCCAGGGCGACTTCACCGCCATGCTGCAGGACCGCCACGGCGACCTGTGGCTGGGCAGCGAGAACCGCGGCCTGCTGCGCCTCGGGCCGCATGGCCTGGAGCACCCGCCGGCAGGCGAGGTACGTCCGCCCGGGCGCATCGTGCAACTGCTGGAGGACGCCGAGGGCAGCATCTGGGCGGGCGCCAACGGCGGCCTGTTCCGCCTGCGCGAGACGCTGTTCACCCGCTGGACCGAGCGCGACGGGCTCAGCAGCGACTACGTCCGCGCGCTGCTGGAGGACCGCCGCGGTGCGCTGTGGATCGGCGGCGCGGGCGGGCTCGACCGGCTCGGCGACGACGGCGTTCCGGCGCCGGTCGCGCTGCAGCCGGGCGTGCCGCCGTCGGTGCTCAGCCTGGCCGAGGACGTCGCCGGCGACCTCTGGGTCGGCGCCTTCGGCGGCCGGGTGTTCCAGTTGCGCGACGGCCGCGTGCTGCGGCGCTACGACGGCGACGACGGCCTGCCCCCCGGCCACGTGCGCGCGATCGCGCCGGACCCGGCGGGCGGCGTCTGGGTCGCCACCCATCGCGGTCCGGCGCGGATCCTCGACGGGCGCATCTCCGTGCCGCGCATCGAGGGGCTGCCCGAGGCGCTGGTCACCGCGCTGGCGAACATCGACGGTGCGCTGTGGGTGGGTTCGGTGGCCGGCGTCAGCGTGGTGCGCGACGGCCGCGCGCGACGGCTGCCGCTGGAGCGGCTGAGCGGCGCGCGCTCGGTGTTCGGCTTCGAGCGCGTCGGCGGCGACGTCTGGATCGCCACCGACCGCGGGCTCTACCGCGAGCGCGGCGGCGCGCTCGCGCGGGTGGGGCTGGAGCAGGGCCTGCCGGTGGACACCGTGTTCCAGCTCGTGCGCGACCGCCTCGGCAACGCCTGGATCGGCAGCAATCGCGGCATGCTGCGCGCGCGCATGGACGCGCTGAACGCGGTGGCCGACGGGCGCGAGGAGCGGCTCGCGCTGGAGCGCTACGACGAGACCGACGGCATGTCCAGTTCGCAGGGCAACGGCAGTTCCTCGCCCTCGTCGATCCTGCGCGCCGACGGCAGCGTGTGGATGGCCACCGCCGGCGGCATCAGCGTGGTCGATCCGCGCCGCTGGCAGGGGTTTCGCCGCCGCCCGCCGCCGCTGCCGCGGATCGAGTCGGTGCGCCTGGACGGCCATCCGCTGGCCTGGCGCGACGGCGCCCGCGTGCCGGGCGGCGCGCGCATCTCGGTGTCCTACGTCGGGCTGAGCTTCCTGCTCTCCGAGCGCATCCGGTTCCGGACCCGGCTGGACGGCTACGACGAACGCTGGATCGACCACGGCCGCCAGCGCAGCGTCGATTTCGTCGGCCTGCCGCCCGGCGACTACACCCTGCGCGTGTCGGCGGCGCACCCGGAGGGCGGCTGGAGCGCGCAGGAGGCGCGCTGGCGCTTCACGGTGGCGCCGTCCTGGTGGCAGCATCGCGGCGTGCAGGCGGCCATGGCGGCGTTCGCGCTGCTGGCGATGCTGTTGCTCTATCGCCTGCGCATCCGCCGCTACGAGGCCGCCCATGCGCGCCTGGCCCGCCTGGTGGACGAGCGCACCCGCGCGCTGCAGCGGCAGACCGACCAGTTGCTGCGCGCCGACAACGAGAAGACGGAGCTGCTGCAGCGGTTGCGCCGGCAGGCCGAGACCTTCGAGCGCCAGGCCTACGAGGACGCGCTGACCGGGCTGCCGAACCGGCGCAGCTTCGACGAGGCCCTGCAGCGCGAGTTCGCGCGCGCCTGGCGCAAGGGCCACCCGCTGTGCCTGGTGGTGCTCGACCTGGATCGCTTCAAGGCGATCAACGACGCCCACTCGCACGCCGTCGGCGATGCGGTGCTGCGCCAGGTCGGCGGCTTGCTGGCCTCGGTGTGCCGCGGCTCGGACATCGCCGCGCGCATCGGCGGCGAGGAGTTCGCGCTGATCCTCGTCGATGCCGGCCTGGACGACGCCGAGGCGCTCTATGCGCGCCTGCGCGCGCGCTTCGCCGCGCAGACGACCTGGGGCGGGCTGCCCGAACTGCGCGTCACCATCAGCGCCGGCGCCACCCTGCGCGATCCCGGCGACGCTTCCCCGGCGCAGATGCTGCGGCGCGCCGACGACGCGCTGTATCGCGCCAAGAACGAGGGCCGCGACCGCATCCGGACCGGCTGAGCCGCGGGTCTGCGGCGTCCAGCGGCGCCGCGGCGACCGCGGCCGGTCCGAGGCCCGGCCCGGCGGCGACGCGCCGTTCATCCGCCGGCGCGCCGCGGCCCTAGAATGCGCACCCAGGAAGCGGGGACGACCCCGCCGCTCCATTCCGCCCGGGGACGGCCCCATCGACTCCCTGGAGCGCATCATGCACTGGATCGTCCTGTTGTTCGCCGGCCTGTTCGAGGTCGTCTGGGCCGTCGGCCTGAAGTACACCGAGGGCTTCACCAGGCTGTGGCCCACGCTCGGCACCTTCGCCGCGATGGCGGTCAGCTTCTACCTGCTCAGCCGGGCGATGACCGCGCTGCCGCTGGGCACCGCCTACGCGGTCTGGGTCGGCATCGGCGCGGTCGGCACGGCGCTGGTCGGCATGGCCGTGCTGGGCGAGCCGGCCGGCGCGGGGCGGTTGATCAGCATCGGCCTGATCGTGGCCGGCGTGATCGGTCTCAAGCTCGCCTCCGGCTGACCATCGCGACCGCGGCGCGTGGCCGCGAGCGCTCGACGGCGCGCGGCCGCGCCGGTTCAGTCGCGGCCGTCGAACAGCTCGCGGCCGATCAGCATGCGGCGGATCTCGTTGGTGCCGGCGCCGATGGCGTAGAGCTTGGCGTCGCGCAGGATGCGGCCGGCGGGGTATTCGTTGATGTAGCCGTTGCCGCCCAGCGCCTGGATGCCTTCCAGTGCCACCTGCACGGCCGCTTCCGAGGCGTGCAGCAGGCAGCTGGCCGCATCCACCCGAGAGCGATGGCCGGCGTCGTAGTCGCGCGCGACCTGGTAGGCGAAGGCGCGCGAGGACTGCAGCGCGGTGTACATGTCCGCCAGCTTGGCCTGCATGATGCCGAAGGTGCCGATGGCGGCGTCGAACTGGCGGCGCTCGCGCACGTAGGGCAGGACGAGCTCCAGCGCGGCCTGCATCAGCCCCAGCGGTCCGCCGGTCAGCACCAGGCGCTCGGTGTTGAGGCCGCTCATCAGCACCTTGACGCCGTGGTTCACCTCGCCCAGCACGTTGGCGGCCGGGATCTCGCAATCCTCGAACACCAGCTCGCAGGTGTTGGAGCCGCGCATGCCCAGCTTGTCGAGCTTCTGCGCGGTGCGGAAGCCGGGCATGCCCTTCTCGACGATGAAGGCGGTGATGCAGCGGCTGCCGGCCTCGCGCCCGGCGGTGCGCATGTAGACGATCAGCACGTCGGCCTCGGGGCCGTTGGTGATCCACATCTTGTTGCCGTTGGCGACCCAGACGTCGCCGCGCAGCTCGGCGCGGCAGCTCATCGAGCCGACCACGTCGGAGCCGGCGCCGGGTTCGCTCATCGCCAGCGCGCCCTTCCATTCGCCGCTGCACAGCTTCGGCAGGTAGCGCTCGCGCTGGGCCGGGGTGGCGTTGGCGTACAGGTTGGAGACGCACAGGTTGGAGTGCGCGCCGTAGGACAGGCCGACCGAGCCGGAGGCGCGCGAGATCTCCTCCATCGCCACCAGGTGGGCGAGGTAGCCCATCGCGCTGCCGCCGTACTCGGCCGGCACCGTCATTCCCAGCAGGCCCATCTCGCCGAGCTTCGGCCACAGGTCCTGCGGGAAGGCGTTCTCGCGGTCGATCGCCTCCGCGCGCGGTGCGATCTCGGCCTCGGCGAAGCGCCGCACCGCATCGCGCAGCGCATCGAGTTCCTCACCCAGCGGAAAGGTACGCATGATCCGAATCTCCCGGGAAAGACGCCAAGGCAACGCCGGCAGGGGCGCGTTCGCGCGCGAAGCGCCCGTCCGGCGCGCCTGGTCGGCGCGAGCGCGCCGTCATGCGGCCGATCAGGCGCCGCGCACGCGGCCCTGGAAGCGCGGCCGCGCCCGGCCCAGGGGCAGCTTCAGCTTGCCGATGATCTCGATCCGCTCCTCGGCCAGGCGGTCGGCCGCCCGGTAGGTCGGGATGCCGTCGCGCTCGGCGATCTCGAAGATCCGGGTCAGGTTGTGGTAGATCGTGCGCATCATGCGCATGGCGCGTTCGCGGTTGTAGCCGTCGATCTCCAGCGACACGTTCATCACGCCGCCGGCGTTGACCGCGTAGTCGGGCGCGTAAAGGATGCCGCGCTTCTCCACCTCGTCGCCGATCTCGTTGGTGGCCAGCTGGTTGTTGGCCGCGCCGCAGATGATCTTGGCCTTGAGCCGGGGCAGGGTGTCCTCGTTGACGGTGCCGCCGAGCGCGCAGGGCGAGTAGACGTCGGCATCGACGTCGTAGATCTCGTCCAGGCCCACGGCCTCGGCGCCGAACTCGCTGACCGCGCGGTCCACGCGCTCCTTGTTGATGTCGGTGACGAAGATCTTCGCGCCGCGCTCCTTGAGCAGCTTCACGAACTCGAGGCCGACGTGGCCCAGGCCCTGCACCGCGTAGCGGTAGTTGCCCACTTCCTCGTTGCCGAACTTGCGGTTCAGCGCCGCCAGCAGGCCCT
This sequence comes from Luteimonas huabeiensis HB2, assembly GCF_000559025.1. Lineage (GTDB taxonomy): Bacteria > Pseudomonadota > Gammaproteobacteria > Xanthomonadales > Xanthomonadaceae > Luteimonas > Luteimonas huabeiensis. The sequence goes on along the minus strand of NZ_JAAN01000022.1, from coordinate 43,068 downwards.
GCATGGTGCCGTAGGCGGTGAACGGCGACGGGTCGCCGGAGCCGCCGTGGACCTGGTGCACGCCGGTCACGTACTCGGTCTCGCGGTAGACGAACTCCATGTCGTTGACGTCGATGCCCACGTCCTCGGCGGTGATGTAGCGCCCGCCCAGCGATTCGACGAACTGGCCGAAGGCCCGGAACAGCGCCTCGGACTTGTCGGTGGCCGGATCGCCGATGATGACCGCCTTGCCGCCGCCGATGTTCAGGCCGGCCACCGCGTTCTTGTAGGTCATGCCGCGCGACAGGCGCAGCACGTCGTTGAGCGCGTCCTGCTCGCTCTTGTACGGCCACATGCGGGTGCCGCCCAGGGCCGGGCCGAGCACCGTGTTGTGGATCGCGATGATGGCCTTCAGGCCCGCGTCCTTGTTGTGGCAGAACACGACCTGTTCGTGGCCGTACCGGTCGAGGTGTTCGAAGATCATCGCAAACTCCGCTGCGGCGCTGTCGCGTTGGCGAGCACGCCCGTCGCTGTGTGGGTGGTGGTGGCTGCGGTGCGACGGCCAGGGGCCGCCGATGGGGGCAGCATTCTACGCAGGTCCGGCGGCAAAAGCCCGTCCGCCGGCGTGCGGTCCGGCGGGGCGGAGACGGCGCTGCGATGCAGCAAAATCAAGCACATGGCGCCGCTGGCCTGTTCAGCCTGGGCATGCGATCCTGCGCGGCCCGTCGCGCGAGTCTCCTCGATGCCGTCCGCACTCTCCAGCCAGGTCGTCCTCGTCACCGGCGGCGCGCGCGGCCTGGGCGCCGCCATCTCGCGCGCGTTCCTGCGCGAGGGCGCACGCGTGGCGGTCAACCATTGGCGCAGCGCCGAGGCCGCGCAGGCGCTGCAGCAGGCGTTCGGCGAGGCGCGCGTATGCCCGGTGCGCGCCGACGTGACCGATCCGCACCAGGTCGAGGCGATGTTCGCGCGGGCGCAGGCGCACTTCGGCGAAGCCGTCTCGACCGTCGTCAACAACGCGCTGGTCGATTTCGCGTTCGACGGCGACGCGCGGCCGCGGGGCGAATCGATCGGCTGGTCGCGCTTCGCCGCCCAGTTCGAGGGCAGCGTGCGCGGCGCGCTGAACACGATCCAGGCCGCGGTGCCGGCCATGCGCGCCGCCGGTTCCGGCCGCATCGTCAACATCGGCACCAACCTGTTCCAGAACCCGGTGGTGCCGTATCACGACTACACCGCGGCGAAGGCCGCGCTGCTGTCGCTGACCCGGACGATGGCCGCCGACCTCGGTCCGTACGGGATCACCGTCAACATGCTCTCCGGCGGCCTGCTGCGCACGACCGACGCCAGCGCCGCCACGCCGGAGGCGGTGTTCGACCTGATCGCCGCCGGCACCCCGCTGCGCCGCGTGACCACGCCGGAGGAGTTCGCCGATGCGGTGCTGTTCTTCGCTTCGCCGTGGGCGCGCGCGGTCACCGGGCAGAACCTCGTCGTCGACGGCGGCCTGGTCAAGGATTAGGTGCCCGCGAGCGGGGAGCATCCTGTTTTTTCCTTCCCCCGCAAGCGGGGAGCACTCTGTATTCCCTTCCCCCGCAAAGCGGGGGAAGGTGCCGAAGGCGGATGGGGGCACGCGCTTGCGGGAGAAGGAACGAAATAATCTTGCGGGCGGAGGACGGCTTCGGCGCTGCAGGTCGAATCTCGATGGCCGCACGCGCCGGCGGCTGCCGTCCGGTGCCGCGCGGCTACAGCTGGGATTCGATCGGCAGCCACGCCATCGCCCAGGCGAGGAAGCGCTGCCAGCGGCTGGCGCCGGGCTCGTTGCCCAGCACCTTCGGCGGGTCGACGGCCGCGTCCAGCCAGCGCAGGCGATCGCGCTCGTCCAGGAACACGTAGTAGCTCAGTGCCGGGCTGGACAGCTCCAGGTAGATGTCGCGCACCGCCGCGCCCAGCGCGGGGTCGTCGAAGAACACCCCCATCTCGGTGTTGAGGTCGATCGAGCGCGGGTCCATGTTGAACGAGCCCACGAAGCCGCGGCGGTCGTCCACCACGTAGGCCTTGGTGTGCAGGCTGGCGCCGCTGCTGCCGAACAGGCTGGATTCCGTGGCCACCTCGGCCCGGGTCTCGTACAGCACGATGCCGGTGCGCAGCATGCGCTGGCGGTAGCGGCTGTAGCCGCTGTGCACGGCCAGCACGTCGTTGGCCACCAGCGAGTTGGTCACCACGCCGGCGTGCACGCCGCGCCGGGTCACCTTGGCCATGTAGGTCACGCCCTCGTCGCCGGGCACGAAGTAGGGCGAGATCACCAGCGCCTTGTGCTGCGCGCTGTCCAGGTCCTCCAGGATCGGCTGGATCAGCCAGCCGTCGCGGCGGTCGCCGTCGCGCTTGATCGGCGGGTCGGAGACGATCCGCAGGCGGTCGCTCCAGTACGGCTCCAGCGTCTGCAGGAAGTAGCGCCGCACGCTGTCGGAACCGTCTACGCGCTCCAGGTAGGCCTCGGCCTCGGCGCTGTGGGCCTCCTGGCGGATGGAGGCCATCACCGCTTCCAGCCGCCGCTTCGACTTGCTGCTGAGCGCGGCGATCGGCACCACCGCCTCGCTGTTCCAGAACGCATCGAAGATGTCGCTGGCGCGCTGCACCTCCGGCCCGAACAGCACCAGGTCGAGGTCGCGGAAGTTCATGTCCTGCGAGGCGTCGAAGTACTCCAGGCCCACGTTGCGCCCGCCCACCACCGCCACCCGGCCGTCGGCGACCCAGGCCTTGTTGTGCATGCGGTGGGTGATGCTCCACATCCGCTGCACCATCTCCAGCAGCCGGCCCAGCCCGTCGCGGTTGCGGAACGGGTTGTAGACCCGGATCTCGATGTTGGGATGCTGGTCGAAGGCCAGCAGCGCGCCGTCCTTGCCGCGGGTGTTGATGTCGTCGAGCAGCATGCGCACCCGCACGCCGCGCTCGGCCGCCTGCCAGATCTCGTTGAGCAGCAGGTGGCCGGTGAGGTCGTCCTTCCAGATGTAGTACTGCAGGTCCAGGCTGCGCCCGGCCTGGCGGGCGGACAGCGCACGCGCGGCGAAGGCATCCAGGCCGTCGGGGACCAGGATGGCGCCGGTCATGCCGGGGTTGCGGTCGAGCAGCGGCATCAGTTCGCGGTCGAGCGCGGTCTGGTCGCGCTGCACGGGCAATGCGAAACCGGGCGCGCCGGTGGCCTTGGGGGTCAGGTGGTCGGCCAGCAGCAGGCCGCTGGCCAGCAGCACCAGCAGGGCCACCAGCCCCCAGGCGAAGAGTTTCTTCAAGCGCTTGCGCATCCCCGTTCCGCCGTGCCGCCGCGATTCCAGCCGCGATTGTAGCGATGCGCTCCTGCGCCGCGGCGCCGTGCCGGCGTTTGCGCCGCCGGTCGCGGACGGCGCGACGCTCCGCAGGCATGCTGCGGTTTCGGCCGGGCGTCCCGGCCGGCAGACCGCGCCATCACCAGGAGGGAACCGCCATGGCCACCCGCACCGTCCGCGAACGCGCCGCGCCGCCGCGCCTGCTCGACGCCCGCCCCGACACCGCCGACTTCCGCGACCGCATGTTCGAGCCCACCCTGGTCGACGTGCCGCTGCAGTTGCCGCTGGCCCGGCACCTGCGCCGCCGCGTGCCGGTGCTCGACCAGGGCGAGGAGGGCGCCTGCACCGCCTTCGCCCTGGTCACCGTGGCCCACACCTTGCTGCGGGTGCGGCGCCCGCGCCCGGACGCCACCCGCCTCAGCCCGCGCATGGCCTACGACATGGCGCGCCGCTACGACGAATGGGCGGGCGAGGCCTACGCCGGCTCCAGCTGCCGCGGCGCCATGAAGGGCTGGCACCGCCACGGCCTGTGCAGCGAGGCGGTCTGGCCCTGGCGGCCCGGGCCGGAACCCGATTGCTATACCGAGCGCCGCGCCCGCGACGCGCTGCGGCACCCGCTGGGCGCGTACTTCCGCGTCAACCACAAGGACCTGGTGGCCCTGCATGCCGCCATCGCCGAGGTCGGCGTGCTGTACGCCTCGGCGGCCGTGCACGACGGCTGGCGGGCGCCGCCGGCCAGCGGCGCGATCGCCTGGCGCCAGCAGCCGGTCGGCGGCTACCACGCCTTCGCCATCGTCGGCTACGACGCGCGCGGCTTCTGGATCCAGAACAGCTGGGGGACCGGCTGGGGCCGCAAGGGCTACGGCCACGTCGGCTACGACGAATGGCTCGAGCGCGGCACCGACGTCTGGGTGGCGCGGCTGGCGGTGCCGGTGCAGGTGCGGCGCCCGGCCACCAGCGCGGTGTTCAACTCCGCGCTCGCCGGGCAGTCGGCCGGCTACGCCCAGGCCGACCTGCGCCCGCACATCGTCAGCCTGGGCAACAACGGCCGCCTGCGCCGCAGCGGCCGCTTCGGCAACGGCCAGGACGACATCCGCAACCTGATCCGCCAGGACCTGCCGCGCGCGATGCGCGGCTGGAAGCGCAAGCGCATCATGCTCTACGCCCACGGCGGGCTGGTGCCCGAGCAAGCCGCCGTCCAGCGCATCGCCGACTACCGCGAGCAACTGCTCGGCCAGGAAATCTATCCGCTCGCCTTCGTCTGGAAGACCGACTTCTGGAGCACGCTGGGCAACATCCTGCGCGATGCCGCGCGCCCGCGCAGCGAGGGCCTGCTGGAGCGCACCCGCGACCTGCTGCTCGACCGCCTCGACGACACCCTGGAGCCGCTGGCCCGCGTGCTGGGCGGCAAGGCGCTGTGGGAGGAGATGAAGGAGAACGCGCTGCTGGCCACCACCGCCGTCGATCGCGGCGCCGACGGCGCCTTGCAGGAGGCCGGCGGCGCGGCGCAGGTCGCGCGGCTGCTGCACGCGTGGCAGCAGCGCGACGCCAGCGTCGAGATCCACCTCGTCGCGCACAGCGCGGGCGCGGTGCTGCTGGCGCCGCTGGTGCAACTGCTCACCACGCCCGGGCAGATCGCCGCCGGCCCGGCCGCCGGCATGCTGGGGCTGGGCGGGCGCATCGACAGCCTGCACCTGTGGGCGCCCGCGCTCACCACCGAATCGTTCCTGCAGACCTGCGGAGCGGCCCTGCGCGCCGGCCGCATCGGCCGCGCCAGCCTGTTCACCCTGACCGACCGCGCCGAGCAGGACGACCACTGCGTGCGCGTCTACAACAAGTCGCTGCTGTACCTGGTCGCGCACGCCTTCGAGGCCACCGCGCGCAGCTGGATCGACCGCAGCCGCCGCCACGGCACCCCGCTGGCCGGCATGGCGCGCTTCATCGAGGACCCCGTCCACGGCAGCGAGGACATGCGCGCGCTGATCCGCGACGGCCTGATCGACTGGATCCAGGCGCCCACCGTGGACCAGCCCAAGGGTTCGCCGCACGCCTCCGGCGCCAGCACCCACGGCGCCTTCGACGAGGACGCCGCCACCCTGTGCGCGACCGCGGCGCGCATCCTCGACCTGGGCGCCGGGCCCACCGACGTGGACCTGCACGCCTCCACCGCCCGCCTCGACGACCGCCGCCGGCGCCTCTACCGCGCCATCTGCGGCGAGTGAGCGTGCGAGCGGCGGGCTTGCGCTCGGCGGGTCGCACCGCGCTCGGGCGACCGCAGCGGCGTCTCCGGTCCTGGCCACGGTTCCCTCCGGGCATGCGCGCGCCGCAGCCCGCCGCCGGCGTGCCGACGAACGGTCGCCGCGCGGCGCCCGGGCAGGACTAGGATCGGCCGAAGGGCGGCGCCCGCTGCGCTGGCATGCGGAGCGGCCGCCGGCTTCACGGGGGGGATTTCCGGCGGCACCGGGGATTGGCGCGCCGGGTTCCTCGGTCGGCGACGGGGACAGGGGGAAGGCCATGTCGATGAGGTGGATATCGGCGATCGTCGCTGCGGCGGCATTGGCAGGGTGCGCGACCTCGACGTCGGGCGGGGGCGGATTCGCGCCGCCGCCGCCTCCGCCTCCGAGCCCGGCGCAAGCGCCGGTGCCGGCGATGCGTTCCTTCGAGCTCGCGAGAAGCTTCGCCGGCCCCCGGACCTATCTGGCACCGCGGCCCACGGCGATCGCCCTGATCGACCGCGATTCGTCGCAGTCGCGCAGGGCCGCCTTGTGCGCAGGCTATCTGCGGTTGCCCGGATTGGACGAGGCGCTGGCGCGCTCGGTCGTGGAAGGCAATCTGATCGCGACCCGCATGCCCCTGGCGGTGGAGATGCTGCAAGCCGATCAGATGGAGAACTGCGACGATCTGATGAAGGTCTACGACGACACACGGGCCGAAAGGATCATTGCTCGCCTCGGGCTCGGTGGACGAAAAGGCCCCTTCCTGGTTGCGGTGTTTGCCGATGGGAATGCCGAGGGAGGGAGTCCGTTCGTGGTCGCGGACGCGTCGGACCTGGACACGGCCGAGATTCCAGGATTCGTCGAGGCGTGGGCGCGCTCGATGCGCTTGGCGTCCGAGCGCCTGCTGGAGGGCGAGGATTTCGACGGCGCGGGCCCGGCCACCGCCCCCGCGTGCGTGGAGGCGCCGCCGGATTCGTCCGCGACGTCGTGCCCCGCGCCGTCGGCCGGCGTGTGCGGGCAGGTCGAGGCGGCCGTGGGCGTCGCCGCGCCGGTCGTCATCGAGGTGGCGCGGGCGACGTTCGGCAGCACCCCGGGGGTGCGCCTGGTCCTGGGGTACCTGGACAGGAGCGGCCTGGAGGACGCTGCCGAACAGGTGTTCCAGATCGGTCGGGACGGCATGGTGAGCCGATTGACGAGCGGCGCCGGCATCGTATGCACCCGGATCAGGACGTGGCTGCAGCGATGGGTGGAAGGTCCCGGGATTGCTGGACAGACCCGCCGCTGAGCAAGGCGCACGGTTGCCGGCGAACGCGCGCCCCCAACGGTAGCGGGATCGCTTCGCTCGGCCGGCCCCCGGGGACGTCGATCGCCGGCCCCGTCGTACCGAGTTGCCCGCCGGCCATTCACGCGAGCAGGACGCCGGCCACGCCAGCATGCGGCATCGCCGGTTGCAGGCAAGGCGCACCGGGCCCGCCGAGGGGCGGGACGTGCGCCGCGCCTTCCCGGCCTCTCTCAGGAGTCCGACATGATCAAGTGGGCCATCATCTTCGCCATCATCGGCCTCATCGCCGGCGCCCTCGGCTTCACCGGCATCGCCGGCGCCTCGATGGGCATCGCCAAGTTCCTGTTCTGGGCCGCGATCATCATCGCCGTCATCCTGTTCGTCCTGGGCGTCACCATCTACAAGAAAGTGACGTAGCCCGCGACGTGCGCGGCCCGACGCCCCCGCCTGCGGGGGCGTCGTCGTTTCTGTGGCGGGGCAGGGCGCATCGCAGAAGCCGAAGCGTGTCTCGAGGCGATCGCCGGGAGAGCGGTGCGCGCGGGATGCTGCGCTGCAGCGCGCGGCTGCGGTGCGGGGCAGGGGACAATGCCTGATATCGCACAACGCCAGGAGCGCGCCCCATGAGCACGCCAGCCTCCCATCTTCCCGCCGCCCGGCCCGAGGCCTCGCCGCTGCGCTTCGTCACCGCCGCCAGCCTGTTCGACGGTCACGACGCCGCCATCAACATCATGCGCCGGCTGATCCAGGCCCAGGGCGCGGAGGTCATCCACCTCGGCCACAACCGCAGCGTCGAGGACGTCGTGCGCGCCGCGCTGCAGGAAGACGCCGACGCCATCGCCCTGTCGTCCTACCAGGGCGGGCATGTCGAGTACTTCAAGTACATGGTGGACATGCTCAGGCAGAAGGGCGCCGGCCACGTGCGCGTCTTCGGCGGCGGCGGCGGCACCATCACCCCCGAGGAAATCCGCGAGCTGCAGGACTACGGCGTCGAGCGCATCTACCACCCCAACGACGGCATGAAGATGGGACTGGTGGAGATGATCGAGGACGTCGTCGCGCGCGCGGCGCGACGCGAGGGGGATTCGGCCGCCGGCGACGGGGAGCCGGGAAGGCCGGTCCAGCCCGCGATCGACGACGAGATCGGCATCGGCCGCATGCTCAGCGCCATCGAAGACGGCGCGTTCTCCGAGTCGGAGCTCGCCTTGCTGCGCAAGGGCTGGGCCAGCGCCCGCGCCGAATCGCGAACCCGCAATGCCCCATCGCGCCCGATGCCCCCCGTCGTCGGCATTACCGGCACCGGCGGCGCCGGCAAGTCCAGCGTCACCGACGAACTGCTCAACCGCTTCCTGGCCAGCTTCCCGCAGATGCGCATCGCGGTGATCTCGGTCGATCCCACCCGCCGCCGCAGCGGCGGCGCGCTGCTGGGCGACCGCATCCGCATGAACGCGCTGCGCAGCCCGCGCGTCTACATGCGCTCCATGGCCACGCGCCGGCAGCACGTGGCCACCAACGCCGTGCTCAAGGACTGCATCGCCTTCCTCAAGGGCCTGGGCTTCGACCTGGTGATCGTGGAGACCGCCGGCATCGGCCAGTCGGACTCGGAGATCGTCGATCTGGTCGATTTCCCGATGTACGTCATGACCAGCGACTACGGCGCGCCCAGCCAGCTCGAGAAGATCGACATGATCGACTTCGCCGAGCTCATCGTGCTCAACAAGTACGACCGGCGCGGCGCCGAGGACGCGCTGCGCGACATCCGCAAGCAGTGGCGGCGCAACCGCAACGCCTTCCAGGTGCCCGACGAGGACATCCCCGTCTACCCGACCATCGCCAGCCAGTTCAACGACCCCGGCATCAGCTGGATGTTCGTGAACCTGTGCCGGTTGCTGCGCGACAAGCTGGGAACCGGGAGCGGGGAATCGGCAACCGGGCCGGCAGGCGCGCGCTGCGACTTTTCGCCGGACCTGGACACCACGCTGAAGGAACCCCGCGCCACGGTCCTGATCCCGGGCAACCGCGTGCGCTACCTCGCCGAGATCGCCGAACAGGGCAGGGCGATCAACGCCGGTATCGGCAAGCAGGCCGAGGCCGCCGACCGCGCCCAGGCGTTCTGGCAATCCCTGCAGGCGCTGGGCGATCCCCGCCTGCCGAAGGCGCTCGACCTCTACCATGCCGACGATCTCCTCGGGATGCGTGCGCCGGCCCCCGACGACCCGGCCGAAGCCGCCTCGGATCGCACCCTCCTGACCCTGCGCCAGCGCTACAACGACGCCGTGCAGGCGCTCACCAGCGAGCACCTCCGGCTGCTGCGCGAATGGCCCGCGCGGCTGGAATCCATCACCGACGAGGTCAACGAATACCAGGTCCGCGGCAAGACCATCCGGGTCGAGAACTATCGCGAATCGCTCAGCCACCAGAAGATCCCCAAGATCGCCGCGCCCGGATACAGGAGCTGGGGCGAGCTGCTGACCTTCCTCGGCAAGGAGAACCTGCCCGGCAGCTATCCCTACACCGGCGGCGTGTACCCGTACCGCCGCACCGGCGAGGACCCGATCCGCATGTTCGCCGGCGAAGGCACGCCCGAGCGTACCAACCGCCGCTTCCATTACCTGTCCGCCGGCCAGCCGGCCGCGCGCCTGTCCACCGCCTTCGACTCGGTCACCCTGTACGGCGAAGACCCCGCCGAACGCCCGGACATCTACGGCAAGATCGGCAACTCCGGCGTCAACATCCCCACGCTGGACGACATGAAGAAGCTCTATTCCGGCTTCGACCTGTGCGCGCCCACCACCAGCGTCTCGATGACCATCAACGGCCCGGCGCCGATGATGCTGGCGATGTTCATGAACACCGCCATCGACCAGCAGGTGGAGAAGTACCTGAGGGCCGATCCCGACCGCTGGGCCGAGGCCGAGAAGAAGATCGACGCCTTCTTCGCGGGCCGCGAACGCCCGCGCTACCACGGCGACCTGCCCAAGGGCCACGACGGCCTCGGCCTGGCGCTGCTGGGGGTGACCGGCGACCAGCTGCTCGACCCGGAGACCTACGCCAGCATCAAGGCCGACACGCTCGCCACCGTGCGCGGCACCGTGCAGGCCGACATCCTCAAGGAGGACCAGGCCCAGAACACCTGCATCTTCAGCACCGAGTTCGCGCTGCGGATGATGGGCGACATCCAGCAGTACTTCGTCGACCACAAGGTCCGCAACTTCTACTCGGTCTCCATCTCCGGCTACCACATCGCCGAGGCCGGCGCGAACCCGATCAGCCAGCTGGCTTTCACCCTCAGCAACGGCTTCACCATCGTCGAGTACTACCTGGCGCGCGGCATGAAGATCGACGACTTCGCGCCCAACCTGTCGTTCTTCTTCAGCAACGGCATGGACCCGGAGTACACCGTGATCGGCCGCGTCGCCCGGCGCATCTGGGCCCGCGCCATGCGCGAGCGCTACGGCGCCAACGAGCGCAGCCAGATGATGAAGTACCACGTCCAGACCAGCGGCCGCTCCCTGCACGCGCAGGAAATCCAGTTCAACGACATCCGCACCACGCTGCAGGCGCTGTACGCCCTGTTCGACAACTGCAATTCCCTGCACACCAACGCCTACGACGAGGCCATCACCACGCCCACCGAGGAAAGCGTGCGCCGCGCCGTGGCCATCCAGATGATCATCAACAAGGAGCTGGGGCTGAACTTCATCGAGAACCCCTGGCAGGGCAGCTTCGCCGTGGAATACCTGACCGACCTGGTGGAGGAGGCCGTGTACAAGGAGTTCGAGGCCATCAGCGAGCGCGGCGGCGTGCTGGGCGCGATGGACACCATGTACCAGCGCGGCAAGATCCAGGAAGAATCGATGTACTACGAGCAGAAGAAGCACGACGGCAGCCTGCCGCTGGTCGGCGTGAACACCTTCCTGCCGAAGGAAGGCGGCGGCGAAGTCGCCACCGAGATCGAGCTGATCCGCTCCACCCCCGAGGAAAAGGCCCAGCAGATCGCCAACGTGCAGGCGTGGCAGGCTGGGCGGAATGCCTTGGCGGTTGCCGCTCTTCCGCCAGCGGGAAAGGGCCGGGGTCAGGGAGCTCCTGCTTCGGCGGACACCGTCTCAAACGACCACCAACTGGTGTACCTTCAGCACACCGCCCGTGCACGCGAGAATGTGTTCGCGGCGCTGATGGACGCGGTGAAGACGCACAGCTTGGGGCAGATCAGTCGTGCGTTGTATGACGTAGGTGGGGAATATCGGCGGAATATGTGATTAAATCAAACAACATTTGTTAACAGGGGGTTCTGTGTCTGCTTCAGTATCTAAGATAGTTACTCTTTATAATCATAAAGGTGGGGTTTCCAAGACCACCACCACATTTAATCTAGCTTCCTATCTCGCCAGCAAAGGTAGTAAAGTTCTACTGGTAGATGCAGATCCTCAATGTAACCTGACTCAGATCGCTCTGGCTCCTCTCATCGATAGTGTTGATGAGGAAAGCGTTAAGAAAAGCGAGATTGTGGAGCTTCCAGGCACAAGTCTCCTAGACGTCCTGAATCAGAGAGTTCAGGGTGATAGTGCGTTCATCGACATCAATAAGATCGAGCTGTGCAATGTCAACAGAAGTATTGATCTTCTGCGCGGCTCCGTAGACTTAAGTTCGGTGGAAGACGATCTCGCGGAAGCGCATATGCAGAGATTAGCTCAGCGCACGAACCTGATGCGAACTTACGTTGCGATTGGAGATTTTTTGGTTCGATTAGGTAGTAAGAACAAGTATGATTACATATTTATCGATGTTGGGCCGAGTTCAGGGCCTTTGACGAGGGCTTTTTTTCTCGTATGTGACTACTTCTTTGTGCCCTCTGCTCCTGATAGATTTAACGTGGAAGCAGTCCGGACGCTTTCCACGATTCTTCAGCGCTGGATGTACGAACATGAGCTTATCTACAACTCATACAAGTCTCTGGGTTTGCCTGTTAGGCACGGTAAGCCAGCGTTCCTAGGTCTGATCATTCAAGCTTTTAAGATATATAAGGGAAAGCCAAAGCCGGCATTCAAACTGTGGCAACAGAGACTGCCTGCTGAAGTGAGGCGTGTCTTGAGGCCGGTTTTGCAGGCGCATAGCGAGAAAGATAGAGTGCTTTACTTGCCACAATCAGAAAAAAAGGTTGTGGCTGCGTCGATTTCTGATTTTGGACAATTGGCGCCCTTGATGCAGGAGGTTGGAAAGGCGGTTTTCTTGTTGGATCAGTCCGACACAGCGAGGATATCTGAGAGTGGCAAGCCGTGGCAGGGCAATAATTGGACGGATGCAAAGAAGCGGATGGAGAGGTTTGAGGCGAGCTTTGAACAGCTTGCTGATATCCTGAAGGAGGTGAACGTATGACCGTCGCGACAGCGCTCGTTTCTTTTGTAGAGTCGTATGTCGCGTATATAGACATATTGGGATTCTCTGAAATTGTCACTCGCGTTTCAAATAACCCTGACTCCGACGATCTGTCTAGGTTATTCAAGTGCCACCAAACTGGCGCTGGAATAATATCCGGAAACCCATCCTACGGATTAGTCCAGTTTTCTGATTCAATTGTGATAAGCAGGGCGTATGATCCTGTTAAGTTCTCTGAATTTGTTGGCATAGTGGCTAGCTATCAGAAAATGCTTTTGTCTGAAGGGTTTCTTTGTCGTGGGGGTGTATCTCGCGGGAGTCATTACAGCAATGGGACGTTTATGATGAGCGCGGGGTTGGTAAGCGCTCATTCTATAGAGGTTTCACAGGCTCGTTACCCAAGAATAGCAATTTCGACCGAGCTACTGAAACTTGTCGGTGAGGGTAACTTGGCTAAGTCTAATGTTCTTCAAGAGGATGATGGTGTATTTTTCGTGGATTATTTGAAAGGGTTGAAGTCAAGGGAGTTGAAAAGAATAAGTAAGAAGATTGAGATTTGCGTTGAGCAATGTAGGAGGCATAATAGTTCGTCTGTCAGGGAAAAAGGATTGTGGCTCGCGGAGTATTCAAATAGCAGAGTGGGATCTAGCTTCACGAGGCAGCAGTTCGGAAGCCCTGATTGGTCGGCTCTTGCTGGAATGGGTGAATGACATAAGTAAAAGGGGGCGGGTTTACTTACTGCCGATTTTGGCTGGGCGGTGCGCGGGTCGGATGCCGGCAAAGCACTGCGTCCTGGCTTCGACCATTGCGCGGACGTCATCGCGTCCCCAAGCGCGTTGTTGCTGGAGGTATTGCCTGATCGGATGAGGTCTTCGTCCGGAATCGATTCACATGCCAAAGCAGGTATGACGCTCTCCTGTGGGGATGCCTAGCGATTCATTCAAGCCGCCACATCGCGACGTGTGTTGATTCAAGTGTCAGGTTGCACATCAGGGGGAATTCCATGAACAAGACGCAAGCAGAAGCAATCACTCAGGCCATCCTCGAACCGGACGTCCGTGCACAGGAAGATATTCAGCGCAGACGTGCTGCGGAAGCTCTTAGCGTGGCGCGTAGACGCCAGGTGGCCTTGCTCATGCTCATTGGTTGCGCTATCGGGGGTGTGACTGCCCACTTCCTGGGAGTGCGTTTCACGCTGGGCATTATTTGGGGTGGCATCGCGGGTTCGGCATTCGGCTGGTTCGTCGTGTGGTTGCGCAGCAGGCCGCGTGCAACCTGATAGTTCATTGAAAAACGGGGTCAGGTCACTTATCGCCGCTTTTGGCTGGGCGATGCGCTGGGCGGATGCCGGCAAAGCGTTGCGTCCTGGCTTCGACCATCGCGCGAAAGTCGTCGCCTCCCCAGGTGCGTTGTTGCTGGAGGTATTGCCTGATCTGGATGAGGTCTTCGTCCGGAATCGATTCGTCGAGCAGCCGTCGTCATGTGCTTGCACGTGCCGCGGGATCGCTGTCCAGTGCCAGCCACGCCGGGTGTAGCGTCAGCAGGGAGTGTCTGCGTCTGCCGAGGTGGGCGGCTCAGCTCGGCCAGCGGTAGGCGACGGGGCGTCGGTCATGCGCGCCCGGACTGGGTTGAGTACGATGTACCGCTGGCAGGTGAGGACGTAGCGCTCGCTGTCGACAAGGCATAGAGCCGGCGTCGAGGCGCAGCTCCCTGCTTCCGCCGCAGTGGGCTCCATTGTCCGCGAGCCGATCACGGCGTAGCATCGCGCAGTGCTCCTCGGGAGGGATTCTGGATGCGTGCATTGGGGCTAATGGTGCTGCTGGGCCTTGCAGCGTGTGCCGAACAGAGCGCTGGGCACGTTGGCGTAGGAGAGGCGCCGCCGCGGGCCGTGCCGCAGGATGCATCGGTCGAGCCGACCGACGGTCCCTTCGCCGGTACCTGGGAAGCATGCGAGGGCACGGCGTCGCCGGAGGAATGCAGCCGCTACGTCCTGCTGCAACGCGGCGATCGTATCTGCGGCACGTGGTCATATTTCGCGTCCGGGCAAGCCTACGAGGGCAGGGTCATCGCACGCGCCACCTCCTCGACCGAAGCGCGGCGCACGCACGTGTGTGGCCGCCCAGGTTCCGAGACGGATACGGAATGCGATGACGGCTGGCAGCGCATCGACAAGCCCCTAAGGCTCTGCGACGGCAATCTCGGCGATCTGACCGGCGCAGACGGCGCCTGTTTCGCCGACTATCGGGCCGTGCCCACCCCTGAAGAAGAGCGCGATGCGCTGCATGCACGACTCTGGCTGCAGGACTGTTTGTCGCGCGATCCGTGACGGATGACCCATAAGGAGATGGATCATGACGAACCCGAATCCTCTGACCGAGAACGAACTGCGGGCTGCCGCCTATTTTGCCGTAGGAGTCACGTCGGAAGGCAGCATCGCAGGTCGTGATGTGGCCTACCGCCTGAGCTTCGCCGGCAACGTGGGCGCCGGCGGACGCATGGAGCCAGTTGCCAACAGCGGCTACTCGTTCGGCACGCTGCAGATCGATCTCGGGCAGCATCCGGACGTGGCCCGCGACCTTCTGGACCGCTATCAGGCCTGGGCGGCGACGCAGCCGGATCGGGCCGCGCTCGAACTCGGGCAGAACGACTACAGCGCCATGCTGACCTCCTTGCAGCGCACCGGGCGCGAGATGCGCGCCGACCAAGCGGTCGATATCGACCGCTCGGGCATCAACCGTTTCCTGGCGTCGGACGACGGGCGTTCGTTCGTGCACGGCCTCGACACGACGCACGTCAACCGTGTCACCGCCACGGACGCGGTCGTGGGCAATCGCGACTCGGCCCTGGAACGCCTGCAGCGCACGGACCTGTATCGCAACGCCACCGGTGATGAGCAGGCGGAACTGGCCGGCATGTTCATGAAGCTGCAAAACCAGGCCGGCCAGGGCCGCTGGCCCGGACTCCTGGATCGGGTCGAAGCAGGCACATTGACCTCGTCGGCCGACGTCAAGACAGCCATCGATGGCCTGTTGCCCAACCAGCGCAACGGCAGCCCCGACTATCTGCAGAGTGGCGCCGACAATACCTTGCGGGGTATCGAGGTCCTCAATGCCTTGCGCG
Source organism: Luteimonas huabeiensis HB2 (assembly GCF_000559025.1). Classification (GTDB taxonomy): domain Bacteria; phylum Pseudomonadota; class Gammaproteobacteria; order Xanthomonadales; family Xanthomonadaceae; genus Luteimonas; species Luteimonas huabeiensis. The sequence goes on along the minus strand of NZ_JAAN01000022.1, from coordinate 27,784 downwards.
GCGCACATGCGGGCAATCCGATCTCGCGGGCGTGGGCCAACGTGGTGACCGATCCACTCATCGGGCCAGTCGCCGCTCATCAACCGAATACGGCGAATCCCGATCTCGGCGTCCAGTACGACACGGTGCGCTCCCTGTTCCTCACCCCGGAAGCCTCGCGCAGGTTCATCGACGCACTCGACCGCGGCGCATCGCTGGCCGAGGGCAATCCCCAGCCGCAGGCCAACGGCAGCCGTCAGGCGGGCTTTTACGTCTCAGGCGACGATTTCGTGCATTGGAACCGCAACGGGCAGGGCCAAGCGTTCATCGGCGGGCAATGGCGCAGCATCGACCCCGACGACTTGACGCGTGTGCGCAATGCCGACGGGACCACCGAGTTGAAGATCAACCAGGACGGGCAGCATACGACGTTGTTGCGCGTCGATCCCAGTGCGCCGGTGTTGCGTGCCGACGCGGCAGCCGCGCCGGCGGAGCGCCACGGCGCCGTGCATATTCCAGGGCAGCCGTTCGAGAACCCCACTCTCAACCGAATGTTCGCCGCCATCGCGGCGGGAGACGACGTGGGCGCGAATCGTATCTTGCGGGAATATGCGCAGTCCTCCGAGGGCATGGCGTTTCTACAGCGAGGGGAGCAGCGGTTAGCGCAGCAACAAGCCGAGGAAGCGGTTCAACGACAATCCGTAGCTCAGGATAAGGGCGGCGGGTTTGAGAGGGCCTGATTCGAGTAAAACAGGGTCCGCGGAAAAAAGGGTCAGGTTTACTTAGCGGTCCAATTCGATGCGGTCTTCAGGCCGGAGACCTAAATCCGCACATGGCGCCCAGGCGCATGTGCCGGCTCTGGGGACAAGACATACCGCCACCCTCAAGGCCTTGCTCGCGATCGCCAGGACACAGGAGACGGTCGAACGCTTCCCTACCCGCAGGCGATGGCGCGGATGAATCGTCTTCAGCCCATCGCCGATCGACCACGATCCGCATGGCGGTTGCCGGCCGGTGGCTTCATCAGCTCCGCGGGGCTGACGCCCAGCGCGTGGGCGAGGCGATGGATGTTGAGCAGCGCGATGTTGCGCGTGCCGCGTTCGACGCCGCCGAGGTAGCTGCGGGCGAGGCCGCTCTCCAGCGCCAGGCGCTCCTGCGAGAACCCCTTGGCCTTGCGGAGTTCGGCAAGGCGCTGTCCGAAGAGCGTTCTGGGGTCTGCCGCCATTGAACTCGCCTCATGTGATGCGGTGAGGCTAGGTAGGCGGACGCTATCGGGCCACGCTCTATCGGTTCACCCTCTATGAGTGACAATGCCCGTTTCCGCTGGTACGCTGGGGCGATGGAAGCGACGCCGGGGAGGCGTGCGGGCGTCCGGGCGCGCTTCCCAGGGACAGGAGGGGTGAACGTCATGGAGTCGCCGGTATCGCACCGCGCTGTCGCGCAGCGTTTGAGGGCGCTGGGGGCCCAGGCGGGCGTGGAGCTGGAGCGCAGTCCATTGGACGAAGCGATCGGCGCCTTGCTCGGCGGTACCGGCGACCAGGATGCGGACGCGGGCATCGCCGGGTTCGATGCGGAGCGGCTGGACGCATTGCAACGGGCCGCGCAACGGGAATCGGAAGACTGCCTGAGCCGGCTGCGCTGCTTGCTGGAACTGCTCGACAGCAGCCTGGTCGTGGGCAGCCTGCCGCTGTCGCGCGATTCGCTGCATCGGCTGAGCTACCACCTGTTGCGTGCGCTGTCGGATCACGAGCGCTGGCACGCGCTGGCCGCGAACGCCGGCTACTACCGCGATCACCCCGAACTCGCCGAGCGGGTGGCGCAGGCGTTGCGAGGAGGCTAGGGCCGGGCGGCCACGCGCGCGCGATCACGCCGCCCCTCGACGGCGCGCTTCGTGTCGCGTGCCCATGCGGTGCCGTTGCATGCGCACGGACGATCCCCATATCCGCCGCGCCTCTTCCCCCACACCTCGCGGAGTCGTCGATGTACACCCATCTGCTGTCGCCGGTCGCCGTTGGCGCCGTCACGCTTCCCAATCGCGTGGTCATGGCGCCGCTGACGCGTTCGCGCGCGGGCCAGCCCGGCGACGTGCCGACCGAACTCAACGCCACCTACTACGCCCAGCGCGCCGGCGCGGGGCTGATCGTTTCCGAGGCCACCCAGATCTCCCAGCAGGGGCAGGGCTATGCCTGGACGCCCGGTCTCTACACCGATGCGCAGGAAGCCGGCTGGGCGCGGGTGACCGAGGCCGTGCATGCCAAGGGCGGGCGCATCGCCGCCCAGCTCTGGCACGTGGGCCGCATTTCCCACCCGCTGCTGCAACCTGATGGCGGCGCGCCGGTGGCGCCCTCTGCGCTCGTGGCCGAAGGCGCGAAGTGCTTCGTCGTGCAGGAAGACGGTACCCCCGCCAACGTCCCGACGGCGATGCCGCGCGCGCTGGAGACCGACGAGATCCCCGGCATCGTGGCCGACTACGCCAAGGCCGCGGCCCGCGCGGGGCGCGCGGGCTTCGATCTGGTGGAGGTGCACGCGGCCAACGGCTACCTGCTGCACCAGTTCCTGTCCACCAACAGCAACCAGCGCACCGACCGCTACGGCGGTTCGTTGGAGAACCGGTCGCGGATCGTGCTGGAGGCGGTGGATGCGGTGGTGGCCGAGCTGGGCGCCGACCGGGTCGGCGTGCGCCTGTCGCCGCACTTCACGGCCCACGGCATCGCCGACGACGAGGCCGAGGCCAGCGCGCTGTATCTGGCCGACGAATTCAGCAGGCGGCGCCTGGCCTACCTGCACATCGCCGAGCCCGACTGGGCGGGCGGGCCGAAGCTCAGCGACGATTTCCGCGCGGCGCTGCGGGCGCACTTCACGGGCGTGCTGATCTTCTGCGGCGGCTACACCGCCGACCGCGCCGAAGCGCTGATCGCGACCGGCGGCGCGGACGCGGTGGCCTTCGGCCGGCCGTTCATCGCCAATCCGGACCTGGTCGAACGCTTCCGCCGCGGGGCCGCGCTCAACGAGCCCGATCCGTCCACCTTCTACGGCGGCGCCGAACGCGGCTACACCGATTACCCCGCGCTCGATCCGGAAGGCTGAGCGCCCGGTCCGCGAACCGGGGCAGGTACGCCGGCCGGGCGATCCGGCGAAGCCCGCTCCCGCTGCCGGAGCGGGCAGGGCGCGCGCATCGGTCGCGAACGAACCGGACCTTTTTTCGGTCGCGGCCGGGCGCGTGGCGGACACCGCCCACCGGCATGCCACCAACGATAACGTGACCTATTCTCATTTGCGGAGTAGCATGCGCGCGGCCTCGTCCCCGCCGGCTGCCGCGCATGTCTTCCAACGCCGCCACCCTGACCGAATTGCTGATCCGCGAACGCCCGGCGCTGCTGCGCCGGGTGCAGCGCATCCTCGGCAGCCGGAGCGCGGCCGAGGACGTGGTGCAGGCGGTGTGGTTCAAGGCGCGCGGCGCCGACGACGGCACCGCCATCGACAACCCGCGCGCGTACCTCTACCGGCTGGCCACGAACCTGGCCACCGACCACGGCCGGGAATCCACCCGCCGCAGCCGCCTGCTGGCCGAGCACTACCTCTGGGGCCCGGACGAGGCGATCTCGGCCGAGGAGCAGGCGATGGCGCAGGACGAGCTGCAGCGGGTGCTGGATGCCGCCGGCCACCTGCCCGAGCCCACCCGCACCATCTTCCGGCTCAACCGCCTGCAGGGGGCGACCCAGGCCGAGATCGCGCGCCGACTGGGGGTCTCGGTGACCACCGTGGAGAACCACGTGCGCGCGGCGCTGCGGCGCCTGGCCTGGGCGCGCAGCGGCCGATGAGCGCGCGGGCTTGGGGGCGGCCTCCGCTGGGACGTCTTGATCCATGGGCCGCGATCCGGCCCGGTCCGTCCTCCGCCTGAACGCACCCACCCGCCAGCCGATGCGCCCGCCACCCACGCTCCCGCCGCCCGCCGACGACGAGGCCCTGGCCGAACAGGCACGGGGCTGGATCGCGTGGCTGGCCTCGGGCGACGTGGACGGCGCGGGCATGGCGGCGTTCGAGGCCTGGCTGGCGCGGCCGGGCCATCGGCGCGCGTTCGAGCACGAACGCGTGCTGTGGCGCAGCCTGGGCCCACGGCCGGCGCCCGTCGCGCGCACGGCGGGGCCGCGCCGGCGCCGCCTGCGCGCGGTGCTGGCCGCTGCGGCCGTGCTGGCGGCGCTGGCGGTCGCGCCCGGGGCCTGGCTGCGCCTGCAGGCCGACCACCGCAGCGAGCACCTCGTGCAGGAAGTCCGCCTGCCCGACGGCAGCCGCGCGGTGCTCGATGCCGACAGCGCCATCGCGGTGCGCTTCGATGCGCATGCGCGTCGCATCGAGCTGCTGCGCGGGCGCGCGTGGTTCGAGGTCCGCCCCGACGCGCAGCGCCGCTTCCGCGTGGTGGCCGGCGACGGCGTGGTCGAGGACATCGCCACCGCCTTCGCCGTGGCCCGCGCCGAGGCCACGGTGGAAACGCAGGTCGGGCAGGGCTGGGTCCGCGTGGCCAGCCCGGCCGGCGGTGGCTGGACCTACCTGCAGGCCGGCCAGCGTGCGGTCTACGACGGGCAGGGCGGGGTGGTGCGGCTGGCGGATGTCGCCGCCGACAGCGTCGGCGCCTGGCGCGAGGGCGAGCTGCTGCTGGAGCAGGCCAGCGTCGCCGAGGCGGTGCGCCGGCTGGCGCGCTACCGCGCCGGGCCCACGTTCGTGCGCGGGGATCTCTCGCATCTGCCGGCGGTCAGCGCCGCGCTGCGCATCGACCGCCCCGAGCAGGCGCTGGACGCGCTGGCGGCCACCGCCGGGCTGCGGGTGACCCGTCTGCCGCTGGGCGTGGCCGTGGTGCGCGCCGCCGCGCCGTGACCGGTGCGCGATCGCCCTTGGGGTTGGCGCCGCACCGTTCGTCTTAACCTGCGTACGTATCCAGCCGCCGCCACATACGTCGCCGTGCCCGCGCCCGCGGGCGACGCCGCCTCGGCGGCCCCGTACTTCCGACAGGTTCCTGCATGTTCAATTCCTTCCGCCCGGGCCGCGCGCCGCGCCCATCCCGCCTGTGCATCGCCCTGCTCGCCGCTGGCCTGGCCGGCGCCGCGCCCATCGCCTTCGCCCAGGCACCCGCCGGCAGCCACGCCGCGGTGCAGCGCTTCGACATCCCCGCGCAGCCGCTGGAGACGGCGCTGCGCGCCTACATGCGCCAGTCCGGCGTGCAGGTGGTCTACCCGGCGAGGCTGGCCGAGGGCGTGGCCGCGCCGGCGGTCGGCGGCGAGCTGACCGCGGAGGATGCGCTGTCGCGGTTGCTGCGGGGCAGCGGTCTGGTCGCCCGCCGCGTCGGCGCCGACGCGGTGACCCTGGAGGCGGGCGCCGCCGCCCAGGCCGAGGCCGGGGTGATCTTCACCGACGCGCTCAGGGTGGCCGGCGACGCCATCGGCGGCGGCAACGGCGACGAGGCGCGGCTGCTCGACGGCTATCGCGCAGCGGGCTCCACCACCACCATCGGCCGCGAGACCCTGGAGCGCTTCCGCGGCACCTCCAATGCCGATATCGTCAAGGGCGTGGCCGGCGTCACCGCCGGCGATCCGCGCGTGGGCAACGGCTTCGACGTCAACATCCGCGGCATCCAGGGCCAGAGCCGGGTGCCGGTGATCATCGACGGCGGCCAGTCCACCCTGGACACCTATCGCGGCTATGCCGGCCAGTCGCAGCGCACCTACCTGGACCCGGACCTGATCTCCCGGCTGACCATCACCAAGGGCCCGAGCCTGCAGGCCAACGCCTCGGGCGGCATCGGCGGCGTGGTCGAGATGGAGACGCTCAATACCGGCGACGTGCTGCGCGAGGGCCAGGACACGGGCCTGCGCGTGCGCGCCGGGCTGGCCAACGCCAGCGCCAACAACCTGCCGGCCTACGACGCGGTGCCGCGCACCGACCGCGATGCCACCGGCAGCCAGTTCTTCAACATCGCCGCCGCCCGCCACTGGGACCGCTTCGACCTGCTGGCCGCCTACGCCTGGCGCGACAACGGCAACTACTTCGCCGGCAACCACGGCTACGACAACTTCCCGCAGACCCGCCGCAGCCTGGCCGCGCTGAACCCGCCGGGCACCGAGGTGTTCAACACCTCCTCGCGCTCGCGCTCGGCCCTGCTCAAGGGCACCTGGCGCATCGACGAGGCGCAGACGCTGGAGGCCGGCTACCGCCGCTACGAGGGCACCGCCGGCGAGATCATGGCCTCGCAGATCATCCGCGTGGACCGCGACCGGGTGCCGCAGTGGGAGCCCGGCCGCATCGACATGGACAGCTACACCCTGCGTTATCGGTTCAACCCGGACAGCGACCTCGTCGATCTGCGCGCCAACGCCTGGTACACCGATGCCGACAGCGTGATGTACAACGGCCTCACCGGCATCACGCCCTGGTACTTCGACCGCCGCACCGAGTGGTACGACGCGCCCAGCTTCAGCGGCAACCCCGGCTACAAGGATGCCTACCGCAGCCCGCTGCGGCAGGAGCGCTTCGGCCTGGACGTCAGCAACACGTCGAGGTTCGAGACCGGCGCCGGCCGGTTCACCGTGGACTACGGCCTGGCCTACAGCGACGAGGACATCGGCCCCGGGCGCTCGGCGCCGGTCATGCACGACGACCTGGTCAACAACCGCTTCCTGCGCAACGCCAAGCGCCAGGAAACCAGCGCCGTGGCCTCGCTGACCTGGGTGCCGGACGAGCACTGGGAACTGCAGGTGGGCGGGCGCTGGAACCGGGTGGACGTGCGCGATCGCAACCGCCTGGCCACGCCCGATGCGTACGAAGTGCAGGGCCAGTACCGCTACACCGAGCTGCTCGCCGGCGACCCGTCGCTGCCGTCGTGGCAGGCCGACCGCATCGCGCTGCTGAACTGGTACCCGGATGCCAGCGGCGCCTTCACCCTGGAATCGCTGCTGGCCTCGCCGTACAAGAAGGGCACCGTGGCCGACCTGACCGGCTGGAACTTCTACGACGCCGACGATCCGGAAGACTACGAGGTGCCGGTGAGCTGGACCTGGTCGCAGCCGATCCGCCGCCGCGACAACGCCTTCTCGCCGACGGCCAGCGTCGCTTACCGCTTCGGCGACGACAGCATGGTCTACCTGAAATACGCCGAGGGCACCAAGCTGCCGAGCCTGTTCGAGACCACGCTGGGGCTGTTCACCGCCGCCAAGCCGGTGGGCGAGCTGGCGCCGGAAACCGCGCACACCTGGGAAGCGGGCGCCAGCACCATCGCCTACGATCTGTTCGTCCCCGGCGATCGCCTGGCGCTGAAGCTGGCCTACTTCGACACCCGCATCGACGACCTGATCACCCGCGACTACCGTACGCTCTCGGCCGGCCTGATCCGCAACGTCGACCGGTTCAAGGTCTCGGGGCTGGAATTCCAGTCCAGCTACGACAGCGGCGCGCTGTTCGCCGACCTGTCGGCGCACTATTACTTCCGTGCCAAGACCTGCGCGCCCGACATCGCCGCCGAGCGCCGCGCCTACGGGGAGGATCGCGACATCGACGAGCTCAAGGGCACGCCCGATTGCGTGGACGGCGGCTTCGAAGGGTCCTACACCAACACCCAGAACCCGCCGCGCTACACGGTCAACCTGACCCTGGGTTCGCGCCTGTTCGACGAGCGCCTGGTGTTCGGCGCGCGGATGATCCACAACGCCGGGCCGATCAGCACCCTGGACAAGGAATGGAACGTCGGCCTGTCGGCGATCCAGCAGCTCTATCGCGCCAACACCCTGGTGGACCTGTTCGCCAGTTGGCGGTTCAACGACCGCTGGTCGGTGGAGGCCAACCTGGACAACGCCACCGATCGCTATTACCTCGACCCGCTGGCGCTGGGGGTGATGCCGGCGCCGGGCCGCACCGCGCGCCTGGCGCTGACGTGGCGGTACTGACCGGTGCTCCGCCCGTGCCTACCGTGCCCATGAACGCCGATCTCGAGACCGCCGACAGCCGCGCCCAGCGGCTCAAGGCCGCCACCCGCGCCAGCCACGATGCGCTCGACAAGCGCATCATGGCCGGCGGCATCTTCGCCGACCGGGATCGGTTCGCCCGCTTCCTGCGGGTGCAGTACCGCTTCCACCGCAGCATCGACGCGCTCTACGCCAGCCCCGCGTTGCAGGCCCTGCTGCCGGACCTGGCCGAGCGGCGCCGCCTGCCGCAGGTCGCCTCCGATCTGCAGGACCTGGGGCAGGCGCTGCCGGAGGCGGACATCGCGCCGCTGCCGGCGGATCTGCCGCTGCCGGCGGCGCTGGGCTGGCTGTACGTGGCCGAAGGTTCCAACCTGGGCGGCACCGTGCTGTACAAGCTCGCCGCCGGGCTCGGCCTGGACCGCGACTTCGGCGCCCGCCACCTGGCCGCGCATCCCGACGGCGCGGCGCGGCACTGGCGCGCGTTCACCGCGGCGCTCGATGCGGTGGCGTTGTCGCCGGCGCAGGAGCAGCAGGCGATCGACGCCGCCGACGACGCCTTCCGCAGCGTGCACGCCCACGTCGAGCGGGAGTTCGCCTGATGCCGGTGGCGGCGCTGCGGACGCGGGCCTGATGCGCTGGCTTTGGTTCGCGCTGGGCTGGGCGATGGTCGGCCTCGGCGCGATCGGCGCGCTGTTGCCGGTGATGCCCACGACCATCTTCCTGATCCTGGCGGTGGGCTGCTTCGCGCGCAGCTCGCCCCGGCTGGAGCAGCGCCTGCTGGCGCATCCGCGCTACGGACCGGCGTTGCGCCTGTGGCGCGAGCAGGGCGCGGTCTCGCGCAAGGGCAAGGCCCTGGCCTGCGCGGGCATGGCGGTGGGCTTCGCGCTGTTCTGCTGGGGCGCGCAGCCGTCGTGGCGCCTGCTGCTGGGCGTGGGCCTGTGCTTCGCCGCCAGCGCCGGCTACGTGCTCAGCCGGCCGGGGCCGTTGCCCCGGGCGGCGTCCGCCGCCGGCCCGCGCGCCGCCCGCGCGCCTCGCCTCGCCGAGGCCGGCGCACATCCCGACGACGCCGCCTGCTGATTCGGTCGCGCGGCCGAGGCCAGCGTCGGGCAGGCCGCTGGCGACCCGGCCGAAACGCTGATGCCGGGTCGGCTCCACCGCACGTGCGGATGGCCGGCCACGCGCATGGGCCGGGTGCCGGCGCGGATCGTTCGCCCCCGGATGGCAGGCGCGGATCCGGCCTGGCCGCTCGCCGCATGGGGCCGGCGCCGGTGGCGTTGACCCAGGTCATGGCCGCTCGCGCCGGCGCGGTGGATCATCGAGCCAGCGGAATCGACGGAGCCCGCCGTGCGCCAGGACATTCCCGTGCGACTCGAACACCGGCCGGAGCTGGAGATCGACGGTGCGCGGGTGGCGCGAGGCCTCGGCCTCGACACGACCGAGTTCCGGCGACTGATGGCGCGCGGCAAGATCGCGGTGCTGTGCGAGCGCGGCACCGGAGAGGACGCCGGGCTGTTGCGCGCGAGTTTCTACTACGCCGGCCGACGCACACGGTTCGTGATCGACGGACGGAACGGCATGCCGGTCAGGGTGGAGGATTAGCCGCGCGCGGATCCCGGTCCGCGCCGTACAGCCGCTGGCAGGTGTCGCACCAGAAGGCCCGCCGCTGCGCCCGGCCCAGGCGCCTGCGGGCGCTCAGCGGCGTGCCGTCGCGGGGGCACGTGCGCTGGGCGTGCACCTGCCAGTGCTGCTTCAGCACGAGATCCTGCTTCCAGCGGTAGAAGTCGAAGCTGTACGCGCGCGCCTGGGCGACCAGTTCCGACAGCTTGCGCGGGGGCAGCGCGCCGACGGGGCTTTCCGGGTGCACGCGGATCCGGTGCAGGACCTCGTTCTTGATGATGTTGCCCACGCCGGCGAACACGGTCTGGTCCAGCAGGGCGTCGGCAACGATGGCCTGCGGCATGGCCCGCAGCTTGCGCCGCGCCGCCGCCGCATCCCAGGCGTCGCCCATGACGTCGGCGCTCCAGTCGTAGGCCCGGTCGAGCTCGCCCTCGATGAACTTCACCGAGCAGGCGTAGAAGTTCAGTGCCTCGCCGCGGCCGAATCCGAGCGAGAGCCGCGGCGGCGTGGCCTTGGCCTCGCCGATGCGCCAGCTGCCGAACAGCATGAAGTGGATGCGCAGGCCGAAGCCGTCGAACTGCAGCAGGAAGTGCTTGCCCCAGCTGCGCACCGCAAGCACCCTGCGGCCCCGCATGCGGCCGATGTCCTGGGTGCTGTTGCCGGCCACGCGCAGCACCTTGCGGCCGGCGAAGCGCGCGGCGGCTTCGCGCAGGATGACGATCGACGGGCCTTCGGGCATGAGCGGGAGTATCCGCGCAGCCGATGAGGCGGGCGTCAACCGTGGCCCGGCCGTCGGCGATCCGTCACCTCGCGGCCGCCTGGGCCGGTAGGGCGTGCGGCCGCCGCACAGGCGCTGTCCGCGCGGTCGCGTCGCCGCGTCCACGGCCGGCGTGTTATCCAGGGCGCTCCCTGCCTGGATCGTCCCGCATGCCCGGCTTCGGCTCATCCTGTCGTCTGGCCGGTCTCGTCGCTTCGATGCGGCAGGCCCCCGACCGCGATCGGCTGCGCGGGGATCGCCGGCCATGAGCGCGCCGCGCCCCGATGCGCAGGTGCGGTTTCGCGTCGGCTGTGCGGGGTGGTCGATCCCATCGATGCACGCGGGCCTGTTCGCGGACGGCGACAGCCATCTGGCGCGGTACGCCACGCGCTTCTGCGTGGCGGAGATCGACTCCACGTTCTATCGCGCGCATCGCGCGGCCACCTTCGAGCGATGGGCGGCGACGGTCCCGGCGGATTTCCGCTTCTCGGCGAAGCTGCCGAAGGCGATCACCCACGACGCCCGGCTGCGCGGCGTGGGCGACGCGCTGTCGGCGTTCCTGGAGCCGCTGGCCGCGCTGGGCCCGAAGCTGGGCGGCTTGCTCGTGCAGCTGCCGCCGGGGCTGCGCTTCGATGCGCGCACGGCGCAGACGTTCTTCGCGATGCTGCGCCGGCGCACGGCGGTGCCGGTGGCCTGCGAGCCGCGCAACGCGAGCTGGTTCGAGCCCGCGGCCGATGCGCTGTGGTCGCGCTACGCGATCGCGCGGGTGGCGGCGGATCCGGCGCGACTGCCGGCGGCGGCCGTGCCGGCGGGCGCCGTGACGCAGTGGCGCTACTGGCGCTGGCACGGTTCGCCCCGGACCTACTACAGCCGCTACGACGATGCGGCGCTCGCGTCCCTGGCCGCGGCGATGCGCCAGGCCACGGACGACGCGCCGGCGTGGTGCATCCTCGACAACACCGCGGCCGGGCATGCGGTGGGCGATGCGGCGCGCCTGCAGCAGTTGCTCGGCATCGCCGACGATTGAGCCGGATCGAAGAGGGCGATGCCTGCGCGGGGCGGATTCTCCGCGTTCGCTCGATCCCGCGGCTTCCGTCCCGAGTGGCGCTCGGCGGACGGTTGCGTACCGTCGGGCGCGAGTCGCAGCGCCGTCGCCATGCCGGCCGGCGCAGGGCAGGGCCGCACGCATCCGCGCGGCGCGAGCACGCTTGCGATGCGCTGCCGCCTGTGCGGTGACGACCCGGACGATCCGCGATCAGGGGGGCGTTGGAACCTCCACAAACGCGAAAAGCCCGGCGCGGGCCGGGCTTTTCGTCGACAGGCGGTGGCCTGGGGTCAGAGCACGCGGACCTGATCGGCCTGCATGCCCTTCTGGCCCTGGGTGGCCACGAAGGACACCCGCTGGCCTTCCTGCAGGCTCTTGAAGCCCGAGGACTGGATCGAATTGAAATGCACGAAGAGGTCGGGGCCGCTTTCGGGCGTGATGAAGCCGAAGCCCTTGGCGTCGTTGAACCACTTCACGGTACCGGTCTGAGTATCGGACATCGTATTTCTCCTTGGAACGAAAGATTGAAAGCCGCATGGCGGCAGAAGCTGGCTGCAAGGAGGAAGCGATAACCGGTGTAGTGGAAACGACATCTACAGGATCAGGCCACGATTCGATGGTGACCTTGTAACTCAGCGCGGTCAGGCTAAACCCGCCGGGCATCGAGCGCAAGCATCGATCCCGCCATCGTTCAGTCCGCAGGACGCGTTCGGCGCGGCGAACGCGCAGGATGCGCGCCGCCGCGACCCGCGCACGGCGGTCAGGCGGCGCCCATGCCGCCGTCGATGCGGTACTGCGCGCCGGTGATGAAGCGGCTCTCGTCGGAGGCGAGGAACAGCACCAGGCTGGCGATCTCGTCGGACTCGCCGTAGCGGCCCAGCGGGATGTTGGCGGCCATGCCGGCGCGGGCGGCCTCGGCATCCGACGGGTCGAAGCCGGCCTCGAGCGAGCGCATCATCCGCGTGTTGACCGGCGAAGGATGGATCGAGTTGACGCGCACTTCGTACTTGGCCGCTTCCAGCGCCGCGACCTTGGTCATGCCGCTGAGCGCGTGCTTGGAGGTGACGTAGGGCAGCACGCCGGCGCTGCCGCGCAGCCCGGCCACCGACGAGGTGTTGATCACGCTGCCCGAACGCCGCTCGTACATGCGCGGCAGCACTTCGCGCAGGCCCAGATAGGCGCCGCGCACGTTGACCGCGAGCACCTTGTCGAACATCGCCAGCTCCTGCGACTCCAGCGGCGCCACCTTGCCCTCGATGCCGGCGTTGTTGAAGAACACGTCGATGCGCCCGTGGCGCTCCAGCGTGGCCGAGACGTAGCCGCGGACGTCTTCCTCGCGGCTGACGTCCGCGCGCACGGTCAGTACGCGGTCGCCGCCGTCCAGCTCGCGCGCCGCCGCGCCCAGCGCGTCGTCGTCCAGGTCCACCAGCACCACGTGCGCGCCCTCGGCGAGGAACCGCTGCGCGGTGGCCTTGCCGATGCCGCCCGAGCCGCCGGTGATGATCGCGATCTTGTCTTCCAGCCGTCCCATTGGGTTCTCCAGATGCGTGCGAAGTCCCCACACTGTAGCGGCTTTGCGATCGGAGCGATCCGGCGCGGGCTTCGCTCGCCGCCCGCGCAGGCGATGGGCGAAGCCCGCGCACCGCGGCACGCCGGCGGGCCGGGGTACCGCGATGCCCGGGCCATCGACCGCTCAGTTGGTGACCAGGGTCAGGCCATAGGAGCTCAGCATGGGATTGAGCCGCTGGTAGAAGGAGCGGCGCTGGTTCTGCGGGATCCCGCAGTTGGTGCCGTCGCTGCCGAGCGCGCCGCCGGAGGTCACGCCCTGCGCATGGCCGCCCGGGGTGATCCAGGAACCGCCGGAATCGCCCTGGCCGGCGCAGGCGTTGGATTCGCGCAGGCCGGTCACCGTGCCCTGGGGATAGTTCACGCTGACGTTGGTGCGGGTGATCTCGCCGCAGCGCCAGCCGGTACGGAAGCCGGAGCGGCAGATGGCCGCACCGACCGAGGCCTCGGTGCGCCCGACCACCGGGGTGGTGCTGCTGCCGCTGTACAGCCACACGCGGCCGAACAGGGTGTCCTGCTGGCGCACGTTGGCCCAGGCGGCGTCGGAGCCGGGGAAGTTGCTGGCCTGGAACGCGCCGACCGTGGTGCCGCCGATGCTGACCGAGGTGCCGACGTTGCCGCAGTGGCCGGCGGTGACGAAGCCCTTGGTGGCGTTGCGGGTCACCGGGAAGCCGATCGAGCAGCTGTTGTAGCGGATGCCGCCGTAGACGCTGACCAGCGTGGTCGGCACCTGCTCGGACACCTCGAAGTGCAGGATGCCGGTATCGACGTCGCTGCGGGCCAGGAAGTCCAGCACGGACCCGGCGCGCCCGGCGCCGGGTGAGAGCGTGACGACCACGCGGTTGTTCGGCAGGTCGATGCCCCAGGAGTGCACGCCGTCGAGCCGGCGCGCCACGCGCGAGGTGGCCGAGAGGTCGAGCGCGCGCACCGCCTGGTCGAGCTGGTCCAGGCTGTAGGTCACCTGGCGCGTCTGCGCGCCCTCCACGGCCGGCAGCCGCTTGGCGCCCTGGGCGGCCGTGGCCACCACCACGTGCGGGTTGCCGGCGGCGTCGCGCTCGATCCAGGTGCCGGCGAAGCCGTCGCCATACAGCCGGCGCGCCGCGGCTTCCACCTCCGGCACGCGACGTTCGGCGTCGAGGGTCGCGAGGTACTGCGGCTGCGTCATGCCCAGGTCGCGCTCCAGCGCGGCCACCATGCCCGGGTCCAGGTCCGGCCGTTCCGGTTCGGCGGCGAGCGCGCTGGCGCTCGCGGCGACGGCCGAGAGCAGGGCGAGGGCGAGACCGCGGCGTGCCGCTGCGTGCAGTGTGTGCATGGGTGCTTCCTCCTTGTCGCATTCGGGATGGGCCGTGCCAGGGCGGCCGGCCGGCGTCCGATGCGGGGTGCAGCACGCAGTGCCTGCGGTCGACGACCGTGTCGAACCGGTCACGCCGGCCGTGCGGTGCGCAGCGGCCGGCGATGGCGGATGCCGCGAGCGAGGGCCGGAACGTCGGCGCTGCAGGCGGACGGGCTCGAACACTGCGGCTGCCGCCCCGGTTTCCGACGACCGGCGCGACCTTGCTGGATACGACGCGCTGCGGCCGCGGGCACGTGGTCCGGTCGGCCTGCCGCGCGTGCCGAACGTAGGCCGCGCGTTTCTCGCCGGTCAAGTGCGCACGCGCAACATAAACGCTACGCAGCGCTCCTTTTCGCAACGCCGCCGGAAATCGGCGCTCTGCGGCGCAGATGAACTGTGCGCGCGGTCGTGACGGGGCGTCGTCGTCGCGGATGGCGCTCGCCTTGACAGCCCCGCGGCGGGGGTGATTACCTCGCGTGGGGCGCCAGAGGAATCGGAACGTTCGACGGGTCGTGGACCGGCGTTTCTCCGTTTCTCCCGGTCATGGCTCGGACGCTCGCTGCAAGGCGTCCCGTCGTTGGGTTGTCTTCGGTCCTCTCAAGGAGATTGAGCCATGAAGATGAAGCACGCGTTGCGCCTGGCCGCGGGGTGCATGCTGGCCCTGGCCGGCGGATTCGGGGTTACCGCCTGGGCGCAGTCGAACTGGTGCGAGACCTGTCACATGGGATGCGGCGAGAACTACAGCCAGTGCATGGCGAGCGGTCGGTTCACCCCGTCGCAGTGCGCGCAGTCGTATCAGAGCTGCATCATCTACGACTGCAACAACTGCCTCGTGCCCTGACGCCCGTCGCAGGGGGCGCATCCGACCGGGTGCGCCCCATCGCGGATCGATGCCTGGAGCGGCGCATGAAATGGTTGCGGATGGGAATGGTCGGTCTGTTCGCGCTGGCCGGCGCGGGACTGGCGCATTGGTACTCGGGGCCCCGGGAGCGCACGGCACTGCCGCCGGTACAGGTGCAGCTCGGCGACTACTCGGCGTTCCACGATCCGGGCGGCGCGCGCGTCGTGCTCTATACGCTGGCGAGCTGCCCGGTCTGCGGCGTGGCGAAGCAGGCGCTGGACGCCCATGGCGTGGCCTACGCCGAGCGCCGTCTCGATGACGCGCCTTCGCTGCGCGAGGACCTGCGTGCGCTGGGCGCGAGATCGGTCCCGTTGATGATCGTAGGTCGCCACAAGGTCGAGGGATTCGACCGCGAGGTGTTCCGCGAGACCCTCGAGGCCGAATCGCTCCTGCCGTCCGACCGTCGCTGATCGCAGGCGCGGTGCAC
Organism: Luteimonas huabeiensis HB2; assembly: GCF_000559025.1. Taxonomy (GTDB): domain Bacteria; phylum Pseudomonadota; class Gammaproteobacteria; order Xanthomonadales; family Xanthomonadaceae; genus Luteimonas; species Luteimonas huabeiensis. Next base: position 12,210 of record NZ_JAAN01000022.1, on the reverse strand, counting down.
GGCATGCGCGAACAGTGACCGGGTGCGCGGAGTCATCCAGGTTTCATCGGGGTTTAACACCGCGATCGCGCGAGGCTGGCACGGTGCGCGCACCGACCCGAAACATGGAGCGTGCGATGAAGAAGTGGCGTCTTTCCGTTTCCGCCTTCCTGCTGGCCGCCGTGTCCAGCCCGGCCGCGCTCGCGGCCGTCCACTACTTCGAGGTGATCGGCGAAGCCTACGGCCACACCCGCGAGGAGGCGATCGACAACGCCCTGCGCTATGCGAACGACGAGTGCTACCGCCGCTGGGGCCGCGCCGACCAGGAGTTCACCGTCCTGGCCGAATGGGTCGATCCGGCCTCGGGCTACCCCTACGCGCGCGTGTCGCTGGGCTGCCGCAGCGAGGACTGAGGGGGGGCCTTCTTCCTGCGCGATCGCGCCGGCGAGCATCCGGCGCGTTGGTCGCAACGGTGGTTGCGCGTGTCGTGCGATCCACGGCGCGTGGCCGCGGCCCGCGCCGATCTGCGCATTACCGGGCATCCGCCGTCGCAGTCGTAGACCTGGGCGAGGTGGCGGGGCGCCGGGTTCCGCCAGCCGAAAATCCCACAGCGTCCCCGATTCCGGCGGCGTCGACGCCCTGCGTCGGCGCTTTCACATGCATCCGGTCGCTGGCGGATTACGGTGGGCGGCCTGCCGCCGGAGACTGTCGCCGCCGTGAGCCCCGAAGCGATCGATGTTCGAGCTTTTGCCGCGACGGCCCCGCGCGCCGGTCGCCGCGCCTGTCGGCAATCCCGGTTCGGCGAAGGAGCGCGCGACGGCGCGCCACGCTGACGGAGCCGGGCGATGCCGCGCAAGCCGAAGACCCTCAAGCTGGCGACCTTCAACGTCAATGGCATCGGCACGCGCCTGCCGCACCTGTTGGCATGGCTGGACAAGGCGCGGCCCGACGTGGTAGCGCTGCAGGAACTCAAGGCCGTCGACCAGGCCTTTCCCGCGGCGGAGCTGGAGGCGGCCGGCTACGGGGCGATCTGGCACGGCCAGCGCTCCTGGAACGGGGTGGCGCTGCTCGGCCGCGGCACGGTGCCGGTGGAAAGCCGGCGCGGCCTGCCGGGCGATCCCGCCGATACGCAGAGCCGCTACATCGAGGCCGCGGTGCACAGCGTGGTGGTGGCGGGGATCTACCTGCCCAACGGCAATCCGCAGCCGGGGCCGAAGTTCGACTACAAGCTGGCGTGGATGGAGCGGCTGTTGCGGCGCGCGCAGGCGCTGGTGGCGCAGCCGCACCCGGTGGCGATCCTGGGCGACTTCAACGTGATCCCGACCGACGAGGACGTGTACGACCCGAAGGCCTGGCGCAAGGATGCGTTGATGCAGCCGGAGGTGCGCGAGGCCTTCGAGCGGTTGCTCGCGCAGGGCTGGACCGACGCCCTGCGCCAGGTCCACGGCGACCGGCGCATCTACACGTTCTGGGATTACTTTCGCCAGCACGCCGAGCGCGACCGCGGGCTCCGCATCGACCACGTGCTGCTGAATCCGCCGCTGGCCCGGCGCCTGGTGGACGCCGGCGTGGACCGCTGGGTGCGGTTGCAGGAAAAGGCCAGCGACCATGCGCCGACCTGGGTGGAGGTCCGCGCGCCGTAGGACGGGCGGGCGCTCACGACGAGGCGACGCCGGCGCCGGCATGGTCGGGGCTCCCCCGAGCAGGAGACACCGAGATGGCCGACGACAAGCGCAAGACCGGCGCCCCGGATCGCGATCGCATCAACCTCAACGAGGACTACGAGGTCCGGTATTGGACGCAGGCGCTGGGCGTGACGGCCGAGCAGTTGCGCGAGGCGGTGAAGGCGGTCGGCCCCACCGCCGATGCGGTGCGCCGTCACCTGGGCAAGTAGCCCGGTCCCATGAGCCTGGCCGACTACCGCCGCAAGCGGCGCTTCGACAGGACGCGGGAGCCGGAGCCGGGCAAGCCGATCCCCGAGGGACAGCGCGCCATCTTCGTGGTGCAGCTGCACCATGCCAGCCGTCGCCACTACGACTTCCGCCTGCAGGTGGGCGATGCGCTCAAGAGCTGGGCGGTACCCAAGGGCCCGAGCTACGACCCGGCGGTCAAGCGCATGGCCGTGGAGGTGGAGGACCACCCGGTGGACTACGCCGGCTTCGAGGGCGAGATCCCCAAGGGCGAGTACGGCGGCGGCCACGTCGCCCAGTTCGACCGGGGCGTCTGGACCACCCGCGGCGATCCGGAGGCGCAGCTGGCCAAGGGCCATCTGCGCTTCGAGCTGTTCGGCGAGAAGCTCAAGGGCGGCTGGCACCTGGTGCGCTCGGGCAAGCCGGCGCGGCAGCCGCAATGGCTGCTGTTCAAGGACCGCGACGCCTATGCCGGCCCGCTGGAAGCCGACGACCTGCTGGCCGGGGTGACCCCGGCGCCTGCGGAGGATCGCAAGCGCGCGGGCGCGGGCAAGGCCGAGCGCAAGCGGCTGGCCGCGGTGCCGGTACGTAAGCGGCGTCGCAGGGACTGGGCCAGGCGCGCGCTGGCGCTGCCGAACGCGAGACGCGCCGCCGCGCCGGACGGGCCGTTCGCGCCGGCGCTGGCCAAGCTCGGCGAGGCGCCGCCGCGCGGCGAGCAGTGGCTGCACGAGCTGAAGTGGGACGGCTACCGGATCCTGGCGACCGTGCGTGCAGGCGAGGTGCGGCTGTGGTCGCGCAACGCGCTGGAATGGACGCAGAAGCTGCCGGATGTGCGCGCCGCCATCGAGTCCCTCGGCCTGGAATCGGCGGCGCTCGATGGCGAGCTGATCGCCGGTTCCGGCGCCAAGGCGGATTTCAACCTGCTGCAGGCCACGCTCTCGGGCGAGCGGCAGAGCGCGCTGGCCTACGCGCTGTTCGACCTGCTCCACCTGGACGGGGTGGACGTGAGCGCAGCGCCGCTGCGCGCGCGCAAGGCGCTGTTGCAGTCGTTGCTGGAAGGCAGCGCCGCGCAGCTGGCGTTCAGCGCGCACATCGAGGGCGATGGCGAGGACGCCTTCCGCCTCGCGGCCGAGCGCGGTTTCGAGGGCATCGTCTCCAAGCGGGCCGACCGCCCGTACCGCGGCGGGCGCGGCGACGACTGGCGCAAGACCAAGCTGCTGGCCAGCGACGAGTTCGCGGTGGTCGGCTACACCGCGCCCAAGGGCAGCCGCACGGGCTTCGGTTCCCTGTTGCTGGCGCGGCCCGATCCCGAGCACGGCTGGCGCTATGCCGGCCGCGTGGGCTCCGGCTTCGACGATGCGCGCATGCGCGAGGCCGCGGCGCTGCTGGCCGGGGGCGGCGTGCGCAAGCCCACCGTCCACGTGGAGACGATGGATACGGAATTGCGCCGCGCCACCTGGTTCGCGCCGCGCTTCGTGGTGGAGGTGTTCTACCGCGGCATCGGCGGGCAGGCGCTGCTGCGGCAACCGTCGCTCAAGGCCGTGCGCGCCGACAAGGCGGTGGCCGATCTGGCCGACGGCGACCGTGCGCCGCCCGGGCCCGCGCGGCGCGCGGGTAGACAGCGAGCGTCCGCGCCGGCAGCCGGGCGCGCGCCGCCGCGCCTGTCGAGCCCGACCAAGGTGCTGTTTCCGGACATCCGCGCCACCAAGCTGGACGTGTGGAACTACTACACCGCGGTGATGGACCACCTGTTGCCGGAGATCGCAGGCAGGCCGCTGTCGATCATCCGCTGCCCCGCCGGCGCCGATAAACCGTGCTTCTTCCAGAAGCACCACACGGCCGGGCTGGCGCTCGCCGCCTCGGCGCGGCTCAAGGAGGAGGGCGGCCGCAACGCCCACTACCTGGTGGTGGAGGATGCGGCCGGGCTGATGGAGCTGGTGCAGTTCAACGCGATCGAGTTCCACCCCTGGGGCGCGCGCGCGGCCGAACCGGACGTCGCCGACCGCGTGGTGTTCGACCTGGACCCGGGCCCGGACGTCCCCTTCGCCGAGGTCAAGCGGGCGGCGATGGACATCCGCAAGCTGCTGGAGCGGCTGGAACTGGTCTCGTTCCTGCGCGCCTCGGGCGGCAAGGGCCTGCACGTGGTGGTGCCGTTGAACCCGGGCTGCGACTGGGACCTCACCAAGCGTTTCGCGCACGGCTTCGCCGATGCGCTGGCGCGTTCGCAGCCGCAGCGCTTCCTGGCCACGGCGACCAAGAGCCGGCGCAACAAGCGCATCTTCGTGGACTACCTGCGCAACGGGCGCGGCGCGACGGCGGTCGCCTCGTACTCGCTGCGCGCGCGGCCCGGTGCGCCGGTGGCCATGCCGCTGGCCTGGAGCGCGCTGTCCCGGCTTGCCGCCGCGAACGTCTTCACGATGGCCGAGGTGCCGGGCCAGCTCAGGCGGCGGCGCAAGGACCCGTGGGAAGGGATCGACCAGGTGCGCCAGAATCTCGCCCGCTGGGCCGAGGGCATTTGACCCGAGAGCGGACCTGCGCGGGCGGCCGCGACCGCCATCCGTTGCGGCTCGCCGTGCGGTGCCGGCAGCGGGACGGACGATGATGCTGTTTTTCCCTTCCCCGCAAGCGGGGAGCACTCGGTTTTTTCCTTCCCCCGCAAGCGGGGAGCATCTTGTTCTTGCCTTCCCCCGCGAGCGGGGGAAGGTGCCGAAGGCGGATGGGGGCATGCCGCAGGCGTGCAAAGCGGCCCTCATCCGAAGGAACGACATGAGCCCGCTCGCGGGAGAAGGAACGACATGCGCCCGCTTGCGGGAGAAGGAACGACATGGCCCCCGCTCGCGGAAGAAGGGACTGCATCGGCGCTGCAGATCGAATGCCGATTCACTCGGCGTCATTGGCTGGGGCGGGATCGAGCGCATCGACGAACGCGGCCAGGTCGCGATCGAAGCGGTCGGTCTCCTCCAGGAACGGGGCATGGCCCGAGTCCGGGTACACGAGGCTGCTGGCGCGCGGGTTCAGCGCCCGCGCGCGGGCGATGGCCGGCTCCGCGCGCACCAGGGCGTCCTGCGCGCCATAGATGAGCAGCAGGGGCTTGCGCATCGCGCCCAGGCCGGCCGGCGCATCGACCGACATGCCGTGCACCGCGCGCTGCATCGTCGCGGAGGCGAGCGCGGCGTTGGCGAGCAGGCGCTGGAATACGACGGAGCCGGGCGGCGTGCGGAAGCACAGGGCGAGAAAGGCGCGCTCGGCGTCGAGGTGCGTCTTCAGGTCGGTCGAGGCGAGATCGCGGTAGAGGTCAGGATGCGGGGCGATCTGGTCCGGGTCGAGCTCGATCACGCCGCCCACGTACACGGCGCCGTCGATCCACTCGTCGCCGTGCGTCGCGAGGTATTGGGTGATCGCCGCGGCGCCGAGCGACCAGCCCACCAGCACCGCGCCGCGGGCATCCGCGGCGACGAGGACCGCGGCGAGGTCGTCCGCCCAGCGGCGGCCGTCGGTGTAGGCGGCCGGGTCTTGCGGCTGGCCGGACTGGCCGTGGCCGCGCAGGTCGTAGGCGATCAGGCGGTAGCGCTGCAGCGCGGGGTCGCTCAGTTGCGCGTCCCAGCTCAGGTGGCTGCCGAGCAGTCCGTGGACGAAGACCAGCGGGCGGCCGGCGGGATCGCCGGACTCCTGCACGGCGAGCACGACGCCGTCGGCGGCGGTGGCGGTGTAGTGCCTGACGTCGGCGAACGCGGTCGCGGAGGCGAGCAGCAGGGTGGCGGAGACGAGCAGCGGAAACAGGCGGGACAGGGCGGGAACGGTACGCATCGGCGAACCTCGGGCGGATGAGGCGCGCAGTCTCGAACCTCACGCCAATGTCAGGGTCAAGCGCCCGGGCAGTGCTACGCTGCCGGCATGAAGAAGGCCGTGCCTGCGGACCCGATGCCGATCGGCGCGCTCGCCCGCGAGACGGGAGCCAGTGTGCGCGCCATCCGCCACTACGATGCGCACGGGCTGCTCGCCTCCGCGCGCGCGGCGAACGGCTATCGCGTCTTCCCCGCCGAGGCGGTCGCGCAGGTGCGGCAGATCCGGCGGCTGATCGCGGCCGGCTTCAGCCTCGCGGAGATCCGCGGCTTCCCGGACTGCATGCGCATGATCGAGGGCGCGGCCTCGTGCCCGCAGACCGCCGAGGTGCAGCGCAGGCGGCTGGCCTCGCTGGACCGGCAGATCGCCGACCTCGAGCGCCGCCGCGCGCGATTGCGGGCGATGCTGGAAGGCCGCGCTTGCTGATGCGAGCGGGCGCTGTCGCGCCGGTCTGACCGTCACATTTTCGAAGGCGGGTGCGCTCGCGCGACATCGCCGCGCGCCGCCATCCGCGGTGCGGATCGGACTCCCTCGCCGCGTCGAGCGGGGCGGCCCGCCCGCCGGCATCGCGCGCCTGGCCGCGGGCGCTGGTTCAGGGCGCCGCCAGCGCGGCCCGCGTGCGGGCGAGGTCGCCGTCGTGCTCGGCCGGGGCGATGCCCAGCAGATGCGCGGCCAGCGGGTACACGTCGACGTTGTCGATGGCGGGGATGACGAGGCCGCGGCGGAAGGCGGGGCCGTGGGCGACGAAGGGCGACTGCATGTCGGGGTGGCGGTGGTCGTAGCCGTGCTCGCCCCTGAGCCGGTGCCCCTTGCGCTGCATCGCGTCGCGGGTGGTCACCTGCCAGCCGTGCTCGGCTCGGCAGAAGTAGGCCGGCACGCGGCGATGGGTGCCGTAGCGATACTCGGCCGGGATGCGCTCGCGGGTCATGCACTCGAAGCGCGGGTGCCGGCCGAGCAGGGCGCGCGCGGCGTCCTCTCCGCCGGGGCGGACATCGAAGGCGGCGAAGGCGCCGGTCCACAGGAAGTCCAGGCCTTCGGTGTCCACGAAGTCGTCGAGATAGATCTCGCGCTCGGGCCCGGTGGCGGCCATGCCGTGGTCGGAGACCACGATGAGGTTGGCGCGCTCGTCGAGGTTCAGCGTGCGCAGGCCCGCCATCAGCCGGGCCAGGGCGGCGTCCACCTCGGCCAGGGCGGCGTCGAGCTGGGGCGAGTCGGGGCCGTGCAGGTGGCCCTGGGTATCGACGACATCGAAGTACAGGGTGACGAAGTGCGGGCGCCGCTCGGGCGGCAGCGCCAGCCATTCCAGCACCTGATCGACGCGCGCGGCGGAATCCACGGCGATGTCGAACGGCCGCCAGTACTCGGGCCGCGCGCCGTGCACCGGCGCCTCCGAGCCGACCCAGAACATCGTGGCGGCGCGCCCGCCGTGCTCGCGCACGCCGGTCCACAGGGGCTTGCCGCCGTTCCACCAGCGCGCGTCTGCGACGGTGTCGCGATCGAACATGCTGAAGCGCACCCCGGGGATCTCGGGATCGGTCATGAAGTTGGCGATCGCGCCGTGGCGGTCCGGGCGCAGGCCGGTGACCAGGGTGTAGTGGTTCGGGAAGGTGATCGAGGGATACGAGGGCCGCATGGACTCGGCGCGCACGCCGTCGTCGGCGAGCGCCCGCAGGGTGGGGGTCCGGCCGCGGTCGAGATAGTCGTTGCGGAAGCCGTCGATGGAGACCAGGATCAGCGGGGCATCGGCATGCGCGGGCATGCGCGCCACGGTCGCGTCCGCGGCCTCGCGTGGCGGCGTGGCGCAGGCACACAACAGGAGCGCGCAGCTCGACAGGAACAGGGCCAGGCGCAGCATCGGGAGTCCTGGATTGGTGGGCGGGCGCGCATTGTCGCCGAGGCGGATCGCGGCCGTCACCGCAAGCGCGGCCGCGGCGCCGCAGCGGCGCGCTGCCGGCCTGCGGCGCCACCCCGGCCGCGCGACGGCGCAGGGAAGCGCCAAGCCCGGGGCGGCCGGCATGGTCGGCGCGGTGTCGTGCCGGAACGAACATGCGGGCGCCGCACCGGGGCCGTTGGCGGCGGTACGTGCCGGCGGCTGCCGATCGGCCTGCCCCGTGGGGCACGGCGGAGGGGCCCTGAGGCGCCGTCGCCACGGCCGGCGCGTTGCTACACTCCGGCTCCCTTCCGCAGGCGGCACAGGCATGGCGATCCGGGCGTTGGCGATCTCGATGGCGTTCTGGGGCGGCATCGCCGCCGCCGGCGAGCCGGTCTTCGACGTGCACGTGCACCTGCGCGACGGCCAGGCCTCGGTCGGCGAGTACGCGGCGGACGTGGCCGCTGCGGGCGTGGAACTCGCGGGCTACGGGGCGATGTGGTTCGGCGGCCCGCAGCAGGCGCCGGCGGGCGACCCGGCCGACATCGCCCGGCGCAACGACGCGCTGATCGCGCTGGCGGCCGCCAACCCCGGTCTGCTGCCCATCGCCACCGTGCATCCCTACGACGGACAGCCCGCGCTGGACGAGCTGGCGCGGGTGGCGGAGCAGGGCGTGCGGATGCTGAAGCTGCATCCGCACACGCAGCGCTTCGACGCCGACGATCCGCGGGTGCTGGCGCTGGTGCGGCGCGCGGGCGAGCTGGGCGTGACCGTGCTGCTCGACAACGCCAACATCCTGCCCGGCGACAGCGAGCGCCTGTTCAACCTGGCGCTGCAGGCGCCGAGGACGCAGTTCCTGTTCGCCCATATGGGCGGCATGAACTTCCGCTTCTGGAACATGCTCGCCGCCGCGCGCACCGCCGACGACCTGTTCATGGAGAACATCCACTTCGACATCTCGGCGATGGTGGTGCTGCTGGCCGATTCGCCGATCGAGGCGGAGTTCGTGTGGACGCTGCGCAACGTGGGCATCGAGCATGTCCTGCTGGGATCGGATTACCCGCAGTTCGCGCTCGGGTCCACGGTGGATGCGCTGGAACGGCTGGACCTGTCCGACGAGGAGAAGGCGAAGATCCGCAGCGGCAACGCGCTGCGCCTGTTCGGCGACGGGCTCCGGCCGGCCGCCGGCGCCCGCTGACGGCGCGCACGGCGGGTCGCGGGGCCCTGCGCATTCGCGCATGGCGTCGCGTACTGAGCGGGTTGCGCGCCGTCGCGTCGCCGCGCGTGTTCGAATGCGCGCGTGCGCGTGCGCGTGCGCGTGCGTGGCGTCCCGTCGGAGGCGCAGCATGGAGCCGCCCATGATCGTCGCCGTGGCGGCGCTGCTGGCGCTCCCGGGCCTCGCGCTCGCGGCCGTGGAAGACCTTTCGGCTCGAAGAACACGGCAACGCCTGCGGCGTGCCCCCAGGGAAGGGAAAAACAAGATGCTCCCCGCTTGCGGGGGCAGGCAAAGATAGCGTGCCTCCAAGAGAGGGCCTTTCGCGCGCTGAATGTCGATACAGCCTAGAGCGCGCGGCTCGCGCAGGAATACGGGCCGGACTGGGCGCGCGCCTTCACCACCGCGCACGAGGGCGTGCCGGGCAACGGGCCGACCGCGAGGCGATGGACCTCTACAACAACTCGATCGGCATCGGGGATCGGACGCCTCGCCGCAGGCATTGGCCGGGATCGTCCAGCGCGCGGTCGAGCAGGGCAAGCTGGTCGTCATCGATCGCCACGGACAACTGGCCTCGATGCTTGGGCGCTGCGCCGCGCGACAGTCCGGGCTCAATGCCGCCGGCAGGCGGCGAGCCAACGGTCGAGCTGGCCGGCGAAGGCCTGGCGGTCGCGCGCGTGCAGCGCGGCGGGGCCGCCGGTCTGCACGCCGGCGCCGCGCAGCTCTTCCATGAAGCCGCGCATCGACAGGCGCTCGGCGATGTCGTCGGTGCTGTAGCGGCCGCCGCGCGGATCGATCGCATCCGCGCCGCGTTCGAGGACCCGCGCGGCCAGCGGGATGTCCTGGGTGACGACGAGGTCTCCCGCGCGGACCCGCTCGACGATGGCGTCGTCGGCCGCGTCGTAGCCGCCCTGCACCTGCAGGGCGCGGACGTAGCGCGAGGGCGGGGTGCGCAGCCATTGGTTGGCCACCAGGACGACCGCGACCCGGGCGCGCTCGGCGGCGCGGAACAGGATGTCCTTGACCGCGCCCGGGCAGGCATCGGCGTCTACCCAGATCCTCGGCGCGTCCGGGCCGGCCGCGTTCACTCGGGCGTGGCGGGCGCGTCGGCCTTGGCCGCCTCGCGCTCGGCGCGCTTCTTCGCGTCCTTCTCGTCTTTCTTCTTCTTCTTGGCCAGCTCGCGCTGGCGTTTCTCGAACGAATAATTGGGCTTGGCCATGGGAACTCGTCGGTGGATGGACGGCCAGTGTACGGAAACCGGGCCGGAAAGGCGTTTTCGCCCCCGGCGCGAAGTGTGCGGACCGGTCCTTCGACAGGCGCACGCGCAACGCTGCGCAGGCCACCGGCCGCGGGCGCGCGGCTCAGATCGGCGCACCGTCCTCGCGCCAGCGCCGCGCGGCCTCGCTGGGCGGATGGCCGAACAGGCGCTTGAACTCGCGGCTGAACTGCGACGCGCTTTCGTAGCCCACGGCATAGGCCACCGTGGTGGCGTCGCCCCGTTCGGCGATCAGGCGCTCGCGCGCGGCCTGCAGGCGCACCTGCTTCTGGTACTGCAGCGGGCTGAGCCGGGTGGCAGCCTTGAAGTGGCGGTGCAGCGATGAGCTGCTCAGGGCCACGTGCGCGGCCAACGCATCGATGCGCAGCGGGCGGTCGTAGTGCTCGCGGATCCAGGCGATGGCCTGCTGCACCTGGCCCAGGCGGCCTTCGCCGCGCGCGATCTGCCGCAGCATCGGGCCTTGCGGCCCGCGCAGCAGGCGGTAGAGCAGCTCGCGGCGGAACAGCGGCGCGAGGACGGGGATGTCCTCGGGCGTGTCGAGCAGGCGCGCCAGCCGCAGGCAGGCATCGGCGAGCGGCGCCTCGATCGCCGCGACCTCCAGCCCGCGCGGTGGCGTCTCGCGGTCGCGCGCGGGCGGCATCCGCATCAGCAGCGCGGCGAGATCGGTGCGATCGAGCCGCATGGAAACCGCGAGGTACGGCGCCTGCGCCGAGGCTTCGCGCACCGCGCCCACGACCGGCAGATCGAGCGAGACCACCAGGCAGTGCGCGGGGTCGTAGTCGCGCACGGTGTCGCCGAAGACGACCCGCTTGCGGCCCTGCACGACGATGCACAGCATCGGCTCGTACACCACCGCGATCGGTTGCGTGGGGGCATCGGCGCGGTGCAGGCCGAGCCCGGGCACGCACGTGTCCGGGCGGCCGGCGGCCGCGTGCCGCGAGACCAGCTCGCGCAGTGCGGGCAGGGCGGGGACGGCGAGGGGGGCGGGCATGGCGGCGACGTTAGCAGAGCGGCGGGCCGATTCCGCCGCGCCCGGCAGGATCGGGCAAGCTTCGTGCAGGATCGGGATCGTGGCCGGGGCGGCGCGCGGGCAGGCTGTGGTTCCCCCCAAGAACACCGAGGAATCCCATGACCACCCGGACCTGGTTCATTACCGGCGCCAGCCGCGGCATCGGCCTGGAGCTGGCCCGCGCGGCCCTGGCCGCCGGGCAGCGCGTGGCCGCCACCGCGCGGCGCGGCGCGACGGTCGCGCAGGCGCTGGGCGACCACGAGGCGCTGCTGCCGCTCGATCTCGACGTCACCGACCGCGAACAGATCGCCGCCGCCGTGGCCACCGCGCACGAACGCTTCGGCGGCATCGACGTGCTGGTCAACAATGCCGGCTACGGGCAACTGGGCCTGTTCGAGGAAACGACCGAGGCCGAGGTCCGCGCGCAGTTCGACACCAACGTGTTCGGACTGTTCGAGGTCACCCGTGCGGTGCTGCCGTCGATGCGCGCCCGGCGCCGCGGTCACGTGATCAACGTGTCCTCGATCGGCGGCATCGTCGGTGCCGCTTCGGGCAGCGTCTACTGCGCCAGCAAGTTCGCGGTGGAGGGCTTCTCGGCCTCGCTCGCCGACGAAGTGCGCGAGCTCGGCATCCAGGTGACCGTCGTCGGCCCCGGTTTCATCCGGACCGATTTCCTCGACCCGCGCTCGGTGCGCTTCGCGCAGGCCGGGATCGCCGACTACGCCGCGCTTTCGGCGCGGCTGCGCGACTACTACGGCGAACGCAACCACCGGCAGGCCGGCGATCCCGCGCGGCTGGCGGAGGCGATCCTGACGCTGGCCGCCGCAGCGCAGCCGCCGCAGCGCTTCTGCGCCGGCAGCGACGCGGTGGCGATGCTGGAAGCGCGGCTGGCACAGCTGCGCGAGGAACTCGACGACTGGCGCGATCTGTCGCTATCGGTCGACGGCGAATGGGAGGACGCGGCCCGCTAGGCGCCAGGCCCCAGCCTGTGTCGACATCCAGGGCGCGCAAGGCCGCGCTGTCTTTCCCTTCTCCCGCAAACGGGGGCCATCCTGTTTTTCCCTTCCCCACGCAAGCGGGGAGCACCCTGTTTTCCTTCCCCCGCAAGCG
>NZ_JAAN01000021.1 GCF_000559025.1 Luteimonas huabeiensis HB2 | reverse complement strand
CTCGTCCGAGTGCTGGCGGGCGTTGCGCACGTAGGGCAGTAGCTTGTCGATCGGCCAGTGCTCGATGCGCTCGGCGAACCAGTTCACGCGGCCGCCTCCGCCGTCTCGCCCAAGCGCTCGGCCGAGACCTCGGCGAAGGGCTGGCCGGTGGCCGCGAGCACGGGCTCCATGCCCGGGTGGTGCTGCAGCCAGCGGCGCAGCGCGACGTCGACGTACTCGGGCGCGAGCTCGATGGCGCGGACCCTGCGGTCGGTGAGTTGCCCGGCCAGCAGCGTGGTGCCGCCGCCGGAGAACGGCTCGAAGACGATCTCGCCCACGTCGGTGTAGGCCTCGATGAAGAACTTCGGCAGGCCCAGCGGGAATACGGCCGGATGGTCGATACCATCACCGATGCGGCCGCGCTGGCGCGTCACCTCGACGACGGAATCCGGGATGCGGAACGCCTGCGTGGGCTGTCCGGCGTGGTTCCATTCGCCGACCTTGCCATCCTTGGCGCGCATCGCGGTGGATGACCCATCGGCGCGCAGATGCGTCTCGTGACCGGCCCACTTGCAGGGCACGATCTTGTTCGGCTTGCGCGCCTGGCGGTTGAAGTGGAACACGAACTCGTGGCGCGGCGCGAGGCGCCCGGCCCAGTCGCCGGGCACGGTCACCGACTGATCCCAGACGTACCAGCCGAAGCGGCGCCAGCCCTGAGTGCGCATCCATTCGATCCAGCCGTCCCAGTACGGCTGCCACTCGCCGTCGCGATGGACGAGGCCGAGGTTGACCAGGATTTGCGCGTCCTCGTGCAGCGCGCTGCGGGCGGCGCCGAACACGCCCTGCATGAGCGCGTTCCAGTCAGTGATCCCGCCGGTGGTGTAGTCGCGCTGGTTCGCGTAGGGCGGGCTGGTAAAGAGCAGGTGAGCGCGCTCGCCATTGATGAGGCGCGCGACGGCGGCCGCGTCGCTGCTGTCGGCGCAGAGCAGCCGGTGTTCGCCCAGCAGCCACAAGTCGCCGGGCCGCGTGACCGCAACCGTGGGCGGCGTGACGTCGTCCTCGTCCGCGTCGCCTTCCGGCGCACGCTCGTCCTCATCGGCGGACGGTTCCGTCTCCTCGATGTGGTCGAGCAGGCCTTCGATCTCGGAGGCAGAGAAGCCGGTCAGGTCCAGATCGAAGCCGGCGTCGGCCAACTCCGCGAACTCCAGCGCCAACATGGCCTCATCCCAGCCGGCATCGAGCGCGAGCCGGTTGTCGGCGATCACATAGGCGCGCTTCTGCGCCGGGGTGAGGTGCGCGAGCTCGATCACCGGCACCTCGGTCAGCCCCAGCTTGCGTGCGGCCAGCAGTCGGCCATGGCCGGCGATCACACCATGGTCGCCATCGACCAGGATCGGGTTGGTCCAGCCGAACTCGGCGATGCTGGCGGCGATGCGCGCGACCTGCTCGTCGCTGTGCGTGCGCGGATTGCGGGCGTAGGGAATCAGCGTCTCGACCTTGCGGTACTCGACGTTGAGCGTGGGGCCTGCAAACCGCAAACCGTGCAAACCCCGGTTTGCACTCTGACGCTAGAAAAGCATCGCGCTCGCGCCCCCCGCATAGCTGGGTGCCCAGGAAGGACCCGTGGATGGCTGGACGGCTTGCTTGACCGTCGCCGCTGTCCAGTCCAGACCTTAGCCGAGATACTACCCTCGGACCGGCGGATTTGTTGCACCTGTGCGCACGCCCGGTTTCGCATCCAACCCCAAACCGCGAGCAACCGAGTGCGGCGTTAATCGGCGTTGCGCATGGCTTTGGGAGTGGTGCTTCGTCCTGCCGCTGCGCTGGCACCTTGTTGCGTGGTGTTTAGGTGGTTCGCGACAGTCTGCAACGCCCGCTGCCACCGCCGCCACGCCGTGGTCCGGTCGCAGCCGAAGCGGGCGCAGATGTCGCGCCAGCGGTGGCGCTCGGCGCGCATCCATACCAGGTGGCGTTCCTCTTCCTCCAGCCACAAGACCCAGCGCATGGTCTCGAGCATGCGCTCGATGGCCTCGGGGCTGGGCGGGAAGCGCCGGATCGAGGGTTCGGCCCCCAGCGTCTCCCAGGGCATGCGGCGGATCGCGGGCCAGGTGTTGAAGTAGCCCTGCACGCGCACGGGCGGCAAGCGGTGGGCGGTGATGGCCGCCTCCCGGAAGCGTTCGGCCACCCGCTCGACGGTCCACTCAGCCATGGCGCGCCTCCCGTGCACCGTAGAGCCGCTCGCCGATTCGGCGGATCAACTCGCGTTCCACCCAGTCGAGCCGGTCGTCGTCGAGGCAGACGACGAGCAGGCGTTGCTCGCGCCAGCCGCGGCGTTTGACGGCCTCCACGTCCATCGGCTCGGGCTGCAGGCGCCCCAGCGGGCAGCGGTAGCGAGGGGTCGGAACAATCATCTCAGTCCTCCTGCGCCGCGTCGTGGAGCGGGAGGGCCCAGAGCAACAGCGCCAAGGCGTCGGCCTCGTCGTCGTCCGCCGGGGCGTGGCCCCGCGCACGCACGGCCGCCATCACCGCGTCCTTGCCGGCGTTGCCGCGGCCGGTGGCGTGCTTCTTGATCGTGCCCACCGGCACGCCCTGGTAGGGAATGCCGTGGTGCTCGCACCAGGCCGTGAGCGTGGCGAGGAAGCCGCCGTAGACGTGCGCCGCGTCGGTCGAGACGTGGCGGCGCACTTCCTCGAAGACCAGCGTGTCGATCCCGTCGGCGTGGGCCTTGAGTTCGGTGAGCCAGCGCTTGAAGCGCAGGAAACGCATGCCGCCGCCTTCGAAGCGCTGCGGCTTGAAGGATTGGCTGCCGCTGGTGATTCGGCCCGTGCGGTCGCGCAGCGCCCAGCCGGTGGTGGTGCCCAGGTCGAGGGCAAGCAGGGTGGTGTGCATCGTGTCGGTCCTTGTCAAGGTCCTTGTCAACATGGGGTGACCGAAGGTGACCGCCGTGGGGAATCGTCCTTCCGCCTGTGCGCGCGTACGCGCGTAAAGAGACTCAATCCCCGGGCGGGTCACCTTCGGTCACCGTGGGTGGTCAGTCGTCGCGGTACGGGAGCCGTACGCCGGAGTCCTTGGGCTTGAGCGACAGGCCCGCCAGGGCCTTGACGCCGCCGTGGATGCGCGTGCGCTCGAAGCCGCGGTTGGCCAGTTGCTGCGCGAGCCAGCGGCTTGTGCCCACGTACTCGCCGCGCCGGCCGGCCCAGTCCTGCCAGCGCTGGAACACGTCGGCCACGGCCACGCGGGCCTGCGGGTGGCGCTGCGCCTCTTCGTCCAGGAAGTCGCCGACGGCGTCCTCCTCGTCGAAGTACTCGGCGGTGGCCGACACCACGCTGGCCGGGGGCCGGAGCCCCTCGCGCTGCCAGGCCAGACAGCCCTGCACCGCCCAGGCGAGGATCCCGTCGCGTTCGGCCAGGAGCTTGTCGGTGAGCCCGGCGTCGCGCCGCTCGGGCGGGATGGTCACGGTGAAGGGGATCAGGTGCAGCCGGCGCTTCATCGCCTCGTCCACGTTGCGGATCGCGGGCTTGTGGTTGCCGGCGATGACCAGCTTGAACTGGGGCGTGTACTCGAAGAAGTCCTGGCGCATGAAGCGCGCCGAGACCTTGTCGCCGCCGGTGATGGCCTTGACCTTGGACTCGTTCCAGCGCCGGCCCTGCTCGGTCTCGATGGAGGAGACGAAGCGCGCCCCGCGCAGGCCCGCGAGATCGGTCGGATGCCGGTCGCCGCGCGCCTCCATGAAGGTGTCCATCGGCGCGCTGGTGGCGTAGTCGCCCAGGATCGTGGCCAGGGTGTTCACGAACACCGACTTGCCGTTGGCACCGGTGCCGTAGAGGAAGAACAGCGCGTGCGCCGACGTCGAGCCGGTGAGGCAGTAGCCCACCATGCGCTGCAGGTAGGCCTGCAGGTCGGCATCGCCGCCGGTCACGTCGGCGAGGAACGCCCGCCAGCGGGGACAGTCGCCGCGGGGCGTGGCGGTGGCGAGCTTGGTCATGCGGTCGGCGCGGTCGTGGGGACGCAGCCGCCCGGTGCGCAGGTCGACCACGCCGCCCGGCGTGTTGAGCGCGAACAGATCCGCGTCCCACTCCTGCGAGGTGGAGGCGTGCCGCCGGTCGGTGCGCGCCAGCCGCTCCACGCCGCCGACCGTGCTGCTCGCGGCGAGCTTGGCCGCCAGCCGGTGGGAGTCGGCCTTGAGCGCCGCCTCGCGGCAGATCGCCCGGATGAGGTGGTGCACCAACAGCGTCTCGTCCGCCTGCCAGCGCCGGCCGTCCCACACCAGCCACTTGCCCCAGGCGGCGCAGTAGCGCCAGTCTTCGCTGTAGCGGCTGGTGAAGCTCAGCGCCAGCGCGTCGTCGGTGGCCCAGACGGAAGGCTCCTGCGTGGGCTGCCCAAGTGCTGGCTTGATGCTCATCCGCGGGCCCGAGGCGATGAAGGCGGCGACGTCGAAGCCTTGGCGAAGAGCGTCGGCCGCATCCCACCCCTCGGGCTTGTCGTCGGGCGGCAGCAGCACGTCGCAGGAGGCCGCGCCGGCGGCGAGTGCGGCCTGCGCCGCGGCCATCGCGTAGTCCCAGCCGGGTTTGTCGCGGTCGGGCCAGATCAGCACGGCCTTTCCCGCCAGCGGCGACCAGTCGGTCTTGTCCACGGGCGCATTCGCCCCGTGCATCGCGGTGGTGGCGCACACGCCGGCGTCGATCAAGGCCTGGGCGCATTTCTCGCCCTCGACCAGCACGACCTGGGCGGCGTTGTGGATCCCCGGCTGGTTGTAGAGCGGCCGCGGCTCGGGCGGAGCCATCTTGCGGCGGCGCGCGTCCCAGGGCCGGAACTCCTTCTTGCGCCCAGGCGGGTCGTAGCGGTAGACGACGGCGATGAGGCGCCCTTGTGCGTCGAGGTAGTCCCACTTGGCGGTGGCCGGGCCGAGGTCGTCGATCGGGGCCTTCTTGGCCGCCTTGCGCGGCGGCGCCGTGAGCGCTCGGCCGACGAGGTCCTCGGCCAGGTCGAGGACGCGGGCGAAGTCGCCCTGCACGTCCACGCCGAAGTGAGCGCCGATCAGGTGGAACACATCGCCGCCGTCGCCGGTGGCGCGGTCGGTCCACAGTCCCGCCTTGTCGCCGTCGAGCACGACTTCCAGGCTGTCGCCCGGGCTGCCGAGCACGTCGCCGATGACGAACTTGCCGCGGCGCGTCCGACCGGCGGGAAACAGCGTGGCCAGCACCGACTCCAGCCTCGCGAGCAGGGCGGCGCGAATCGCCTCGCGGCGCGCGGTGGGGTCGGCGTCGGTGGGCGGGGCCGGGCGATCGTTGAAATCGATCATGCGTCGCCCTCCTCGCTGCCATCCGACGCGCGGCGGGCGACGGCTGACGCGTGGTGCGAGGCCCAAGCCTGCAGTTCCGACAGCCGGTAGCGCACCAGCCCACCCAGAAGGTAGTGCGGGATGCGGTGCTTGGCGCGCATCATTGGATCGGCGAACCAGTAGTACGGCAGGCGCAGGCTGGCCGCGGCTTGCTTGGCGTCGATCATGGGCTCGCCAATCGCGCCCGTCGTCGATACGGATCGGGTCCTCATGCCGCGGCCCTCCAGCACCGGTCCTGCCACGGGCACATCCGGCACTCGACATGGGTGGGATCTACGATCCCCCGCGGCAGCAGTTCGCCCGCCTCGGTGGCCGTGATGACCTTCACCGCCCGGTCGGACATGCGCTGCGCCAACGCCGCATCGAACGGCACCAGCTCGGCGTGGATCTCCATGGTGTCGGCGTTCACCGCCGTGAACAGGGCCGGGTGCGCGTGCAGTTCGAGGTAGGCCTGGTAGAGCGCCACTTGCGCGGCGTAGACGGGCTTGGCGACCGCGAGGCGATGTCTCTCCAACTCGCGCCACGATTTGGCGCCCAGGCACTTGTTCTCCCACAGCGCGGGATAGCCGCTGCCGTGGCCGAGATCCGGCCCCGCGACGATGACGCCATCGACGTGGCCCTGCAGGCGCCCGTCCAGCGCCGAGAAGCCGAATTGCTCCCCCGCGTCGTTACGCGTGCGCAGATCGAAGCCCGCGGCACGCAGCCACACGACCATGCAGTCCTCGATGACGTGGCCGCGCTCGAAGACGCGCAGCAGGCGGCCGTCGGTCTCGCGACCCGGATCGACCGGGGCGTCGGCGACCTCGTACTGCAGCGCGCGCTCGCACGCGGC
Organism: Luteimonas huabeiensis HB2; assembly: GCF_000559025.1. Classification (GTDB taxonomy): domain Bacteria; phylum Pseudomonadota; class Gammaproteobacteria; order Xanthomonadales; family Xanthomonadaceae; genus Luteimonas; species Luteimonas huabeiensis. The sequence goes on along the minus strand of NZ_JAAN01000021.1, from coordinate 163,192 downwards.
CCCGAGGCGCGAGGCACCGAGGTAGCCGCGCTTGCCCTGTTCGGCGCGGGCACGCTGCATCCCGGCGTCGATCAGCGCCGTGAGCTGACCCGAGAGGCTCGCGGTGGCGTTGAAGTCCATCATGACGTCACCTCCCACGGCAGGTCGTCTTCCAGATCGGCGAAGGGATCGGACACCGGGTGCTTCAGCCCGCGCACCGGCGGGTACTTGGTCGCCTCGTGGTGCTCGACCATCGCTTCCGTGTAGCAGGTGACGATGGCGTCGATCACCCGCAGGGCCTCGGCCTCGGAGTACGCACCGAGGGGCTTGTCGAAGCCGATGCTTTCTGCCGCCGCACCGAAGGCCTTGAGGCACTTCCTCATCGCGGCGAGTTCGACGTCAGACGGATCGATCATCGCGACCTCCCCGAGGGGTGGACGTCCATCCCGCACCCGCAGCCAGTTGCCGTAGAGCGCATGAAACGCCTGCTGGCAGCGCCGCGAGCAGAACACCCAGTCGATCGGATAGCGCCGGGCGTCGCCCACCGGATGCCGAAGGTCCGAGTGGCCGTAGCCGCGCGCCTGTCGTTTGCAGACCCAACACTTCACCGGCCCTCCTCTCACTGCGCCCAGGCGGGCTTGCCCGGCATGGCGGGGCGTTGCGGGGCGGGCATCGCAAGCGGTGGCGTGGCCGCGGCTGGCGCGCCGGAGGAACCGCCGCCGTGGTGGGTCTTGGGCGGCAACCCCATCAGCCGCGCATAGTCCGGGTGGTCGGGCTCGACGGCGTTTCGGATGACGTTCTTCAACTCGCCGCGGCCGTTCTTCTCGACGTCGATGCGGGCGAGGAACTCGATGCCATCGAGTTCGTGGAAGCCCTGGATGCGCCGCGCGGCGGCGGCCTGCGGCCCGTTGTCCTGGGGATGGACGTTGCGGGCGCTGTTGAGGATCGCGCGCACGAAGCTGCGGCCCATCTGACCCCAGGCCGGGCCCTTCGGGGAATGCAGGCCGATGTTGCTCCAGAGCTTGCGCCGGGCGTACTCGCCCTCCAGCACCACGAACTCGGCCGCCAGATACACCGAGCCGGACTCGTTGCTCTGCGTGGCGTAGCCGCCGGTCCAGCCTTGGGCCGGGTCATCGAAGCCCCCGGGCTTGAGCGTCATGCGCACGCGGGCGAGCGTGCCCTTGGGGATGAGGTCGAAACTGGGCTGCTGCTGCGCGTCGTTGAAATCGCACCAATCGGTCATGGCTTACTCCTTGGATGTCGGGATTCGAGTGGCAGCGGCGCACTTGTCGATCAGCGCGCGCAGGTTCGGCGGCTCCAGCAACTCGAGCTGGCCGGAGCGGTCCTTGGCCGGGACGCCGTAGGGGTTCAGCGTGTGGCAGACGAAGGCGCGGTAGGACGAGCCGTCCTCCGCCTTGATCTCGGCCAAGGTGACCACCTCGTCGACGATGCCGGGCAGTTCCGCCGCGGTCTTGGCGCCCTCGATCTGCGGCACGAAGACCTTGCGGTTGAAGTCGTCCAGGCGCTCGTCGAGGATGGCCACGAACACCACGTGCTTGCCGCGCGCGTGCTGCAGGTGGGTCAGCGCCCCGATGAGTTCCGAGCCGAGCAGGCCGTAGGCGCCCCGGGTGTCGGGCTTGCCGGTGCGCTCGCTGTAGGCCTGCGGCTGGGTCTTGGCCCAGACGAGCGCCAGGCGCGCGAGTACCGTGATCGAGTCGACGAAGTAGGTGTCGTACTTGGCGAGTTGACCGGGATCGCCGTAGCGCTCGCACACATGCCGGTAGTGCGCCTCGGAGAACGGCGCGTCGGCGGGCAGCGCCGGGTTCGGGCCGGCGAGGAACACCACGAGATCGCGGAACTCCGGCCAGGTGCTCGGGCGCACGCAGTCGCCGCGCCAGTCCTTGACGGCCAAGTCGCCAGCCTCGAGGTCGACGAACAGGGTCGATCCTTCCGGCAGCGTCTTGAGCTGGCTGGTCTTGCCGATGCCGCTCTTGCCTAGAAGCACGAGCTTCACGCCCTGCTTCTCGCGCAGCCGCTGGTCGGCGGTGATGATGGGGAGGGCCATCACGCCACCTCCTTCAGCCGCTCCGCGACCGCCGGGTTCCAGAGGATCTGGTAGCCGCTGTGCCCGTTGCGCGAGTACGGCATGGCTTCGGTCAGTTCCCACTCGTCCCGCTCGTTGCGCAACTGCAGGCCGTGCGCGGCCAGACGCTGGTTGGTGGCCTTGGCCGACAGGCCGAGCAGCCTGCCGAGATGGGTGGCGTTGAGCGAGCAGATCGCCTCGTTCGCGGCAGTGTCCCTGGCAGGAAGGGCGCGGCGCAGCGTCTCGACCGCCAGCCCCGTGTTCTCCTGGATGCAGGTGAGCGTGGCCGCCATCGCGATCCCGGGTTTGACCCCCGGCACCTTGGCCACGGCCTCGCCGATCAGCAGCAGAGCGGCGACGCGGTCCTGGGTGGGTGCCGGCAGGGTCGGGCGTGCACTTGGCGCCGTGTAGCTGCCCGTCTTGCGGATCGCCGGCAGCACCTCGTGTGTCACCCAGCGCTTGAAGTGCTTGGCCTCGCGCTTGCGGCTACCCAGCACCAGGCTGTAGAGGCCGGGCTCGTTGACGACGTTGACCTGGTCATTGCCGCGCGAGATGCCCTGAATTGAGATCAGGGCTTGCTCGTCAGGGTCCAGTCGCGCCAGGGCGCGGGTGGTGTTCGGCAGTTCAAGAACCGCGCACACATCCACCGCGACGAACCACGGTTCGCCTTGGGCATCCGTGACGACCCGGACCGGACGGCCTTCGAAATCAAACGGGATCAGTTCGGTGCTCATGGATCACTCCTCCGAGACGAGGGCCAGCCGGAACGTGGGCTTGCCGGGCTTGACGGTGCGGGCGGCCTCGAACCCGGCGCGCAGTGCCGGCGGCCAGTTGGAGAAGCGCGATTCCGAGACGGAGTACTCGACGTCCAGGTAGTCCTCGACCTTCTCGCCGGCGGCGGCGATGCGCCGGGCGATGGCGGCCAGTTGCGCCTGGTCCCAGGACACGCGCTTCGGGGTTTCGACCGTGACGCGCAGCGCACCGTCCCTCAGGTGCACGACGCCGAAGTCCTTGCCCGCCTCGAGGCGTGCAGCGCGCGCCTGCTCGCCGTAGGCGGCCTCCAGCGCGGCGTCGAACTTCGCGCGGGCCTGCTTGAGCCAGGCGAGCGCTTCGTCCAGGTTGCGGCTGATCTCCGCCTTCTGGGCAGGCGGCAGCGCGGCCAGCTGGCCGACGGACATCGCGGCGATGTCGGCGGGGTAGAGGGTGAGGTCGCTCATGGCCGCCGCCTCACTGGTATGCCCGTGCGAAGGTCGAGTAGCGCGAGACGCGCCGCTCGAAGGCCTCGACGTCACTGATCAGGTAGGTGACGCGCGAGCCGAGCTTGCAGAAGACCGGGCCGAGTTGTTCCTGGCGCCAACGGCGCAGGGTGTGGACGGACAACCGCCAGCGAGCGGCGAGTTCGAACTCGTTCAGAGCGATGGGGGTCGCATCCGGTGCCGATGCCGGGCGGGCGTCCCGGCCGGATTGAACACCGGATTGAACAGGTGCAGCGAGGATTTGCATGGCGAGGCTCCTTGTGTTTGGGAGCCTCTATTCCATGGGCCGGGGCTTTGGGCTTGGGCGCGAGTCTTTTAGGCGATGGCGCCGATGGGCCGCCCCCGCCCGGCCGGTAGTCGCTCGCCTAAGTCATTGATGCAACAGAATATCCGCTGCACATTTCGTTTATTGCGATTTCGTTTGTTTCGGTTATACTGCCCCTTGCTGCGAATCACCCCCTGCCTGGAGAGCCCCATGACGACCCCCGCCATCCCCAAGGCGCTGCCCTCGGCCGAGGACGTCGCGCTCGCCCGGGAGTCCGGGCGCGTGCTCTCGACGGTGCTGCAAACGCGCGCCGAGACCCAGCAGATCGACTTCCACGACGACAAGGGCGCGGTGCGCTCAGTGACGCTGCCGACCACGGCGCTGCGGTTGCTGCTGGACGTGCTGACCGAGATCGGCCAGGGCAATGCCGTCACCGTCATCCCCATCCACGCCGAGCTGACCACGCAGGAAGCGGCGGACCTGCTCAACGTCTCGCGGCCCTTCCTCGTGCAGTTGCTGGAAAAAGGCGAGATCCCGTTCCACAAGATCGGCACGCATCGTCGGGTGCGTTACCAGGACGTGATCGCCTACAAGCACCGGATCGATGCCGAGCGCCGCAAGGCCCTCGACGAACTGGCCGCGCAGGCCCAGGAACTCGGCATGGGGTACTGAGCGGATGAGCTCGCACTTCACCGTCGTCTACGACGCCTGCGTGCTCTATCCCGCGCCCCTGCGCGATCTGTTGATGCATCTGGCGCTGTCGGACCTGTACCGGGCGCGCTGGAGCGACAGGATTCACGACGAGTGGATGCGCAACGTGCTGGCCAGCCGTCCCGATCTGACTGCCGAGCAACTCGAGCGCACGCGGCGGCTGATGAACGCCCACGTCCGCGACTGCCTGGTCACCGGCTTCGAGTACCTGATTCCCTCGATCGAGTTGCCCGACCCCAGCGACCGCCATGTGGTGGCGGCCGCCATCCACGCCGGCGCCAGCCTCATCGTGACCTTCAACCTCAAGGACTTCCCGCCCGAGGCGCTCAAGCCCTACAACCTCGCGGCGCAGCATCCGGACGACTTCATCGTCGATCTGCTGGATCTGCACCCGGCCGGCGTGCTCGAAGCAGTCGCCCGCCACCGCCGCAGTCTGAAGAACCCGCCCAAGTCGGCGGACGACTACCTGGACACCCTGCTGGCGCAGGGGCTGACGCAATCGGTGGCGGTGATGCGCCCATGGGTCATGGCCATGTGAGGCACCGCGCTGTATCGGAGGGAGCATGGGCAAGAAGACCCTGACCAACGCACACTGTCTGCTGGAGCTGGTCGAGCGCGTGCCGGCATCAGTCCTCAAGCTGTTCGCCGGCCTGCCCGAGTGCCTGGGACTGCAGCGCGGGTTTGATTGGACGCAGCCCGACGAGGGGCTGAGCGCTGCCCTCATCGAGCACATCAAGCACCTGCGCAAGGAGCAGCGCGATCCGGCCGAGCGCGAAGCTTTGCGGGTGCTGCGCCTGAGCACCGTGCGCGGGGCCGCCATCCTCGCCACCGTCGCCGAGCAGCTCTACGACGAGGACCTGCTCGCACGGTTTCGTGCGCAAGAAGGCGGCGAGGTCGGTCGCGCGGTGTGGATGCGCACGCACAGCGAGGCCTCGATCAAGCTCTTCGACACTGCCGAGTCCATCGTCAACACCCAGGACCTGAAGGGGCTCAAACGCCTGCACGACGCGTTCGACGTGCCTGGCGAGGCGCCGCCCTTCCTGTGGAACGATGAGGTCAAGGACCGGCTGGAAGCGCAACTCACCGAGGCGATGCGGCTGGCCGAGCCCTGCGAGGTCATCCACGTGGCCATGGAGGAGCCGAACCGGCAAGGCCAGACCCAGGCGACACACTACCTCGTGGTGCGTTTCGCCGGCGATCAGGTGGCCGCGGTGGAGATGCGCAACCGCCAGCGCAAGAGCTTCTTCTACTTCCCGGCGCGCGACGCCACCCTCATCTACGCGCCTCATCGTGGGCTCGTCGAAGTCTTTGCCCCGACGCTGGGCACCCGTGCGCCGCTGGCCAACGTGCTGTCCCGGCACGGCTTCAAGGCCCCCTTGTCGAACCGTCCGCTGGACCGCTCGCGCTACGACCTGTCGCGCTTTGCGCGGCCACTGAAGGACACCAAGCCGCGCATCGACGGGGGCCGCATCGAGCGGCTGTATCTGACCGAAGCCAAGGCTTTGCTTGGGCATGCCACGGACGCCGTCACGCTGCACATCGACAGCGGCGCAGAACTGCACGAGGTGATCGACGAGCGCTGGGGCAACCACCCCTTCGCGCAGCCTGGTGCCTTGCTCGGTGTGACCCTGGTGGCCGAACTGGTGTTCGAGGGGGAGACGGCGGCCACCCCGCTGGCCATCGTGCTGGCCGAGCCCGGTCGCTGCAGCCTGGCTGGCGAGAAAGACCACCGCCTGCGCCGCGCCGGGATGCAACTGCTCGAGGCCCTGGGGGTGCGCAAACCGCTGCACCCGGGCTGCGGGCGGGACGATCCGAGCCTGATCGCGCAGGTGGCCCGGCTTCTGGAGAGCGCCAGCAGCCCGATGGACGGCTTCGCACTGCATAAGCTCGGCATCGACATCGAGCGGCTGCAGGACGAAGGCATCCTCATCGAAGGCGAGCGCATCGCCGAGCTGTCGGTCCCCGTCGACGAAGGCGAGCCGATGAAGGTGGTGCTCGAACGCTGCGCCGATGCCGACACCGTGCGCTACCGCGATCCTCTGACGGGCAACGACGTGGTCATGCCGGCCCGTCTCGCCCGGCGCTGGAAGGTGCAGCTGGACTGGTTGCGCGAGGAATTGATCACGGCGCTGGGATCGGCCTTGAAAGGACCCCGCAGTCGGCACTTCGACGACGAGCCGGTGTTCCTTGGCGAGATCGACATCGACGGCCATGCCGTGGCGCTGTACTTCGCCTCCAGGATGTCCCACGAGCGCGCGTACGCGAAGGTCGACGCTGCGTTGAGGCTTCGTCCGCGCCCGGTGGCAGGCGTGGTGTTGACGACGACCTCGACGCCGCTGCCATTCGCCGGCACCAACGTCGTCATTCCCATCGAGGATGTGCTCGCCGATGCGGGCACCGGCAGCGCCATCGACCTGGACCGGCTGAAGGTGGCCTATCGCCACGGGCAACTGGCGGCCATGGGCGGGTCGACGGTGACGCTCAAGGTCGCCCCCGATGGTCACGCGGCGACGCTGTACCTTCCGGGCAAGGCGCCGTGGCGGGTCACGGGCAAAGCAAGGATCGCCGTCTTGCAGCGGCTGGTGGAGGCCTGGGCCGCAGGAACGCCCCACGTCAACACGAAGGCGCTGATGGCCGGCACGGGCTGCACGTCTCCGGCCAACCTCTTCACCGGCAAGCACTCGCCCTGGCGCGACTATCTCGAAAGGGTCCCAGGCACGCGGGCGTGGCAGCTGAAGCTGACCCCACTCGATCGAGTGATCGTCGATGACAGCGACACGCGCAGCGCTGCGATCGAAGCAGTCACCGAAGACTTCTGACCGCCCTTGAGGCGTCAGCGCGCCGCGCCGATTGATCGGCGTTGCGATCCGCTTCGGAAATCTGCGCACATCATCCCTGGCGGTTTCGATTCCCTGGAGCCGTCATGAGAAACCTCGAACTTGCATCTCCGGCAGAGATGAGCGCCAGCGCCCGTGCTGGCGAAATCACCACCATCCTTGCGGCCGCCATCGTCCGTACCCTCGGGTCTTCCGGGCTGGAACAGAGCGCGGTTCGCCTTGGCTTCTTGCCCGACCAGCGCGTTCATACAACCCCCTCTCAACAGGAGAAGTTGTGATGAACGAGAAACAAGCTTCCGTCGCGGCGCGGATCGCCGAGCTGAGTCACCTGCCGATGGCCGAACTCTGGGTGCTCTGGGATCGGTACTTCGAGCGGCGCCCGGAGTTTCCGAACCGCACCCATGTCGAATCCCGTATCGCCTACAAGCTGCAGGAAGAAGCCTTCGGCGGACTCGCACCCGAAACGCGCCAGCGCCTTGAGGCCATCGGCGCGAAGCACTCCAAGATCAAACTGCGCGCGCGCCCGCGCAAGTTCGACTTCGCACCGGGCACCGTGCTGCTACGCGAATGGGGCGAGCGCGAGCACCGGGTGACGGTTGACGCCGATGGTCACTTCGAATACGAAGGCCGCCGCTTCAAGAGCCTGACCGCCGTGGCGCGGCACATCACCGGCCAGCATTGGAGCGGCCCGCTGTTCTTCGGCCTGAAGGGAGGCGCCTGATGACGGAAATCGCCTCCACCAAGGCGCGCAAGCGCTGTGCGGTCTACTGCCGAGTGTCGTCGGACGAGCGGCTCGACCAGGAGTTCAACTCCATCGACGCGCAGAAGGAAGCGGGCCACGCCTTCATCGCCAGCCAAAGGAGCGAGGGGTGGATCTCTGTCGCCGACGACTACGACGACCCCGGCTACTCCGGCGGCAACACCGAGCGCCCGGCCTTGAAGCGCCTGATGGCCGATATCCAGCGCGGGCTGATCGACATCGTGGTGGTCTACAAGATCGACCGCCTGACGAGGAGCCTCGCCGACTTCTCCAAGATGGTCGAGGTGTTCGAGCGCCACGGCGTGTCCTTCGTCTCGGTCACGCAGCAGTTCAACACCACGACCTCGATGGGGCGGCTCACGCTCAACATCCTGCTGTCCTTCGCCCAGTTCGAGCGCGAGGTCACGGGCGAGCGCATCCGCGACAAGATCGCCGCGGCCAAGAAGAAGGGGCTGTGGATGGGCGGCGTGCCCACCATCGGCTACGACGTGGTCAACCGCCAGTTGGTGGTCAACCCCGCCGAGGCGGCGGTGGTGCGCCGCATCTTCGAGGAGATGTTGACCATTGGCTCACCCACGCAGATCGCAGCGCGCCTGACCGCCGAGGGCATCACGACCAAGGCGTGGACGACGCAGGACGGGCGCGTTCGCACCGGCACGCGCATCGACAAGAAGTACATCCACAAGGTGCTGCGCAACCGCATATACCTCGGGGAGTTGTCGAACCGGGGCCAGTGGTACCCCGGCGTGCACGAGCCGATCATCGAACGCCAGCTGTGGGATCAGGTTCACGCGGTGCTGGCCCGCGACAGCCACGCGCGGTCGGTGGAGACCAAGATCCGCTCGCGCAACGATGCGCTGCTGCGCGGGCTGCTGTACGCGCCGACGGGCGATCGCATGTACCCCACGTACTCGCGCAAGAACGGCCGCAAGTACCAGTACTACGTCTCCAAGTCCGAGAGCCGCTTCGGCGCGCCGGGCAAGAGCTACGAGCGTCTGCCCGCCCGCGAGATCGAGGCGGCGGTCGTGGCCCAGATCCGCACCGTGCTGACCAGCCCCGAATCCATCGCCGCCGTCGTGCGCCACATCCAACGCCAGGGCGCGCCGATCGACGAGGCCACGGTCGTGATGGCGATGGGGCGCCTCAACGACGTGTGGGATCAGCTCTTCCCGGTCGAGCAGCACCGCATCGCCAACCTGATGATCGAGCGCATCGATCTCGTCCACACCGACGAGATGCAGGGCATCCGGGTGAAGTGGCGCGAACTGGGCTGGGACGCCTTGATCGGCGAGTTCGCGCCCAGGAGCATCGGCGCCGAGCTGCTGGAGGTCGAGGCATGAAGGACGGGACGCTCGAGACCTTCGTGCCGCTGACCCTGCGGCGGCGCGGCGTGCGCCGGCTGGTTCAGCACCAGGCCGAGGACCGGGACGCGCACGACAGCACGCTCATCGAAGGGATGGCACGGGCCTTCCACTGGCAACGGCTGCTAGACAGCGGCGCGATGCCCAGCGGCTCGGCCATCGCGCGTGCCGAAGGGCTGCACCACTCGGTGGTCAACGAGCTGCTGCGCCTGACGCTGCTCGCGCCCGACATCGTCGAGCTGCTGATGGCCGGGCGGCAGCCACGCCGGATGAGCCTGATCTGGTTCCAGCGCCACCCGCTGCCGGTGGACTGGGCGGCCCAGCGCGAGATCGTGCGGCGCTTCGAGGAGAAAGCGTGAGCACGAAGCACCGGGGACGCATCGAGGGAGCGCCGGTCACCCAGAAACTGCCGACGCCGGCGGGCGGCGTGAAACTGGAAACCTTCGTGCCCTGGCGGCTGGTGCAGCGCGGCATCCGGCGCGCGGTGATCGCGCCGCCCGGCGCACCGAAAGGTGTGGAGGTTCACTCGACGTGGGCCGGCCCGGCGCGCACCGAAGCCAAGGACACGGCGTTGTTGCGTGCGCTTGGGCTGGCGCACCACTGGCAGCGGCTGCTCCATGAGGGGCGGGCGGCGTCGGTGGTGGAGATCGCGCAGGCCGAGCAAATCGACATCACCCAAGTGCGCCGCCTGCTGCGCTTGACCTTGCTGGCGCCGACGGTGATCGAGACCTTGCTGCGCGAACCGCAGCATCGCCTCGACCCGGTGCTGCGCCAGCCATGGGCGACGTTGTGGCAGGATCAATGTAGTCAGCTTAAGCGGCTTCATCGTCGGGGCGCGCTCGAGGAATCTTCCAGGCGATGAGCACTTGCGGATCCGAACTCGCCGTACTTCACATGCGCAAGATCACCGGACCGTTTCGATGCAAGACGGTGGGTGCCCTTCATGACGCTCTTGCGAGCAGCGCGCGAAGCTCGGCTTGGATGGCGCGTCGTCGCAGCAGCAGGGTGGACCCCCGATGCACAGACCCGCGAGGTCTACCACGTCTGGCACGGTCCCGACTCGCCCGACGACCGCATCGAACTCCAGATTGGCCTCGCCCCATGACGCCCGAGTCCACGCTTGAAGTGCGGCGCTTTGCCGCCGAGGATTTCCCCACCTACCGCGCCTGGTACGCCGACGCGCGCTTGAACCGGCATCTGGGCCCGATGGACGAGGAGTGGCTGGCCCATGTGCTGGCCGACACCGAGGGCGAGCAATGGACGGTGCGGTATGGCGCGGCGCTGGTCGCCGTCATCGGCCTCACCCCTGACCCCGAGCACGGGGCTTGGGTCCTCACCGACTGGGCCGTCGATCCCGCCCTGCGCGGCCAGGGCTGGGGGCGGCGCGCCTGGGCGGCCTTGCTGGCGCAGCCCGCGCTGCGCGAGCGCCGATGCTTTCGTGCCTACGTGGCCGAGGACAACCCCGAAGCCCTGGCCTTCTTCGAGGCGCTGGGCTGGCGGCGCCTGGCCGCGCCCAGCCGCGAGGATCCGTTTTGGGCCTTGGCTTGGGTGCAATGAGGCCCGGTGCGGCAAGCGGCCGGCGTCAGCGTCTGCGGCGTGGGCTTGTCGCTGCATACTGCCCCGGCGTCGTGCCGAAGACCTCGCGGAACACCGCGATGAAGCTGCTGGGGTTGCGGTAGCCCGACTCGGCCGCGACGGCGACCACCGGCACACCCTCGGCCAGACGGCCGGCGGCGTGCAGCAGGCGCAGGCGCTGGCGCCAGTGCGTGAAGCTGTACCCGGTCTCGGCCACGAAACGGCGCGAGGCGGTGCGCGACGACAACCCCGCCCAGCGGGCCCAATCCGCCAGCGGCCGTGGGTCGCCGGGGTGGTCGCACAAGGCTTGGGCGATGCGCCGCAGGCGGCGGTCGCTGGGCATCGGCACGCTCCAGGGCAGCGGTGTCGAGGCGGCGATCTCGTCGAGCATCACGGCCGCCAAACGCTCCAGCCGCTGCGGGTCGGTCGTGCCGTCGGCCGCCAGATGGGCCGCATGCCCCACCGCCGCGCGCAACAGCGGGGTGAGCGCCAGCACGCAGGGCTCGGCCGGCAAGGCCGCGCAGGCTTCGGGGGCCAGGTACACGCTCCAGCCCGCAAACGGCCCGTGCGAGTGCGCCGCATGCAGCGTCTGCGGCGGCACCCACACCGCATGCGAGGCCGGCACGATCCAGCGGTGCCGCGCTGCCTGCACCGTCAGCAGCCCGGTCTCGGTGCCCAGCAGTTGGCCGCGCACGTGACGATGCTCGCGCGTGTGCCGCACCCGGCCGCTGCGCCGCAGCACCGCACACATCACCGGCCCCTGGCGGGCCTCGGCCCAACGGGGCGCGATCAAGGGGTCGTCCATGCTTGGCATCGTAGCGGTATCGCATGGCGTGCAGGCCGCATCGCAGCCCTGCGCATGTCGATACGCTGGACGCTCCTTCTGTTCGATCCCTGGACCCCCCATGACTTCGATCCACCACGCCTTGGACGACCTGCTCAACCGGCAGGACATACCGCTCGACACCTTCCTCGATTGGCATTTCAGCCCCGACTACCGCCAGCGCACCGATGGGCACTGGGACGACCGCAACGGCTTTGCCGCGCATGCGCGCAGGCTGCGCGAGCTGGTGGCGTCCGCCCGCATCGAGGTGCTCGACGAATGGCGCGATCTGCGACGCTACGCCAGCCATCACCGCGTGCACGTGCGCAAGCGCGACGGCGCCACCGTGGTGCAGGAGGTCTACCTCTTCGACCGCTTGGATGCGAGCGGCCGCTTCGAGTGCGTCGACGAGGTGACGCTGATGCTCGAAGGCCAAGAGGCGGACCGGGGCTTGGGTCGCGTGCGGTGAGACCGGACCTCACAGGATGGCGTCGACGACGCCTCGTCTTGATGCCGCCTTGATACCGCTGGGCACGAATCGGGCGCCGGCTTGATGCCGCACGGGCTAGGATGTGCAGCGTGTACATCCCCTCGTGGAGGACTGCATGGACATCGTGTTTCTTGGCTGGGCGGCCGCCTTCGCGCTGATCACCCTGGGCGCGCTGGCGGGATGCCGCCGGCTGTCGCCCCCTGCCCCGCAAGGCAACCGAATCGAGTCGAACGGAGGTCACGGCGATGGAGCCTGAGGCACTGATCATGACCGCCGGGGTGCTCGTCATCGGGCTGCTGGCCTATCTCGTCTACGCCCTGCTGGCGGTGGAGGACTTCGAATGAACGCCAATCCCTGGGTGCAGCTCGCGCTGTTCCTGGCGCTGTTGTTCCCGCTGGCCTGGGCGCTGGCGCGCTGGCTCGATGGCGTCTTCAGCGGCCGGCTCGCCGCGCGCGTGCGCTTCGTGGGCGCGATCGAGCGCGGGGTGCTGCGGCTGGCCGGCAGCCGGCCGGACGAGGACATGCCGTGGTGGCGCTATGCGCTGGCGATCCTCGTGTTCAACCTCGTGGGGCTGGCGGCGCTGTACGCGATCCTGCGGCTGCAGGCAGTGTTGCCGTTCAACCCGCAGGGCTTCGGTGCGGTGGCGCCGGATCTGGCGCTGAACACCGCCGTCTCCTTCGTCACCAACACCAATTGGCAGAGCTATGGCGGCGAATCCACGATGAGCCATGGCACGCAGATGCTGGGGCTTACCGTACAGAACTTCCTGTCGGCGGCCACTGGCATCGCGGTGGCGCTGGCGGTGATCCGCGGCTTCGTGCGCAAAACCAGCTCCGGTGTGGGTCACGCCTGGCTAGATCTTACGCGCGCCACTCTGTGGGTGCTGCTGCCGCTGTCGGCGGTGTTCGCGCTGTTCCTCGTTAGCCAGGGCGTGCCGCAGACGCTTGCCGGCGCGCAGACGGCGCAGCTAGTCGATCCGATCACCTACACGGTGCAGGAGGCTGGTCGCGACCTGACACAAACTGCCACGACGCAGACGATCGCGCTCGGCCCGGTCGCTTCGCAAGAAGCGATCAAGCTGCTCGGCACCAACGGTGGCGGCTTCTTCAACGCCAATTCTGCGCATCCGTTCGAGAACCCGACGGCTCTGTCGAACCTGCTGGAAATGGTCTCGATCCTCCTCATCCCGCTGGCGCTGGTGTTCCTGTTCGGGCGCTGGGCGGGCGATGCACGCCAGGGCGCGGCGCTGGCCGGGGCGATGACCGTGCTGTTCGTCGCACTCTATGCCGTGGGGGTGATCGCGCAGCATCAGCCCAACCCGCAGCTTGCGGCGCTGGGCCTGAGCGGCCCGAGCCTTGAGGGGCTGGAGACGCGCTTCGGCGTGGTCGGCTCGATGCTGTTTGCTGCGGTCACGACCGCCGCCAGCTGCGGCGCGGTCAATGCCATGCATGACAGCCTGATGCCGCTGGCTGGCTCGGTGCCGATGTTCCTGATGCAGCTGGGCGAGGTCGTTTACGGCGGTGTCGGCTCGGGGCTGTACGGCATGCTGCTGTTCGCGGTGATCGCGGTGTTCATCGCCGGGCTGATGGTCGGCCGCACGCCGGAGTACCTGGGCAAGAAGATCGGCGCCTACGAGATGAAGATGGTCTCGCTGGCGGTGATCGTGGTGCCCGCGCTGGTGCTGGCGGGCACGGCGCTGGCGCTGCGCGTGGAGCCGGGCCTGGCAGGCCTGACGAACCCCGGCGCGCACGGCCTGTCGCAGGCGCTGTATGCGCTGACCTCGGCCGGCAACAACAACGGCTCGGCCTTTGCAGGCCTGTCGGCCAACGCGCCGTTCTGGAACGTGCTGCTGGCCGCGGCGATGTGGTTCGGGCGCTTCCTGGTGATCGTGCCGGCGCTGGCGCTGGCCGGCAGCCTCGCGGCCAAGCCGCGCGTGCCGCCCTCGGCCGGCACGCTGGCCACCAACAACGGGCTGTTCGTCGTGCTGCTGGTGGCCGCAGTGCTGCTGGTGGGAGCGCTGAACTATGTGCCGGCGCTGGCGCTCGGGCCGGTGGCCGAGCACCTGACGCTGATGTCGGGCCGCTGAAGCGCCCGGGAGGAACGACATGACGACGATGGTGACGAATCCGCGCGCGGCCGGCCCCTGGGATGCGGCGCTGCTGCGCGCCGCCTTGCGCGAATCGCTGTGGCGCCTGGCGCCGCAGGCGCAATGGCGCAACCCGGTGATGTTCGTGGTGTGGGTCGGCGCCGCGCTGGTGACGGCGATCGGCGTGGCCGCCGCCACGGGGCGCATGGCCGCGCCGGTGGGCTTCACGCTCGCGGTGGCAGCCTGGCTGTGGCTGACGGTGTGGTTCGCCAACCTGGCCGAGGCGCTGGCCGAGGGCCGGGGCAAGGCCCAGGCGGCGGCGCTGCGCTCGGCCAAGAAGCGCGTGTACGCCAAGGTGCTGCAAGAGCCGCACCACGGTGCGTCCTGGATCCCGGTGCCGAGCGACGAGCTGTCCGCCGGCCGCGTGGTGCTGGTGGAGGCCGGCGACGTGATCCCGGCCGACGGCGAGGTCATCGAGGGCGTGGCCTCGGTGGACGAGTCGGCCATCACCGGCGAGTCGGCCCCGGTGATCCGCGAGTCCGGTGGCGACCGCTCGGCGGTGACCGGGGGCACGCGCGTGCTGTCGGACTGGCTGGTGGTACGCATCACCGCGCAGCCGGGCCACACCTTCCTGGACCGCATGATCGCGATGGTCGAGTCCGCCAAGCGCCGCCGCACGCCCAACGAGATCGCGCTGACCATCCTGCTGGTGGCGCTGACCCTGGTGTTCCTGATCGTTTGCGCCACGCTCTGGCCGCTGTCGCAGTACAGCGTGCAGGCGGCGGGCCAGGGCCAGCCGGTGTCGGTGACGGTGCTGGTGGCGCTGCTGGTGTGCCTGATCCCGACGACGATCGGCGCGCTGCTGGCCGCCATCGGCATCGCCGGCATGAGCCGCATGCTGCGCGCCAACGTGATCGCCACCTCGGGCCGCGCGGTGGAAGCCGCCGGCGACGTGGACGTGCTGCTGCTGGACAAGACCGGCACGATCACGCTCGGCAACCGGCAGGCGGTGGCCTTCCACCCCGCGCCCGGGGTCACGGAGCCGGCCCTGGCCGATGCGGCGCAGCTCGCCTCGCTGGCCGACGAGACGCCCGAAGGGCGCTCCATCGTCGTGCTGGCCAAGGAACGCCACGGACTGCGTGGCCGCGAGACGGCAGGCCTGCACTTCATCGCGTTTTCCGCGCGCACCCGGATGAGCGGGGTGGACCTCGACGGCCGGCGCATCCGCAAGGGCGCGCTCGATGCGGTGCAGCGCTTCGTCGAGGAGGCGGGCGGCCGCCTGCCGGAGGCGGTGCGTGAGCGCGCCGAGGCCATCGCGCGTCAAGGCGGCACGCCGCTCGTCGTGGCCGAAGACGCCCGGGTGCTTGGCGTGGTGGAACTCAAGGACATCGTCAAGGGCGGCATCCGCGAGCGCTTTGCGCAACTACGCAGCATGGGCATCAAGACGGTGATGGTCACCGGCGACAACCGCTTCACCGCCGCCGCGATCGCCGCCGAGGCCGGCGTGGACGACTTTCTCGCCGAGGCCACGCCGGAGGACAAGCTGGCGCTGATCCGCCGCTACCAGGCCGAGGGCCACCTCGTGGCGATGACCGGCGACGGCACCAACGATGCGCCCGCGCTGGCGCAGGCGGACGTGGCGGTGGCGATGAACGCGGGCACGCAGGCGGCCAAGGAGGCCGGCAACATGGTCGATCTCGACTCGAACCCGACCAAGCTGCTGGAGGTGGTCGAGGTCGGCAAGCAGATGCTGATGACGCGCGGGGCGCTGACCACCTTCTCGATCGCCAACGACGTGGCCAAGTACTTCGCGATCATCCCGGCGGCCTTCGTGGGCACCTATCCGCAGCTCGCGGCGCTGGACGTGATGCGACTGACGAGCCCGCAGTCGGCGATCCTGTCGGCGGTGATCTTCAACGCGCTCATCATCGTGGCGCTGATCCCGCTGGCACTCAAGGGCGTGCGCTGGAGGGCGCAGTCGGCCGAGGCGTTGCTGCGCCGGCACCTGCTTCTCTACGGTCTGGGCGGCGTCATCGCGCCCTTCATCGGCATCAAGCTGATCGACCTGGCGCTGGCGGCGCTGGGCCTGGCCTGAGCCTTGGAACGGAGCTCGTCCATGAACACCTTGCGAACCCTTGTGCGTCCTGCCCTCGCGCTCTTCGCCGTACTGGCCGTGATCACCGGACTCGTCTATCCCCTGGCGCTCACCGCCGTGGCCCAGGGCCTGATGCCGGTGCAGGCCAACGGCAGCCTGATCGAGCGCAACGGGCAGGTCGTCGGCAGCCGGCTGATCGGTCAGGCCTTCGACGACCCCAAGTACTTCTGGGGCCGCCCCTCGGCGACCGCGCCCGTGCCTTACAACGCGGCCGCCTCCAGCGGCAGCAACCTCGCGCCGAGCCATCCGGCGCTGGTGGACGCAGTGCGCGCGCGCATCGAAGCGCTGCGCGCGGCCCAACCGGAGACGACGCAGCCGGTGCCGATGGAGCTGGTGACCGCCTCGGCCAGCGGGCTCGACCCTCACGTCTCGCCCGAGGCCGCGCGCTGGCAGATCCCGCGCGTGGCGCGCGCGCGGGGCATGACGCCTGCGGAACTCGACGCGCTCGTGCAGGCGCATACCGAGCGGCCATGGCTGGGCCTGATCGGCATGCCGCGCGTCAATGTGCTGGCGCTGAACCTTGCGCTCGACGCGCGTCCGCCACGGTGACGCCCGCGCGCTGATTCACAACCCACTGCGTCCTTCGCAGACCGCCCGCAGGGGCGGTCAGGGGATGTCTTTTCCTTCGCTCCGGTCGGCGCCCGCCGGCCGTCGGACCCACAGGAGTCTTTCGATGCATCACTTCGCTTGCACGCTGCGTCGCCTCGCCGGCCTGTCGGCCGCGGCGCTGGCCCTCGCGCCGGGTCTGGCCTGGAGCCAGTCCGGGGACGAGAACCGCGACGCGTCCGCCGTCACGGTGTCCGGCACCGCCACCCTGACCAGCGACTATCTGTTTCGCGGGCTGACCCAGACCGGTGGCAAGCCCGCGGTCCAGGCCGGCGTGGAACTCGGCGGCAAAGCCGGCTTCTATGCCGGGTTGTCGGGATCGAACGTTGGCTGGCTTCAGGACTACCAGGGCTATCGTGCCGGCAGCCTGGAGCTGGATCTCTACGGCGGCTGGCGGTTCAAGCCCGATGAGGCCACGACATTCGACGTCGGTCTCATTCACTACCGGTATCCGGGCAGCCGCCCGGCGGGCGTGGTGCGCGCCGACACGACCGAGCTGCTCGTGGGCGCCGCATGGCGGCAGTTGGCCGCCAAGCTCTACGTCAGTGCCGGTGACACCTTCGGCTTCGACGCGCCCGCCGGCAGCACGTACCTCGACCTCTCGGCGGCGGTGCCGATCGGCGACGGGCCGTGGACGATCGACCTGCACGCGGGCCGACAGCGTTTTCGCGGTGCGGCGGGCCCGTTTTCGTACACCGACTGGAAGCTCGGCGTCCGCTACGATGCCTCGACGATCGGCCCCGCCTGGAACGGCACGACCGTGAGCCTGCAGTACACCGACACCAACGCCGACCGCGCGCTGTGGACCGACCTCAATGGCGTCAACATGGGACGAGCGCGCCTGTCCGTCATCCTGACGCGTAGCTTCTAGGCCCTTGTGGCATAATGGAGGGCTCATGAGCCGACCTCCCGACCGCCCCGATCCCGACCGCCTGCTCGCCGAAGTGCAGGCCGATGAGGCGCGCCAGCGGCGCGGCCGGCTCAAGCTCTTCTTCGGCGCCTGTCCGGGCGTCGGCAAGACTTACGCGATGCTGCAGGCGTTGCACGAGCGCCAGCGCGAAGGCGTGGCGGTGTGCGTGGGCATCGTCGAGACCCATGGCCGCAAGGAGACCCAGGCGCTGCTCGAAGGATTGCCGGTACTGCCGCGCAAGCGCCTCGAGTACCGGGGCCGCGAGCTCACCGAGTTCGATCTCGATGCGGCGCTGGCCTCGTCGGCCGCGCTGATCGCGGTGGATGAGCTGGCGCACACCAACGCCCCCGGCAGCCGCCATGCCAAGCGCTGGCAGGACGTGGAGGAGCTGCTCGCGGCCGGCTTCGACGTCTACACCACCGTCAACGTGCAGCACCTGGAGAGCCTGCACGACGTGGTGGCCGCGATCACCGGCGTGCGCGTGCGCGAGACGGTGCCGGACCGCGTGTTCGATGCCGCCGACGACGTGACCCTGATCGACCTGCCGGCCGCCGACCTGATCCAGCGCCTGCGCAACGGCAAGGTCTATCTGCCCGATGTGGCGCAGTCGGCCGTCGAGCGCTTCTTCCGTCCCGGCAACCTGATCGCCCTGCGTGAACTGGCCCTACGGCGGGTGGCCGACCGCGTGGATGCCCAGATGCGCGCGCAGCGCACCCGGGAGGATCCCGGCCGCGTCTGGCCGGCGCGCGAACGGCTGCTGGTGGGACTGGGCGGCGCGCGCGATGCCCCGGTGGTCCGCGCGGCGGCGCGGCTCGCGTCCCGGCTGGAGGCCGAATGGATCGCCGTGTACGTGGACCGGCTCGACGATCGCGCCTCGCGCCAGGAGCGGGAAGCGGTGCTCGAGCTGCTCGGCGAGGCCCGTCGGCTGGGCGCCGACGTCCTGACCCTGGCCGGCGACGATGTGCCGGCCTCGCTCGTGCGCTGCGCGCGGGAGCGCAATGCCAACCGCATCGTGCTGGGCGCGGCCGCCGAGGCCTCGGGCTGGCGCCGCCTCTGGACCGCCCTGCGCGGCGACCTGGCGAGCGCGGTGCAGCGACTGGCGCCGGAGGTGGACGTGGTGCGCATCGGCGTGGCGGCGGGCCGTCCCGGCGCGGCGGTGCAGGCACGGCCGGCGCTCGGCGCGCCGGACCGGGAGCCTCGCACCCGTCACCCGCTGGCCTGGGCCGCGGCCGCCTGTGCCCTGGCCACCGTCGTCGCCTGGCCGCTCGCACGGGTGTTCGATCTGGCGAACATCGTGATGGTGTACCTGTTGGCGGTGGTGCTGGTGGCGCTGCGGGCTGGACGCACGGCCGGCGCCCTCGCGGCCTTGCTGGCGGTGCTGTGCTTCGACTTCTTCTTCGTCCAGCCGCAGTTGTCGTTCGCCGTCAGCGACACGCAGTACCTGCTGACCTTTGCCCTGATGCTCGCCGTCGCGCTGATCATCGGCCAGCTGACAGCACGGCTTCGCTTTGCCGTGCTGGCGATGCGCGAGCGCGAACGGCGCAGCGCACTGCTGACCCGCCTGGCCAATGCCTTGTCCGGTGCGCTGGAAAGCGAACGGATCGTCGAGATCGCCGAAGAGACCGTGGGCGCGCACTTCCAGGCCGCCATCACGGTCGTGCTGCCCGACGCCGGGCACCGCGTGCGCCCGGCGCGGCCGGAACGATCGGTGGACGTGAGCATCGCGCAGTGGGTGCTCGACCACGGGGAGAGCGCGGGCGCCGGCACCGGGACGCTCGCCGCGGCCCCGGCGCGCTATCTGCCGCTGAAGGCGCCGATGCGCGTGCGCGGCGTCCTCGTCGTCGCCCCGCGGGCGGAGCCGCCCTGGCGACGGCCCGAGGATCTGGAAACGCTGGAAGCCTGCGCCGGGCAGATCGCGGTGGCGCTGGAGCGCGTGCACTTCGTCGAGGTGGCGCGCGACACGCTGGTGCAGATGGAGGGAGAACGCCTGCGCAACACCCTGCTGCTGTCCCTCTCGCACGATTTGCGCACCCCGGTGGCCGGGATGCTCGGCACCGCCGAACTCGCCCTGCAGCGCGGCGCCGAGGGGCCCACCCGCCCCCTGCTGCAGGCGCTGGTCGAGCAGGCCCGGGCCATGCAGTCGCTGCTCGACAACCTGCTGCAACTGGCCCGACTGCAGTCCGGCCAGGCGCGCCTGGACCGACAGTGGCATGCCCTGGAGGAGATCGTCGCCAGCGCGCTCGGTCACGTCCGCAGCGCCTGCGCCGGACATGGGCTCGAGGTCCGGCTGGCGGCCGGCCTGCCGCTGGTGGAGGTGGATGCCCTGCTGCTCGAGCGCGCCCTGGTCAATCTGCTGGACAATGCCTGCAAGCACACCCCCGCCGGCTGCCGCATCGCCGTGGACGCGCGGCTGGATCCCGGCGGCACCTTGGTGATCGAGGTGGCCGACGATGGCCCCGGCTGGCCCGGCGACGACCCCAGCCGCCTGTTCGCGCCGTTCCAGCGGGGTGCGGCGGAGTCGCCGATGACCGGCATGGGCCTGGGACTGGCGCTGGTGGAGCGCATCGCCGCCCTGCACGGCGGACGCGTGGAGGCGCGCAAGCGCGAGCCGCAGGGCAGCGTGTTCGCCTTGCACCTGCCGCAGCGGCCGGCGCCGCAGGAAGGAGTCGAGACGTGAGCACCGATGCCCCGGGCGGCCATGTGCTGCTGATCGAGGACGACGCGCCGATCCGCCGCTTCGTCCGGCTCGCACTGGAGTACGCCGGCTACAGCGTGAGCGAGGCCGAGAGCGTCAAGCGGGGCCAGATCGACGCCGCCACCCGCCGGCCCGACCTGCTGATCGTGGACCTCGGCCTGCCTGACGGCGACGGCAAAACGCTGATCACCCAGGTGCGCGGCTGGTCCCCGGTGCCGATCCTCGTGCTGTCGGCGCGCGACCAGGAGCGCGAGAAGGTCGCCGCGCTGGATGCCGGGGCCGATGACTACCTCACCAAGCCCTTCGGCATCGACGAACTGCTGGCGAGGCTGCGCGCGCTGCAACGCCGGCTGCAGCCGCAGGCGGCCGAGCCGGTCTGGCGCTTCGGCGACGTCGAGGTGGACGCGCGCACCCACGACGTGCGCCGGCGCGGCGAGACCGTGCACCTGACCCCGATCGAGTTCCGGCTGCTGGTGACGCTGCTGCGGGCGCAAGGCGCGGTGCTCACCTACCGCCAGCTGCTCACCCAGGTCTGGGGGCCGGGCCACGCCGAGCGCACCCATCACCTGCGCGTGCACATGGCCAATCTGCGCCGCAAGCTCGAGGACGATCCGGCGCAGCCGCGCCATCTGCTGACAGAACTGCAGGTGGGCTACCGGCTGGTGGTCTAGCAGCAGCGGCGATGAGGCGCAGCAAGCGCGAACGACCCCCAGCATCGAGGACACGGATCGTCCTGATGTCCGCTGGATCGTCGTGGATCGAAGGGGGCCCGCATCGGCGCGGCTCGGGGATCGAGCCGAGCGGCCGCATTGAGTGCGCTGACGAGGGGACACTGATGCTCCATGGCGAGGAGGCGGACCGGGGCTTGGGTCGCGTGCGGTGAGAGCGTGCGCCGCGCAGCGCCAGGAGTGCATTTGCTTGGCACACCGAGCCGCGGTAGGCTCTTAACTTCGGAAGGGTGCCCGTTGAGCTACCGCGATGGGCCGGGGTGACCCGGCCCTTCGTTTTTTCTGCAGGCCATCACGCCGTCGTGGCCCGTTCGACTCCACGCCGCCTACCACTCACACACCCCAACCTGCGCGCGTAAGGGCTTGATCGGCCAAGCACTCGTCTCACGAGTCCTCGCGAGACCGGCAGAGAACACACCCGCTCAGAGAGGCGGAAATGACCGAAACGGGAGGCGCGGCTACCGCCAGCGCTCGCGAGGCCTTACTCGGAAGCCGCGCCAACACTGGCGTTGCGGGCAAGAAAAAAGGCCAACCGAGATCGGTTGGCCTTGGGGTATTGGTGGAGGTGGGCGGAATCGAACCGCCGTCCGAAGGCACTCCATCCCCGGCTCTACATGCTTAGCTCACCGTTGGGTCTCGTCCCGGAACAGCACGGTGTGCGAAGCGCATCCCGGGACCAGCCTGCTGTGTGTTGACCGGGGGCTGGCAGGCGGCCACTCCCGGCGATTCCGTGATGATGACCCTACACCCACTAGCACGGACACAAGCTGGGTTCGGGGCTAGGCCTTAAGCGGCCAGAGCGTAGTTGTCGTCGTTGGCAACTATGAGTTTGCCGCTGGATTAACGAGGAAAGCTGCCCCCTCGGCATGCGCCAGGCAATTTCGCGACCCCCGTCGAAGCCAGTGCACCCCCGGGAATGTCGTTCATCGCCGACCGGGCCAGTATAGGGGCCGGGAACCGGGACACAAGCGCCGCCGGACGATCGGGGGCGGCGCCGTTCATCGGCCGGCGGGCGGTAGCGCGCGGGGTGCCGGCGACCTGGGTGGGCTTGTCGTCCGCGGCCGCCGGGGTCGCGCATCCGGCGTGGGGCGCGGCGCTGCGTTCGTGGTGTGGCGAGAGCTGTGTCGGTCGTGCGATGACGTTGCATCGAGCGGCCGAGGGCGGGGCAGGGGGGCGCTGTCCGTTCGGGCCGTGCCGGAGCGGGCCTTCTACGCGCACGACGGCACACGGCGCCCCCTTCCGCCCGCGAGGAAGGGGGCCGAAGGCGGACGCGGGTACGCCGCAGCGCGAAAAATGCCCTCATCCGGCGCTGCGCGCGGGAGAAGGGACGATATGGGCCCGCTTGCGGGAGAGGAGAAGGGACGGTATGGGCCCGCTTGCGGGAGAAGGGACGGTATGGGCCTGCTTGCGGGAGAAGGGACGACAGGTCCCGCTTGCGCGCGCAAGACCAGCTTCGGCGCTGCAGGCCGAACGTCGATACGCCCTACGCGTCCTTGTTGTGCCGGCGCATCACGCGCTGCTTCTCGCGGTTCCAGTCGCGCTCGCGCTCGGCGTCGCGCTTGTCGTGCTTCTGCTTGCCGCGGGCCAGCGCCAGCTCGGCCTTCACCTTGTTGCCTTTCCAGTAGAGCGCGGTGGGCACAAGGGTGTAGCCGTCGCGCTCGACCTTGCCGATCAGCTGGTCGATCTCGCGCCGGTGCAGCAGCAGCTTGCGGGTGCGCTGGGCCTCGGCCACCACGTGGGTGGAGGCGGAGATCAACGGGGTGATCTGCGCGCCGAACAGGAAGATCTCGCCCTTGCGCACGATGGCGTAGCTCTCGCCGATGTTGGCGCGGCCGGCGCGGATGGCCTTGAGCTCCCAGCCCTGCAGCGCGAGGCCGGCCTCGAAGCGCTGCTCGAGGTGGTATTCGTGGCGCGCGCGCTTGTTCAGCGCGATGGTCCCGCCGTTTGCCTTATCCTTACCCGCTTGCTTGCCCATCCGGGCATTGTCCCCGAATCCGGCGGGCGTGGACACACCCCGCATACCGCGAGGCCCCATGCCGAAGATCCAACGCAGCGCCCTGGTCGAGCACTCCGCCGAGCGGATGTTCGCGCTGGTCCACGATGTCGAGGCCTATCCGCGGCGCTTCGCCTGGTGCGACCGCGCCGAGGTGATCGAATCGACGCCGACCCGGCAGGTGGCGCGGCTGGACCTGGGGCTGGGCGCGCTGCGCACCTGGTTCACCACCGAGAACACGCTGCACCCGCCGCAGCGGATCGACATGCGCCTGCGCGATGGGCCGTTCCGCCGGCTGGACGGGCGCTGGGAGTTCCATGCGCTGGAGGAGCACGCCTGCAAGGTCGCGCTGACCCTGGACTTCGAGCCGCGCAGCCGGCTGCTGCTGCCGGCGCTGACGATCGGCTTCCAGGGCCTGGCGGACCGGATGGTGGACGACTTCGTGCGCGTGGCCGACCGCGAGGTGCCGTGAGCGGCACGATCCGCGTCGAGGTGATCCTGGCCTGGCCGGGGAGGTTCGAGCGGGCGGTGGTGGCGCTGCCCGTGGGCGCCACGGTGGCGCAGGCGCTGGCGGCCTCCGGCCTGCCGATGGCCGGCGTGGACGGCTATGCGGTGTTCGGCGAACGGGTGGAGCCTTCGGCGGTGCTGGCCGATGGCGACCGCCTGGAACTGCTGCGGCCGCTGCAGGCCGATCCGAAGGAGGCGCGGCGCCGTCGCGCCGCCGCGCGCGGCCGCTAGGGGGCGCGCGCGATCAGCGGCGCGCGCCGCGCTCGCGCGGCAGGTTGCCGAACTTGCGCATCTCGGCGGCCAGTTCCTCGTCCTGCTTCGGGAAGTACTCGCCTTCCCAGCGGGCCAGGGCGTCGTTCTCGAACCAGAGGGTGAAGTTCTTGATCTCGGTCCGGCCCAGGCGGTCGTTGCGCTGGGTGGCGGTGTAGTCCCAGCGCTGCTGGTGGAACGGGTCGGCGATCGAGGGCGAGCCCAGCAGCCCCAGCACCTGCTGCTTGGTCATGCCCGGCTGCAGCTGCTCGACGGCGTCCGGCGCCACCAGGCTGCCCTGGTAGATCGGCTGCTTGTAGATGATGCCGCAGCCCGAGAGGACGCCGGCGACGAGGAGCGGGACGAGGACGTTGCGCATGGGGCCACGGGAAGTCGGGAACGCGCCGATGATACACTCGCCGCGACCGCCGCGACCGGTTCGGGCAGCCGGCGTTCAGCGCCAACAGGCCGACTGATTTGGAGACGACGATGGAATCCCTCGACCTGCGCAAGGCGGGCCTCAAGGTCACGCACCCGCGCATGCGCATCCTCGAGCTGCTGGAACAGAAGACGCC
Organism: Luteimonas huabeiensis HB2; assembly: GCF_000559025.1. Lineage (GTDB taxonomy): Bacteria > Pseudomonadota > Gammaproteobacteria > Xanthomonadales > Xanthomonadaceae > Luteimonas > Luteimonas huabeiensis. Next base: position 138,548 of record NZ_JAAN01000021.1, on the reverse strand, counting down.
CCACCACCACATGACGGCGGAAGAGATCTACCGCCAGCTGCTGGAGCAGGGCGACGAGATCGGCCTGGCCACGGTGTACCGCGTGCTGACCCAGTTCGAGGCGGCGGGCCTGGTGCTCAAGCACAACTTCGAGGGCGGCCACGCGGTGTACGAGCTCGACCGCGGCGGCCACCACGACCATATGGTCGATGTGGACACCGGGCGCATCATCGAATTCGAGAGCGCGGAAATCGAACGCCTGCAGCACGAGGTCGCCGAGCAGCACGGCTTCCACCTGGAAGACCATTCGCTGGTGCTGTACGTGCGCAAGAAGCGCTAGGAGCGTGGGCGGCAGAAGCCGTCCGGGCTGCGAAGCCGCCTGCGCGGTCCAGCTTTCCGCCGCTTCTTGGCCTGTAGTCCCCGCTACAGGCCGGCGAAGCGGCGATAACCTGGCCTCGCGCAGGCGACTTCTCGCCTCGAACGTTTCTACCGCCCATGCTCCTAGGCGGAAATCGGCGGCTCGGCCTTCAGCGCCGAAGCTTCCGCTGCCCCGGATGAAGAGACTTCGGGCGCCGCGAAGGCCCGGGCGGCTTCGGCCGCCCACCGCGCCCGGGTCCGCGACCGGCCCGCCGGCGCTCAGCCGGAGGCCGCGGCGAGCAGTTTCCTGGCGGCGGCGCGCGCCTCGCGGCTGACTTCCACGCCGCCCAGCATGCGCGCCAGTTCTTCCTCGCGCTCGCGCGCGCCCAGCCGCGTCACGGTGCTCTCGGTGGTGCCGTCGCGGGCCTGCTTGCTGACCCGGTAGTGCGCGTGCCCCTGCGCGGCGACCTGCGGCAGGTGGGTCACGCACAGCACCTGGCGCGAGGCGCCGAGGGCGCGCAGGCGCTGGCCGACGATGTCGGCGACCGCGCCGCCGATGCCCGAGTCCACCTCGTCGAACACCATGGTCGGCACCGCGTCCAGGCCGAGCGCGGCGACCTCGATCGCCAGCGAGATGCGCGACAGCTCGCCGCCGGAGGCGACCTTGCGCAGCGGCCGCGGCGGCTGCCCGGCGTTGGCGGCGACCAGGAACTCGACCCGCTCGGCCCCCAGCGGGTCCGGGCGCCCGGCCGGCTGCGGTTCCAGCGCGATCTCGAAGCGGCCGCCGCCCATGCCCAGTTCGCCGATCAGGCCGGTGGTCGCCGCCGACAGGCGGGCGGCCGCGTCGGCGCGGGCGGCGCTGAGCGCCGCGGCGGCCTCGCCCCAGCGCGCGGCCGCCGCGGCGAGGTCGCCTTCCAGGCGACGCAGGCGCTCGTCGGCGCCGGTGAGTTCTTCCAGCTCCGCCTGCAGGCGATCGCGCACCCCGGCCAGCGCCTCGGGCGCGACCCGGTGCTTGCGGGCGAGGTCCTGCACCCGGGCCAGGCTGCGTTCCAGCTCGGCGAAGCGCTCCGGGTCGATCTCCAGGTCGTCGCGCACGCGCTGCAGCAGCAGTTGCGCCTCGTCGAGCTGGATCGAGGCGGCTTCCAGCATGGCGTCCACTTCGGCCAGGCGCGGCTCGTCGCCCTGCAGGCGGGTCAGCTCGCCGCGCATGCGGCGCAGGCGCGCGGTCAGCGCGTCGTCCTCGGACAGCGCCGCGAGCGCGCCCTCGCAGGCGGCGATCAGGCCGGCGGCATTGGCCTGGCGGCGGTGCGCGGCGTCCAGTTCGGCCAGGGCCTCGGGCTCCAGCCGCTCGCGCTCCAGCTCGCGCAGCTGGTGGGCGAGCCAGTCCCGGCGCTCGGCCGGGTCGCCGATCGCCGACAGCCGCTCGCGCTCGGCCAGCAGCGCCGACCAGGCGCGCGCCTGCGCGGCCACCGCCTCCAGCGCCGCCGCGTGGCGGCCGTAGGCGTCGAGCAGGGCGAGCTGGGAGCCCCGCGCGAGCAGGGCCTGGTGCTCGTGCTGGCCGTGGATCTCCACCAGGTGGCCGGCCAGCGCGGCGAGCTGGCCCAGCGTGGCCGGGCGCCCGTTGATCCAGGCGCGGGAGCCGCCGTCGGCGCGCAGGGTGCGGCGCAGCTGGCAGGCGTCGCCGTCGTCGAATTCCTCCTCGCGCAGCCAGTCGCGCGCGGCGGGGGCGTCGGCGAGGTCGAAGGTGGCGTTCAGCTCGGCGCGGTCGGCCCCGTGGCGGACCATGCCGCTGTCGGCGCGCAGCCCGGACAGGAAGCCGAGCGCGTCGACCAGCAGCGACTTGCCGGCGCCGGTCTCGCCGGAGATGACCGTCAGCCCGGGCCCGAATTCGAGCTCGCTGGCGGTGGCGACGGCGAAGTTGCGCAGGGCGAGATGGGTCAGCATGGCGGAATTGTGCAGGGCGCAGCGGAGCGGGCCAACCATCGGCCGGCGCCGGCGCAGGAATTGAGACGCGCTTGCGCGGTGGGCGCCCGGGCCTTATACCGGCGCCATGAGCCGCAAAGGTCCGCCCTCGTCAGAACTCGATCCGCGCGCCCGCCATCTGCTGCGCACGCTCATCGCCCGCCACATCGAGGACGGCGAGCCGGTCGGCTCGCAGACCCTGGCCCGGCATGCCGGGCTCGACGTCAGCCCGGCCACGATCCGCAACATCCTGGCCGACCTGGAGGACAGCGGGCTGCTGACCGCCCCGCACACCTCGGCGGGACGGGTGCCGACCGCGCAGGGCTACCGGGTGTTCGTGGATTCGCTGCTGCAGCTGCGGCCGCTGCCGGAACACGACGTGAGCCGCCTGCGCAGCCAGCTGGCCGCCGGCGGCGGCACCCAGTCGCTGCTGGGCAGCGCCTCGGAGCTGGTCTCGGCGATGACCCGCTTCGTCGGCGTGGTCAGCGTGCCGCGGCGCGAACAGTTCGCCTTCCGCTACATCGATTTCGTCGCCGTGGACAGCCAGCGGGTGATGGCGATCCTGGTCTTCGCCGACAACGAGGTGCAGAACCGGCTGATCCAGACCCGGCGCGCCTATGAACCTTCCGAGCTGGAGCGCATCGCCAACTATCTCAACGCGCACTTCGCCGGCCGTTCGGTGGCCGACATCCGCGCCACCCTGGTGGCCGAGATGCGGGTGGCGCGTCACGAGATGGAGAATCTGCTGGCGCAGACGGTGGAACTGGCCGAGCAGGCGCTGGCGCCCGATGGCGAGGACGACATGGTGGTGGCCGGGCAGACCCGGCTGATCGGGGTGCAGGACCTGGCCGACCTGGACCGGCTGCGCGACCTGTTCGAGGCGTTTTCGCGCAAGCGCGAGATCCTGCAGCTGCTCGAGCGCACGGTCAGCGCGCCGGGCGTGCGCATCTTCATCGGCGAGGAGACCGGGCTGGCGCCGCTGGAGGGGGTCTCGGTGGTCAGCGCGCCCTATGCCGCGGACGGCAAGGTGCTGGGCGTGCTGGGGGTGATCGGCCCGACGCGCATGGCCTACGAGCGGGTGATCCCGGTCGTGCAGGCCACCGCCGAGGTCCTGGGCGCGGCGATCGAGCGCGGCGGCGTCGCCCCGACGTAGCCCGGCGCGGGCTTGAATCCCCGGGCGGCAGCCCCATTGCTGCGGCCAGCGGCGGCCGAACGACCGCCACGGGAACGGAAATGACCAACGCAAGCCAACAGGACACCCCCGATCACGAGCGCGCGCAGCCGGCCGCGGCCGAGCAGGGCGAGGACGCGCCGCAGGCGCTGCTGGAGGAACAGGTCCAGCTGCTGCAGGCGGAACTGGAGCAACTGCGCGCGCAGTCCCTGCTCGAGCGCGCGGATCTCGACAACCAGCGCAAGCGCCTCGCGCGCGAGGTGGACGCCGCGCGCCGCTTCGCCAACGAACGCCTGCTCGGCAGCCTGCTGCCGGTGTTCGACAGCCTCGACGCCGGGCTGGCCGCCGCGGGCGCGGAGGCCGGTCCGCTGCGCGAGGGCCTGGAGCTGACCCATCGCCAGCTGACGAAGGCGACCGAGGACCACGGCCTGCGGGTGGTCGATCCGGTCGGCGAGCCGTTCGACCCCGAGCGCCACCAGGCGATCAGCCAGGCCGACGGCGACGGCGTGCCGCCGGGTCACGTGGTGCAGGTGTTCCAGAAGGGCTACCTGCTCAACGACCGCCTGCTGCGCCCGGCGCTGGTGGTGGTCGCCAAGGACTGAGCCCGCGCCGGCGGCTGCTTGAACACCCCCGCGGCGCCCCCAGATAGGCCGCATCGGCGGCCCCGCCGCCCCCCAATCACACGAATCACGGGATCCAGAGGGAATCACTCATGGCAAAGATCATCGGCATCGACCTCGGCACGACCAACTCGTGCGTGGCGATCATGGACGGCGGCAAGGCCAAGGTCATCGAGAACAGCGAGGGCGACCGCACCACGCCGTCGATCGTGGCCTACACCAAGGACGGCGAAGTCCTGGTGGGCGCCTCGGCCAAGCGCCAGGCCGTCACCAACCCCAGCAACACCTTCTTCGCGGTCAAGCGCCTGATCGGCCGCAAGTTCACCGACGCTGAGGTCCAGAAGGACATCGGCCTGGTGCCGTACAAGATCGTCGAGCACGACAACGGCGACGCCTGGGTCGCGACCAGCGACGGCCGCAAGATGGCCGCGCAGGAGATCTCCGCGCGCGTGCTGGAGAAGATGAAGAAGACCGCCGAGGACTACCTGGGCGAGAAGGTCACCGAGGCCGTCATCACCGTGCCGGCGTACTTCAACGACAGCCAGCGCCAGGCGACCAAGGACGCCGGCCGCATCGCCGGGCTCGAAGTCAAGCGCATCATCAACGAGCCGACCGCGGCCGCGCTGGCCTACGGCCTGGACAAGTCCGGCGGCGACCGCAAGATCGCGGTCTACGATCTCGGCGGCGGCACCTTCGACGTGTCGATCATCGAGATCGCCGAGGTCGACGGCGAGAAGCAGTTCGAGGTGCTGGCCACCAACGGCGACACCTTCCTCGGCGGCGAGGACTTCGACAAGCGCGTCATCGATTACCTGGTCGAGGAATTCCAGAAGGATCAGGGCATCGACCTGCGCAAGGATCCGCTGGCGCTGCAGCGCCTGAAGGACGCCGCCGAGCGGGCCAAGATCGAGCTGTCGAGCGCGCAGCAGACCGAGGTCAACCTGCCGTACGTGACCGCCGACGCCTCCGGCCCGAAGCACCTCAACATCAAGCTGACCCGGGCCAAGCTCGAGGCGCTGGTGGAGGACCTGATCAAGAAGTCGATCGAGCCCTGCCGCACCGCGCTCAACGACGCCGGCCTGCGCGCCTCCGACATCAACGAGGTGATCCTGGTCGGCGGCCAGACCCGCATGCCCAAGGTGCAGCAGGCGGTGGCGGAGTTCTTCGGCAAGGAGCCGCGCAAGGACGTCAACCCCGACGAGGCCGTGGCGCTGGGCGCCGCGATCCAGGGCGGCGTGCTGGCCGGCGACGTCAAGGACGTGCTGCTGCTCGACGTGACCCCGCTGAGCCTGGGCATCGAGACCCTGGGCGGGGTGTTCACCAAGATCATCGAGAAGAACACCACCATCCCGACCAAGGCCTCGCAGACCTTCTCCACCGCCGAGGACAACCAGTCCGCGGTGACCGTGCACGTGCTGCAGGGCGAGCGCGACCAGGCCCGCTACAACAAGTCGCTGGCCAAGTTCGACCTGACCGGCATCGAGCCGGCGCCGCGCGGCATGCCGCAGGTGGAGGTGTCGTTCGACATCGACGCCAACGGCATTCTGCACGTGTCGGCCAAGGACAAGAAGACCGGCAAGGAGCAGAAGGTCGAGATCAAGGCCGGCTCGGGCCTGTCGGACGAGGAGATCCAGCGGATGGTCGCCGACGCCGAGGCGCACCGCGAGGACGACCGCAAGTTCCAGGAGCTGGTCGGCGCGCGCAACCAGGCCGACGCCCTGGTGCACAGCGCCCGCAGCGCGATCAAGGACAACGGCGACAAGGTGCCCGGCGACGTGATCGGTCGCGTCGAGGGCGCGATCGCCGAGGTCGAGACCGCGATGAAGGGCGACGACAAGGCGCAGATCGAGGCCAAGTCGAAGGCGCTGGAGGAGGCCGCGCAGGCGCTGTTCGCCGCGGTCGCGGCCGCCGGCCAGCAGCCGGGCGGCGGCGACGCGCAGGCGGGCGCCGGCCAGGCCGGCGACGACGTCGTGGACGCGGAGTTCACCGAAGTCAAGGACGACGACAAGAAGTAAGCCGGGACCCGGGACCCGGGACTCGGGGACCCGGCGGGGCAGCCCGCCGGGTCTCCGCTGTTTCCGGGCCGTTCGATCCCCGTCCCCGCCGTGGAGCCTGACGCCGTGTACCTGAAGCTGTTCGTTTCCCTGGGTCCCCAGTCCCGAGTCCCGAGTGCCGCCGCATGAGCAAGCGCGACTACTACGAAGTCCTGGGCGTGTCCCGCGGCGCCAGCGAGGATGAGCTGAAGAAGGCCTACCGCCGCTGCGCGATGAAGTACCACCCGGACCGCAACCCCGGCGACGCCGCCGCGGAGGCCGCGTTCAAGGAGTGCAAGGAGGCCTACGAGGTCCTGTCCGACGGCGGCAAGCGGCGGATGTACGACCAGTACGGGCACGCAGCCTTCGAGCACGGCATGGGCGGCGGCAACGCCGGCCCGGGCGGCTTCGGCGGCCCGGACATGGGCGACATCTTCGGCGACATCTTCGGCAACATCTTCGGCGGCGGTTCGCGCGGCGGCCCGAGGCGCGGGGCCGACGTCGGCTACGTGATGGAGCTGGACCTGCGCGAGGCGGTGGCCGGCGCCGAGAAGCAGATCGAGGTGCCGACGCTGACCACCTGCCGCAGTTGCGACGGCAACGGCTCCGAGGACGGGCGCATCGAGACCTGCGGCACCTGCCACGGCCGCGGCCAGGTCCGCATGCAGCGCGGCATCTTCACCATGCAGCAGACCTGCCCGCACTGCGGCGGGCGCGGGCAGGCCATCGTCAACCCGTGCAAGACCTGCCACGGCGCCGGTCGCGTCGAGGAAGAGAAGATCCTCTCGGTGAAGATCCCCGCCGGCGTGGACAACGGCGACCGCATCCGCCTGGCCGGCGAGGGCGAGGCCGGGCCCGCCGGCGCCCCGCCCGGCGACCTGTACGTCGAGATCCGCGTGCGCCCGCACGACATCTTCGTGCGCGACGGCGACGACCTGCACTGCGAGGTGCCGATCCGCATCTCGCAGGCCGCGCTCGGCGACGTGGTGCGGGTGCCCACGCTCGACGGCGAGGCGGAGATCCGGGTGCCCGCCGAGACCCAGAGCGGGCGCGTGTTCCGGCTCCGCGACAAGGGGGTCAAGTCGGTGCGCAGCCGCCACCGCGGCGATCTGTACTGCAAGGTCGTGGTGGAGACCCCGGTCAACCTCACGCCCGAGCAGCGCGAGCTGCTGGAGAAGTTCGAGGCGACCTTCGTCGGCGACGGCGCGCGACGGCATTCGCCGCGATCGAGCACCTTCGTGGACGGGGTGCGCAGCTTCTGGGACCGGATGACATCTTGACCACGCGCGGCGCGACCCGCGGGGCGGGCCGTAGAATGCCGCGATGAACCCAGCCCCCCAGGACAGCCATCTGGTGCACGGCCGCCGGCAGCGCCCGGACGGGCCGGCGCCGGTCGACGTCGTCTCGGTGCAGTCGCAGCTGGTCTACGGCCACGCCGGCAACAGCGCCGCCGTGCCGCCGCTGCGCGCGCTCGGCCTGCGGGTGGCGGAGATCCCGACCACGCTGCTCAGCAACACGCCGTTCTACGACACCCTGCGCGGCCGCATGCTGCCCGCCGACTGGCTGGCCGACCTGCTGCGCGGCGCCGGCGAACGCGGGCTGCCGCAGCGCGCGCGGGCGCTGGTCTCGGGCTACTTCGGCACCGTCGGCAACGGCGAGGCCTTCGCCGACTGGCTGGAGGCCACGCTGCCCGCCGCGCCGGCGCTGCGCTACTGGCTGGACCCGGTGATCGGCGATACCCACACCGGCCCCTACGTCGAGCCCGGGCTGGAGCGGGTCCTGGTCGAGCGCCTGCTGCCGCGCGCCTGGCTGCTGACCCCGAACGCCTTCGAGCTCGGCCGGCTGAGCGGGCGTCCGGCGCTGGGGCAGGCGCAGGCGCTGGACGCCGCGCGGCGGCTGCTGGAACGCGGGCCCGAATGGGTGCTGGCGCACAGCGTCGCCGGCGAGCCCGGGCGGCTGGTGACCCTGCTGGTCGGACGCGAGGCGGCCTGGCGCTGGACGACGCCGTACCTGCCGGTGGACGTGGCCGGCACCGGCGACGTGCTGCTGGCGCTGGCGCTCGCGGCGACGCTGCGCGGCGAGGCGCTGCCGCAGGCGGTGTCGTTCGCGCTGGCCGGGGTGCACGGTGCGCTGGAGGCGACGCTGGCCGCCGGCTACGAGGAATTCGACGTGCAGGCCGCGGCGCCGGCCGCGCTGGCCGATCCCGGCCGCTTCCCGGCGCAACGGCTGGCATGAGCGTTCCGGCGCGACCGACGATCGGCATCGTCGGCAGCGGCGGCGCCTACGGCCGCTGGCTGGCCGGGTTCTTCCGCGCGCGCATGGGCCTGGAGGTACTGGGCCACGACCCGGCCGATCCCGCCTCGCGAACGCAGGCCGAACTGATCGAGCGCGCCGACGTGCTGCTGTTCTCGGTACCGATCCGCCGCACCGTCGGGATCGTCGACGCCTGGCGCGAGGCCGCGGGCGGGCGCGAGGCCGGACGGCTGTGGCTCGACGTCACCTCGATCAAGGAGGCGCCGGTGGCGGCCATGCTGCGCTCGCGCGCGGAGGTGGCGGGCCTGCACCCGATGACCGCGCCGCCCAAGGCGCCGACGCTGAAGGGGCGGGTGCTGGTGCTGTGCGAGGCGCGGCTGTCGCGCTGGCGAGGCTGGCTCGACGGGCTCGCCGAGGCGCTGGAGGCGCAGTGCGTGCGCACCGATCCGGGCCGCCACGATCGGGTGATGGCGCTGGTGCAGGCGCAGGTGCATGCGCTGCACCTGGCCCAGGGCGTGGCGATCCGCCGCCACGCCGCCGACCTCGGCGGGCTCGCCGGGCTGATGCCGTTCCGCTCGGCCTCCTTCGAGCTGGACGCGGCGACGATCGCGCGCATGCTGTCGTTGAACCCGGCGATCTACGAGGACATCCAGTTCGGCAATCCGCACGTGCCGGCGGCGCTGGCGGCGCTGCGCGACGAGCTGGGCACGCTGCAGGCGCTGGTGGCCGACGGCGGCGAGGCGGCGCGGGCGCGCTTCCGTGCCGAGGCGCTGGACGCCTCGCGCGCGGCCTTCGCCGACGCACTGGCCGAGGGCAACCGGACCTACGAGCGGGTCGGCTACCTGCTCGCCGACCTGGCCGATCCGGTGGCGCTGGCGGTGTACCTGCCCGAGGACCGGCCCGGCTCGCTGCGGGCGCTGCTGGCCGCCTTCGAGCGCCACCGGCTGAACATCGGCTCCATCCATTCCTCGCGCACGCCGGCCGGGGAGGTGCATTTCCGCGTCGGCTTCGCCGCCGGGGTGGACCGGGCCGCGCTGGACGCGGCGGTCGCCGCGATCGACGGCGAAGGCATCGGCCGGGTGATCGAGCGCCGCGGTTGATCGCGGCGTCGGCCTGCCGCAGCCTATGCGGCCCGGCCGCGCGTCCGCCGCGGCCCGCGTCCCGGAGCCCGACATGTCCAACCCGCCGATCCGCCTGCTGATCCACGGCGCCACCGGCCGCATGGGCCGCGCCCTGTTGCGCCTGGCGGCCGAGCGCGAGGACGTGCAGGTGGTGGCCGCGGTCTCGCGCCGGGTGGAGCAGCGCGTCATCGACGGCGTGCCGCGCTTCGCCGCCAGGGAGCTCGCCGGCGCGCCGGCCTTCGACGCGGCGATCGACTTCAGCCTGCCCGACGGCTTCGACGGCGTGCTCGCCCAGTGCGTGCAGCGCGGCGCCGCCTTCGTCTCCGGCACCACCGGGCTGGCGGATGCGCAGCGCCAGGCGCTGGAGGCGGCCGCCGCGCGCATCCCGGTGCTGTGGGCGGCCAACTTCAGCCTGGGCGTGGCGGTGCTCAACGCGCTGGTCGAGCGCGCCGCGCGCGAGCTGCCGGGCTGGGACTGCGACATCGTCGAGAGCCACCACGTGCACAAGCAGGACGCGCCCTCCGGCACCGCGCTCGCGCTGGGCGCGGCGGCGCAGCGCGGCGGCGCCGCGCCGCGCTACGCCAGCCTGCGCGCCGGCGACATCGTCGGCGAGCACCTCGTGCAGTTCGCCGGGCTCGGCGAACGCGTCGAGCTGATCCATCGCGCCACCGACCGCGACGTGTTCGCCCGGGGCGCGCTGACCGCGGCCGCGCGCGTGGCGGCCATGCCGCCGGGGCGGTACGCCATGGCCGACCTGCTGGGCGCCTGAGCGCGCGCCGTCCGGCGACGCGGGCGTTTTCTTTTGCCCGCCCGGCCGGTAAAATTCCCGCTCGCCTGAACACACCGCCCCGGACTGGTTCCCGACCACGTCCGAGGTTTTTTGCAGCCCGTCGCCGCCGCAAGGCGGGGCGAGGGCGGTGCAGGGTCTCCTCCACACAAGGCGAACGCCGTGACCCAACCCGCAATCCTCGCGCTCGAAGACGGCACCGTCTTCGAGGGCGTTTCCGTAGGCGCCGACGGCCTTTCGGTCGGCGAGGTGGTCTTCAACACCGCCATGACCGGCTACCAGGAGGTGGCGACCGACCCCTCCTATGCGCGCCAGATCGTCACCCTGACCTACCCGCACATCGGCAACACCGGCTGCACCGACGAGGACGACGAGGCGGCGCGCGTGTGGTCGGCCGGCCTGATCGTGCGCGACGTGCCGCGCCGCCCCAGCAGCTGGCGCAGCCGCGCCGCGCTGCCGGACTGGCTGGCCGCGCGCGGCATGGTCGCCATCGCCGGCATCGACACCCGCCGGCTGACGCGCCTGCTGCGCGAGCGCGGCGCGCAGAACGGCGCGTTGATGGCCGGCGAGATCGATGCCGAGCGCGCGATCGAGGCCGCGCGCAAGTTCCCCGGCCTGAAGGGCATGGACCTGGCGCAGGAGGTCAGCACCCCCGAGCGCTACACCTGGCGCGAGGGCACGCTGGATCTGGACGCGGGCGGCTGGACGCGGGCCGAGCCGCGCCTGCGCGTGGTGGCCTGGGACTTCGGCGTCAAGCGCAACATCCTGCGCATGCTGGCCGAGCGCGGCTGCGAGGTGATCGTGGTGCCGGCGCGCACCGGCATCGACGAGGTGCTGGCGCTGTCGCCCGACGGCGTGTTCCTCTCCAACGGCCCCGGCGATCCGGAGCCCTGCGACTACGCCATCGCCGCGATCCGCGCCTGCATCGAGAAGAAGATCCCGACCTTCGGCATCTGCCTGGGCCACCAGCTGCTGGCGCTGGCCGCCGGCGCGCGCACCGCCAAGATGGCCAACGGCCACCACGGCGCCAACCACCCGGTGCAGGATCTCGACAGCGGCAAGGTGCTGATCACCTCGCAGAACCACGGCTTCGCGGTGGACGAGTCCACGCTGCCGGCCAACGTGCGCGTCACCCACCGCTCGCTGTTCGACGGCACCAACCAGGGCATCGCCCTGACCGACGCGCCCGCGTTCTCGTTCCAGGGCCATCCCGAGGCGAGCCCCGGGCCGCACGACGTGGCGCCGTTGTTCGATCGGTTCGTGCGATCGATGGAGGCCAGAGGCCAGGGGCCGGAGGCCAGGGAAAAAGCGTGAGCGGGATTCGCAACTACCGGGATCTGGAGGTGTGGCGTCTCGGAATGGAACTCGCCGCTTCGGTGTACCGGGTCACCGCGACCTTTCCGGCGTCCGAACGGTACGGTCTCGTTTCCCAGTTGCAGCGTTGTGCCGTATCGATTCCTTCCAACATCGCCGAAGGTCACGAGCGTGATTCGACACGGGACTTCCTGCGTTTCCTGTCGATGACCCAGGGTTCGCTCGCCGAACTCGAAACCCAGCTGATGCTCGCCGCCGAACTGGATCTGACGCGCTCGACGGACATTGAACCGCTGCTTGCGGTTGCCGCCGAGCTCGGGCGCATGCTCAACGGTCTGCAGTCGAAGCTGCGTACCCGACTGTCTCCTCCCTCTCTGGCCTCTGGCCTCTGACTCCTGGCCCCTGCTCATGCCCAAGCGCACCGACATCCAGACCATCCTCATCATCGGCGCCGGCCCGATCGTCATCGGCCAGGCCTGCGAGTTCGACTACTCCGGCGCGCAGGCGTGCAAGGCGCTGCGCGAGGAAGGCTTCCGCGTGGTGCTGGTCAATTCCAACCCGGCCACGATCATGACCGACCCGGAGACCGCCGATGCGGTCTACATCGAGCCGATCAACTGGCAGACGGTCGAGAAGATCATCGCCAAGGAGAAGCCCGACGCGCTGCTGCCGACGATGGGCGGGCAGACCGCGCTCAACTGCGCGCTCGACCTGGCCGATCACGGCGTGCTCGAGAAGTACGGCGTCGAGCTGATCGGCGCCAAGCGCGAGGCCATCCGCATGGCCGAGGACCGCGAGCTGTTCCGGGTGGCGATGCAGGAGATCGGGCTGGAGTGCCCGAAGGCCGAGGTCGCGCGCTCGTTCGAGCAGGCGGTGGAGATCCAGGCCCGGGTCGGCTACCCGACCATCATCCGCCCCAGCTTCACCCTCGGCGGCTCCGGCGGCGGCATCGCCTACAACCGCGAGGAGTTCGAGGAGATCGTCAAGCGCGGCCTGGAGCTGTCGCCGGTGGGCGAGGTGCTGGTCGAGGAGTCGGTGCTGGGCTGGAAGGAGTTCGAGATGGAGGTGGTCCGCGACACCGCGGACAACTGCATCATCGTCTGCTCGATCGAGAACCTCGATCCGATGGGCGTGCACACCGGCGACTCGATCACCGTCGCCCCGGCGCAGACGCTCACCGACAAGGAGTACCAGCGCCTGCGCAACGCCTCGATCGCGGTGTTGCGCAAGATCGGCGTGGACACCGGCGGCTCGAACGTGCAGTTCGGCATCAACCCGGAGACCGGCCGCGTCGTCGTGATCGAGATGAACCCGCGGGTGTCGCGCTCCTCGGCGCTGGCCTCGAAGGCCACCGGCTTCCCGATCGCCAAGGTCGCGGCCAAGCTGGCGGTCGGCTACACCCTCGACGAGCTGAGAAACGAGATCACCGGCGGCAAGACCCCGGCCTCGTTCGAGCCCTCGATCGACTACGTGGTCACCAAGATCCCGCGCTTCGCGTTCGAGAAGTTCCCGCAGGCCGATGCGCGGCTGACCACGCAGATGAAGTCGGTCGGCGAGGTGATGGCGATGGGCCGCACCTTCCAGGAATCGGTGCAGAAGGCGCTGCGCGGGCTGGAGACCGGCAAGGTCGGCTTCGACCCGACCGGCCTGGACCTGGGCGACGCCACCGACCTGACCACCCTGCGCCGCGAGCTGCGCGAGCCCGGCCCGGAGCGGCTGTTCCACCTCGCCGACGCCTTCCGCGCCGGCCTGGACGTGGAGGAGGTGTATTCGCTCTCGTTCGTCGATCGCTGGTTCCTCGACCAGATCGAGGAGATCGTGGCCACCGAGCGCGAGGTCGCCGCCGACGGCATCGACGCGCTCGATGCGCCGCGCCTGCGCGCGCTCAAGCGCATGGGCTTTTCCGATGCGCGCCTGGCCCAGCTGCTGGGCACCGACGAACAGGCCGTGCGCGCGCTGCGCCGGGCGTTCGGCGTGCGCCCGGTCTACAAGCGCGTGGACTCCTGCGCGGCCGAGTTCGCCACCGACACGGCCTACCTGTATTCGACCTACGAGGACGAGTGCGAAGCGGCGCCGAGCGATCGCGAGAAGATCATGGTGCTCGGCGGCGGGCCGAACCGGATCGGGCAGGGCATCGAGTTCGACTACTGCTGCGTGCATGCCGCGCTGGCGCTGCGCGAGGACGGGTTCGAGACCATCATGGTCAACTGCAACCCGGAGACGGTCTCCACCGACTACGACACCTCCGACCGCCTGTACTTCGAGCCGCTGACGCTCGAGGACGTGCTGGAGATCGTCGAGCTGGAGAAGCCGAAGGGCGTGATCGTGCAGTACGGCGGGCAGACGCCGCTGAAGCTGGCGCGCGCGCTGGAGGCCAACGGGGTGCCGATCATCGGCACTTCGCCCGATTCCATCGACCTGGCCGAGGACCGCGAGCGCTTCCAGCAGCTGGTCGAGAAGCTCGGCCTGCAGCAGCCGCCCAACCGCACCGCCCGCAACCCGGAGCAGGCGCTGGCGCTGGCGCGCGAGATCGGCTATCCGCTGGTGGTGCGCCCCAGCTACGTGCTCGGCGGCCGCGCGATGGAGGTGGTGCACGCCGATGCCGATCTGGCGCGCTACATGCGCGAGGCGGTCAAGGTCTCCAACGACTCGCCGGTGCTGCTCGACCGCTTCCTCGACAACGCCGTCGAGGTGGACATCGACGTCATCGCCGACCGCGAGGGCCAGGTGCTGATCGGCGGCGTGATGGAGCACATCGAGGAGGCCGGCGTGCACTCGGGCGATTCGTCCTGCTCGCTGCCGCCGTACTCGCTGTCGGCGAAGACCCAGGCGCGCCTGCGCGAGCAGGTGGTCGCGCTGGCGCGCGCGCTCGACGTGGTGGGCCTGATGAACACCCAGTTCGCGGTGCAGACCGGCGAGGACGGCGAGGAGCGGATCTTCCTGCTGGAGGTCAACCCGCGCGCCTCGCGCACGGTGCCGTTCGTGTCCAAGGCGATCGGCCGGCCGCTGGCCAAGATCGCCGCGCGCTGCATGGCCGGTCGCACCCTGGCCGAGCAGGGCGCGACCGCCGAGGTGGTGCCGGCGTACTTCTCGGTGAAGGAAGCGATCTTCCCGTTCGCCAAGTTCCAGGGCGTGGACCCGATCCTCGGCCCGGAGATGCGCTCCACCGGCGAGGTGATGGGCGTGGGCCGCAGCTTCGGCGCGGCGTTCGCGCGCGCGCAGGAAGCGGCCAGCATCAAGGCGCCGCCGGGCGAGGGCAAGGTGTTCGTCTCGGTGCGCGACCCCGACAAGGCGCGCGTGCTGCCGGTGGCGCAGGAACTGGTGCGGCGCGGCTACGCGATCGTCGCCACCCAGGGCACCGCGGCCTGGCTGGACGCGCACGGGATCGCCTGCGAGCGCATCAACAAGGTGACCGAGGGCCGCCCGCACGTGGTCGATCTGATCAAGAACGGCGAGATCGCCTACATCGTGAACACCACCGAGGGCAAGCAGGCGATCTCGGATTCGTTCTCGATCCGCCGCGAGGCCCTGCAGCACCGGGTGACCTATTCGACCACGATTGCCGGCGCCCGGGCCTTGCTGCATTCTCTGGACTATCGCGGCAGCGGCCCGGTGTGGTCGCTGCAGGAACTGCACGAGGAACTGAAGACGCCATGAGAGCCCCCCTCACCGTCCAGGGCGCGCAGCGCTTGCGCGCCGAGCTGGAAGAACTGAAGTCGGTGAAGCGCCCCGCGGTGATCAACGCGATCGCCGAGGCGCGCGCCCACGGCGACCTGAAGGAGAACGCGGAGTACCACGCCGCGCGCGAGCAGCAGGGCTTCATCGAGGGCCGCATCAAGCAGCTCGAGGGCGAGCTGTCGCATGCGCAGATCATCGACGTCTCCACGCTGAACGCGGGCTCGAAGATCGTCTTCGGCGCGCGCGTGGAGCTGGAGGACGTGGAGAGCGGCGAGGTCACCCGCTACCAGATCGTCGGCGACCTGGAGGCCGACATCAAGCAGGGCCTGATCGCGATCTCCTCGCCGGTGGCGCGCGCGCTGATCGGCAAGCACGAGGGCGACAGCGTGACCATCGAGGCGCCCGGCGGCACCCACGAGTACGACATCGTCTCGGTCGCCTACGGCTGACCGCGCGAGCCGCATGCCCGCCTCCCGCAGCCGACGCCCGCGATGCCCCCACCGCGGTTGACCCTGCTGCTGCCCGCCGGCGAGGCCTTCGGCGCGCAGCGGCTGCCGGCGCCCCTGGCCGCCGCGCTGGGCCGCGCCGACCGCCTGCCCGATGCCGAGCCCGGCGAGCCGGCGCAGTTGCGGCGCCACATCGAGGTGCTGCCGCACGGCTGGCCGGTGGCGGCGCTGACCCGGCAGGAGGACGCCGGCGACGCCGCGGGCGCGACCTGGCTGCGCGCCGACCCGGCCTGGATCCGGCCCGACCTCAACGGCGCGCGGCTGCTGGCCAGCGGCGAGGCGCTGCAGCTCGCGGCCGAGGAGGCCGACGACCTGCTGCGGCCGCTGAAGCCGCTGTTCGGCGATGCCGGCGCGCCGATCGACGCGCCGGCGCCCGGGCGCTGGTACCTGCGGCTGGCGCCCGGCGCGCGGCCGCCGGCGTTCGCCGCGCCCGACGAGGCGCTGGGCGCGGACGTCTTCGAGCACCTGCCCGACGCCGGCCCCGAGAGCCGGCGCTGGCGCGCCCTGCTCAACGAGGCGCAGATCCTGCTGCACCATCACCCGCGCAACGCCGAACGCGCCGCGCGCGGCCTGCCGCCGGTGAACTCGCTGTGGTTCTGGGGCGGCGGCGCGCTGCCCGAGCGCGTGCGCAGCCTGTCCGCGCGCGTGCTGACCCGCGACCGGGCGCTGGCGGCCATCGCCCGCGCCGGCGGTGCGCAGGCGTCCGCGCCGCCGCCGGCGCTGGCCGCCGTGGAGGCCGACACCCTGGTCGACCTGCGTACCGAACGCGATCTGCGCACGCTCGCCGGCGACTGGCTGCAGCCGGCGCTCGACGCGCTGCGCGGCGGCGGCCTGGCCGCGCTCCGGCTGGACCTGGCCGACGGCCGCGGCTTCGCGCTCGCCGCGCGGCAGCGCTGGCGGGTGTGGCGGCGCCCGCGGCCCGGCCTTGATCCGTGAGCCCGCGCCGGAAGATCCGCCGGCGCCCGGCCGGCGATACCGGCCACTGGCCCGCCGACGTGCTGCCGCTGCTGCGGCGCGTCTACGCCGCGCGCGGCGTGCGCGATCCCGCGCAGGCGCGTCCGCGCCTGGCGCAGTTGCCGCCGCCGGATACGCTCACCGGCATCGCCGACGCCGCCCGCCTGCTGGCCGACGCCATCGCCGGCGGCGGCCGCATCCTGGTGGTGGGCGACTTCGATTGCGACGGCGCCACCGCCTGCGCGGTCGCGGTGCGCGGGTTGCGCATGCTGGGCGCGCGCGACGTGGTCCACGCCGTCCCCAACCGCATCGCCCACGGCTACGGGCTGTCGCCGGCGCTGGTGGACGAACTGGCCGCGCTGGGTCCGCAGTTGCTGGTCACCGTGGACCACGGCATCGCCTGCCACGAGGGCGTGCGCGCGGCCAAGGCGCGCGGCTGGCAGGTGCTGGTCACCGATCACCACCTGCCCGGGCCGACGCTGCCGCCGGCCGATGCGATCGTCGATCCGAACCTGCCCGGCGACGCCTTCTCCGGCAAGAGCCTGGCCGGGGTGGGGGTGATCTTCTACGTGCTGCTGGCGCTGCGCGGGGTGCTGCGCGCGCGCGGCGCCTTCGATGGCCGCGAGGTGCCCGACCTGCGCACGCTGCTGGACCTGGTGGCGGTGGGCACCGTCGCCGACCTGGTGGCGCTGGACGCCGGTAACCGCGCGCTGGTCGGGGCCGGCCTGCAGCGGTTGCGCGCCGGCCAGGGCTGCGCGGGACTGCGCGCGCTGATCGAGGTCTGCGGGCGCGACGCCGCGCGGCTGACCGCGACCGACATCGCCTACGCCATCGGCCCGCGCCTCAACGCCGCCGGGCGCCTGGAGGACATGGCGATCGGCATCGAGTGCCTGCTGTGCGACGAGCCGGCGCGCGCGCTGGAACTGGCGCGGCTGCTCGACCGCATCAACGCCGAGCGCCGCGACGTGCAGCAGACCATGGTGGACGCCGCGGAAGCGGCGCTGGCGGCGCGGCCGCTGGCGTTCTCGGGCGAAGCGCCCGCGGCGGTCTGCCTGTTCGATCCGGACTGGCACCCGGGCGTGGTCGGGCTGGTGGCCTCCAAGCTCAAGGAGCGCCTGCACCGCCCGGTGGTCGCGTTCGCCCCGGCCGAGCCCGGCGCCGGCCTGCTGCGCGGCTCGGCGCGCTCGATTCCCGGCTATCACGTGCGCGACGCGCTGGCCGCGGTACACGCCGCGCAACCCGGCCTGATCGAGCGCTTCGGCGGCCATGCCATGGCCGCCGGGCTGACCCTGCACCGCGATGCCTTCGGCGCCTTCGAGGCCGCGTTCTGCGGCCAGGCCGAGCGCGCGCTCGGCCCCGATCTGCTGCAGGCGGTGATCGACAGCGACGGCGCCCTCGAGCCGCACGAGTTCGACCGCCGCCATGCCGAGGCGCTGCGCGACGGCGGGCCGTGGGGGCAGGGCTTCCCGGAGCCGGTGTTCGACGGCGAGTTCGCGCTGCTCGACGCGCGCCAGGTCGGCCAGCGCCACCTGCGCATGCGGCTGCGGGTGGACGGCCGGCGCGAGCCGGTGGACGCGATCCACTTCGGCGGCTGGGCCGGCCGCGCGCCGCCGGGCCGGGTCCGGCTGGCCTACCGGCTGGCGCCCGACGACTACCGTGGCGGCGACGCGGTGCAGCTGGTGGTGGACTACCGCGAGGACGCCGCCCCTTAAGGACACGACCGGATCACACGCGCGGCGAATCCGGTCGCCGACCGCGTCGCGCTGTCGCCGGGGAGGCGGGGGCGTTAGAATCCCCCTGTTAAGGTCGCGCGCCATCCTGCCGCGGCTCCGCCAACGGAGAACGA
The DNA here is from genome assembly GCF_000559025.1 of Luteimonas huabeiensis HB2. Classification (GTDB taxonomy): domain Bacteria; phylum Pseudomonadota; class Gammaproteobacteria; order Xanthomonadales; family Xanthomonadaceae; genus Luteimonas; species Luteimonas huabeiensis. Next base: position 119,967 of record NZ_JAAN01000021.1, on the reverse strand, counting down.
AATGGGCATCCAGAAGGGATTGATGGCAGTGGCGCTGGCCGCCTGCCTGGCCGCCGGTGCGGCCAACACGGCCAGCGCGCAAGCGCCGGCCGCGCTGACGGTCGGCCAGCAGGTGCGCGGCGAGATCACCAGCGCCGATGCGGTGAACCACCGCGACGGCACGCGCAGCAAGCTCTACCGGATCGACCTGCAGGAAGGGCAGGGCGTGAACTTCAGCGTCGAGGGCGCGCTGCGCGCGCACCTGGCGCTGTTTCGCGACGGCGATCTGGTCCGCAGCTCGCCCGAGGGCCAGGAACGCGCCTCGCTGACCGTGCGCGCGCCCAGCACCGCGCGCTACACGCTCGCGGTCAGCGGGCAGGACGCCTCGTCCTACGGTCCGTTCACGGTCAAGGCCACCGCGCTCGAGGTCTACGACGGCAGCACGCTGAGGGCCGGCGCCTCGATCACCGACTGGGCCGACAGCGCCCGCCGCATCCCGCTGCAGATCGAGCAGGCGGGCCTGTACGCGATCCGCATGGCCTCCGACGAGTTCGACACCCTGCTCAAGCTGGAGGGCAACGGCCTCTCGCTCGAGAACGACGACGCCGGCGGTTCCAGCAACTCGCTGATCACCGCGCGCCTGGAGCCCGGTCGCTACACCCTCGTCGCCGACGGCTACGGCGGCAACATCGATGGCCAATACAGCCTGACCGTCGAGGAGCGCACGGTGCCGGAGGGCTCGCTGCTCGCCGAGGGCAGCGCGCTGGTCGCCGGGCGCCAGGGCTCGGCGCTCTACCAGGGCCGCGCGCAGACCTTCCGGATCGAGGTGCCGAGCCGGCAGCTGGTCACGCTGCAGATGCGCAGCGACGAGATCGATTCCTACCTGCGCCTCAACGGCCAGGGCGTGTCGCTGTCCGACGACGACTCCGGCGACGGGCTGAACGCCCGGATCACCGCGATCCTGGAGCCGGGCAGCTACACGGTGGAAGCCTCCACCGCCGGCAACGCCTCCACCGCCGGCCTGTTCACCCTCGACTACACGCTGGCCCCGGTGCCGCAGGGCGCGGGCGGCGGCAGCCTGACCGTGGGCGAGGCGCGCGACGCGCATCTGGTCGAGGGGCTGACCGATCGCTACACCGTGGACGTGCGCCGCGCCGGCGACTACATCGTCGAGATGACCTCCGGCGAGATCGACAGCTATCTGCGGCTGAAGCGCGGCGACGAGGAGGTGGCCTCCGACGACGACAGCGGCGGCTCGCTCAACGCGCGCATCGAGCAGAACCTGCCGGCCGGCACCTATGTCGTCGAGGCCAGTTCCGCGGTGGGCCCGCAGAGCGGCCCCTATCGCATCGTGATCCGTCGCCGCTGAGCGCGGGCGCGTTCGCGCAGGTCCGGCCCCGGCGGCCGGACCGCGCCCCGTCGCGCTGGGCCGCGGCCGGTGCGGTTGCTAGAATGCGCGGCCCAACACCGACGGCGACCGTCACCGATGATCGAACTCAATCCCGTCCGCCAGCGCATCGCCGACCTGCAGGGCCGGCTGGAAGCGCTGAGGGGGTTTCTTTGACTACGATGCCAAGCGCGAGCGCCTGGAGGAAGTAGAGCGGGAGCTGGAAGATCCCAGCGTCTGGAACGAGCCCGATCGCGCGCAGGCGCTGGGCCGGGAACGCTCCCTGCTGGACAAGACCGTCAACGGCATCCGCGACCTGCTCGAGGGCCTGCGCGGCGCCGGCGAGCTGCTGGACCTGGCCGAGGCCGAGGGCGACGAGGACACCGCGCGCGCGGTGGTCGAGGACGTGGAGCGCTACGCCACGGGCGTGGACAAGCTGGAATTCCAGCGCATGTTCTCCGGCGAGATGGATGCCGCGAACGCGTTCGTCGATATCCAGGCCGGCGCCGGCGGCACCGAGGCGCAGGACTGGGCCGAGATGCTGCTGCGCATGTACCTGCGCTGGGCCGAGAGCCGCGGCTGGAAGACCGAGCTGCTGGAGGTCTCCGGCGGCGAGGTCGCGGGCATCAAGTCGGCGACCTTCCGCGTCGAGGGCGACTTCGCCTACGGCTGGCTGAAGACCGAGACCGGCGTGCACCGGCTGGTGCGCAAGTCGCCGTTCGATTCCGACAACCGGCGCCACACCAGCTTCACCTCGGTGTTCGTCTCGCCGGAAGTGGACGACGACATCGACATCGACATCAATCCGGCCGACCTCAAGACCGACGTCTACCGCTCCTCCGGCGCCGGCGGCCAGCACGTCAACAAGACCGAGTCGGCGGTGCGCATCACCCACGTGCCCACCGGCATCGTGGTGGCCTGCCAGACCGAGCGCAGCCAGCACGCCAACCGCGACCGCGCGATGAAGATGCTGGCGGCCAAGCTGTACGAGCTGGAGATCCAGAAGCGCAACGCCGAGCGCGACGCGGTGGAGGCCACCAAGTCCGACATCGGCTGGGGCAGCCAGATCCGCAACTACGTGCTCGACCAGTCGCGGATCAAGGACCTGCGCACCGGCATCGAGCGCAGCGATACCCAGAAGGTGCTCGACGGCGATCTCGACGAGTTCGTCGAGGCCAGCCTGAAGGCGGGCCTGCAGGTCGGCGCCAAACGCACGGACGCCGCATGATGCGCTGAGCCGCGGACCGCGCGGTCCGCGCCCCGGCGAGGGGCGCGTTCGCCGGGCATCGGCTTCGTTCGTCGTTCAATCCGTGTCGCTCCGCGCCGATGCGCGGCCGAATCCCGCCTTCCCGAAATCCGACCCATGACCGAATCCACGCCCGACACGCCGCCGCACGACGAGAACAGCCTGATCGCCGAGCGTCGCGGCAAGCTCAAGGCGCTGCGCGAGCAGGGCATCGCGTTCCCCAACGACTTCCGGCGCGAGCAGTTCGCGGGCGAACTGCAGGCCGAGTTCGCCGATGCCGAGCGCTGGACCGCCGAGGCGCTGGAGGGGCTCGACCGGCGCGTCGCGGTCGCCGGGCGGCTGATGGCCAAGCGGGTCATGGGCAAGGCCAGCTTCGCCCAGATCCAGGACGAGTCGGGGCGCATCCAGCTGTTCCTGCAGGCCAACGCGCTGGGCGACGCCTACGCGGCCTTCAAGGGCTGGGACGTGGGCGACATCGTCGGCGTCGAAGGCGAACTCACCCGCACCCGCACCGGCGAGCTGTCGGTCAAGGCCACCGCGCTGCGGCTGCTGACCAAGTCGCTGCGGCCGCTGCCCGACAAGTGGCACGGCCTGGCCGACGTCGAGCAACGCTACCGCCACCGCTACGTCGACCTGATCGTGACCCCGGAGGCGCGCGAGGTCTTCGTCAAGCGCTCGAAGATCATCCGCGCCATCCGCGCCTGGCTCGACGCGCGCGGCTTCCTCGAGGTCGAGACGCCGATGATGCACTACATCCCCGGCGGCGCTACCGCGCGTCCCTTCGTCACCCACCACAACGCGCTGGACCTGCAGCTGTACCTGCGCGTGGCGCCGGAGCTCTACCTCAAGCGGCTGGTGGTCGGCGGGCTGGAGCGCGTGTACGAGATCAACCGCAACTTCCGCAACGAAGGCGTCTCGACCCGGCACAACCCGGAATTCACCATGCTCGAGCTGTACGAGGCCTACGCCACGTACCACGAGGTGATGGACCTGACCGAGAACGTGATCCGCGACACCGCGCGGACGGTGCTGGGCACCACCGAGGTCGAGTGGGACGGCGCGAAGATCGACCTCGGCCCGAAGTTCCGGCGCTGGCGCATGGACGAGGCGGTGCGCCACCACAACCCGGAAATCTCCGTCGCCGACTGCACCGACCGCGACGCCCTGGCGTGGCACTGCGAGCGGCTGAAGATCAAGGTCAAGCCGTCCTACGGCTGGGGCAAGCTGCTGCTGGAGATCTTCGAGGCGACCGTCGAGCACACCCTGGTGCAGCCGACCTTCGTCACCGCCCACCCGGTCGAGGTCTCGCCGCTGGCGCGCGCCAGCGATTGCGAGCCCGGCTACACCGACCGCTTCGAGCTGTTCGTCAACGGCAAGGAGATCGCCAACGGCTTCTCCGAGTTGAACGACCCGGAGGACCAGGCCGCGCGCTTCCGCGCCCAGGTCGAGGCCAAGGCCGGCGGCGACGACGAGGCGATGCACTACGACGCCGACTACATCCGTGCGCTCGAGTACGGGATGGCCCCGACCGGCGGCCTGGGCATCGGCATCGACCGCCTGGTCATGCTGCTGACCGGGGCCACCTCGATCCGCGACGTGCTGCTGTTTCCGTACATGCGCCCCGAAGCCGGCGACGGCGGCTGAGGGCCGGGAAAGCGGGGGCGGGGGGACTTGCCTGCGAGCACGGTCGCGGCGACCATGGGCCGCGGCGTCCGGATCGTGTCTTCGAGGAGTTCCCGGTGAACATCGTCATCGTCGACGACCAGACGTCCGCCCGCACCATGCTGCGCCACATCCTGGAGGACATCGGTCCCGAGCTGGAGGTGCTGGACTTCGGCGATCCCGAAGCCGCGTTGCGCTGGTGCCAGGAGAACCGGCCCGATCTGCTGCTGCTCGACTACCGCATGCCGGGCATCGACGGCCTCGAATTCGCCCGCCGCTTCCGCAAGCCGTTGCTGCACCGCGACGTGCCCATCGTGCTGGTGACCGTGGTCGGCGACGAGCCGATCCGGCAGGCGGCGCTCGATGCCGGCGTGATCGACTTCCTGGTCAAGCCGGTGCGCCCGCGCGAACTGCGCGCGCGTTGCCGCAACCTGCTGCAGCTGCGGCAGCATTCGGAATCGGTGAAGCAACGCGCGCTCTCGCTGGAACAGCGGCTGCTGTCGAGCATGCACGAGGTGGAGGAGCGCGAGCGCGAGACCCTGACCCGGCTGGCGCGCGCCATCGCCTACCGCGACGCCGGCACCAGCGCCAATCTCGAACGGGTCGCGCACCTGTCCGGACTCATCGCCGAGGAGCTCGGCCTGTTCGAGGACGAGGTGCGGATGATCGAGCTGGCCGCGCCGCTGCACGACATCGGCAAGATCGCCATTCCCGACGCGCTGCTGATGAAGCCCGGTCCGCTGACCCCGGAGGAGACCGCGCTCATGCGCCAGCATCCGCAGATCGGCTACGACCTGCTCTCGGGCAGCCAGAACCGCTTCATCCAGCTCAGCGCCAAGATCGCGCTGCGCCACCAGGAACGCTGGAACGGCAGCGGCTATCCCGACGGCCTGTCGGGCGAGTCGATCCCGCTGGAGGCGAGGATCGTCGCGGTGGCCGACGTCTTCGACGCCCTGATCTCCGAACGCCCGTACAAGCGCGCGTGGTCGCTGACCGAGGCGATCGACTACCTGCGCGAGAACCGCGGCGTGCTGTTCGACCCGCGCTGCGTCGATGCGCTGCTGCGCCATACCGACCACCTCGACGAGGTGGTGCGCCGTTTCGGCAAGTCGCGCCCGCGCCCCGATCTGCAGTAGGTTCCGGCGGTGATCCCACCCCTGAAATGGGTCGTATCGCGCCTGTCGCAGAGGCCGGATACGGAGCATGCCCAGGCGCTGGTGCGGCTGGGGCTGCTGTCGGTCGTGCTGGTGTTCCTGCTCTGGAGCGATTTCGTCGGTTCCAGGCCGCCCGCATACGGCCCGGTGATGGCGATGGTGGCGATCGGCTTCGCGGTCGGCGTGGCGCTGCTGTGCGCGATCCTGATCCGCCCCGGCCGTTCCGACCTCCGCCGCATCGTCGGCATGCTCTCGGACTACGGCCTGATGGGCGCGGCGATGGCGGTCATGGGCGGCCCGCTGGCCTGGGTGTACGTGCTGATCCAGTGGGTCACGGTCGGCAACGGCCTGCGCTACGGCAACCGGTACCTGTACGCCGCCATGATCCTGGCACTGCTGAGCTTCGGCAGCGCGGCGACGCTGAACGTCTACTGGCACCACAATCTCTCGCTGACCATCGGCCTGCTGGTGGGGCTGGTCGCGGTGCCGCTGTACCTGGCCAAGCTGCTGCGCGATCTGACCCTGGCCACGCGCGAGGCGATGCGCGCCAACGAGGCCAAGTCGCGCTTCCTCGCCAACATGAGCCACGAGTTCCGCACCCCGTTGAACGGGCTGGCGGGCGTGTCGGAACTGCTGGCCACCACCCGCCTGGACGCCGAGCAGCGCGAGTACCTGGCCACGATCCGCGCCTCCACCAGCAACCTGCTGGCGCTGGTGGAGGACGTGCTCGACATCTCCGCGATCGAGGCGGGGAAGGTCAAGCTGGTGGACAGCGTGTTCTCGGTCCGGGAGCTGATCCGCAGCATCGACCTGATCCTGCAGCCGGCCGCGCGGGAGAAGCGGCTCGACTACCGTTCCGAGGTCGCCGACGACGTCCCGGAGTGGGTGAACGGCGACGCCGCGCACCTGCGGCAGATCCTCCTCAACCTGGTCAGCAATGCGGTCAAGTTCACCCACGAAGGCTCCGTCCGGCTGAGCGTGGAAGCGGTCGGAGGCGAGGGATCGCTGGTGCGGCTGAAGTTCCTGGTCGCCGATACCGGCATCGGCATCCCCGAGTCCGCGCGCGAACGCCTGTTCGAGGCGTTCGAGCAGGTGGACACGACGCTGGCGAGGGGCTTCGGCGGCACCGGGCTCGGCACCAGCATCGCCAAGCGGCTGGCCGAGGCGATGGGCGGCAGCATCGGCTTCGAAAGCCGGGAGCGGTTCGGCAGCCGCTTCTGGGTCGAGCTGCCGTTCGCGGCCGTGGCCGCCGTGCCCGGGGCTGCGCCGGCAGGCCGCAGCGGCGCCGAAGGCGCCGCCACGGGCGAGAACGTGATCGCGTTCGGCGATGCGTTCCTGCGCCATCGGGCGCGGGTCAGATCCATGCACGTGCTGATCGCCGACGATCACGCCGCCAACCGGATGGTGCTCGAGCGCCTGCTGCAGAAGGCCGGACACGTGGTCTCCAGCGTCGCCGGCGGCGAGGAAGTGCTCGAGGCGGTGGCGCTACGCGACTACGACGCGATCGTGGTGGACCTGCACATGCCGGGGGTCAGCGGGCTCGACCTGCTCAACGAGTTCCGGGTCCTGCAGGCGGGCGCGCCGAAGACGCCGGTGATCGTGCTGAGCGCGGACGTCACCCCGGAATCGATCAGGAACTGCGAACGCGCCGGCGCCTACGCCTTCCTCGCCAAGCCGGTAGTCGCCACGAAGCTGCTCGACCTGCTCGCCGAGATCGCCGCCGCGGGCGCGCGCGGCACCGCCGCGAAGCAGGGCAGCGGCTTCGATCCGCCGGTCGCGGAAGGCGATGGGCCGGAGTCCGGCGCATTCGACGAATCCGTGCTCGAGGAACTCGCCGGTCTGGACATGGGCGAGCGGTTCCTCGAGAAGTTCGTCGGCCAGTGCCTCGAGGACGCCGATGCCTCGCTCGACCGGCTCGAACGCGCCGCGCGCGAGGAAGACTGGGATGCGGTGCGCGACCATGCGCACGCGCTCAAGGGCGTGGCCAGCAACCTGGGCCTGAGCGCATTGGCGGCGGCCTCCGGCGACGTGATGAAGACCGCCGGATGGCAGCTGCGGCGGGAATGGCCGCGGCGGCTGGAGGCGCTGCGCGGCCACCTCGCCGGCGGGCGGGGCCTGTTGGTCGCGCGCGGCCACGCGAGCGCCGCGCGCGACTCGTGAGCCCGTCGCCTCAGGTGCCGGCGCGGGCCCTGGTCGCCTCGACGCGCCGGGTCTGCGCGCGGACGATGCGGTCCATCGTGCGCAGCGACCGATCGCCCAGCGCCAGCGCGGTATCGACCCAGATCTCGGCGATCCGCATCAGCTCCTCGTAGCTGACCGGCTGCGCCACCGCGCGCACGCTGTTGAGCGCGATGTGCGCGAACGCGGCGCGCTGCTGCTTGCGCACCAGTTCTTCGACCGTGGCGATCCCCTGGCCGCGGGGCACCAGCACGTCGACGATGCCCATGGCGTGCAGTTCCTGGCTGCTGTAGATGCGGCCGTCCAGGATGATCTGCTCGGCGAGCTTGGCCGAGACGCGCTTGCACAGGAAGGAGTACGCGCCCATGCCCGGGAACAGGCCGAACAGCACCTCGGGCAGGCCCATGCCGACGTCTTCCTCGGCCACGATGGTCTGGCAGGAGAGCGCGAGCTCGAAGCCGCCGCCGAGCGCGTCGCCCTGCACCAGGGCGATGGTGCGCACGTCGCCGCCGAGACCGTTGTTGATGTGGTGCACGCCTTCCACGCACTTGCGGGCGTAGTCGAGCAGGCTCTGGCGATCGGCGCTGCGGATCAGGCGGGAAAACAGCTCCAGATCGCCTCCGAGATTGAAGGCGTCGCTGTCGGACGCCAGCACGACGTGGCGCAAGCGCCCCGGCACGCGCTGGCCTTCGCGCAGCGTGATCGCGCTGAGGAAGCCCCACATGTCGGCCATCAGCGCCGGCCGGAAGCAGGGGCGCTCGCCGGGCTGCAATCCTGCATGCATGAACATCCAGTGCACGGTATCGGAAGCGTCCGATTCGATTCGGAGGGTGGAGTAGGTACGCGGGCGGTGAAGCTTCTCGACGTTGTTCATGGGTTGTTCTCGGCTGGGTGCCGCCCTGGAGACGGACCGCAGGCGGGGGCGGGCCGCGCTGCCCGCACGATGCTACACCTGGCGCAAGAGCCGACCGCGTCGGCCGCGAAAGCGCGCAACGGCCACGAAAAAGGCCCCGCGCGCGGGGCCTTTTTCCGACTCGGCGAAGCCGCGGCGGTCAACCGGGAGACGACGCCCGGGCCTCTTCCTTCAGCTCGCGGCGCAGGATCTTGCCGACGTTGGTCTTGGGCAGTTCCTTGCGGAACTCCACGTGGCGAGGCTGCTTGTAGCCGGTGAGGTTCTCGCGCGCATAGGCCTTGACCTGGGCCTCGGTGAGCGAGGGATCCTTCTTGACGATGAACACCTTCACCACTTCGCCGGACTTCTCGTCGGGCACGCCGACCGCGGCGACCTCGAGCACCCCGGGCATCATCGCGATGACGTCCTCGACCTCGTTGGGGTACACGTTGAAGCCGGACACCAGGATCATGTCCTTCTTGCGGTCGACGACGTAGAAGAAGCCCTGCTCGTCCATCCTGGCCATGTCGCCGGTGTGCAGCCAGCCCTCGGCGTCGATCGCCTTGGCGGTCTCCTCGGGCCTCTGCCAGTAGCCGGGCATGACTTGCGGTCCCTTGATGCAGAGTTCGCCGACCTCGCCCACGGGCAGCATGCGGCCGTCCTCGCTCTTGATGCAGGCGTCGGTGGAGGGGATCGGCAAGCCGATCGAGCCGTTGTACTCGGCCAGGGTCATCGGGTTGATGCAGGCCGCCGGCGAGGTCTCGGTCAGGCCGTACGCCTCGATCAGGGTGCAGCCGGTGACCTGCTTCCAGCGCTCGGCCACCGCCCGCTGCACGGCCATGCCGCCGCCCAGGGTCAGGCGCAGCGAGGAGAAGTCCACCCGGTCGAAGCCGGGCGTGTTGAGCAGGCCGTTGAACAGCGTGTTGACGCCGGTGATCGCGGTGAAGCGCTCGCGATTGAGCTCCTTGACGAAGCCGGGCATGTCGCGCGGGTTGGTGATCAGCAGGTTCTTGCCGCCGAGCTTCATGAAGACCAGGCCGTTGGCCGTCAACGCGAAGATGTGATAGAGCGGCAGCGCGGTGACGATGGTTTCCTCGCCCGGCCTGACGACCTGGCCGATCCAGGCCGAGGCCTGCTGCATGTTCGCCACCAGGTTGCGGTGGGTCAGGATCGCGCCCTTGGCCACGCCGGTGGTGCCGCCGGTGTACTGCAGGAAGGCGATGTCCTGGGCGTCGATGGCGACTTCCGGCAGCGGGTGCCGGCGGCCGGCGGCGAGCGCGTCGCGGAAGCGCACCGCGCCCGGGATGTCGTAGTCGGGCACCATCTTCTTCACGTGCTTGAGCACGAAGTTCACGATGGGGCCCTTGGGGAAGCCCAGCAGGTCGCCGAGCCCGGTGGTGATCACGTGGCGGATGGCGGTGTCGGGCAGCGCCTTCTGCACGGTGTGGGCGAAGTTGTCCAGCACCAGGATCGCGGTCGTGCCGGAGTCGGCCATCTGGTGCTTGAACTCGCGCACCGTGTACATCGGGTTGACATTCACCACCACCAGCCCGGCGCGCAGGATGCCGAAGGTGGCGATCGGGTACTGCAGGCAGTTGGGCATCATGATCGCCACGCGATCGCCCTTCTTGAGCTTCAGCTCGCCGAGCAGATAGGCGGCGAACTGGCGGCTGGCCTCGTCGAGCTCGGCATAGGTGATCGCCTTGCCCATGTTGGAGAACGCGGCGCGGTCGCGGAACTTCTCGATCGCGCCCTGCAGCACGGCGGGGATCGAGGGAAACTCGTCGACGTCGATCTCGGCGGGTACGCCGGCAGGGTACTGCGCCAGCCAGGGCCGGTCGTGGCTCATGCGGAATCTCTCCCTTCTGTCTGCGCTCGCGCGCGCCCTCTCACGTGGACGGGATCGTCGCACAGCTCCCGGGGGCTGGCAAAGCGTGCGCGCGCCGGATGGCGCCGATATGCTGCGAATGCACCGCGAACGGGTCGCGAACGGAGAGACGACGTTGCAACGCACCATCCGACGCCGCGCCGCCGTGATTCTGGCGGCTTGCGCGCTGCTGGCGGCCTGCGCGCGCACGCCGCCCGAGCAGGCGCTGCGGCGGACCCTGGACGCGATGCAGGAGGCGGCGACCGCGCGCGACGCCGCCGCGTTCTCGGCGTACCTGGCCGACGACTTCGTCGGACCGGGCGGCATGGACCGCGACGCCGCGCGGCGCACCGCGGCCCTGTACTTCCTGCAGCACGCCCGCATCGGGCTGGAGACCGGGCCGTTGACGATCGAGATGGGGCAGGGGCACGCGACGGTACGCTTCGCCGCCGCCGCGACCGGCGGCAGCGGGCGCCTGCTGCCCGACCGCGCGCAGGTGTACCAGGTCCGCAGCGGCTGGCGGCTGGAAGGCGACGAGTGGCGCCTGACCAGCGCCGAGTGGACGCCGACGCTGCGCTGATCCGGCGCCCGCGCCGGGGTCGTCAGCCGGCCGCGCCGTAGACGTGTTCATAGACGATGGTGGCGCCGATCAGGATCAGGATCGCGCCGCCGACGATCTCTGCCCGCTTGCCGACGATCGTGCCGAGCACGCGGCCCAGCATCACGCCCGCGGTCACCATCGCCAGCGTGCACAGGCCGATGATCGTCGCCACCACGGCGATGTTGACGTCGAGGAAGGCCAGGCCGACGCCGACCGCCAGCGCGTCGATGCTGGTGGCGAAGCCGGTCGCGGCCAGCGTCCAGAAACCGTGCCGGCGCCCCGGCGAGGCCGGATCGGCCTCGGCCTCGTGTTCGTCGGCGCCGGCGAGGCCGGCGTGGATCATGCGACCGCCCAGCAGCACCAGCAGGCCGAAGGCGATCCAGTGGTCGAAGGCATCGACCAGCGGCAGCGCGCTGCGGCCGAGCCACCAGCCGATGACCGGGGTCAGCGCTTCGATGACGCCGAAGATGAGACCGGCGCGCAGCGCATCGCGCAGGCGCGGCTTGCGCATCGCCGCGCCCTTGCCGATGGCGGCCGCGAAGGCGTCCGTCGACATCGCGATGCCGATGAGCAGGATGGAGAATGGGTGCATGGGGGAGGGATCGGCGGCCGGGCGGACGCAGGCGCGGCCACGGACACGCCCGACCGCTCGTGCATCCGCGAACCGCTGGTCTCGCCAACCCGGACTGGTTGCCCGCGCCACGGCCAGGACAGGCCGAGCATGTTGACGCGGGCGCTTCCGAGAGCCGGAAGCAGGCTACTCCCCAAGGGGACGCGCATGGTAGCACAGCGGCCGCGTACCGCGGCCTCAGCGCAGCGGCAGGCGGCGCAGCCGGGGCGACGCCATCAGCTCGCCCGGCAGCAGGTAATCGCCCTGCATCAGCGGCAACGCCAGGCGCACGAAGCGCACGTCGAGATCGACGCCGGCAGCCCGCCACGCGTCCCAGACCAGCGCGGTGCAGTAGGTGCCGGACGGGTCCGCCAGCCGGAAGCGGCGGCCGACGCGCTCGCGCGCATGCGCCAGCGCGCGGGCGCGCTGCTCCTCATCGGCGCGCACCGCGTAGACGACGTGGCGCCGGGCGCGCTGCGGGTCGAGGAAGAACGCGAGCGGATCGATCACCACCCCGTCCGGCCGTCCCGGGACTTCGGACGGCGTGGCGTGCAGGACCTGCCAGCGGCCCGGGCCGCCCAGCAGCATGCCGACGTGGCTGTAGCCCGACCGGTCCACGGCGATCACCGCGGCGCTGACCGCCTCGGTGCCCTCGCGGAAGATCAGGTCGCCGGCCCGCGCGCCGGGCGGCAGCGGGTCCGCCGCGGCAAGCGCGGCTAGCGGCGCGAGCAGCAGCGCCGCCAGCCACGCCCCGAGGCGGCGCGTCGCGCTCACCGCAGGACGATCTTCCAGTCGCCGTCCTCGCGGACCAGCCGGTGGGTCTCGCTCGTATCCTTGCCGTTGCCGAAGACCAGGCGGGTACGCACGCGCGCGGTGTCGCCGGCCTCGTCGATCTCGGACTCGACCACCTCGATCGCGTCCAGGCCGTCGTTGGCCTCGACCCGGCTCTGCATCTCGCCGACGATCATCTGCACCTTGCCCTTGGCCTGCACCATCTGGTTGGCCGGGACATCGGCGAAGGAGATCTGCGCGGTGGCGCGCTCGACGTCGCCCTTGGCGGCGGCACGGTAGAACGCCTCCACCGTCGCCTCCGGCTTGGAAGACGAACAGGCGGACAGGCCCAGCGCCAGGCACGCCAGGAACAGGAAGGAAAGAACACGGAAGGCGCGCATGGCCGGCTCCGAAGAGGTGGGAAGGTCGGAACATCGTACTCCCCCGCGAGGTCCCTGCCGGCCGCCTGCGGGGACGTGTCCGCGCCTTCATGCCGGCGCCGCCAGAATCGCCGCGAGGCATCTGCGCGAGGCACGCCCATGCGATCTCCCGACATCCTTCGGCTCGAACCCGGCAGCGGGCGCATGACCCATCCGCGCCTGCCGGTGGTGATCCATCGCCGCGTCCTGGCCGGCGCCGGGCGCGAGGGCACGGCTTCGGCGTTCGAGCGCCTGTTCGCCGCCAACGCCTGGCCGCCGCGGTGGCGCGACGGCATCTTCGGCTACCACCACTACCATTCCACTGCCCACGAGGCCCTGGGCGTGGCCGGCGGCGAGGCGCGCGTGCAGCTCGGCGGGCCGGGCGGCGAAATCGTGGCGCTGCGCGCGGGCGACGTGCTCGTGCTGCCCGCCGGCACCGGTCACCGGCGCGTGCGGGCCTCGCCGGATTTCCTGGTCGTGGGCGCCTACCCGCGGGGCCAGGACTACGACCTGCGCACGCAGCCGCCCACGCCGGCGATCCTGGCCCGCATCGAAGCGGTGCCGATGCCGGCGGCGGATCCGGCGCACGGCGGGGCGGGGCCCTTGCCGGGCGCCTGGGAGGCGGGCGAGGGCACGGGCTAGAATGGCCGCATGAGCCTGTCTTTCGCCGTGCGCGCTTGATCCCGCCTCCGGAACCTGCCGACGACGACGAACGCTGGATGCGCCATGCGCTGGCGCTGGCCGAACGCGCCGAGCGCGAGGACGACGAGATCCCGGTCGGCGCGGTGCTGGTGTCGGCCGCGGGCGAGGTGCTGGGCGAGGGCTGGAACCGCAACATCGGCGAGTCCGATCCCAGCGCGCATGCCGAGATCGTGGCCTTGCGCGCGGCCGGGCGGCGCCTGGGCAACCACCGCCTGCTCGGCACCACGCTCTACGTCACCCTGGAGCCCTGCGCCATGTGCGCGATGGCGGTGGTGCACGCGCGGGTGGCGCGGCTGGTCTACGGCGCGGCCGATCCCAAGACCGGCGCGGCCGGCAGCGTGTTCGACCTGCTGCTGGATCCGCGCCACAACCACCGCGTGGCGGTTTCCGGCGGCGTGCTGGCGCACGAGGCAGGCACGCGGCTGAGCAACTATTTCCGCCGCAAGCGCGGCCGCGCGCCGCTGCCGTAGGCGGCCGCTCTACCGATCCGCCTGCCGCGCCCGGTTCCTGCGGTTGGCCTTGACGTAGGCGTCGTCCATCTCGTGGTTGACCGCGGCCACGGCGTGCGAGGCCTCGCTGGCGAGCAGCACACTGGCGGCCAGCATCGACAGCACGCCGAACACCGCCAGCACCGTGGGCAGCTGGGCCACGCGGTGGCCGAGGAAGGAATCGCCGGCCACGCTCAGGCTGGTGCCCACGAAGCAGCTGATCGCCACGTACAGCAGCTGGCTGGCGCGCAGGATCATCCGGCTGCGCGTGCGCTGCAGGCGGATGCGCTGCTCGATGATCGCGCGGTCTTCGGCGTCCTCGCTTTCCTCCAGCTCGCGCAGCAGCGCGCGGCTGCGGTCGATGACCCGGGCCAGGCGCGCGTTGGCCGAGGTCAGCAGGCCGGCGGTGGCGGTCAGGAAAAACGCGGGCGCCAGCATCGCGGTGAGGATGGCGTAGTGGTTCGGCTCGGTCGTCAGGGGCATCGGGCGGGCGCGGCGCGGGCGTATGGCGGGAAAGGGCTGCGATATCATGCGCCGTCGCGTCCGCCGGTGCGAACGCACGGATCCCGAGGAGATGTCAGTGGAGCACGAGGGCGAAGGCCGGCTGGTCTGGATCGACCTGGAAATGACGGGGCTGGACACCGACCGCGACTCGATCCTGGAGATCGCCACGGTGGTGACCGATTCGCAGCTCCGGGTGCTGGCCGAAGGCCCCGAATTCGCGATCGCCCATCCGCTCGACGCGCTGGAAGCGATGGATGAGTGGAACCGCAACCAGCACGGCCGCTCCGGCCTGTGGCGCCGGGTGCTGGAGGAAGGCGTGCCGATGGCCGAGGCGCAGGCGCGCACGCTGGCCTTCCTGCGCGAATGGGTGCCGCCGCGGGCCTCGCCGATGTGCGGCAACTCGATCTGCCAGGACCGGCGTTTCCTGCACCGGCAGATGCCGGAGCTGGAGCGCTACTTCCACTATCGCAACCTCGACGTCAGCACCCTGAAGGAACTGGCGCGGCGCTGGGCGCCGGCCGTGCTGCAGGGCGTGCGCAAGCAGTCGGCGCATACCGCGCTCAGCGACGTGCGCGATTCCATCGAGGAACTGCGGCACTACCGCCGGCACCTGGCGGACTTCGCCATCGCCGACTGAGCGGGACCTGCGGGCAGCCGGCGCGAAGGCGCCTTCCCCGCAAGCGGGAGCATCCTGTTTTTGCCTTCCCCCGCAAGCGGGGGGGCATCTTGTTTTTCCTGCTCGCGGGAGAAGGGACGACATGCACCCGCTCGCGGGAGAAGGGACGACATGCACCCGCTCGCGGGAGAAGGAACGACGTGCCGTACAGGCCAAGAAGCGGCGCGGAAATGGACCGCTCGGCGAGGCGCGCAGCCCGGACGGCTTCCGCCGCCCGCGCTCCTAGCCGCGGGCCTTGAGCTTGGCCAGGCGCAGCCAGGTGTCGACGACGGTGTCCGGGTTGAGCGAGACCGACTCGATGCCTTCCTGCATCAGCCACTCGGCCAGATCCGGATGGTCGCTGGGGCCCTGGCCGCAGATGCCGACGTACTTGCCCCGGGCGCGCGCGGCCTGGATCGCCATCGAGAGCATCTTCTTGACCGCCGGATCGCGCTCGTCGAACAGGTGCGCCACCACCGAGGAATCGCGGTCCAGGCCCAGGGTCAGCTGGGTCATGTCGTTGGAGCCGATCGAGAAGCCGTCGAAGATGTCGAGGAACTCGTCGGCCATCAGCGCGTTGGACGGGACCTCGCACATCATGATGATCTTCAGGCCGTCCTCGCCCTGGCGCAGGCCGTTGGCGGCCAGCACCTCGACCACCTTGCGGCCTTCGTCGAGGGTGCGCACGAACGGGATCATCACCCAGAGGTTGTCCAGGCCCATCTCGTTGCGGACCTTCAGCACCGCGCGGCACTCCAGCGCGAACGCGTCGGCGAAGGAGGGATCGACGTAGCGGCTGGCGCCGCGGAAGCCGATCATCGGGTTCTCCTCCTCCGGCTCGTAGCGCTGGCCGCCGATGAGGTTGGCGTACTCGTTCGACTTGAAGTCCGACAGCCGCACGATGACCGGGTTCGGCGCGACCGAGGCGGTGAGGGTGGCGATGCCCTCGGCGAGACGATCGACGTAGAACGACACCGGATCGGCGTAGCCGGCGGTGCGCGCGTCGATGGCCTTCTTCGTGGCCGCGTCCTGCTGGTCGTATTCGAGCAGCGCCTTCGGGTGCACACCGATGTGGCTGGCGATGATCATCTCCAGCCGCGCCAGCCCGATGCCGGCGTTGGGCAGCTGGCCGAAATCGAACGCGCGCTCCGGGTTGGCGACGTTCATCATGATCTTGAGCGGCGCCTCGGGCATCGAGGACAGGTCGGTGGTGGTGCGCTCGAACGGCAGCCGCCCCTCGTAGATGAAGCCGGTATCGCCCTCGGCGCAGCTGACGGTGACCTCCGCGCCGTCCTCGATCGCCTCCAGCGCGTTGCCGGTGCCGACCACCGCCGGCACGCCCAGCTCGCGGGCGATGATCGCCGCGTGGCAGGTCCGCCCGCCGCGGTTGGTCACGATCGCCGCCGAGCGCTTCATCACCGGCTCCCAGTCGGGGTCGGTCATGTCCGCGACCAGCACGTCGCCGGGCTGGACCTTGCTCATGTCGTCGAGCGAGCGCACCACGCGCGCCACGCCGGAGCCGATCTTCTGGCCGATCGCGCGGCCCTCGGCGATCACCTTGCCGCGCTGCTCCAGCGCGTAGCGCTCGATCTGGGTGGCCTTGCCGCGCGACTTCACCGTCTCCGGGCGCGCCTGCACGATGAACAGCTTGCCGCTGACGCCGTCCTTCGCCCACTCGATGTCCATCGGCCGGCCGTAGTGCTTCTCGATGACGAGCGCCTGCCGGGCCAGCTCGTGGACGTCCTCGTCGGAGACCGAGAAGCGGCCGCGCAGCTCGGCGGGGGTGTCCTCGTTGCGCACGCGCTCGCCGGGCTGGTCGGAATACACCATGCGGATCTGCTTGGCGCCCAGCGAGCGGCGCAGGATCGCCGGCTTGCCCTGCTCGAGGGTGGGCTTGTAGACGTAGAACTCGTCGGGGTTGACCGCGCCCTGCACGACGTTCTCGCCCAGGCCGTAGCTGGCGGTCACGAACACCACGTCGCGGAAGCCGGACTCGGTGTCGAGGGTGAACAGCACGCCCGAGGCGCCGACGTCGGAACGCACCATCAGCTGCACGCCGGCCGACAGGAACACGTCCTCGTGCTTGAAGCCGTGGTGCACGCGGTAGGCGATGGCGCGGTCGTTGTAGAGGCTGGCGAAGACCTCCTTGACCTTGCGCGCCACGTCGTCGGCGCCGACGACGTTGAGGAAGGTCTCCTGCTGGCCGGCGAAGGAGGCGTCGGGCAGGTCCTCGGCGGTGGCCGATGAGCGCACCGCCACCGCCACGTCGCCGCCGCCGTTCTCCTCGCAGAGGCGGGCGTAGGCATTGCGGATGTCGCGCTCGAGCTCGGGGTGCAGCGGCGCCTCGACCACCCAGCCGCGGATCTCGCGGCCGGCGGCGGTCAGCGCACCGACGTCCTCGACGTCCAGGGCGGCCAGGCGGTCGAAGATGCGCTGGTGCAGGTCGTTGTGGGCGATGAATGCCTTGAACGCGTCGGCGGTGGTGGCGAAGCCGCCCGGCACGGACACGCCCAGCTGGGCCAGGTTGCCGATCATCTCGCCGAGCGAGGAGTTCTTGCCGCCGACCTGGGCGAGGTCGTCGAGTCGCAGATCGTGCAGCCAGAGGATGTTGGCGCTCAAAGGGGGGCTCTCCTGGAGGAAAACGGGAACATGCGGCCCGCAGGGCGCGTCCCGGCGGAAGCGGCTATTTTAGCGTTCCCGATGCCAGCGCGCCGAACCGCATGTCCCAGGTCCCCGACCACGCCCCCGTCCGCCCGGTCTTCTACGTCTCCGACGGCACCGGGATCACCGCCGAGACCATCGGCCACAGCCTGCTGACCCAGTTCGTCGGCTTCCGCTTCGTCACCGACCGCATCCCGTTCGTCGACACGCCCGAGAAGGCCCGCGAGGCGGTCGCCGAGATCGTGCGCGCCGGCGAGGTGCACGGCCATCGCCCGATCGTGGTCAGTTCCTGCGTGGACCCGGCGCTGAACGGGGTGCTGGCGCAGAGCGGGGCGCTCATCCTCGACGTCTTCGCGCCCTTCATCGCGCCGATGGAGGGCGAGCTCGGCGTCTCCCGGCAGTCGCGGATCGGCCAGGCCCACGGCATGGTCGATTTCGACACCTACCACCGGCGCATCAACGCGATGAACTTCGCGCTGGCCCACGACGACGGCATGGCGGTGAACTACGACGAGGCGGACGTGATCCTGGTGGCGGTCTCGCGCGCGGGCAAGACCCCGACCTGCGTCTACCTGGCGCTGCATTACGGCGTGCGCGCGGCCAACTACCCGCTGACCGAGGAAGACCTGGAATCCGACCGCCTGCCGCCGCGCCTGCGCCCGTACCGCCGCAAGCTGTTCGGGTTGACCATCGACCCGCAGCGCCTGCACCAGATCCGGCAGGAACGGCGCCCGAACTCGCGCTACGCCGAGCTGGAGACCTGCCGGCGGGAGGTCGCGGCCGCCGAAACGCTGCTGCGGATGGAAGGCATCCCCATGCTCAGCACCACCAACGCCTCGATCGAGGAGATCTCCAGCCGCATCCTGGAAGACCTCGGGATCAACCGCGTGATGTTCTGAGCGACGCGGGCGCGTTCCGGATCGATCCTGAACCCCGTGGCCGCCGCGCGCCGGCGCCGAGGCTGCCCCGGGCTGCGGGCAACGTGTAGGATCGGGACATGTCGCAGGTCCCGTCCCCCGCCACGCGCATCCCCAGGATCGGCCGCTTCGGCTGGCTGATGGGGCTGTACGCGGAGAACCACGCGCGCCTGGTCGCGTTGTTCGATCCCGGCCACCTGGCGGTGGGCGGCTACGTGTCCTCGGTCGGAGACGGCCTCGACGTGCGCCTCGACGTCCTCGACCAGCACCGCTACACGACCGAGCTGCGCCTGTCCTACGCCATGACCGATCCCGTGACCGGCGAGCCCGACCCGTCGGCCTACCTGCGCCTGTACCGCGACGCGCGGCAGGTGGAAGCGACCCACTGCTACGTGGGCCGGCGCTGGCAGGACGTGATCGGCATGTTCCCGCCGCCGGCGGAAGTGGTGGGCCACCGCATGCGCATGAACACCTTCCTGGGCAAATGGCTGCAGTACCTCGGCGAGCGCGGCCACGGCGTGGCCACGCTGGCGCCGGGCGCCGAGGCCGCGCGCCTGGCCGAGGCGTAGGCGCGCGGTCGGCGCGGGGCGCCGGGGCGTTCAGCGCTCCGGCACCGTCCACAGGTAGATCGTGCTGTCGCCGACCTGCTGGGTCTGCTCCGGCTCCCACTCGTTGGCCATGTCGAACGCGTGGCTGACGATGCGGGTGCCCGGGCGCAGCTCGCTCAGCAGCTTCGGCCGCAGCTTCACGTTGAGGCTCTGCAGCAGGTACAGGGTGACCACCGTGGCCTCGCTGATGTCGGCCTCGAACAGGTCTTCCTCGCGGAAGCTCACCAGGTCCGTCACCCCGGCGCGCTGCGCGTTGGCGTTGGCCTCGCGGATGCGCACCGGGTTGATGTCGATGCCGACCGCGCGAATGCCGAACTCGCGCGCGGCGGTGACCGGAATGCGGCCGTCGCCCGAGCCGAGGTCGTAGAGGACGTCGTGCTCGTTCACCCGCGCGAGCTTCAGCATGGCATCCACCACCGGCTGCGGTGTGGGGACGTAGATCACGTCCGGCTCGCGCGCCGGCTTGGGCAGCTCCTCCTCGGCGTAGGGCGAACGCGGCTCGGTGGCCGCGGAAACCGCCGGCATCGCCTGCGCGTCGGCCTCCGCCTGCGGCTCTTCCGCCTGCTGGACCGGCTTGTAGGCATTGATCGCGTCCTCGGCGCAGGACGCAAGCAGGGGCACGCACAGCAGCAGGCAGGCGAACGTCTTCGGAAATCTCATGGCGAGGACTCCTTTCGTTGGCTCGGTACGGGTCGCAGGAACAGCAGCAGCATCGCGCCGAGCGCCAGGACCGCGATGCCGAACAGGGCGCCGATGCCGGTGTAGACCAGGCTCGAGTACAGCAGATAGGCGCTGGTGGCGCAGAACAGCAGGGGCAGGGCGGGGTAGAGCGGCACCCGGAACGGGCGCGGACGCGCCGGATCGCGCCGGCGCAGGACGAACAGCGAGACGCCGACCAGCAGGAAGAACAGCCAGAACACCGGCGCGGTGTACTCGACCGCGGTGCGGAATCCGTCCATCGCGTTCGCCGCCACCGCGACCAGCGCCAGCGACAGTCCGCCCTGGGCCAGCATCGCCGCGCGCGGCGTGCCGCGGGCCTGGTCCCAGCGGCCGATGAAACCCAGCGCGGGATAGTCGCGGCCCACCGCGTAGACGCTGCGCGCGCCGGTGATCATGGTGGCGTTGGCCGAGGTCAGCGCCGCGGCGACCACGATCGCGCTCATCAGCGCCGAGCCGGTGGGGCCGAACACCGCGCGCATGGCGTCGGCGGCCACCGCCTCCGAGGCGGCCATGCCGCCCAGCCCCAGCACGCGCAGGAAGGCCAGGTTGACCAGCACGTACAGCGCGGCGATCGCGATCAGGCTCAGCACCAGGATGCGCGGCATCAGCCGCCGCGCATCGCGCACCTCGGCGGTGATGTAGACCGCCTCGTTCCAGCCGCCGTAGGTCAGCAGCACGAAGACCAGCACCAGGCCCAGCGCGCCCTCGCCGCCGGCGCCGGTGCCGGGCAGGGCCGCGCCGTCCGGGGCGAACAGCAGGCCGGCGACGATGATCAGGCACACCCCGGCCACCTCGATCGCGGTCAGCGCGTTCTGCACCGCGGTGCCCTGGCGCACGCCGAGCCAGTTGACCAGCGTCAGCACCGCGACGATCGCGGCCGCGTAGAGCGACGACGACGCCGGGCCCAGCGCGAACAGCTGGGTCAGGTAGTCGCCGGCCACGTAGGCCATCAGCACGATCGAGCCGGTCTGGATGACGGTCAGCCGCGCCCACGCGTACAGGAACGCCGGCCGCACGCCGTAGGCGCGGCGCAGGTAGCTGTAGTCGCCGCCCGACTGCGGATAGGCGGTGGCGAGCTCGGCATAGCACAGCGCCCCCACCACCGACAGCGCGCCGCCGACCGCCCAGGCCAGCAGCATCATGAAACCGCTGGACGAGGCGCCGGCGACCAGCGAAGGCGTGCGGAAGATGCCGGCGCCCACGACGATGCCGATGGTGATCGCGAACGCCGCGGCGGGATGGAGGATGGGACGCGGCTCTAGGGCCTCGGCGTCGATCGTGGCGCGGGCGACTCGAGAATCCATGAGGCTCCGGTGATCGCGGGGCGATGCGCCGGAACGCACCGCGCAGGTCCGCGTCCGATTGGAGCAGGGGGCGCATTCGCGCAACGTGAACGCAGGGCAACGCCCAGGCCCCGGGCGGCGCGACTCGAACGTTTCCATCGCCTGCGCTCCAGCCGCGCCCGAAACGAAAAACGCCCGCGAGAGCGGGCGTTCGTCGTGCGTCCTGGTGCGTGGCGTCCCCACGGGGATTCGAACCCCGGTCGCCACCGTGAAAGGGTGGTGTCCTAGGCCTCTAGACGATGGGGACGCGGTTCGCGAAGCGGACACCGCACCGGCCTTTGGTGCGGAAACCGTGGTGGAGCCAGGCGGGATCGAACCGCCGACCTCCTGCATGCCATGCAGGCGCTCTCCCAGCTGAGCTATGGCCCCAATGTGTCGGGAGCGCGAGATTGTAATGACGCCTTCGGGAGAGCGCAACCGCTTTTTTCGCGCGATGCGCTCCGCGCGCGAACGCCCGCTCAGGCCGCGCGCGCGGGCGGCTCCGGCCGCTGCGCCGCGCGGTCCTTCGCGCCCAGGCGCAGCGCGTTGCCGATCACCGACACCGAGCTCAGGCTCATCGCCAGCGCTGCCGCCATCGGGCTGAGCAGCAGGCCGGTGGCGGGGTAGAGCACGCCCGCGGCCAGCGGCACGCCGAGCGCGTTGTAGACCAGCGCGAAGCCGAGGTTCTGCTTCATGTTGCGCACCGCCTCGGTGGCGATGCGGCGCGCGCGCAGCAGGCCGCGCAGGTCGCCGCCGACCAGCGTCACCTGCGCGCTGGAGATCGCCACGTCGGTCCCGGTGCCCATGGCGATGCCGACATCGGCCGCCGCCAGCGCCGGCGCGTCGTTGATGCCGTCGCCGGCCATCGCCACGCGCCGGCCCTGCGCCTGCAGCGCGCGCACGATGCCGACCTTGTCCTCGGGCCGGACCTCGCCGTGGACCTCGTCGATGCCGAGGCCCGCGGCGACGCTGCGCGCGGTGGTCTCGCCGTCGCCGGAGGCCATCACCACGCGCAGCCCGGAGGCGCGCAGGCCCTGCAGGGTCTGCGCGGCGCCGGCGCGCAGCGGATCGGCCAGCACCACCATGCCCGCGGCGCGCCCGTCGACGCCCACCAGCACCACGCTGCCGCCTTCGCCGCGCGCGGCCTCCGCCGCAGCGTCCAGCGCCTGCGTGGCGATGCCGGCCTGGGCCATCAGCGCGCGGTTGCCGAGCACCACGTCGCGTCCGTCCACGCGCCCGCGCACGCCGATCCCGGTGGAAGACTCGAACTCCTCGGCATGCGCGAGCGCCAGCCCGCGGCGACGCGCCTCGGCCACGATCGCCTCGGCGAGCGGATGCTCGCTGGCCTGGTCCAGGCTCGCCGCCAGGCGCAGCACGTCGTCCTCGCTCGCGCCTTCGGCCGCGATCACCTCGCGCACCGCCGGCCGGCCCTCGGTCAGCGTGCCGGTCTTGTCCACGACCAGCACGTCGGCGCGGGGCAGGGCCTCGATCGCCTCGGCGTCGCGGAACAGCACGCCGGAGCGGGCGGCGCGGCCGGTGGCGACCATGATCGACATCGGCGTGGCCAGGCCGAGCGCGCAGGGGCAGGCGATGATGAGCACCGAGACCGCGGCCAGCAGGCCGTGGGTCCACGACGGCGGCGGGCCGAACCAGCCCCAGGCGAAGAAGGTCGCCACCGCGGTCAGCAGCACGCCGATCACGAACCAGCGCGCCACGCGGTCGGCCAGCCGCTGCATCGGCGCGCGCGAACGCTGCGCCTGCGCGACCAGTTGCACGATCTGCGCCAGCACCGTGCGCGAACCCACCTGGTCGGCGCGCATCAGCAGCGCGCCGGTGCCGTTCTGGGTGCCGCCGACCACGCGTTCGCCCGGCGTCTTCGGCACCGGCACCGGCTCGCCGGTGAGCATGGATTCGTCCACGTTCGAGCGGCCTTCCAGCACCTCGCCGTCCACCGGCACGCGTTCGCCGGGGCGCACCCGCAGGCGGTCGCCGACGTGGACGTGAGCGAGCGGCACGTCCTCCTCGCCGCCGTCCTCGCGCACCCGCCGCGCGGTCTTCGGCGCCAGCGCCAGCAGCGATTTCAGCGCCGCCGACGTGCGGCCCCGCGCACGCAGTTCCATCAACTGGCCGAGCAGGGTCAGCGACACGATCACCGCCGCGGCCTCGAAGTACACGCCGACCCGCCCGTGCTCGTGGAAGGCGGCCGGGAACGCCTGCGGCGCCACCGTGGCCACCACGCTGTAGGCGAAGGCCATCGAGACGCCGATGCCGATCAGCGTCCACATGTTGGGCGTCAGCGTGCGGATCGAGCGCACGCAGCGCGCCAGGAACGGCCAGCCCGCCCACAGCACCACCGGCGCCGAGAGCGCCAGCTCGACCCAACTGCGGGCCGCCGGCGCCAGCCCCGGCGCGACCCGGTGCCCGAACATCGCCAGCACGAACACCGCCGCGGTCAGCGGCAGCGTCCAGCGGAAGCGGCGACCGAAGTCGATCAGCTCCGGATCGTCCTCGTCCTCCAGCGACGGCATCTCCGGTTCCAGCGCCATGCCGCAGATCGGGCAGATCCCGGGGCCGGCCTGGCGGATCTCCGGGTGCATCGGACACAGATAGACCGCACCTTCGACCGGTGCCGCCGGCACGACCGGCGCCGCCGCGGCATGGCCGCCGTGGCAGCAGGCGTGCGCCGCGGCGGGTGCGGGCGCCTGGGCGTCGTGCGAAGCGCAACCGCCACCGCCGTGCCGGTGCCCATGCGCGGCGGAATGTCCCTCGGGACCGGGCGGGCGGATTTCATGCGGCATGGGAGGTCTCCCGGTCCAGGGCAAGGGATTGCGTGGTCAGCGCCCCCAGGATCGGGCAGGCCGCCGCCGGCCCATGGCCCGGACAGGCTTCGACCAGCCCGGCCAGGGCGTCGCGCACCCGGCCCAGTTCGGCCAGCTTGCGCTCCAGCGCCTGCAGCCGCGCCCGGGCCAGCTCGCGCAGCGCGGTGATGTCGCGATCCGCATCCGGGCGGGCGCCGGCCCGGTCCGACAGCGCCAGCAGCTCCCGGATCTCGGCCAGGGTGAAGCCCAGCGCCTTGGCGCGCGCGACGAAGCGCAACCGCTGGACGTCCGACGCGCCATAGCGCCGGTAGCCGGAAGGCTGCCGCGCCGGCGCGGGCAGCACGCCGTGCCGCTCGTAATAGCGCACGGTGTCGATGGATACGCCGGACAGGCGCGAGAGTTCGCCGATCTGCATGGGAGAAGCCCGTCGTTGGAAGCGGGGCCAGCTTAGACCCTGGAGTCTGGTCCAGGGTCAAGCCAGCCCCTTGTTTTACATAATCTACATTATGCGAAATTAAGGATATCGCCCGGAACCACCCGCGATGGCCGTCGGCTCGCACGCGGCCGACACCGTGCTAGCTCTGCTCGTCGGCCGCCCGGTCGGCGCTGCGCAGGCAAATCCACGGCCGGCGCCGGCGCGTCACACCGAACGTCGCGCTCGCGGACCAGGCACATGGCCAGACTCACGTCCAGGGAATGGGACGTCCTCCGATCGATCGCACGCGGCCGTACGACCGCCGAGATCGCCCGCGAACTCGGCATCGCCTATTTCACCGCGCGCACCCATCGGCGACACCTGCTGGATAAGCTCGACCTGCACAGCGCGGCGCAATTGACCGCCTACGCCATCGAGCACGCCAGCGCTGCCAGCCGGCCGGCGCCACCGGCGAGCGCCCACGGGCTCACACCGCGCCAGCGCGAGATCGTCCTGCTCGTGGGGCGCGGGCTCACCAGCAAGCAGATCGCCCGGGTGCTGGGCCTCAGCCCGGCTACCGTGCGCAAGCACCGGGAACACATCGCCACCCGCCTCGGCCTGCGCTCGCTGTCGGCGCTGATCGGCTATGCGAGGCGGCTGGACCCGGGCGGCGGCGGGCATACGGCAAACGAGTGATTTACCGCCGCCATCCGCGGCGGGATCGTGGCCGGGCCGGAGCGGCAGATGAGGACGAACGCGGGCCCGGCGACCGGCCGCCGAATGGCCCGTACCCCAGCCAAGGAGCATGCGAAATGGGCAAGTCGAATTCGATCGAGCAGCAGCAACGCGAGAACCAGGCCTTCAACGATTATGTCGAGAAGATGCGTCGCGATCTGGACGAGCAGCTGGCGAAGGAGCAGAAGGCGCTCGCCGGCCGCATCGAGGCGCATTACCGCAACTACCGGGACGACAACTCGCTGATCGCCAGCACGTATCAGCACCTGACCACCGTCGACGAGTGGTCGCTGGATTCGGTCAACGCGGCGATCTCGCGTTGCAAGACGGCCATCTTCGGCGGGCAGCTGCCCGACGGCGCCACCCGCGACACGCCCACCCCTGAGGCGAGCGCGGCGATCAAGGCGATGGCCAACCTGGACCTGCTGATCGCCAACGCCGCATTCGACGCGGTGCAGTCGCTGCTGCGCAGCGCCGGCAGCCGGACCGAGACCAGCGTCTTCGCCAAGTCCGACGTGCGTCCCCTCGCCCCCGGGCTGACGCTGTTCATCGCGGTCGTGGAGAACAGCTTCAGCCGCAAGGACTTCTTCCGCAACAAGACGATCGTGCAGAACTTCTTCGTGTTCGATGCGCGTTTCTCGATCAAGGAAGGCCAGACGGTGTCGCAGTTCAACGATCTGCGCGCCTACGAGGACCAGAAGCAGTCCTTCCGCGAACAGCTGCGCAAGATCGACGACATCGTCATGGATCTCGATCCCACCCAGGACGACTACCTGACCCAGCTGGCGCGCTACAGCGGCATCGCCGACACCCTCAACGCCCGGCTCGAACTGATCGACCAGAAGCTGCAGGCCCTGCGTCCGCCCGCGAAGGCCGCCGCGCTCGCGGCCAAGGCGCGCATTCCGGCGTCCCCATCGCTGGGCACGGCCGCGGCCCTGGCCAGCGAGCGCTGGGCGATCGTCGCGCGCGTCCGGTCGCGGTTCGAGACCGCCCTCGCCGCCCGCGACTTCGCCCACGCCGCCTCGAAGTAACGAACCCGCCACCCGGAGAAGACATCATGCAGACCGCAAGAACGATCGCCCTGTTCGCCTGCCTCGCGCTCGCCGCATCGCTGGCCTCCGCCGCGGAACGGGCCTCCCGGACCGTCGCCGGCGCCAGCGTCTACGCCTACGACGCACCGACCGACCAGGCCGAAGTCTTCCGCACCCTGCGCCGGCTGGTCGCCGAGGACGCGAACGCCGGCACGCATCGCCAGATCTACGTCGTCACCGGCACCCACGGCAATCCGGACGGCACGGTCACGGGCGACTGCGCCGAGATCCGGTTCAAGGCCGAGGATCTCGACAGCGCCCGCATCACCCGGTCCCACATCCACATCCGCGATTACCACCTGACCGCACCGAACCGCTGGCGCGAACTGGACGAGCGCGGGCCCAACGCGGTCATCGTGCTCGCCTGGTGCTACAGCCATCAATGGACCCGCAACCCGGGGCCGGACGGCAACGACGGCAAGCTCACCATGCGATGAACCCCGTCGGGCGGGGCGGCGCCGTGCCGCTCCGCCCTGCGGCGCATTCACGGCACCGGCGCGTCCTCGGCCACGATCCCCTCGTGCTTGAGATCGCGCCAGAAGCCGTCCGGGATCGCGACGCGCATCGATTCGGCGTTCGCCCTCGCCTGCGCCGCGGTGCGCGCGCCCGGGATCACCGCCGACACCACCTCCGGGGCGGCGGCGAACTGCAGGGCGGCGGTGCGCAGGTCGATACCGTGGGCGTCGGCGACCGCCTGGGCGCGGGCGCGCTTGCCGGGCGCCCACTCGGGCAGGCGGCCGTCGTAGAGGTAACGGTCGCGGCCGGCGAGATAGCCGGCCAGCAGCGGCGAGCCGACCACGACCGAGGCGCCGCGCTCGGCGATCTTGGGGAAGGTCTCGCGCAGGGCCTGCTCGTGGTCGAGCAGCGAGTACTGGCAGGCCAGCAGGAAGATGTCGGGATCGGCCTCCTGCAACGCGCGCAGCGCCGGCTCCGGGCGATTGACGCCGAAGCCCCAGGCGCGGATCAGGCCCTCCTCGCGCATGCGGGTCAGCTCCGGCATCGCGCCCTTGGCGGCCTCGGCGAAGCGCTGCTCCCAGGGCATGCCCAGGTCCTGCTCGTTGTCGGGCGAGAGATCGTGGATGAAGACGATGTCGATCCGTTCGATGCCCAGCCGCTGCAGGCTGTCCTCGATCGAGCGCCGGGTGCCGGCGGCACTGTAGTCGTAGCGGTAGTCGAACGGCGACGGCTGCTGCCACATGGTCTCGGGCGGCGCGTCGGTGGCGGTGAGCAGGCGCCCGACCTTGGTCGAGAGCACGTAGCTGTCGCGCTCGCGCGCGTGCAGCGCGTGGCCGAAGCGGCGCTCGCTCAGGCCCAGGCCGTACCAGGGCGAGGTGTCGAAGTAGCGGGCGCCGGTATCGTAGGCGGCATCCAGGGTCTCCCGAGCCTGCGCGTCGGTCGTCGGGGCGAAGCCGTTGCCGATCGCCACCCCGCCCAGGCCGAGCCGGAACGGCGGCCGGTAGCGTCCGTCGCGCGGCCGCATCGCCTGCGCCGGCTCGCGCGAGAGGCGGCCCCGGGTGGGCAGCACGCTGCCGGGCGCGGACGGCTGTGCGAACAACGGCGCGGCGGCGATGGCCGCGGTCCCGAGAGCGGCCTGGGACAGAAAACGACGACGTGGGAGCATGGCGCTCTCCTCTGGTTGGCAATGGAAGCGCCGCGCGCGGCGCTGTCGGATGCTGCGCCGGCAGCCGTCGATGCGGCGTCGAACGCCGGCCGCGGCGACATTGCTCAATCCAGCGGCCCGCGCTCCTCGCGCGGGCGTACCTTGCGGTCGGACAGCAGCGCCGAGACCACCAGGGTCACCCCGAGCGCGGCGGCCAGCAGGAACAGCACCAGCGCGAAGGCGGGATAGCCGAACAGGGTGTGCGGGGTGTCGACCCGCGCGAGCATGGCCGCGCCCACCACCAGCGAGGCGGTGATGACCCCGGTGGAGATGCGGTTGGCGATCTTCTGCAGGCTCTCCATGAGGTGCGATTCCTCGAGCCCGGCCAGGCGCACGCGCAGCTTGTTGTCGGCCACCAGCGAGAGGATGTCGGAGACCTTGCGCGGCGCCGCGCGCAGCAGCTGCTGAGTCTCCAGCGCCTCCATGCCCAGCCGCTGCGGCGACAGCGAGGAGCGCAGGCGCTCGCGCATGATGCGGTAGGCGTGGTCCTCCACCGCCGCCTTGACGTCGAGCCCCGGCTCCAGCGCGCCGGCCACCGCCTCCAGGTTGAGCATGGTCTTGCCCAGCAGCGTGGTGGCCGCCGGCAGGCGCAGCCGGCACGCGGTGCCGATCCGCGCCAACTCCAGCAGCAGCCGGCCTTCCGACAGGCCGGCGCGCTCGGAGCGCACCGCGTAGCGCGCCACCAGTTGCGAGACCTCGTGCACGTAGCGCGCCTCGTCGAAGCCCTCCAGCCGCGCGCTGATGGCCATCGATTCGGCCGCCACGTCCTCGCCGCGGCCGTCCACCGCCGCCAGCACCAGCTTCAGCAACCGCTCGCGCTGGCGCGGCGGGACGTGGGCCACCATGCCGAAATCCAGCAGCGCGATCCGGTCGTCGTCGGTCAGCAGCACGTTGCCCGGATGCGGATCGGCGTGGATCTCGCCGTGCACGAACACCTGGTCGAGATAGCCTTTCAGCAGCGCGGTGGCCACCGGACCGTAGGCGTGCTCGGTGCGCCGCAGCCCGCCGATGTCGGTCACCTTGGTCCCCGGCACGTACTCCATCGTCAGTACGTGGCGCGAGGTGTAGTCCCAGATCGGGGCCGGCACCAGCAGTTCGGGATAGACCGCGAGCCGCTCGCGGAAGCGCTCCAGGCTCTCCGCCTCGTCGACATAGTCGAGCTCGGCCAGCAGGGTGCGCTGCATCTCGGCCACGATCTCGGCGAAGCGCATGCGCTGGCCGATCGAGGTGAAGCGATCGGCGCCGCGGGCGAAGCGGTCGAGGACGGAAATGTCCGCGCGGATGAGTTCCGCCACGCCCGGCCGCTGGATCTTGACCGCGACCTCGCGGCCGTCGTGCAAGGCGGCGCGATGCACCTGGGCGAGCGAGGCCGAGCCCAGCGGCTGTTCGTCGAAGGCGGCGAAGGCCTTGCTCAGGCGCACGCCGAGCGAGGCCTCCAGGACCGGCTTCAGCTCGGCGAACGGCAGCGGCTGCACGTCGTCCTGCATGCGCTCGAGCGCTTCCAGGTACGCGGGCGCGACCAGATCGGTGCGGGTGGACAGCAACTGCCCGATCTTGACGAAGGTCGGGCCGAGCTTCTCGATGTCGTCGGCGAACGCGGCGGCCCGCTCGCGCTCGCCGGGCCGCATGCGCCCGACCGCGCTGTCGAACACGCCGGCGCGGTAGTACTTCAGCGCGAAGCGCATGATCCGCGACGAGCGGTCCAGCGCGCCGGTGTGCTGCAGTGGACTCATGCCTGTTCTCTCCCATCTGCCGGCCCGGGGCCGGAGCGGAGAGCGTCTCAGCGGATTCGTGAACAGGACGTGCCGGCGCCCGGGCCCGCGATCAGCCGCGGCGCCAGAACTCCCGCACCTGGGCGCGGGCGCTGGCCCAGTCGTTGCCCGGGCGGCGCTGCCAGACCCGATACAGGATCGGCTCGACCTCGTGCCAGGCGCGGCCCGGGTACAGGTCGCGGAGTTCGCGCGCGTAGAGCGCATACAGCTGCGGCCCGGTGATCACCGCGGGCGGTGCGGGTGCGTCGTGACGGTTCATCGAACGGCCCTCCTGCGGTTCGGATGGCCCCCTGTCCCGGCAGTATGGCCCCTGCCGGCCGGCGGCGGGCGCCGTTCGTCGCCGGCTCCGGCCCGTCGGCTGACTCGTTCATTGTGGACGTTTCCCCCCTGCCCCCCCTCCCGCAAGCGGGTCATGTCGTTCCTTCTCCCGCGAGCGGGTGCATATCGTCCTTCTCCCGCAAGCGGGGGGAAGGAAAAACAAGATGCTCCCCGCTTGCGGGGGAAGGGAAAAACAAGATGGCGCCCGCTTGCGGGGGAAGGAAAAGACGACATGGCCTCGCTGGCGGGGGCGGGGTGCCTTTTCGCACCGTGGAGGCCGATTCGGGCCCTAAGGACCCGCGCCCTCCCCCTCCCCGCGCTCGCCCCGCGCCTGCGCGCGCGCTGCGCGCAGTTGCGCGAGCTTCTCGCCGAGCTTGAGTTCCAGCCCGCGCTGCACCGGCCGGTAGTAGATGCGTTCGCCCATCGCGTCGGGGAAACCGGTCTGGTCCAGCGCGATGCCGCCCTCGGCATCGTGGTCGTACTGGTAGCCGCGGCCGTAGCCCAGCGTCTTCATCAGCTTGGTCGGGGCGTTGCGGATGTGCATCGG
Source organism: Luteimonas huabeiensis HB2 (assembly GCF_000559025.1). GTDB lineage: Bacteria > Pseudomonadota > Gammaproteobacteria > Xanthomonadales > Xanthomonadaceae > Luteimonas > Luteimonas huabeiensis. The sequence continues at coordinate 89,267 of NZ_JAAN01000021.1, read as the reverse complement.
CACCTCCTGGGTGCCGTACTCGCGCACGTCGGCGCGGGCCTGGTTCCAGGCCATGTAACCGGCGTTCGACTTGGCGGTGCTGGCCAGGTAAAGGGTGAGCTGGGCCAGCGCCAGTTCGCCTTCCGGGCTGCCGAGGCGATCGTAGGTGTCCCAGGCGTCGATGGCCATCTGCAGCGCGCGCGGGTCGGCCAGGCCGATGTCCTCGACGGCCATGCGGGTCAACCGCCGCGCCAGGTAGGCGGCGTCGCAGCCGCCGTCGAGCATGCGCGCCAGCCAGTACAGGGCGGCATCGGGATTGCTGCTGCGCACCGACTTGTGCAATGCCGAGATCTGGTCGTAGAACTGCTCGCCGCCCTTGTCGAAGCGCCGCGTGCGGTCGGCCAGCACCTGCAGCAGGGTCTGCTCGGTGATCCGCCCGCCCTCGTCCTGGGCCAGCTCGGCGGCGATCTCCAGCAGGGTCAGCGCGCGGCGCACGTCGCCGTCGGCGGCGCCGGCGATCTCGCGCAGGGCGCTGTCCTCGATGCGCACGCCCTGCCCGCCCAGGCCGCGCTCGTCGTCGGCCAGCGCGCGGCGCAACGCGTCCTGGATGTCGTCGGCGGACACCGCCTCCATCACGTGCACCCGGCAGCGCGACAGCAGCGCGGAGTTGAGCTCGAACGACGGGTTCTCGGTGGTGGCGCCGACGAAGACGATGGTGCCGCGCTCGATGTGCGGCAGGAAGGCGTCCTGCTGGGCCTTGTTGAAGCGGTGGACCTCGTCCACGAACAGGACCGTGCGGCGGCCTTCGTCGAAGCGGTGACCGGCCTCGGCCAGGACCTGGCGGACCTCGGGCAGCCCGGACAGCACCGCGGAGACGGCGCGGAATTCGGCATCGGCGTACTGCGCCAGCAGCAGCGCCAGGGTGGTCTTGCCGCAGCCGGGCGGGCCCCAGAGCACCATCGAGTGCACGCGGCCCGATTCCACCGCGCGCCGCAGCGCCGAACCCGGCGCGAGCAGCCGCCGCTGCCCGACCATCTCGTCCAGGCTGCGCGGCCGCATGCGCTCGGCCAGCGGCCGCAGCGCGCTGCGATCCACGCTCAGCAGGTCCTCGCCTTGCGGCGGGCGGGAAGGTTTCCGGGCCACCCGCGCATTCTACCGGCGCGCGTCGCGACCCATGAGACGCGCGTTACTCGCCGATCACGTCCACACCGGCCGGCGGCGTATAGCGGAAGGTGTCGGCGGCGAAGGCGGGGTTGCGGCGCCAGCCGGAGAAGGCGATCTCGGTCCGCTGCCCCAGCGCGTCGATCACCTCCATCCGCGCCAGTCCCTGGCCGTCGAAGCCCAGCCGCGCGGACTGGAAGCTCGCCTCCTGCTCGCGCTTGGGGGTGAGCGTCATCCAGTGCAGGCCGTCGGCCGGCGCCGCTTCCTCGCTGACATCGAAGTCGCGGTCGAGCCGGGCCGGATCGGTCAGCGTGGCCAGCGGGCTGTTCTGCTCCTCGGCGCCCTGCGGCCGCACGGTCACCTGCTCCAGGTCGGGATCGTAGACCCAGACCTTCTCGCCGTCGGCGACGATCAGTTGCGGGTAGGGCTCGACGTACTCCCAGCGGAACAGCCGCGGCGCCGCCAGCGCCACCCGCCCGCTCGAGGTCTCCTTGACCCGGCCGTTGCCGTCGAAGACGCGTTGGGTGAACTGGCCGTCCAGCCCGCGCAGGTCGCGGGTGAAGGCCTGCAGCGTGTCGCGCGCGCCGGCGAACGCGCCGGCGGGCAGCAGCAGGGCGGTGGCGAAGGCGGCGGCCAGCAGGACACGACGCATGGCGGGTCTCCAGGTCAGGATTCGGATGGCGCGCAGTGTGACCGCAGCGGCCTGAACGGGCCAGCCCTCCGGCGCGGGCGATCGGCCGCGCCGCGGCAGCGCTCAGCTCCGGTTGCGCTGCGGCTGCGGGCCGCGTGCCGCGTCGCGCCGGCCCGCCGCCTCGGCCTGGGCCTGCGATGCGCGGCCGGCCCCGGTCCGGCAGTCGCCGGCCTCGACCTGCGCGGCGAGAATCGCGGCCAGGATCGCCTCGGAACGGCGCTGGCCATAGCCGCGGCCGTAGGCCGCGGACGTGATCGCCACGACCAGCTCGCAGGCCGGGGCCACGTAGATCTTGTTGCCGCCGTTGCCGGAGGCGAACCAGACCGGGACCAGCGCATCGCCGATCCGGTGGTCCTTCCGGTACCAGAACCAGCCGTAATCGTCGGCATAGGGGTCGACGTCGCCGATGGCCACCCGCGGCGCCAGCATCCGTCGGATCCAGTCCTCGCCGACCACCTGGCGGTCGCCGGCGCGACCGTCGTTGCGCACCAGCTCGCCGATGGCGGCGAGCCCGCGCGTGGTCAGCCGCAGGTTGCCCTGCCCCTTGGTCGCGCCCGATGCGTCCGCATCCCAGCGCCAGTCCGCGATCCCGAGCGGCGCGAACAGCGCGCGGCCCGCGAGCGCGGCCATCGTCTCGCCGGTGGCGTAGGCCACCGCCAGCCCGGCGACGTAGGCGGTCGCCGAGTTGTAGCGGTAGCGCGTGCCCGGCGGATCCGCCTGCGGCAGGCCGAGGACGAAGGCCTGCGGATCGGCGGCGGCGTCCATCCGGTCCTCGTGGCCGGGCGAATCCGGGTCCTCGTCGAAGGCGTCGAGGCCGGAGCGCATCGCGAGCAGATCGCGCAGCGCCACCGCACCGACCGGGCGGCCCGCCGCCGCGGCCCAGTAGCGCTGGACCGGATCGTCCACCGAGCCGATGGCGCCGCGGTCGATGGCGATGCCGACCATCAGCGCGGTCACGCTCTTGCCGGCCGAGCGGACGTCGTGGAGCTCGTCGGCGCCGGCGCCGTGGTAGTAGCGCTCGGCGACGCGGCGGCCGCGGTGGAGCACGACCACGCCGCGCAAGTCGGGATGCGGGTCGCGGTCCCACCGGGCCAGCAACGCGGGCAGGTCCGGCGGCTCGGCCGCAGCCGCAGGCGGCACCATCCAGGCCAGCACGGCGCAGGCCAGCCACGACGCGATCTTCGAGCGCATGGTCTTTTCACGGAGCCGGCGCGCCGGCGATGGGCCGATGGTAGCTCGCCGCAGCGCGAGCCGGCCGCGGAAAACCGCCTGCGCGGCCTACTTCGGCGGCGGCGGCGCCAGCACCGAGCGGTCGCCGTTGTGCTCGGGCGCGCTGACCACGCCCGCGGCCTCCATCGCCTCCACCAGGCGCGCGGCGCGGTTGTAGCCGATCTTCAACCGGCGCTGCACGCCTGAGATCGAGGCGCGGCGGGTCTCGGTGACGATCTTGACCGCCTCGTCGTACAGCGGGTCGCTCTCGTCCCCCGCCCCGCCGCCGGACTCCGGCAGACCGGTGGCGCCGATCACGGTACCGTCGCCCATGGTCTGCACCTCGTCCAGCACGCCCTCGATGTACTCGGCCTTGCCGCTCTGCTTGAGGTGCTCGACGACGCGGTGCACTTCCTCGTCGCTGACGAAGGCGCCGTGCACGCGCTCGGGCAGCGCGGTGCCGGGCGGCAGGTACAGCATGTCGCCGTGCCCCAGCAGGGTCTCGGCGCCGGACTGGTCGAGGATCGTGCGCGAGTCGATCTTGGAGCTGACCTGGAACGCGATGCGGGTCGGGATGTTGGCCTTGATCAGGCCGGTGATCACGTCCACCGACGGCCGCTGGGTGGCCAGGATCAGGTGGATGCCGGCCGCGCGCGCCTTCTGCGCCAGCCGCGCGATCAGCTCCTCCACCTTCTTGCCGACGATCATCATCATGTCGGCGAATTCGTCGATGAAGATGACGATGTAGGGCAGCGGCTCCAGCGGCTGGGCCACCTCCTCGGTCTCCGGATTGGGCCGGAACAGCGGGTCGAGCAGCGGCTGGCCGGCGTCCTGCGCGTCCTTGACCTTCTTGTTGAAGCCGGCCAGGTTGCGCACCCCGACCGCGCTCATCAGCTTGTAGCGGCGTTCCATCTCCGCCACGCACCAGCGCAGGCCGTTGGCGGCCTCCTTCATGTCGGTGACCACCGGCGCCAGCAGGTGCGGGATGCCCTCGTAGACGCTGAGCTCCAGCATCTTCGGGTCGATCATCAGCATCCGCAGCTCCTGCGGCGTCGCCTTGAACAGCAGGCTCAGCACCATCGCGTTGACCGCCACCGACTTGCCCGAGCCGGTGGTGCCGGCCACCAGCAGGTGCGGCATGCGCGCCAGGTCGGCGACCACCGACTGCCCGCTGATGCCCTTGCCGAGCGCCAGCGTCAGCACGCTGGGCGACTTGTCGTACTCGCGCGAGCGCAGCAGCTCGGAGAGATAGATCATCTCCCGGCGGGTGTTGGGGATCTCCAGGCCGATCACCGACTTGCCCGGGATCACGTCCACCACGCGCACCGACTTCACCGACAGGCCGCGGGCGATGTCCTTGTCCAGCGAGCTGATCTGGCTGACCTTGATGCCCGGCGCCGGCTCCATCTCGAAGCGGGTGATGACCGGCCCGGGCTGCGCTTCCTTGACCTCCACGTCGATGCGGAAGTCCTTGAGCTTGAACTCGATCTGCCGCGACAGCGTCTCCAGCGTCTCCTCGTCGTAACCCTTGGGCTGCGGCTTCGGGTCGTCGAGCAGCGACAGCGGCGGCAGCCCGGAGGCGTCGCCGCCGGTGCCCTTGAACAGCGGGATCTGCTGCTCGCGCTTGGCGCGCTCGCTGCGCTCCACCACCGGCGGCGCGACCGGCGGCTCGATCCGCACGGGGGTGCGCTTGGCGCGCTTCTCGGTCTCGCTGCGGCGCACTTCCTCGCGCTCGCCGCGCAGCTCGCGGGCCTGCTGCCATTCGCTAGCCTGCCGCGTGCCCCGCCGCAGCAGGTCGGGCACCTTCATCGCCCAGGCGCCGATGCGGTCCATCACCCGGAACCAGGACAGCCCGGTGGCCAGGGTCACCGAGACCAGCACCAGCGCCAGCAGGAACAGGTTGCCGCCCACCGGGCCGAAGCCGCCGTAGAGCGAGTTGCCCACCAGCCGCCCGAGGATGCCGCCGCCACCGGCCGACAGGTCGGCGGCGTTGGGAATGCGCAGGGCCAGCAGGCCGGTGGCCGAGACCAGGAAGCCGACGATGCCCACCAGCCGCAGCGCCGGGCCCAGGTCGGCCTTGCCGTCGCCGTCGTGGTCCATGCCGAACATCGCGATCCACGCGATCGCCGCCAGCATCAGCGGCAGCAGGTAGGCGACGAAGCCGAACAGGTGCAGCAGCACGTCGGCGATCCACGCCCCCACCGGCCCGCCGACGTTGTGCAGCGGCGCGGTGACGCTGCCCGAACGCGACCAGCCCGGGTCCTCGGGCGAGAAGGTCAGCAGGCTGGCGAACAGGTACAGCAGCAGCGGCGCGATCAGGATCATCGCGATGTCGCGCCACAGCCGCTGCCGGCGCGGGTTGGGCGCCGACGGCTCGGCGGCGCCCGCGCCGCCGCGGGGACGTTTGCTGCTGCGTTCCTGGAGAGGCCGTGCCACCGTGCGCGATTACCTGAGGTTTGACATGCAGGGCATTGATCTTACTTCAAAAGTTGAAGCCCGAGGGAATTCGATACCGGCACCGTGCTTCAGAGCGCCATGCCCTGCAGCGCGGGGTGCACCAGCCGGCCGTCCTCGACGTTGATGCCGCGCGTGAGCGGCGCATCGTCGCGCCAGTCGCCGGAGGCGAGCTTGTCGACCCACGGCAGGATCGCCGCGCAGATCGCCTGCGAGCTGGTCTGCGGCACCGCACCGGGCATGTTGGTCACCGCGAAGTGGATCACCCCCTCCTCCACGTAGGTCGGGGCCTGCCAGGTCGTGGCGCGCGAGGTCTCGAAGCAGCCGCCCTGGTCGATCGAGATATCGACCAGCACGCTGCCCGGCTCCATCTGCGCCAGGTGCGCGCGGGTCAGCACGTGCGGGGCGACCGCGCCGGTCACCAGCACGGCGCCGATCACCAGGTCCGCGCCGGCGACCTCGCGGGCGACCACCTCGTCGTAGGGATAGAGCGCGGTGACGTTGGGGCCCAGCGCCATCATCTGCCCCATGCGGTCCTGGCGCTTCTCGAACACCACCACGTTGGCGCCGCCGGCGGCCGCCAGCGCCGCGGCGTTGCCGCCGGCCGCGCCGGCACCGAACACGACCACCTTGCCGCGCTCGGTGGACGGCAGGCCGCCCAGCAGCTTGCCCTTGCCGCCCTCGGGCTGGTGCAGCAGGTGGGTGCCGACCTGCACGCCGATGCGCCCGGCGATCACCGACATCGGCGCCAGCAGCGGCAGGTCGCCGTTGTCGAGCTCGACGGTCTCGAAGGCCACGCCGGTCAGGCCGATGTCGAGCAGCCGCCGGGTCAGCGCCGGCAACGGCGCCAGGTGCAGGTAGCAGAACAGCAGGTGCTCGCGGCGCAGGTGCTGCAGGTCGCCCTCGATCGGCTCCTTGACCTTCACGATCAGCTCGCCGCGTTCGTACAGGGCGGCGGCATCGGGCGCGACGCGCACGCCCAGGCGCGCGTAGTCCTCGTCGGAGAAACGCGATTTCTCGCCCGCGCCGGCCTCGATCCACACCTCGTGGCCGCGCTTGACCAGGTCGCCGGCGGCCGCCGGCACCAGGGCCACGCGGCCCTCCAGGGTCTTGGTTTCCTTCGGCACGCCAATCCGCATCGCCAGCTCTCCACTGTCCGGGTCGCGCCGGCCGCGCCGGCGCCACGAAAAAACCCGCACACGGGTGCGGGCGGCCGCTGCGCCGTGGGGTGCGCGCCGGCGAATCGGGATGGACCGTTCCGGCCGCCGGTGCCCGCGCGCCTTGTGCCGGGGCGCCCGCGCCGCCAAGCTATGCGGCTCGAAACCTCACGTTTTCCAGGCCCGCGAGTATACATGAGCACCCCCAAGCACTGCCGTCTGCTGATCCTCGGTTCCGGCCCCGCCGGCTGGACCGCCGCCATCTACGCCGCGCGCGCCAACCTGAAGCCGGTGGTGGTGACGGGCCTGCAGATGGGCGGGCAGCTGATGACCACCACCGAGGTCGACAACTGGCCGGGCGATGCCCACGGGCTGATGGGTCCCGATCTGATGGCGCGGATGCAGGCGCATGCCGAGCGCTTCGAGACCGAGGTGGTGTTCGACCACGTCCACACCGCCGACCTGTCGCAGCGGCCGTTCCGGCTCAAGGGCGACAGCGGCGAGTACACCGCCGACGCCCTCATCATCGCCACCGGCGCCACCGCCAAGTACCTGGGCATCCCGTCCGAGGAGGCGTTCAAGGGCCGCGGCGTGTCCGCCTGCGCGACCTGCGACGGCTTCTTCTACAAGGACCAGGACGTGGCCGTGGTCGGCGGCGGCAACACCGCGGTCGAGGAAGCGCTGTACCTGTCCAACATCGCCCGCAAGGTCTATCTGGTGCACCGCCGCGACACCCTGCGCGCGGAAAAGATCATGCAGGACAAGCTGTTCGCCAAGGTCCAGGCCGGCAAGATCGAACCGGTCTGGCACCACACGGTGGACGAGGTGCTCGGCAACGCGCAGGGCGTCACCGGCCTGCGGGTGAAGTCCGTGCTCGATGGCGCCACCCGCGATCTCGACGTGCACGGCTTCTTCGTCGCCATCGGCCATACCCCGAACACCTCGCTGTTCGAGGGCCAGCTGGCGATGAACAACGGCTACCTGGAGATCCGCTCCGGCCTGGGCGGCGGCGCCACCGAGACCTCGGTGCCCGGCGTGTTCGCCGCCGGCGACGTCGCCGACCAGCACTACCGCCAGGCGATCACGTCCGCCGGCTTCGGCTGCATGGCCGCGCTCGACGCCGAGCGCTTCCTCGACCAGCAGGGCTGACGCGGATCACGCGGCGCCAGCGCCGCGGGGCTTCGGCTAACCTGCACCGATGACGCAAGCGTTCGAGGCCGCCTCACTCGCGGAGATTCCCGCCGACGCCTGGGACGCGCTGCACGACGGCCGCAATCCCTTCGTCGGCCATGCCTTCCTGCACGGGCTGGAACGCGAGGGCTGCCTGCGCGCGGGCTGGGGCTGGACGCCGCGCCATATCCTGCTGCGCGATGGCGACCGCCTGCTGGCGGCGGCGCCGGGCTACCTGAAGACCAATTCCCACGGCGAGTTCGTCTTCGACCACGCCTGGGCGCACGCCTACGCCCGCCACGGGCAGCATTACTTCCCGAAATGGCTGGGCGCGGTGCCCTACTCGCCGGTCACCGGGCCGCGCCTGCTGGCGGTCGACGACGACGCCCGCCGCGCGCTGCTGGCGGCGATCGTGGCGCACGCTCGGGCCGGCGGCCTGTCCTCGGCGCACGTCAACTTCCACACCGAGGCCGAGGACGCCGCGTTCGGCCCGGACTGGCTGCCGCGCGTGGACGTGCAGTACCACTGGCGCAACCCGGGCGGCTGGACCTGCTTCGACGACTACCTGGCGGCGATGGACCACAAGCACCGCAAGAACATCCGCCAGGAGCGCGCGCGGGTGGCGCGCGCCGGGGTGCGTTTCCGCGTGCTGCACGGCGACGAGGCCGGCGACGACGACCTCGACGCGATCTACGGCTTCTACCTGCGCACCTTCGCCGAATACGGCAACTCGCCGGCGCTGACGCCGGGCTTCCTGCGCCACCTCGCCCGCGCCATGCCCCGGCAACTGGTACTGGTGCTGGCCGACCTGGACGGCGAGCCGGCGCCGATCGCCGGCGCCCTGTGCCTGCGCGGCGCCGACACCCTGTACGGCCGCTACTGGGGCGCCGACCGCGCCCTGCCCGGCCTGCACTTCGAGACCTGCTACTACCAGGGCATCGAGTACTGCCTGCGCGAGGGGCTGACGACGTTCGAGCCCGGCGCGCAGGGCGAGCACAAGATCGCGCGCGGCTTCCTGCCGACCTTCGTGCGCAGCCGGCACTGGATCGCCGACGCGGGCTTCGCCGCGGCGCTGCGGCCCTGGTGCGCCGAGGAGGCCGCCTCGGTGCGCGCCTACAAGGCGATGCTGGACGCGCACTCGCCGTTCAAGCCGGTCGCGGCCGGGTAGCGGCCGCCGGCGATGCACCCGCGCCCGTTCCTGCTCGATCCCGATCCCGATTCGCCGTTCCCGCCGGTGGCCTTCGCCCTGCGCGAGCCCGACGGCCTGCTGGCGATGGGCGGCGACCTGACGCCGGCGCGGCTGCTCAACGCCTACCGCCACGGCATCTTTCCCTGGTACTCGCCGGGCCAGCCGATCCTGTGGTGGTCGCCGGACCCGCGCGCGGTGTTCGCCAGCGACGGCGTGCGCCTGGGTTCGCGTTTCCGCCGCACGCTGCGCCGCAGCCGCTGGACCCTGCGCGCGGACACCCGCTTCGAGGAGGTGGTGCGCGCCTGCGCCCGGGCGCCGCGCCGCGGCCAGGGCGGCACCTGGATCACCCGGGAGATGCAGGCCGCCTACGCGCGCCTGCACGCGCTGGGCCATGCCCACAGCATCGAGGTCCTCGACGGCGAGCGCCTGGTCGGCGGGATCTACGGCGTCGCGCTCGGGCGGATGTTCTTCGGCGAAAGCATGTTCAGCGCCGAATCCGGCGGCTCCAAGGTGGCACTGGCCGGGCTGGCCCGCCACCTGGCCGCGCACGGCTGGCCGCTGATCGACGCCCAGGTGGAGAATCCGCACCTGACCCGCCTGGGCGCGCAGGCGTGGCCGCGCCCGCGCTTCGTCGAGGCGGTCGGGCGATTGGCGGCCCAGGACGGCGTGCCGGGCCCCTGGACCGGCTGGTTCGGCGCGCCGGCGGCCGCCTCGCTGGGCGCGCGCGACGGTGCGGCTTAACGGAACTTTTGCCTCGACGGCCCGGACGTGTGAGAATGGCGCGTTTTCCGGGCCGCGAACCCGCGCCCGACATACCCAGAGCGACAACCAGGACGCATGGCGAAAGACGACGTCATTGAATTCGAAGGCACCGTTTCCGAGACCCTCCCGAACACGATGTTCCGGGTCAAGCTGGAGAACGGCCACGAGATCATCGCCCACATCTCGGGGCGGATGCGCAAGAACTACATCCGCATCCTGACCGGCGACCGGGTCAAGGTGGAGATGACTCCCTACGACCTGACCAAGGGCCGCATCACCTACCGCATGAAGTAGGCTCCGGCCCGGACGCGAAGAAGGCGGCCCGAAGGCCGCCTTTTCGTTGCGCCGGTTCCGGACCGGACCGCCCGCTACTCGACGGTCGCCGGCAGCAGCTTCTCCGGCTCCGGCCGGGCCTCGACGACCAGCCGGTCGTCGCGCACGTCGATGCTCACCCGGCCGCCGCCGACCAGCTTGCCGAACAGCAGTTCGTCGGCCAGCGGGCGCTTGACCTGGTCCTGGATCACCCGCGCCATCGGGCGCGCGCCCATCTGCGGGTCGAAGCCGTGCTGGGCGAGCCATTCGCGCGCCTCGGCGGTGGCGGTCATCGACACGTTCTTCTCGTGCAGCTGGCTCTCCAGCTCGATGATGAACTTGTCCACCACGCGCAGGATGTGCTCGAAGCCCAGCGGCTGGAACTGCACGATCGCGTCCAGGCGGTTGCGGAACTCCGGGCTGAAGCTGCGCCGGATCACCTCCATCGCGTCGGTGCTGTGGTCCTGGCGGGTGAAGCCGATCGAGCGCCGCGACGCCTGCGCCGCGCCGGCGTTGGTGGTCATCACCAGCACCACGTTGCGGAAGTTCGCCTCGCGCCCGTTGGTGTCGGTCAGCACGCCGCGGTCCATCACCTGCAGCAGGATGTTGAAGATGTCCGGGTGCGCCTTCTCGACCTCGTCGAGCAGCAGCACGCAGTGCGGCGTCTTGACGATCTTCTCGGTCAGCAGGCCGCCCTGGTCGAAGCCGACGTAGCCCGGAGGCGCGCCTATCAGGCGGCTGACCGAGTGCGGCTCCATGTACTCCGACATGTCGAAGCGCACCAGCTCGATGCCCAGCTGGTGGGCGAGCTGGCGGGTGACCTCGGTCTTGCCCACGCCGGTCGGCCCGGCGAACAGGAAGTTGCCGATCGGCTTGTCCGGGTTGGCCAGCCCCGAGCGGGCCAGCTTGATCGCCGAGGCCAGCGACTCGATCGCCGGGTCCTGGCCGAAGATGACCATCTTCAGGTTGCGCTCCAGGTGCTGCAGCACGTCCTTGTCGGAGGCGCTGACCTGCTTGGCCGGGATGCGCGCCATCTTGGCCACGATCGCCTCGACCTCCTCCACGTCGATCAGCCGCTTGCGCACGTCCTCGGCCAGCAGGCGCTGGCGCGCGCCGGCCTCGTCCATGACGTCGATGGCCTTGTCCGGCAGCAGGCGGTCGGCGATGTGCTTGACCGACAGCTCCACCGCCGCCTGCAGCGCCTCGTCGGCGTAGGTAACGTCGTGGTGCGCCTCGTACTTGGGCTTGAGCCCGCGCAGGATCTCGATCGCCTCGCCGGTGGTCGGCTCGACGATGTCGATCTTCTGGAAGCGCCGCGCCAGCGCGCGGTCCTTCTCGAAGATGCCGCGGTACTCCTGGAACGTGGTCGAGCCGATGCAGCGCAGCTCGCCCGAGGCCAGCGCGGGCTTGATCAGGTTGGAGGCGTCCATGGTCCCGCCCGAGGCCGAGCCGGCGCCGATGATGGTGTGGATCTCGTCGATGAACAGCACCGCGCCCGGGTGCTTGCGGATCGCCGCCAGCACCGCCTTCAGGCGCTTCTCGAAGTCGCCGCGGTACTTGGTGCCGGCGACCAGGGCGCCGAGGTCGAGGGAGTAGATCACCGCGTCGGCCAGCACCTCCGGCACCTCGCCGTCGACGATGCGCTTGGCCAGGCCCTCGGCGATCGCGGTCTTGCCCACGCCGGCCTCGCCGACGTACAGCGGGTTGTTCTTGCGCCGGCGGCACAGCACCTGGATGGTGCGCTCGATCTCCTCGGCGCGCCCGACCAGGGGATCGATGCGGCCCTCGCGGGCGGCGGCGTTGAGGTCGGTCGCGTACTCGGCCAGGGCGTCGCCCTTGCCCTCGCCGCCCTCGCCCGCCGGGCCCTCGGCCTCCTCGCCCGACGGCGCGGCCTCGCCCTCGCCGGTCTTGGCGATCCCGTGCGACAGGTAGTTGACCACGTCCAGCCGGGTGACGTCCTGCTGGTTGAGGTAGTAGACGGCGTGGGAGTCCTTCTCGCCGAAGATCGCCACCAGCACGTTGGCGCCGGTGACCTCCTTCTTGCCCGAGGACTGCACGTGGTAGACCGCGCGCTGGAGCACGCGCTGGAAGCCCAGGGTGGGCTGGGTGTCGCGCCCGTCGGCCTCGTCGAGCTTGGAGACGCTGGTGGCGATGGCCTGCTCGAGGTCGGCGCGCAGGCGCTGGAAATCCACGCCGGTGGCCTTCAGCACGGCTTCTGCGGACGGGTTGTCCAGCAGCGCCAGCAGCAGGTGTTCGACCGTCATGTACTCGTCGCGGGCCTCGCGGGCCCGCTTGTAGCACTGGCCGATGGAATACTCGAGATCCTTGCTGAACATGGGGCGGATGCCTCCGGAAAGTCTACGGCCGATGTGGGGTCGGTCCGCCGCAATTCCATCCGGCGTGACCGCCACCCGCGTTGCGGAACCTCAGCGCTCCGGAGGCTCCCCGTCCTTTTAGGCCCTTTCCATGGTGCACAGCAAGGGATGCTGGTTGAGACGGGAGTATTCGTTCACCTGCGCCACCTTGGATTCGGCCACCTCGCGACTGTAGACCCCGCACACGCCACGGCCGCGTGTATGCACGTGGAGCATGATCTGGGTGGCCTTTTCCATGTTCATGGCGAAAAAGCGCACCAGCACGTCGATGACGAAGTCCATCGGCGTGTAGTCGTCGTTGAGCAGGACGACCGAGTACAGGGGCGGCCGCGCCAGCTCCGGGCGGCCGGTCTCGACGGCGACGCCGTGCTCGTGGTCGTGCGGGTGTGCGGGATCGCGTGGCATGGGCGCAATTATACGTTCCGCCGGCGTCGCCGCATGGACGTCGCCGGGCCCCGGAGCGCAGAATGGAACGCTGTTTCCCGGGATTTCCGCATGCGCCCCGCCCTCGCCACGCTCCTCGCCCTGCTCTGCACCCCCGCCCTCGCGCAGGAGGCGGCGATGCCCGCGCCGCAGCCCGACGACCCGGTCGCCGCGCGGCTGGCCGAGCGCGGGATCGACTACGAGATCGACCGCGACGGCGACTACCGGGTGGTCTATTCCTGGGCGCGCGAGGAACGCAGCCAGCTGGTGTTCGTGTCCGGGCGCGCCGAGGAAATCGCCGGCCAGCGCATCCGCCAGGTGTTCTCGCCCGCCGCACGCCTGACCGGCGACCTCGACGCCGCCGCCGCCAACGGCCTGCTGCGCGACAGCCAGACCCGCAAGCTGGGCGCCTGGGAGGTCTCCGGCGACATCCTCTACTACGTGATCAAGCTGCCGGAGGCGTCGGACGCGGCGCTGCTGGAGCTGGCGATGTCGGCGGCGGCCGAGATCGCCGACGACAAGGAGCTGGAACTGACCGGCGGGCAGGACGCGCTGTGAGCGGCGGCGAGGCGCGCTGGCAGCCCGACGTGACCGTGGCCGCCCTGGTCGCCGACGGCGGCCGGCTGCTGTGCGTGGAGGAATCGATCGGCGAGGGGCTGGTGCTGAACCAGCCCGCCGGGCACCTGGAGCCCGACGAAGGGCTGGTGGAGGCGGCGGTGCGCGAGACCCTGGAAGAGACCGGCTGGACGGTGCGCGCGACCCACTTCGTCGGCGCCTACCAGTGGACCGCGCCGGGCGGCCGCCACTTCCTGCGCTTCGCCTTCGCCGCGCAGCCGCTGGCGCACGATCCGCAGCGGCCGCTGGATGCCGGCATCCAGCGCGCGCTGTGGCTCACGCCGGCCGAGCTGCTGGCCGCCCGCGCGCGCCACCGCAGCCCGCTGGTGTGGCGCGCGGCGGCCGACTACCTGGCCGGTCGCCGCTACCCGCTCGACCTGGCCGCGCGGCTGCCGTGAGCGCGCCTGCGATCATGGCCGGCGCTCGCCCCCTCCCATCCTCCCCCGCAAGCGCGGGAGGTGAACGCGTGCCGTGCGCAATCGGCCACGAGTACATGCCAATTCCCCGAACATGACAGCGAGGATCATCGTCGGTGTTTCAGGCGGCGTGGATTCGTCGGTGGCCGCGCTGCTGCTGCGCGAGGCCGGGGAGCCGATCGCCGGGCTGTTCATGCAGAACTGGGCCGACGACGGCAGCGGCGACTGCCGCGCCGAGGACGACCGCCGCGACGCGGTGGCGGTGTGCGGGCGGCTCGGCATCCCGATCCACTTCCGCGACTTCTCCACCGAGTACTGGCAGGGCGTGTTCGAGCACTTCCTGGCCGAGTACGCCGCCGGGCGCACCCCCAACCCGGACGTGCTGTGCAACCGCGAGATCAAGTTCCGGCACTTCCTCGACGCCGCCCATGCGCTGGGCGCCGAGCGCATCGCCACCGGCCACTACGCGCGCATCGACCGCAGCCGCGGCGCCTGGCGGCTGCTGCGCGCGCGCGATGCCGGCAAGGACCAGAGCTACTTCCTGCACCAGCTCGGCCAGGCGCAACTGGCGGCCACCCGCTTCCCGCTGGGCGACCTGCCCAAGCGCGAGGTGCGCGCGCGCGCCGAGGCCGCCGGCCTGCCGACCGCGGCGAAGAAGGACTCCACCGGCATCTGCTTCATCGGCGAGCGCGACTTCCGCGCCTTCCTCGGCCGCTACCTGCCGGCGCGGCCCGGCGAGATCCGCACCCCCGACGGGCGCGCGGTCGGCACCCACCCCGGGGTGTTCTTCTTCACCCTCGGCCAGCGCGAGGGCCTGCAGCTGGGCGGCGTGCGCGGGTTCGCGGCCGCGCCCTGGTACGTGGTCGGCAAGGACGTGCCCGGCAACGTGCTGGTGGTCGACCAGGACCGCGACAGCCCCTGGCTGATGTCGCGCACGACCTGGACCGAGGCCGCGCACTGGATCGCCGGCGCGCCGCCGGCGGCGCGCTTCGAGGCCCTGGCGCAGACCCGCTACCGGCAGGCGGCCGAGCCCTGCAGCGTGCGCATCGGCGACGACGGCGCGCTGGAGGTGCGCTTCGCGCGGCCGCAGCGCGCGGTGACGCCGGGGCAGTCGCTGGTGCTCTACGACGGCGAGGTCTGCCTGGGCGGGGCGGTGATCGCGCGCACGGATGCGCCCGCGGGGCGGGCGGTCGCAGGCGACACGCTCTAAACTAGCGGGATGAGTGCATCCTTCGACGATCGCGTGCTGGCGCTGGGCGCGCTGGCCCAGTCCCTGCAGCAGGTCCGTTCCACCGCCGAGACCGGGCAGTCGCGCAGCGACGCCGCCGAGGCGGTGCTCGACAGCGTGTTCCGCATCGACGCCGATTCCGTCGCCGACGTCTACGGCGGCGTGCCGCGCCTGCACCCCGGGCTGCGCCTGCTGCGCGACTCCCTGCTCCGCCAGGCCCAGGACGAATCGATCCCGCGGCTGGCGCTGGCGGTCATGCGCCTGGAGCGGCGCTTCAGCGCCGAGCCCGGCGCGATCGAGGCGGTCGCCGCCGGCCTGCAGCGGATCGCGCCGCAGGCCCGGGCCCAGGGCAGCACCCACCCCGAGGTGCTCAACGCGCTGGGCGCGCTGTACGCCGAGACCATCAGCCAGCTGCGGCCGCGGGTCATGGTGCAGGGCTCGCCGCACTACCTGGGCCAGGCGGCGGTGGTGGCTGAGATCCGCGCGCTGCTGCTGGCCGCGGTGCGCGCGGCGGTGCTGTGGCGCCAGCTCGGCGGCAGCCAGTGGGACCTGCTGTTCTCGCGCGGACGCATGCTGGAGTCGCTGCAGCGCCTGCTGCCCTGAGCGCGCCCCGCGCGAGGCCGGGCTAAAGCCCGCCGCGCCGGGGCCGATACCGGGATCGTAGAACCTCCCGGAGCGCCCATGTACGCACGCCTCATGATCCGTCTCGCAGCGCCGCTGTCGCTGACCCTGCTGCTGCCGGTCGCGTTCGCGCTGGGCTGGCCCGCGCCCGTGCGCTGGGCGATCCTGCTGACCCTGGCCGCGAGCTGGCTGGTGCTGGGCTTCTGGCTGGTGCGCCGCGAGACCGGGCGCTCGCCCGAGCACGCGCGCATCCTGCAGGAGCAGGACGAGCTGCTCGGCGAGCTGCGGCAGTTCGTGGGCGCCGAGATCGAGGGCTCGCGGATGGAGGTGGAGCGCGCGCGCGAGCTGATCCGCCAGGCGGTCAGCGGCCTGGGCAGCAGCTTCGAGGCGATGAACCGCAAGTCGCGGCAGCAGGCGCAGGCGATGTCGCGCATCCTCGACCGCACCGGCGATGCCGAGGGCGCCGGCGGCGCCGACGTCGCCCGCTTCGCCCAGCACGCCAGCCAGCGCATGGGGCAGCTGGTCGAGGCGCTGGAGCAGGTCAGCGGCCAGAGCACGGTCACCGTGGCCCACATCGACGAGATGGCCGGGCACCTGGACGGCATCTTCGCCCTGCTCGAGGACGTGAAATCGATCGCCGACCAGACCAACCTGCTCGCGCTCAACGCCGCCATCGAGGCCGCGCGCGCCGGCGAGGCCGGGCGCGGCTTCGCGGTGGTGGCCGACGAGGTGCGCAACCTGTCCGAGCGCTCCACCGCCTTCAACGAGCAGATCCGAAAGCTCGCCCACAGCTCCAAGGAGTCCATCGCCAAGGTCCGCGACACCGTGTCCGGCATGGCCTCGCGCGACCTCGACCGCTCGCGCGAGGCGCGCGCCGAGGCCGCCGGCATGCTCGACCAGGTCGCGGCGATCAACCGCTCGCTCAGCGAGGGCATGCGCGAGATCTCCGAGTGCGGGCGCGCCATCGACGGCAACGTCGCCGAGGCGGTGCGCGCGCTGCAGTTCGAGGACATCGCCACCCAGGCGCTGGGCGGCGTGCATGCGCACCTGGAGCGGTTGAACGCGATCAACCGCGAGGCCATCGAGCTGCAGGACCTGCTGCGCCGCAACGGCGGCGCGCTCGACGAGGAGCTGCTGCGCGCGCTGCAGCGCATCGGCCAGCGCCTGCGCGAGATGCGCCGGACCTGGGAGAAGCCGCCGCACAAGCCGGTGACCCAGGAAGGCATGGGCGCCGGTACCGTCGAACTGTTCTGATGCGCCGGACCGGTGCGCCCGCGGCCTCCGCGCCGCGGGCGCCGCACCCGCCGCCCGCCGCCCCGGCGCGCCGCCGGCACGACGAGGCGCTGCAGCGGCTGGAAGACCTGGCGGCCGAGGAGCTCCGGCGCCTGGCGCGCGCGCACGAAGCCCCGGCCGCGCCCGGCGACCCGCTCGGCGGCTGCATCGACTGGGACCTGGGCATCGCCGGCTAGGAGCGTGGGCGGCAGAAATGTTCGAGGCGAAAAGGCGACTGCGCGAGGACAGATTTTCGACGATTCGCCGGCCTGTAGTGGTGCTACAGGCCCAGAATCGGCGGAAATATGGACCGCGCAGGTGGCTTTGCAGCCCGGACGATTTCTGCCGCCCACGCTCCTATGGCCGGCGGACGCCGTCCGGGCGGCACGGCGCCCCGCGCGTCCATTTCCGCGCCGCGTCTTGGCCTGCAGGCCGACGACAGGCCGGCGAAGCGACACGAACCCCCCTCGCCCGGCACGCCGTTCACCTCGAACGTTGCCGTCGCCCGGGCTCCACGTCGCCAGGCCGTAACGCCGCCAGCGCGCCGCATCGTTCCGCCGGCGTTCGGGCTCTTTTCCGAATGCCCGCGCCGGGACGCGGCACGGGGCCAGGCGCTCGCGCGCCGCAGGAGCCGCCGGCAGCCGGCGCGCTCAGGCGCGCAGCGCGTTCGCGCCGCAGCCGCACCCGGCGGCCGCCGGGTGGCGGTCGCGCCCGCGCAGGCGCAGCCAGTCGGCCATGTCGCGCGCGGCCAGCGGACGCGAGTACAGATAGCCCTGCACCTCGTCGCAGCCGTGCTCGCGCAGCAGCCGCTCGTCCTCCGGCTGCTCCACGCCCTCGGCCACGACCTGCATGCGCAGCGACTGGCCGAGGCCGATGATCGCGCGGGTGACCTCGCCGGCGCCCCGCCCCTGGCACAGCGCCGAGATGAAGCTGCGGTCGATCTTCAGGCGCCCCACCGGAAAGCGGCTCAGGTAGCTCAGGTTGGAGAAGCCGGTGCCGAAGTCGTCGATCGCCAGCGCGATCCCCGCCTCGGCCAGCACGTCGAAGCACGCGCGCAGGGCCTGGGTGTCGCGCAGCAGGGCCGATTCGGTCAGTTCCAGCTCGAGCCGCGCAGGCGGCCAGCCGGCGGCGGCGCAGTGCGCCACCGCGCGCTCGGCGAAACCCGGGTCGCGCAGCTGCATGGCCGAGACGTTGACCGAGATGCGGCCGAAGGCCAGGCCCGCCCGGTGCCAGGCGGCGGCCTGCCGGCAGGCCTCGCGCAGCACCCAGTCGCCGATCGCGACGATGTCGCCGCTGGCCTCGGCGATCGGCACGAACTCGTCCGGCGGGCAGTGGCCCAGGCCGGGCCGGTGCCAGCGCAGCAGCGCCTCGATCGACGGCGGGCGGTCGTCGGCCAGCGAGATCAGCGGCTGGTAGGCCAGCGAGAACTCCTCGCGCTCCAGCGCCACGCGCAGCGCCTGCTCGATGTCGATGCGCCGGCGCGCGCGGCTGCAGCCGTCGGCGGAATGGAACTCGATGCGGTTGCGGCCGCCGCGCTTGGCCGCGTGCAGGGCGCTGCCCGCCGCGCGCAGCAGGTCGTCGAAGCCGGCGCCTGCGGGCAGCATGGCGATGCCGACGCTGGCGCCCAGCCGCAGCGATTCGCCGCCCACCGTCAGTGGCGCGGCCAGCGCCGCGGCGATGCGCTGGGCGGCCGCGAACGCGCCGGATCGATCCCCGGCCTGGCGCAGCAGCACCAGGAACTCGTCGGCGCCGAAGCGCCCGAACGGGTCGCCGGCATCGACGTGGGCGTGCAGCCGCGCGGCGCAGGCCTTGAGCACGGCATCGCCGGTGGCGTGGCCGAGCGATTCGTTGATCCCGGCGAAGCCGTCGAGATCGATCAGCAGCAGCGCCGGAGGCGCCGCGGCGGCCTGCAGCGCGGTCTCCACCTCGCGCCGCAGCAGCGCCCGGTTGGGCAGGCCGGTCACCAGGTCGTAGTGCGAAAGCAGCTCGATGCGCTCGCTGGCCGCACGTTCGCCGGTGACGTCGCGAAACAGCACCAGGTGGCGCGGACGGGCGTCGCCCGGCCGCTCGAAATCGACCACCGCCTGCACCCAGACCTGGCGCCCGTCGGGACGGTAGAAGCACAGCTCCAGCGTCTGCGGCGGCGCCCCGTCGGCGGTGCGCAACAGCGCCGCCTCCAGCGCCTGGCGGGAGTCGCTGGCGTACTGGCCGAGCAGCGCGTCGAGCGCCGGCGGCGCCGCGTCGCGCCCGTGCAGGCGCGCGCATTCCTCGGTCCACTGCAGGGCGCGGGTGGCGGCGTCGATCTCGCAGCCGCCGATGCGG
This sequence comes from Luteimonas huabeiensis HB2, assembly GCF_000559025.1. Lineage (GTDB taxonomy): Bacteria > Pseudomonadota > Gammaproteobacteria > Xanthomonadales > Xanthomonadaceae > Luteimonas > Luteimonas huabeiensis. The sequence continues at coordinate 69,911 of NZ_JAAN01000021.1, read as the reverse complement.
CCGAGCCGCGAGACCCGCCGCAACAGTTCGGTGCGGTGCCGGATCAGCGCGTCGGCGCGGCGCTGCGCGCTAACGTCCTGTACCTGCGCCAGCACCCGCTGCGGCGCCCCGCGCGCGTCCAGGCGGGACTCCGCCCAGACCAGCAGGTGCAGCCGGTCGCCATCCGGGTCGTCGAGCGCCAGCTCGAAGCGCGCCAGTTCCTCGCAGCGGCGCAGCCTGCGCCAGGCTCGGCGCAGGGCGTCGCGGCCCGGCCGGGCGCAGCGCCGCAGCCAGTCGCGCATGCGCAGGCCCTCGCCCAGGCCCACCAGCGCGCGCAGTGGTGCCGAGCACCAGACCACGTCGCTGTGCACGTCCCAGGTCCAGCTGCCCATGCCGGCGATGCGCTGGGTCTCCTCCAGCAGCGCGCGATGCTCGCGCAGCCCCTGCTCCAGCTGCTTCTGGGTGCCGATCTCGGTGTGGGTGCCGGCCATGCGCAACGGCGCGCCCGCCGCGTCGCGCGCGACCACGCGGCCGCTGTCGCGGATCCAGCGCCAGCTGCCGTCGCGGTGGCGGATGCGGTACTCGCACTGGTAGCTGGGCGAGCGCCCGGCCAGGTGCGCCTGCAGGCTGGCGCGCACGCGCTCGCGGTCCTCGCCATGCACGCCCTCGAGACTGTCGGCCAGCGAGCCGGGCAAGGGCTCGTCCGGCGCGTAGCCGAGCATGCTGCGCCAGGACGCCGAGCGCTGCAGCGCGTCCCGGCCCACGTCCCACACCCACAGGCCGTGGCCGGCGTGGTGGATGGCGTCATGCCAGCGCCCGGCGGGCTCGGGCTCCGGCACGCTCAGCGAAAACGCGGCGCCGGCCTCGCCGCCGATGCCGATCGCGCGCATGCATGCCTGCAGCAGGCCATCCGGCCCCGGCAGCAGGCACTCGACCGCGGCCGCGCCCTCGCGCAGCCGCCGGCGGGCATCGGCCAATGCGCCGGCATGCCGCTGCACGGTCCGGTCCAGGCCGAGCGCGCGCGCCGCGGCATTGGCCGCAAGGCAGCGCCCGTCCCGGTCGAGCAGCAGCAGCGCGCTGGGCAGCGGATGCTGCAACAGGCTGGCGATGACGCCGGAATCCATCGAGCCGTCCACTCCCCTCGCTGCGCGTCGCGTCGTCGCCTGCGTACCCATCAACCCCATAGCGGCGGCGCGGCGGCGAAATTGAGCGCGCCGGCGCCTGTTCCCGCGCTTTCGCAGGCCCTAGACTGGCCGGCGAAGTGGAGACGAGGGCGCCGCGCATGGGACCCGGCCGCACCGACGACGGCACCGATCCGAAGCCCGATACCGAATCGCGCCAGCGCCTGGCCCGGCCGCCGCTGGCGTCGGCGGAGGCGCCGCCCGCCGACAGCCGCGAGCTGCGGGCGCTGGCCGCGCGCATCCTCACCGTGCAGGAGGACGAGCGCCGCACGGTCTCGCGCGCGCTGCACGACGACGTCGGCCAGTCGATCACCGCCATCCGCATGTCGGCGGCCGCGGCGATGGACGAGGCCGATCCCGCGCGGCGGCGCGACGACCTGGAGGACATCCTGGTCCTGGCCGACGCCACCCTCGCCCGCCTGCGCGACCTCTCCACCCTGCTGCGCCCGCCGCAGCTCGACGCGCTGGGCCTGGAGGCGGCGCTGCGCTGGCATGCCGAGCGCCTGTTCCGCGGTACCGCGACGACGCTGGAGCTGGACATCGCCGCGCTGCCGCGGCGGCCGGCGCGGGAGATCGAGCAGGCCGGCTTCCGCATCGCGCAGGAGGCGCTGGACAACGCGCTGCGCCATGCCGGCGCCGGCCGGGTGGCGCTGCGGTTGCGGGCGCATGCGCACGGGCTGGACCTGCACGTGGAGGACGACGGCACGGGCTTCGACCCGGCGCGGGCCGGGACGCCGGGGCTGGCGCTCATGCGCGAGCGCGCGCGGCTGGCCGGCGGCGCGCTGCGGATCGAATCGGCACCGCGGCGCGGCACGCGCGTGTCGGCCGCGTTGCCCTACGAGCCGCCCGCCGTCAGCTGAGCGCGCGGCGCGGCGCGCGCGGCCGCTTAGAATGTCGTCATGCTGCACGCCGATCCGGACATTCCGCCGCCCCTGCCCCGCCTCGGCGCCGGGCATCCGGAAATCGCCGCCAGGGTGCGCGCGGCCGCGGAGGGCGGACCGCCGCTGGTGCTGCTGCACATCGACATCGAGCACTTCGCCTCGATCAACCAGAACATGGGCGTGGAGGTCGGCAACGCCGCCCTGCGCACCGTCGGCCAGCGCCTGGCCGGCCGCCTGCGCGGCCGCGGCCGGGTCTGGCGGCACGGCAGCGACGAGTTCGTGGCGGTGGCCACGCTCGAGGACGGCGCCGAACCCGCGCAGGCGCAGGCGCAGGCGTTGGCGCAGTCGCTGGTCGCGGAGATCGAGCAGCCGCTCACCGTGCTGCCCTACACCCTGTTCCTCGGCGCGAAGGTCGGGATCAGCCTGTGCCCGCAGCACGGCACCGATCCGAGCGACCTGCTGCACCTGGCCGAGAACGCGGTGCGCCACGCCTCGCACCTGATGCACGAGCCGGTGCACGTGCACACCGGGGCCGCCAGCGAGCGGGTGCAGAGCGAGAGCGCGATCGCCCGCCAGATCGTGGACGCGCTGCCCAACGGCGAGCTGCGCCTGCGCTACCAGCCCAAGATCAGCGCCCGCGACGGCCGCGTGGTCGGCATGGAGGCGCTGGTGCGCTGGCAGTCGCCGGTGCTGGGCCTGCTGCTGCCCGAGCGCTTCCTGCCCACCGCCGAGCGGCTGGGCGTGATCGTGCAGATCGGCGACTGGATGCTGGAACGGGTGATCGCCCAGGTCCGGCACTGGCGCGAGCAGGGCTTCGACGACTTCTTCGTCGCGGTCAACGTCTCCACCCTGCAGCTGCTGCAGCCGAACTTCGTCGACCGGCTGCTCGGGCAGATGCAGCAGGCGGGCCTGCCGATGTCGGCGATCGTGCTGGAAGTCAACGAGAGCGCGCTCAACAACAACGCGCAGGCGGTGTTCCAGGCGATCAGCGCGCTGCGCCACGAGGGCATCGGCCTGACCCTGGACAACTTCGGCACCGGCGATGCCAGCCTGGGCGCGCTGGTGCGCTACCCCGCCGACATGCTCAAGATCGACCGCAGCTTCATCAACGCCGCCCACGACGGCAGCCGCGAGACCGCGATCGTGCGCGCGATGATCGCCATGGGCCACCAGCTGGGCATGAAGGTGATCGCCAACGGCGTGGAGACCGAGGCGCAGCTGGGCTTTTTGCGCCGCGCCGACTGCGACTGCTTCCAGGGCTACCTGTTCGGCGAGCCGATGAGCGCCGAGGGCGCCGGCCAGGCGCTGCGCCGGCGCTACCTGCGGCCGGAGCTGTTCGCCGCCAGCAAGCCCGACCGCACGCTGCTGCTGGTCGACGACGAGGAGAACGTGCTGCGCTCGCTGGTGCGCCTGTTCCGCCGCGACGGCTACCGGATCCTGGCCGCGGGCAACGTCCGCGACGCCTTCGGCCTGCTGGCCACCAACGAGGTGCAGGTGATCCTGTCCGACCAGCGGATGTCGGAGATGGACGGCACCGAGTTCCTCGGCCGGGTCAAGATGCTCTACCCCGACACCATCCGCCTGGTGCTGTCGGGCTATACCGACCTGGCCACGGTGACCGACGCGATCAACCGCGGCGCGATCTACCGCTTCCTGACCAAGCCCTGGGACGACCACGAACTGCGCGAGCACATCCGCCAGGCGTTCCGCACCTACGACGGCCAGCGCGCGCGCGAACCCGCGTTGTAGCGCCGCGCCGGCGGGTCAGCCCGCGCGCGCGGGCTGGCGCACCGGCAGCACCACCTTGAAGCGGCTGCCCCGGCCCGGCGCGCTGTCGACCTCGATGCGGCCGTGGTGCTTGGCGACGATGCCGTAGGAGATCGACAGCCCCAGCCCGGTGCCGGTGCCCACCGGCTTGGTGGTGAAGAAGGGATCGAAGATGCGCTGCTGCATGTCGGCGGGAATGCCCGGGCCGTCGTCGGAGATCTCGACCCAGACCATGCCGTCGGCGTGCCCGGTGCGCAGCCCGATCGTGCCGCGCTCCTCGATCGCCTGGCCGGCGTTGAGCAGCAGGTTCATGAACACCTGGTTGAGTTCCGACTGCAGGCACTCGACCATCGGCAGGGTGCCGTACTCGCGCTCCAGGGTGACCTTGTAGCGCAGCTCGTTCCAGACGATGTTGAGGGTGGATTCCAGGCCGGCGTGCAGGTCGGCCAGCTTCCACGCGCTGTCGCGGTCGGTGCGCGAGAAGTCCTTGAGGTCGCGCACGATCCGGGTCACCCGCTCGATGCCCTGCCGCGACTCGGTCATCAGCTGCGGCAGGTCGCGGCTGATGAAGTCGATGTCCAGGCGTTCGCGGGTGGTGTCGATCTCCGCCTGCATGGCCTGCGGGTCCGGCGAGTGCAGCGCGCGCTCGTAGACGTCGATCAGCGCGAACAGGCTGCTCAGGTATTCCTGCAGGCTGGCCAGGTTGGAGTGCACGTAGCCGATCGGGTTGTTGATCTCGTGCGCGACGCCGGCGGCGAGCTGGCCGATCGAGGCCAGCTTCTCGGCCTGCAGCAGCTTGGCCTGCGCCGCGGTCAGGCGCACGTTGAGCTCCTCGTGCCGGCGCAGCAGCTCCTGCTCGCCCTCGCGCACCAGTCCCGGGTCCTGCAGCAGCAGCAGGAAGCGGCCCTCGTGCTCGTCGAGCACGTACAGGCGCGCGGCGAGCATGCGGCCCTCGCCGAACGGCAGGTAATCGCTCCAGCGGCCCTCGTCGCGCGCCTGCGGCAGCGCGTGCGGCGGCAGCAGGTCCTCGATCCGGGCATGGGTTTCCGACCACAGCGGGTGCGCCCGGCACAGCACCTGAGCCGCGGGATTGGCGTAGACGAGGCGGCCGTCGTCGGCGTAGAGCAGCACGCCTTCCTGCAGGCGGCACAGTACGGCGGCGAGCAGGTCGGGCGGCAGCGACGCGGAATCCTGGAACGAAGGCGTCACGGCGGGCGGCGGGACGTGGGCATCGGCCGCATTCTACGGGGCCGGCATCGCGCGCAGGCCACGGCGCTCAGGCCACCGCCAGCCGGCGCGGCCCCGGGCCGCGTTCGGCGCGGCCGCTGGCGTCGTAGGCGGGCGCGCTCTCGCTGCGGCCCAGGTGGCGCAGCGCCCAGTTGATCTCGCGCCGCCGGCGCGCCAGCAACGCGCCGTTGGCGCGGTTGCGCTCGGCCAGTTCCGCCAGCGGACCGGCGAGATCGCCGCCGTCGCCGTCGGCCGCGCGGCCCTCCAGCTCGCGCAGGGCGGCCAGCTTGGCCTGGGTCGAGCGCATCAGCGCCTCGGCGTCGCGGCCCAGCAGGGCCTCGCGCTCGTCGGCCAGCGCCCCGGCCAGGCGCTCCAGGCTGGCGGCGAGATCGCTCATCGGCCGCCGAGCCGGGCGTCGAGGTCGAGCATGGCCGCGGCGATGGCCTCGGCATCGACGCGGTAGGTGCCGGCCGCCAGCGCCTCGCGCGCGGCCTGGACCCGCGTCGGGTCGATCGCCGGCTGCGCCGACGCCTCGCGCTGCATCGCCCGCAGGCCGGCGGCCTCGCCGGTCAGGCGCAGGCTGTCGCCGGCGGCGGCGGCCTCGACCGGCGCCTGGCGGGCATCGCCCGCGCGGGCGACCTGGCCGCCGAGCGCAGCGGCGCCGCGCAGCGCGGCCGGCGGCGGCAGGCCTTCGATCTTGTGGCTCATGGCAGGGGTCCTCGCATGCAAGCCGTGAAAGGGGACGTTGCCGGTATCGGCCGATCCGGCGAGGTCTTTAGGGCGAACGTGGAGAGGCCGGCCATGCGGCTCAGCGCCCCACCAGGATATCGCCGTCGGCGCCGACCACGCCCTGCACCACCCGGCGCGAGGACAGGTTCTCGGCGCTGACCCGCTCGCGCTCGCCGGCATCGCCCAGCGCACGGCCGGCCATGCGCACCTCGACGCCGCCGCGGCGCGAGACCAGGGCGACGGTATCGCCGCGGCGCACCAGCCGCGGCGCGGCCAGGTCGTTGGCGGTGAGCACGCTGCCGGCGACCAGGGTGCGCCGCGCCACGCGGCCCTCGGCCTCGGCCGGATCGGCCAGGGCGACGCCGGCGATGCGCCCGGGATCGCGGCGCTCGAGCGCAAACATGCCCGCGGCGACCGGCTCGCCGGCCGCCACCGCGCGCGAGAGCACCAGCACCGTCTGGCTGCGGCGCACCCGCACCGGCACGAACAGGCGCCAGCCCGCCGGGCAGCTCACCTCCACCGTGCCGGCGCCGGTGCGCTGCGCCTCCAGCGGCTGCGCGCAGCGCGGCATGCGCAGCGCCAGATCGAGGGTGGCCTCGGCCTCGCCCGCCTCCACCGCGCCCAGCGCGGCGGCGCGGATCGTCTCCACCGGCTGGAAACCGTCCTGCGCCGCCGCCGGCAGGGCGAGCGTGAAGAGCAGGGGCAGCAGGCGGCGCAGGCGGGCGGGCGGCATGGCATCGGGGCGCGACGGGTTGCCCCTTCCCGGTGCAAGGCCCGTGCCGGGCCGCGCGCTCAAGGGCGCGCGCGCCGGGCCGATACCGGCGGCATGTCGCAGGATCTGCTCGACCGCATCGACCAGCGCACCCGCCTGGCCGGCCACAACCGGCTGGCGCTGCTGCTGTTCCGCCTCGGCGGCCGCCAGCTTTTTGGCGTCAACGTGTTCAAGGTGCAGGAAGTGCTGCGGCGCCCGCCGCTGTTCCGCGTGCCCGGGCTGCCGGCGCAGTTTTCCGGCGTGGCCGACGTGCGCGGACGCAGCGTGCCGGTGCTGGACCTGGGCCTGGCGATCGGCCACCCGGAACGGCGCGACGAGCAGTCGCCCGGCTACCTGGTGGTGACCGAGTTCAACCGCTCGGTGCAGGGCTTCCTGGTCGGCGAGGTGGAGCGCATCGTCAACATCGCGGTGGCCGAGATCCAGCCGCCGCCGGACCTGGGCGCGGAAGGCGGCTACCTGACCGCGGTCACCCGCTACCAGGGCGAGCTGATCCAGGTCATCGACGTCGAGAGCGTGCTGGCCGACATCTCGCAGGCGCGCATGGACGCCGAGCTGCCGCCCGAGTACGCGCTGCCGCCGGGCGCGCCGCCGATGCAGGTGCTGGTGGTGGACGATTCGCGGGTGGCGCGGCAGCAGATCCGCAGCGTGCTCGACCAGCTCGGGGTCGGCGTCACCCTGCTCTCCGACGGCCGCCAGGCGCTCGACCACCTGCTGCAGCTGCACGCCGCCGGCGAACCGCCGGCCCAGCGCTACGCGATGGTGGTCTCCGACATCGAGATGCCGGCGATGGACGGCTACACGCTGACGACGGAAATCCGTCGGCACCCGGGCCTGGCCGACCTGTACGTGCTGCTGCACACCTCGCTGTCGGGGGTGTTCAACACCTCGATGGTGCAGCGCGTGGGCGCCGACGCCTTCGTCGCCAAGTACAGCCCGCACGAACTGGCCGACCAGGTGGTCGCGCGGCTGCGGCGGGTCGCCGAGCGCGCCGGCGCGGCGTAGCGTCTGGCACACGGCTTGCAGCGCCTGCCGACGGGAGTCCGCCGGAGCGCTGCGATGTCCAACCCGATCTCGTCCTACCTCGGCCTGCAGGCCGACGCGCTGCCGCTGCGCGAGCAGCGGCTGAAGCTGATCGCCAGCAACCTCGCCAACGCCGACACCCCGGGCTACCTCGCCCGCGACCTCGATTTCGACGCCGCGCTGCGCGCCGCCGCGCAGGCGCGCGAGGCCGGCCGCCCCGCCGCCGAGCCGCACCCCGGCCACCTGCCGCTGCCGGCGGCCGAGTCGCCGTTCGCCGTCGCCCGCACCGCCGCGCAACCCAGCCTGGACGGCAACAGCGTCGATCCCGACGCCGAACGCGCCGCCTACGGCCGCGCGGCGCTGGAATACCGCGCCTCGCTGAGCTTCCTGGAATCCAAGGTGCGCAGCCTCATGACCGCCATCACCGGACAGTGACCCGATGAGCAACCTGCCGATCTTCGACATCGCCGGCTCCGCGCTGCAGGCGCAGTCGGTGCGCATGAGCACGCTGGCCAGCAACCTCGCCAACGCCGATTCCGTGGCCGGCTCCCCGGAGCAGGTGTACCGGCCGCTGGAGCCGGTGTTCCGCGCGACCGCGCACGCCCACGACCCGGCGCTGACCGGGGTCGAGGTGGGCGGCATCGTGCGCCGCGACACGCCGCCGGTGCAGCGCTACGAACCCGGCCATCCGCTGGCCGATGCGCAGGGCTACGTGTACGCGCCCGACGTCGATCCGGTCTCGCAGATGGTCAACCTGATCTCGGCCTCGCGCAGCTACCAGGCCGGCGTGGAGATCCTCAACACCGCCAAGGACCTGGCCGTGGCCACCCTGACGATGGGCCGCTGAGCGCCCCGGAGCCCCGCATGAGCGCCATTTCCAGCGATCTCCATTCCAGCCTCGGGCTGAGCGGCGCCGCCGCCGGCGCCGACAGGAAGAACGGCGCCCTCGGCCAGGCCGACTTCCTGCGCCTGATGACCGAGCAGCTCAAGCACCAGGACCCGCTGAACCCGATGGAGAACAGCGCCTTCCTCGGCCAGCTGGCGCAGTTCTCGACGGTACAGGGCCTGCAGGACCTCAACGGCACCGTGAACGGCTTCGCCGAGGCCATGAACACCGACCAGATCCTGCGCGGCGCGACCCTGGTCGGGCGCGAGGTGCTGGTGCCCTCGGCCCGGCTGGCGCTGGGCGAGGACGGCGGCGCCAGCGGCCTGGTCGCCGCGCCCGGCCCCGGCACGGTGACCTTCGAGGTCCGCGACGCCAACGGCCAGACGGTGCGCGAGTTCGCCGCCACCGCGACCGCCGCCGGCGAGGTGCCGTTCGCCTGGGACGGCACCGACGCCGGCGGCCAGCGCCTGCCCGCCGGCCAGTACGCGATCAGCGCGCGCTACACCGGCGCCGACGGCAGCGGCGGCTCGCTCGAGACCTACGTCCGCGGCCGCGTCGAGAGCGTCTCGGTCGGCAGCGACGGCCTCTATCTCGACCTGCAGGGCCTCGGCACCGCGCCGATCGGCTACGTGCTGCGCGTCGTCTGACCCTTCCGCCCGCGTTCCCTTCCACGGAGTCCGCCATGAGCTTCAACACCTCGCTGTCCGGCATCAACGCGGCCAACGCCGACCTCAACGTCACCGCCAACAATATCGCCAACGTCAACACCACCGGCTTCAAGGAATCGCGCGCGGAGTTCGCCGACCTGTTCTCCTACACCGCCTACGGGCTGGCCCGCAACGCGATCGGATCCGGGGTCAAGCTGAGCAACGTCGCCCAGCAGTTCTCGCAGGGCAGCATCGACCCGACCGGCCGCAACCTGGACATGGCCATCGACGGCGAAGGCTTCTTCACCCTGAGCAAGAACGGCGCGCGCGTGTACTCGCGCGCGGGCAACTTCCAGACCGATGCCCAGGGCTACGTCGGCACGCCCGAAGGCGCGCGCCTGCAGGTGTACCCGGCGCGCGCCGACGGCCAGGGCTTCGACATGGGCCGGGTCGGCGACCTGCAGTTGCTCACCACCGACAGCCCGCCGCGGCAGAGCCGGCTGGTCGAACTGACCGTCACCCTGCCCGGCAACGCCGCGGTCCCGGCGATGGCCGACTTCGATCCCGCCGAACCCGGCAGCTACAGCCATTCCAGCGGCGGCATCACCGTGTTCGACTCGCTGGGCGTCAGCCACGTGCAGACCTCGTACTTCGTCAAGACCGCCAACCCCAACGAATGGCGGGTGCACAACTACGTCGACGGCGAAGCGGTCGGCCAGCCCACGACGGTGCGGTTCTCCGACAGCGGCGCCCTGCTCGAACCCGCCGACGGCCGCATCGCGATGGACCCGTTCACTCCTTCCACCGGCGCCGGCGTACTGGACCTCTCGCTGGACCTGACCGGCTCCACCCAGTACGGCGAGACCTTCCAGCTGCGCGGCACCCGGCAGGACGGCTACGCCGCCGGCAAGCTCAACGAGATCAGCATCTCCGCCGACGGCGTGGTGTTCGCGCGCTATTCCAACGGCGCCGACACCGCGCTGGGCCAGGTCGCGCTGACCAGCTTCGTCAATCCGCAGGGCCTGCAGCCGCAGGGCAACAACACCTGGGCCGAGACCCACGCATCCGGCAGCCCGCGCACCGGCGCGCCGGACACCTCCGACTTCGGTCAGATCCAGGCCGGCGCGCTGGAATCCTCCACCGTCGACCTGACCGAGCAGCTGGTCAACATGATCGTCGCCCAGCGCAACTTCCAGGCCAACGCGCAGATGATCTCCACCCAGGACCAGGTCACGCAGAGCGTCATCAACATTCGTTGATGACGCGGGGGCCGGGGGCCAGCGGCCGGAGGCCAGGGGCCAGGGGCCAGGGGCCAGGGGCCGGGGGCCAGGGGCCAGGGAAAAGCGTCCCTGCGCCCCCTGACCCCTGACCCCTGGCCTCTGACCCCTGACCCCTGACCCCTGACCCCTGACCTCACGTCGCCATGACCGGCGCCCGCGCCACGCTGCAGGCGCAGGGGACGGTGGCGCACAACCTGGCCAACGCCGACACCGCGGGCTTCAAGGCGGCGCTGGCGAACGCCCGCTCGTTCCCGGTCGAGGGCGCAGGCTTCGCTTCGCGCATCGCCGCGATGCACGTCGATCAGGGCTTCGACGCCCGCGTCGGCGCGCAGCGGGTGACCGGCAACGCGCTCGACGTCTCGCTGCGGCCCGACCGCTGGCTGGCGGTGCAGGCGGCCGACGGCGGCGATGCCTACACCCGCGCCGGCAACCTGTCGCTGACGCCGAACGGGCAGCTCCTCGCCGGCGGCGGCCGCCCGCTGCTGGGCGAGGACGGGCAGCCGCTGGCGATCCCGCCGCACCAGGCGATGGAAATCGGCCACGACGGCACCGTCTCGGTGATCCCGCTGGGCGAAGGCCCGCAGACCCTGGCCATCGTCGGCCGCATCCGCACGGTCGAGGCCGCGCCCGAACGCCTGGCGCGCGGCGCCGACGGGCTGATGCGCAACGCCCAGCCGCAGCAGCCGCTGGCGCAGGCTGCCGGCGACGCCCTGACCACCGGCGCGCTGGAAGCCAGCAACGTCGATGCCGCCGGCGCGCTGGTGCAGATGATCCAGTTGCAGCGGCAGTTCGAGATGCAGGTGAAGCTGATCCAGCGCGGCGACGACAACGCGCAAGCGGCCAACAGCCTGCTGCGGCTGGGCGGCTGAATGTGACGGGGCCAGGGACCAGAGGCCAGAGGTCAGAGGTCAGGGAAAAAACGCACCTGCGCTTTTCCCTGGCCCCTGGCCCCTGGCCCCTGGCCCCTGACCCCTGGCCCAGGCACGCCGCTTGCATCCCTTCCATCCGACGGCGCCGAGGCGCCCGCATTGAGAGGAACGCGCAATGAACCAGGCCCTCTGGGTCGCCAAGACCGGTTTGGACGCGCAGCAGACGCGGATGTCGGTGGTGGCCAACAACCTCGCCAACACCAACACCACCGGCTTCAAGCGCGACCGCGCCAACTTCGAGGATCTGCTGTACCAGCAGGTGCGCCAGCCCGGCGGCGCCAGCTCGGCGCAGACCCAGTTACCCACCGGCCTGCAGCTCGGCACCGGCGTGCGCGTGGTGTCCACCGCCAAGGACTTCAACCAGGGCAACCCGCAGCAGACCGGCCGCGCGCTCGACGTGATGATCAACGGCCGCGGCTTCTTCGAGGTGCTGCTGCCCGACGGCACCCCGGCCTACACCCGCGACGGCGGCTTCCAGATCAACCCGCAGGGCGAGCTGGTCACCGCCAGCGGCTTCCCGGTGCAACCGGGCATCCAGGTGCCCGAGGGCGCGCAGTCGATGACCATCGGCAACGACGGCACCGTCACCGTGCAGATCGCCGGCGAGGCGCAGGCGCTGGAGATCGGCGCGCTGACCATCGCCGACTTCGTCAATCCGGCCGGCCTGCAGGCGCGCGGCGAGAACCTGTATTTGGAGACCACCGCCTCGGGGCCGGCGCAGAACGGCACGCCCGGGCTCAACGGCCTCGGCCTGATCGAGCAGGGCGCGCTGGAGGGCAGCAACGTCAACGTGGTGGAGGAGCTGGTCAGCATGATCGAGACCCAGCGCGCCTACGAGATGAACGCCAAGGCGATCTCCACCACCGACGCGATGCTGGGCTATCTCAACAACAACGTCTGAGGCCGCGCATGGACCGTTCCGCTTCCCGCCTCCGCTTCGCCTGCGCGCTCGCCGCGCCGGCGCTGCTGGCCGGCTGCGTCGCCGCCGGCGACGTGCGCCCCTACCCGCCGCTGGCGCCGCTGCCGGTCGCCGCGGCCCATGCCGCGCCTGCCGCGCAGGGCGCGATCTACCAGGGCGGCGCCGGCGGCCTGTCGCTGTTCGGCGACAAGCGCGCGCGCGAGGTCGGCGACCTGCTGACCATCCTGCTGGTGGAGAACACCACCGCGCAGACCAACGCCAGCACCCGGATCGGCAAGGAGAGTTCGATCGACATCGGCGCGCCGAACCTGTTCGGCGCCCCGGTCACGATCGACGGCCGCGAAGTGCTGGGCGCCTCCGCGCAGGGCGCGCGCGACTTCGACGGCAACGGCCGCAGCACGCAGAGCAACCGCGTGCAGGGCAGCGTGACGGTGACGGTGGTGCAGCGCCTGCCCAACGGCAACCTGGTGGTCGAGGGCAGCAAGCACCTGCGCCTGAACCAGGGCGACGAACTGGTGCAGGTGCAGGGCATCGTGCGCCCGTCCGACATCGGCCCCGACAACAGCGTGTCGTCCAACCGCGTCGCGGAGGCGCGCATCGTCTACGGCGGCCGCGGCGCCATCGCCCAGTCCAACGCGATGGGCTGGCTGGCGCGGTTCTTCCATTCGCGGTTGTATCCGTACTGAGGGGCAGGGACGTCATGAAGATCGCGATGAGGGACCGGGGACCCGGGGCCAGGGGCCAGGGAAAAGACGAGGTCCGCCGCAAGCCCCGCTTCCCCTGGCCCCTGGCCTCCGGCCTCTGGCCCCTGCTCTTCCTGCTCGCCCTCCCCCTCCAAGCCCAGGAGCGGATCAAGGATCTGGCCAGCGTCGGCGGCGTGCGCGGCAACGCGCTGGTCGGCTACGGGCTGGTGGTCGGCCTGGACGGCAGCGGCGACCGCACCAGCCAGTCGCCGTTCACCGTGCAGAGCCTGCGCAACATGCTCAACGAGCTCGGCGTGACGGTGCCGCCGAACGTCAACCCGCAGCTCAAGAACGTGGCCGCGGTGGCCATCCACGCCGAGCTGCCGCCGTTCGCGAAACCTGGGCAGACCATCGACGTCACCGTGTCCTCGATCGCCAACGCGGTGTCGCTGCGCGGCGGCACCCTGCTGATGGCGCCGCTCAAGGGCGCCGACGGCCAGGTCTACGCGATCGCCCAGGGCAGCCTGGTGGTCGGCGGCTTCGGCGCGCAGGGCCGCGACGGCTCGCGGGTCTCGGTCAACGTGCCCAGCGTCGGCCGCATTCCCAACGGCGCGACCGTCGAGCGCGAGGTCGGCGGCGGCTTCGGCGGCGACGGCGAGCTGACGCTCAACCTCAACCGCGCCGACTTCACCACCGTCTCGCGCATGGTCGCCGCGCTCGACGCCCGCTTCGGCGCCGGCACCGCGCGCGCCGTGGACGGCGTCACCGTGGCCGTGCGCGCGCCCTACGACCCGGCCGCGCGGATCGGCTTCCTGGCCCAGCTCGAGAACGTCGAGCTGACCCCGGGCGCGGCGCCGGCCAAGGTCATCGTCAACTCGCGCACCGGCACCGTGGTCATGGGCGCGCAGGTCAAGGTGCTGCCGGCGGCGATCGCCCACGGCTCGCTCAGCGTGACCATCACCGAGAGCATGGACGTCAGCCAGCCCGCGCCCTTCGGCCGCGGCGCCACCGTGGTCGCGCCGCGCTCGGACGTGGCCATCGACCAGGACGGCAGCCGCATGTTCCGCTTCGCCGGCGGCACCTCGCTGGACGAGATCGTGCGCGCGGTCAATGCGGTCGGGGCCGCGCCGGGCGACCTGATCGCGATCCTGGAAGCGCTCAAGCAGGCCGGCGCGCTGCGCGCGGAGCTGGAGGTGATCTGATGCGCATCGCCGCCGCGCCGATCGGGCTGGAGAGCGCGCCGCGCCCGGACGCGGCGCGGATCGACGCGGCCGCGCGCGAGTTCGAGGGCGTGTTCGCGCGGATGCTGGTCAAGAGCATGCGCGACGCCAGCTTCGGCGATGCGCTGTTCCCCGGCGAGAACACCCTCTACCGCGACCTCTACGACCAGCGCCTGGCGAAGTCGCTGACCGAGGGCCGCGGGCTGGGCCTGGCGGCGACGATCGCCCGCCAGCTCGGCGGCGCGACGCAGGCGCCGCCGCCGCTCGACACCGCGCTGGGCGCCGGCGCGCCCGGCGATCCGGCGCCGGCGGCCGCGCCCGCGGAGGGGGCGCGCCTGCTCGACCTGATCGCCGGCCGCCCGCCAAGGGCCGACGACGCGCCCGCCGAGCCGGCGCGCTCGCCGCTCGACGGGCTGGTCGATCGCCTGCTCGCGCGCGCGCAGCCGGCGGTCGAGGCCGCCGCGGACGCGGTCGCCGCGGTGCCGGCGGCGCTGGAATCGGCCGCCCGCGCCGCCGCCGAGGGCTTCGCCCCGCGTTCGCCGGAGCGCTTCGTCGCCTCGATCTGGTCGCACGCCCAGGCCGCCGCCCGCGAGCTGGGCGTGGACGCGCGGGCGCTGGTCGCGCAAGCCGCGCTGGAGACCGGCTGGGGCCGGCGCAGCATCCAGCGCGGCGACGGCGACAGCGCGCACAACCTGTTCGGGATCAAGGCCGCCGGCTGGCAGGGCGAGCGCGCCACCGCCACCACCCACGAGTACGTCGACGGCGCGCGCCGCAGCGAGCGCGCCGAGTTCCGCGCCTACGCCTCGCCGGCCGAAAGCTTCGCCGACTACGTGCGGCTGCTGAAGCAGAACCCGCGCTACCGCCAGGCGCTGGAATCCGGCGGCGACGTGCGCCGCTTCGCCGGCGCGCTGCAGCGCGCCGGCTACGCCACCGATCCGCGCTACGCCGACAAGATCAGCGCGATCGCCCAGGGCCCGACGCTCGCGCGCGCGCTGTCGGCGATCGACCGCGTGGCCGCCGGCGCGGGCGACGCCGTCCACATCGCACGCGACGCGGTCCGCACCGCCGGCGCCGCCGCCCGCGCCCTCACCCGCTAGAGACCGCCATGCCCGACGCCCTGTCCACCGGCACCAGCGCCCTGCTCGCCTTCCAGCGCGCCCTGTCCACGGTCAGCCACAACGTGGCCAACATCGAGACCGCCGGCTACAGCCGTCAGCGCGTCGAGATGGAGACCCGCAATCCCGCCTACGTGGGCGTGGGCTACATCGGCGGCGGCACCCGCGTCGGCGGCATCCACCGCGTGGTCGACGAGCTGGCGAACGCGCGCCTGATCGACAGCGGCGGCGAGCTCGCGCGCCTGCAGCAGTTGTCCAGCCTGTCCAACCGCGTCGACAAGCTGATGTCCGACGGCGCCACCGGCGTGGCCGGCCTGTGGTCGGGCTTCTTCGACGCGGTCAGCGCGCTGTCGGCCAACGCCGCGGCGCCGGCCGAACGCCAGAACGTGCTCGGCCAGGCCAACGCGCTGGCGACCCGCTTCCAGCAGTTGCAGGGCCAGTTCGATGCGATGTCGGCCGAGGTGGACGCCGGGCTCGCGGCCGGCGCGGAGGAGATCAACCGCCTGGCCGAGGAAATCGCGCGGCTCAACGGCCGCATCGGCAGCGCCGCCGACGCCGCGCCGGACCTGCTCGACCGCCGCGAGCGCCTGATCGCCGAACTGGTCGGCTACACCGGCGGCAGCGCGCACCCGCAGGACGGCGGCGCGGTCAACGTGTTCACCGCCGGCGGCCAGGCGCTGGTGGTCGGCACCCAACCGTCCCGCCTGGGCACCGTGGCCGATCCCTACCGCCCGGGCCGCGTGCAGCTGGCGCTGGAATCGCAGGGCCAGAGCGTGCGCCTGGACGAGCGCGCGATCGGCGGCCGCCTGGGCGGCCTGCTGGAGTTCCGCAGCCAGGTGCTCGACCCCACCCAGGCCGAGCTGGGCCGCATCGCGGTGGGGCTGGCCAGCCGCTTCAACGCCGGGCACGCCGCCGGCGTGGACCAGTACGGCCAGCCGGGTGGCGCCTTCTTCTCCATCCCGGCCCCGCACGTGGCCGCCCACGCCGGCAACGCCGGCGACGCCGCGCTCGGCGCGACGATCGGCGACCCCGGCGCGCTCGACGGCCGCGACCTGCTGCTGCAGTGGCGCGACGGCGCCTGGACCGCCGCACGCGCGGACACCGGCGAGCCCGTGCCGCTGACCGGCAGCGGCACCGCCGCGGATCCGTTGCGCGTGGGCGGCGTCGAACTGGTGGTGTCGGGCGCGCCCGCCGAGGGCGATCGCTTCCTGCTGCAGCCGACCGCGCAGGCCGCCGGCGGGCTGGCGGTGGCGATCTCGGACCCGGCGCGCATCGCCGCGGCCGCCCCGGTCCGCGCGCAGGCCGCGCTCGACAACCTCGGCACCGGCATCGCCGGTGCCGTGCGCGCGATCGACGCCTCGCATCCCGCGCTGCGCACGCCGGCGACGATCGAGTTCATCGACGCCGACCACTACACCATCGACGGCGAAGGCCCCTACCCCTACGCCCCGGGCGAGGTCATCGCCGCCAACGGCTGGTCGTTCGTGCTCGACGGCGTTCCGGCGGCCGGCGACCGCTTCGAGATCCGGCCCACCGGCGCGGGCTCCAGCGACAACGGCAACGCCGCGCTGCTCGCCGGGATCGACGATGCGCGCGTGCTCGACGGCGGCCACCTCAGCCTCAACGGCGCGATCTCCGGCCTGACCACCCGCGTCGGCTCCGCCGCGCGCCATGCCGGCTACGCCGCCGAGGCGCAGGCCGCGCTGCACGCCCAGGCGCAGTCCGCGCGCGACTCGGTCTCCGGCGTCAACCTCGACGAGGAGGCGGCCAACATGCTCCGCCTGCAGCAGGCCTACCAGGCCGCGGCGCAGATCATCTCCACCGCCGACACCCTGTTCCAGACCGTCCTCGGAGCCGTGCGCCGATGAGCGAGCGCATTTCCACCAGCATGCTCTACAGCCAGTCGATCGCCAGCCTGCAGGCCAAGCAGGCGCGGCTGGCGCATCTTCAGCAGCAGCTGGCGACCGGGCAGAAGCTGCTCACCGCCAAGGACGATCCGGTGGCCGCCGGCGCCGCGGTCGGCCTGGACCGCGCGCTGGCCGAGCTGGAGCGCTTCGGCGCCAACGCCGACACCGTGCTCAACCGGCTCGGCCTGCAGGAGAACGCGCTGGAGCAGGCCGGCAAGGTACTGGCGCGGGTCTCCGAACTGACCGTGCAGGCCAACAGCGCCGGCGCCTCCGCGGCAGACCGCAAGACCATCGCCGCGGAGATCGCGAGCCTGCGCGACGCCCTGCTCGACCTGGCCAACGGCAGCGACGGCAGCGGCCGCTACCTGTTCGGCGGCACCGCCGACGACCGCGCGCCCTTCGCCGCGGCCGCCGGCGGCGTGGTCTACAACGGCGACCAGACCCAGCGCCGGGTGGAGATCGGCCCGCAGATGTTCGTCGCCGACGCCCTGCCCGGCAGCGAGGTGTTCCTGCGCGTGCGCACCGGCGACGGCCGCATCGACGCCGCCGCCGAGGCCGGCAACGCCGGCACCGGCGTGCTGGCCCGCTCGCAACTGGCCGACGCCTCCGCCTGGGACGGCGGCCGCTATCGCGTGGTGTTCGAGGCCGACGCCGCCTACCGCGTCGAGGACGCCGCCGGCCAGACCGTGGCCAGCGGCGAGTACGTCGCCGGCGAAACGATCGCGTTCGCCGGGCTGCAACTGGTCGTGCAGGGCGAGCCGGCGGAGGGCGACGCGTTCTCGATCGGCCCGGCCGGCACCCGCGACGTGTTCGCCACCCTCGACGGCCTGATCGCGGCCCTCGAAAGCCAACCGACCAGCGACGCCGAGCGCGCCGCGCAGCAGAACGCGCTGCAGACCGCATTGCGCGACATCGGCACCGCGCAGGGCCACTTCATCGACGCGCGCGCCAGCGGCGGCGCGCAGCTGGCGCTGATCGACACCACCGACGCCCTGCGCGACGCGCAGACGCTGACCCTGGAAAGCACGCTGTCGGGCATGCGCGATCTCGACATGGTCGAAGCCTATTCGCGTTTCACCCTGGAAAAGACCGCGCTCGAAGCCGCGCAGCTGAGCTTCATGCAGATGCAGCAGCTGTCGCTGTTCAAGCTGATCCGCTGACCGACAGCCCCGCGCGCCCGCCGCGAGCGGGCCTACGCGCATCCTGTTTTTCCCTTGCCCCGCAAGCGGGGGGGCATCGTGTTTTTTCCTTCCCCCGCGAGCGGGGGAGCATCTTGTTTTCCCTTCCCCCGCAACGCTTGCGGGAGAAGGAGCAACATGCCCCCGCTTGCGGGAGAAGGGACGACATGGCCCCGCTTGCGGGAGAAGGGACGAGATGCACCCGCTTGCGAGAGAAGGAACGACACGGTTCCGCTCGCGGAAGAACCTGCGGAAGACGACGTCGCCTCCGCGCCACGGGGCGACTTGATTCGCCCTGGCGGCCGGCACGGCGGCCGGTCGCGGCCACGCCTGACGCGCGCGCCATCCCCGCTAAAGGTCGGTCCCCGGGCGCCGTTAACCCCTACAGCAGAGGACAGGGCCGCATCCACGGCATCCCCCTGCGGAGCCCCCCGGCCAGGCCCTGTACCCGTGCCGGATTCCCACCCAAGGAGACCCGCGTCATGTCCGTCATCAACACCAACACCATCGCGCTGAACGCGCAGCGCAACCTGGCCACCAACAGCGCCAGCCTGTCCACCACGATCCAGCGCCTGTCCTCGGGCCTGCGCATCAACAGCGCCAAGGACGATGCCGCCGGCCTGGCGATCTCCGAGCGCTTCAGCACCCAGATCCGCGGCATGAACCAGGCCGCGCGCAACGCCAACGACGGCATCTCGCTGGCGCAGACCGCCGAGGGCGCGCTGGGCGAGATCGGCAACAACCTGCAGCGCATCCGCGAACTGGCGGTGCAGTCGCGCAACGCCACCAACTCCGCCTCCGACCGCCAGGCGCTCAACGCCGAGGTCGAGCAGCTCAAGGCCGAGATCCAGCGCGTCGCCGAGCAGACCCAGTTCAACGGCACCAACCTGCTCGACGGCAGCTTCTCCGGCGCGGTGTTCCAGGTCGGCGCCAACCAGGGCCAGACGATCACCGTCGATGGCATCACCAACGCCAACACCGCCAATCTCGGCCAATGGACCGCGCCGACCGAGCCCGCCCGGATCGCGCTGACCGCCGCCGACCTCGCGGCGCCGACCGGCGACGTCGACGCGGGCTTCGGCTACGCGGAAGCCACCATCACCGTCAACGGCACCGAGCTGACGCTGGCCGCGGTCGCGGACGCCGCGACCGCGGACGCGGCGCGTGAAGCCCGCCTGGCGCAGATCCAGAGCGCCTTCGCCGGCGTCCAGGGCGTCAGCGCCTCCACCGCCGACGGCACCCTGACCATCGTCTCCAACGCCGACATCGAGATCGCCGACGGCGCCGCCGTCGCCGCCGCCCTGGTCAGCGCCGAGACCACGCCCGGCGAGGCGGTCACCGGCTTCGCCGCTGAGACCGTGCTCACCACCGAGGCCGCCGACCGCATGATCCTGGCCATGGACGCCGCCCTGGGCGCGGTCAACTCGGCGCGCGCCGACCTGGGCGCGGTGCAGAACCGCTTCAGCTCGGTGGTCGCCAACCTGCAGACCAGCTCGGAGAACCTGTCGGCCTCGCGCAGCCGCATCATGGACACCGACTTCGCCAAGGAGACCGCGGAGCTGTCGCGCACGCAGATCCTGCAGCAGGCCGGCACCGCGATGCTGGCGCAGGCCAACCAGATCCCGCAGAACGTGCTGAGCCTGCTGCGCTGATCCCTTCGCCGCGCCCGCGGGCGCACGCGACCACGCGAACCCCCGGCTTCGGTCGGGGGTTTCGCTTTGCGCGCGCGGCGGGTTCCCGGCCAGCGAGGCGCGATGCCGGCCGTGGCTTGCCGTCGTCCGCGCAAAACCGCGGCGCCCGGCGCGAGCGCGCGCCGCCGTATCGCCGGCATGCCGCTTGCATGCCTCAAGAACCGCGGCGAGACGCCGCTATCTGCAGTGGCCGCCGCTGCGCGGCGCGAAGCGCTCCGGCCGGCCCCGGGGCATGGAGACAGGCATGGCGGACTATTCCTTCGGCTACGGCGGCGTCGGCTCCGGGCTAGACATCAGCACCATGGTCAACCAGCTGGTGGCGGCCGAGCGCGCGCCGCAGGAGTCGCGGCTGAACAAGCTGGAATCGGCGGCCAAGTTCAAGCTCTCGGGCCTGGCCAGCGTCGGCGCCGCGTTCTCCAGCCTGAAATCGGCGCTCGATGCGCTGCAGAAGGCCGACGCGCTCGGCGCGCGCACCGCCACCTCCAGTTCCCCGGGCAGCGCCGCCGGCGCCGACGACGTGCTCGGCGCCAGCGCCGGCCGCAATACCCCGGTGGGCCGCTACACGGTGGAGGTGCTGCAGCTGGCCACCGCGCACAAGCTGCAGGGCGCCGGCGTGGCCCCGGACACCCGCTTCGGCGCCGGCACGCTGCGGCTGACCATCGGCGAGGAAAGCGTGGACGTCGAGATCGCCGCCGATGCCACCCTCGCCGACGTGCGCAGCGCGATCACCGATGCTGCCGGCCGCTACGGCGTGCAAGCCGCGCTGCTGACCTCCGACGCCGGCCATCACCTCAGCCTGGGCGCTACCAAGACCGGCACCGAGTACGCCCTCGGCCTGCAGCTGGTCGAGGGCGGCGCCGACCTGCAGTGGCTCGTCGACGGCCTGCAGGAGCAGTCGCCCGCGGCCGACGCCCGGATCGTGATCGACGGCCTGCTGACCACCTCGGCCAGCAACACCGTGACCGACGCGGTGCCCGGCCTGTCGCTGAAGCTCAAGCAGCCCGGCACCAGCACCGTCGAGGTCGCCACCGACCCGGCCGGCAGCCGGGCGGCGGTGGAATCCTTCGTCAAGGCCTACAACGCGGCACTGAAGGCGATCTCCACCGCGACCGCCTACAACGCCGAGACGCAGACCCCGTCGGCGCTGACCGGCGACGCGCAGATGCGCGGCGCCGCCTCCCAACTGCGCAACGTGATGGGCGAGCTGCTGAGCGGGCTGGCCGCGCAGGGCCTGGACGCCAAGACCCTGGGCCTGCAGACGCAGGGCTATCCCAGCGCCGACGGCAGCCTGGTGCTCGACGCCGCCAAGTTCGACGCCGCGATGGCCGCCAACGCCGGCCAGATCGCCGCCGCCTTCACCGGCCCGGACGGCGTGGCGGCCACGCTCAACGAGGCGGTGAAAGGCTACATCGGCACCGACGGCGCGTTCACCCTGCGCAACCAGGGTCTCAACGACCAGATCGAGGCCGTGGCCCGCCAGCGCGAAGCCCTCGACACCCGCATGCAGAGCGTGGCCGAACGCTACCGCGCGCAATTCGTCGCGCTGGACTCGCTGATGGCGCGGATGACCACCACCAGCAACTACCTCTCGCAACAGCTCGCGGCGCTGGCCGCGCAGACGGGCTGACCGCCAGGAGCCGCCCCATGATGCCCCGTGCCTACGCCCAGCAGTACCGCCAGACCCAGCTCGACGGCGCGGTGATGGACGCCGATCCGCACCGCCTGGTCGCCCTGCTGCTGGGCGGCGCCTGCGAGCGCATCCGCCTGGCCGAAGCCTGCCTCGCCCGCGGCGACCACGCCCGCAAGGGCAAGGCCATCGGCGAGGCCTGCGCGATCGTCGGCCATCTCGACGGCTCGCTCGACCACGAAGCCGGCGGCGAGATCGCCGCCAACCTGTCGGCGCTGTACGACTACGTGGTGCGCCGCCTGACCGAGGCCAACCTGCACAACGACGGCGAAGCGCTGGGCGAATCGCTGGCGCTCTTGGGCGAGATCTCGCAGGCCTGGAACGCGATCGCGCCCGACCAGCGCGGCGGCCGCGCCGCGGGCGCGCCGGCATGAGCGCGCCCGGCCTGCAGGCCCTGCACGCCGGCCTCGCGGCGCTCGGCGAGGCCGTGGGCCGCGACGACCTGGAGCGCGCCGACCGGATCCTGGCCGACTACGACCTCGCCCTGCGCCGCTACGTCGAGCAGGCCGGGACGCAGGCGCCGCTGGACGGCCTGCGCGAGCTGCTGCGGCTGCAGAACGCGGTGGTCGCCGACCTGCGCGCGCGCCGCCAGCGCGCCGCCGACGCGCTGCGCCAGGACCGGCAGGCGCGCTGCGCGCAGCGCGCCTACGCCTCCGCCGGGACCGCACCGTGACCGGGACCGCGCCGGCGCAGGCCGAACGACGCCTGTTCGACGGCGTGCTGAGCTGCGAGCTGGTGCTGCCGGCCGCGCTGCTGCCCGCCGCCGGCCCGGACCGCCAGGGGCAGGCCGCCGCCCTGCTGGGCGCGCTCGCGCAGGTGGAGGATCTGCGCAAGGACGAACCCGGCGACGAGCACGGCGAGCTGCCGCTGCTGGCGCAGCGCATGGACGCCAAGCTCGACCTGATCCTGGCCCTGCTGGGTCGCCTGGCGCGGCAGGCCGACGGCCTGCCCGAGCGCGCGCTGCGCTGGTCCGCGCGCGGCCTGCGCCTGGAGCTGGACACCGCCACGGCGCCGTCGCCGGGCGATCCGGTGCGGCTGCGCCTGCAGCCCGCCGACTGGCTGCCCGATCTCGTCGAGCTGCCCGCCTCTGCGATCGCGCGCGAGGATCGCGACGGCGCGACGCGGGTGTGGATCGCCTTCGACGCCCTGCGCGCCGACCTCGCCGAGGCGATGGAACGGCACCTGTTCCGCCTGCACCGCCGCCAGGTGGCCGAACAGCGCCGGCGGTGATCGCGGGCTTGGCTTATGCTTCGTGGCCGGGTCCGCTCCAGGACCCGCGCCCACCAGGCCCGGAGAAGAAGCGATCCCCGTGCGCGTGCTGATCGTCGACGACCATACCCTCGTGCGGGCCGGCCTCAGCCGGCTGCTGCAGGGCTTCGAGGGCGTGGACGTGTGCGGCGAAGCCAGCCGCGCCGACGAAGCGCTCGACCTGAGCCTGATCCACCGCCCCGACCTGGTGCTGATGGATCTCTCCCTGCCCGGCCGCAGCGGCCTGGAGGCGATGACCGCGATCCTGGCCGAACTGCCCGCCACCCGCGTGCTGATGATGTCGATGTACGACGACGCCCAGCACGTGCGCGGCGCGCTGGAGCGCGGCGCCGCCGGCTTCATCGTCAAGGACGCCGCGCCGCTGGAACTGGAACTCGCCCTGCGCACCGCCGCCGCCGGCCAGACCTTCCTCAGCCCGCGGCTGTCGTCGCGGATGATGGCGCCGATGCTCGGCCGCGAGAAACCCGTCGGCATCGACGCGCTGTCGCCGCGGCAGCGGCAGATTCTCGGCATGATCGGCGGCGGCCTGAGCAACAAGGAGATCGCCGCCGAGCTCGGCATCAGCGTCAAGACCGTCGAGACCCATCGCGCGCGGATGATGGAAGCGCTCGGCTGCCGCCGCGCCACCGACCTGCTGCTGCTCGCCGCCCGGCATCGGCAGGTGCCGACTTAGCGGCCGGATGCGCGCCGCCGCTTCCGGCGCGCCGATCGACCGACGCCGAGCGACAGCCGCGATGTCGGGAATTCCCCGACATCCGTCGGGACCGCCCCGGCCCTGACCGGAATCCCCCCGATACCCTTTCCGTCGCGGCCCGCGCACGATGTCGCCCAGCGCGCCGCCTTGCCGGCGCGGGGGGACCATCGCGATGAAGACCACCGCCACCGCCTCGATGCAGCTGGGGCAGGCGCTGCAGATGACGCCGCAGTTGCTGCAGTCGATCCGGCTGCTGCAGCTCGACGGTCTGCAGCTGGAGCTGGAAATCCGGCGCACGCTCGAGCACAACCCGTTGCTGGAGCTGGAGGCCGAGGAGGTCGCCGCGCCCGCCGAGGCGGAGCCGGCGCGGGCCGTGGTCGAGACGGCGGCGTTCGACGAGCTGCCGGAGCCGTCGATGTGGGACGTGCCGGCGGGCGGGTGGTCCGAGGGCGCCGACGACGGGCTGCAGCGCATCGCCGCGGGCGAGTCGACCGATCCGCAGCTGCGCATCCTGCAGCGGCTGGCGACCAGCTTGGCCGCCGACGAGTTGGAGATCGCGGCATTCTGGCTGGAGCACTGCGACGACGCCGGCTACCTGACCGCGCCGCTGGAGGCGCTGACGCTGCGCGCCTGCGCCCGCTTCGACCGCGCCGCGGCGCGGGTGGAGGCGGTGCGCCAGCGGCTGCTGCACGGCGATCCCGCGGGCGTGGCCGCGCGCGATCTGCGCGAGTGCCTGCTGGCGCAGCTGGCCGCCCTGCCCGGCCGCGTGCCGGGCCGGCGCCTGGCGGCGCGCATCCTGGCCGAGGCGCTGGCGCCGCTGGCCGCGCACGACCTGGCCGCGATCGCCGCCAGGCTGGGGCGCGACGAAGCCGACGTGCGCGAGGCGGTGCGGCTGATCCTGTCGCTGGACCCGCGCCCGGGCGAGGCCGGCGCGCCCGAGACGGCCGCGGCGGTGGTGCCCGACGCCGTGGTCAGGCGCATCGATGGCGGCTGGCAGGTGGCGCTGAACCCGGCGGCGGCGCCGCGGGTGGCGCTGCACGCCGGCTACGAGCGCGCGGTGGGCGAGTCCGGCGGCGCGGCGATGCGCGAACTGCTGCACGAGGCGCGCTGGTTCGCGCGCGCGCTGTCGATGCGCTACGACACCCTGCTGCGCACCGCGCGCGCGATCGTCGAGCGCCAGGCTGCGTTCCTGGAACGCGGCGAGGAGGCGATGGCGCCGCTGACCCTCAAGGAGATCGCCGACGCCATCGGCATGCACGAATCCACGGTCTCGCGCATCACCACCGGCAAGTACCTGCAGACCCCGCGCGGTACCATCGAGATGAAGCGCTTCTTCGCGGTGCGGCTGGAAGGCGCGAGCGTGTCGGGCGCCGCGGTGCGGGCGATGGTGCGGCGCCTGATCGAGGCCGAGCCTGCGCAGCGGCCGCTGGCCGACGAGGCGATCGCCGCGCTGCTCGCCCGCCAGGGGGTGCGCATCGCGCGCCGCACCGTGGCCAAGTACCGCGAGCAGCTGGGCATCGCCCCGGCGCGCGCGCGCGGCCGCGGCGGGTGCCCCCCTTCCCTGCTGGCCCGCGCGGGCTGAGGAACCCGGATGGACACCATCACCGTCCTGCTCGTCGACGACCACGAAGGCTTCATCAACGCCGCGCTGCGCCACTTCCGCAAGGTGCCGTGGCTGCGGGTGGTCGGCACCGCCGGCAACGGCCTGGAGGCCATCGAGCGCTCCGAGGCGCTGCGGCCGCGGGTGGTGCTGATGGACCTGGCCATGCCGGAGATGGGCGGCCTGCAGGCCGCCCGGCTCATCAAGGCCCAGGACGATCCGCCCTACATCGTCATCGCCAGCCATTTCGACGACGCCGAGCATCGCGAGCACGCCACCCGCGCCGGCGCCGACAACTTCGTCAGCAAGCTGTCCTACGTCCAGGAGGTCATGCAGATCCTCGAAGGGCTGCACGACGCCGGCGACGCCACCGGAGACCCCTCATGAGCGAACCCCGCATCCTCGTCATCGACAGCGATGGCGGCCGCGCCGAGCGCCTGTGCACGCTGCTGGAGTTCATGGACCTGCGCCCGCGCTGGGTGGCCGACGCCGCCGAGGTGGCGCTGGCGCGGCACCGGCCCAGCGACTGGATGGCCGTCCTGGTCGGCGAGCTCGGCGAGGCCGCGCCCGCGCGCGCCTTCTTCGGCTGGCTGGCGCAGGCCGGGCTGCCGCCGCCGGTGCTGGTGCTCGACCAGGAACCGGCGGCCTTCGCCGCGGCGCACGGCCTGCACCCGGCCGGGGTGTGGCCGCTGGAGTCCCCGCTGCGCCACGCCCAGCTGGAGAACCTGCTGCGCATGGCCAGCCTGCGCCGGATCGATGCCGACGCGCAGTCCGGCGCCGGCCGCGGCCCCACCGGCGCCAGCGCGGCGGTGCAGCGGCTGCGGCGGATGATCGAGCAGGTGGCGCCGTTCGACACCACCGTGCTGGTGCTGGGCGAGTCCGGCAGCGGCAAGGAGGTCGCCGCGCGCGCCATCCACGAGCGCTCGCCGCGCCGCGACGGCCCGTTCGTGGCGATCAACTGCGGCGCGATCCCGGCGGAACTGCTGGAGAGCGAGCTGTTCGGCCACGAGAAGGGCGCCTTCACCGGCGCGCTGACCGCGCGCAAGGGCCGCTTCGAGATGGCCGAGGGCGGCACCCTGCTGCTCGACGAGATCGGCGACATGAGCCTGCCGATGCAGGTCAAGCTGCTGCGCGTGCTGCAGGAGCGCTGCTTCGAGCGCGTGGGCGGCAACCGCTCGATCGAGTGCGACGTGCGGGTGATCGCCGCGACCCACCGCGACCTGGAGGCGCGCATCGGCGAGGGCCAGTTCCGCGAGGACCTGTTCTACCGCCTCAACGTGTTCCCGATCGAGATGCCGTCGCTGCGCGAGCGGCGCGAGGACCTGCCCGAGCTGGTGCGCACCATCGCCGCGCAGCTGGCGCGCAGCGGCCGCGGCGAGATCCGCTTCGCCGCCGACGCGCTGGACGCGCTGGCCGGCTACGCCTGGCCGGGCAACGTGCGCGAGCTGAGCAACCTGGTCGAGCGCCTGGCGGTGCTCAACCCCGGCGGCCTGGTGCGCGCGGCCGACCTGCCGCAGCGCTACCGCGAGCACCTGGCGGCCGCGCCCGCCGGCGTCGCCGCGACGACCGCTCAGGCGCCCGCACCGCGCGCGGATGCGGCCGACGCCGCCACCGCGGCCTTGCCCGAGGACGGCCTGGACCTGCGCGACCACATCGCCGGGATCGAACTGCGGCTGATCCGCGAGGCGCTGGCGCGCACCGGCGGCGTGGTCGCGCACGCCGCGCAACTGCTGGGCCTGCGCCGCACCACGCTGGCGGAAAAGCTGCGCAAGTACGGCATCGAGCGCGAACTGGCGGGGGCGTGAGGGCCGGGGGCCAGAGGCCAGAGGCCAGGGGCCAGGGGTCAGCGAAAGCCTGAAGGCACGATCGAAGCCCTGCTCCCCCTGACCCCTGACCCCTGACCCCTGGCCTCTGGCCCCTGCCCCCCGGCACGCGCCTTGCATCGGTCGGTTCGTCCCGTGCACGCCGACGTTTCGCATGAGCCATTCGGTCGATTCGATCCTCTCGCAGATCCGCAGCTACCAGAGCCAGATGGGCGTGCCGCGGCCGGCGGTGGCCGCCGACGCGCCGCGCAGCGACGCGATTCCGTCGCCGGGCGCGATCGGCGCGCCGGGAAGCGTCGCCGGCGCGGCGACGCCCAGCTTCGGCGCCACCCTGCGCAACGCGCTGGAGGGCGTGAACGCCGCCCAGCACCGCACCGGCGAGCTGGTGCGCGCGTTCGAGCTGGGCGAGCCGGGCGCGGACCTGGCCAAGGTGATGGTGGCCGCGCAGCACTCCCAGGTCGCCTTCCGCGCCACCGTCGAGGTCCGCAACCGGCTCGTCCAGGCCTACCAGGACGTCATGAACATGCCGCTCTGATCGCGGCCCCGACCGAGGACACCACGTGGCGATTTCGCTTTCCAAGGGCGCGCTCAAGGCGGGCCAAGCCGGCGACAAGGCGGTCGAGGTGCTCGACCGCCTGGAGAAGATGCAACTGGCGCGGCGGCTGGGGAAGATGCTGCTGCTGGCCGCGGCGATCGCGATCGGGCTGATCGTGTTCTTCTGGTCGCAGAAGCCGGGCTACGTGCCGCTCTACGCCGGGCTCGACGCCAAGGCCACCGCCGAGGCCACCGACCTGCTGCGCGCGGCGCAGATCCCGTTCGAGATCGACCGCGCCACCGGCGCGATCTCGGTGCCGGAAGCGCACGTCCACGACGCGCGGCTGAAGCTGGCCGGCTCCGGCCTGACCGAGTCCGGCCGCCTGGGCTTCGAGCTGATGGAACGCGATCCCGGCTTCGGGGTGAGCCAGTTCGTGGAGAATGCGCGCTACCAGCACGCGCTGGAGACCGAGCTGGTACGCACCATCGCCGCGCTGCGCCCGGTGCGCGACGCGCGCGTGCACCTGGCGATCCCGAAGCCCTCGGCCTTCACCCGCCAGCGCGAGGCGGCCAGCGCCTCGGTGGTGCTGGAACTGCGCGGCGGCGCCGCGCTCGAGCGCGGCCAGGTGGACGCCATCGTGCACCTGGTCGCCTCCAGCATTCCCGACCTGGCGCCGGAACGGGTCACCGTGGTCGACCAGAACGGCCGCCTGCTCAGCAACGACGGCCAGGACCCGGCCGCGGCGCTGAGCGCGCTGCAGTTCGAGCAGGTGCGCCGGCAGGAGACCTCGTTCAACCAGCGCATCCGCGAGCTGCTGGAACCGATGACCGGCCCCGGCCGGGTCAATGCCGAGGTGACCGTGGACATGGACTTCTCGGTCAGCGAGGAGGCGCGCGAGCTGTACGCCGCCGATCCGCCGAAGCTGCGCAGCGAGCAGGTCAGCGAGACCGCCACCCGCGACGGCGGCCCGCAGGGCATTCCCGGCGCCACCAGCAACCTGCCCGAGACCGTCGACGACCCGGGCGTGGAGGCGGCGGTGGCCGCGGCCGCCAGCGCGCCGGGCGACACCTCGCGCAGCGCCACCCGCAACTACGAGCTCGACCGCACCCTGCAGCACGTGCGGCAGCCGCCGGGCCGCATCCGCCGGGTCACCGCGGCGGTGCTGGTGGACCACGTGCCGCGCGCGGGCGCCGACGGCGCCGCGTCGTTGCAGCCGCTGACCGACGCCGAACTGCAGCGCATCGAGGCGCTGGTGCGGCAGGCGGTGGGCTTCGATGCCGCGCGCGGCGACGTGGTCTCGGTGATGAACGCGCCGTTCGTGCGCGAGGACGCCGGCGAGCCCGCCGGGCCGGCCTGGTGGGAACGGCCGCTGCTGCACGACATCGCCCGCCTGCTGCTGGGCGCGGCGGTGGTGCTGGCGCTGCTGTTCGGCGTGGTGCGCCCGGCGGTGCGACAGATCGCCGGGCCGATGCCGCGCCGCCGCGACGACGCCGCGCAGGCGCAGCTGTCGGCGCCCGGCGACGACGACGGCGCGCTGCCGGCGCTGGCCGAGGACACCGCGCGGATCTCCGCCGCGGGGCCCGGCCCCGCGCCGATCGCGCTGGCCTCGGACGCCTACGAGGACCGCGTGCGGCAGGCCCGCGAGGCGGTGAAGACGGATTCCAAGCGCGTGGCGCAGGTGGTCAAGGGGTGGTTGGGCGATGAAGCAGCCGTCTAGCGGTGACGGCCTCACCGGGGTGCAGCGTGCGGCGGTGCTGCTGCTGTCGCTGGGCGAGGCCGACGCGGCCGAGGTGCTCAAGCACATGGCCGCGAAGGAAGTGCAGAAGCTCGGGCTGGCGATGGCCACCGTGGGCGCGGTCAGCCGCGAGCAGCTGCTGGGGGTGATGGAGGAATTCCACGCCGCGCTGGAGCGGCAGACCTCGCTGGGCGTGGGCGCCGACGACTACATCCGCGCGGTGCTGGTGCAGGCGCTTGGCGCGGACAAGGCCGGCAGCCTGATCGACCGCATCCTGCTCGGCCGCAACACCACCGGCCTGGACACGCTCAAGTGGATGGACCCGCGCGCGGTGGCCGACCTGGTCCGCCACGAGCACCCGCAGATCATCGCCATCGTGCTCTCGCACCTGGACCCCGACCAGGCCGCCGACACCCTGAAGCTGCTGCCCGAGCGCGCGCGCGCCGACGTGCTGCTGCGCATCGCCACCCTCGACGGCATCCCGCCCAACGCGCTCAACGAACTCAACGAGATCATGGAGCGCCAGTTCGCCGGCAACCAGAACCTGAAGTCCTCGGCGGTGGGCGGGGTCAAGGTGGCCGCCAACATCCTCAACTTCATGGACTCCGGCCAGGACCAGAGCCTGCTGGGGGCGATCCGCAAGATCGATGAGCCGCTCGGCCAGCGCATCCAGGACCTGATGTTCGTGTTCGACGACCTGGTCGAGCTGGACGACCGCGCCTTGCAGACGCTGCTGCGCGAGGTCTCCGGCGAGCGCCTCGGCGTCGCCCTGCGCGGCGCCGACGTGCGCGTGCGCGAGAAGATCACCCGCAACATGTCGCAGCGCGCCGCCGAGATCCTGCTCGAGGACATGGAGGCGCGCGGGCCGGTGCGGCTGTCCGACGTGGAGGCGGCGCAGAAGGAGATCCTGGGCATCGTGCGGCGGCTGGCCGACGAGGGCGCGATCGCGCTGGGCGGCGGCGCCGCCGAGGAACTGGTATGAACGCGGTGCGCTGGCGCGCGCCGGCCCTGGACGCGCCGCCGCCGGCCGAACCCGCGCCGGTCGCGCCGCCGCGCCCGCCCTCGCTGCAGGAGATCGAGCGCATCCGCGAGCAGGCGCGCGAGGAAGGACTGGCCGAGGGCCTGGCGCGCGGGCATGCCGAGGGCCTGGCCCAGGGCCAGGCCGAGATCCGCCGGCTGACCGCGCAGATCGAGGGCATCCTGGACAACTTCTCGCGGCCGCTGGCGCGGCTGGAGAACGAAGTGGTCGCCGCGCTGGGCGAGCTGGCCGCGCGCATCGCCGGCGGCCTGGTCGGCCGCGCCTACGAGGCCGATCCCGGCCTGCTGGCCGAGCTGGTCGCCGAGGCCGTCGAGGCGGTGGGCGGCGCGGCGCGCGAGGTCGAGGTGCGGCTGCACCCGGACGACATCGCCGCGCTGGCGCCGCTCTTGTCGCTGCCCGAGGCCGCGCGGCTGTCGCCGGACCCGGCGCTGGCGCGCGGCGACCTGCGCGTGCACGCCGAGAGCGTGCGCATCGACGGCAGCCTCGATGCGCGCCTGCGCGGCGCGATCGAGACCGTGCTGCGCCGCGCCGGGGCCGGCGCATGAGCGCCGCGCCCGCCCAGGCCGGCGCGCGCGCCGCCGCCCTGCCCGCGGCCGATCCCGCCGACTGGCTGGCCGCGCGCAACCTGCGCCTGGCCGCGCGGCTGGACGCCACCGGCCCCGACCCCTCCGCCGGCCGCGGGCTGATCCGCGAGGGCATCCTGCGCCGCGCGGTCGGGCTGACCCTGGAAGCGGTCGGCTGCGAGGCGCCGATGGGCGCCACCTGCAAGGTGGAAGTCGCCGACGGCGGCTGGGTCGAGGCCGAGGTCGTCGGCTTCGCCGGCGAGCGCACCTCGCTGATGCCCAGCGCCGAGCTGCACGGCCTGCTGCCGAACGCGCGGGTGGTGCCGGTGCGCCGCCGCGGCGGCGTCGAGGTCGGCGAGGGCCTGCTCGGCCGCGTGATCGACAGCGACGGCATCCCGCTCGACGGCAAGGGCACGGTGCGCGCCGAGGGCAGCGTCGGCATGGCCGGCACGGCGATCAACCCGCTCGCGCGCGAGCCGATCACCCAGCCGCTGGACGTGGGCGTGCGCGCGATCAACGCGTTGCTGCCGATCGGCCGCGGCCAGCGCGTGGGCCTGTTCGCCGGCTCCGGCGTCGGCAAGTCGACGCTGCTGGGCATGATGACCCGCTTCACCGCCGCCGACGTGATCGTGGTCGGCCTGATCGGCGAGCGCGGCCGCGAGGTGCGCGACTTCGTCGAGACCACCCTGGGCGAGGACGGCCTGAAGCGCGCGGTGGTGGTCGCCGCGCCGGCCGACCGGCCGCCGCTGGCGCGCCTGCACGGCGCCTACCGCGCCACCGCCATCGCCGAGTGGTTCCGCGACCAGGGCCTCAACGTGCTGCTGCTGATGGACTCGCTGACCCGCTTCGCCCAGGCCCAGCGCGAGATCGGCCTGTCGGTCGGCGAGCCGCCGACCACCCGCGGCTACCCGCCGAGCGTGTTCGCCAAATTGCCGGCGCTGGTCGAGCGCGCCGGCAACGGCGCCAAGGGCCGCGGCTCGATCACCGCGTTCTACACCGTGCTCACCGAGGGCGACGATCCGCAGGACCCGATCGCCGACGCCGCGCGCGCGATCCTCGACGGCCACATCCTGCTGTCGCGACGGATCGCCGACGCCGGGCTGTACCCGGCCATCGACGTCGAATCCTCGGTCAGCCGCGTGGTCACCGAGATCGCCGACGCGGCCTGGCGCGAGCGCATCCGCGCGCTCAAGCGCCTGGTCGCGGCCTATAACGCCAACCGCGACCTGATCGCCATCGGCGCCTACCAGCGCGGCGGCGATCCGGTCGTCGACGAGGCGCTGGCGCGCTGGCCCGGGATCGTCGGCTTCCTGGGCCAGGACATCGCCCATGCCGCCGACCTGGACCACAGCCGTCGGGCGCTCGAACGCCTGCTGCACCCGGAGGAACCCGCCGCATGACCTCGTCCCGCCGCATCGATCCGCTGTTGAACCGCGCCCAGGACCACCAGGACGCGATCGCGCGCGCGCTCGCCGAGCGCCAGCGCACGCTGGCCCAGCACGAGGCGCGGCTGGAGGAGCTGCGCCGCTACGCCGAGGACTACGCGCAGAGCCAGCTCGCCGCCACCAGCCCGGCGCAGCTGGCCAACCGCCGCGCCTTCCTCGATCGGCTGCAGAGCGCGGTCGAGCAGCAGAGCCGCACCGTGGACCACAGCCGGCAGACGGTCGAGGTCGAGCGCGGCCGGCTGCTGCTGGCCAGCCGCGACAAGCAGGTGCTGGAACAGCTGGCCGCCAGCTACCGCGCGCAGGAGCGCCAGGTCGACGAGCGCCGCTCGCAGCGCGAGCTGGACGACCTGGGCGCGCGGCGCGCCCGGCTGGCCGCGCAGGCCGCCGAGGGCGCCGGCCCATGACGCCGGTGGTGCCGGCGATGCCGACCGCCGCCGGCGCGTCCCCGGCGCCGCGCGGCGCGCGGGCGCCCGCCGCCGCCGACGACGGCTTCGCCCGCGCGCTCGCGCGGCGGCAGCCCGCCGCGCCGGCCGGCGAGGGCGAAGGCGGCGACGCGGCGCCGGCGCAACGGCCGGCACCGGAGCAGGCCACGCCCGACGAGACCGCACCCGAGGCCCCCTACGGCGCCGCGATCGCGCCCACGGCGCCGGCGCAGCCGCAGTGGCCGCCGCCAGGACTCGCCGCGCTGGGGCTGGCCGAACCGCCCGCCGCCGCCGCCGCGCCGCCCGGCGGCGAGGCCCCTGTCGTTCCCGCGCCGAGGCCGGCGGCGCCCCCCGGCGCGCCCGCCGCGGGCGCTCTGCCGACCGCGGGCGCCCTCGCCATGCCCGCGGCAGCGGCGGCGGTCGCGGAACCGGAACCGGACCTCGCCGCGCCCGCCGCCGAGGCCGCGCCGCCGGCCGACACGGGCGACGCCGAGCCGCCGTCGTTCGCGTTGCCTTCGCTGCCCGCGCCCGTCGCGCCGCGCGAGGCAGCGGCGCCGCCCGCAGCGCCGCTGCCGCCGGCCGAAGTCGGCGCCGACGACTTCGGCGAACGCGTCGGCGCGCAATTGCACTGGGCGGCCGAGCGCGGCATCGGCCATGCCCGCATCCGCGTCTCGCCGCAGGACCTGGGCCCGGTGGAGGTCCGCCTGCGCCTGGACGGCGACCGGCTCTCGGCCGACTTCGTCGCCGCCCAGCCCGAGGTGCGGCAGGCGCTGGAACAGCAGCTGCCGCGGCTGCGCGAACTGCTCGGCGAGCAGGGCTTCGTGCTGGCGCACGCCGACGTCGGCGGCCAGGGCGCGCAGCGCGACGGGCCGATGGCCGACGCCGACGCGCCCGCGCGGCACGACGCTGCCGGCGCCGCCGACATCGCGTCGGCGACCGCGCCCGCCGGCGCGCGCGCGCCGCGTCGCGGCCTGCTCGACGCCTACGCCTGACGCCGGGAAACCGGCGCGCCCGGCGGCGACGGCTTTCCGGCGCCACCTCGCCGGTCGCCGCGCGCCCGCTGCCTGCGCGACGCGTTCCCGGCGCGGCGTCGGCGGGCGACGGGGACGCCAACGCGCACGCACCCGCGATCGCCGCCTCGCCCGCCCCGCGCCCGCATGGCACGCCCGTTGCATCGCAACGGGCAGCTTCCAGAAGGTAGAGCCCCCTTGCCCGCCGCCGACGACGCCCGCTCGAAACCTGCGCGCGCACCGCGCCGCCGCCTCCCGCTGCTGCTGGCCCTCGTCGCCGTACTCGCCGCGGCCGCCGCCGCGGCATGGTTCGTCCTCGTCCGCCCGCAGGCGCCGGCCTCGTCGCTGCCGGCGCCCGCGCAATACGTGCCGATGGCGCCGCCGTTCGTGGTCAACCTCGACGAGACGCCCGCCGGCCCGCGCTACCTGCAGGTGGAGGTGCAGTTGCTCAGCCGCGATCCGCTCGCGGTGGAGCAGTTGCGCCGCCACGAGCCGGCGCTGCGCGCGCGGTTGCTGATGCTGTTCGCGCAGCAGACCTACGCCGGCATCGCCGACCGCGCCGGCAAGGAACGGCTGCGGGCCGAGGCGCTGGCCGAGGTGCAGGCGCTGATGCGCGCCGAGACCGGCGGGCCCGGCGCCGAGGACCTGCTGTTCACCAGCTTCGTCACCCAGTGAGGCGCGCGCGATGAGCCAGGACCTGCTGTCCCAGGACGAGATCGACGCGCTGCTGCACGGGGTGGATTCCGGCGCGGTCGATACCGAGCCCGGCCCCGCGCCCGGCGAGGCGCGCGCCTACGACTTCGCCAGCCAGGACCGCATCATCCGCGGCCGCATGCCGACGCTGGAGATGGTCAACGAGCGTTTCGTGCGGCTGTGGCGGATCGGCCTGTTCAACCTGATCCGCCGCTCCGCCGACCTCTCGGTGCGCGGCATCGATCTGGTCAAGTTCGGCGACTACCTGCACCAGCTCTACGTGCCCACCAACCTCAACCTGATCCGCGTCAAGCCGCTGCGCGGCACCGGCCTGATCGTGTTCGAGCCGAAGCTGGTGTTCGCGGTGGTGGACAACTTCTTCGGCGGCGACGGCCGCTACCCCACCCGCATCGAGGGCCGCGAGTTCACCCCCACCGAGATGCGGGTGATCCAGCTGATGCTCCGGCAGACCTTCGCCGATCTGGCCGAAGCCTGGGCGCCGGTGCTCGACATCGAGTGCGAATACCTCAACTCCGAGATCAACCCGCACTTCGCCAACATCGTCACCCCGCGCGAGTACGTGGTGGTCAGCCGCTTCCACGTCGAGCTGGAAGGCGGCGGCGGCGAGATCCACGTGACCCTGCCCTACTCCATGCTCGAGCCGATCCGCGAGCTGCTCGACGCCGGCATCCAGAGCGACCGCGTGGACCGCGACGAGTCCTGGAACGCCAGCCTGCGCGAGCAGCTGATGAGCGCCGAGGTCGTGGTGTCGAGCGTGCTCGCGCAGCGCCGCATCGATCTGCGCCAGCTCACCCGGCTGAAGGTGGGCGACATCCTGCCCATCGACCTGCCCGAGGAAGTGCCGGTCTGCGTCGAGGACATCCCGGTCTTCAGCGGCCGCTTCGGCACCGCCAACGGCGCCAACGTCGTCAAGATCACCGCCACCCATCCGCCCGGCACCAGCGCGCCGCGCCGCCCCGAGCCCCAGGACCCGCCCGCATGACGCCCCAAGACGCCCCCGAGGCCGCCCCGGCCCGCTTCGACGACCTGCGCGCGGAGACGCCCGCCGACGCCCAGGACCTCAACCTCGACGTCATCCTCGACGTGCCGGTGGCGCTGTCGCTGGAAGTCGGCCGCACCCGCATGCCGATCCGCAACCTGCTGCAGCTCAACCGCGGCTCGGTGATCGAGCTGGAACGCGGCGCCGGCGAGCCGCTCGACGTCTACGTCAACGGCACCCTGATCGCGCACGGCGAGGTGGTGGTCATCAACGATCGCTTCGGCGTGCGCCTGACCGACGTGGTCAGCCCCAGCGAACGGATCCGGAGACTGCGTTGATCCTCGCCAGCGCCCTGCATGCCCTGCCCACGGCGGGCGCCGTCGAGGCCGCCGCCGCCGCCGTCGCGACGCCGCCGCCCGCGCCGGTGCGCGCGGAGACCGTGCGTCCCGCGCCGGCGATCGGCGCCCACGCCCCGCAGGCGCCGGGACTGGGCGGCGCCTTCTTCGCCCTGGTGCTGGTGCTCGGGCTGATCCTGGGCCTGGCCTGGCTGCTCAAGCGCCTGCCCGGCGGCGGCTTCCGCCAGGCCGACGGCCTGCGCGTGGTCGCGAGCATCCCGCTGGGCGCCAAGGAGCGCGCGGCGGTGGTGCAGGTTGGCGACGAACAGCTGCTGCTGGGCATCGGCGCCAATGGGGTGCGCACCCTGCACCGCCTGCCGCGGCCGCTGCCCGAAGCGCCGCCGGCGCAACTGCCCTCGCTGCAGCGGCTGCCCGACTTCAAGCAACTGCTCGCGCAGCGACTGCGCAAGGACCGCTGAGGTGACCGCCCGTTCCCGCCGGCTCGCGGTGCTCGTCGCCGCGCTGT
This sequence comes from Luteimonas huabeiensis HB2, assembly GCF_000559025.1. Lineage (GTDB taxonomy): Bacteria > Pseudomonadota > Gammaproteobacteria > Xanthomonadales > Xanthomonadaceae > Luteimonas > Luteimonas huabeiensis. Next base: position 33,524 of record NZ_JAAN01000021.1, on the reverse strand, counting down.
GCCTGTCGATGCCGATGCTGGCGCTCGCCGCGCCGCAGCTGCCGGCGCTGCCCGACGTCACCGTCGGCCGGATCGGCGAGGCGCCGGTGAGCCTGCCGCTGCAGACCCTGCTGCTGATGACGGCGATCACCCTGATCCCGTCGATGCTGCTGGTGCTGACCGCGTTCACCCGCATCATCGTGGTGCTGGCGCTGCTGCGGCAGGCGCTGGGCACCGGGCAGACGCCGTCGAACCAGGTGCTGGTCGGCCTGGCGCTGTTCCTCACCGCGCTGGTGATGACGCCGGTGTGGGAAGCGGCCTGGCGCGCCGGCTTCGGGCCCTGGCTCGACGGCACGCTCGACTTCCGCAGCGCCTGGGACCTCGGCACCGCGCCGCTGCGCGCCTTCATGCTGGCGCAGGTGCGCGAGACCGACCTGATGACCTTCGCCGGCCTGGCCGGGCACGGCGCCTACGCCGGCCCCGACGAGGTCCCGTTCCAGGTCCTGGTTGCCTCCTTCGTCACCAGCGAACTCAAGACCGCCTTCGAGATCGGCTTCCTGATCTTCATCCCCTTCATCATCATCGACCTCGTGGTGGCCAGCGTGCTGATGTCGATGGGCATGATGATGCTCTCCCCGATGCTGGTCTCCGCCCCCTTCAAGATCCTGCTGTTCGTCCTCGTCGACGGCTGGGTGCTGACGGTGGGCACGCTGGCGGCGAGTTTCAATTGAGCGGGGGCCAGGGTCAGGGGCCAGAGACCAGGGGCCAGAGGCCAGGGAAAAGCGGCAACTGCTTCGGCCTCGATGCGTCCTGCTTTTCCCCCTGACCCCTGACCTCTGACCTCTGACCTCTAGTCCCGGCTCCCTGACCCCATGCCCCCCGAACTCGCCCTCACCGAACTGCGCCGCGGCCTGGAGGTCGCGCTGTGGGTGGGTGGGCCGCTGCTGGTGACGGTGCTGGTGGTGGGCGTGGTGGTGGGCGTGCTGCAGGCGGCGACGCAGATCAACGAGCCGACCATCGCCTTCGTGGCCAAGGCGGCGGCGCTGACCGCGGCGCTGTTCGCGCTGGGGGCGTTCCTGCTGAGCTACCTGGTGGACTATACGGTGACGCTGTTCCACCGCATCCCGCACCTGATCGGCTGAGCGCCCGATGGACGCCGTCACCGCGGTCGCCATCGACGGCGAGCAGGCCTTCGGCATGATCGGCACCCTGCTGTGGACCGCGCTGCGGGTCGGCGGGCTGCTGATGGCGATGCCGCTGATCGGCACCCGCGCGCTGCCGGCGCGGATCCGGGTCATGGCCGCGCTGGCGCTGGCCCTGGCGCTGGCGCCGCTGCTGCCGGCGCCGCCGGCGTGGCGCGGCTTCGATGCCGCCACCGTGCTGTCGATCGCGCGCGAACTGGCGGTCGGCGTGGCGATGGGCTTCATGCTGCGGCTGGTGTTCGAGGCCGGCGCGCTGGCCGGCGAGCTGATCTCGCAGGGCACCGGCCTGTCGTTCGCGCAGATGAGCGACCCGCTGCGCGGGGTCAACTCCGGCGTGGTCGGGCAATGGTTCTATCTCGCGTTCGGGCTGCTGTTCTTCGCCGCCAACGGCCACCTGGCGATGGTCGCGCTGCTGGTGCGCAGCTACGACGCGCTGCCGATCGGCGCGGCCCTGCCCGATCCCGCCGCCGCGCTGGCGGTGGCGCCGGCCTTCTTCGCCGCGGTGCTGCGCGGCGCGGCGACCCTGGCGTTGCCGGTGATGGTGGCGATGCTGGCGGTCAACCTGGCCTTCGGCGTGCTCTCGCGCGCCGCACCCGCGCTCAACCCGATCCAGCTCGGCCTGCCGGTCTCGGTGCTGATCGGCCTGTTCCTGATCGCGGTGCTGGCCGGCGAGCTGGGCCCGCCCGTGCAGGCGCTCTACGACGCCGCCTTCGACGCCGCCGCGCGGCTGACGCGGTAAGCCAGGGGTCGGGGGCCAGAGGCCAGGGGCCAGGGTGAAGCGGGCTCTCGCGATCATCGCGATTCCCCTGCTTTTGCCCTTCCCTGGCCTCCGGCCTCCGGCCTCTGGCCCCTGACCCCTGCCCCCCGGCACATCGCTTGCATCGTCCGCGCCGTACCCGTGAGCCGCTGCGATCATGGCCGAGAACGAGGACGGTCAGGAAAAGACCGAACAGCCCAGCGAGAAGCGCCTACGCGAAGCCCGCGAACAGGGCAACGTGGCGCGCTCGCGCGAGCTGTCCACGGTGGCGGTGTTCGGCGCCTGCGTCGCCGCGCTGCTGGCGCTGGGCGGCGGCCTGAGCGCGCGCGCGCTGGACTGGATGCGGCAGGCGCTGAGCCCGGACCGGGCGCTGCTGGATGCGCCGCACCTGCTGCTCGGCCACATGGGCGGGCTGATGCTGGGCTTCGCCTGGATCCTGGCGCCGCTGCTGCTGGTGGCGCTGCTGGCGTGCTTCGTGGCGCCGGCGCTGATGGGCGGGTTCAACGTGTCCTCGAAGGGCCTGGTGCCCGACCTCAAGCGCCTCGATCCGCTGGCCGGCCTGAAGCGCATCTACGGGCCGGAGGGCCTGGCCGAACTGCTGAAGTCGCTGCTGCGCGTGGCGCTGGTGGGCGCCGCCGCGGCGCTGTGCCTGTGGCCGCGCCTGCCCGCCCTGCGCGCGATGCTGCAGCAGCCGCTGGAGCATGCCGCGCGCGACGGCCTGCGCTTCGCGCTGTGGGTGCTGATGGCCACCGCCGCCGCGCTGGCGCTGCTGGCGCTGCTGGATGCGCCGTACCAGAAATGGAACTGGCGGCGGAAGCTGAAGATGACCCGCCAGGAGCTGCGCGAGGAACTGAAGGAAAGCGAGGGCCGGCCGGAGGTCAAGGGCCGCATCCGCCAGTTGCAGATGCAGATGTCGCAGCGGCGAATGATGGAGGCGGTGCCCACCGCCGACGCGATCGTGGTCAACCCGACCCACTACGCGGTCGCGCTGCGCTACGACGGCGGCCGCATGCGCGCGCCGCGGGTGGTCGCCAAGGGCGTGGACGAGGTGGCGCTGCGCATCCGCGAGATCGGCCAGGCGCACCGGGTCGCGCTGGTCTCGGCGCCGCCGCTGGCACGGGTCTTGTATCGGGAGGCGGAGATCGGCCAGGAAATCCCCGTGAAGCTCTACGCCGCCGTCGCCCAGGTGCTGTCCTACGTCTACCAGCTGCGCGCCTGGCGGCCGGGCACGCCGCCGCCGGCGCTGGACGCGATCGAGATCGACGAAGGCGACGCCGGGGGCGCGCGATGAGCGCGCTCGCCCCGGCCGCGCCGCGGCGCCTGCTGGACCTGCTGCGCACCGGCCTGGGCGCGCCGCTGCTGGTGCTGGCGCTGCTGGCGATGGTGGTGGTGCCGCTGCCGCCGGTCGTGCTCGACGCGCTCTTCAGCTTCAACATCGCCATCTCGCTGGTGGTGCTGCTGGCGGTGATCCACGTGCAGCGCCCGCTGGACCTGAGCATCTTCCCGATCGTGCTGCTGTTGACCACGATGCTGCGCCTGGCGCTCAACGTGGCCTCCACCCGGGTGATCCTGCTGCACGGCCAGGACGGCCACGGCGCGGCCGGCCAGGTCATCGAATCGTTCGGCGAGTTCGTGGTCGGCGGCAACTTCGCGGTGGGCATCGTCGCCTTCGCGATCCTGACCATCATCAACTTCGTGGTCATCACCAAGGGCGCGGGGCGGGTGTCGGAGGTGACCGCGCGCTTCATCCTCGACGCCATGCCCGGCAAGCAGATGGCCATCGACGCCGACCTCAACGCCGGCCTGCTGACCCGCGACGAGGCCAAGGCGCGCCGCGACGAGGTGCGCCAGGAGGCGGACTTCTACGGCGCGATGGACGGCGCCAGCAAGTTCATCCGCGGCGACGCCATCGCCGGCATCCTGATCCTGCTGGTGACGATGATCGGCGGCCTGGCGATCGGCGTGCTCCAGCACGGCATGAGCGCCGCCGATGCGGCGTCCACCTACACCCTGCTGTCGATCGGCGACGGGCTGGTGTCGCAGATCCCGGCGCTGCTGGTCTCCTCCGCGGTCGCGCTGCTGGTCACCCGCGCCTCGCGCGCGCAGGACCTGGGCGGCGCGGTCGGCGGCCAGGTCTTCGGCCAGCACCGCGCGCTGGCCATCGCCGCGACCATCCTGCTGCTGGTCGGCCTGGTGCCGGGCATGCCGAACCTGGCGTTCCTGTCGCTGGCGGCGATCGTCGGCTACGCGGCCTGGGCGCTGCGCCGCCGCAGCCTGGGCGCGGAGGCCGGCGAGCGCGCGGACGCCGCGCTGCCCGCGCCGGAACAGGCCGCCGCGACCGAGATCGGCTGGGACGACCTGCGCCCGGCCGATCCGCTCGGCCTGGAGGTCGGCTACCGGCTGATCCCGCTGGTCGACACCGCCCAGGGCGGCGAGCTGATGGCGCGGATCAAGGCGGTGCGGCGCAAGCTCACCCAGGACATCGGCTTCCTGATCCCGCCGGTGCACATCCGCGACAACCTGGAACTGGCGCCGGCCGCCTACCGGCTGCTGGTGCACGGGGTGCCGGTGGCCAGCGCCGAGGTCCACCCCGACCGCCTGCTCGCGCTCGATCCCGGCGGCACCCTCGGCCCGATCGAGGGCCTGCCCGGCAAGGACCCGGCGTTCGGGCTGGACGCGCTGTGGATCCTGCCGCCGCAGCGCGCCCAGGCCGAGGCGGCCGGCTACACCGTGGTCGATCCGGCGACCGTCATCGCCACGCATCTGTCGCACGTGGTGCGCGAACAGGCGCCGGAGCTGCTCGGCCACGAGGAAGTGCAGCAGTTGCTGGCCACGCTGGCGCGCAGCGCGCCCAAGCTGGCCGAGGACCTGTCGCCGAAATCGCTGCCGCTGTCGGTGGTGGCGCGGGTGCTGCAGAACCTGCTGGTCGAGCGGATCCCGGTGCGGCAGCTGCGGCGCATCGCCGAGGCGCTGGTCGAGCACGCCGCGCACACCCAGGACCCGGGCCAGCTCACCGCCGCAGTGCGCACCGCGCTGGGCCGCTTCATCGTGCAGGAGATCGCCGGCGGCGCCGAGGAACTGCCCGTCTACACCCTGGCCCCGGCGCTGGAACGGGTCTTGCAGGACTCCGCCCAGGGCGGCGGCACCGCGCTGGAGCCCGGCCTGGCCGAGCGCCTGCAGCAAAGCCTGGCCGACTGCGCAAGCCGCCAGGACGCGCGCAACGAGCCCGCGGTGGTGCTGGTGCCCGGCCCGGTACGCGCCGCCCTCGCGCGCCTGGTGCGCCACAGCGTCCCCAGCCTCTCGGTGCTGGCCTACGGCGAGGTGCCGGAGGAAAAGCGGCTGAAGCTGGTGGGGACGGTGAGTTGACCAGGGCCAGGGGCCAGGGGCCAGAGGCCAGAGGCCAGAGATCGAATCGGAGAGGCACATGAGCGCAAGACATCAACACGAGTTCGGATTCCCCGCGCCTTCCCCGGCCTCCGGCCCCTGGCCCCTGGCCTCTCGCGCATGAAACTCCACCGATTCGTCGCCGCGGACATGCGCGGTGCGCTGCAGCGGGTGCGCGAGGCGCTCGGGCCGGAGGCGGTGATCCTGTCCAATCGCCGCTCCGAGGAGGGCGTGGAGATCGTGGCGGCGAGCAACTACGACGAGGCCTTCGTCCAGCATGCGCTCGACGAGGCGCGGCGCGAGATCGAGGATGCGCGGCCGGGCCCGGCCGTGCCGCCCGCCGCACCCGCCGCGCCGCTGGCGCCGTCGGAACGCTGGCTGCGCTCGCTGGCGCCGGCGGACGCGGCGCCGCCGGCGGCCGGACCGCGCGCCGCCGCCGGCTCGCCGTCGCCGGCGATCGCGGCGCGGCGGCCGGCCGTCGCGGCGGCCCCGCGCGAGGCGATCCCGGCGCCGCCGGCACCGGCCAGCGACGGCGAACTGGCGCGCATGCGCGAGGAACTGGCGCAGATGCGGCAGTTGATCGAGCGCGAGATGCTGCGCCTGACCGACGAGCGCCTGCGTGGCGCGCCGGTGCGCGCCGAGGCGATGGCGCTGATGGAGGACTACGGCTTCGATGCCGGACTCACCCGCGACGTGGCCATGCAGATCCCGGCCGACGCCGCCGCGCATCGCGCGCGCGGGCTGATGCTGGGCCTGATCGCGCGCAGGCTGCCGATCTGCCCGGTCGATCCGCTGCACGAGGGCGGCGTGATCGCCCTGGTCGGCCCCACCGGCGCCGGCAAGACCACCACCATCGCCAAGCTGGCGGCGCTGTACGCCGCCCAGCACCAGCCGCGCGACGTCGCCCTGGTCACCACCGACACCCAGCGCATCGGCGGCCGCGAGCAGTTGCACGGCTACGGCCGCCAGCTCGGCATCGCCGTGCACGAGGCCGACAGCGAGGCCGCCCTGCTCGGCCTGCTGCAGCGCCTGGACGACTACCGCCTGGTGCTGGTGGACACCGCCGGGCTGAGCCAGCGCGACCGCGCGCTGGCGCGCCAGCTGCACTGGCTGCGCGCGGCGCGCCAGGTCCGCACCCTGCTGGTGCTGCCGGCCAACACCCATTTCGCCGATCTGGACGAGGCGGTGCGCCGTTTCGAGGGCGCGCGCCCGCAGGGCGCGGTCCTGACCAAGCTGGACGAGACCGGCCGCCTGGGCGGCGCGCTGTCGGTGGCGGTGGACCACCAGCTGCCGCTGACCTGGATCGCCGACGGCCAGCGCGTGCCCGACGACCTGCACCGCGCCAACGCCGCCCGCCTGGTCCTGCGCCTTGAAGATCTGCGCCGCGATGCCGATAAGCCCATCGACCCGGTGCACGCCGACCCGGAGCCCCACCATGCCGTCGCCTGAGCCCGTGCAGATGCCCACGCCCTCGATGCCGCTCAAGCCCGTGCGCACGCTCGCCGTGACCGGCGGCAAGGGCGGCGTGGGCAAGAGCAGCGTTTCGGTCAACCTCGGCATCGCCCTGGCCGACCTCGGCCGGCGCGCCCTGCTGCTCGACGCCGACCTGGGCCTGGCCAACGTGGACGTGCTGCTGGGCCTGTCACCGCGCCGCACCCTGGCCGACCTGGTCGCCGGGCGCTGCGGCCTGGAGGACGTGCTGGTGGAAGGCCCGGGCGGCCTGCTGATCGTGCCCGCCGCCTCCGGCCGCCGGCACATGGCCGAGCTGCGGCCGGCCGAGCACGCCGGCCTGGTGCACATGTTCGACGAGCTGCAGCGCGAGCTGGACGTGATGCTGATCGACACCGCCGCCGGCATCACCGACTCGGTGCTGACCTTCTGCCAGGCCGCGCAGGACACCCTGGTGGTGGTCTGCGACGAGCCCGCCTCGATCACCGACGCCTACGCGCTGATCAAGGTGCTGTGCCGCGAGCGCGGCGTGGACCGGGTGCAGGTGGTGGCCAACATGGTGCGCGGCGCCAGCGAGGGCCGCGCGCTGTACGACAAGCTCGCCCGGGTCTGCGAGCGCTTCATCGGCGACGTCTCGCTGAACTACCTGGGCGCGGTGCCGCAGTGCGACTGGCTGCGGATGTCGGTGCAGCGGCAGCAGGCGGTGGTGCGCGCCTATCCGGGCAGCCCGTCGGCGCGCGCGCTGGTGGAGATCGCCCGCCGCGCCGCGCGCTGGCAGGCGCCGCCGGCGCCGCGCGGCCATGTCGAGTTCTTCGTCGAGCGCATGCTCCGGCAGGGAGCGCCGGCATGAGCCTCGCCGCCCGCCAGTACCAGGCGGTCCAGCGCGCGACCGCCCCCGACCCGCTGGAGCGGCACGCCGAACTGGTGCGCCGCATCGCCCACCACCTGGCCGCGCGGCTGCCGGCCAGCGTCGAGGTCGACGACCTGATCCAGGCCGGCATGATCGGCCTGCTGGAGGCCTCGCGCAGCTACGACGCCGACCAGGGCGCGTCGTTCGAGACCTACGCCTCGATCCGCATCCGCGGCGCGATGATCGACGAGATCCGGCGCGGCGACTGGGTGCCGCGCTCGGTGCACCGGCGCGCGCGCGAGGCCGCGGCGGCGATCCGCGAGATCGAGCAGGCCAGCGGGCGGCCGGCCACGCCGCAGCAGGTGGCCGAGCGCATGGGCCTGCCGCTGGACGAGTACCTGCGCCTGGTCGAGGACGCCGCGCGCGGGCAGGTGCTGAGCCTGGATTCGCACGTCGAGGACCACGGCGAGGTCGAGCCCGCCGCGCGCGGCGGCGGCCCGACCCCGCAGGAGGCGCTGCTGCGCGGCGAGTTCGGCCGCGAGCTGGTCGCCGCCATCGGCCAGTTGCCCGAGCGCGAGCAACTGGTGCTGTCGCTCTACTACGAGCGCGAGCTGAACCTGAAGGAGATCGGCGCGGTGCTGGGCGTGAGCGAATCGCGCGTGTGCCAGATCCACGGCCAGGCGGTGCTGCGCCTGCGCGGCCGCCTGAGCGCCTTCGAACTCGCCGACACCGGCATCGCCGACGAGGCCTGAGCCCATGCCACGCCCCTCACGGAGCACGCCTTGAACAAGAACATGCGCATCCTGATCGTCGACGACTTCTCGACGATGCGGCGGATCATCCGCAACCTGCTGGCCGACCTCGGCTTCAACGACACCGTGGAGGCCGAGGACGGGCACAGCGCGCTGGCGGTGCTGCGGCAGGAGGCGGTGGAGCTGGTGATCACCGACTGGAACATGCCCGGCATGACCGGCATCGAGCTGCTGCGCGCGATCCGCGCCGACGCGCGGCTGCGCGCGCTGCCGGTGCTGATGGTCACCGCCGAGGCCAAGCGCGAGCAGATCGTGGAGGCCGCGCAGGCCGGCGTGAACGGCTACATCATCAAGCCGTTCACCGCGCAGACCCTGGCCGAGAAGCTGGGCCGCATCTTCGACCGGCTGGGGGCCCCGGCATGAGCGCGGCGCCCGCCGCCGCGACCGACGCCGGCGACCGCGCCTGGCTGCTGCAGCGCCTGCACGATGCGCTCGACGCGCTGGAGCGCGACGACGAACCGGCCTGGCGCCGCCACGTCGATGCCCTGGCCGGGGCGCGCACGCGCAGCCTGGTGCAGGGCCTGAGCCGGCTGGCGCGCGAACTGGAGCAGGCGCTGGGCGCCCTGCCACCGCCCGCCGAAGGCGACGGCGGCCTCGATGACGCCTGCGCCCGCCTCGACCACGTGGTGGCGATGACCGAGCAGGCCACCCACCGCACCCTGGACCTGATCGACCACGCCCGCACGCTGGTCGCGCGCCTACAGGACGGCGCGCTCGATCCGGCGCAGGCGCAGCTCGCCGCGGCGTTGCGCCTGGACCTGCAGGACATGGCGCTGGCGCAGAGCCACCAGGATCTCGGCGGCCAGATCGTGCGCCGGGTCGCCGGCATCGTCCGCGGCGTGCACGAGAACCTGGGCGCGCTGGGGCTGCCGCCGCGCGAGCCGGGCGCGGCCTCCCCGCGCGGCCACGGCCCGGCGGTCGCCGGCCTGGATCGCGATGCCGTGGACCAGGACGCCGCCGACGACCTGCTCTCGCGCCTGGGGCTCTAGCGCCGTGCCGGCCTGCTCGCCCGAGATCGCCGCCGACTTCGTGATCGAGGCGCGCGAGCTGCTCGACGACCTGGGCGCGCAACTGGTCGAGCTGGAACGCGCGCCGGACGACCGCGCGCGCCTCGACGCGGTGTTCCGCGCCTTCCACACCCTCAAGGGCGGCGGCGGCTTCCTCGGCGCCACCGCGCTGGTGGCGCTGTGCCACGCCGCCGAGGAAACCCTGGGCGCCGCGCGCAGCGGCGATGCGCGCCTGCTGCCGCGCCACTTCGACGCCGCGCAGCGTTCGCTGGACTGGCTGCAGGCGATGGTGGCCGCGATCGAGGCCGGCGCGCCGGTGCCGTCCGCCCCGGCGGAACTGCTCGCCGCCTTCGCGCTGGAACGGCCCGCCGCCGACACCATCGACGACGACGAGTTCGAGGCGCTGCTGGACCGGCTCCACGGCGGCGGCGCCCCGGGCCAAGCGCCGACCGCCGCCGCGCCGCCGGCCGGCGCGGCGGCCGACCCGATCGGCGACGACGAATTCGAGGCGCTGCTGGACCAGTTGCACGGCGGCGGCGCCCCGGGCGCCGCAAGCGCGGCCGCGCCCGCCCCGCCCCCGCCGGCCTCCCCGCCGCCACCACCGCCTCCACCACCGCCGGCCGCACCGGTCGCGAGCGCCGAGCGCGAGCACAGCGTGCGCGTGGACACCCGCCGGCTCGATGCCATCGTCGATCTGGTCGGCGAGCTGGTGCTGGCCCGCAACCGCCTCAAGACCCTGCGCGCGCGCCTGCGCGACGAGGCGCTCGACCACGCCGTGGGCAGCCTGGACAACGCCACCGCCCGCCTACAGGGCGCGGTCATGCGCATGCGCATGCAGCCGGTCGGCAAGGTGTTCTCGCGCTTCCCCAAGGTCGCGCGCGACGTCGCCCGCTCGCTGGAGAAGGAAGTCGAGCTGGAGCTGGTCGGCGCCGAGACCGAGCTGGACCGCAACCTGGTCGAGGCCCTGGCCGATCCGCTGGTGCACCTGGTGCGCAACGCCATCGACCACGGCATCGAGCCGCCGGCGCTGCGCGAGGCCACCGGCAAGCCGCGCGCCGGGCGCGTGCGGCTGGTCGCCCAGCAGCTGGGCGACTACGTCGGCATCGAGGTCGAGGACGACGGCGCCGGCATCGACCCCGAGCGCCTGCGCGCCAAGGCCCGCGAGAAGGGCCTGATCGACGCAGAATCGGCGGCGCGGCTGAGCCCGGAGGAATGCCTCAACCTGGTGTTCCTGGCCGGCTTCTCCACCCGCAGCGAAGTCAGCGACATCTCCGGGCGCGGCGTCGGCATGGACGTGGTGCAGTCGCGCATCCGCGAGCTGAGCGGGCAGATCCAGGTCCATTCCGAACTGGGCCGCGGCAGCCGCTTCTCGCTGCGCGTGCCGCTGACGCTGGCGATCCTGCCCACCCTGCTGGTGCACGCCGCCGGCGACGCCTACGCGCTGCCGCTGGCGCGGGTGCAGGAGGTGCTGCACGCACCGGCATCCGCGGTGAACTGGTTCGACGGACGCGCCGCCCTGGACCGCCGCTCGCACACCCTTTCGCTGCTGGACCTGCGCCGCTGGCTGGGCCAGCCGGCACCCGACGCACCGCTGCTGACCATCGTCGTGCTGCAACGCGGCGACCACCGCTTCGGCCTGGTGGTGGACGCCGTGCGCGGCCGCGAGGAAGTCGTCATCAAGCCGCTGCCGCGCGCCCTGCGCGGCCTGCCCGGCTACGCCGGCGCCACCCTGATCGGCGACGGCCGGCTGGCGCTGATCCTCGACGTGGACGCGTTGAAGCCGGGACCCGGGACCCGGGACTCGGGTCCCGGGATCGCAGGCTGAGACGAACCGGGAGGAGGCGAACCGTCGCTGCTCCCGCAAGCGAGGCACGTTGTTCCTTCTCCCGCAAGGCAGCGCCGGATGAGGGCGGCTTTTGCACGCCTGCGGCCTGCCCCCATCCGCCTTCGGCACCTTCCCCCGCTTGCGGGGGAAGGGAAAAGCGGAATGGCCCCAGCTTGCGGGGCATCGGCTTTGCCGAGTCCCGAGTCCCGAGTCCCGAATCTCGAGTCCCGGCTCCCTCCAGCCCTCAAGTCCGGCCCCCTCCGCGCCGATACCGCGGTCATGGACATCTTCAGCGTCGTCGGACTCCTGCTCGCGCTGGCCGCCCTGGTCGGGGGCAGCGTGCTCAAGGGCGCCGGGCTCGGCGCGCTGTGGTCGCCGGCGGCGTTCGTGATCGTCATCGTCGGCACCATCGCCGCGATCCTGCTGCACACCCCGCGCCCGGTGTTCGCGCGCGCGTTGCGCATCTCGCGCTGGACGCTCAGGCCGCCGGTCGCCGATCGCCGGGCGCTGGTCGCGCAGTTGCTGGAATGGAGCCACGTCTCGCGCCGGCAGGGCCTGCTCGGGCTGGAGAGTCATGTCGAGGCCCACCCCGATCCGTTCGTGCGCAAGGGCCTGCAGATGCTGGTCGATGGGCTGGAACCGGAATCGATCCGGCACATGCTGGAGATCGACCTGGAGGGCGAGGAGCGCCAGGACCTGGCCGCGGCGCGGGTGTTCGAGAGCATGGGCGTGTACGCGCCGACGCTGGGCATCGTCGGCGCGGTACTGGGCCTGATCGCGGTGATGCAGAACCTGGCCGATCCCAGCAAGCTCGGCCACGGCATCGCCGCCGCGTTCACCGCCACCATCTACGGCATCGCCTCGGCCAACCTGCTGTTCCTGCCGATGGCGGCCAAGCTCAAGAGCCTGATCGGCCGCCGCAGCGGCGAGCGCGAACTGGTGATCGAGGGCCTGATCGCGATCGCCCAGGGCGAGAACCCGCGCAACATCGAGGCGCGTCTGGCCGGCTTCCTGCACTGAGATGGCGCGGCGCAGGCGGCAGCACGAAGAGCACGGCTACCACGAGGCCTGGGCGATCCCCTACGCCGACCTCATGACGCTGCTGCTCGCCTTCTTCGTGGTGATGTACGCGGTGTCCTCGCTCAACGAGGGCAAGTACCGGGTCATGGCCGACTCGCTGGCCAACGCCTTCAGCGGCACCCCGCGCGCCATCGCGCCGATCCAGCTCGGCGAGAGCAACCGCCGCGAGTCCGACTTCGGCCGCCCGACGCCGATCCCCTCCGGCGCCCGCCACGGCCCGGAGGCGCCGTCGCCGGTGCTGGACTCGCCGCTGCAGCCGCTGCTGGAGTCGCGCCGCCGCAGCGACCGCGCGGGCGGCGCCGAGCGCGAGGCGGCGGCCGCCTCGCGCCGGCAGCTGGGCGCGATCGCCGCGCAGCTGGAGGACGCGCTGTCGGACATGGTGCGCGCGCGCCTGGTCAGCGTGCAGCGCGCCGACCTGTGGCTGGAAGTGGAGATCAACAGCGACATCCTGTTCGCGACCGGTTCCGCCGCGCTCGATCCGTCCGCGCAGGCGCTGCTGGCGCGCGTGGCGCGGTTGCTGCGCGACACCCCCAACCCGGTGCGGGTGGAGGGCTACACCGACGACCGCCCGATCCGCACCGCGCAGTTCCCGTCCAACTGGGAACTGTCGGCCGCGCGCGCGGCCAGCGTGGTGCACCTGTTCGTGCGCGAGCGCGTCGCCCCGGAACGGCTGGTGCTGGTCGGCTACGGCGAGCACCGGCCCAAGGCCGACAACGCCTCCGAGGCCGGGCGCAACGCCAACCGCCGCGTGGTGCTGATGGTACTGGCCGCGCCCGACACCCCGGGCGCGCGCCAGGCCGACCTGCCGCCGGCGCCGCTGCCGCAGCGCGACGCCGGCGCGGTGGCCGCCGCCGCGCCGTCCGCTTCCCACCGACCCCACGAGCGAGGACACGGCTGATGCACGTCTGGGCGATCGCCAACCAGAAGGGCGGCGTGGGCAAGACCACCACCACGCTGGCGCTGGGCCGCCTGCTGGCCGCGCGCGGCCAGCGCGTGCTGCTGCTCGACCTCGACCCGCACGCCTCGCTCACCCGCGCCTTCGGCGTGTCCGGCGAGCCGCAGCCCGACGGCACGGTGGACCTGTTCGCCGCGCCGCCGGCCACCCTCGCCGCGCTGCTGCGGCGCTCGCCGGTCGACGGCCTGGACTTCGTCTGCGCGCAGACCGCGCTGGCCACGCTGGAGCGGCGCAGCGCCAACCAGCCGGGCCTCGGCCTGGCGCTGTCGCAGGCGCTGGAACGCCACCGCGGCGCCCACGATCACGTGCTGCTCGACTGCCCGCCCACGCTCGGCCTGCTGATGGTCAACGCGCTGGCGGCCGCCGACCGCCTGGTGGTGCCCACCCAGTGCGAGCCGCTGGCGCTGCACGGGCTGGCCGGCATGTGCCGCACCGCGGCCATGGTCGAGCGCTCGCGCCAGCGGCCGCTGCCGGTCGCGGTGCTGCCCACCCTGTACGACCGCCGCACCCGCGCCGGCCGCGAGACCCTGGCGCGCCTGCACGAGGACTACGCCGACCGCGCCTGGGACCAGGCGGTGCCGGTGGACACCCAGCTCGCCAACGCCGAGGTCCTGGCGCGGCAGGTCTCCAGCGGCGAGCCGCCCGGCCGCGCGATGGGCGCCTACGCGCGCGCGCTCGACTGGCTGCTCGCCGCCGGCCGGCCGATGGAGCGCGCCGCGTGAGCGCCGAGGCCGCGATCGACGACTACGTCGGGCTGTTGCTGGCACCGCAGCCGGCACCGCCGACGCCGCCGGCAGCCGCACCGGCACCGCCCGCCACCGCTCGCCCGGTGCCGCCGGCGGCCGCGGCCGCCGCGGTCGATGCCCCCGAGTCCCCGGCCGGCGATGCCGCCGCCCCGCGCCGCCGCGCCGCCGAGCGCAGCGCCCGCTGGCTGCGCCTGCGCTGCGGCGGCCAGGTCTACGCGCTGGAGCTGCTGAAGATCCGCGAGGTGGTGCGGCCGGCGCCGCTGCTGCCGCTGCGCGGCGCCGATCCCGCGGTGGCCGGGCTGATCAACCTGCGCGGCCAGGTGGTGCCGGTGGTCGATCTCGGCCTGCACCTCGGCGAGGCCGCGGTCGCCGACACCCCGGCCACGCGGGTGATCGTGCTCGAGGCCGGCGGCGACGTGCTCGGCCTGCGGGTGGATTCGATCGACGACGTCGCGGAAATCGGCGACGACCGCATCGAGCCCGCGCACACCGCCCGCCTCGCCCCCGTCGGCGACCCGCGCGTGCGCGGCATCGCCCGCGTCGGCGGCGAGGTGATCCTGCTGCTCGACGCCGCGCGGCTGCTGGAGGCGCCGCTGCACTGAGCCCCGATCGCATAGCCAGCGCGCTTCCGCGACGCGCAACATCCGCTGGATTCGGCCGGCCATCCCAGATACGCCACTCCTAAAGAATCCCGCATCAACGCCGCTATCGGGTACGGACCGTCCGCAACCGGGGAGCCCATGGGCGTCGTGACACTGGAACCAGATCTCGGCATCGAGCGCTGCGAGGCGCTGAAGGCGACGCTGGCCGCCGCCGCCGGCCCGCAGCGGGTGGACGGCGGCGCCGTCGAGCGCGTGCACGCGGCCGGGCTGCAGGTGCTGCTGGCCTGGCGCCTGGCGCGCGAGGCCGCCGGCGAGGACACCGCCTGGTCGGCCTGCAGCGATGCGCTGCGCGGCGCCGCGCGCACCCTGGGCCTGGAGGCCGCGCTCGGCCTCGCGGACGTCCCCGAAAACCAACAGCAGCCCGTGGAGAACGCCGCATGAGCGCTCGCATTCTTGTAGTGGACGATTCGGCCTCGATGCGCCAGATGGTGTCCTTCGCCCTGACCTCGGCCGGCTTCGCGGTGGACGAGGCCGAGGACGGCGCGATCGCGCTGGAGCGGGCGCGCGGGGCGCGCTTCAACGCCGTGATCACCGACGTCAACATGCCCAACATGGACGGCATCGCGCTGATCCGCGAGCTGCGCCAGCTGCCGGACTACAAGTTCACCCCGCTGCTGATGCTCACCACCGAGTCGGCCGCCGACAAGAAGGCCGACGGCCGCGCCGCCGGCGCCACCGGCTGGCTGGTCAAGCCGTTCGATCCCGACCAGCTGGTCGCCACCGTCCGCCGCGTCGTGGGCTGAGCGGCCGCCGCCGGAGCGCGCACGTGAGCATCGACCTGCAGCGGTTCCACGCCACCTACTTCGAGGAAAGCCGCGACGGGCTGGATGCGATGGAGGCCGGCCTGCTGGCCATGGACGCCGGCGAACGCGGCGCGGAGACCCTCAACTCGGTGTTCCGCGCCGCGCACTCGATCAAGGGCGGCGCGGCCACCTTCGGCTTCGACGCCGTGGCCGCGCTCACCCATGCGCTGGAGACCCTGCTCGACCGCATCCGCGCCGGCACGCGCGCGGTGGGCGCTGCCGACATCGACGCGATGCTGGCCTCGGTGGACGTGCTGCGCGCGCTGCTGGCCGAGGCCGAGCACGGGCGCCCGGCCGACCCGGCGCAGGTGCGGGCGATGGACGCGCGCCTGCAGGCCCTGCTGGGCGAGGCCAGCGACGGGCCGCGCGCGACCGCGCCGGACACGAACGCCGCCGCGGGCTGGCGGATCGAGTTCCAGCCCGAGCCGACGCTGTTCATGCGCGGCAACGACCCCATCGCCCTGCTGCGCGCGCTGGAGGCGCTGGGCCCGCTGCAGGTGCAGGCGCGGCTGGACGCGCTGCCCCCGTTCGAGGCACTCGACCCGCTGCAGGCGGCGATCGGCTGGTCGCTGCGGCTGGATGCGCCGGTTCCGCGCGCGGCGGTCGAGGACGTGTTCGCCTGGGTCGAGGACGAGTGCCGGCTGGCGATCGAACCGTTGCCGCCGCCGTCGCCCGCGGCCGGCGACGCATCCGCCGTGGCCGCCGACGAAGCGCCGGCCGCAAGCGCCGCGCGCGGCGCGCCGGCGCACGAGGGCGAGAGCTCGATCCGGGTCGACGTGGCCAAGGTGGACGCGCTGGTCAACCTGGTCGGCGAGCTGGTCATCACCCGCTCCATGCTGCAGCAGCTCGGCACGGGCCTGGGCGTGGAGGTCGCCGAGCGCATGGAGGCGGCGCTGGCCCAGCTCGAGCGCAACACCCGCGAGCTGCAGGAGGCGGTGATGGGCATCCGCATGCTGCCGGTGGACGCGGTGTTCCGCCGCTTCCCGCGGCTGGTGCGCGACGCCTCCGCGCGGCTGGGCAAGCGGGTGCGCCTGCAGACCCGGGGCGAGAGCACCGAGCTGGACAAGGGCATGATCGAGCGCATCGCCGATCCGCTGGTGCACCTGGTGCGCAACGCCATCGATCACGGCCTGGAGCCCCCTGAGGCGCGCGTCGCCGCGGGCAAGGACCCGACCGGCACCGTCACCCTCGCCGCCGCCCACCGCGACGGCCACATCGTCATCGAGGTCGCCGACGACGGTCGCGGGCTGGACCGCGCGCGCATCCTGGCCAAGGCCCGCGAGCGCGGGCTGGCGGTGCCCGAATCGCCCACCGACGCCCAGGTCTTCGACCTGGTGTTCCAGCCGGGCTTTTCCACCGCGGACACGATCACCGACCTGTCCGGCCGCGGCGTCGGCATGGACGTGGTCCGCAACAACATCCGCCAGCTCGGCGGCAGCGTGCAGCTCGACAGCCGCAGCGGCGCCGGCACCCGGGTCGAGATCCGGCTGCCGCTCACCCTGGCCATCGTGGACGGCATGGCGGTGGCGGTCGGCGGCGAGACCCTGCTGCTGCCGCTGGCGCACGTGCGCGAATCGCTGCGCCCCGGCCCGGGCGACATCCGCACGGTCAAGGGCGAGGGCCGGCTGCTGAGGCTGCGCGACGAGTTCCTGCCGCTGCTCTCGCTCGGCGAGGCCTACGGCTACGCGCGCTCGCGGGGCGACGAGACGGTGGCGGTGGTGGTCGAGGGCGAAGGCCAGCGCCTGGCGGTGGAGGTGGACGCGCTGATCGGCCAGCAGCAGGTGGTGGTCAAGAGCCTGGAGCGCCACTATCGCCACGTGGACGGCATCTCCGGGGCGACCATCCTGGGCGACGGACGCGTGGCGCTGATCGTGGACGTGGGCGGGCTGGTCCGCGGCCGGCGCCTGCCGCAGGCGGCCTGAATCGTGCGCCGCGCGCCGCCCCCCGCCGCGGCGCCGCCGTGCCGAGGGCGCGCGGCGTGAGCGCGCAGCACGAGGACGCACCGCCGCTGCCGGCGCCCGCCGCCGGCGCCGACGACCTGCGGCGCTACGAGAAGCGCGCGCGCGAGGACGTGCGCCGGCTGCTGAAGGCCCTGGCCGCGGCCCGGGCGCTGGTCAGCGCGCACGCGGTCCCCGGCGAACGGCCCTGCCCGACCGCGGTCCTGGAGGTCGGCGATGACGACACCGTGCTGATCGACGGCCACGCGCACGAGGCGGTCAACCGCCGGCTGCTGCAGGCCCACCACCTGGTCTGCGTCTGCCGGCTCGACCGCGTACGCATCCAGTTCCGCCTGCAACGCCTGCGCCCGGTGCGCATCGACGGCCGCGCGGCGTTCCTGGCGCCGCTGCCCGGCGCGATCCTGGAACTGCAGCGGCGCGAGGCCTACCGCCTGGCGATCCCGCCGCTGCAGCCGGTGCACTGCCGGCTGCCGGCGACCGGCGCGGCCGAGGCGCGTCGGCTGCGCGTGTTCGACCTCAGCGCCGGCGGGCTGTCCTTCCGCTGCGGCGCCGAGGACACCGCCTACGCGCCGGCGCGCGAGCTGGGCGCGTGCGGGCTGGAGCTGCCGGCCGCGCCGCCCCTGCAGGTGGTCCTGACCGTGGCCCACGCGAGCCTCGTGCGCGCGCGCGACGGCGGGCGCGAGCAGCGGATCGGCTGCCGTTTCGGCCCGCTGCCGGCCGCCGCCGAGCGCGCGATCCAGCGCTACATCTTCGCCGTCGAGCGCCTGCGCAGCGCCCGCGAGCGCGGCGCGTAGCGACCCGCCGGCATCGACGGCGCGACTCAAGTTCCCGCCGCCGCGGCCGATCTCTGCTGGGCGACGAGTCCCCCGCGGCCACGACCATGCAGGCATCTTCCTTGAGCAGCCCCGACGCCCTGCCCGAACCGGGCGAGTACCTGAGCTTCACCCTCGGCGACGAGCACTACGCGCTGGACATCCTCAAGGTCCGCGAGATCCGCGGCTACGAGGGCGTGACCCGGGTGCCGGACACGCCGGCCTACATCCTCGGCGTGGTCAACCTGCGCGGCACGATCGTGCCGGTGCTGGACCTGCGCCTGAAGCTCGGGCTCGAGCGCGCGCGCTACGACGCCTTCACGGTGATGATCGTGCTGAGCCTGGACGACCGCCTCGCCGGCATCGTGGTGGACGCGGTGTCCGACGTGGTGCGGCTGGAGGCCGGGCAGATCCGGCACACGCCGGAACTCGGCGCGCAGGTGGACACCCGCTTCATCTCCGCGATCGGCACCACCGACGAGCGCATGGTGATCCTGCTCGACATCCCCTCGCTGATCGACTGGGCCGACGCGGGCGCGGACGCGCAGGCCAGCGCGGCATGACCGGCGGCTCAAGTTCCGTCGCGCGCCGCCGATACGGGGGCCGCGGGCTTCCGTCCGCCCCTTTCGTTCCGCCGAATCCACCGCCAGGAGTCTTTCCCATGAACGCGCACCGCCTGCTGACCGCGCTCTGCGTCGGCGCCGCCGCCTTCGCCGCCCTTCCCGCTACCGCCCAGGAGATGATCCCGGCCGAACAGGCGGTCCGCCACGTGGGCAAGACCGGCATGGTCTGCGGCCGCGTCGAGCGCACCCGCCACGCCCAGAACACCGAGGGCGAGCCGACCTTCCTCTACATGGGCGGCGCCTTCCCCCGCCACACGTTCTCCGCGCGCATCCCCGGCAGCATCCGCGGCAGCTTCCGCCCCACGCCCGAGGAACTGCAGGGCAAGGACGTCTGCGTGGTCGGCGCCATCCAGCGCGACGCCAGCCGCGCCGAGATCGCGGTGAGCTCGCCGTCGAACATCAAGCTCGCCGACATCCGCTGAAGAACACCGCCGGGCCGCCGCGCGCGCCCGGCCCCATGCCGCTTTCCGCCTCCCGGGGGCCCCGCCCATGATGCAGCGCCTGAAGCACCTCAGACTCTCCCACAAGCTCATGCTGGCCTTCGGCATCGTGCTGGCCCTGATGGTGGTCCAGGGCCTGGTCTCCTACGTCGGCATGTCCTCGCTGGCGCGCGAGACCGACCACCTGGTCGACGACACCATGCGCTCGGTCGCCACCGCCGCCGAGGTGCGCACCCTGCTGGGCGAGTACCGCGACGCCGCCTACCGCGGCCTGATCCGCGCCAGCGACGCGGTCAAGCGGCAGGCGCGCGAGCAGACCGCGACCCTCGACGGCCGCATCGCCGCCGTCCTGGCCGACTACGAGACCCTGCTGGTCCGCGGCGACGACGCCCGCGAGCGCGAACTCTACGAGGCGCTGAAGACCCGCTGGGAGGCGGCGCGCGGCTCCTACCGCGAGGTCGAGGAGATGATCGACCTCGACCTGCCCGACGACGCGGTCGACACCTTCCTCGGCGACACCCACCGCCTGCACGCCGACGCCGTCGCCGCGGCCAGCGCGCTGATCGAGCACGACAACGCGGCGGCCGACGCCGCCCGCGCCCAGGCCCGCAGCACCCACGCCGCCTCCAATGCGCTGGTGCTGGTGGTGCTGCTGGCCGGCGTGGTCGGCGGCCTGGCCATCGCCTGGGCCTTCGCCCGGCAGATCGCGCGCAGCCTGGAGGGCGCGGTGCACGTGGCCAACGAGATCGCCGCCGGCAACCTCGACAACGAGATCGCCGTGGACGGGCAGGACGAGATCGGACGGCTGCTGGCCGCCATGCAGCGCATGCAGGACGACCTGCGCGCGCGCATCGAGCGCGAGCGGCACGAGGCCGGCGAGAACCTGCGCATCCGCACCGCGCTCGACGGCGCCGGCACCAGCGTGATGATCGCCGATCCCTCGCTCACGGTGATCTACGCCAACCACGCGGTCGCCGCGCTGTTCGACGAGTACGCCGGCGAGATCCGCAAGGACCTGCCGGACTTCGACCCGGCGCGCATCGTCGGCAGCCGGATCTGCGAATACCACGCCGATCCGGAGCGCACCGCCGCCCTGCTGGAACGGCTGGAAGGCGCCTACCAGACCGAGATCGCGCTCGGCGAGGCGCACTTCGTGCAGACCGTGGCGCGCGTCGAGGACGCCGGCGGCGGACTGCTGGGCTACGTGGTCGAATGGCGCGACCGCACGCCGCAGGTGCGCGTGGAGGCCGAGCTGGCGCGGGTGGTCGATGCCGCCAGCCGCGGCGACCTGGCGCAGCGCATCGGCCTGGACGGCAAGCAGGGCTTCTACCTGCAGCTCGCGCAGCGCCTCAACGGCCTGCTGGACGCCAACGGCGCCAGCCTCGCCGGCGTCTCCGGCATGCTGCAGGCGCTGGCCGAAGGCGATCTCGGCTACCGCATGGAAGGCGAGTTCCACGGCGTCTTCGCCCGCATGCGCGACGACGCCAACCGCACCGCCGAGCAGCTCACCCGCATCGTCGGCCGCATCCAGGCCGTCTCCAGCGCCATCGACACCGCGTCCGGCGAGATCGCCTCCGGCAACAACGACCTGTCGCGCCGCACCGAGCAGCAGGCCGCCAGCCTGGAGGAAACGGCCGCCTCGATGGAGGAACTGACCTCCACCGTGCGCCAGAACGCCGAGCACGCCCAGCAGGCCAACCGCCTGGTGATCGGCGCCGGCGAGGTGGCCACCCGCGGCGGCGAGGTCGTGGGCCAGGTGGTGACCACCATGGGCGAGATCGAGCGCGCCTCGCGCCGCATCGCCGAGATCATCTCGGTCATCGACGGCATCGCCTTCCAGACCAACATCCTGGCCCTCAACGCGGCGGTCGAGGCCGCCCGCGCCGGCGACCAGGGCCGCGGCTTCGCCGTGGTCGCCGGCGAGGTCCGTTCGCTGGCGCAGCGCGCCGCCAACGCCGCCAAGGAGATCAAGGCGCTGATCGACGACTCGGTCGACAAGGTCGGCAACGGCTCGGCGCTGGCCGCGCAGGCCGGCGCCACCATGGGCGAGATGGTCGCCTCGGTCGAGCGCGTCACCGGCATCATGGCCGAGATCAGCGCCGCCTCGCAGGAGCAGGCCTCGGGCATCGAGCAGGTCAACCGCACCATCGCGCAGATGGACGAGACGACCCAGCAGAACGCCGCCCTGGTCGAGGAGGCGTCCGCCGCGGCGCGCAGCATGGCCGAGCAGGCCGGGCAGCTGACCGAGCTGGTGGCGCGGTTCCGGCTGAAGGACGCCGGCGGGGCCGACGACCTCGAGGCCGCCACCGCCACCGCGACCGCGGTGCGCCGCGCCGCCCGTCCCGCCCGCGCGCCCGCCGCCGCCGTGCGGCCGCGCCCGGAACCGGCGCTGGCCGCGGCCGATGCGGACTGGCAGGAATTCTGAGCCCGCGCGGCGGCGCGTCCGCGCGCCGCCGCCCACCGTCGCCCATGCCCGCGCCACCCGCCCCGCACGCCACCGCCGGCCGGCGGGAATTCCCCTTCCACGACCGCGACTTCCGCCGCGTCTGCGAGCTGATCCGGCGCCACGCCGGCATCGCGCTGGGGCCGGCCAAGCGCGACATGGTCTACGGGCGCCTTTCGCGCCGGCTGCGCGCGCTGGGCGTGGACAGCTTCCGCGCCTACCTCGACCGCATCGAGCACGGCGACGACGACGACGAGCTGCAGGCCTTCGTCAACGCGCTGACCACCAACCTCACCGCGTTCTTCCGCGAGCCGCACCACTTCGAGCGCCTGCGCGAGGAACTGCGCGCGCGCGCCGGCGCCCCGGCACCGCAGCCGCTGCCGCTGTGGTCGTGCGCGGCCTCGACCGGCGAGGAGCCGTACTCGATGGCCATCGCCGCCTGCGAGGCCTTCGGCAGCCTGGCCCCGCCGGTGCGCATCCTGGCCACCGACATCGACACCCAGGTCCTGGCCGCCGCGGCGCAAGGGGTCTACCCGCTGGAACGGGTCGCGGGCCTGGAGCCGGCGCTGCTGCGGCGCTACTTCCTGCGCGGCGCCGGTCCGCAGGCCGGGCGTTGCCGGATCAGGCCCGAACTGCGCGCGCTGGTGGAGTTCCGCCCGCTCAACCTGCTGGCGCCGCGCTACGACGCGCCCCACGGGATCGTCGCGCTGTTCTGCCGCAACGTGATGATCTACTTCGACAAGCCCACCCAGCGCGGGATCCTGGCCCGCCTGGTGCCCCACCTGGCCGAGGACGGCCTGCTCTACACCGGCCATTCCGAGAACTACCTGCATGCCGGCGACCTGATCCGGCCCTGCGGGCGCACCCTGTACCGGCGCGCCGACGGGGCACCGGCATGAGCCCGCCCGCCGAGGCCCTGCTGCGCTATCGCGATCCGCGCTTCCAGGTGCAGGCGGTCAAGCTGCTGCCCACCCAGTACCTGGCGGTCGACGACGGCACCGCGCTGGTGACGGTGCTGGGCTCGTGCGTGGCCGCCTGCCTGCGCGATCCGCTGCTCGGCATCGGCGGCATGAACCACTTCATGCTGCCCGATGCCAGCGGCGGAGACGGCGCCCGCGACGGCGCGCCCGCGCGCTACGGCAGCTATGCGATGGAGCTGCTGATCAACGACCTGCTCAAGCGCGGCGCCAGCCGCCAGCGCCTGGAAGCCAAGGTCTTCGGCGGCGCCAACGTGCTCAAGGGCTTCGCCAGCAACCCGGTCGGCAGCCGCAATGCGGAGTTCGTCGGCGACTACCTGCGGGCCGAGCGCATCCCGGTGGTGGCCTCCGACCTGCGCGGCATCCACCCGCGCAAGGTGTGGTTCTTTCCCGACAGCGGCCGCGTCGTCGTGCAGCGCCTGCCGCACGCGCACGGCGCCGAGGTGGTCGCCGCCGAGACCGCGGTGCGCGCGCGCCTGTCCGGCGGCCCGGCCAGCGGCGGCGTGGAGCTGTTCGCATGAGCGCGCCGGTGCGCGTGCTGGTGGTCGACGACTCCGCGGTGGTCCGGCAACTGCTGGCCGGCATGCTCGCGCGCGCGCCCGGCATCGAGGTGGTGGGCACCGCCGCCGACCCGCTGATCGCGCGCGAGAAGATCCTGCGCCTGCGCCCGGACGTGCTCACGCTCGACATCGAGATGCCGCGCATGAACGGGCTGGAATTCCTCGAGCAGCTCATGCGCCTGCGGCCGATGCCGGTGGTGATGGTCTCCTCGCTGACCGAACGCGGCGCCGCCGCGACCCTGCAGGCGCTCGCGCTGGGCGCAGTGGACGTGGTCGCCAAGCCGAGAGCGGCCAGCGCGGCCGAGTTCGACCGTTCGGCGGCCGAACTGGCCGCGCGCGTGCGCCACGCCGCGCAGGCCCGCGTGCAACCGCGGCGCACGGCCCCCGCACCGGCACCGCCGCGCGCGCTCGCGGCCAGTCCCGCCGCGCGCACGCGCCTGATCGCCATCGGCGCCTCCGCCGGCGGTACCGAGGCGATCCGCCAGGTGCTCGAAGCCATGCCCGCCGAGGCCCCACCGGTGCTGATCACCCAGCACATCCCCGCCGCCTTCAGCCGCCCCTTCGTGGAACGGCTGGACCGGCACAGCGCCCTGCGCGTGCTGGAAGCGACCGACGGCGATCCCATCGTGCCGGGCCATGCCTACCTGCCGCCGCCCGATCGCCACCTGGGCATCGCGCGCGACGGCGCCGGCTGGCGCTGCGTCGTCGTCGACGGCGAGCCCGTCAACCGCCACCGCCCGGCGGTGGACGTGCTGTTCCACGCCGTCGCCCGCCACGCCGGCGCGCGCGCGATCGGCGCGCTGCTCACCGGCATGGGCGACGACGGCGCGCGCGGCCTGCTGGCGATGCGCGAGGCCGGCGCCGCCACGCTGGTCCAGGACGAAGCCACCAGCGTGGTCTGGGGCATGCCCGGCGCCGCGGCGAAGCTGGGCGCCGCCGACGAGATCGTGCCGCTGCCGCGGATCGCCGCCAGGATGCTGGAGCTGTCGCGCCGGGAGGCGGCGGCCTAGGCGTCAGGGCGGACGCGCAGGCAGCGCCGTTGCGATCGCGCAGGCGCGTTCCGGCCTTCATCGTCGCGGACCGGGAAGCGACGAAAAAGGCCCGGCATGCGCCGGGCCTCTTCGTTGCCGCGTCAGGCGGCGATCACGCCGCCACCGAGGCCGCGACCTCGCGGTACTCCTCGATCTGGTCGAAGTTCATGTAGCGATAGATCTCGGCGCCGCGGTCGTTGATCACGCCGATGTCGGCCATGTACTCGGCCTTGGTCGGGATGCGGCCCAGGCGCGAGCAGATCGCGGCCAGCTCCGCCGAGCCCAGGTACACGTTGGAGTTGCGGCCGAGGCGGTTGGGGAAGTTGCGGGTGCTGGTCGAGAACACCGTCGCGCCCTCGCGCACCTGCGCCTGGTTGCCCATGCACAGCGAGCAGCCGGGCATCTCCATCCGCGCGCCGGCGGCGCCGAAGGTGCCGTAGTGGCCTTCCTTGGTCAGCTCGCTGGCGTCCATCTTGGTCGGCGGCGCCACCCACAGCCGCGTGGGGATGTCGCGCTTGCCCTCGAGCAGCTTGGCGGCGGCGCGGAAGTGGCCGATGTTGGTCATGCACGAGCCGATGAACACCTCGTCGATCCGGGTGCCCGCCACGTCGGACAGCGTCTTCACGTCGTCCGGGTCGTTCGGGCAGGCCAGCAGCGGCTCGTGTACCTCCGCCAGATCGATCTCGATGACCGCGGCGTACTCGGCATCGGCATCCGGTTCGAGCAGCTGCGGATCCGCCAGCCATTCCTCCATCTTGCGGATGCGGCGGGCCAGCGAGCGGGCGTCCTGGTAGCCTTCGGCGATCATCCACTTCAGCAGGGTGATGTTGCTGTTGAGGTATTCGATGATCGGTTCCTTGTCCAGGCGCACCGTGCAGCCGGCGGCGGAGCGCTCGGCGGACGCGTCGGACAGCTCGAACGCCTGCTCCACCTTGAGCTGCGGCAGGCCCTCGATCTCCAGGATGCGGCCGGAGAAGATGTTCTTCTTGCCCTGCTTGGCGACCGTCAGCAGCCCCTGCTTGATCGCGTAGTACGGGATCGCATTGACCAGGTCGCGCAGGGTCACGCCCGGCTGCAGCTCGCCCTTGAAGCGCACCAGCACCGATTCGGGCATGTCCAGCGGCATGACCCCGGTGGCCGCGGCGAACGCCACCAGGCCGGAACCGGCCGGGAACGAGATGCCCACCGGGAAGCGCGTGTGCGAATCGCCGCCGGTGCCGACGGTGTCGGGCAGCAGCATGCGGTTGAGCCAGCTGTGGATCACGCCGTCGCCCGGGCGCAGCGAGATGCCGCCACGGGTGGAGATGAACTCCGGCAGGGTGTGGTGGGTCTTGACGTCCACCGGCTTCGGGTAGGCCGCGGTGTGGCAGAACGACTGCATCACCAGGTCGGCCGAGAAGCCCAGGCAGGCCAGGTCCTTCAGCTCGTCGCGGGTCATCGGCCCGGTGGTGTCCTGCGAACCGACGGAGGTCATCTTCGGCTCGCAATAGGTGCCGGGGCGCACGCCCTGCCCCTCCGGCAGGCCGCAGGCGCGACCGACCATCTTCTGCGCCAGCGAGAAGCCGCGGCCGCTGTCGGCCGGCTGCTGCGGCTGCCGGAACAGGTCGGCCGCCGGCAGGCCCAGCGCCTCGCGCGCCTTGGCGGTCAGGCCGCGGCCGATGATCAGCGGGATGCGGCCGCCGGCGCGCACCTCGTCGAACAGCACCTCCGACTTGACCTGGAACTCGGCGATGACCTGCCCGTCCTTGAGCGCCTTGCCCTCGTAGGGCCGCAGCTCGATCGTGTCGCCGTGCTCCATCTTCGACACGTCGAGCTCGATCGGCAGCGCGCCGGCGTCCTCCATCGTGTTGTAGAAGATCGGCGCGATCTTGCCGCCCAGGCAGACGCCGCCGAAACGCTTGTTGGGAATGAACGGGATGTCCTGGCCGGTCCACCACAGCACCGAGTTGGTGGCCGACTTGCGGCTGGAGCCGGTGCCGACCACGTCGCCGACGTAGGCCACCAGGTGCCCCTGCGCCTTGAGCCGGAGGATCTCGCCGATCGGGCCGCGCTTGCCGTCCTCCTCCGGCACGAACGGCGCGTCGGGGCGCTTGTTCTTGAGCATCGCCAGCGCGTGCAGCGGGATGTCCGGGCGGGTGGTCGCATCGGGGGCCGGCGACAGGTCGTCGGTGTTGGTCTCGCCCGGCACCTTGAACACGGTGATCGTCAGCGATTCCGGCACTTCCGGCCGGCTGGTGAACCACTCGGCCTCGGCCCAGCTCTTCAGCACGGCCTGCGCGTTGGCGTTGCCGGCCTCGGCCTTCTCCTGCACGTCGTGGAAGGCATCGAACACCAGCAGGGTGTGCTTCAGGCCCTCGGCCGCGACCTCGCCCAGCTCGGCGTGGTCGAGCAGCTCGATCAGCGGATGGATGTTGTAGCCGCCCAGCATCGTGCCCAGCAGCTCGGTGGCGCGGCGCGGCGGGATCAGCGGCGTGGTCTCGGTGCCCAGGGCGAGCGCGGCCAGGTACGAGGCCTTGACCTTGGCGGCATCGTCCACGCCCGCGGGCACCCGCTGGCTGAGCAGTTCGACCAGGAACGCGCGTTCCGCCTCGTCCGCCGGCGGCTGCTTGATCAGCTCGATCAGGTCGGCGGTCTGCTGCGCCGACAGCGGCAGCGGGGGAATACCGAGCGCTTCGCGTTCGGCGGCGTGTTGGCGATAGGCTGCGAGCATGGGAACTCCGGGGTGACGCGTACCGGTGGACGGTTTCGCCTCAAGCCGACGGTACGATCAGCTTGAGACCCTTGAAATAGTCGCGGAAGAACGCCGCGTCGCGGGTGATGAGCCCGTCGCACTGGAGCAGCGCGTGGGCGCCGATCAGGAAGTCGGCGATCACCCGTTCGCGCTGTCCGCCGCGGGTACGGAAACGGCGGTACATGTGGCCGGCGCGCATGGCCGCCGCCTCGTGGGTCGGCTCGTAGCGGATGCCCAGGCCCGACAGCACGTCCATCAGGCTGGCGGAGGTGTCCAGCATCGCCTGCACCTCGGCCACCACCGCGTCGCAGACGACCACGTCCTCGCGCGCCAGCGCATCGCCGATGCAGGTCTCCGACGCCTCGGCGTGGACCGGATCGCCGGCCAGGATGTCGAGCAGGACGGATGCGTCGAGCGCGATCATGGGTCCACCGGATCGCCCGGCGCGCGACCGCGCACGGCACGCAGCGCCTCGTCGGTGGAGGCGTGGCCGTCGACCAGCCGGAACTTGCCGCGCACCTTGCGCAGCGCCTCGCTGACGTCCTTGCGCAGGATGATCCGGCCGCCGTCCAGCTCGACCTTGAGGATGGTGCCCTTGGTCAGGCCCAGCGCGTCGCGCACGGCCTTGGGCAGGGTGATCTGCCCCCGTTCGGCTACGGTGGCTTCCATCGGACGACCCTCGCGGACCTTGAGTATGCGAGAATTGTACATACCTCAGGCGCCATACCCAAGTCATCGTACCGAATCGTCACGAACGATCCGCGACAATTCAGCAATCCCCCTCCGCCCCAGCTACAGGAGTGCCGCTCATGAGCGATTCCTTCGCCACGCGATCCGAACTGACCGTCAACGGCCAGACCTACCGCTACGCCAGCCTGGCGAAGCTGGGCGAGCGCTTCGACATCGCCCGCCTGCCCTACTCGCTGAAGATCCTGCTGGAGAACCTGCTGCGCCACGAGGACGGCGAGACGGTCACCGCGCGCCACATCGAGGCGGTCGCGACCTGGCGGGCCGAGGCCGAGCCCGACACCGAGATCGCCTTCATGCCCGCGCGCGTGGTGCTGCAGGACTTCACCGGCGTGCCCTGCGTGGTCGACCTGGCGGCGATGCGCGACGCGGTGGTGCGCCTGGGCGGACGCCCCGAGCAGATCAACCCGCTGATCCCCTCGGAGCTGGTGATCGACCATTCGGTGCAGGTCGACGTGTTCGGCCGGCCCGACGCGCTCGACCTCAACGGCAAGATCGAGTTCGAGCGCAACAAGGAGCGCTACGGCTTCCTGCGCTGGGGCCAGAAGGCGTTCGACAACTTCAAGGTGGTGCCGCCCAACACCGGCATCGTCCACCAGGTGAACCTGGAGCACCTGGCGCGGGTGGTGATGGAACGCGAGATCGACGGCGCGCTGTGGGCGTTCCCGGACACCGTGTTCGGCACCGACTCGCATACCACGATGATCAACGGCATCGGCGTGCTGGGCTGGGGCGTGGGCGGCATCGAGGCCGAGGCCGCGATGCTCGGCCAGCCCTCGTCGATGCTGATCCCGCAGGTGGTCGGCTTCGAGCTGACCGGCAAGCTGCCCGAGGGCGCCACCGCCACCGACCTGGTGCTGACCGTCACCCAGATGCTGCGCAAGCACGGCGTGGTCGGCAAGTTCGTGGAGTTCTACGGCGACGGCCTGCAGCACCTGCCGCTGGCCGACCGCGCCACCATCGGCAACATGGCCCCTGAGTACGGCGCCACCTGCGGCATCTTCCCGATCGACGCCGAATCGCTGAACTACCTGCGCCTTTCAGGGCGCAGCGAAGCGCAGATCGCGCTGGTGGAAGCCTACGCGAAGGCGCAGGGCCTGTGGCACGACGCCGCCAGCCCGCATGCGACCTACAGCGCCACCCTGCGCCTGGACATGGGCGACGTGAAGCCGTCGCTGGCTGGCCCCAGGCGCCCGCAGGACCGCGTGCTGCTCGAGGACGTGCAGGCCAACTTCCGCGAGAACCTGGGCCCGCTCATCGCCCGCCGCAACGGCGCACGGGATCCGCAGATCGACCGGTTCGAGAAGGAAGGCGGCGGCCAGCCGCAGGCCGAGCACCTCGCGGCGAAGCCGATCTCCCGGATCACCCTCGACGACGGCGAGCACGAGCTGACCGACGGCTCGGTGGTGATCGCCGCGATCACCTCCTGCACCAACACCTCCAACCCCGCGGTGATGCTCGGCGCCGGCCTGCTGGCCCGCAATGCCGTGGCCCGCGGCCTCAAGGCCGCGCCCTGGGTCAAGACCTCGCTCGGGCCCGGCTCGCGGGTGGTGACCGACTACCTGCAGAAGGCCGGGGTCATCGACGACCTGGAGAAGCTCGGCTTCTACGTGGTGGGCTACGGCTGCACCACCTGCATCGGCAACTCCGGCCCGCTGC
This sequence comes from Luteimonas huabeiensis HB2, assembly GCF_000559025.1. Classification (GTDB taxonomy): domain Bacteria; phylum Pseudomonadota; class Gammaproteobacteria; order Xanthomonadales; family Xanthomonadaceae; genus Luteimonas; species Luteimonas huabeiensis. The sequence continues at coordinate 4,032 of NZ_JAAN01000021.1, read as the reverse complement.
CGGAAGCGGTGTCGCGCGGCATCGCCGAGAACGACCTCGCGGTCGCCTCGGTACTGTCGGGCAACCGCAACTTCGAGGGCCGCATCCACGCCGAGGTGAAGATGAACTATCTCGCCTCGCCGCCGCTGGTGGTCGCCTACGCGATCGCCGGCACCGTGGACATCGACCTCACCCGCGAGCCGCTCGGCCACGATCCCGAGGGCCGGCCGGTCTACCTGCGCGACATCTGGCCCAGCAACAAGGAGATCGGCGACGTCATCGCCGCCACCGTCGGCCCGGAGATGTTCAAGCAGAACTACGCCGACGTGTTCAAGGGCGACACCCGCTGGAACACCATCGAGTCGCCCGACGGCGAGCTCTACGCCTGGGACGAGCGTTCCACCTACATCAAGAACCCGCCCTACTTCGACGGCATGACCATGCAGGTCGGCCACATCGCCGACATCCGCGGCGCCCGCATCATGGGCCTGTTCGGCGATTCGATCACCACCGACCACATCTCGCCCGCCGGCAGCATCAAGAAGGACTCCCCGGCCGGCCGCTTCCTGCAGTCGCGCGGCGTGCAGCCGGCCGACTTCAACAGCTACGGCAGCCGCCGCGGCAACGACGACGTCATGGTCCGCGGCACCTTCGCCAACATCCGCATCAAGAACCTGATGTTCGGCGGCGAGGAAGGCGGCAACACCCTGTACTTCCCCAAGGACGGCGGCGAGCCGGAGAAGCTGGCGATCTACGACGCCGCGATGAAGTACAAGGCCGACGGCGTGCCGCTGGTGGTCTTCGCCGGCGAGGAGTACGGCACCGGCTCCTCGCGCGACTGGGCCGCCAAGGGCACCAACCTGCTCGGGGTGAAGGCGGTGATCGCGCAGAGCTTCGAGCGCATCCACCGCTCCAACCTGGTCGGCATGGGCGTGCTGCCGCTGCAGTTCCGCAAGGGCGAGAACGCGCAGACCCACGGCCTGGACGGTTCCGAGACGATCGACGTCACCGGCCTGGAAGACGGCAAGGCCCGGACCGCCACCGTGACCGCCAGGCGCAAGGACGGCAGCACCGTGAGCTTCGAGGTCGACGTGCTGCTGCTGACGCCGAAGGAAGTCGAGTACTTCCGCAACGGTGGCCTGTTGCACTACGTCCTGCGCCAGCTCGCCGCGAAGCAGGCGGCCTGACCGGCTCCGGACGGGCGGAAGACCGGCCCGGGCGCACGGCGCCCGGGCGTTCGGGGACGCGCGAAGCCATGCTTCGCAAGCGCGCCCCCTCACCCGCAACGGCGGCCTGTTGCACTACGTCCTGCTGCGCCAGCTCGCCGCGAAGAAGACGGCCTGACCGGCTCCGGACGGGCGGAAGACCGGCCCGGGCGCACGGCGCCCGGGCGCGCTGGCCGGATACCGAGCGCCCGACCGCCACGCGTCCGCTCGCCACTGGCAACCTCACGAGCAAGCACGAAAAAGGGCCGCGATGCGGCCCTCTTCCGTGCGATGGACGCGCCGCGGCCGGCGCGAACGCTTACTGCTGGATCGGCACCAGGGTGATCTCCACGCGGCGGTTCTGCGCGCGGCCGGCCTCGGTGCTGTTGTCGGCGATCGGGCGGGTGAAGCCGGCGCCGACGGTGATGATGCGCTGCTGGGCCACGCCCTGCGCGGTCAGGTAGGAGGCGACCGCCTGCGCGCGACGCTCCGACAGCTGCTGGTTGTAGCTGGCGCTGCCCACGTTGTCGGTGTGGCCGGCGACCTCGATCACGGTCTGCTCGTACTGCTTCAGCGTGTTGGCCAGGTTGTTGAGCACCGGATAGAACTGCGGCTGGATGTTGGTCTCGTCGAAGCCGAAGGTCACGTTGCCGGGCATGTTCAAGGTGATGTTGTCGCCCTGCCGGACCACGTCCACGCCGGTCCCGGCCATCTGCCGGCGCAGCTCGGCTTCCTGGCGGTCCTGATAGACGCCGACGGCGCCGCCGGCCAGCGCACCGACGCCGGCGCCGATCATCGCGTGCTGCCGGCGCTCGGTCGCGCTGTCGCCGCTGAGCAGGCCCGCGACGGCGCCGATGCCGGCGCCGACCAGCGCGCCCGTCCTCGTGCGGTTCGGGTCGTTCGGGTCCGAGGACTGACCGGTATAGGTGGCACAGCCGGTCATCAGCAGGGCGCCGGAGAGGGCGGCGGTCAGACCGGCGGTCACGGACTTGCGCATGGGTGGTCTCCCTTTCTGGTTTCGCGCCGGCCGCAACCGGCTTGTGATGGACGTCCGCATCCTAGTCACGCCAGGGTGGCGGGTGGGTGATGGGCGAACGGCCCGGATAGACCCCATTCATCTTGTCGCGCCTGCCGCCGCACGGAGACGCGCCGCGGCCGTCGCCGTCACCTTCGCGCCTTGCCGGACACCTGCGCGTAGGCCTCGAGCGCGGCCTGCCGGCCGGCGGCCAGGTCCACCACCGGCGCGTGCGGATAGCGTTGCAAGCGCCGCAGCGCCGCCTTCGGCGCCTCCCAGGGCGCATGCCGATACTCGCGCGGAAGCGATTCCAGCTGCGGCAGCCAGCGCAGCAGGTAGGCCGCCTCGGGATCGAAGCGCCGCGCCTGCAACACCGGATTGAAGACACGGAAGTAAGGCGCCGCGTCGGCACCGGTGCCGGCGGTCCACTGCCAGCCGAGGGTATTGTTGGCGAGATCGGCATCGACCAGCGTGTCCCAGAACCAGCGCGCGCCGTGCCGCCAGTGCAGGCGCAGGTGCTTGGTCAGGAAGCTGGCGACGATCATCCGCACGCGGTTGTGCATCCAGCCGGTGCGCCACAGCTCGCGCATGCCGGCATCGACGATCGGCACGCCGGTGCGGCCGCGCTGCCAGGCGGCGAGCGTGCGCGCCTCGGCACGGGCCCAGGGAAAGTCGGCAAAGCGCGGGTCGAGGCTGTCGTCGGGTGTTTGCGGGTAATGGTGCAGCAGGTGGTGGGCGAACTCGCGCCAACCGAGCTGGGCGAGGAAGGGGTCGGCGACTTCCGGCGGCGCGGCGGCCTGCACCGCCGCGGCGACCCGGGCGACGGCGATCTCGCCGAAGTGCAGATGCGGCGACAGCCGCGAGGTGCCGCGCAAGGCGGGCCGGTCGCGCGCGTCGGGGTAGCCGGCCAGGCCCTCGGCCAGGAAACGATCCAGCGCAGCGCGCGCGCCCGGCTCGCCGGGTTCGAAGCGCTCCCAGCAACCGCGATCCCAGCGCCGCTCGGGCCGCAGGTGCAGCCCCTCCAGGGTCACCCCGTGCGGCACCGCGTCCTCGTCCTCGACCGTGGCGAATTGCGCGGGCGCGTCCCACAGCCGCGGCGCGCGCCACTGGGTGCGGGCCTTGCGCCAGAACGGCGTGAACACCCGGTACGGATCGCCCTGCCCGGTCTCGACCTCCCAGGGCTCGAACAGCAGCGAGCCGTTGTAGCTCTCCGCGCGCAGGCCGCCCTCGCGCAGCGCGCGCTTGATCGCGGCGTCGCGGGTCTCGATCGCGGGCTCGTAACGCCGGTTCCAGAACACCGCCTCGGCGTCCACCGCGGTGGCCAGGGTCTGCAGCGTGGCCAGCGTGGGGCCGTGGAAGCAACGCAGCCGCGCGCCGCGCTCGCGCAGGCGCGCATCCAGCGACGCCAGCGCATGGTGCCGCCAGGCGTCCGAGGCGGCGCCCGGGCGCCAATCGCCCTCCTCCGCCGGCGCGTGGACGTAGACCATCAGCGGCACGTAGCCGCCCTCCACCGCCGCGCGCAGCGCGGGGTTGTCGTCGAGCCGAAGGTCGTTGCGGAACCAGACGAGCGCGATGGCCATGGCGGAGTATGGACGGTCGCCGCCCCCGCCGCGTCAAGCCCCCAGGTGTGGGCATTCGACCGCAGCGCCGCAGCTGCCCCGTTCCAGCGAGCGGGTGCATGTCGTTCCTTCTCCCGCAAGCGCGGTTCATGCCGTCCCTTCTCCCGCAAGCGGGGGCATGTTGTTCCTTCTCCCGCAAGCGGGAGAAGGTGGCGCGAAGCGCCGGATGAGGGCCGCTCTGGACGCCTGCGGCGTGCCCCCATCCGCCTTCGGC
>NZ_JAAN01000020.1 GCF_000559025.1 Luteimonas huabeiensis HB2 | reverse complement strand
GCCGTGGAGGTGGATCGGGTGCGACATCATCGTGTCGTTGACCAGCACGATCCGCATGCGCTCGCCGTAGTTCAGGCGCAGCGGTTCGGCATCAGCGAACTTCACTCCGTTGAACGACCAGGCGAAACGCTCCATGTGCCCGGTCAGGTGCAGCTCGACCGTGCGACCGGGCTCACGCCCGTCCGGGTCGCTGAACGTGCTGCGCAGGTCGGAGTAGGTCAGCACGCGGCGGCCGTTGTCGCGTAAGCCGATGCCCGGGTCATCCAGCCTGGGCGCGGGCGCCATCGTCTGCATGTCGACCAGGGGGTTGCCGGTTTCGGTGGCAGGGTGTTCCTGCATGCCGCCGGCACCGTGGTCCATCCCGGCCATGCTCCCGCCGGTGCCATGATCCATGCCGGCCATGCTTCCGCCGGCCATTGCGCCTCCAGCCATCGCCGACATGTCGTGACCACTGTGATCCATGCCGCCGGTTGCACCACCGGCCATTGCGCTGTGAGACATCGAAGACATGTCATGGCCGCCGCCACCCATTCCGCCGTGGCCCATGTCGTCCATGGTGAGAATCGGCTTGGGATCGACGTTGGGCACGGGAGCCCGCAGCCCTTGCCTGACGGCGAGCGTGCCGCTGAGACGTTGAAGCGGTACTGGTAGGTCTCGCCGCGGTTGATGCCGTTGAAGCTCAGCCCGGGCACCCCGTCCATGTCGGCCGGCAGCAGGATGCCGTGCCAGTGGATCGACGCCTGGTCGCCATGGATCGAGCCGGGGGGCAGGGCATTGCGGACCCGCAGGTTGACCGTGGTGCCCTCGCGCCAGCGCAGTAGGGGCGCTGGGATCGATCCGTTGACCGTGATCGCAGGGCGCGTGGCACCGGTGAAGTTCATCGGCGTCTCGCCGATGGTCAGGTCGAAGTCGGTGCCCGAGAGCACATTGGGGACGCCTTCGGCCTTGACGGCCCAGCTGGAGCGGGGCCACAGGCCGAGGGCTGCAACGGCGCCTCCGGCGGCAAGGCCTTGGACAAAGCGGCGGCGCGACGGGGCGGACAGCCCCTCGGCGCGGTCGAAAAGATCGGATGACATGGGAACTCCGGGAGAGTGACGAGGGCTCGCGAGGCGAGCGTTTCCCTGTCGGTGCGGAGCAGCGGACAGGATCCATCAGCGCCTCGGAAGGCGCGCAGGGACACTTAGCCGATCGGAGGTCGGAAGAGATTGGTCAGGGCCGCGGACGCGTGCACTGACAGGAACGGTTCGGCGGTGTGCCGGTACCGGGTGGTGAAATCGGCGAGTGCCGACCCGGCGATTGCCGCTGAACAGTGGTGCATGCAGGCACCACAATTGCCCGTCTCACAACAGTCGCCCAACGGTGGTGCTGTCCCGGTGTGATCAGCGGCCTGCGGATGATGGTGGTCGTCGGTCACCGGAGCGATCACTCCGGCCCCGTGGCAGTCGGCCGCTGTCTGCGTCGCTGTCACGTGGGCGGCGTCACCCGGGGAGTTGCTCAGGTGCTCCGTCATGTGCATGGACGCACCAGCGATGCCCGGACCGTTAGCCAGCAAGGCTACGATCAGGAACAACCGCATCAGGAGTGCGCGCAGAGGCATGCGCCCGATTATACGGACCCATGTAAACGGCAGATGAATACACCGGCAACGCGCCGGTGCAGACTCAATGGTTCCGGAGGGAAAGTGCCGCTGCGAGTATGGGCCGCTTGTGTGTTCCGCCTTCCATGCATCCAACACCTGGTCACCGCAGTCCCAGCGGCTACCAGCTTAACGATGCCGCGATGACCGAGGCGGTCACGCACCACACGATGGATAGAGCACCGGCGCCCGTGTGGCCACCAGCAAGCCAAACCCAATGGACGCGCGATGGCGGCGTCCATCGGTCCTCGGATGCCTTCCGTACACACCGGCTACTGTTCCATCGTACGTGAGCATGTACTGAGCCAGCAGCAGTTGCTGGCGCATGGCTTCGATGTCACTGCCATGACGTTGGTGCGCCCTTCGTTCGAATCGCTTGTGCGGGCAATCTGGTGTCTGCAGGGGGCAAGTGAGGACTGGATCCGGCAATTTTTCACGCCACCAACTCCTGACGCAGATGTTAGAGATGAGACCATTAAGGGGCCTCCGGTAGATTCCATGCTGGTGACGATCGAGAAGCACCATCCCCTATGGGTACATCAGTCGTTAGCTGCACTCAAGGACGCCACGTGGAAGCCAATGCACTCCTACGTACACGGCGGAATTCGTCCTGTGCTTCAAGCGCTACTGGGCTGCCCAGAACACCAGAAGGTTGCCATTGTCCTCAATGGAAATGGCTTCTTAATGTTTGCCACCAACGTTCTGCAAATGACCTGCAGTGGCCCTGCAGGAAAGATCGCGGAACTACAGCGTCGTTTTAGGCAGTGCCTTCCGCCCGCCCCAGCCGTTGACTTCGCGTAGCAACTGGCACCGATCGCGGTGGGGGATGCGCCAACCATTGCCAACGACCGCTCTCGGACAAGAGCGGACATCACGTAGCAACGCCCGGGATGAGAGAGCGGCCGATGACTTACCGCCAAGCAAATCGCGCTGCACGCCCCTACAGATGTCATTTGGCCAGATAGGTGTCGGCTGACATGACTTCCGCATACCCGAATGCGAGCGTTGACATCAGGGCCGTATGCACTTGCTCGGCGGGCACGCTCTTCCCATCGAACTCGAGCTCGCGGGTTGCGCAGGCGTCGTGCACGACCGTTGTCTTGTAACCAAAATAGCCGCGGCGCAAGTTGTCGCGGCGATGCACATGTGGCTCATCGGCCAATAACCGTGACTTATTCGATGCCGTCGGAATCGAGTGTCTCCTTGAGGTCCGTCTTGTGGAACGAGTTCGGATAGTTCTTTGTGATGACGTGCTCGTCGTCTTGGGGGGCTACCTTCGGATGTATCAGCACGCCCTCGGTGCCGGGTACGAAGAACGGCAGGTCGCCGGCGCGAACGCTTACCGGATCATGGACGCAGTCCGGCACTGACCGGATCCGGCACGCAGCGGTCGTTAGCCCGGGACCTTGCTCCTGGCCTGGGAAGCGTCGGCCTCGATCCTGCGGCGCACCTCTTCCTCAAGACCCTTGAGCCCCCAGGTTCTTCCGATCGCGATCGCTTCATCGGCCTCCTTTCCGTCCACCCATGCGGCCCGGAGCGCTGCCATCGCACCGACACGGTTGCCGCTGGCACAGTGCGCGAGCACCGGACGTTTCGCGTCTCGAACAATGGCATCAAACGCCATCACGTTCTCACGGGTGAGATCCACTGCACCGCGTAATGGCAGGTTGGAGTACAGAAGGCCGGCCGCGCGGACGGCTGCCGCCTCGTCGAAATCTGGCGTCTCCGCATCCAAGGTGAGGTCGATGACGTGGCGGATGCCAGCATCACGCACGCGTGAGATGTCGTCGGCATCCAGCCGCCCCGCCGACACGATGCCCGGCGCAGGTGACACCGCATCCGCAACGGTCGGCAGTGCAGTCGGGTACGTGGCGGAGGCGCAGCCGGGGCCTGCGAGCGCAACGACAAGGAAGAGCAATGGAATAGGCTTCATGGCATAACCTCAGGCGCGGTTGACGACACGGTGCAACAGGATGCCAGCCAGCATGGCCGGGATGAACCACAGCGCTTCGACCGAGCCGATCCCCAGGCCCGCGAGTGCAGGACCTGGACAGTAGCCGGCGATACCCCAGCCGATTCCGAACAGTGCCGCACCGCCGAGCAGCTTGCGGTCGACCTGCTTCAGGTTCGACAGCTGGAACGTATCGGCGAGCACCGGGCTGCCACGGCGCAGCACCAAGCGGAACAGCAGCCCGGTGGTGGTGACGGCGCCGCCGAGGACGAACGCCAGCGTCGGATCGAAATCTCCGAACACGTCGAGGAAGCCGAGCACGATGCGGGGGTCGGTCATGCCCGACATTGCCAGCCCCAGACCAAACAGCGCACCCGACAGCAGCGCGGCAATCGAGAACTTCATCATCAACTCCAGACGTGGCGCACAAGGAAGGTGGTTGCAATGGCCGTGGCCATGAAGGTCAGGACGGCCGCCAGCGAGCGCATGGACAGTCGGCCGAGCCCACACACGCCGTGGCCGCTCGTGCAGCCGTTGCCCATGCGCGTGCCGAAGCCCACCAGCAGCCCGGCGACCACCAGCCCGACTCGCGAATAGTCCGTCCGCGGCAGTGGTGCACCGGGCACCAGTGCCATGTATAGGCCCGCGGCGACGATCAAGCCCAGCAAAAACATGGCGCGCCACGACACATCACCTGCCTTCGGGAACAGAACGCCGTTGAGGATGCCGCTGACGCCCGCGACCCGTCCGTTGAGCCACAGCAACAACGTCGCGGACAGTCCAATCAGCACCCCGCCTGCCAGGGCGATCATCCACGTGGTCATGCCTCACCTCCCAATTGGTTCAGGGGCAGCCGCAGGTAGCGGATGCCGTTCGCGTCCGTCGGCGGCAGCTCGCCAGCGCGAATGTTCACCTGCAACGCCGGCAGAATCAGCTTGGGCGCCGCCAGTCTTGCATCCCGTTCGGTCCTCAACTTCACGAACGTCTCCTCATCTGCCTCGCCGCCCACATGCACATTGCGCTGCTTCTGCTCGTCGAGCGAGCTCTGCGGATGCGCCTCGCGCTCGGCCGGCGGGTAGTCGTGGCACAGGAACAGGCGGGTGTCGGCGGGCAGATCGAACAAGGTGCGGATCGATCGGTAGAGCTTGCGCGCGTCGCCCCCTGGGAAGTCCACTCTCGCGGTGCCCGTTTCAGGGGCAAACACCGTATCGCCCACGAACGCGGCGTCACCAACGAGATAGGTCAGACTATCGTCGGTGTGACCGGGCGTCGCGATCGCACGCGCTTCGAGCTCGCCGATGGCGAACGTGTCTCCATCGGCGAACAGCCGATCGAACTGGCGGCCGTCGGTGGCGAACTCCGGCTCCATCCCGAACAGCGCCTTGAAGCGCTCCTGCACCTGGGTGATACCGCGACCGATCGCGACCTTCGCGCCGGTTTCGCGTTTGAGGTATGCCGCCGACGTCAGGTGGTCGGCATGCGCATGGGTTTCAAGGATCCAGTCCACGATCAGCGAATGATCGCGCACGAACGCGAGCACGCGGTCGGCCGAGGCGGTCGAGGTTCGGGCACAGGCGGGATCGTAGTCGAGCACCGGGTCGACGATGGCGGCATGGCCACCGTCACGATCGTAGACCACGTGGGTGAAGGTGAACGTGGCCGGGTCGTAAAAGCTCTGCACCTGCGGATTCATTTGACAGCTTCTTGCTCTGTACTTTAGGTACTGCTACATTACATTCGTCACCTGTCCTTGTCAAGAGCTTACTAAACTACATCCGCCATGGCCCGTTCATCAAAGAAGATACGTCCGATGCCCTCGACCGAGCAGATGGCGCAGCATGCCAATGAAGCGGCCGCACTGTTGAAGGCACTGGCCCATCCGGCACGCCTGCTCGTGCTGTGCCAGCTGGTCGAGGGCGAGGCTTCGGTAGGAGAGTTGCAGCCGATTACCGGGCTCAGCATGTCCGCCCTGTCGCAGCACCTGGCCGTACTGCGCGAGATGCAGCTCGTCACGACGCGTCGCGAGGCGCAGACCATCTACTACGCGCTAGCCGAGGGCCCTGCTGCAAGCGTGCTCGATACGCTATACGCCGCCTACTGTGGCAGCCAGGAGGCTGTCCAATGACCACGTTCCAGTTAGTGATGGGGGTCATTTCCGGCGGCGTCGTCGGCTTCACGCTCGGGCTGGTCGGTGGCGGCGGCTCCATTCTCGCGGTCCCGCTCATGGTCTACCTCGTCGGGGTGCGCGACCCGCATGTGGCGATCGGCACCAGCGCGCTTGCGGTTGCGGCCAACGCACTTATCGGCCTGACCAACCATGCCCGCAAGCGCAACGTGAAGTGGCGTTGCGCCGCGGCGTTCGCTATCGCCGGCGTGCTGGGCGCGTGGTTCGGGGCGATGCTCGGCAAGGCCATGGACGGGCAGCAGCTGCTTGCATTGTTCGCGCTCCTGATGCTCGTGGTCGCCGGCATGATGTTCCGCTCGCGCGGAAGTGAAGGGGATCCGGCGGTGGTGCTCAATCGGGGCAACGCGCCGAAGCTGCTGGGTTCGGGCGCGGTCACCGGGCTCCTGTCGGGTTTCTTCGGTATTGGAGGGGGCTTTCTGGTAGTTCCGGGCCTGATCGCCTCGACCGGCATGCCGATCCTGTTCGCGGTCGGTTCATCGCTGCTCGCCGTTACCGCCTTCGGACTGACCACCGCATTGAGCTACGCGAGCTCCGGACTGGTCGCCTGGTCGCTTGCGGTGGCGTTCATCGGCGGCGGCGCGGTCGGCAGTCTGTTTGGCGCCCGCCTCGCCACACGCCTGGGCGACCGCAAGGGCGTGCTCAACACGGTGCTTGCCGGCCTGATCGTCGTCGTCGCGGTGTACATGCTGTACCGCACCGCGAGTGAGCTCGGCTGGATCTGAATTTCGTTCTTCCCCGCAAACGTTCCGGAGGCTCCCATGAACACACCCTGGCGCTTCGCTGAAGATCACTACGCCGGTGGGCAGCCCACGCCTGCGCATCTGGCCGAACTCGTGCGCGAGGGCGTGCGTACGGTTATCAATCTGCGTGCCCCAGAAGAGCCGGCGGAGTACGACGAAGCCGCCGAGGCCGCCCGGCTCGGCGTGCACTACGTATCGCTGCCGATCGCCGGCGCCGCCGATCTCGACCGAGCCCGGGTGCGCGAGTTCGGCCAGACGCTGGACGATGCGCGCCGCGAAGGCGGGGTCCTGATCCATTGCGCGAGTTCCAACCGCGTGGGCGCAATGATCGCGCTTGACGCGATACTCAACCGCGGCTGCTCGCTGGAAGCGGCGCTCAAGCGCGGCCGTGAGGCCGGTCTGACGACGCTGGAGCCGGCGGTGGTCGCGCTCGCGGAAAACGAAGGAGCCCGGTCATGATCGGTCCCGCCGCCATCTTCCGCCAGCTCTTCGAGCCGGTGTCTTCGACCTACACCTATCTGATCGCCTGCCCCGAAACGCGCGAAGCCGCCCTCGTGGATCCGGTGATGCCCGCCTGGCAGCGCGACCTGCAGGTAGTCAACGAGCTCGGTCTGAATCTCGTTATGACGATCGACACGCACATTCATGCGGACCACATCACGTCGGCGTCGATGCTCCGGCGGGAGGTAGGCAGCCGCATCGCTACCCCCGCGCTCGATGCATTGTCCTGTACCGACGTGCCGATGGAAGACGGCGTCCCCCTGCAGGTCGGCGGCGTGCGCATAGACCCGATGCATACGCCCGGCCACACCGACAACCACTTCGCGTTGGTGATGAATGACCGCGTGTTCACCGGCGACGCGCTGCTGATCGACGGCTGCGGCCGTACGGACTTCCAGAACGGCGACGCGCGTAAACTGTACGAGAGCGTACGCGGTCGGCTGTTCGGCCTCCCGGGCGAGACGCTCGTGTACCCGGCGCATGACTACCAGGGGCGGTGCGTATCGAGCATCGCGCAGGAGAAGCAGCGCAACCCGCGGCTCGGCGCCGAACGCACGCTCGAGGATTTCATCGAGCTGATGGAAAACCTGAACCTGCCATACCCGAAGTTCATCGACTATGCCGTGCCGGGTAACAAGGCGTGCGGGCAGTGTCCTCCGGACCTGCCGGAGCACCTTCGCCAGTACTGTCAGGAAATGGCGGAAAGCCCCCAAGGTTAGCGAGGGTCGGGGGTTGGAGGCATTCCACGGCCGCCGAATCTAACCGTCCTGCCTCGGCAGGACGAGCTCCGCGACCGTCCCACCTCCCTCCCTGGGACGCAAGACCACGTACCCGCCATGACGCTCGGCGATTGCCTCGACGATCGTCAACCCCAACCCGCTGCCTCCTGCGCTGCCGGTCGCGCGTCCTCGCCAGAACCGTTGCGTCGCCTGCCGGTACTCGTCAGGTTCGAGACCAGCGCCACGATCGGACAGACGGAACCGTACCGTGGTGGCATCGGCATCAGCAACAAGGTCTACGGCACTTCCCGGAGGCGAATAGCGCAACGCGTTGTCGACGAGGTTGCGCAACGCCGCCACGGACAGCGCGGGAGGCACCGCCGGCACCGCCTGACTACCGCTTCCAGCCACGACAACGACCCGGCCATTGGCCGCCGGACTGCTGGCCGCCACCGCCTGCTCCACCACCTGCGCGGCGGTGATCCACTGTCCGTCGTCGAACGGCAGCCGTCCTTCGACCCGCGCCAGCATCAGCAACTGGTCCAGCGTCGCACGCATACGCTGCACGCCTTCACCGGCATCGGCCAGCGCACGTCGTGAGTCCTCGCCACCAGTCAGCCGCGCAACCTGCAGGTGAGTGTCGATCGCAGTCAAGGGTGTGCGCAGTTCGTGCGCAGCATGGTTGGTGAAGCTGCGCTCGCGTGACACCGCGTCGGAAACGCGCTGCAGCAGGTGGTTGAGGGATTCGACCAACGGCCGGAGTTCGCCCGGCATTGGTTGCGCGTCGAGGGGCTCGTCGGCATCGGGTTGGCGCTGCGCTAGCGTGCGACGCAGCCGATCGAGCGGCGCGAGCGCACGGCCCGCGCCCAGCCACAACGCAAGCAAGCCACCCACCGCGGCAATCAGGAACGGCAGCCCGGCCGCCAGCGCGATCTGGCGGCTCAGTTCGGCACGCTCACCGAGACTGTCGGCAGTGGTAATGCTGTAACCATTCGCCTCCAGCGTGTAGGTACGCCACGCCGTACCCTCGATCTCACGCGTGCGATAGCCCGGCGCGTCGGTCGCCATCAGTGCGCTGGATGCGCCCTGGGTGGTGGCGATCACCTCCCCACGCAGCGAGCGTATCTGGCACGCCATCCCGCGACTGCCGGCAACGGTCACCGCATCAGCCGCCGCTACCGGCGAGGCGCCCACCAACGCGCCCTGCGCCAGCAGTCCGGACACCATGCGTGCCGACATCGCCAGCCGGTCGTCGAGGGTATGCTGCAGGTTGCGATCGAGGTCACGCAGCATCCACGCCGCCGCCACGCTCCACAGCACCGCCAAGGCGATGCCGATTGTCAGCACCAGGCGGAATCGCAGGCTCATGGCTCGGCCCTGCCGAACCGATATCCGAGTCCGCGCACGGTTTGAATGACATCGGCACCGAGTTTCCGGCGCAGGTGATGGATGTGCACGTTGATTGCGTTGCTGTCGACCTCCTGTTCGAAACCGTACAGGCTGTCCTTGAGCTGTTCGCCGGACAGGCAGCGCCCGCCTGCCTGCATCAGGCTGGCGAGCAGTGCGGTCTCGCGACGCGACAGGTCGACGGGTATGCCGTCGAGCCAAGCCTGCCCACTGGCGGGATCCAGCGCCAGTGAACCGGCTTCGATCAGGTTCACGCTGCGGCCAGCGGCACGCCTCAACAAGGCGTGCAGGCGTGCCACGAGCTCGCCGAGATCGAACGGTTTGACCAGATAGTCGTCGGCGCCGCCTTGCAGGCCGGCGATGCGATCTTCCACCGCATCGCGCGCGGTCAGCAGCAGTACCGGCAAATCATCACCGCTCTGGCGCATGCGCACCAGCAGCTGCATGCCGTCTTCGTCGGGCAGCCCAAGGTCCAGCACCATCGCGTCGCAATGGGTCGTCTGTCGCGCGAGTTCGGCGTGCGCGACGCTCTCCACGCGATCGGCTGTCATTCCAAAAGCCCGAAGACCCGAGACTATGCCCCGGGCGATCAATTCGTCGTCCTCAACGACCAGGATCCTCATTGATGCCAACTCCGGAAACCAGATGCGCGCTGCACCCTAGCGCATGGTACCCGGCGTCGCCACCGCCCGGTCATGGCTCCAGCCTGAGGCGGGCCTTTAATCGTGACTTAATCGCGCGCCCTCATCGTGGCCGGCCTAGGTCTCCGGAGTACTGAATGATGCTGTTGCTGCGCCGGTTGTTGCTAAGCCTGTTGATGTTGCCGATGTTGGCGGTTCCCGTGGCCGCGATGGCGCAAGGCTGGCTCGCGCCACCGAGCGGGCAGCAGCAGCCCGAGTTCCTCGAGGCCAGCGAGGTGTTCAGGGTCGAGGCAACGGCCGTGGAGGATGGCGCGACCCGGCTGAGCGGCACGATCGCGCCGGGCTACTACCTCTATCGACACCGCCTGAGCGTTGTTGTCGACGGCGGCAAGGCGTTGCCGCTGCAGTTGTCGAACGGCAAGGCGAAAACCGACGAGTTCTTCGGCCGCACCGAGGTCTATTACGACACTGTCGAAATCATAGTCAATGGTGGCGACGCGCGCTCGGCGACGCTGCATTGGCAGGGCTGCGCAGATGCCGGCATCTGCTATCCGCCGCAGACCATGCGGGTCGATCTGCCATCGGTCGAGACGCCACCGGCAACCAAGGCCGCTGTGGACACCGCAGCGACGACGCCGCCCTCGGAAAAGGCGACAAGCGACAGCGCCCCGCAGCCGCCCACCGCCCCCTCTGCGGCCTCCGTCTCACAAAACTCGGCAGGCGTAGGCGCATCATCCGTCACGGGCTCGATCAGGGAGGCCGCCCCCGCGCCTTCCGTTGCCGGCGAGGACCAGCGCTTCGCCAGCCGCCTCGCCGATGCCAGCCTGTTCGCTTCGGTCGCGGTGTTCTTCGGCATGGGGCTGCTGCTCGCGTTCACGCCGTGCACGCTGCCGATGATCCCGATCGTTTCCAGCCTGATCGTTGGCGGACAGCCGACCACGCGGCGTGCGCTCGCCTTGTCGGTGGCCTACGTTCTGCCGATGGCGTTGACCTACGCCGCGCTCGGCGTGGCCGCCGGGATCGCCGGTGCCAACCTGCAGGCGGCCTTGCAGAACCCGTGGCTGTTGGGCGCCTTCGCGGCGGTGTTCGTGGTGCTTGCGCTGTCAATGTTCGGTGCGTTCGAGCTGCAGTTGCCGGCGTGGCTCGGCAACCGCCTGGATCGCGCCGGTCGCCAGCAGCGCGGCGGCACGCTCGCTGGCGCAGCCGCGCTCGGGTTCCTGTCCGCGCTGCTGGTGGGACCGTGCATGACTGCGCCACTTGCCGGCGCGCTGCTCTACATCAGCCAGTCCGGCAGCGCGCTGACCGGCGGCCTGGCGCTGTTCGCGCTTGGGCTGGGCATGGGATTGCCCCTGCTCGCGATTGCGGTGTTCGGCGCACGCATCCTGCCGCGCCCCGGCGCGTGGATGGATCGCGTCAAGGCGGTCTTCGGCTACGTCCTGCTGGCGTTGGCGATATCGATGCTGGCGCGGGTGCTGGCACCGGCGACGGCGCTGGTGCTTTGGGGCGCCTGGCTGCTCGGCATGGCGGCGGGTTTCCTGGCCCTGGTCGCACCGCCCGGCAGCGGCCCGCTGCGCCTGTGGCTGCCGCGCTATTTTGCAGCCGCGTCGGCGGTCTGGGCACTCGCACTCATTATTGGCGGTGCCAGCGGCTCCGGCGACCCGTGGCGCCCCCTGGAACGACTCGGTGCCGGCGATGCGAGTGCGCAGACAGCCGCGCCGACGGTCGCCTTCGTCGAAGCCAAGACGGCCGACGACCTGTCGCGTCGCATCGCCGAAGCCGGTGCGCGAGGCCAATGGACGCTGGTCGATTTCTACGCCGACTGGTGCGTTTCCTGCCATGTCATCGAACGGGAAGTGTTCGGTGATCCGCAGGTGGCATCGATGCTCGCCGGCATGCAGGTCGTGAGGCCCGACGTCACCGCCAACGATGCGGCCGACCGGGCATTGATGAAGGCGTGGCAGGTGGCCGGTCCGCCGACGTTGCTGCTCATCGGACCCGACGGTCAAGAACACCGCGCCGAGCGCACGGTGGGCGAGATCACCCCCGAAGCATTCCTGGCCCGCCTGCAGCGCGTCCAGAAAGGAGCGCAATGATGGTCAGTCTTGGCCCGTTTCCCATGTCCCTGGTGGTGCTGCTGGTCGCGCTCGCGATTGCCGCACTGGTCGCCCGGCAGTTCGTTGTGCCCTTGCCCGGGCAACCCGCGATCAAGCCGCTTTCGACGTTCCTCGACATGCTGATGGTCGGCGTGCTCGCGGCGCGGCTAGCCTTCGTGCTCGCATGGTGGCCGCAGTACCTCGCGGATCCGTGGTCAATTGTCCGCATCGGCGACGGCGGCTTCTCGATCTGGGCGGGCGTGCTCGCGGGCCTCGCATTCGGCGCATGGCGGGCGCGAAACGCTCCCGCGCTGCGACTTCCGCTGCTGTTCGGTGCGATCGCAGGGCTGGCTTCCTGGGCCGTTCTCGGTGGCGCGCTGCTGTTGATGCAGCAGTCGGTGGTGAAACTGCCGGCGACCGAACTGAGCACGCTCGACGGCGGCAGCACGAAGCTTTCGGCGATGACCGGCGAGCCGATGGTCGTGAACCTGTGGGCGACGTGGTGCCCGCCGTGTCGCCGCGAAATGCCGGTCCTGGCCAAGGCGCAGGAAGAACGCGGCGACGTGACTTTCGTCTTCGTCAATCAGGGGGAATCCGAATCGGAGATCCGTGACTACCTGCGCGAGAGTCACCTGCAACTGAGCAATGTGCTGCTCGATCCATTCTCGTCCGTAATGCAGGAGTCCGGCTCGCGCGGCCTGCCAACGACGCTGTTCTTCGATGCCGACGGCCGGCTTGTGGACACCCACATGGGCGAACTCTCGAATGCGAGCCTTGCCGTAAAGCTGCGGCGCTTCGGTGCTGCGCCCTCATCGAGTCTCCCAACCCTTCCAACCAAGGAGGTGCCGTGATGGCACGAGTGAACCCCACTGCAATACTGCTTTCGTCCGCCCTGTTGCTCGCCACCGGTTGCAGTCAGGCCGACGAGGAAAAGTCGGTTTCGACCGCACCGGCTGTCCCAACGAACGCCACCAGCAACCCGGAGACTGAAAGGCCCGCCGTGATCGAAGCCATTGAAGCCCAGGGTTTCGAAGTGCTCGGCGAGTTCGACGCCCCATCGGGTCTTCGCGGCTTTGCAGGCGTCGCAGGCCAGCAGCCCGTGGCGGTATACGCGACCAACGACGGCGAACATGCCGTCGTTGGGACGCTGATCAATGCAAAAGGCGAGGACATCGGCGCCGAGGCGCTGCAGCGACTTGTCGCCGGTCCGATGTCGGCCCGCACCTGGGCACTGCTGGAGGCGAGCGAATGGATCGCCGACGGAAAGGCCGATGCGCCCCGCGTGATCTACACGTTCAGCGACCCGAACTGCCCGTTCTGCAACAAGTTCTGGAGTGCAGCACGGCCGTGGGTGGATTCGGGCAAGGTGCAACTGCGGCACATCATGGTCGGTGTGATCCGTCCGGACAGCGCCAACAAGGTTGCCACGATCATGACCGCCAGCTCGCCGTCGGAGGCGCTCCGTCGCAATGAAACCAGCTTTAGCTCAGGCGGCATCAAGCCGGCGGCCTCCGTGCCCGCCAATGTGCGCGCCACCCTCGATGCGAACCAAAGACTGATGGTCCAACTAGGGTTCCAAGGCACGCCGGGCATCCTGTTCCGCGACGACAACGGCACGGTCCAGCGCCGAGCCGGCATGCCGGCACCAGATGACCTGGCCACCGTGCTCGGACCGCGCTGATGCGGGGCACATCCTTGCTATTGGGCCTGGTGCTGGCGGGCATGACCTACTTCGCGCAGGCGACGACGCCGGCGACGTCTCCCGCCCACACTATCGCCATGCATGGCAAAGCGATCGTCCTGTCGGACGCCGCCCACCAACCCGACCCGAAAATGCGCCGGCGGGCGGTATTCAGCCTGACCGTGGCGCCGGCTTCACCCGCTGCGACGGATCCGGGCTTGGAGCGGGTCGCGCGCGCCGTCAACCTCCTCAAGGCAAGCGGAGTGACGAAGAAGCAGTTGGACTTCGTCGTGCTGCTCAGCGAAGGAGCAACGGATTCAGCGCTGGCTGATCCCGCGTACCGCGTCCGCCATGGGGTCGCTAACCCGAACCTCGGGCTGATCGCGCAACTGTCGGCGGCGGGAGTGCAAATGTTCGTGTGCGGCCAGGCCTTGCACTCCCGGCAGCTGGACAGCAACTCGCTGGCACCCAGCATCGCAATATCGCTTTCGGCGTTGACCAGCATCATCACGCTGCAGCAGCAAGGCTATGCGCTGGTTCCGCTGTGAACCAGCAGCAGACGCCGCTGGCTGAATCGACTGTGCCCAGCGATGGTCTCCGGACACCGATCTCGGTGCCGTCCGCAATAGGAGTTCGTCGGCAGTCACTGAGGGGGGGCTCGCCGGCCAGCTGCTCCAGGGTCGGCTCCTGTACCGCTTCTAGGTATGCGGTCGAAGCGTTGATCACGAGAATCAGTCGACCGCGACGGAGACTTGGAGCCAGCGATGTCCGCTTTGGGTCGGAAGCAGCCGCTCAACTGCTGGTTAAGCCTAATCGATCCATTAACCGATTGGCCCACATCTTTGCGCTGTGTCGAAATTTCTCCCTTGGGATCAGCACCCTGGGAACGCGCTCACAGGCACAGCTATCTTCAAGCGTCTTCTCTAACAGCTTGTTGAAATTCTCCCGCGCCAGAGCTTGCTTTCAAGCCATCTGTTTGCGATATCGACCTCAGCCATAGTGGAGGGCGTGGGATGCGCGGTGCAGACGTCACTCAGGAATCGTTGTTCACGGTCGCCAAGCTCGCCGACTTCGTTCCGGCGAACCATCCGCTCCGATCCATTCGGGAGCTGGCCGATGAGGCGCTCAGGCGCATGAGCGGCCTGTTTTCGGCGCTGTACGCCGATACCGGCCGCGCCTCCATCGCGCCGGAGAAACTGATGCGGGCGCAGCTGCTGCAGCTGTTCTACTCGATCCGGAGCGAGCGGATGCTGATGGAGCAGCTCCACTACAACCTGCTGTTCCGCTGGTTCGTCGGTATCGCGATCGACGAGCCGGTCTGGGATCACTCCGTGTTCTCGAAGAACCGGGATCGTTTGAACGGAAACGAGGTGGCGAGCGAGTTTCTGGCCGAGGTGGTGCGGTTGGCGGAAAAGCGGGGCCTGATGTCGGACGAGCATTTCTCGGTCGACGGCACGCTGCTGCAGGCGTGGGCCTCGCACAAGAGCTTCCGTCCCAAGGATGGGACGCCGAAGGACCCACCGGGTGGTGGGCATCGCAACGCCCAGCCTGATTTCAAGGGTCAGAAGCGTCGCAACGAAACGCACGAATCGGCCAGCGATCCGGACGCCAGGCTTTACCGCAAGGGCAATACCGGGGCGCAGCTGAGCTACCAGGCCCATGTGCTCATGGAGCATCGCAGCGGCCTGGTGCGTGCAGCGTGTGTCACGCAGGCCAGCGGCCATGGTGAGCGTGACGCGGCGTTGGCGATGCTTGGTTCGCTGCGCGGCCGACGACGGCGCACGCTGGCCGCGGACAAGGGGTACGACACGGCGGACTTCGTCGCGGGCTGTCGGGCCATGGGTATCACCCCGCACGTTGCGCAGAACACCTCGCACCGCCGCAGTGCCATCGATGGCCGCACTACCCGACACGCCGGGTATGCGATCAGCCTGCGGACGCGCGCCTGGATCGAAACGCACTTCGGATGGCTCAAGGCGGCTGCCGGAATGCGTCAGGTCAAGCAGCGCGGCCTTACGAAGGTCGAGGCGCTGTTTCAGCTGGCGATGGCGGCGAGCAACCTCGTCCGCCTGCCGAAGCTGATCGCCGCGGGGGCCGCGTGATGGCGGCCCCGGCGGGGAAGGTGCGCCTGGAAGTCCGAAAGCGGGCTTGTTTCAGAGCGCGGGACGCGCTTGCGGAGCGCTTGAGCAGCGAGAAATCCGCGCTGCCGACCGAGTCGGGGGCTTCGCCGGGTCGAATTTCAACAGGCTGCTAGCTCCGTAGACCAGTGACCGCCGAGCTCGACCCAACCGTCGAGCATCTTGCCAACTGCATCCTCGATCACGTGGGGTGACGACCCACGCGGGAATCTCATGGACATCAACGACAGGGCTATAACACCGGTGCGCTCGATGTCGATGAGAACAATGATCTCTTGGTTGTGTGGGTCTATCGTCACCACCATGGCAGGACGGGGCCTGTTCGGTCCGCCAGCCAAGTCAATTCAGAAGACGCGCGGTTACTACGGGAGATCGTTCAGCTCGTAGCTGGTACTGCGCCCGCCCGCATTCGATTTCCGCAGCACGCCGCGCGCGAGCAGGTCGTTGATGTCGCGCAGCGCCGTGTCTGGCGAGCACTTGGCGATCGCCGCCCACTTGCTGCTGGTGAGCTTACCTTCAAAGCCATCGAGTAGCCGGTTGAGCAATTTCACCTGTCGCTCGTTCAAAGGTGTGGCTGCCCAGTGCTGCCAGAAGCGTGCCTTGGTCAGCACGGCATCGAGGGTGTGCTGCGCCTGATCGACGGCGCGATGCAGGGTGTCGAGGAACCAGGCCAGCCACTCGGTGACGTCCATGGACCGCTTCTGGGTGCGCTCCAGAATATCGTAGTAGGCCTTGCGCTCCCGCTGGATCTGCGCCGACAGGCTGTAGAAGCGCTGCGGGCTGCCGTCGGCGCGCGCCAACAGCAGGTCGCCGATGGCCCGGGCGATACGGCCGTTGCCGTCGCCGAACGGGTGCAAGGTCACGAACCACAGATGGGCAAGCCCCGCCTTGACGAGCGGTGGCTCACCCGAGTCCGCATTGACCCATTCGAGGAAACGACCTGTCTCGGTCTCCAGTCGATCGGCGGGCGGCGCCTCGAAATGTACGCGCTGGCGGCCGATGGGGCCGGAGACCACCTGCATGGGGCCACTGGCGTCGTCGCGCCAACTGCCGACCTTGATCCTGGAGAGGCCGGAGTAACCAGTGGGAAAGAGCGCCGCGTGCCAGCCGAACAACCGCTCGCGGGTCACCGGCGCCGCGCAGTTGACCGTGGCGTCGAGCACCATCTCCACCACGCCTTCGACATGACGATCGACTGGAGCCAACGCCCCGATGTCGACGCCCAGCCGGCGAGCGATGCTTGAGCGCACGGACTCGACGTTGAGCTGCTCGCCCTCGATTTCGCTGGTCTTGACCACGTCTTCGGTGAGCGCCGCCAGGCTGGCCTGATCGCGCAGCGCCATGCCCACGTCGGCCAGACGCCCCAGCAAGAGCCCTTGAGCACGACTCACATCCGCCATAGGGCCAGCGAGCGCCGCCAGGTCGAAGCGCCAGTCCGGCCAGTCACTGGCCTGCCAGATGTACTTGTAATCGCCGCTGTTCATGCGGAGATTATGGGCTCCATTCTCCGCATGCGCAAGTTTTCACCGCACGTCGTGCGGAGATAAAGTGCGCCATTCGCCGCATGGCGGGCTGCCTTACCCCGAAATGGGTGCGCTTGGGTGCGCTTTTAGTCGGGGCGACGGACGCGGGTTCGATTCCGCATTCCGGAATTGAACTGGCCCCGAAAAGCAGACGAGGTTGAACAGCTTTTCCGGTGACCGATCCACGGGAAAAACCGCTTGATCGTCCGCTGATTTTGACCTGTCAAGCCCCTCTTTTTGCTGTAACCATCAACAGTTGGCGACTTGCCACAACGCCGGTTTCGCGTACTTTCAACGGTCGTTTGGCGCGGGCTGCCGCCCTACCACCAATATCAAAACCCCAACCGTTCTCGGTTGGGGTTTTTTCTTGCCCGATCGCGCCGGTTCCCGCGTGTTGTTGGGGGTTCCTGCGGAAGCCTGCGGACTTCGCCAGCCACCCGAATTGGCCGTTCCGGGCCACATTCCACTCTCTCCTGGCCATTCCTCGCTCCGACCTCGCTCCCTGGAACTGGCCCGAAGTCCGCAAAGGCCGCAACGCAGGCCCATACAGATCAAAGGGTTACGCGCGGACGAATCAAGCGGTTGGATTGCAGCATTGAGGCACTTCGCATAACCCCATTTCCGAAGGCTGAACCGGCATGAGGGCGCTCGCGTCGTTCAGTTCGGGGTTCTCGGTGCCGCTCAGGCCCCGTCATCGCAGCCTTGGCGGGCACCCGAGGCCCTGCAAAACTGCGTTTGCAGGCTCTGCGGGCGCACCTCTCCCTTCATCGCGCACACCCGCACGGGTCATGGCGCACCAGCCAGACCAGCCGCTTGGCGTTGTACGCCGCGCACTTCAGCAGGATCGCCAGTTCGTTTCTCGCCAGCGTCATCGCCCGCACGCACTTGCCGCCCAACTGCTCGAGGCCGGCGAACACATGTTCGCCTCTGGCGCGGACGCGGTTGATCGCCTTGTTGCGCGCGTCCAGTCGCACGCGCCGCTCCTGCCCGGGCTTCGCACGCCGCGCGATGCCGTCCCGCAGCCCGTGGGCCTGCAGCAACTCCCGGTTGGTCTGCGCGTCGTAGCCTCGGTCGGCCAGCAGCCGCGCGCCGGTGTTGGCGCGGTCCAGCACCTCCTTGAGCGTCTGGCCGTCGTCGGCGTTGGCCGGCGTGACCTTCGCCTGGCGGATCAGCTTGTAGCGCGCGTCCGCGTTGGCGTGCACCTTGTAGCCGTAGAAGCTCTTGCCGTGCTTCTTGGTCCAGCGCGCGTCGCGGTCGGTGTGCTGCAGCCGCTTGGCATTCCAGCCCTCGGGCCTGCGGCCTTCGTTGAGCGCTTCGCGCTCGTCCTTGTTCGCCTGGGTGAGCGGTGCCTGCACGATGCTGGCATCCACGATCTGCCCGCCGCGCGGGATGTAGCCGTGCTGCTGCAACTGCAGGCTCACCGCCTCGAAGATGGCGCGGCCGCCCAGACCGCCTTGGGCCAAGCGCTGCTTGAAACTCCACAGCGTGCGCGCATCGGGGATGTGCAGTGCTCCGTCCAGGCGGCAGAAGTGCTGGAAGCTCATGCGGTCCAGCACCTGGTACTCGCAGTCCTCGTCGCTGAGGTTGTACAGCGACTGGATGAACAGCAGCCGCACCATCACCTCGGTGGGGTACGGCGGGCGCCCGCCTTTGCTACGGTCAGCGCGAGGGCAGGCGGTGTCGACCCGGGCGGCAATGGCCGCGAAGTCGATCAGTTCGTCCATTGCTGCCAGGTTGGCGATGAAGCCGCCGAGCTTGGCTTGGCGTTGGTCTTGCACGAACAGGTCAGCGCCAGGCTGGTGACGCCAGAAAGACGAGGGCTTGATGCGCGGGGTGATCATGGGCGACATCATGCCGGCTCACTGGCGACAACGGTTAGGGAGGTTTCGAGAAGTGCCCATAAGCGTTGCGCTCTCTCTTTCAATGAAACGTTAATGGAACGGGGAGTCCGAGAAGACGACTCGATTGCACCTGAATCATCGGGGCAATTGCGAAGCCACCCAGCGCATAATGTCCTGCGCGCCCATGGCGCCCGCCTGACGTGCAACCTCATGTCCCCCTCGGAACAAAATCAGGGTTGGAATGCTGCGAATACCGAACTGGGCGGCCAGGTGAGGCTCGGCCTCGGTATTTACCTTGGCCAACCTCACCTTGGGTTCAAGCAGGGAGGCTGCCTGCTCGAACTGCGGCGCCATCATCTTGCACGGTCCGCACCACGGCGCCCAAAAGTCAACCAGCAGCGGCAGGTCACTGCGCTCCAGATGACGGGCGAAGGTCGCTGTGGTCAGATCAATGGGTTCTCCGGTGAACAGCGGGTGCTGGCACCGCCCGCAATTGGGCTTCTCTGCCAACTTGTTGGCTGGCACGCGATTGATGGATTGGCAGTGTGGGCAGACGATATGAATGCTGTCACTCATGAGGTGACTCCTTGAGACACAGAGGAAGTAATGGCTCCGGCAGTTGGGCCGCTGTGACATGGGGATTCGAGCTGTAGCCCTTGCGTCAGTTGCCGGATGCTGTATTCATCCAGCGTTTCCCGTGCGAGCAGTTCGCGCGCGCAGCGCTCCAGCACTTCTCGGTTGATTTCGAGAATTCGGTATGCACGATCAAACACACCCATCACGATGTCACGGATGGCTTGGTCGATGCGTGTCTGAGTCGATTCGGCTACCCGGCAGCCACCCTGTACCAGTTCAGGCGCATCAAGAAAACGCGGCCTCTGTGCCTCAAAAGCAACGTACCCCAAGCCCTCATCCATGCCGAAGCGTGTAATCATGTCGCGGGCGATGTCGGTGGCCCGCGCGAGATCGTCTGAAGCCCCTGTGGACAGCTCGCCAAACACGAGCTTCTCAGCCGCGCGCCCTCCCAGGAGCACGGCGATCTTGTGCTCCAGGTCGGCACGTGTCATCAGAAATCGGTCTTCGGTGGGCCGCTGCAGGGTGTAGCCGAGTGCACCGATGCCACGCGGCACGATTGAAATCTTGTGTACCGGATCGGTGCCGGGGAGCGCCAGCGCCACCAGCGCATGCCCCATCTCGTGATAGGCCACGGTTTCCCGCTCCTTCGGATTGAGCACACGGTTCTTCCTTTCCAGGCCGGCCACGATGCGCTCAATGGCGGCGGTGAAGTCTTGCAGCTCCACAGCCTGCGCCTTGCGCCGCGTCGCGTTCAGCGCTGCTTCGTTCACGAGATTGGCCAGATCAGCGCCGGAAAAGCCGGTGGTCAACGCCGCCACCTGTTCCAGATCTACACCGTGGGCCAGGGTGATCTTCTTGACATGGACCTTCAGGATATCCAGGCGACCTTTCTTGTCGGGGCGGTCCACCAGCACCTGACGGTCGAAGCGACCGGCGCGAAGCAAGGCCTGATCGAGGATCTCCGGCCGGTTGGTGGCTGCAAGGATGATCAGCCCGACCGAGCTGTCGAAGCCATCCATTTCGGTGAGCAACTGGTTCAGCGTCTGCTCACGCTCGTCGTGTCCACCGATCGGTCCTCCGACACCGCGTGCGCGGCCCAAAGCATCCAGCTCATCAATGAAGATGATCGCCGGCGCCTGCCCGCGCGCCTGCTCGAACAGGTCGCGCACGCGCGCCGCCCCCACGCCGACGAACATCTCGACGAACTCCGAGCCGGAGATGGAAAAGAATGGCACCCCGGCTTCGCCCGCGACGGCTTTGGCGAGCAAGGTCTTGCCGGTGCCGGGCGGCCCTACCAGCAGCACACCTTTCGGGATGCGCGCCCCAAGACGACCGTAGTCCTGTGGGTTCTTCAGGAAGTCGACGATCTCGACCAGTTCGGCCTTGGCTTCGTCGACGCCCGCGACATCGGCGAAGGTGACGCCCGTGTTCTTCTCCATGAATACCTTGGCGCGACTCTTGCCGATGCTCAGGAAGCCACCCATGCCCTGCTTCTCGGCGAAGCGGCGGAACAGGAAGAACCAGACGCCGAAGAAGGCCACGGCCGGCAGAATCCAGGAGAGCACATCACGCAGCCAGGTGCTTTCCACCACCCGCGCGTAGGGCACATCGTATTTCGACAGCCGCTCGGCCAGGTCGGGTTCGACGCGAGTGGCCACGATGGTGGTCTTGCCCCGGCTGTCCGGCGATTTCAGGCGCCCGGTGACCGTGCGGTCCGACACCAATACTTCGGCGACGCGCCCCTCGGCCAGCGCTTTCTCGAACTCACTATAGGGAACGGGTTCAACCGTCTTCGCCGCCTGCCAGTAGTTCTGCAGCGTCAGCAGCAACAGACCGGCGACGATCCAGTAGCCGATGTTCCATTGATCTTTCTTTTCCATGGGCAATGTTCCTCGCAAGTCGTGCCGCTAGAGAATGGGGGTGAACAGACGGGCCACCCCGTCGCGCAAGCGGATGGCCAGCGGGCGGGCGCGCAACGCCATGGCCGATATCTCGTTCGATGCATCACGGGCGGCATCAAAAAGGGATTCCAGCCGCGTAGACAGCGCGGTGTCGTACACCTCCACATTGAACTCGAAGTTGAGGCGCAAACTGCGCGCATCCCAATTGGCCGAACCCAGGCAGCACCACTGGCCGTCTATCAGCATCAGCTTGCTGTGGTCGAACGGGCCAGGCCGTTCGAAGATGCGCACACCGTGCTCCAGCACCTGCCAGTAGTGGGCGCGCGCGGCCCATTGCACCGTGGGATGGTCACCGTTCGCAGGCGTCAGCACGTCGACACGCACGCCGCGCAACGCAGCCGTACTCAGCGCCGCGATCATGGGCTGATCGGGGACGAAATACGGTGTCCAGATGCGCACCGAATGCTTCGCGGCGCTCAAAGCGCCCATGAAGGTCCAGCGCATCCGGTCCAGGGCGTCATCGGGACCGGCCTCGATGCCGCGCGCCCAAGAGGTTCCCTGCTCATCAGCCGTTGCGGGCGGTTCGCCCCAGTAACCCTCGCTGAGCCGCTCGCTCGTGGTATCGCACCAATCATCGGTGAAGCACCGCATCAGATGCGCAACCACTGGCCCGCGCAGACGAAAGTGCAAATCGTGACAGGCCTGGCCCGGCGCATCGGGCCGCCAATACGGACCGAAGATGTTCATGCCGCCGGTGAAACCCGTCTCGCCATCGATCACCAGCAGCTTGCGGTGATTGCGCAGATGCGCGGCATGCAGGCGCGCGGGAATCAACGTCGGGTTGAACGTCGCCGCCGGAACGCCGGCGCGCTGCAAGGCGCGGTAGGCGCTGCGGGGCGTCCAGCGGGCATACACGTCGTCGATCAGCACCCGCACTTGCACGCCGCGCTCATGAGCCCGGCGCAGCGCATCGACGAACTGCGCCCCGATGCCTTGGCTATCGAAGATGTACGAGGCCAAGGCGACGCTGTACCGCGCCGATTCGATGGCGGCGAGCATGGCCGGGTAGGCCTGCTCGCCATCGACAAGCGGCTCGATGCGGTTGCCGCCGGTCAGCGACTGGCCGGTGGCGCGTCCCACCAGGTGGGCCAGACCGGCAAGTGGCGGCGATACAGCCTCGGGCATCGTGGGCGAGAGATCCTGCCGAACAGCAGGATCTGCCCCCGGGAAGAGCCGCTGCGCCCGCCGCTGGTAACGGTTGATGCCGAACAGCCCATACAGCAGCGAACCGCCCAGCGGCAACAAGGCGATCAGCAGTACCCACAGCGTGGCCGATCGCGGGTCACGCTTGTAGATGATCGCGTGCCCCGCTGTGGGGATAGCGACCGCCAGCGACACGAGGGTGGCTGCCCATGTCAGCCCGTTGGGGTCGGACACGACAGCCTCCTCATGACTCAAGATTCGCCGCCCGCCGGCTTCTTCTTGCGCTTAGGCTTGCTCTCGCCGTTCGGCGGTGCCTCGGCCACGTTCGCGGCATCGGGCTTATCAGGCTCGGCCGGCTGCGCGGGTGGCTCCTGGCGCTCGAAGACGACGCGTTCGGCCTTGTCGTCCCAGCGGGCGCTGGCGTGATCGCCCTTGCCGATACCGCCACCCAGCATCTCGCGCGCCAATGCGGTCTCCAGTTCGCTGCGGATCAGCCGCTTGAGCTCGCGCGCGCCGAACTCGGGTTTGTAGCCTTCCTCCGCGAAGTGGTCGATCAAGGTCTGATCGAAGCTGAGCGTCACGCCCTGGCTGGCGGCGTTGCGGGCCACGCGATCGAGCTGCAGGCCGACGATATGGCGGATCTCCTCCTTGCCCAGCGCATGGAAGACGATGATCTCGTCGATGCGGTTGAGGAACTCGGGGCGGAAGTGTGCGCGCAGCACGTCCATCACCTCGGACTTGGTCTTCTCGTATTCCTCGCCGGCGGCGCCACCGGCCTTCAGCCGACGCTGGATGATGTCCGAGCCCAGATTCGAGGTGGCGATGATGATGGTGTTGGTGAAATCCACCACCCGGCCCTTGCCGTCGGTGAGCCGCCCGTCGTCGAACACCTGCAGCAGGATGTTGTAGACGTCGGGGTGAGCCTTCTCGATCTCGTCCAGCAGCAACACGCTGTAGGGCTTGCGCCGCACCTTCTCGGTGAGCTGGCCGCCCTCGTCATAGCCCACATAACCCGGAGGCGCACCCACCAGGCGTGCCACGGAATGGCGCTCCCCGTACTCGGACATGTCGATGCGCAGCAGCGCACCTTCATCGCCATAGATGGACTCGGCCAGCGCCTTGGCGAGCTCGGTCTTGCCCACGCCGGTCGGCCCGAGGAACAGAAAAGTCGCCACCGGCTTGCTGCCTTCGCGCAGGCCCGCGCGCGACAACCGCACGGCATCGGCCACCGCGCGCACCGCTTCGTCCTGGCCCACCAGGCGCTCGTGCAGCCGCTGCTCCAGATGCAGCAGCTTCTCGCGTTCTTCCACCGTCAGCTCGTTGACCGGAATGCCGGTCAGGCGCGAGACGATCTGCGCGACATGCTCGGCCTTGACTTCGGCGCTGCCCGAGGCGCGCTCGCGTTCCCATTCCTCGACGAGCTTCTTGAGTTCAGTCTCCTTGGCCTCGATGCGCTTGCCCAGCTCGGCGGCCTTGTCGTACTGCTTGCGCGAGGCCACATAGTCCTGCTCACGCCGCAGCTGGTGCAGTTCGGACTCCAGCTCTTGCACCGCCACCGGGCGGGCCGTGGCCGACAGCTTCACGCGTGCGGCCGCCTGGTCGAGCAGGTCGATGGCCTTGTCAGGCAAAAAGCGCGCGGTGATGTAGCGGTCCGACAACTCGGCGGCGGCGATGATCGCATCCTCGGTGATGCTGACCTTGTGGTGCGCCTCGAAGGTGTCGCGCAGGCCGCGCAGGATCATCATGGTCTGCGCTACCGTCGGCTCGGGCACCATCACCGGCTGGAAGCGACGCTCCAGCGCGGCGTCCTTCTCGATGTACTTCTGATACTCGTTGAGCGTGGTGGCGCCGATCAGGTTCAGTTCGCCGCGCGCCATCATCGGCTTGAACACGTTGGCCACGTCCAGCCCGCCTTCGCCGCCACCCTGGCCTGCACCGACGATGGTGTGCACCTCGTCGATGAAGAGAATCAGCTCACCCTGGTGCTCGGTCACTTCCTTGAGCACCTTCTGCACGCGCTCCTCGAACTCGCCGCGGTACTTGGCGCCGGCCACCATGGCATTGATGTTGAGTTCCACCAGGCGCTTGTCGCGCAGCGTCTCGGGCACTTCGCCGGCGACCATGCGCTGCGCCAGCCCTTCGACGATGGCGGTCTTGCCGACGCCGGGCTCGCCGATCAGCACCGGGTTGTTCTTCTTGCGCCGGGCCAGCACTTCGATGGTCGTCTCGATCTCCTGCGCGCGGCCGATGACCGGATCGAGCTTGCCCTCGCGCGCCATCTTGGTGAGGTCGCGCGAATACTTGTCGAGTTCCGGCGTGTTGGTCGGCGTCTCGGCGCGGCCATCCTCGGCCCCTTTGCCGACCACCTTGCTTACCTGCTGGCGCAGCGCTTGCGGCGTGAGGCCGTAACGGCGCAGCAGGTTGGCCGCCAAACCTTCGCCTTCCTCGGCGAGCCCGATCAGGAAATGCTCCGGCCCGACATAAGAGTGGCCGAGTTCGTTGGAGGCCACGAAAGCACGGCTGAGCGCGTCCTTGACCCGGGGCGACACGCCGATCTCGCCCTCGAACGGCTTATCGCCGCGCTTGGCTTCGGATTCGATCTGGCGCTTGAGGTCATCGACCTTGATCTTGAACTGCCCCAGGATGGTCTTGACCACGTCGCTGTCGGATAGCGCCAGCAGCAGGTGTTCGGTATCGACTTCGGCGCGCCCGAACTCTGCAGCGTGTCGGGCGGCCTCCTGCAATAGGGCCTCGGACTGTTCGCTGATACGGCTGGCGAGCCCACTGCCGCGACGGCGCGCGGTGCCCGTACCGGCCGGGGCGGGTTCGCCGAACGAGGCATCGACGACCTCGTCGGTATCGGCCGCCATGGACGGTGCGTCGTCACCGATGCGGAAGAAGTCGCTGCCAAGGAAGTCTTCGAACAGCCCGCTGCGCGAGCCGAACAAGGCTTCCAGCGGTGAGACGGTGCGCTTTTGCTGGCGCACCAGTTGGCGATAGTGATCGTCACACAACAGCATGGTGCTGTGGCGACCATTGAGATTGGCTTCCACCCGCACCGTGGCGGGCTGGCCGCAGACTTGGCATTGTTTTCTGGCCATGCTGATGCTCCTGTAAAGATTGATCTGACGAGGCACCGCCGATCACGGTGCCTCATCTCTTTGTGGTTTTTGAGAAAAACGCGCTGCCCCGCGTCAGCCGTTGATCGGGATCGAGTGCCCCTGCTTGGGCGTACTGGCCTCGCGCTTTTCCATCGTGATCGTGAGCACGCCGTTCTTGAAAGCGGCCTTGATCGTGTCCTGGTTGGCATCGGCCGGCAGGTTCAGAGCGCGCTGAAAGCTGCCGTAGGAGCGCTCCACCCGGTGGAAACCGCCGTCTTTCGTTTCCTGCTCCTGACGCTTTTCACCGCGCACCAGCAGCACGTCGTTGTCGAGCGTGATCTGGATGTCTTTTTCCTCGACGCCGGGTACTTCCAGGGCGATCTTGTACTGCTTGTCGGTCTCCTGGATGTCCAGCGCCGGCTTCAGCATGCCCGGCCAGTCCGACGGCCAGCGTGGCATGGCCAGCGTCGGGAAACCGAAGCCTCGAAACGCGTCGTCGAACAGGCGATCGATCTCGCGATGCAATTGCAGGATGGGGCTGACCGGCCCACCCGCCACCGGCAGGTCATTGCGCTGCACCGGCAGCGAGGCAGTGCTCTGTTGTTCTTCCTGCTCCTTCTTGAACCAGTTCCAGGGAGCCAATTTCTTGAAATCAATGTCCATGTCACACCTCCAGAAGAAAAATTGAAGAATCTCGCTCACTCCGTTTGCCTGCGGCCATGGATAGCGCGCCCAGGCGACACGGGATGTTTCGCTGACTTTGGCTGCTCATCTGTGCGTATCACCTCCTTCTTTCTGCCTGCTTGGGTCTGATCATTGATCCATCGATCGATTTCACTTTGACGAAACCGCCACGTCCCGCCGACCTTGAAGGCCGGAATCTCCCCGTGCGAGGCGAGCCGGTAAAGCGTCCGCTTGCCGACTTTCAAGTAGGCAGCCAACTCGTCGAGTGTGAAGATCGCCTGCTGGCGCGCTGTCATACCACCCCCACAAGTTCCGTCGTCACGCGGCCTCGCTCGAGGAAATTCTTGCAAGACTTTGCAAGATATTGCGCCTAACATGCCGAAAGTCAAGAGTCAACATCCAGCGACCTGCTGGCCGATTGATGTGACTCAAATCTTCAAGGACGGTATGCCAGGGCGGGCCGGTCCGGCGCAGGGGACGGTGGGTTGATCGGGACCTTGCGGGCGCCGCCCACGGCCGCAGATCAAACACCGATCCTCACGTTGTAACCGAGCGCCCGCAGCCCCTTGCTCGTGCGCATGTTCCTTGGCGGAAACTCGTCTGGGCGCGCCCAGCCGACGATTTCCCCGAGGCTGCTCAGGCCAATGTGCGGAATTGCCCAGTCGTCGCTGCGGATCGCGTTCCAGAGCCGGGCCGATACACTTCCATTGCCCCAGACGACGTAGTTCAACAGCTCAAGCATCGTCCGCCCTTCGCGGGATCGCTGCCGCCACAGCCACTCGCCGAACTTCTCGACCTTGTCGTCGCCGGCCTGCGGTCGGTCAGGCAAGCCCAAGTGCTCGTTTTCCTGCTTGATGGCGTGGTCTCGGATCGCGTGCACCCGGGAAACGGCATCGACGAATTCCTGCTCCGTCAGTTTGAGAATGCGATCGCGTGCCAGTAACTCGCGCAGCCGGGGCGACCACTCGTAGATGGTGCGTTCTTCAAACGAGTGGTCGAAGTCGGCGTCATGCCACCACTCCAGCGCGTCGCGCAGCGCCAGTTCTGGGTTCTTCGAATTCCTGGCGAAGAACTCCTCGTAGGGGTGGCGGTTTCCATCCTTGACCTGCTTGTAGTAGTAGGCGTGCAGGAATTGGTCGGCTTGCACGCCGGGGGCCACCGACGCATCAATCCAGCCCGGTTTGGCGCCGGGCGCCGAAACCCTGGATGCGATCGATCGCATCACCTGCAGCGTGTCGTTCCAATCCTGCTCGAACTTCTGGAAGCGCTTCTCAGACGATCGCTTCGTGTCGACAAACACCAGACCGTGGTTCTTCGGCAGCAAGCGGTCTGAACCGCCCCGGCTTTCTTGGAGGCCGTTTGGTTTGAGTCAGGCCGCCTTGGCCTGACCGGCTTGCTGCCGATAGTAGTCCGCTTCGGCTTCCGCTGGCGGGATGTACCCGATCGGCTCCAGCAGTCGTTTGTGGTTGTACCAGTGCACCCAGTCCAGCGTGGCCAGTTCCACCTGTTCGCGGTTGCGCCATGACCGCCGATGGATCACCTCGGCCTTGTACAGCCCGTTGATCGTCTCGGCCAGCGCGTTGTCGTAGCTGTCGCCCACGCTGCCCACCGACGGCTCGATCGCGGCCTCGGCCAGCCGCTCGCTGTAGCGGATCGACACGTATTGCGATCCGCGGTCGGAGTGATGGATCAGTTCGCCCTCCCGCTGTCGGGCGTGCAGGGCCTGTTCCAGCGCGTCGAGCACGAAGTCCGTGGTCATCGAGGGGGAAGCCTTCCAGCCCACGATCCGCCGCGCGTACACGTCGATCACGAACGCCACGTACACCATGCCCTGCCACGTCGACACGTAGGTGAAGTCGCTCACCCACAGGGCATTCGGCCGCTCGGCCTGGAACTGCCGGTTCACCCGGTCCAGCGGGCACGGCTGCGCCTTGTCGCTGTGCGTGGTTTTGACCACCTTGCCGCGGATCACGCCGCGCAGGCCCAACCGGCGCATCAGCCGTTCCACCGTGCACCGCGCCACCTGCCAGCCTTCCCGCAGCAACTGCTTCCAGACCTTCCTGGCGCCGTACACCTGCTTGTTCTCGTCCCAGACCCGGCGAACCTCCACCTCCAGCGCCCGGTCCCGCCGCCAGCGGTCCGGACCGGTCTCGGGATCGGCCTCCCGGGCCGCGTGGCTGTAGTAGGTCGACGGAGCGATCTCCAGCACCCGGCAGATCGGCTCGACTCCGTAGGCGTCGCGGTGGTCCGCGACGAACCCGGTCATGGCTTGAAGCGGCGGTCGAGCTCCGCCTGGGCGAAATACGCCGATGCCTTGCGCAGGATCTCGTTGGCCTGCCGCAGCTCGCGGTTCTCCCGTTCCAGCGCCTTCATCCGCGCCCGTTCGTCCGTCGTCAGGCCCGGGCGCAGCCCCTGGTCGCGCTCCGCACGGCGCACCCAGTTGCGCAGCGTCTCGGCCGTGCACCCGATCTTCCCGGCGATCGACTCGATCGCCGCCCACTGCGAACTGTGCGTGTCCTGGTGCTCCGGCACCATTCGCACCGCGCGCTCACGTACTTCCGGGGAATACTTCACTGGCTTGCTCATGACTCCATCCTCTCAAGAGTTGGAGCCTCCAGGAATGCCGGGGCGGTTCAGTGATGCAAAGGCGTCCTGCTTTTGCACGAAGACTACCTGCCTAGCGTGCGGTCGCCCTTTGCTATCGAAGGTGCCAGCGCTGCTGGCAAGCCCTCACTCCCACTCAATCGTCGCCGGCGGCTTCCCGCTGATGTCGTAGACCACGCGCGAGACGCCGCGCACCTCGTTGATGATGCGGTTGGAGACGCGGCCGAGGAAGTCGTAGGGCAGGTGCGCCCAGTGCGCGGTCATGAAGTCGATCGTCTCCACCGCGCGCAGGGCGATCACCCATTCGTAGGCGCGGGCATCGCCCACCACGCCCACGGACTTCACCGGCAGGAACACGGCGAAGGCCTGGCTGACTTGGTCGTACAGGCCGCTGCGCATCAGTTCCTCGATGAAGATGGCGTCCGCGCGGGCCAGCAGTTCGGCGTATTCCTGGCGCACTTCGCCCAGGATGCGCACGCCCAGGCCGGGGCCGGGGAACGGGTGGCGGTAGACCATCTTGTGCGGCAGGCCGAGTTCCACGCCCAGCCGCCGCACCTCGTCCTTGAACAGCTCGCGCAGCGGCTCGACCAGGCCGAGCTTCATGTGCTCGGGCAGGCCGCCGACGTTGTGGTGGCTCTTGATGACGTGGGCCTTGCCGGTCTTGCTGCCGGCCGATTCGATCACGTCGGGGTAGATGGTGCCCTGGGCCAGCCACTTGGCGTTGCTCAGGCGCCCGGCTTCCTCGTCGAAGATCTCGACGAACAGGTTGCCGATGATCTTGCGCTTGGCCTCGGGGTCGGTCACGCCGGCCAGGGCGCGGAAGTAGCGCTCGTGCGCGTCCACGCGCACCACGCGCACGCCCAGGTGCTCGGCGAAGGTGGTCATCACCTGGTCGCCTTCCTGGAAGCGCAGCAGGCCGGTGTCGACGAACACGCAGGTCAGCTGGTCGCCGATGGCCTTGTGCAGCAGCGCGGCGACCACCGAGGAATCGACGCCGCCCGACAGCCCCAGGATCACCTCGTCTTTGCCGACCTGCTCGCGCACGCGGGCGATCTGGTCTTCGATGATGTTGGCGGCGGTCCACAGGGTGCGGCAGCCGCAGATGTCGACGACGAAGCGCTCCAGCAGCGCCCGGCCCTGCTTGGTGTGGGTGACCTCGGGGTGGAACTGCACGCCGTACCAGGGCTTTTCGTCGTGGGCGAAGGCCGCCACCGGCACGCGGTCGGTGCTGGCGGTGACGGTGAAGCCGGGCGGCGCGCGCGAGACGTGGTCGCCGTGGCTCATCCACACGTCCAGCCGGCGCGGCGAGCCCGGGTGGTCGTACAGGCCCTCGAACAGGCGATCGGAGGCGACGATGGTGAGCTCGGCGTGGCCGTATTCGCGCTGGTCGGCGGCCTCGGTCTCGCCGCCGAGCTGCTTGGCCAGGGTCTGCATGCCGTAGCAGATGCCCAAGAGCGGCACGCCGGCGTCGAAGACCTGCCGCGGCGCTTCGGGCGCGCCGTGCTGGGTGGTGGATTCCGGCCCGCCGGACAGGATGATGCCCTTGGGCGCGAAGCGCGCGATCTCGTCCGGGTCGTGGTCCCAGGCCCAGATCTCGCAGTAGACGCCGATCTCGCGGATCCGCCGGGCGATCAGCTGGGTGTACTGGGCGCCGAAATCGAGGATGAGGATCTTGTCGCTGTGCAGATCGGTCATTGCGGGGCGGGCTCGGGAGGTTCGGGGATGCGGCCGGGGCCGCCGAAGGTGCAGCGCTGGCGCTCGGCGTCCCAGTGGCCGCCGTTGTCGGTGCAGGAGCTGGCGACCTGGTGGCCGCGGTACCACTGCAGGCCCATCAGCACCACCACGATCAGCGCCAGGGCGAGCATGCCGGCGCCCAGGCGTCGCCGGCGCAGGGGGCGCGGCGACGCGCCGGAAGGCGGTGCGGGTTTGCGGCGCATGGTCAGCCCATCCGGTAGTTGGGCGGTTCCTTGGTGATCTGTACGTCGTGCACGTGGCTCTCGCGCTGCCCGGCGCCAGTGATCTTGACGAAGGTCGGGCGCGTGCGCATGTCGTCGATGGTCGCGCAACCGACGTAGCCCATGGTCGCGCGCAGGCCGCCGGCGAGCTGGTGCACCACGCCGGAGAGCGGGCCGCGGTACGGCACCCGGCCCTCGATGCCCTCGGGCACCAGCTTGTCGGCCTCGGCGGCGTCCTGGAAGTAACGGTCCTTAGAGCCCTTCTCCATCGCGCCGAGCGAGCCCATGCCGCGATAGCTCTTGTAGCTGCGGCCCTGGAACAGTTCGGTCTCGCCGGGCGACTCCTCGGTGCCGGCGAACAGGCCGCCGATCATCACCGTGGAGGCGCCGGCGGCGATCGCCTTGCCGATGTCGCCGGAATAGCGGATGCCGCCGTCGGCGATCAGCGGAATGCGGTCGGCCAGCGCCTCGGCCACCATCGACACCGCGGTCACCTGCGGCACGCCGACGCCGGCGACCATGCGGGTGGTGCAGATCGAGCCGGGGCCCACGCCGACCTTGACCGCGTCGGCGCCGGCGTCCTCGAGCGCGCGCGCGGCGTCGCCGGTGACGATGTTGCCGCCGACCACCTGCACCTGCGGGAAGGTCTTCTTGACCCAGGCCACGCGGTCGATCACGCCCTGCGCGTGGCCGTGCGCGGTATCGACGATGACCACGTCCACGCCAGCGGCGACCAGCGCCTCGATGCGCGCCTCGGTGTCGCCGCCCACGCCGACGGCGGCGCCGACCAGCAGCTGCTCGTCGGCGTCCTTGGCCGCGTTGGGGTTGTCGCGCGCCTTCTGGATGTCCTTGACGGTGATCAGCCCGCGCAGCTCGAAGCTATCGTTGACCACCAGCACCTTCTCGATGCGGTGCTTGTGCAGCAGGCCCAGCACCTCGTCGTCGCCGGCGCCCTCGCGCACGGTGACCAGCCGGTCCCGGCGGGTCATGACGTTGCGCACCGGGTCGTCGAGCTTGGTCTCGAAGCGCATGTCGCGGCCGGTGACGATGCCCACCAGCTGCCCGCCCTCGACCACCGGCACGCCGGAGATGTTGCGCGCGCGGGTCAGCTTGAGCACCTCGCCGATGGTGGTGTCGGGCCCGACGGTGAAGGGCTCCTTGATCACCCCGGCCTCGAAGTTCTTCACCCGCGCCACTTCCGCGGCCTGGCGCTCCAGGGGCATGTTCTTGTGGATGATGCCGATGCCGCCGAGCTGGGCCATGGCGATGGCCAGCCGCGCCTCGGTCACCGTGTCCATCGCGGCGGAAACGATCGGCAGGTTGAGGCGCAGGTCGCGGGTGAGGCGGGTGGCGAGCAAGACGTCCTTCGGCAGGATCGTCGAATGCGCCGGAACGAGCGAGACGTCGTCGTAGGTGAGTGCTTCGACCTGGATGCGCAGCATGGGCGGTCCGGAGGGGGAGAAGCGCGTCATTGTACCGCGTCGGGCGGCCTGTCGGCGCGGTAGACCGGCGCCGCGGCGCGGTTTTAGGCCCGGCGGCTGGGACGGATCGTCCCGGGCAGGATCGATGCTCGGCGTGCGAAAGGTCGCTTTCCCGGCCGGCGGGGGCATGCTGTTTTTCCCTTCCCCCGCGAGTTTTCCCTTGCCCCGCGAGCGGGGTGCACTCTGTTTTTCCCTTCCCAGGCGGATGGGGGCACGCCGCAGGCGTGCAAAGTCGCCCTCATCCGGCGCTGCGCCCGCTTGCGGGAGAAGGGATGACATGAGCCCGCTCGCGGGAGAAGGGACGACGTGCACCCGCTTGCGGAGAAGGGGTCGCCCCGACGCCGGATCAGGCGGGGGCGTCGGCGGCCTCGGCGGCTTCCAGGGTGTTCTGCATCAGGGTGGCCACCGTCATCGGCCCTACCCCGCCCGGGACCGGGGTGATCCAGCTCGCGCGGCGGGCGGCGGCGGCGAAGCCGACGTCGCCGACCAGGCGGCCGTCGTCGAGGCGGTTGATGCCCACGTCGATCACCACCGCGCCCGGCTTCACCCATTCGCCCGGCACGATGTCCGGGCGGCCCACCGCCACCACCAGCACGTCGGCCTCGCCCACGCGCTGGCGCAGCACCTCGCGCGGGGTGAAGCGGTGGCAGCTGGTCACGGTGCAGCCGGCGATCAGCAGTTCCAGCGCCATCGGCCGGCCGACGTGGTTGGAGACGCCGACGATGGTCGCGTTCTGCCCGCGTACCGGGCGGTCGGTGTAGGCCAGCAGCGTGGTGATGCCGCGCGGCGTGCACGGGCGCAGCCCGAACTGGCGCAGCGCCAGCCGGCCGACGTTCTCGGGATGGAAGCCGTCGACGTCCTTGCGCGGGTCGATGCGCTGGATCAGGCGGTTGGCGTCGGGGATGCCCGGCAGCGGCAGCTGGATCAGGATGCCGTGCACCTCGGGATCGGCGTTGAGGCGGTCGATCAGCGCGCCCAGCTCGGCCTCGGAGGTGCCGGCCGGCAGGTCGATGTCGATCGCGCGGATGCCGACCTTCTCGGCCGCGCGGCGCTTGTTGCGCACGTAGGACTGCGAGGCCGGGTCCTGCCCGACCAGCACCACCGCCAGCCCTGGACGCGTACCGCCGGCGGCCACGCGCGCGTCCACGCGCAGGCGGAGCTCGTCGAGCAGGGAATCGGCGATGCGGCGGCCGTCGAGGATGCGGGCCTGCGGTGCGGGTTCGGAGGTCATGGGGGCGGTGGCGGGAGAACGCGGGCGCCATTGTCCCCGATCGGGCGCCGGGTTTGCAGGCGCGCGTCGCACGCGCGATGCTGCCGCTCCCGTCCACCGGACCCCATGCCATGACCGACGCCCCACGCACCGAGGACATCGAGGCCGCCGCCTTCCGCCGCCTGCTGCACCATCTCAACCACGCGCGGCCCGACGTGCAGAACATCGACCTGATGATCCTGGCCGGCTTCTGCCGTAACTGCCTGGCCGACTGGTATCGCGAGGCGGCGGCCGAGCGCGGCGTGGAACTGGACCGCGAGGCCGCGCGCGAGCGCGTCTACGGCATGCCGTTTTCGGAATGGAAGGCGCGCCACCAGCGCGAGGCCACGCCGGAGCAGCTCGCCGCCTTCGAGGCCGCGCGCGCCGCCCACGCCAGGACCTGAGCGCGGCGATGAGGGCCGCGCTCTGGCTGCTCGCCGCGGCGGTGGGGCTGTACCTGGCGCTGTGCCTGCTGATGTTCGCGCAGCAGCGCCGGCTGCTGTACTACCCGCAGCTCACCCGCGCCGAGCCCGCCGGCACCGACTTCGCGCTCGATCGCGGCGACGCGGTGCTGCGCGGCTGGATCGCCAACCCCGGCGCGCCGGACCCGGTGCTGTACTTCGGCGGCAACGCCGAGCGGGTGGAGGACAACCGCGAGGCGTTCGCGGCCTGGCTGCCTGAGCGCAGCGTCTACCTGCCCGCGCATCGCGGCTACGGCGCCAGCGATGGCGCGCCGGGCGAGGCGGCGCTGTACGCCGACGCGCTCGCGCTGTACGACTTCGTCCGCGCCCGCCACCCGGGGCAGCGGATCGCCGTGGTCGGTCGCAGCCTGGGCAGCAGCGTGGCCGCCTATCTCGCCGCGCGGCGGCCGGTGGACCGGCTGGCGCTGGTCACCCCGTTCGACAGCCTGGGCGCGGTCGCGGCCGGGCACTATCCCTGGCTGCCGGTGCGCCTGCTGCTGCGCGAGCGCTACGAGACCGCCGCGCACCTGCGCGGCTACCGCGGGCCGCTGCTGGTGCTGCGCGCCGGGCGCGACGAGGTGGTGCCGCCGGCGCGCACCGATGCCCTGCTGGCCGGGCTCGGCGGCGACGTCGAGGTGGTCGCCATCGACACGGCCGGCCACAACGATCTGCACGCGCATCCCGGGTACGGGCAGGCGCTGGCGCGCTTCCTGCGCTGAGGCGGCCCGTCAGCCGCCGCCTGCGCGCGGATTCGGGCAGCGCGGCACGCGGGTATCGCCGGCGACGCAATACACGCAGCAGCCGGCCGGCGTGCCCGGCGGTTGCGCGGGCAGCGCGGCGGGCGAAGCGGGCGCCGGTGCCGGCGCGGCCGGGGGCCACGGCGGCGGCGGCGCCAGCCCGGCGAGCGCCTGCGCGGGCTTGAGCTGCAGCAGCACCGTCCAGTCCTGCCGGTTCGCGCTGCACAGGTCCGGGCGCTCCGGGCTGCAGGGCGCATCGCCCGGCTGCCGCGTCGGCAGCGGCCGCAGCTGGCCGCCCGGGGTCAGCGGCAGCATGCGCAGGGTCACGCCGTCGAATACGTTGCCGCCGACCAGGTAGGCCATGCCGTCGCGCGGCTGCGCGCCCACCACGATGTCGCAGTGCATGCCCAGCCCGTCCTCGCCGGCGGCGAGCAGCTGGGCGAGGCCGGAGAAACCGAAGCTGCGATTGGCCGCGCGCGCGTAGCACAGCAGGTCGCCGCGCTGCAGGCGCGCCGATTCCGGCGCGGTGACGAGATACGCGCTGGCGTCGGGCGTGCGGTAGGCGTCGCGCACGTAGTCCACGTGGCTGGGCGAGCCGTTGAAGCCGGGCAGGCCCGCGCGGCGCATCACCCAGGACACGAACGCGGCCGACCACGGCGTATCGACGATGAAGGCGCGGCAGCCCGGCGACGGATAGCCGCCCATGCCGGCGTAGGCGCACTCCCCCGCCCCGGGCCGACCGGCCACGCGCGGCAGCAGGCCGCTGTCGCGCCAGTAGCCGGCCACCCGGCGCCAGGCCTGCTCGCCGTTGGCCAGCAGGCCGGTCTCCGCCTCGCGCACGACGGAGCCGGCCACGCGGCCGTCGGCGTCGATGAAGGGCCGGTGCCAGAGCTGGTGTTCTTCGCAGGCGACGGCGGCCACCCGCGTGCCGGGATCGGGCGACGCGGCCTGCGCGCGCAGCAGCGGACAGGGATCGGCGGCCCGCGCCAGCGGCGCGGCGAGCAGCAGGCACAGGCACCACAGCCATCGCGGCATCGGGCATCTCCGGGGGAAGCGGATCGCAACGCGCCGATCCTGCCCGCCCCTGCGTGAAGGCCGCCGGTACGCCGCGCTACTTGGTGGTGTAGCCGCCGTTGGCCAGGATCGTCTGCCCGGTCATCCACCAGCCCTCGGTCACCAGGTGGCGCACCAGCGGGGCGATGTCCTCGATGTCGGTGAGCCCGGTACGGCTGAAGGCCGACAGCGCGGCGGCGGTGCGGTGGTAGGCCACGGCGTCCTCGCCCTCCTGGCCGTAGAAGAACGGCGTGTCCATCGGCCCCGGCCCGACCGCCATCACCGAGATCCCGCGCGCCCCGAACTCCTTGGCCGCCGCGCGGGTGAAGTGCTCCACCGGCGCCTTGGCCCCGGCGTAGGCGGCGTAGAACGGGGTGAAGGCGCCCAGCAGCGAGGTCACCAGGGTCAGCGCCTTGCCGTGGTCGGCCAGCTTGCGGCCGGCCTCCTGCAGGAAGAAGAACGCCGCCTTGGCGTTGACGTCGAACATGCGGTCGTACTCGGCCTCGCTGATCTCCACGATCGGCTTCTTGAGCACGCGGCCGACGGTATTGATCGCGATGTCGATGCGGCCGAAGGCCTCGAGGCCGGCGTCGAACACCCGCGCGACCTCCGCCGGGCGGGTCAGGTCGCCCTGCACCGCCAGCGCCCGTGTGCCGGCCGCCTCGACCGCGCGAACCGTGGCCTGCGCCGCCTCGCGGCTGTCCTCGGCATGGTGATGGACCAGCACGGCGGCGGCGCCGTGCGCGGCCAGGTCGCGGGCGATCAGGCCGCCCAGGTTCTTGGCGCCGCCGGCGATCAGCACGGTCTTGCCGGGGAGGGAATGGTCGATCCGGGGCATGCAAGCGCTCCTGAGGTGGGGAACGGGCAGTTGACCATCGACGATTTCACGATTACACACATGCAATCCTGAATTTGAATTCGGATTCATCGAACAATCGCCGTGGATCTCCTGCACCACCTCCGGGTCTTCCAGCAGGTCGCCGATTGCGGCGGGTTCACCCGCGCCGCGGCGCTGCTGGGCCTGGCGCCCTCCTCGGTCTCGGCCGCGATCCGCCAGCTGGAGGCGCACCTGGGCGTGCAGTTGTTCCTGCGCAGCACCCGGCGGGTGCGGCTGAGCGGCGACGGCGAACTGTTGCGCACGCGCTGCGAGGCGCTGCTGGCCGAGGCCGACGGCATCGGGCAGATGTTCCGTGCCGGCGAGCGGCCCGCCGGGCTACTGCGCGTCGAGGTGCCGGCGCGGATGGCGCGGCGGCTGGTAGCGCCGGCGCTGCCGGGCTTTCTGGCCGAGTACCCGGACGTGCGCCTGGACCTCGGCGGCAGCGACCGGCTCAGCGACCTGGTCGGCGACGGCATCGACTGCGTGCTGCGGGTAGGCCCCGTGCGCGACGTGGATCTGGTCGCGCGGCCGCTGGGCCGCCTGCGCCAGATCACCTGCGCGGCGCCCGCGCTGCTGGCGCGGTGCTCCGGGGGGCTCGATCTCGACAGCGTGGCCGAACTGCCGGCGGTGCATTTCTGCCACGCCCCGACCGGCCGGCCCGAGCCCTGGGCGTTCCGGACCGCGCGAGGCACCGTCGAACGGCCGATGCGCGGGCGGATCGCGGTCGCCAACGCCGAGACCTACATCGCCTGCGCGCTGGCCGGCCTCGGCGCGATCCAGGTGCCGCGCTACGACGTCGCCGACCTGCTCGCCGACGGCCGCCTGGTCGAAGTGCTGCCCGCCCATCCGCCGCCCAGCCTGCCGGCGACGGTGCTGTTCCCGGCGCGCCAGCGCGCATCGCGGCTGCTGCGCGTCTTTACCGACTGGCTGCAGGCGCTGATCGCGCCGCACGCGGAGCCCTAGGCTGTCTCGACCTTCAGGGTGCGACAGCCCAGGCGGGGCCCATCCTGGTTTTTCCTTCCCCGCAAGCGGGGAGCATGTTGCTTTCCCTTCCCCCGCAAGCGGGGAGCACTCTGTTTTTCCCTTCCCCCGCAAGCGGGGGAAGGTGCCGAAAGGGACGGCATGCGCCCGCTTCCGGAAGAAGGAACGATGTGGGACCGCTTGCGGCGGGTCGATGCCCCCTGAAAAGCGCGAGCGGCGGCAGCCGTCCTGGCTGCACGGCTCGAACGTTTCCGCCGACCGGCTCCCGGGCGCGATCGCGCTATGCGCTGGCGGCGCAGAAGGCCGCGTAGTCGATGTAGCCCGGGAACGCTCTGCCCGGCGCGCAGACCGGGCAGTCGGGATCGGCGTGCAGCCGCGTCTGCCGGAAGCGCATGCCCAGCGCGTCGAAATGCAGCAAGCGCCCGCGCAGCGGCTCGCCGATGCCTAGCAGCAGCTTCACCGCCTCGGTGGCCTGGATCGTGCCGATCACGCCTGGCAGCACGCCGAGCACGCCGGCCTCGGCGCAGTTCGGCGCCGCCTCCGGCGGCGGTGGCTCGGGGAACAGGCAGCGGTAGCACGGCGCCTCGCCGCGGCGGCCGGCGGTGTCGAATACGCTGCTCTGGCCCTCGAAGCGGTGCACGGCGCCATAGATCAGCGGCTTGCCCAGCTTCACGCAGGCGTCGTTGAGCAGGTAGCGCAGGGGAAAGTTGTCGGCGCCGTCGATCGCCACGTTGACGCCCTCCAGCAGCGCCTCGATGTTGGCGGAGGTCGCGCGCTCGGCCACCGTCTCCACGCGCGTGCGCGGGTTGAGCGCGGCCAGCGCCTGCGCCGCCGACGCCACCTTGGGCACGCCGATGCGCGCTTCCGTGTGCAGGATCTGCCGCTGCAGGTTGCTGCGCTCCACCACGTCGTCGTCGACCAGGCGCAGCGTGCCCACGCCGGCCGCGGCCAGGTAGTAGGCGGCCGGCGAACCGAGCCCGCCGGCGCCGACCAGCAGCACGCGCGCCGCGGCCAGGCGCGCCTGCCCCGCCGCCCCGATCTCCGGCAGCCGCAGGTGGCGGTCGTAGCGTTCGTGGAAATCGGCGTCGAAGCCGGCATCCGCCGCGGTCATCGGCAGCCCCTCGGCCTGCCAGCGCGAGGTGCCGCCACTGATCGAGGCGACCCGGGCGTAGCCGCGCGCGGCCAGCAGCTGCGCGGCGCGCAGCGAGCGGCCGCCGGTCTGGCAGATCAGCAGCACCTCGGCGCCGGCATCGGGCAGCGCTTCGCCGGCGCGTTCGGCCAGCTCGTCCAGGGCGATGCCGTCGGCGCCCTCGGCCATGCCGGCCGCGCGCTCGTGAGGCTCGCGCACGTCGATCAGCCGGGCCCCGGCGCGCTGGCGCCGCAGCGCTTCGCGGGGCGTGATTTCATCGACGGACATGCGCGCATTATCGCTCCCGCCCGCGCCGGCGGCGACCCGGTGGCGGGTTTCTGCGTTCCGGGCCGCGCCCGTGAGAGCGCGCGCGGCTTCAGTACGCCAGGATCTCCACCACCGCGTCGGCCGGATAGGCGCGCACGCCCTCCTCCAGCAGGATCAGCGCGTCGGCGTCGGCGGCCGCGCGCATGCGGTGCGAGCCGTCGGCCGGGTTGGGATGCACCCGCACCACGCCGTCGCCGCGCTCCTCCAGGGAGCCGCGCAGGAACTCCAGCCGTTCGTGGCGCTTGTCCCAGGGCTGCGCCAGCCGCGCGTAGCGGCGCGGCCGCGGCGCGCGGCCCTGCAGGCCGTCGGCCAGGCGCCGGCCCAGCGCCAGCCAGGTGGCGAGCACCGAGACCGGGTTGCCGGGCAGGCACAGGAACAGGGCGTCGCCGAGCGCGCTGCCCTCGGCCAGCAGCACCGGCATGCCGGGCTTCAGCCTCGCCTTCCAGAACAGCACCCGGCCGCGCTCGGCCAGCAGCGCCGGCAGATGGTCCTTCTCCCCCGCGGAAACGCCGCCGCAGGTGAGCACGAGGTCGAAGGCGTGGCCGGCGTGCAGCAGCGCCGAGTACACCTGGCCGGGATCGTCGGGCAGCGTCGGCCAGGCGGTGGGCTCCAGGCCGGCGTCGCGCAGCAGCGCCATCAGCTGCGCGCGGTTGGAGTTGTAGATCTGGCCGGGACGCAGCGGCGCGCCCGGCTCGGCCAGCTCGTCGCCGGTAGTGAACACCGCCACCGTGGGCCGGCGCCGCACCGGCAGTTCGGCCAGTCCCTGCGAGGCGCACAGCGCCAGCCGGGCCGGGGTCAGGACCTGGCCCGCCTGCGCCAGCAGGTCGCCGACCTCGCTGTCCTCGCCGGCGCGGCGGACATGGCGCCCGGCGGCCTGCGGCTCGAGGATGCGGACCCGGCCGTCGGCTTCCCGCGCGTTCTCCTTCATCACCACGCTGTCGGCGCCGCGCGGCAGCGGCGCGCCGGTGGTGATGCGCAC
Organism: Luteimonas huabeiensis HB2; assembly: GCF_000559025.1. GTDB lineage: Bacteria > Pseudomonadota > Gammaproteobacteria > Xanthomonadales > Xanthomonadaceae > Luteimonas > Luteimonas huabeiensis. The sequence continues at coordinate 73,414 of NZ_JAAN01000020.1, read as the reverse complement.
GCAGGTCCCGGGCGCGACCGCCAGGTCGAGCGCCGGCCCGGCGAACTGTTCGCCGGCCAGCCGCAGGCCCTGCGCGAGCGCCTGCGCCAGGTCGGCGTGCCGGAACGCGTAGCCGTCCATCGCCGAGTTGTCGAACGGCGGCTGGCGCAGGCCGGCGCGGACGTCCTCGGCCAGGACCAGGCCGTGCGCGCGCGCCAGCGCCACGCGCTCCACCGGGGTGCGGTGGCGCGCGGCCGCGGCGTCGATCAGCGCGCAGGCCTCGGCGTAGGCGATGCGGGTGGGGAACTCGGCGTTCATCGGGCCTCCGGATCGGTCGCGATGCCGGCCGCGGCGAGGTCGGCCGGCGTGTTGAGGTTGCCCAGGCGGCCGGCCAGCGCGAGCGCGCGCATGCCGAGCCGGCGCTGCAGCGCCTGCACCGCGAGGCGGTCCTCGCGCAGGGCTTCGGCGGCCGCGGCGGCGAGCGCGGCCGCGGGCCAGCAGGCGAACAGCGGCTGCACGCCGTCCTCGTCGACCGCGAAGGCGGGCTCCGGCGCGGCGAGCAGGGGCGCGGCGGCGGCGGCGTCCGGGTGCAGGACGTCCACCGGCGCGGTCAGCAGCCACGGGGTGCGACAGGCCGCGGCCAGCGCGTGCAGCCCGCCGAGCGGTCCGCGGTCCGGGACCTCATCGGCCACCGTCTCCAGCCCGATCGCGGCGTAGCGCGCCGGCTCGCGGTTGGCGCTGACCAGCACCCGCGACGCCAGCGGCCCCAGCGCCGCGACCACGTGCTCCACCTGCGCGCGGCCGTCGCGCCGCAGCCAGGCCTTGTCGCGCCCGCCCAGCCGGGTGGCGCGGCCGCCGGCGAGGATGCCGAGCGTGACCTGCGCGGGCGCGCGCGCGCTCACTTGCCGCGCTTGACGTGCCGGATCAGCCGCCGCTTGCGCGCCACCTGGCGCTCGGTCAGCTCGTTCTTGCGGTCCTTGTAGGGGTTGTCGCCTTCCTTGAAGACGAAGCGCACCGGCGTGCCCACCAGCCGGAAGCGCTTGCGGAAGAAGTTCTCGAGGTAGCGGTGGTAGCTCTGCGGCAGGGTCCGCAGGCGGGTGCCGTGCACCACCACCGTCGGCGGGTTGGTGCCGCCGGGATGGGCGAAGCGCAGCTTGGCGACGTGCCCGCGCACCGTCGGCGGCGGGTTGGCGGCATAGGCGGCCTCGAGCGCGCGGGTCACCTCGGAGGTGCCGAGCTCGCGGGTCGCGGACAGGTGCGCGCGGTGGATCGCGCGGAACAGCTCGCGCAGGCCGGAGCCGTGCATCGCGCTGATGCGCACGGCCTCGGCCCAGGGCACGAAGGCCAGCTTGCGCGACAGCAGCGCTTCGACCTGCTCGCGCTGGTAGGCGCTCAGGCCGTCCCACTTGTTGACCGCGACCACCAGCGCGCGGCCGGCGTCGAGCACCGCGCCGAGCACGCTCGCGTCCTGGTCGGTCACGCCCTCGCTGGCGTCGAGCAGCACCACCGCCACCTGGCACTGCTCGATGGCCTGCAGCGTCTTGACCACCGAGAACTTCTCCACCGCCTCCTCCACCCGGCCCTTGCGGCGGATGCCGGCGGTGTCGATCAGGCGGTAGCGGCGGCCGTCGCGCTCGAGATCGACCGAGATCGAATCGCGGGTGGTGCCGGGCACCTCGGAGGCGATCATGCGCTCCTCGCCGAGCAGGCGGTTGACCAGGGTCGACTTGCCGACGTTGGGGCGGCCGACGAAGGCCACGCGCATCCGCTCCGGGTCGTCGTCCGGCGCCTCGCCCTCGCCCTCGGCCGGCAGCCGCGCCAGCACGTCGTCGAGCAGGTCGTCGAGCCCGACCCGGTGCGAGGAGGAGATCGCCACCGCGTCGTCGAAGCCGTAGCGGGCGAACTCGGCCATCGCCGCGCGGGCGTCGATGCCGTCGGTCTTGTTGACCACCAGCAGCGTGGGCCGGTCGTGGCGCCGCAGCCATTGCATGAGGTCGTCGTCGAGCGCGGAGGCGCCCTCGCGGCCATCGACCACGAACAGCACCAGGTCGGCCTCCTCCGCCGCGGCACGGGCCTGGCGCGCGGTGGCGCCGGCGAGCCCCGCCTCGTCGCCGCCGATGCCGCCGGTGTCCACCAGCACGAACGGGCGCTCGGGCGCGAGCCGGCACATGCCGTAGTGACGGTCGCGGGTCACCCCGGGCTCGTCGTGGACGAGCGCGTCGCGGGTGCGGGTCAGCGCGTTGAAGAGCGTCGACTTGCCGACGTTCGGGCGGCCCACCAGGGCGACGAGGGGCAACATGGGCGATGGCCTTGCGAAACGGAGCGGGAATGGCCGGGCACGGCCGCGGCCGCGACGTGCGCGGCCGGGTACATCCTAGACGGTGCGACCGCCGCCGGCGCGCGGACGGCCCGCGGGCCCGGCTTGCCGCCGGGCGGCGGCCGGGGCGTTGCGAGCGCCCGGGCCGCGGCGCAGCAGGCTACTGGCCGATGCGCCAGGCGCTCAGGTCGCCTTCGACGTTCTGCACCACCAGCACGCCGTCGCCGACCGCGGGCGTGCCCAGCAGCGCCTTGCGGCCGGCGCGGGCGCGGGCGGCGAACTGGCCGTTGTCCAGGCGCAGCCAGTGCAGGTAGCCCTCGTAGTCGCCCACGACGGCGTAGTCGCCGTGGATCGCGGCGGCGGTGAGATTGCGCCGCGCCAGCGCGTCCTGCTGCCACATCGCGGTGCCGCTGCGCTTGTCCAGGCCCCACACGGTGCCGTTAGGGTCGGAGACGGTCAGCAGCGTCGGCGCCAGGCCGAGGCGGCCGACGCCGCCGCGGTCGCTGGCCCAGATCGGGCGGCCGCTGGGCGCCTCGATGGCCATCGTCTGACGCTTGTAGCTGGAGGCGAACAGCACCGCCCCATCGAGCACCGGCGTGCCGTCGACGTCGGCCATGCGTTCCAGTTCGGTACGCCCGTCCGGCGTGCCGACCATCTGCTCCCACAGCACGCGGCCGTCGGCGAGGCTGAGCGCGGCGACGGTGCCGTCGTCGTTGCCGACGAAGACGAAGCCCGGGCCGAGCGCGACGCCGCTGTGGCCGCGCACGGTCAGCGCGGGCAGCTCGCGCACCCAGAACCAGCGGCGCTCGCCGGTGGCGGCATCGAACGCGGTGACGCGGCCGTCGTTGGAGCGCACGATCGCCACGCCCTGGCCGATGGTCGGGGCCGCCAGCACCTCGTTGCCGACCTTCGCCTGCCAGCGCTCGGCGCCGGTGGCGGCATCCAGCGCGATCACCTCGCCGTCGAGCCCGCCGACCACCACCAGCCCGTCGCCGACGCCGGGCCCGCCCGACAGCCGCAGGTCGGACTCGTAGCGCCAGACCGAGGCGCCGGTCTGCAGGTCGAAGGCGTGCACGCCGCCCCGGACCGCGGCGGCGTAGACGCGGCCGTCGGCGATCGCCGGCGCCTGGCGCGCGCCGATGCGGCGCTCGCCCTTGCCGGCGCTGGCCGTCCACAGGCGGGTCGGCGTCGCGGTCGCGGTGAACTCGACCAGCTCGGCCGGATCGGTGGTGTTGGGCGCCTCGTCGTCGTCCTTGCTGAACCAGCCGCGCACGGTGCTGCAGCCGGCCAGCGCGACCGCGCACAGCAGCAGGGCGGCGGTGCGCAGCGCGAGGGAGCGTTCGGCAGACTTCATCGGGTGACCTCGTTCTGGGGCGGTTCGCCGCCGACGTCGGCGAGCTTGAGTTCGATCAGGCCGCGGCCGGGCGCGGCGACGTCGGCCCGCGCCATCGCCCGGGCGTAGGCCTCGCGCGCCTCGGCATCGCGCTCCAGGGCCACGTAGGCGTCGCCCAGCGTCTCCAGGCCGGCGGCGTCCTGCGCGTCGGCGAGCAGGGACACCGCTTCCTCGGCCCGACCGGCCTCGATCAGCAGTTGCCCCAGGCGCTGCCGCCGGATCGGTTCCAGCGCCGGATCGCCGGCATCGCCGGATTGCAGGGTCTGGATGGCGCCGTCGAGATCGCCGGCGTCGAGCTGGGCGCGGGCCAGGTCCAGCACCGCGAGCTCGCCGTAGCCGGTGCCGCGCATCGCCGCTACCTGGGCCTTGGCGTCGTCCAGGTCGCCGCTGGCGAGGTCGTTCAGCAGGCGCTGGTACGCGACGCCGGCCTCGACGCGCTGGGCATGCTCCCGCGCCTGCCACCAGCGCCAGCCGCCGACCAGGCCCAGCGCGATCGCGATCCCGGCCAGGATGCCGAGGCCGTTCTGCCGCAGCCAGTTGCGGACGCGTTCGCCCTGTTCGTGCTCGTCTGGAAGATCGTCGATCGCCATGCTGTCTCTCGCCGCGCGGTGCGGGCCGCGGGCTGTTGTTCTTCTCGGGGACCCGGGGCCGGGTCGGCTGGCCGTGCGGGCGCGCCGCGGCGGGCGCGCCGTTGCTCACTCCGAAAGCGGAGCGAGCGAGCCGTCAGAGGATACCGCAAAGCGCGCCACGTTCGCGCGCATGAAGGGCGCGATGTCCTGCACCTCGTCGCCGCGCCGCACCTCCACCGCGCCGGCGTTGCCCAGCACGACGCGTCCGACCTGCCCGGCCGGGTAGCGGCGGCTCTCGCCGGCGCGCAGCAGCGCCTGCTCGATCTCGGTGCCGTCCGGCGCGATCACCTGCACCCAGCTTTCCCCGGACACGGTCAGGGAGAGTTCGGCCGAGCGCGGCGTCGCCGGCGCCCGCTGGATCGGCGGGGTCATCGAGGCCACGAACGGCCGCTGCGGATGCGCCGGCGCGGCCGGCCGATCCCCGGCGGCGCCGGGTACCGGCGACTGCGCCGGCGCGGCGCCGGGCAGCGAGGCCGGGTCGACGTCGAGCGTGGCGATGGCGCGGGCGTCGCCCTCCACGTGCTGGCGGGTCACCATCCACACCGGGACCGCGATCGCCGCGGTGATCACCGCGTACACCAGCCGGCGCGAGGCCTGCTCGGCGAAGCGCTGCAGCCGCGAGGTGTAGGTCCGGGGCTGCAGGGTCGCCGGCTGCACCGGCTGGTTCGCCCCGGCCGGCAGCAGCGCGTCGGCGGCGAGCCCGAGCGCGCGCGCGTAGCTGCGGATCTGTCCGCGCACGAACACCGGCGCGCCCAACCGGTCCCAGTCGTCGGCCTCGAGCGCTTCCACGACGCGGACCGGCACGCGCATCCGCCCGGCGACCTGCTCGACGCTCAGGCCGGCGCGCGATCGCGCTTCCCGCAGGCGCTCCCCGTGCCCGGCTTCGGGCAGGCCTGGATTCGCTGCAGATGTCATGGTCGACTGCTTTCCCCGGCTTGTTCGGACAGCGTGCCCGGGAATTCCGTTCCCATCCGCTGACGATAGCGATCGGCGGCGTTCCTGTCGCCGAGTCTGTCTTCGATCTGTGACGCGAGTAGAAGCGCGCCGGCGGAGGCCGGGGCCGCGGCGAGCCGGCGCTCCGAGAACGCCCGCGCCTCCAGGTAGCGGCCATTACGGTACTGGTATTCGGCCAGCGCTGACAACGCCACCACGTTGACCGGGTCCAGTTCCAGCGCCGCGCGCAGGTCGCGCTCGACGCGCTCCGGCTGCCCGGCGGCCTGCGCGCAGGCGCCGGCGTTGGCCAGCGCGTTGGCGATGTTGCCCTGGCGCGGGTCGGCGATGACGCGGTCGAAGTACGGCATCGCCTCCGCCGCGCGGCCGCTCGCGCACAGCCAGGCGCCGTAGTTGTTGAGCGCGATGGCGTTGTCCGGCGCGGCCTCGGCGGCCCGGCGGTAGTAGTCGCCCGCCTCGGCCGTGCGGCCGGCGCGCGCCTCCAGCAGCCCGAGCACGGTCAGCGCATCGACCGAGGCCGGATCCACGCGCAGCGCGTCGCGCGCATGCCCGGCCGCGGCGGCCGCATCGCCCTGCGCGAGCGCGCGGTCGGCGCGGGTCAGGTGCACCGCCGCCTCGTTGCGCCGGCGCTGCTCCGGCGTGCTCTTGAATTCGTAGCCTGGCGCCACCCGCACTTCCTTGCCGCGGGAATAGTCCTTGCGCACGAAGGTCAGCCGCGAGCAGCCGGCCGCCAGCACGGCGGCCGCGACCGCGGCGGCGAGCAGCACCCGGCCGAGCGGCTCAGGCCGCCGCATCGACGCCTTCCCCGCCCTGCAGCCGGCGGCGGAACTCGGCCTGGCGACGGGTGCGGTCGGCGACCTGGCCCTTGAGCTGGCCGCAGGCCGCGTCGATGTCGTCGCCGCGGGTGCGGCGCACGGTGGTCAGCACCTGCGCATCCAGCAGCAGCTTCTGGAAGGCGCGGATGTCGCCGTCCTCGGCGCGCTCGTAGGCGGTGCCCGGGAACGGGTTGAACGGAATCAGGTTGACCTTGGCGGCGTCCTTCATCTGCACCGCGCGGTCGAAGGCGCGCATCAGCGCGGCCAGCTGGCGGGCATGCTCGGGGCGATCGTTGACCCCGCGCATCATCGTGTACTCGAACGTGATCGAGGTGCCCTTGCGGCGCAGCGCGTAGCGCTTGCAGGCGTCCATCAGCTCGGCGATCGGGTACTTCCTGTTCAACGGCACCAGCTGGCTGCGCAGCTCGTCGTTCGGCGCGTGCAGCGAGACCGCCAGCGACACGTCGCTGGCCTCGCCGAGGCGATCGATCATCGGCACCATGCCGGCGGTGGACAGGGTCACGCGCTTGTTGGCCAGGCCGTAGCCCAGGTCGTCGCGCATCACGCTCATCGCGCGCACGACGTTGTCGAAGTTCATCAGCGGCTCGCCCATCCCCATCATCACCACGTTGGTGAGCCTGCGCTGCTTGTGCGGGACGTTGCCGAGGTGCCGCGCGGCCACCCAGACCTGGCCGACGATCTCGGCGGTGGACAGGTTGCGGTTGAACCCCTGGGTGGCGGTGGAGCAGAAGCTGCAGTTGAGCGCGCAGCCCACCTGCGAGGACACGCACAGCGTGCCGCGCCCCTTGTCGGGGATGAACACCGTCTCGATGGCGTTCCTGCCGTCCATGCCCAGCAGCCACTTGTGGGTGCCGTCGGCGGAGGGCTTCTCGAACTGGACGCCGGGCACGCGGATCTCGGCATGCGCCTCCAGCTTGCCGCGCAGCGTCTTGCCCAAGTCGGTCATCTCCCCGAACGTGGTGACGTGGCGGTGGTGGATCCACTTCATGACCTGGTGGGCGCGGAAGCGCTTCTCGCCGAGGGTCTCGACGAAGAAGCGCTCCAGGCCCTCGCGGTCCAGCTCCAGCAGGTTCTGCCGGGCCGGCGCGTCGCTGGCCGGCGCCGCCGCGCGCGCGGGGCCGGCCGCCGGCGCGGGCGCGGCGGCGTCGAGGGCTTGCGGGCGGGCGGCGGGCTCGGTCACGGCGGCGGGCTGCGCGGGATCAGCGCGCGTAGACGTCGGTGGTGGGGAAGAAGTAGGCGATCTCCACCGCGGCGGTCTCGGCGGCATCGGAGCCGTGCACGGCGTTGGCGTCGATGGAGTCGGCGAAATCGGCGCGGATCGTGCCGGGGGCGGCGTCCTTCGGGTTGGTGGCGCCCATCAGCTCGCGGTTCTTGGCGATCGCGTCCTCGCCTTCCAGCACCTGGATCATCACCGGGCCGGAGATCATGAACTCCACCAGGGCGTTGAAGAATGGGCGCTCGCGGTGCACGGCGTAGAAGCCCTCGGCTTCCTTGCGCGAAAGCTGCTTCATGCGCGCGGCCACGACCTTCAGGCCGGCCTGCTCGAAGCGTGCGTAGATCTGGCCGATGACGTTCTTGGCGACGGCATCGGGCTTGATGATGGACAGGGTGCGCTCCAGCGCCATGGGGGGTCTCCGATCAGGCGGGCCGCGACACGGCGCGGCCCAGATTAACATGGAAAAACCCGCGGCGATGCGCGGGTTTAGCCGATCTGGCTGGAAAGGATTCTAGCTCATCGCGGCCTGCCTTGGGTAGCGCGGCCGCACGCCGCCCGCGCGGCCGGCGTCCGCCCCCCGCGACGCCTGCCGCCAACCGGCGTGCTGCGCTGCGGATTGACCCCGCGACGATCCTGCGCCTAGCATTCAAACAATCGTTTGATTGTGGTGCCGCATGTCCACCGCCCCCTGGCCCGGCAAGCCCTTCTCCACCAAGGAGCGCATCCTCGGCGCGGCCGAGGAGCTGTTCGCGCAGCAGGGCTTCGGGGCGACCTCGCTGCGGCAGGTGACCAGCCGCGCCGACGTCAACATCGCCGCGGTGAACTACCACTTCGGCAGCAAGGAGAACCTGGTCAACGAGGTGTTCCGCCGGCGCATGGACGACATGAGCGCCGAGCGGCTGTTGCGCCTGAACGCCGCCCGCAGCGAGCGCCCCGGGGAACTGGAGGCCGTCCTGGCCGCGTTCGTCGAGCCGGCGCTGGCCCTGGCCGGCGACCGTGCCGGCGGCGGCGCCTTCATCCGCGTCATCGCCCGCGCCTACGCCGAGCAGAACGACCGCCTGCGCGCGTTCCTGTCCGAGCGCTACGGCCACGTGCAGCGCGAGTTCGCCCGCGCCATCGCCGACTGCGTGCCCGGACTGGGCAAGGAGCAGCTGTACTGGCGGCTCGACTTCCTGGGCGGCGCGCTCACCTACGCCATGGCCGACTTCGGCCTCATCCGTCGCCCGAACGGCGTGGACGAGGCGACCCACCGCCGCCGCGCGGCGGAGGAACTGATCCGCTTCGCCGCCGCCGGCATCCGCAGCGGCGATGCCGGCTGAGGATCGCCGGCGCCGCGGCCGGACCGAACGACCGGAATGAGGCGCATCGCGCATCCGAGCCCACGCAAGAACGTTGTTCATCAAGGAGTTGCGAAGAATGTCTGAGAAACTGCTGGTCCGCCGCGCCGCCGTCCTCGGCGCCGGGGTCATGGGCGCGCAGATCGCCGCCCACCTCACCAACGCCGGCGTCGATACCGTGCTGTTCGACCTGCCCGCCCAGGACGGCCCCGCCGACGGCGTGGTGCTCAAGGCGATCGCCAACCTGGGCAAGCTGAGCCCCGCGCCGCTGGCGGACAAGGCGCTGGCCGAGGCGATCGTGCCGGCCAACTACGACACCGGCCTGGACCTGCTGCGCGAGTGCGACCTGATCGTGGAGGCCATCGCCGAGCGCATGGACTGGAAGCAGGACCTGTACCGCAAGATCGCGCCGTTCGTGCCGGCGCACGCGGTCCTGGCCAGCAACACCTCGGGCCTTGGAATCAACAAGTTGGCGGAAGTTCTTCCGGAAGAACTCAGGCACCGGTTCTGCGGCGTCCACTTCTTCAACCCGCCGCGCTACATGCACCTGGCCGAGCTGATCCCGGCCGCCACCACCGATCGCGCCGTGCTGGAAGGCCTGGAGACCTTCCTGACCACCCAGCTCGGCAAGGGCGTGATCTACGCCAAGGACACCCCGAACTTCATCGGCAACCGCATCGGCGTGTTCTCGATCCTGGCCACCGCCCACCACACCGCCGAGTGCGGGCTGGGCTTCGACGAGGTGGACGCGCTGACCGGCCCGTTGATCGGCCGCCCGAAGTCGGCGACCTACCGCACGTCCGACGTGGTCGGCCTGGACACCATGGCCCACGTCATCAAGACCATGGCCGACACCCTGCCCGACGACCCCTGGCACCGCTACTTCAAGGCCCCGGCGTGGCTGGACGCGCTGATCGCCAAGGGGGCGCTGGGCCAGAAGACCGGCGCCGGCGTGTTCCGCAAGGTCGACAAGGACATCCTGGTGCTCGACGTGGAGAAGCAGGACTACCGCCCTGCCGACCGCAAGGCCGCCGATGAGATCGTGGAGATCCTCAAGACGAAGGACCCGGCGCAGAAGTTCGCCCGGCTGCGCGAGAGCCAGCACCCCCAGGCCCGGTTCCTGTGGGCGGTGTTCCGCGACCTGTTCCACTACAGCGCCTACCACCTGGCCGACATCGCCGAGACCGCGCGCGACGTGGACCTGGCCATCCGCTGGGGCTACGGCTGGTCGCTCGGCCCGTTCGAGACCTGGCAGGCAGCCGGCTGGAAGCAGGTGGCGCAGTGGATCGCCGACGACATCGCCGCCGGCAAGGCGATGAGCGACGCCCCCCTGCCCGCCTGGGTGCTCGACGGGCGCGACGGCGTGCATGGCGCCGACGGCAGCTACAGCCCGTCGCGGGACGCGGCGGTGCCGCGCTCCTCGCTGCCGGTGTACCGGCGCCAGCGCTTCCCCGATCCGCTGCTGGGCGAGCGCTTCCCGCAGGGCGAGACGGTCTACGAGAACGACGGCGTGCGCCTGTGGACCGACGACGACGACATCGGCGTGGTCGGCTTCAAGACCAAGATGAACACCGTGTCCGATCAGGTGCTCGACGGCCTGCAGGAGGCGATCGGCATCGCCGAACGGCGCTTCGCCGGGCTGGTGCTGTGGCAGCAGAAGGAGCCGTTCTCGGCCGGCGCCGATCTCGCCGGCGCGCTCGGCCTGCTGCAGGCGGGCCGGATCGACGCCTTCGAGGCGATGGTCGCCAACTTCCAGCGCACCAGCCAGCGCATCAAGTACGCGCTGGTGCCGGTGGTGGCCGCGGTGCGCGGCCTGGCGCTGGGCGGCGGCTGCGAGTTCCAGATGCACAGCGCCCGCACCGTCGCCGGGCTGGAGAGCTACATCGGCCTGGTCGAGGCCGGCGTGGGCCTGCTGCCGGCCGGCGGCGGGCTGAAGGAGCTGGCCCTGCGCGCGTCGCAGGCCGCCGGCCCCGGCGGCGACGTCTTCGCCGAGCTGAAGAAGGTGTTCGAGACGGTGGCGATGGCCAAGGTCTCGACCTCGGCGCTCGACGCCAAGGCGCTGGGCCTGCTGCGCCCCGCCGACAAGGTCGTCTTCAACGCCTACGAGGCCCTGCACATCGCCAAGGCCGAGGCGCGCGCGCTGGCCGAGGGCGGCTACCGGCCGCCGCTGCCCGCGCGCCGCATCCGCGTCGCCGGCGACGTCGGCATCGCGACCTTCCGCATGCTGCTGGTCAACATGCTCGAAGGCCGCTTCATCAGCGAGTACGACGACGAGATCGCCACCCGCATCGCCACCGTGCTGTGCGGAGGCGAGGTCGACCGCGGCGCCGTGGTCGACGAGGACTGGCTGCTCGATCTCGAGCGCCGTCACTTCGTCGAACTGGCGCAGCAGGAGAAGACCCAGGCCCGCATCGCGCACATGCTCAAGACCGGCAAGCCGCTGAGGAACTAGGGGGGCCGGAGGCCCGGGGCCGAAGACAGGCCCCGCCCGCCCCGCTCCCATCGCTTCCGCGACGTTCTCCTGGCCCCCGGCCCCTCATTCAGGAACCCACCCAATGACCAGACAGATCCAAGACGCCTACATCGTCGCCGCCACCCGCACCCCGGTCGGCAAGGCGCCCAAGGGCGTGTTCCGCAACACCCGCCCGGACGACATGCTGGCCCACGTGCTCAAGGCCGTGGTCGCGCAGGCGCCGGGCATCGACCTCGGCCGCATCGACGACGCCATCATCGGTTGCGCCATGCCCGAGGCCGAGCAAGGCATGAACGTGGCCCGCATCGGCGTGCTGCTGGCCGGCCTGCCCGACACCGTGGCCGCGCAGACCGTCAACCGCTTCTGCTCCTCCGGCCTGCAGGCCGTCGCGCTGGCGGCCGACCAGATCCGGCTGGGCAACGCCGACCTGATGCTGGCCGGCGGCACCGAGAGCATGAGCATGGTGCCGATGATGGGCAACAAGGTCGCGCTGTCGCCCTCGGTGTTCGCCGACGACCACGTCGCCATCGCCTACGGCATGGGCATCACCGCCGAGAAGGTCGCCGAGGAATGGAAGGTCTCGCGCGAGGACCAGGACGCGTTCGCGCTGGCCTCCCACCGCAAGGCGATCGCCGCGATCCAGGCCGGCGAGTTCGCCGACGAGATCACCCCCTACGAGGTCGTCTCGCGCCAGCCCGACCTCGCCGGCAACGCGATCCGGCTGAAGAAGCTGCGGGTGGAACACGACGAAGGCCCGCGCCCGGATTCGAGCGCCGAAGGGCTGGCCAAGCTGCGGCCGGTGTTCCGCAACGGCCAGTTCGGCGGCACCGTGACCGCCGGCAACAGCTCGCAGATGAGCGACGGCGCCGGCGCGGTGCTGCTGGCCTCCGAGCAGGCGATCAAGGACTACGGCCTGACCCCGCTGGCCCGCTTCGTCAGCTTCGCGGTGGCCGGCGTGCGGCCGGAGGTGATGGGCATCGGGCCGATCGCGGCGATCCCCAAGGCGCTGCGCCAGGCCGGGCTGTCCAAGGACCGGCTCGACTGGATCGAGCTCAACGAGGCCTTCGCCGCCCAGGCGCTGGCGGTGATCCGCGACAGCGAGCTGGATCCGGACAAGGTCAACCCGCTGGGCGGCGCGATCGCCCTGGGCCACCCGCTGGGCGCCACCGGCGCGGTGCGCACCGCGACCATCGTGCACGGCCTGCGCCGGCGCAAGCAGAAGTACGGCATGGTGACGATGTGCATCGGCACCGGCATGGGCGCGGCCGGGATCTTCGAGTCGGTGTAGCGCTGCAGCGCACGCGATGGGCCCTTCCCGCCGGGCCCATCGCGTCGCGTTCGCTCAGTTCTCGGCGACGCCCAGCTCGTCGAGCGCGCGCTGCATGCTCTCGCGCGCGGCCTCGCTCAGGGTCTCGTGGTCGAGCGCGAAGCGGATCGTGGCCTCGATCAGGCCGATGTGGGCGCCGCAGTCGAAGCGCGTGCCCTGGAAACGATAGGCATCGAACCGCCCCCCCCGCGCGATCAGGTCGGCGATGGCGTCGGTCAGCTGGATCTCGCCGCCGCTGCCGCGCCCGGTGTTCTCCAGCGAGGCGAAGATCTCGGGCGGCAGCACGTAGCGGCCGACCACCGCCAGCGTGCTGGGCGCGTCCTCCGGCCTGGGCTTCTCCACCATGTTGCGGATCGCGCCGTGGCGGTCCGAGAAGCCCTCGATATCGACGATGCCGTAGCTGGAGGTCTTGTCGCGCGGCACGTTCTGCACCGCGATCACGCCGGCGCCGGAGGCTTCGGCATGGTCGGCCATCTGCTTGAGCGCGGAGGCGCCGCCGCGGTTCCAGATCAGGTCGTCGGGCAGCAGCACCGCGAACGGCTCGTCGCCGACGACCTCCTTGGCGCACAGCACCGCGTGCCCCAGCCCCAGCGCCTCGGGCTGGGTGACGAAGATCGCGCGCACGTGCGCGGGCAGCGGGTTGCGCACCATTTCGAGCTGCTCGTGCTTGCCCGCGCGCTCCAGCTTGTCCTCGAGCTCGTAGGCCTTGTCGAAATAGTCCGCGACCGCGTGCTTGTAGCGGTTGGTGATGAAGACCAGGGTGTCGCAGCCGGCGTCGATCGCCTCGTCCACGGCGTACTGGATCAGGGGCCGGTCGATGACCGGCAGCATTTCCTTGGGGACGGTCTTGGTGGCGGGAAGGAATCGGGTGCCGAGCCCGGCGACGGGGAACACGGCCTTGCGGATGCGTCGAGTCATGTCTTTCTTGCGAGTCGGGCGGGAAAGGCGACCACGGTCGCAGCCTGCGGCTCGGCCGGCTCGAGCGGGTTGAACTCGGGCACCGACTCGCGCAGCGACTGCGCCAGGGCGTCCAGATCGTAACGTTGCGAGGCGTCGCGAAGGTGTGCAGCCGCGCTCAGCACGCGCTCGGCGAGGATCGCCCGCGCCTCGGCCTGCAGGATCTTGGGATGCGAAGTGGGCCGGTAGCGTTCCTCCGCGTGGAACAGCGTCTCGTGCAGCTTCTCGCCCGGGCGCAGGCCGGTGTACACGATCGCCACGTCGCGCTCGGGGTGCTTGCCGGCCAGCCGGATCATCTGTTCGGCCAGCAATCGGATCGAGACCGGCTCGCCCATGTCGAGGGTGTAGATCGCATGCCGCGAGCCCAGCGCGGCCGCCTGCAGGATCAGCAGGCAGGCCTCGGGGATGGTCATGAAGTAGCGGGTGACCTCGGGATGGGTCACGGTCACCGGCCCGCCGGCGCGGATCTGTTCGCGGAACAGCGGCACCACGCTGCCGGCCGAATCCAGCACGTTGCCGAAGCGCACGGTGACGAAGCGGGTCGTCGCCGATTCCGCCAGCGCCTGGCAGACCATCTCGGCCAGGCGCTTGGTCGCGCCGAGCACGTTGACCGGATCGACCGCCTTGTCGGTGGAGATCAGCACGAACGAGGCCACGCCGGCGGCCACCGCCTCGCGGGCCACGGTCTCGGTGGCGAGCACGTTGTTGCGCACCGCCTCGCGCAACTGGCCCTCCAGCACCGGCACCTGCTTGTAGGCGGCGGCGTGGAACACGGCCTCGGGCGCGGACGTGGACAGCGCATGGCGGATCACCGCGGGATCGCCGCAATCGCCCAGCACCGGCACGCACTCGACCTGCGGGAAGTCGCGCCGCATCATCGACTCGATGGTGGTCAGCGCCAGCTCGTCCATGTCGAGCACGGTGACCTGGCGGGCGCCGTTGCGCGCGCACTGCCGGCACAGCTCGGCGCCGATCGATCCGCCGCCGCCGGTCACCAGCACGCTGCGCCCGCCGAGCCAGCTGCGGATCGACTTCCAGTCCGGCACCACCGGCTGGCGGCCCAGCAGATCCTCGATCGCCACTTCCTTGAGCTCGCCCGGCAGCGAGCGGCCTTCCAGCAGGTCGTCGATCCTGGGCACGGTGCGGAACGGCAGGCCGGTCTCCTCGCACAGCGACACGACCTTGCGCATGGCCACCGCGTCCAGCGAGGGCATGGCGATGATCAGCAACCGGGCCGCGGTCTCGGGGGCGATCTTGGCCACGTCCTCGACGCGCCCCAGCACCGGCACGCCCTGCAGGTAGCTGCCGTGCAGCTTGGGCGCGTCGTCCAGGAAACCCACCGCCTGGTAGGCGCCGGTGCGCCGAAGGTCGCGCAGCAGCGCCTCGCCCGCCTGGCCGGCGCCCAGGATCAGCACCCGCACCGCGGTGTGGTCGGTCTGCGCCAGGCTGTAGTCCTTCCAGCTGCGGTACAGCAGTCGCGGCATGCCCAGCAGCGCGGTCAGCACCACCGGGTAGAGGATCAGCACCGTGCGCGGGACCTGATCGAGGCGGTTGTAGAGGAACAGCGACAGCAGGATGGCGACCAGCCCGAACAGGCTGGCCTTCAGGATGTTGAGCAGATCCGGCACGCTGGCGAAGCGCCAGACGCCGCGGTACAGGCCGACCCGCCACAGCACCAGGCCCTGGGCCAGCAGGACCAGCAGCGTCGAGGTCGACCACAGCGGCACTTCGGGAGGGATCGGCTGCATGGACAGCCGGAACTGGTGCAGGGCCACCCAGCACAGCCAGACCATGGCCAGGTCGTGCAGCACGATGCCCGCGCGGGGCACCAGCGCGGCTGCGCGTTCGGACCAGTTCTTCACAGGGGCGAACCTTTCGATGTCATCCGGCGATCAGCATCCTGCAGCACGAACCAAAGCAGGCCCCCTGCGACCTGCCACACGACTATCGCGACCATCATAAACCCAAATGGGAGATCCGACCTGTACGATGCGATCGCCGCCAGGCCCCCCGCCCCGCTCCATGCCGCATAGGCGAGCGTGGTGCGTGCGTGCCCCACGCGCCGTGCCCAGGCCTGATAGGCGTGCTGCACGTGCGGCCGCCACCACGCCTCGCCGCGGAGCATGCGCCTGAGCAACGTGAGGGAGGCATCAAGACCGAACGCGCCCAGCGGTACCGACAGCAAGGCCAGCCAGAGCAGCGCGGACTGGGGCTCCGTCGCGTTCGCGTGGCGATCGAACAGGCCGCGGGCGACCAGCGCCGCCAGCAGGTAGCCCAGCGCGCCGCTCCCCACGTCGCCCAGGAAGATGCGCGCGCGAGGGAAATTGAACGGCAGGAAGCCGCAGCAGGCCGCGGCCAGCGCCCAGGCCGCCAGGCGCAGATCGGGATCCGCGGCCAGGCTGCCGCAGACCGCGGCCGCGATCGCCGCCTGGCTCGCCGCGAGCCCGTTGATGCCGTCCATGAAATTCCAGACGTTGAGCAGCCCGACGGCCAGCACGAACGCCGCGCTCGCGGCGAGCCAGTGTCCGCCCGCCCCGGCCACCGCCGCGCCCAGCAGCGCCCCGGCCACCAGATGCACGGCGAACCGGCGGCGCGCCGACAGCGGCCGATGGTCGTCCCACCAGCCGATGAAGGCCACCAGCGCAGTGCCGGCGCAGACCGCCAGCCAGTACCCGCGCGGCGCGGGTGCGGAGGGCGCGACCGCCAGCCAGCCCAGCAACGGCGACAGCGACAGCACGATCGCGATGCCGCCGCCGCGCGGCGTCGCCACCGCATGGCTGCGGCGCTCGCCCGGTTCGTCGAGCAGGCGCCGCCACAGCGCGTAGCGGCGCGCCAGCCACGTCAGCGCCGCGGTCGCCAGGGCGACGGCGGCGCAGATCGCGAGCGTGTTCGGCATCGGATCCGACAGGGCCTAAACCACGGCGTAGTTGAGCAACGGCTTGATCGTGCCCCATTCCTTGCAGCTGGGGCATTGCCAGTGGTGGCTGCGCGCGCCGAAGCCGCAGCGGTTGCAGCGGTAGCTGGGATTGCGCACCAGCAACTGGTCGGTGATGTGCTTGAGGTCGTGCAGGGTGCGGACCGGGTCCGCGCCCTCGCCCGCGGCCAGGGTGAGATCGATCAGCGCGGCCTCGCCGCGCACCGAAGGACGGTCCTTGAGCTGCGCGGCGAGATACTCGCGCGCGGCGGCCACGCCGCGCTCGGCTTCGACCAGCCGGGTCAGCGCCAGCACCGGCGCGATGCCGCGGTAGTGCTCGGTCATCTCGGCCAGGAACGAACGCGCCCCGGTGGCGTCGCCGTTGCGCTCGTAGGCGGCCAGCAGCTGGGGCATGATTTCCGGGAGGAAATCGGTGTCGTGGCGGGCGGCGCGCTCGAAGGCGCGGATCGCGGCGACGTCGTTGCCGGCGTCGAACTCCAGCCGCCCGGACAGGATGCCGGCGCGCACGGAGTTGGAATCCGCCGCGTAGGCGCGCGCCACCGCGGCGCGCGCGCCGTCGAAGTCGCCGGAGGCGCGCAGTCGTTCGGCCAGCTCGCACTCGAAGTGCGCGATCAGGCGCCCCATCGGCTCGCCGGTGACCGCCTCGTAGCGGGTGGCGTTGTCGATCGCCTTCGGCCAGTCGCGCTCGGACTGGTAGATGGAGATCAGGTGCTTGAGCGCCTGCGGCGCGCGGTCGTCGAGCGCGGCCAGCTCGGTGAACACCGTCTCGGCGCGATCGAGCAGCCCGGAACGCATGTAGTCCTCGCCCAGCGCCAGCAGCGCCTGCACGCGCTGCTGGTCGCTGAGGTCGGAGCGCTCCACCAGGCCCTGGTGGAGGCGGATCGCGCGATCCACCTCGCCGCGCCGGCGGAACAGGTGGCCCAGCGCGACCTGGGTCTCGAACGTGTCCTTGTCCAGCTCGGCGATGTGCAGGAACAGCTCGATCGCCTTGTCGGGCTGTTCGTTGAGCAGGTAGTTGAGGCCGCGGAAATAGGTCGTCGACAGACGGCTGACCTGGGTGTCGCTGTGGCGTTCGCCGCCCCTGCGCCCGATGATCCAGCCGCTCAGCGCGGCCAGCGGCAGCAGCAGGAAGAACCAGAACCACTCGCTGATGAAGGCCATCGATCGACTCCTCGTTCAATGCGGGCCCGGCCGCGCGCCCGCGCCTGGCGCCGGCACGCGCGCAGCGTGCGGCAGGCCGGCGGCGGGACCGGGGCAGTATCACCGAAACCCGGCGCGGCCACGCACCGACCGGCGGGAAATGCGGCCATGCTTCGGCCCAGCGCCCTGGGGCGTCAGTCCTCCGACGGCAGCGGATCCACGCCGCTGACGCGCTCGCGCAGCTCCTTGCCGGGCTTGAAGTGCGGCACGTGCTTGCCCGGCAGGGCGACCGCGTCGCCGGTCTTCGGGTTGCGCCCGGTGCGGGGCGGACGGTAATGCAGCGAGAAGCTGCCGAAGCCGCGGATCTCGATGCGCTCGCCCTGGGCCAGGGAAGCGCCCATCATCTCCAGCAACGACTTCACCGCGAGATCGACGTCGTCGGCCTTCAGGTGCGCCTGCCGCGCGGCAAGGATCTCGATGAGTTCCGACTTGGTCATGTCCCCGGTCTGACGCTGGTGGCGCACAGGGCGCCGAGAATGCAAACGGCGGCCCGGAACCCGGGCCGCCGTCGCCGACTCGCTGGTGTTACTCGCTCTTGCCTTCCAGCTGCTCGCGCAGCAGCGCGCCCAGCTTGGTGGTGCCGCTCGAGGCCTCGGCCGCCGCGCGGTTGTACTCGGCCAGGGACTCGGCGGTCTCCGCCTCGTCCTTCGCCTTGATCGACAGCTGCAGGGTGCGGCCCTTGCGGTCCATGCCGACGAACTTGGCCTCGATCGTATCGCCGACCTTCAGGAACTGGCTGGCGTCGTCGACGCGCTGGTCGTTGATGTCGCGCGCGGCCACGTAGCCCTCCACGCCCTCGGCCAGGTCGATGATCGCGCCCTTGGCGTCGACTTCGCGGACCGTGCCGGTGACCTTCGAGCCCTTGGGGTGCGAGGCCATGAACTGGCCGAACGGATCCTGCTCGAGCTGCTTGACGCCCAGGCTGATGCGCTCGCGCTCCGGATCGACCGCCAGCACCACCGCCTGCAGGGTGTCGCCCTTCTTCAGGTTGCGCGCCAGGTCCTCGCCGCCGGTGTTCCAGCTCATGTCGGACAGGTGGATCAGGCCGTCGATGCCGCCGTCCAGGCCGATGAACACGCCGAAGTCGGTGATCGACTTGATCTGGCCCTCGACCTTGTCGCCCTTCTTGTGGATCGCGGCGAAGGTCTCCCACGGGTTCGAGGTGACCTGCTTCATGCCCAGCGAGATGCGGCGGCGCTCCTCGTCCACGTCCAGCACCATGACCTGGACCTCGTCGCCGACCTGCACAACCTTCTGCGGGTTGACGTTCTTGTTGGTCCAGTCCATCTCCGACACGTGCACCAGGCCCTCGACGCCCGGCTCGATCTCGACGAACGCGCCGTAGTCGGTGACGTTGGAGACCTTGCCGAACACGCGGGTGTTGGCCGGGTAGCGGCGCGAGATGTTGTCCCACGGATCCTCGCCCAGCTGCTTCAGGCCCAGGCTGACGCGGTTGCGCTCGCGGTCGTACTTGAGCACGCGCACTTCCAGTTCCTGGCCGACCTCGACCACCTCGGACGGGTGGCGCACGCGCTTCCACGCCATGTCGGTGATGTGCAGCAGGCCGTCGATGCCGCCCAGGTCCACGAACGCGCCGTAGTCGGTGAGGTTCTTCACCACGCCCTTGAGCTTGGCGCCCTCGACCAGCTTCTCCATCAGCGCCTCGCGCTCCTCGGAGTGCTCGCTCTCGACCACCGCGCGGCGGGAGACGACGACGTTGTTGCGCTTGCGGTCCAGCTTGATCAGCTTGAACTCGAGCTCCTTGCCCTCGAGGTAGACCGGATCGCGCACCGGGCGCACGTCGACCAGCGAACCCGGCAGGAACGCGCGGACGTCCTTGATGTCGACGGTGAAGCCGCCCTTGACCTTGCCGCTGATGCGGCCGGTGACGGTCTCGTTCTTCTCCAGCGCTTCTTCCAGCTCGTCCCACACCATCGCGCGCTTGGCCTTCTCGCGCGACAGCACGGTCTCGCCGAAGCCGTTTTCGAGCGAGTCCAGCGCCACCTTGACGGTGTCGCCGACGGCGACGTCGATCTCGCCGTCGTCGTTACGGAACTGTTCGATGGGCACGATGCCCTCGGACTTCAGGCCGGCGTTGATGACGACGACGTCGGTGCGTACGTCGACCACCGTGCCGCTGACGATGGCGCCCGGCTTGAGCTTGGCGAGGTTGGCCTGGCTCTGCTCGAACAGTTCTGCGAATGATTCGGTCATTGTGATGGTTACTCGGTTGATGACACGGACGCGCGGTGCGGCGGGAACTTCCGCCCGGATGCCGCGGTCCACCCGTAGGTCGGCCTGCGCGGGATTGCGTATGGCCGTTGCGTGCGAAGTGGATTTCCTCCGGGCGCGAGCGCCCGGAAGGGCCTGTCCGCCGCGAGCCGGACGCGCCGGGCGGGCCCGGCGCCCGAAGGCGTCAGTCCCGCACCAGCGCGAGCACGCGCGCGACCACCTCGTCGATCCCCAGGCCGGTGGTGTCGATGCGGACGGCGTCTTCGGCCGGCCGCAGCGGCGCCACCGCGCGGCTGGCGTCGCGGGCGTCGCGGGCGAGAATCTCTCGCAGCAGACCGCTCAATGTAACGGAAACCCCCTTGCCGCTCAACTGCTTATAGCGCCTTTCGGCGCGTTCCTCGGCACTGGCGGTCAGAAACACCTTCCAATCGGCATCCGGAAAGATCACCGTACCCATGTCGCGACCGTCGGCGACCAGGCCCGGCGGCTGCCTGAATGCGCGCTGCCGGTCCTTGAGCGCGGCCCGCACCTCGGGGATCGCGGCGATCGCCGACGCCGCCGCGCCGGCGGTCTCGGTGCGCAGCTCGTCGGTGGCATCGACGCCGTTGATCAGCACCCGCGGCTCCCCCGACGGCGCGTCGCGAAACGCCACCTCGACGTCGAAGGCGCAGCGCACCAGCGCGGCCGGGTCGGCCAAGTCGATGTCGCTCCAGCCCGCGGCGACCCCGACCGCCCGGTACAGGGCGCCGGAATCCAGGTAATGCCAGCCCAGCTCGCCCGCCACCGCGCGGCTGATGGTGCCCTTGCCCGAGCCGGAGGGACCATCGATGGTGAGGACGGGGACGGCGGATTCGGGCATGCCGGGGGCTCGATGCGGGGACGGCACATTCTAGGTTCTCCGCCGCTCCGGCGGGCGGGCCGCATCTCGGGACGCATCGCGGCTGCGAGGGCGGCGTCGCCTCGCCCGGAGCGGCGACGCGTCCGAGGCCGTGCCCCGGCACAGGCCGATGCGGCCCGGCACGCGCCCGCGCGAGGCAAGCAGTTGATCCGGCTGGCGAAAGTCCGCTAGAATCGCCGGTTTCCTGCCGTCATCCCGTCACCCTTTACGCAAGCCGAGGTTCCATCATGAAGGTCCTGTCCTCCCTGAAGTCGGCGAAGGCCCGCCACCGCGACTGCAAGGTCGTTCGTCGTCGCGGCAAGGTCTTCGTGATCTGCAAGTCCAACCCGCGGTTCAAGGCGCGCCAGCGCTGAGACCGCCCCGGCGCCGCGGCGCCGGCCGGTTGCGTCGAGAGGGCCGCGCGAGCGGCCCTTTCGCGTTGGGGCGCGCCGCCCTCCACGGGCGCAGCGGCGCGATCGGCCTGGCGTTGTTTAGAATCTGCGCTTCCGACCGCCAGGAGCCTGCCATGCCCCGTCGTATCGCCGTTGCCGCGTTGTGCGCGCTGGCCCTCGCCGGCGGCTCCGCTTCCGCCGACGTCCTGCTGGTCGAGCGCGTCCAGGCCGGGGCCCGGGTCGCGCTGCCGCCCCAGGGCATGCGGATGGCCGAGGTCGAGGCGCGTTTCGGCGCGCCGGCCGAGCGGCTCGACTCGCGCGGCGGCCAGAAGCGCGACTGGCCGACCATCCACCGCTGGGTGTATCCGGACTTCACCGTGTACTTCGAGCGCGACCGGGTGGTGAGCGCGGTGCTCAACCAGGCCGCGCCCAACGAGATCGGGCCCCGCCCCGCGATCCGCTGATCCGCGCCGTCGGCGCACTGCCCGTCCCGCCTTCTTCCAGGTGCCGGCCCGCGCGGCCGGCGCCCTCGTCCAGGAACGCCCGCGACCCATGACCCACGACCTCCCCGCCCGCCGCTTCCCCGCCGAATGGGAGCCCCAGGCCGCGATCCTGCTGGCCTGGCCCCACGCCGACACCGACTGGGCCGAACGCCTGGGCGAGGTCGAGGAGACCTACATCGCGCTGGTCGGGGCGATCGCGCGCTTCCGTCCGGTGCTGCTGTGCGTGGCCGACGACGACGTCGAGGCCTACGCGCGCGCGCGGCTGTCGTCCTCGCGCATCGACATGGCGCAGGTGCGCTTCCTGACCGTGCCCTACGACGATACCTGGCTGCGCGACTCCGGCCCGATCACCTTGCGCGAAGGGGACGGCTTCCGCCTGCTGGACTTCCGCTTCACCGGCTGGGGCGGCAAGTTCGCCGCCGAGCGCGACGACGCGCTGGTGTCGCGCCTCGACGAGATGGGCGTGTTCGCCCGCAGCGAGCGCATCGCGATCGACTTCGCGCTGGAAGGCGGCGCGATCGAGACCGACGGCGCGGGGACCCTGCTGACCACCTGGAAGTGCCTGCACGAACGCCACCCCGGTCTCGACCGCAGCGTGCTCGAGGCCCAGCTCGCCGGCTGGCTGGCGCAGGAGCGCGTGCTGTGGCTGGAGCACGGCTACCTGGAGGGCGACGACACCGACGCCCACATCGACACCCTGGCGCGCTTCGCCGCGCCCGACGCGATCGTGTTCCAGGC
Organism: Luteimonas huabeiensis HB2; assembly: GCF_000559025.1. Taxonomy (GTDB): domain Bacteria; phylum Pseudomonadota; class Gammaproteobacteria; order Xanthomonadales; family Xanthomonadaceae; genus Luteimonas; species Luteimonas huabeiensis. Next base: position 51,122 of record NZ_JAAN01000020.1, on the reverse strand, counting down.
CTGCGACGATCCCGGCGACGCGGCGCACTACGCCGAGCTGCGCGCGATGGCCGACGAGCTGGCCGCCCTGCGCACCGCCGATGGCGCGCCGTACCGCCTGTTCCCGCTGCCGTGGCCGCGCCCGATCCACGACGGCGAGCGCCGGCTGGCGGCCTCCTACGCGAACTTCCTGATCGTGGACGGCGCGGTGCTGATGCCCGGCTACGGCGACCCGGCCGACGCCGCGGCGCGCGACGTCGTCGCGCAGGCGTTTCCGGATCGCGAGGTGGTGCAGATCGATTGCCGGCCGCTGATCTGGCAGAACGGCAGCCTGCACTGCCTGACCATGCAGTTGCCGCGCGGCGTGCTCGGCTGACGCCGCCGGCGCAGCCGGTACCCGCGGCCCATCGCCGCGCTCCGTGGCGTACAGCCTCCAAGGATTAGACTGCCCGCATGAAGACCAAGACCCTGCCCGTCGCCCTCGTCCAGGAGCGCAACCACGGCGACGCCGCCGCCAACCTGGAGGTCATCGAGGCCCGCGTGGCCGAGGCCGCGGCCGCCGGCGCGCGCCTGGTGCTGCTGCAGGAGCTGCACAACGGCGCCTACTTCTGCCAGCACGAGTCGGTGGCCGAGTTCGACCTCGCCGAGCCCATCCCCGGGCCCAGCACCGAGCGCCTGTCGGCGCTGGCCGCGCGCCACCGGGTGGTGCTGGTCGGCTCGCTGTTCGAGCGCCGCGCCGCCGGCCTGTACCACAACACCGCGGTGGTCCTGGACGCCGACGGCCGCCTGGCCGGCAAGTACCGCAAGATGCACATCCCCGACGACCCCGGCTTCTACGAGAAGTTCTATTTCACCCCGGGCGATCTGGGCTTCGGCCCGATCGACACCTCGGTCGGTCGCCTGGGCGTGCTGGTGTGCTGGGACCAGTGGTACCCGGAGGCCGCGCGGCTGATGGCGCTGGCGGGCGCGGAGCTGCTGCTCTACCCCACCGCGATCGGCTGGGACCCGGACGACGCCGAGGACGAGCGCGCGCGCCAGCGCGACGCCTGGGTCCTCAGCCATCGCGGCCACGCGGTCGCCAACGGCCTGCCGGTGCTGTCGTGCAACCGGGTCGGCCACGAGCCGTCGCCGCTCGGCGCCTCCGGGATCCGCTTCTGGGGCAACAGCCACGTGCTCGGCCCGCAGGGCGAGTTCCTGGCCGAGGCCGGCGGCGAGCCCGAGCTCCTGCTGGCGGAGCTGGACCTGGCGCGCAGCGAGGACGTGCGCCGGATCTGGCCGTTCCTGCGCGACCGCCGCATCGATGCCTACGGCGACCTGCTCAAGCGCTACATCGACTGACCGCCCGGCACCGCCCATGACCGAAACGCCCAGCCCGCTCTGGCAGAGCCAGCCGCATGCCATCGTCGAGCGCGACGGCGTCCGCTACACCCTGCTGGGCACCGCCCACGTCTCCAAGGCCAGCGTGGACGCGGTGGAGGACGCCATCGACAGCGGCGGCTTCGACACCGTGGCGGTGGAGCTCGACGCCGGCCGGTTGCAGGCGCTGACCGACCCGGACGCGCTGGCGCAGCTGAACCTGGTGGACGTGATCCGCAAGGGCCGCGTGGCCATGTTCGCCGCCAACCTCGCCCTGGCCGCCTACCAGCGCCGGCTCGCCGAGCAGCTGGGCATCGAGCCCGGCGCCGAGCTCAAGCGCGCGGTCGCGGTGGCGAAGGAGCGCGGGCTGGGGCTGGAACTGATCGATCGCGAGGTCGGGCTGACCTTCCGCCGCGCATCGCAGCGCCTGGGCTTCTTCGGCCGGCTCAAGCTGGGCTGGAGCCTGCTCGGCGGGCTGCTGACCAGCGAGGAAATGGGCGAGGACGAGATCGAGAAGCTCAAGGAAGGCGACATGCTGGAATCGAGCTTCGGCGAGTTCGCGCAGACGAGCCCGGCGCTGTACGAAACCGTCATCGCCGAGCGCGACCGCTACATGGCCGCGCGCCTGCGCGAGGTCCCGGCCGGCGCGAAGGAGGTGCTGGCGGTGGTCGGCGCCGGACATCTGGCCGGGCTGGCGCGCCATCTCGCCGAGGACGCGCCGGCGCCGGCCGAGATCCGCGCCGAGCTGGAGGCGGTCGCGGCCAGGCGCCGCTTCCCCTGGTTCACCACGATCCTCATGGCGTTGATCCTGGGCATGATCGCCTGGGGCTTCTGGCAGGGCGGCGCCGCGCTGGGGACGCAGATGCTGCTGGACTGGGTCGTCATCACCGCCGTGCTGGCCGCGATCGGCACCATCGCCGCGGCGGGCCATCCGCTGAGCGTGCTGGTCTCGGCGATCGCCGCGCCGCTGAAGCCGTTCCGGCCTCCCGGGGTCTCGCCGGGGCTGTTCAGCGCGCTGGTCGAAGTCCAGCTGCGCAAGCCCGCTTACGGCGACTTCCTGGCCCTGCGCGACGACGTACAGACGCTCAAGGGCTGGTACCGCAACCGCGTCTCGCGCGCGATCCTCAACTTCATGCTGACCAATCTCGGTTCCAGCGCCGGCGTGTGGATCGCCGGGCTGCGCATCTTCCGGACCCTGCTGTCGTAGACCCCGCCCTCGCCGCGGCCCGCCGGGCGGCGGCGCTCAAGGCGCCGCCGCCGGCAGCGGCTCGCCGCGGCGCCGGCGCGCGCGCCGCAGCAGTCGCTTGCTGCCGTTGGCCAGGTCGTCGAGCAGCGCGTAGATGGTGGGCAGGAACAGCAGGCTGACCACCGTCGAGAACGCCAGCCCGCCGGCCACCGCGCGCGCCATCGGCGAGTACGCCAGCCCGCCCAGCACCACCGTGTCGCTGAGCGAGATCGGGATCATCGCCAGGATCGCGGTGCCCATGGTCATCAGGATCGGCCGCAGGCGCTCGCGGCTGCCCTCCACCAGCGCATCGGTCCGGCTCATGCCGCGCCGGCGCAGGTTGTTGATGTGCTCCACCATCACGATGCCGTTGTTGACCACCACGCCCATCAGCACCAGCACGCCGATGAAGGCCATCACCGTGATCGAGGTGCCGGTGAGCCAGAACAGCCAGAACACGCCGAAGATCGAGAACAGCACGCAGCTCATGATCGCGGCCGGGAACAGCAGCGATTCGAACACCGCGGCCATCACCACGTAGATCATCAGCAGCGCGATCAGCAGGTTGAACATCATCTGCTGGCTGGCCTGCTGGTCCTGCTCGAAGCCGCTGCCGGAGAAGCTGAAGCCGTAGCCCGGCGGGAAGGCCATCGCCTGCAGGGCCTGCTCCATCGCCTCGCGGGCCTCGGGCATGGTGGTGGCGCCCTCCAGGTTGGCCTGGATGGTCAGCGTGGTCTGGCGGTCGGTCCGGCTGATCCGGTTGGCGCTGGGCACCACCGACACGTCCACCATGCTCAGCAGCGGCACCGTGCGGCCGTCGTCGGCGCGCACCATGAAGGTGGCGATGTCGGCCTCGGTGTAGCGCTCGGCGCCGGCGAAGCGGACCCAGACCGGCACCTCGGTCTCGCCGCGGCGGAAGTCGCGCAGCTGGGTGCCGCGCAAGGCCATGCCGACGAAGGTGGACACCTGCTCGGCGCTGAAGCCGTAGGCGGCGGCGCGCTCGCGGTCCACGCGCACGGTCAGCTCCTGGTTGGTGTCGCCGGCGTCCACCCGCACGTCGCGCAACTCCGGGCGGCTCTCCAGCACGGGCACGATGTCCGCGGCCAGCTCGCGCAGCATCTGCGCCGAATCGCCGACCAGCAGCACCTGCACGTTCTGCCCGCCCATGCCGCCGCCCTGGTCGCCGCCGCTGCCGCGCACGCCGATTTCGGCGCGGGCCGACTTCGGCAGCTCGCGGCTGATCAGGTCGCTCTTCTCGCGCAGGTCGACCTTGCCGTCGCCGAAGGTGGCCACGGTGCCGGAGTCGCCCTGTTCGCCGAACCACGAATAGATCTGGGTGATGCCCAGCCGTTCGCGGTTCTCGTCGAGATAGCGCTCCACCCGCGCCACTTCCTGCGAGCGCTGCTCGTTGTTGTAGCTGCCCTTCCACTGGTAGTAGACGGTGATCTCGTTGCCGCCGTCGCCGCCGCCGAACATGTCGAACTTGGCGAGCTTCATCGGCACCAGGCTGGCGGCGATCACCGCCAGGATGCCGGCGACGGCCCAGCCGCGGTGTTCCAGCGTCCAGCGCAGCAGCCGCGCGTAGCGGCGCTGCATCCGCGGGATCAGCCCGTCCGGCCGCGCCACCGCCGCCGGCGTCCTCATCCGCGCCGACAGCATCGGGATCAGGCTCACCGCGACCAGCCAGGAGGCCAGCAGCGAGACCGAGATCGTGACCGCGATCTGGGCCATGAAGATGCTGATGTCGTTGGTCTCGCCCAGCAGGTTGGGCAGGAACACGATGCAGTGGCACAGCGTGCCGGCCGACAGCGCGATGGCGACGTTGCGGGTGCCCACGATCGAGGCGTAGGCCGGCCGGTCCGGGTGGCGCTCGCGCTCCTGGTAGATGCTCTCGACCACCACCACCGCGTTGTCCACCAGCATGCCGACCGCCAGCAGCAAGCCCATCAGGCTCAGCACGTTGAGGGTCACGCCGAAGAAGTGCATGAAGCCCAGCGTCATCACGAAGCAGATCGGGATCGCGAGGGTCACCATCAGCGTGGACGGCCAGTGGCGCAGGAAGAAAAACAGCACCACGATCGACAGCACCAGCCCGATGGCGCCGGCCTCGGCCAGTTCCAGCAGCGAACCGGTGACCTCCTCGCCCATGTTCTGGATGATCTTGACGTCGATCCCCTCCAGTCCCGGCTCGCTGCGCGCGCGGTCGATCTCGGCCAGCGCCTCGCGCGAGACCTCGACCAGGTTGGCGTCGCGCTCCTTGTAGATGTCCAGGCCCACGGCGGTGCGTCCATCGAGGCGGCGCCCGTAGTCCATCCGCGCCGGGCGCAGCCGCACTTCGGCCACGTCGCCCAGGCGCAGGCCGCGCTCGTCGACCGGCAGCTGCCGCAGTTCCTCCAGGTCGACGATCTCGCCCACCGGCTGCACGCGCAGGCGGCGGCCGCCGTCCTCGATGAGGCCGGCGGAGACCGAGAAGTTCGCCGCCTGCAGGCGCTGGCCGAGCGCGTTGAGCGCCAGCCCGTGCGCGGTGAGCCGGTCGGGATCGATCGCGATCTCGACCTCGTTGGGCGGCGCGCCGCTGACCTCCACCCGCGCCACCCCGGGCACGCGTTCCACCCGCCGCTTGAGCTGGCGGTCGATCAGGTCGTAGGCGCCGGTCAGGTCGGTGTCGCCGGCCAGGCGCACGCGCAGCACCGGCTCGTCGGCGGTGGACCACTTGTGGACGAAGTAGCGGCGGAAGTCGTCCGGCAGTTCGTCGCGGATGGCGTCGATGCGCTCGCGCGCCTCCGAGGCGGTGATCGCGATGTCGCGGTCCCAGTCGGAGAACTCCATGAAGATGTCGGCGCCCTCCGAGGTCGCCCGCGCCCGCATCCGCTTGATGCCGGTCATGGTGGCCAGCGCCTCCTCGGCCGGCCGCAGCACGTTGCGCTCGACTTCCTCGGGCGTCGAGCCGGTGTAGGGCATCTGCACGTACAGGAACGGCGCCGACACGTCCGGCAGCGCCTCCAGCGGCAGCCGGAACGAGGCGATCAGCCCGATCGCGAACAGCGACACGAACAGCATCACCGTGGTGACCGGCCGCCGCAGGCTGAGTTCGGCGATGCTCATGCCGGCTCGGCCCCCGGCTCGGCATCGGCGATCGCCCCACGCGCGCGCTCGCCGCGGGCGCGGTACCAGGCATCGCCGCGGCGGTCCATCAGGTCGTAGACCACCGGGATCACCAGCAGCGTGAGCACGGTGGAGACGACGACGCCGCCGATCACCGTGATCGCCATCGGCGAGCGCACCTCCGCACCCTCGCCGAGGGCCAGCGCCAGCGGCATGAAGCCGAACACCGTGCACAGCGTGGTCATCGCGATCGGGCGCAGGCGCGAGCGCGCGCCCTCCACCATCGCCTCGCGCTTGGGCACGCCGGCCTCGCGCAGCTGGTTGACCTTGTCGATCAGGATGATCGCGTTCTTGACCACCAGTCCGACCAGCAGGATCAGGCCGATGAACACCACCACCGAGATGGTGTGGCCGGTGACCAGCAGCGCCAGCACCGCGCCGACCAGCGCCAGCGGGATGGTGAACAGGATCACGAACGGATGCAGCAGCGATTCGAACTGCGAGGCCATCACCAGGTAGACCAGGAACACCGCCAGCGCGAACGCGAACAGCAGCGAGCCCAGCGATTCCGACAGTTCCTCGCCCTGGCCGCCGATGTGCATCGAGACGCCGGCGCCGAGCGGCTCGGCGGCGACCATCGCCCGCACCTCGTCCACGGCCGCGCCGAGGTCGATCCCGCGCAGGTTGGACGACACCACCGCCACGCGCACCTGGTCGGCGCGGTGGATCTCGGCCGGGCCGGTGGTGGCCAGCACCTCGGCCACCGCCGACAGCCGCACCGGGCGCGCGGCCTCGGGATTGACGATCAGGTTGCGGATCGCCTCCACGGAGTCGCGCTCGCCCTCGCGGGCGCGCACCAGCACGTCGATCTTGCGGTCGCGGAAGTTGTAGCGGGTGGCGACCTCGCCGCGCACCGAGCGCACCACGGCATCGGCGATCTGCCGCGTGGTCAGCCCCAGCGCGCCGGCGCGGGCCTGGTCGAACACGATGCGGATCTCCGGCGCGCCCTGCTCCACCGTGGACTTGACGTCGGCATAGTGGGGATTGGCGCGCAGCAGCGCGGCCATCTTCTGGCCGGCCGCGGCGAGGCCGTCCAGGTCCTGCCCGCGCAGCTCGATCTCCAGCGGCGTGGAGAAGCTGAAGAGCGCCGGCCGGCTGAAATCGACCTGCGCCCCCGGATAGGCGCGCATGGTCCCGCGCAGCGCGTCGGTCAGCCGCGCCTCGAGCTCGCGGCTGCCGCCCTCGGCCATGACCACGGTCAGCTTGGCGACGTTCTCGCCGCTCTCGGTCGGGTTGGCGTCCAGCCGCGTGCCGCTGCCGCTGTAGCCGAACAGCGCCGCGATGCCGTCGTCGCCGTCGTGGGCCGCCTGCACCTCGCGCAGCACACGATCGGTCTCGCGCAGCGGCGTGCCCGGCGGCAGCTTGACCGTCATCTCGAAGCGGTCCTGGGCCAGCTGCGGGATCAGGTCCGTGCCCAGCAGCGGCACCACCGCCAGGCTGGCGGCGAACGCCGCCGCCGATACGCCCAGCACCGCCCAGGGCCTGGCCATCGCGCCCGGCAGCAGGCGCAGGTAGGCGCGCTCCGCGGCTTCGTAGGGCGCCATCGCCAGGTCGCTGGCCTTGCGCATGACCGGCGACAGCAGCGCCGCGGCCCCCCGCCACAGGCGCACGAAGAACCAGGCCACGGCGAAGCAGGCCCCGCGCGCCAGCGCGCCGATGCCGCGCCCGGTCGCCGCCAGCGGCCGCTGCCAGCGCGCCTCCGGCCGCCACTGCGGATGCGGCGCCTCGTCCGGGAACTGCATCGGCGAGCGCGCCTTGAGCGCGCTCAGCATCGGGATCAGGGTCATCGACACCGCCAGCGAGATGCCGACCGCCAGCGCCACCGTGATCGCCTGGTCGCGGAACAGCTGCCCGGCGATGCCCTCGACGAACACCAGCGGCAGGAACACCGCGATCAGGGTCAGGGTGGAGGCGACCACCGCCATGCCGACCTCGCGGGTGCCCTCGATGGCCGCCTCGAGCACGCCCAGCCCGCGCTCGCGCGCCTTGGCGATGCTCTCCAGCACCACGATCGAATCGTCCACCACCAGCCCGGTGGCCAGCGCCAGGCCGCTCAGCGACATCACGTTGAGGCTCAGCCCCAGCTGGTCCATGAAGAAGAACGTGGCCACGATCGACACCGGCAGCGACAGGCCGACCACGAAGGTGCTCCAGCCGCTGCGCAGGAACAGGAAGATGATCAGGATCGCCAGGGTGCCGCCCAGCACCGCGTCGAACTTGACGTCGGCGATCGCGGCGCGGATGAACTTGGCCTGGTCGTCCACCACGGTCAGCTCGATGCCCGCCGGCACCTCCTTGCGCAGCTGTTCCAGGCGCGCGTGCACGGCGTCGGCGGTGGCGACGGTATTGGCGTCGCCTTCCTTGTAGATCGCCAGTTCCACCGCTTCGCGGCCGCCGAGGCGGATGATCGATTCGCGCTCGCGGTAGCCCTGCCGCACCTCGGCCACGTCGCCCAGGCGCACCGGGCGGCCGTCGGCCACCGTGCGGCCGCTGGAACCGCCGGCGCTCTGCGCCTGCATCGCCGCCGCCAGCACCGCGGCATCGCCCGAGGCCGCGGCGATGCGTGCCACTTCCTCCGCCCCGCTGCCGGAGGTCGCGGCGGCGGACTGCGTGGCCACCAGCATGCCGCGGATCTCCTCCACGCTGGCGAACTGGTTGACCGTGCGCACCAGGTAGCGCTGGGTGCCCTCCTCCAGGCGGCCGCCGGAGAGGTTGACGTTCTCCTGCTTCAGGCGCTGGATCACGTTGTCGATCGGCAGCCCGATGCGCGCCAGCTGCTGGGTGTCCAGCTCGACCTGGATCTCGTCCTCGAGTCCGCCGCCCACGCGCACCGCGGCCACGCCCGGCACCGGCTCCAGCTTCTTCTTGAGATCGTCGTCGGCGTAGCGGCGCAGCTCGGTGAGCTGGCGGACCGGATCGCCGTCGCCGGCGGCCGACAGCGCCACGCGCAGGATCGGCTCGGTGGACGGGTTGAAGCGCAGCAGCACCGGCGGCTCGACCTCGAGCGGCAGCTGCAGCGTCTCCAGCTTGTCGCGCACCTCCAGGCTGGCCTGGTCCATGTCGGTGCCCCAGGCGAACTCCAGCACCACGTCGCTCTGGCCGGTGCGCGAGACCGATTTCAGCTTGCGCAGCCCCTTGACCACGCCCAGCGCTTCCTCGACCGGCTCGCTGACCAGGGTCTCGATCTCGGCCGGCGCGGCGCCGGTGTACTCGGTGCGCACGGTGAGCGTGGGATAGCTGAGGTCGGGCAGCAGGTTGACCTTGAGATTGCCCAGCCCCAGCAGGCCGAACAGCAGCAGGCTCACCGTCACCATCGCCACGGTCACCCGCCGCCGGGTGGAGAACTCGATCACCCCGCCCCGCGCGCGCGGGGCCGGGCCGGCGCCCGCGGGGGCGCCGGCGCGTGCGTCGGGCGCGCTCATCGCGGCGCGCCGCTGCTGCCGTCGGCGGCGCCGGCGGCGGGCGCGCGCCAGGCCGTCGCGCACCTCGACCAGGTTGCCGTCCACGTAGCCCAGCTCCACCGGCGTGCGCACCGCCTTGCCCTCGCGCACCACGTACACCGCCGGCGCGCCCTCGTCGTCGAGCAGCGCCAGGCGCGGGATCGTCAGCGCGTCGGCGCGCTGGTCGTAGTCGATGCGGATGCGGCCGAACATGCCCGGCTGCAGGGCCTCGCCGGCGAAGGCGCAGATGACCCGGAAGGTGCCGCTGCCGGCATCCACCACCGGCGCGACCCGATCGACCACGCCGTTGAACTCGCGCCCGGGCAGCGCGTCCACCTGCAACCGCACCGGCTGGCCCTGCCGCAGCGTGGCCAGCTCGCGCTCGGGCACGTTGAGGGTGGCCTCCAGGCGCGAGTTGTCGACGATGCGCAGGATCGGGGTGTTGATCTGGACGAAGTTGCCGGTCTTGATCGAACGCGAGGCGATCACGCCCGAAATCGGCGCGGTCACGTTGGTGTAGGAGAGTTCGAGCTGCGCCAGGCGGTAGGCGGCGCGGGCGTTCTCCAGATCGTAGCGGAGCTGGTCGTGGTCGCCGGCGCTGATCAGTTGCTGCGCGGCCAGCCGGTCGGAACGGTTGAAGTTGTTCTCCAGCTTGCGCATCTGCGCCTCGATCTGGGCCAGATTGAGCCGTGCGCGGTCCGGATCCAGCCGCACCAGGGTCTGCCCGGCGCGCACCACGTCGCCTTCCTCCACCAGCACCTCCAGCGCCACCCCGGAGGTCTTGGCGACGACCTGCGACTCGGCCTGCGCTTCCAGCGGCGCGGTGCCCGTATAGCTGGCGGCGATGGCGCGGCGCGTCGCCTCGGCCGTTTCCACCGGCACCGCGGCCGCGGCGGCGTCGGCCGCCGGCGCGGCGTCGCCCGCGGCCCCCCGGCCGCACCCGGCCGTCATCGCCAGCACGATCGCCGCGCCCAACACGGGCAGCGCGCGCCGCCCCCAGCCCTTGTCTCGATACGACGGCATGCCCCAGCGTCTCCGGTCGGTGTTATTGGTGTGGTAGTTAGGTATATCACCAGGCCGCGAGGGCGCCATCCGCCGAAGGTCATGGTGACCGGTGGCGCTCCGACAGACGCCGCGCAGGGCGCGCGCACCCGGCGCGCCCGCGCCCGATCGGGCACCCCGCCAGGCGCCTTGGGAAGCGCGTCGAACGCAGGCTATACTGCCTCGATTGCGCGTCGGCGCCACCTCGGAAGCCACGCGCGGCCAGTCATCGCCAAGCGACATCAGCCAACAGGACTGCGGAACAACATGATGCGACCGCTGCAACTCGCCGCCTGTCTCGCCTTCGCCGCGGCCCCGTCCGCCGCGTTCGCGCAGCAACCCGCTTCCGCGCCCGACGCCGGCAGCGCCGACCTCGAGAACGGCCGCATGCTGACCTACACCTGTCAGGGCTGCCACGGCATCGCCAACTACAAGAACGCGTATCCGAACTACCGGGTCCCGAAGATCGGCGGACAGTCCGCGGCGTATCTGGTCAACGCGCTCACCGAGTACCGCAACGGCACCCGCCAGCACCCGACCATGGAAGCGCAGGCCCGCAGCTTCTCCGACCAGGACATCGCCGACATCGCGGCGTTCCTGTCCAGCCTGCAGAAGTGAGCCGCGCCATGATCGATACCCGTCGCCTCGTCCTGTCCAGCTTCGTCCTGTCCTGCGCGTTCCTGGCCGCCTGCTCCGGCGGCGCCGAAGGCGAGCAGGTCGCCGAGAACCGCTCCTCGTCCGCCGGGCTGCCGAAGGGCCGCGTCGTGGAGGGCGAGCAGCGCGCCAACGTGAAGGGCCAGGCCACCGGCCAGTCCTGCATCGACTGCCACGGCCCGGACGGCAACGACCCGCTCGACGACACCTATCCGAAGCTCGGCGGGCAGTACGCCGACTACCTCGCCCACGCGCTGCAGCAGTATCGCGCCGGCAAGCGCGAGAACGCGCTGATGGCCAACCAGGCGACGGACCTGACCGACCAGGAGATCGCCGACCTGGCCGCCTACTTCGGCTCGCGGCCGGCGCTGATCGTCGACCTGCAGGGCGCGCACGCGCGCTGACCACCCGCTCCGGGCGATGCCCGGAGAAAACGCCCTGAAGGAACGGAGCCGCCAGGCTCCGTTCCGCATTGGGCGCGGCGAATCCGCATGCCTTCGGTCCGCAGCGCCGGAGGGCGATGCAGGCGGCGGCGCGATCGCGCGGTTCGCCTCCTCGCATCGGCCCGCGCGGGCCGCCCGCTCAGTCGCCGTCGTCCTCCTGCAGCTCCGGCTTCCAGGGCACGTCCGGCGGCGGCCGGGCTTCGGCCTCCACGTCCTGCTTGTTCGGATCGGTGATCACGCAACCGCCGGCGAATGCCAGCATCATGACGTCGCAGCGGATCGACTTGCTGGTGCCGGGGATCGGGATCAGCACGGTGCGGATGCTGCGGCGCGCCCATTCCTCCAACAGGCTCTCGTGCGGCACCCAGAACGGGTCGAGGCTGGTGGGCTCGTAGTCGGACGGCGGTCGCTTGAGCCAGGTGCCCATGCGATCGATCTTCTCGTAGTCCTCGGTGATCGTGCCCGGCGGCAGGCCGCCGCCGACGCGCGCGCCGGCTTCCGGCGGCAACTGCGGGCGGCCGTCGCGATTGAACAGGGCCGAGCGGCCGGCCTGGCCGCCCGGCCGGTTCCGCGCCGCCTCGCCCCAGTCGTCGGCCGCGCGCGGCGTCGGCGCGGCACCGGGCGGTGCCGCCGGCGCGGGGCCGGCACCGGCGGCCGTGGCCGCGGGGCCGGCGCCTTCGGCAGCGGCCGGTGCCGGTGCGGCCGCCCCGGGCTCCACCGTCGAGGACGCGGGCGCGCCCGCGTCGGCGACGGCCGCGGGCGCGGCGCCCGCATCGCGTTCGGGCTGGCGCACCGGGATCTCGCGCACGCGCGCCGGCGGCGCATCGCGCTGCACCACCGGCGCCCGCGGCACGGGCACGCTCACTTCGGGCAGGGTCACCTCGCGCGGCGGCGAGACGATCTCGCGTTCGGCCAGTTCCACCGCCGGTTGCGGCACGACCGGCGCGACCGGGCGCGGCTGCAGGCTCGGCGATGCCGGCCGCACCAGCACCGGCGGCGGCCGCTCGGCGATCTCCCGCAAGCGCGGCCGCACCTCGCGCGTCTCGGGCGCCGGCGCCGCCAGCGGGATCTCCGGCGGCGGCACCACGAACGGGCCGTCGGGCACCGGGGTCTCGGTGACCGCCAGCGGCTGCTCCGGCTGCACGGGCGCGACCGGCTCGGGCGCGGCGACAGGCTCCGGCTCGGGCGGCTGCGACACCGTCGCCGGTGCCGGTGCCGGCGGCACGGCCGGCGGCGGCGTGGCCGGCGCGGGCTCGGCCTCCGGCTCCGCGGCGGCCTCGCCGGAGGGCGCGCCGCCGCCGGCATCCTCGGGCGTGCCCTCGCCGATCCAGGTCACCTCCACTGCGGCGTCCGGGCCGGCCTGCGTCGGCGCGCGGTACGGCGGCACCACCATCAGCCAGGCCAGGGCCAGCAGGAACAGCAGGTGCAGCGCGCCGGAACCCACCGAGGACACGGCGCGCAGGCTGCGCTCGTCGCGACGAGCCGGTTCCCACTGCTGTCGCCACAGCGACGCGAACGCGCGCCAGCGGTCGGCGGGTACCTCGCCCGGCGGCGGCGGCGCCGGCTCGCGCGCGGCCAGCCGCGCGACGATCTCGGCGGCGGGCGCGCCGACCACGCGGCCCGGCCGTGCCGGCAGCGCATCGAACCAGGCCTGCCAGCCGGGCGGGAAAGCGCCTACCGGCGCCTGCGGGCGGATCGAGCGAGGGTGGCGCCTGTGGAGCGCGGCGATCAGTTCGGCGGAGGTGAACACTCGCGCCGCGGTCCGCTCAGGCGACGTCGCGTGGGACGTAGGGCGCCGCGCCGGTGTCGTGGTCGGTGGCGTCGCGCACCGCGGTCACGCCGGGCACCTTCTCCAGCAACGTCTTCTCGATGCCCTGCTTGAGGGTCACGTCGGCCATGCCGCAACCATGGCAGCCGCCGCCGAAGCGCAGCACCACCACGCCCTCGCCGCTGACCTCCACCACCGAAACGTGGCCGCCGTGGCGGGCGAGCTGCGGATTGATCTCGTGCTCCACCAGCCAGCGCACCCGCTCCACCAGAGAAGCCGACTCCGCCGGCGCCTCGCCCTTGATGCGCGGCGCGCGGATCTGCAGCTGGCCGCCGGTCGCCTGGGTGGCGTAGTCGATCTCCGCGCCGTCGAGCCAGCGCACGCTGTCGGCCTCCAGCCACAGGGTGAAGCCCTCGCAGTCCACCGCCCATTCGTCGCCGCGCAGGTCGCCCGGCTCGGCGAACTCCAGGCGCACGTCCGCGCGCGTGGTTCCGGGGTGCACGGCCGACAGGCGCACGCCGAGGCCCGGCAGCGCCTCGCGCTCGATCAGCTTGCGGAAATGCGCCTGCGCGCGCTCTGAGATCTGGATCATCGTCGTATTCTAGCCCCCTGGATCACGCCATCGGGCCGCGGCGGGCCCCGCCCGGGCCGCCGTTGTCCCTCTGTTCGGAGTCGAATGCCGCCATGACCGATCTCGTCCCGCTCTCCCAGGCCCATTGCGTCCCGCGCAAGGGCAGCGAGCACCGGCTCACCGAAGCCCGCATCCGCGAACTCCTGCCCGACGTCCCCGCCTGGGAACTGGCGGAAAACGGCCATGCGCTGGTGCGCACGTTCCGCTTTCCCGACTACTACCGCACGATGGCGTTCGTGAACGCGCTGGCCTTCATGGCCCACCGCGAGGACCACCACCCGGACCTCGGCGTGCACTACGACCGCTGCGTGGTCCGCTACTCCACCCACGACGTCGGCGGCCTGTCCGAGAACGACTTCATCTGCGCCGCACGGGCGGATGCGCTGGCGGTCTGAACGCGACATCCGGCGGCGCGCGGCGGCGTTCGCGCTCGGCGCGCTCGCGGCGTGCGCCGGCACCGCCGCCGCGCAGGACGCGGGGTTTGCGGCCGCGATCGGCGCGCGCGAGCGCGGCGACATGGACGCTTGCGGCCGCCTCGTGCTGGACGCGGAAGAGCGCGACGAGCCCCTGCCGCCGAACGGCGAACTGATGGGCGCGGACTGCCTGGCCGCGGCGGGCCGCCTCGACGAGGCGATGGCGCTGATCGATCGCCACCTCGCCTCCGGCCGCATCGACATCGACCAGTTGCGCGAGCGCGACAGCGCCGGGCTCGCGGCGCTGCGCGCGCATGCCGGCTGGCCGGCGCTGGACGCGCGCGCGCAGGACGCGGCGCAGGCGCTGGAAGCGCGGCTCGACGCGCCGTTGCGCGCCGCGCTGCGGGAACGCGCGCAGCGCGACCAGGCGGCGCGCCAGGCGGTCGTGCAGGCTCAGGACGAGCCCGACCGCCGCGCCGCGCTGGACGCGATGGCCGCGATCGACCGCGACAACACCGCCTGGCTGCGCGGAATCCTGGCCGAAGACGGCTGGCCGGGCGCCGCCCGCGTCGGCCCGGACGGCCTCCGCGCCGCCTGGCTGATCGTGCAGCACGCTGACGCGGATCCCGGCTTCCAGCGCGAGGCGCTCTCGGCGATGGAGCGCGCCGCGCCCGCCGACCGCCCCGATCCCGCCAGTCTGGCGATGCTGACCGACCGCGTCCTGCTGGCCGAGGGCCGCCCGCAGCGCTACGGCAGCCAGTTCGAAACCGGCGAGGACGGCACGATGCGGCTGCGTCCGGTCGAGGACGCGGCCGGGCTCGACGCGCGGCGGCGCGCGGTCGGCCTGCCGCCGATGGCCGACTACCGCCGGATGCTGTCGGAGACCTACGGCGTGCCCGTCGAATGACCGCCGTGCGGGTTGCGGCCGGCGGATTCACCATCGCGCCACCCGTACACGCGCAGGCTGCCGGCAGTCCAGCCTGCGGAGCCGCCATGTTTCCCCACGATCCCGTGCCCGCTCCCGCCGCGGCGCGCGCAGCCCGCGTCCGTGGCGCCGGCCTCGCGCTGCTCGCCTTGCTGATCGCGGGCTGCGAGCGCACGCCCGTCCCGCCCGGCCCGGATGCAGCGCCGGCCGAGTCCGCTGCGCCGCCGGCCGTCGCGCCCGCGTCCGCGCGAGCCGCCGACGACGACTTGGCGCTGCTGGCGGGCGCCGAGATCCGGGTGCCCGGCGACGGCCAGCCCGACGTGCCGCTGACGCTGCGCGAGGGCCGTGGCGACTACGCGATCGGCGACGAGCGCGGACAGGCGGCGCTGGAAGGCGTGCTCGGCAGCGTCGAGACCACTGACGGACGCGACCTGTTCGCCGGTCTGTCGGTGATCCGCGGCGGCAGCGGCAACTGGCGCTACGTGGCGCTGTTCCACGTCGGCCCGGATGGGCGAGCGCGGCACGCCGACTCGCGCTTCGTCGGCGACCGGGTCCGCTTGCAGCGCGTGGAGGCCGACGGCGCCATCGACGGCACGCGCTACGACGCGGTCCTGCACTACCTGGACCGGGCCCCGGACGAGCCGATGGCGGCGGCACCGACGGTCCCGGCGACGCTGCCCTTGCGCGTCGAGCACCACCGCTTCGCCGACGACGTCGCCGCGACGCGATAGGCAGGCGCACGCGACCCCGCCGCGCGGAGACTGGCAGCGGCGTCGCGCCTGTTCTCTCGAGGCCCTGCGTGGAGGCCACGCACGCGCTTACGAGGCGCCGGACGCCCGGCTAGACCCCGGGCTCGCCGGGCTGCGGCATCGAGGCCGGCCGCGCGCAACCGCGGTACGGGCCGCGCCCGTCGACGACCAGTTCGCCGGACAGCGGGAACCGCGCGCCCGACATGTCGTCCTCGCAGGCGGCGGCGCGCACGCGCACATCGACGCTGCCGGCCGCATCGCGAGCGCTCACCTCGCGCACCCCGCCGACGATTTCCGAGCGCGCCACCGGCAGGCGCCGCTCCTCGATGTCCACGCCGGCCAGCACCAGCGTGTCGCCCTCCACGCGGGCCTGGAAGAACGGCTCGTTGGTGGAGACGACGATCTCCGCGGGGACACCGTCTTCCACGGCCGCGGGCGGCGCCGGCGCGTCGTCTTGCGGGGGGCGCGGGGCCTCGCCGCAAGCGGCGAGCAGCAATGCCAGGGACAGGGCCACGAGGTGGGTGCGCATCGCGATCTCCATTGGCGGACTGGCCCGATGCTCGCGAGCCCGGGGTGAATCGCCGGCGAACGCGGCGGCGCGGACCTCGACCATGGTCCAGCAGCCGTCGCCGCCGTACGGCGGTATGGTGCCAGGCTTTTGCCGGCCCCGGAGACCGCAATGTTCCAACGCGCCACCCGCCTGTCCGTTCGCCTGGTCGAGCGCTACCTGCCCGATGCCTACGTCTTCGTGCTGATCTTCACCGCCCTGGCCGCCGCGGCGGCGCTCGCGGTCGAGCGCACGCCGCCGCTGGAGCTCGTCCGCTACTGGGGCAACGGCTTCTGGGAACTGCTGGGCTTCTCGATGCAGATGCTGCTGGTGCTGGTGACCGGCTTCATCCTCGCGCGCACGCCGCCGGTCGCGCGCATGCTCGCCGCGATGGCCTCGCGCTGCCGCACGCCGCGCAACGCCATCGTCGTGGTCACCCTGGTGGCGATGCTCGCCAACTGGATCAACTGGGGCTTCGGCCTGGTGATCGGCGCGCTGTTCGCGCGCGAGGTCGCGCGCCACGTGCGGGTGGACTACCGCCTGCTGGTGGCCAGCGCCTACTCGGGCTTCCTGGTCTGGCATGGCGGGCTGTCGGGCTCGATCCCGCTGACGATCGCCACCGAAGGCCACTTCCTGCAGGACGCGATGGGGCTGATCCCGACCAGCGAAACGATCTTCGCGCCGTTCAACCTGCTCATCCTCGCCCTGCTGGCGATCGCGGTGCCGCTCATCAACCGCGCGATGACCCCGCCAGACCGCGACGCGGTGGTGTTCACGCCGCCGGAGGATCCGGCGCCGCCGACGCTCGATCGCGACGCCACGCCCGCGGTGCGGCTGGAGCACGGCTGGCTCCTGTCGGTGGCCATCGGCGCGGCCGGCCTGGTCTACCTGGTCGATCACTTCGCCGGCGGCGGCGGCCTCAACCTCAACATTGTCAACTACGGCTTCCTGATGCTGGGCATCGTGCTGCACCGCACGCCCGCGCGCCTGCTGGCCGCGCTGCAGGAGGCGATCAAGGGCGGCGCCGGCATCGTGGTCCAGTTTCCCTTCTATGCCGGGATCATGGCGATCCTGGTCGGCTCGGGGCTGGCGACGACGCTGTCGGAGTGGTTCGTCTCCTTCGCCAGCGCCTCGACGCTGCCGCTGTGGACGTTCCTCTCGGCGGGCCTGATCAACATGTTCGTGCCCTCCGGCGGCGGCCAGTGGGCGGTGCAGGCGCCGGTGATGATCCCCGCTGCGCAGGCGCTCGATGCCGACCTCGCGCGGGTGGCGATGGCGGTGGCCTGGGGCGATGCGTGGACCAGCATGCTGCAGCCGTTCTTCGCGCTGCCGCTGCTGGCCATCGCCGGCCTCAAGATCAAGGACATCATGGGCTACTGCCTGATGCTGCTGATCGCCGCCGGCTTCATCATCGGCGCGGTGCTGCTGTTCTTCTGAGCCGCGCCGCAGGCTTGCGTAGAATCGCCGGCGCCCCCCGCGTTCCGCACCAGGAGTTTCCGTGTCCCTTCGCGCCCGCCTCGCCCCGCTGGGCCTCGCCCTCGCCATCGCCCTGGCCGCCCCGGCCTGCTCGCCGCCCGCGCCGGGCGCGCAGCCCGCCGCGCCGGCGGCGCAGGCGCCCGCGCCGGCCCCGGTCTCGGCGTTCTTCCAGGCCTACACCGACGAGTGGATGCGGCGCCAGCCGTCCGCCGCCACCGCCAGCCGCTACTTCGACGGCGAGCTTCAGGCCGAGATGGACCGCCAGCTCACCCCGCTCACCCCGGCCTTCCGCAAGGAGACCGTGGCCCTGGCCGAACGCGGCCTGGCCGAGCTGGCCGGCTTCGACCGCGCCGCCATGAGCGACACCGAGCGCGTCTCCGCCGAGCTGATGGAATGGCAGCTGCGCACGCTCGTCGAGGGCGATCGCTACGACGACTACGCGTTCCCGCTCAACCAGTTCGGCGGCGCCAACGTCGCCCTGCCGAACCTGCTGACCGTGGTGCATCCCCTCGACAGCGCGCAGGACGCCGAGCACTACCTGGCCCGCCTCGGCCTGTTCGAGGCGCGCATGGGCGAGGCGGTGGAGCGCGCGCACGAACTGGCCGCTCGCGGCGTGCTGCCGCCGCGCTTCATCCTGGAGGCCACGATCGCGCAGATGCGCCAGTTCGTCTCGGCGCCGCCGGAACGCAACCCGCTGGTGACCACGTTCGCCGAACGCCTGGAGGGCATCGACGGGTTGGACGCGGCCGCGCGCGAATCGCGGGTGGCCAGCGCCGCGCGCCTGGTGCGCGACGGCGTCTACCCGGCGTGGCAGCGCGCCATCGCGGAGCTGGAATCGCAGCTGCCGGACGCCACCGACGACGCCGGCCTGTGGCGCTTCGAGGACGGCGCCGAGGCCTACGCCTTCCAGCTGCGCCGCTACACCTCCACCGGGCTGAGCGCCGAGGAGATCCACGAGATCGGGCTGCGCGAGGTCGCGCGCATCGAGGCCGAGATGGACGCCATCCTGCGCTCGCTGGGCCGCCGCGAGGGCAGCGTCGAGGCGCGGTTGGCGCGGCTGCGCGAGGACCTGGCCTACCCGGACGACGCCGCCGGCCGCCAGGCGATCATGGCCGACATCGAGACCCTGATGCGCGACGCCGAGAAACGCAGCGAGGCGCTGTTCGACATCCGCCCGAAGACGCCGGTGATCGCCCGGCCCTACCCGGAATACCGCTGGGCCAGCGCCGCGGCGAGCTACACCGCGCCGCCGCTGGACGGCTCGCGGCCGGGCGTGTACCAGATGCCGCTGCGCAAGGATCGCCTGACCCGCTTCGGCCTGCGCACCCTGGTCTACCACGAGACCGTGCCCGGCCACCATTTCCAGATCGCGTTGTCGGTGGAGAACCCGGCGCTGCCGAAGTTCCGCCAGACCCGCGCCTTCGGCGGCATCTCCGCCTTCAGCGAGGGCTGGGCGCTCTACGCCGAGCGGCTGGCGGCCGAGGAAGGCTGGTACGAAGGCGACCGCGAGGGCCTGCTGGGGCAGCTCGACGCCGAGCTGTTCCGCGCGCGGCGGCTGGTCGCCGACACCGGCCTGCACGCGATGCGCTGGACCCGCCAGCAGGCGATCGACTACGGCATCCCGCCCTCGGAAGTGGACCGCTACGTGGTGATGCCCGGCCAGGCCACCTCGTACAAGATCGGCCAGCTGGAGATCATCCGCCTGCGCGACAAGGCCCGCGACGCCCTGGGCGATGCCTACGACCCGCGCGAGTTCCACAACCGCGTGCTGCTGACCGGCACCGTGCCGCTGGAGCTGCTGGAGCGCGAGGTGGACGCCTACATCCACCAGGCGCGGGCGAGCGGCTGACCGGCGGTCAGGAGGCCGTACGCACGCGCTGCGTCGCGGCCTCCAGCGCGTGGACCACGGCGGCCATGTCGGCCTGTCCCAGGCCCAGCTCAAGCGCCTGCTCGAACAGGTCGTCGGCGGCATCGAGCAGTGGCGATGCCACCTGCCCGGCACGCGCCTGCTCCCCGATCAGGCGGGTATTCTTGCGCACGTCCGCGATCGCGGCCTGGGCCTGGAAGTCGCGCCGCAACAGCTTATCGAGCTTGGCCCGGGAGACCTCGCTGGCCATCGGCCCGGCATCGAGGATCGCGCGGAACGCGCCGAGGTCCAGCCCATGTCGCTCGGCGAAATGGGCGGCCTCCGCCAAGCCGGCGACCTGGGTGACCAGGTACAGGTTCACCGCCAGCTTCATTAGTGCGGCCGCAGGCACCGCGCCGCAGTCGAACGCGCTGCGGCACATCGGCGCCAGCAGCGGGCGCACCCGCGCGACCGCGGCCGCCTCGCCCGCCAGCATTGCCACCAGCCGGCCGGCCTCGGCGGGACCGCGCGAACCGGACACCGGCGCTTCCACGTAGGCGCCGCCGGCGGCGCGCACGTCCGCCTCCAGCGCGCGCGAATAGGCCGCCGACGTGGTGCCCATGTGCACCAGCGTGCGCCCGCCGACGCGCGCGGCGAAATCCACGCCGCGGCGGCGCCCGAGCACGGCATCGATGGCGTTTTCGTCGGCGAGCATCATCAGCACGATACCGGCCCCGGCGAACACCTCCGCCGGCGAGTCCGCGACCTCGGCGCCTGCCTCGCGCAGCGGCAGGGTCCGAGCCCGACTGCGGTTCCAGACCACCAGCGGCTGGCCCGCGCGCGCCAGATTGAGCGCCATCGCCTGCCCCATCAGGCCGAGCCCGAGGAAGCCAAGCCGCTGCGCGGGCATTGCGTTCGCGGCGACGGACACGATTCGGCCCGGCGCCTACAGCCCGCCGCCAACGCGCAGCACGGCGCCGGTCACGTAGGCGGCTTCGGGCGAACACAGCCACAGCACCGCCGGCGCGATCTCGTCCGGGCGGGCGGCGCGCCCCAGCGGAATGCGCCCGGCCGCGCGCTCGGCACGGTCGGGATCGCCGGCGGCGGCATGGATTCCGGTCGCGGTGGTGCCCGGGGCGACCGCGTTGACCCGGATGCCGGATGCCGCCACCTCCTTCGCCAGCCCGACCGTGAACGCCTCCACCGCCGCCTTCGAGGCCGCATAGTGGACGTACTCGTGCGCGGCACCCAGGGTCGCGGCGATCGAGGACAGGTTGACCACGCAACCGCCCTGCCCGCGCTCGCGCCAGCGCTTCAGTGCCGCCTGCGTGGCGGCCAGGGTGCCGAACACGTTGACCTCGAAGACGTACCGCACCTCGTCCAGCGATCGCGCCTCGAACGGTCCCAGCGGGCCGGTCACACCGGCGTTGTTGACCAGCGCGTCGAGCGGCCCGAGCGCGCGCTCGGCGCGTTCCACCAGTTCCTCGGCGGCGTTCGGATCGGCAGCGTCGGCGCGCCAGGCGAACAGACGCCGCCCGGCGTCGCTCGCCGCCGCTTCCAGCCCCTCGCCCTCGGCGTGGCGCCAGCTATAGGCGACGTCGTACCCGGCCGCGAGCGCGCCGCGCACGATCGCCGCGCCGATCCCGCGCGCGCCGCCGGTCACCAGCATCGTGCGTCTCGTGTCCGCCCTCGCGCCCATGCGTCCTCCCGTACTGTCCGGATGCCGACAGTAGAGCGCAGCCGCGCGCGCCCTTCAAACGAGTTTCAGGCATGCATCGCATGCGCCCGGCGCATGCGAACCGGCACCTTCGCCGCACCGCGACCGCCCGCTCCCCGCGAGGATCGCGACCGGCACCACCGCCCGCACTCAGTCCGCCGTCGCGGGAGGCGCCTGCGCGCGCAGCCAGTCGCGCACTCTCGCGACGACGGCCGGAACTTCGCCGCCCGCATCGAACAGCCAGTAGCCGTGCGCGCACCCCACCGGCACTTCCTCGGGCGTGAGCCGCACCAGTCCGCCCGCATCCAGCACGGCGCCGAGCAGGGGCAGGCGCCCGAGCGCGATGCCCTGACCGGCCAGCGCGGCCTGCACCAACTGGTCGTATCGGTTGAAACCGATCACGCGCGCCGCGGCGTCGGCCTCCAGGCCGCGACGCCGCAACCACGGGCCCCAGCGAAGCCAGGGCGCCCGCGCATCCTCGAACTCGAGCAGGCAGTGCCCGGCCAGCGCGGCCGCGCCCGGGAACGCGCGCAGGCCCAGCGCGGGGTGCGCGACAGGCGCCACCGCCTCCCCGAACAGGCGCACTGCGTGCGCCGGCGCGCGCTCGGCGGCGCAGTAGCGGATCGCGAGATCGATCTCCTCGCCGCGCAGATCCGCCACCACGCGATCGAGCGCGGCCAGGCGCACATCCGCCTCAGGCACTTCGCTGCCCAGCCGGCCGAGCAGCGGCAGCAGCCAGACGCCGGCCACGCCGGCGCTGGCGGTGATGGTCACGCGGCGATCGCCAGGATCTTCGCCTAGCGCCTGCATCGCGACCGCGATCTGCCGCAGCGCGGCATCGGCGCTGGCGTAGAGCGCCGAGCCGGCCGCGGTCAGCGCGATCCCGCGGTGGCGCCGCTCCAGCAGCGCGCAGCCCAGCGCGCGTTCGAGGGTGCGGACCTGTCGGCTCACCGCGGACTGGGTGAGGCACAGGTCCTCGGCCGCGCGCGTCACGCTCGAGCGCCGCGCGACCGCGACGAACCCGCGCAGCGCATCCAGATGCGAGAGAGCGAGCAGGTCGCGGCTGATGCGCTCCACGAGCGGCGCCGACGGGTCGGCTCTACCAGATGCGCACGCGATCCTCCGGCGCGATCCACAGCGGATCGCGCTCGGTGACCTCGAAGGCGTCGTACCAGGCGTCGATGTTGCGCAGCGGCGCGAAGGCGCGGATCTGACCCGGCGAGTGGGTGCCGTTGACCAGTTGCTGGCGCAGCGCGTCGTCGCGCCACAGCGTGCGCCACACCTGCGCCCAGCCCATGAACAGGCGCTGCTCGCCGCTGAAGCCGTCGATCTCGGGCGCCTGCGCGCCGCCGAGCGAGCGACGATAGGCCTCCAGCGCGATGGTCAGCCCGCCCAGGTCGCCGATGTTCTCGCCCATCGCCACACGCGCGTTGATGTGCATGCCCGGCAACTGCGGGAAGGTGTAGGCCTCGTACTGCGCGCCGAGCTTGGCGGCCTGGGCCTCGAACTTGGCCGCGTCCTCGGCCGTCCACCAGTCGCGCAGCACGCCGTGGCCGTCGGACTTGCGGCCCTGGTCGTCGAAGCCGTGCACGATCTCGTGGCCGATCACGCCGCCGATGGCGCCGTAGTTGACCGCCGGATCGGCCGCGGGGTCGAAGAACGGCGGCTGCAGGATCGCGGCCGGGAACACGATCTCGTTCTTGACCGAGGAGTAGTAGGCGTTGACCGTCTGCGGGGTCATGCCCCATTCGCCCTTGTCCACCGGCCGGCCGATGCGCTGGCGCCGGTAGTCCCAGTCGAAGCGCAGCGAGCGCTCGGCGTTGCCGAACAGGTCGCCGTTGACGATCTCCAGGCCGGAGTAGTCGCGCCAGGTCTCGGGATGGCCGATCTTGAGCCCGAAGTTCTCGAGCTTGGCCAGCGCCTCCGCGCGGGTTTCCGGCCCCATCCACTCCAGCGCCTGCAGCCGGGTGCGCATCGCCGCCTTCACGTTGGCGACCAGCTCGTCCATCTTGGCCTTGGCGTCGGCCGGGTAGTACAGCGCCACGTAGTCGCGCCCGATCGCCTCGCCCATCGCCTCCTCGGCGAAGGCCACGGCGCGCTTCCAGCGCTCGCGCTGCTCGGGCTGGCCGGACAGGAACTTCGAGCGGAATTCGAAATGCGCCTCGACGAAGTCGCTCGACAGCAGCGGCGCAGCGCTGTCGGCGGCGTGGAAGGCCTGCCAGGCCTGCAGCGTGGGCACGTCGGTCTGCGCGAAGATCTCGGCGAGCTTCGGGATCGCGGTGTCCTGCCGGACCACGGCGACCTGCGCCCGGTCGACGCCGGCCGCGGCGAAGAAGGCCGCCCACGGGAAGCCGGGCGCGCGCTCGGGGAACGCCGACAGCGCGAGCGGGTTGTAGGTCTTGCTGCGGTCGCGGCTCTGCGCGCGCGTCCAGTGCGCCTCGGCGATGCGGGTCTCCAGCGCCAGGATCGCCTCGGCCTGCGCGGCCGGCTGCGGCCAGCCGGCCAGTTCCAGCAGTTGCGCGACGTAGGCCCGGTAGCGCTCGCGCTGCGGCGCGAACTTCGGGTCCAGGTACATCTCGCGATCGCCCAGGCCCAGGCCCGACTGGCTCAGGTACAGCGCGTAGACGTCGGGACGGCGCTGGTCGTCGGACACGCTCAGGCCGAACAGGCTGCGGCCGAAGCCGCCGTAGCGCCCGCCCATCAGCGTCGCCAGCGCCTCGTGGTCGGCGGCGGCGCGGATGTCGGCCAGCAGCGGCTCCAGCGGCCGCGCGCCCAGCGCCTCCACCGCGGCCTCGTCCATGAACGCGGCGTACAGCGCCGCGATCTTCGGCGCATCGCCGCCGGTGGCAGGATCGCCGAGCGGATAGCTCTCCACCAGCTGGCGCACCCGCGCCTCGCTGAGGTCGCGCAGGATCATGAAGGCGCCGTAGCTGGACTTGTCGGCGGGAATCTCGGTCGTCGCCGCCCAGGTGCCGTTGACGTAGCCGAAGAAGTCCTCGCCCGGGCGCTTGCGGGTGTCCATGCCCGCGGTGTCGATGCCCCAGGTGCCGAAGCGCTGGGCCTGGATGGCGCCGCCGGCGCCGCCTGCGGTGCCGGCTTCGACGGGGAACAGCGCCTGCAGCGTGCAGGCCTCGTCCAGGCAATCGCGATCGTGCGCGGCCAGCGGCGCGGCAGCGCCGAGCGCCAGTGCGGTGGCGAGGGACAGCAGGGACTTCTTCAAGGCGGCACTCCAGGCGGTTTCGGTCGCGCGACAGCATAGCGTCCGCCACGCGCCGCCGACAGCCGCGCGCGTTCGCAGCGCCGAGGTGCTATACCGGATCGCCCCCCGACCTCAGGCGTGCTCATGGACACCGACGAAATCCACCGCGGCCGGCTGATCGACCACCTGCAGCTGGTCGTGCGCGACCTCGACGCCAGCCATCGCTTCTACGCCGCGGTACTGGACGCGCTGGGCCTGCCCATGGGCGGGACCGGCGACGGCTGGTTCTGGGCCGACGAGCTGTTCGTGACGAGCGCCGACAGCGCCGCCGCGCTGGGGCAGCTCACGGGACGCCATCACCTCGCGTTCCAGGCGCACGACCGCGCCAAGGTGGAGGCCTTCCACCGCGCCGCGATCGCCGCCGGCGGCACCGGCAATGGCGCGCCGGCAGAGCGCGCCTACCATCCCGGCTACTACGCCGCGTTCGTGCTCGATCCGGACGGCAACAACATCGAGGCCGTCTACCACGGCCCGTCGCAGCGCAGCGCGGAATCGATCCGGGTGACGTTCTAGGGTGCACCTGCAACGCCGGAGCCGTCCGTTGCCTGCGAGGCCGTACTGCCCCTTCTCCCGCAAGGGGGAAGCATGCTGTCCTTTCTCCTGCAAGCGGGAAGCATGCCGTCCCTTCTCCCGCAAGCGGGAAGCATGCCGTCCCTTCTCCCGCGAGCGGGAAGCATGCCGTCCCTTCTCCCGCGGGAAGGGAAAAACAGAGTGCCCCCGCTCGCGGAGGAAGGGAAAACAGAGTGCTCCCCGCTGCGGGGGAAGGAAAACACAGAACGCTCCCCGCTTGCCGGTGGAGAGGCGCGCGCTGGATGTCGATGCGGGCCAGAGGCCGCTCAGGACGCCAGCGCGCTGCGCGCCGGCGTGGGCCTCGGCTGATCGTCGGGATCGCCGGCGGCGAACCCGGCGACGGCAAGCACGCTGGCGCTGCCATCGGCTTGGTGCACACGGTTGCGCCCCGCGCGTTTGGCCGCGTACATGGCGCGGTCGGCGTGCGACAGCATCCGTTCCAGCCCGTAGCCCGAGAGGCAGGTGTCGGTGACGCCGAAACTGGCGCCGATCCGGAAGTCGTAGCCGGCGGATGTCGCATCGATCGCCGCCAGCCGCGCCAGCGCCTGCTCGGCGACCCGCCGGCCCGCGGCGGCGTCGCGGCCCACCATCAAGATGGCGAATTCCTCGCCCCCGATGCGAGCGATGAGATCGTCCGGGCCGCACAGGGCCTGGCAGGCGGCGGCGACCTGCTGCAGCGCCCAGTCGCCCGCGGCATGGCCGAAGCGGTCGTTGACCTGCTTGAAATGGTCCAGGTCGAAGGCCAGCAGCGCCGCGACGCGGCCCTCGCGCCGGCATTGCGCCAGCAGCCGCTCGGCCTCCTGGGTGAAGTGATGGCGATTGCCGACGCCGGTGAGCATGTCGGTCTCGGCCATGCGCTTCAGGCGCATCTGCAGGCGCTTGGTCTTGAGCGCCCAGTAGCCGATGCTCGCCAGCAACCCGGCCAGCAGCACCGCCAGCGCCAGCCACGCCCGCGCGCGCTGGCGGGCGACGCGTCGCTCGAGTTCGAGCAACGCGTTGCGCTGGTTCAGCAGCTCGATCTGCTGCGCCTGCTGCTGCGACTGGTGGCGCACGATCTGGTAGGCCATCTCGCGCGACTTGACGTCGCTGAAGTGCGCGCGGTCGGCCTCGGCGAACGCACGATATGCGGCCAGCGTCTCTTTCGGGTCAGCGCGCTCTTCCGCCAGCCGGTACAGCGTCCGAAACGCGATCACGAGCGGTTCCGCGCTGACCAGTGCCAGCGTCTGCGTTTGCGATACCGCCTGCTCCGCGTGCATCCTGGCAGCCTCGCGGTCCCCGGTCGCCATGCGGTATTCGGCCAGCAGGGCGTGATAATGGGCGATCAGCAGCGGATACCCCGTGTCCTCGACCGTCTGCAGATACTCCGCAAGGAGCTCGATCGCCTCCGACGTGCTGCCCTGCGCATGCAGCGCACGGGCCAGGTACGTCCGCGAGAACCCGGCCAGGATCGGCTCCTTCTGCGCATCGCAGTGACGAATCGCCCGCTCCGCCATCTCGCGATCGAAGCCGCCGCCTCTTCCCAGTTGCGATTCGAGCGACAGGTTTTCCGCGATGCAGCGGCTGCGTCCGTCAGGCCGATCCGCCAGGACTCTCGAAGCGAACTGCAACCCCAACCCGAATTCTCCGACCTGGTTGTAGACGATCCCCGCGCTGAGCTGCCCCCGATGCAGCACCTCCCGGCGGGCGACTTCGTCCTGGAGCGGGAGGATCCGATCCAATGTCGCCAGGGCTTTCTCGAATTGCCGGGTGATCGCGAAGACGTTGGCCAGCAGTCCTCCCGCCTCGAAGCGGGTCTCGCTGGACGCACCGCCGGACACGATCGGCTCCAACAGCGATATCGCGCCCTGGGGATCTCCACCGATGACCAACCGATGGGCGTGCAACAACCGAAGATGGGTCCGCTGAGCCGGCGTCGCGTACGCCGCGAGTTCATCCAGCCGGGCCAGCAATTCCCGGAACCTGCCAACGTCCGACGTCCGGACCGACACCGCCTCGTCGAGCAACGTATCGAAGGACGGATTCGCCACGGCGGTGGGCGCCAAGGCGAGCAACGTGACGAGCATGACACCGTGCCGGACCGATCTCATGGCGTGTGCTTCCTGCGCAGCGCATCCCTTCAGTCGGGATCGAATCGGATGCCGTCTCGGTCACCGCGATCGTCCCGGTCGTCTTCCTCATCGCGATCGGGCGAATCGAGCGGGCCCTCGGTTTCGCCCTGGTCGGGCGTGGCGACCATGCACATCATGAGCGCCCGCGCCCGCAACAGCCGCCCGAGCGCCGCGCCATCGCGCGCGCGCAGCGCCTCGCGCTGGCTTGCGTCGATCTGTAGCGCCTCGACCGCTGCCGCGTACGCGGCACCCGGGTCCGCCGCGAAGGCGCCCCGCCCCATCGTGTCCAGAAAGCCGATCGCATCCGACATCGCAGTCCCCTCTTCCCCTCAGTTCCCGGCCGGCGCGCCGGCCCATACGTCCGCTTGGCATTCCAGTCGCGCGATCCGCGCGAGCATCGCCTCGTCGCGCTGCAGCGGCACCGCCGGCGGCACGACGAGCGTCGTGTGCTGCGCGGTCGGCGCGTCCGCCAGGGCCGACAGCGGCACGGCGTCCGTGCGGGGCGCGGCGATCGGCAGCGTAGCAGCTTCGTACAGCCACACGAGGTGCCCGGCCGGATAGTCCTCGCGCAGCCGCTCGACCAGCAGCCGACGGTGCGCCGCACCGGTCGAGGCGCGTCTGACCGAGCGGTCGCCGGCCACCCCCACCTGCCACAGCACCAGGTAGGCGGACGGATCGACGCGGCGCCGGTAGAACATGAACTGGCTGGCTTCGTAGTGCTGGCAGCCGACCCGGCCGGGATCGATCCCGAGGTCGGCGTAGAGGCAGTCCTCGGCCGAGATGCCGGGCTCCATGCGCGCGTCGAACCCCTCCTCCCTCGCCTGCGCGACGGCGCGGTGCGGGACGGCGGCGAACACGCCGGGATGGCCGTAGAACGCGCCGCAGACCGAGCGCCCCGCGCGCACTTCCGCCAGCATCGCCTCGACCATGTCGCGGTAGCTGTCGTGGCGCGACCGGCCAGGGGCATAGAAAAGTTGCAGGCTGCGCACGTCCGGGTGCATGCGCTGCACCCACAGTTCGACCAGGGGATCGGAGACCGCGACGAACACCACGTCGGCCTGCTCGATATGGCTGCGCGCGCGCGGCGCCAGATGCGCCCCGAGCATCATGCCCAGTCCCACGCAGGCGAGTCGCCCCCGTCCGCCCATGCCGTTCCCCTGCTCCCGAAATGCGACTCTATTCTCGTTCCGGCACCGATGCAAAGCCCGGGCGGGCCGGCCACCCGGCCCGGTCCAGGCGCCAGCGCGCGTAGCCGTCGCGGTTCCCGTCGGCGACGAACCCCGTTCGGCGCATCAGCCCGGCTGCGCCATGGTGGCCCTCGCGGTGGCGGGTCCAGACCGAAGCCAGCCCCGGAAACGCCCGCAGCCTGGGCAGCAGGCCGCCGATCGCCTCGCTGGCGTAGCCCCGATCCTGCCGGGACGGCGGCAGCAGAAGGCCCAGTTCCGCGCTGGCGCGCGCGGCATCGAATACCAGCGCCATCAGGCCGAAGCCCTCGCCCGCGGCATCGCGCAACACCCAGTAGGCGGCGCCCGGCGGATCGGTAGCCAACGTCGCGAGTACCGCGTCGAAGGCGCGCGCGGCCGCGGCCGGAGCCAGCGCGGTCCCCACCTCGCGCATGGTGGCCGGATCGCCGTACAGCCGGAGGTAGAGCGCGCGGTCGCCGGCACCCAGCGGGTGCAACCGCAGGCGGCGGGTCTTGAACCCGCTGCCGGGCGGGCCGGGATCCTCCACGACGCGCGCGCCTACTGCGCCGCGTCCGCAGCCAGGGCATGCAGCAGATCCACGTAGGACCGCTCGATCTCCGCCAGGCCGGCCGCAGCCACGCCCTCGGCCGGGCGGATCAGCATGTACTCGTCCGGGCCGTGCGCGCCGGAGCCGTGGCCCAGGCCGCCGAACACGAACGGCAGCCCCAGGGTGCGGGTGAACTGGTAGAACGGCGCGCTGCCGCCCAGCCAGGGCGCCACCCGCGGCTGCGCGCCGTACTTGTTGAAGACGCCCAGCGCCGCTTGCACCAGCGGCGCGTCGACCGGGGTGGCCGCGGCCGGATAGCCCGCCAGCGGGCGCAGCGCGATCTCGCCGAAGCCCTGCGCGTCGAGATGGGCGCGGATCATCCGGTAGGCGTCCTCCGGCTCCAGGCCCGGCGGCAGGCGCGAGTCGAGCTTCGCGGTGGCCACGTGCGGCAGGATGGTCTTCATGCCCTCGCCGGTGTAGCCGCTCCAGATGCCGTTAATGTTGAGCGTGGGGTCGTACAGGTTGCGCACGATGGCCTCGCGCCCCGCCAGCCCGTCGATCCAGCGCGAGACGCCCAGCGCCGCCTGCGCGGCGCCGTCGTCGGCGGTCTCGGCCAGCGCGTTGATCAGCCGCTGCTCGTCGGGCGTGGGCGCGCGCACCGCGTCGTAGTAGCCGGGCACGAGCACGGTGTTGCCGTCGGGCGTGGTCAGCGAGGCGATCGCCTGCACCAGGCGCAGCGCCGGCGCATCCACCAGCGCCTTCAGCGAGCCGTGGATCTCCGAGCGCGCAGGCCCGCCCCAATCGCCGCCGCGCGCCTCCAGCTCGAAGTACACGATGCCCTTGACGCCCAGGTTCAGCGCCACGTCGCCCGTCGGCGCCTGGATGTTCATCGGGAAGAACGCGCCGTCGGCCTCGCGCAGCCGGTCCACCCAGGGCGCCAGCACCTCGCCGAAGTTCGGCGAGCCCAGCTCCTCCTCGCCCTCGGCGACGACGTAGAGGTTCACCGGCAGGGTGCCGTGGGTGGCGATGATGGCGTCGACGGCGTTGAGGAAAGCGCGCTGCGGTCCCTTCTGGTTGGTCGCGCCGCGCGCCATCAGCACCGTGCCCAGCGCGTGTTCGACCAGTTCGCCGGCGAACGGATCGTCGATGCGCCAGTTCGGCTCCACCGGCTGCACGTCGTACATCATGTAGACCACCAGCGTGCGCGGTGCGCCGGCATCGTAGTAGCCGAGGACGCCGGGATGGCCCGGGGTCTCGACCAGCCGCACCTCCTGGAAGCCCAGCGCGCGCAGATCGTCGGCCACCAGCTGCGCCATCGCGTCGATGCCGTCGTCCTGGGCGCTGATCGAGCGCTGCCGCACCCAGCGCTGCAGGTGCGCGACGTGGGCGTCGAGGTCGGCGTCGATGCGCGCGTAGACCTCGCCGTGGTCGCCGGCGTAGGCCGGCACCGAACCGGCGTCGAACGCGGCCTGGGTGGTCAAGGCGTACTCGGGGCGCGGCGACGGCTCCCGCGCTTGCGGCGCCGCCGCGGCCAGGCACGCGACCAGCGCGGCGGCGGCCGCGTGCGTTCGGATCGGCATTCCCGCACTCCCCAGTGGGCGAAGGCCGATCTTAGCCTCGGTGCCGGACGCGTGTCGTCACCCGGGCGGCATCCGCGCTACCGCCCGCGCGCCGCCCGCGCGAGCAGGCACAGCAGCGCGCAGGCCAGGAGCGCGGCGCCCAGGTTGCAGGCCATCCCGGCGACGAAGGCGGCCGCGTACAGCGCCTCGCGCGCGGGCCCGCCGCCGGCCAGCACCCGGCCGAACAGCAGGCCGACCACCGCCACGCCGAGCGCGGCGCCGACCTGCTGCAGCGTGGAGACGACACCGGCGGCCATGCCGGCGCGCGCTTCCTCGACGAAACCCAGCACCAGGTTCAGCAGCGGCGTCATGATCAGGCCCTGCGCCGCGCCCACCGCGACCAGCGCCGGCAGCCACCGCGACGGTTCGAGCCCGTCGCCGGCCAGGCCGACCTGCGCGATCAGCACCGCCAGCGACACCGCGTAGGCGAACGCGCCGGCGGCGATCGCCGGCGTGCCCCAGCGCGCCACCAGCCGCGGAGCCAGCAGCGAGGCGGCCACGAAGCCCACGCTGCACGGCGCGAACAGCAGCCCGGCCGCCAGCGGGTCGAGCCCGAGACCAGACTGCGCGAGCAGCGCGAAGCACAGGAAGAAGGAACTGGAGGTCGAGTAGACCAGCAGCACCAGCGCGCCGCCCAGCGCGAAGCGGGGCTGGGCGAACAGGCGCATGTCCACCAGCGGCATGCGCCCGGCGCGCCGCAGCCGTTCCTGCCGGGCGTAGAAGCCGACGAGCGCCAGCGCCGCGGCCGCGAGCGTCCACCCGCTCCAGCCCGGCCAGCCGCGCGCGGGCGCCTCGATCAGCGTCGCCAGCAGCAGCGCGAGCCCGGCGCTGACCAATGCCACGCCCGGCCCGTCCAGCGCCGGGCGCTGCGGCGCGCGCGATTCCGGGATCCAGCGCGCGGCGGCGATCGCGAACAGGCCGATCGGCACGTTGATCAGGAAGATCGTGCGCCAGCCCAGCCCGAGCAGGTCGGCATGCACCAGCCAGCCGCCCAGCACCTGCCCGGCGATGGCCGCCAGACCCAGGGTCATGCCCAGCAGGGCGAACGCGCGCCGGCTCGCCGCACCGTCGAAGCCGACGCGGATCGCGGCGTACACCTGCGGGAACAGCAGCGCCGCGGCCAGGCCCTGCAGCACGCGCGCGGCGATCAGCACCCCGGCCGTGGGCGCCAGCCCGCACAGCGCCGAGGCGGCGGTGAAGCCCGCCATGCCCGCCACGAACAACCGGCGCCGCCCGTAACGGTCGCCGAGCCGGCCGCCGGTGATCAGCAACACGCCGAAGGCCAGTTCGTAGCCGGCGACGATGAAGCCGACCTGGGCGAAGCTGGCGCCGAGCCCGGCCTGCATGCTGGGGATCGCCACGTTG
This sequence comes from Luteimonas huabeiensis HB2, assembly GCF_000559025.1. Taxonomy (GTDB): domain Bacteria; phylum Pseudomonadota; class Gammaproteobacteria; order Xanthomonadales; family Xanthomonadaceae; genus Luteimonas; species Luteimonas huabeiensis. The sequence continues at coordinate 19,095 of NZ_JAAN01000020.1, read as the reverse complement.
ACCACGAACAGGTCGAAGATGGTCACGAAGCCGGCCAGCAGCAGTACCGACAGGCCCCGCCAGGGCGGCGCGGGCACGATCGGCGCGGAGACGGCGGAACAGGCGTCTGGGGGCACGGCGGGCGCTCGCGGATCGAGGGAGCGGCGATTCTGGGAAGCACGCGATCCCGTTACAATCCGTCCGTTTATGCTGTTACTGGAGGCAACCGGATGGCGCGCTCGCTGCAACGCCGCCGCGGCGAACTGGCCGAATTCCTGCGTACCCGCCGCGAGCGCCTGTCGCCGGCCGACCTGGGCCTGCCCAGCGGCGGCCGCCGACGCACGCCGGGCCTGCGCCGCGAGGAGGTGGCCGCGCTCGCCGGGGTCGGGCTCACCTGGTACACCTGGCTCGAGCAGGGGCGCGAGATCGGCGTCTCCTCCGCCTTCCTCGACAATCTGGCGCGCGTGCTGCGGCTCGACGCCGCCGAGCGCCGGCACCTCTACCTGCTCGCCCACGCCCGTCCGCCGGTCGAGCCCGGCCGAACCTGGTGCCAGATCCCCCCGCTGGTCGGCCGGCTGATGCACGACCTGGCGCCGCACCCGGCCTACGTCCTCAACCTGCGCTGGGACGTGCTGGCGCACAACGCGCCGGCGGATGCGGCGTTCGGCTTCGGCGCGCAGCCGCCGGCGCGGCGCAACCTGCTGTGGATGCTGTTCGCCGACCCCTGCATGCGCGAGCGCATCGTCGACTGGGAGCGCCAGGCGCCGGAGATGTTGTCGAGCTTCCGCCGCGACTACGCCCGCGCCACCCACGATGCCGACACCCAGGCGCTGGTGGCGGAGCTCGAGCGCATCGCGCCGGACTTCAAGGCCTGGTGGCGCCGGCACGAGGTGCACGCGCCCTGCAGCGGCGTGCGCCGCCTGCGCCTGGACGGCGCGGCGGTCGCCTTCGAGCACACCACGCTGACGATCGACGAGGAGCGCCATCTGCGGCTGGTGGTCTATGCGCGCGCGGCGGCGGATTCCCCCGAAAACGCGCAGCAGGGCTAGACTGCGCCCCGCCCTTCGCGCATTCAGCCACCGCCATGGCCACTCGCCACCCGCTCCACCGGCTCGCCGAGACCGTTCTTTCGGCCGCTGCGCAGGGCCGCGACGACGCCGGCAGGCAGGCCCTCGCCCTCGTCGCGGCCTTCGCGGCCCAGCCGATGGTCTTCGCCGGCACCGCGAAGGCCGGTCGCGGGCACGGGATCGCCCTGCTCGACATCGACGGCCGCCCCACCCTGCGCGCCGGCATCGACCGCGCCGCCGCCGCCCAGGCCATCGCCGGCGACGCGGATTCGCTGGTCGAGGGGACCGGCGCGACGATCCTCGAGTTCGCGCAGCAGGCGCGCTTCGATCTGTCCCTGCGCACCGGCCCCGGCGCGGAGGATGTCCTCCTGCTCGACGACGAGCGCCTGTTGCTGCTGGCTCGCATCTCGACGCTGGCGACGCCGGCATCGACCCGGGCAGCGCGACACGATGCCGACGCCGTGCGCGCCTTCCACCCCGGCCCTTTCGCCGACTGGCTGCGCGACTACTGCCGCGCCCATGCCGACATCGCCAGCGCACGACTCGCCCTCGTGAGCGTCGGTGCCGCACCGGTGCCCGATCTGCTGGTCGTGCTGGATGCCGCCTCGCCGGCGCCGCACGTCGAGCGCATCCGCGCGGAGGCGCCGGCCCTGCTCGGTCCCGGCCGGCAGTTGCTCGACGCGGGCGCGCTCGGCGGCAACGCGGCGGCGCTGGCCTGCATCCGTGCGCAGCCCGCGCTCTACGAGCGCGGCCGCGACGGCTGGTGGGCGCGGCTGCGGCAGCGCCTGCGCCCGCCGCCGATCGTCCACATCGACCTCGTCGTGAGCGAGGACGCGCCCGGCGACGCCTGAGCCCCATCGCCGACGCGCGCGCCCGCGATGCCGCGGCGCGCCGCGCCCGGTCCGTCCACCATGCGCTCGCATCCGAACCGTGACCGCCGGCGCGCTGCGGTGCGTGCCGGCCGATGCGCGTACCGTCCCGCGCCCCGCCCTCGGCTAGACTCCCCCGTTCACGACCAAGGAGGCGCTCCATGCGATTGCGCACCTGCTCGATGGCCCTGCTGCCGTGGCTGCTGTGCGCATGCGGCGCGCAGGACACCGCCGGCGCCCCGGGCACGCCCACCCCAAGTCCCGCCAACCAGGAAGCCCCTCACGTGGCCGACACCCACGAACCCGCCGCCGCGTTGCCGGCCCCGCGCGCCGACAGCGTCCTGTACTTCATCAGCGGCATCGACGGCGACGGCGCCACCGACTACGAGATCGCCAACGGCAGCCGGATCCACTACTGGTACGGGCTGGAGTTCGAAGCCGCCGGCAAGCGCTACTACACCGGATTCGCCTGGATCACACCCGAGAAGTACGGCGATGCGCGCGCGCGCGGCGAGGTCGATCCCGAGGCCCGCGTGACGCTGACGCAGGCGACGTTCGAGGCGAGCGCCCCCGGCGCGCGCAGCCCATGGACGCTGGTCGGCAGCGAACCCTGGATCGGCGAGTTCGGGATCGCCGAGCGCGCCAACCCGATCGATCCCTCGCGCGTGCCGCAAACGCATGCCACGCCCTCGGGCCGGCTGTTGCTGCTCGTGCCGACCTGGTCGCAGGACGCCACCGGCGCGCGCAGCCGCGCGGTCGAGGTTCTGGTGTTCAATCCGCACGAACTGGGCGTGGACGAGCGCAGGTGGACGCACCTCGGGACGCTGCCTGCCGCCGAAGGCGACGGCGCGGTGGCGTTCCTGGCCCGCGACGGCAGCGACCTGCCCGACCTCCGCCTGGGGGGTGACAAGGCGTACGAGTACCGCTACGATCCCGTCCACAACACCTACCGGTCGACCTCACGGTAGCGGGCCAACGGACTGGCTCGGGTCGGCCTCCCGGCGACGGCGCAAGCCGTCGCCCCGCACGCATGGACACCGCGATGCAGACAGGCTACCCCCGGGCCGCGTTCCCGGACCGCTCTCCGACCGTCTTTTCCCGTTCCGCTGCGCCACGCGCCGACGCGCGCGCACGCCCTTTCCTCGGTTGCGCGGCGCGGCTGGCCGCACTCGCGCTGGCCAGCCTGCTGGCCGCATGCCAGCCGTCGCCCGAATCCGCGGCGGCGGATCCCGCGGCCTCCGTCGAGGCCCCCGCCGCCGACGCGCCGGCCGCCGTCGCCGACGCCGCGGTCGAACCGGACGCCGCCGCGCCGGCCGCGCCCGGCCCGCTGCGCGGGGCGCTGGTCGTGCTCGCCAGCGAGCAGCCGCCGTCCTGGGAGCGGCTGCAGGCGGTGCCCGGCCTGCCGCCGCTCGCACCGGCGGACGGCATCGGACGCTATCCGACCGGCCGCTCGGCGCGGCTGACCCTGGCCGGCTTCGATACCGCCGTGCTGCCCGACGGCGGCGTGGGCGCCGAGGCCGGCACCCGCGAGGGCAACGAGGGCGAGGCGATGGCCACCTTCGCCGGCACCGAGGATTCGGTGCGGACCCTGATCGTGCGCAAGTTCCATCCCCGTACCGATTATGCGCGCACGCTGCGGGCGCAGCTGCAGCCGCGCGACCGGCTGGTGCGGCGCGACGGCGTGTGCGACGACGCCGCGCCGGTCGCGGCCGATGCGCCGACCGAGTACTGGCTGGCGCTGGACGGCGGCGAGCGCACGCTGGCCGTGTCCGCCTCGGTCGATCCGGGCGGCCGCAATGGCCCGGGCTATACCGACTTCGAGTTCCGCCGCGGCGGCACCGACATCCAGCTGCCCGACTGCGACCGCTGACCGCCCGGCCGCCGAGCGGCGGCCGCGGGCTCTCCACCTGCCGGCGGGACCCGCCGGGTACCATCCAAGGAACGAAGCGATGAGCGACATTCGTAGCGACAATGCGGTCGCGACCGCGCGTGCATGGAACCAGGGCGCGATCGCCGGTCTCGACGATGCCATGACCCGGCGCCTGGTCGCCTCGACCGTCTATACCGAGAGCAACGGCGGCGATCTGGCGATCACCAACGCGCAGGGCTACGTCGGCCGCTACCAGGCCGGCGCCGGCTGGCTGGCCGATGCCGGGCTGATCGACCGCGAGCGCTACGACCGGGCCCTGCGCGACTCCGGCCACAGTTCGGAGTGGAACTGGGCGGTCTCGGGCGGCATGACCCGCTTCCTGCAGGATCCGGCGAACTGGAACGACGGCCTGAGCCTGGAGCGCTACGTCGCATCCGCCGATCTGCAGGACGCCGCCTTCAAGCGGGTCAGCGACGAGGCCTACCGGCAGGCGCTGCGCAGCGGCGTGCTGCACGAGGGCGACAGCCCGGAACACGTCGCCGGCATCCTCAAGGCGCGCCACATCGCCGGCCCCGGCGGCGCGGCGCAGGTCGTCCAGGGTCGCTCGGTGGCCGACGCCAACGGCACCAGCAACGCCGCCTACTACAACGACATCGCCATCAACCAGGACCGGCTCGACGCCCGCCTGGGCCTGGACCCGGCGCGCGAGCGCAGCGTGCTGATCCGCGGCGCGCTGGCCGATGGCCGCCTGGAACTGGACGAGCGCGGCGAAGGCGTGCGCCAGTTGCAGGAATCGCTGCAGGCGCGCGGCTACGCGGTGGGCACGCCCGACGGCCAGTTCGGCCCCACCACGCAGGCCCGCGTGCGCGACTACCAGCGCGACAACGGCCTGCCGCAGACCGGCGTCGCCGACGCCGCGATGCTCGAGGCGCTGGGCGTGGGCCGCCACATCCACGCCATGCCCGACCGCGCGCTCGACGACGGCCGCCTGCAGCGCGGCGAAATGGGCGACAGCGTGCGCCTCCTGCAGCAGGCGCTGGCCGACCAGGGCCAGCAGCTGCAGATCGACGGCGACTTCGGCCGCGGCACGCAGGAGGCGCTGCGCCGGTTCCAGCAAGGCGCCGGACTGGAGGCGACCGGCATCGCCGACCGCACCACGCTCGAGCGGCTGGAACTCGACGACCTGCTTGCCGAACACGCGGCGCGGCGCGAGGCCGAGGCCGCGCGCGCGCAAGGCGCTCCGGCACAGGGCGCCGCACCGGCGCAGGGCCCGCAGGTGTCGATCCAGACCACGACCGACGGCACGACCGCCCGGGACGCGACGCCGCAAACCGTGCGCGAGCCCGCGCAGGACGCGACGGCGACGACGCCCGGCATCGCGCTGGAGCGCGCCTACGCGCTGACCCGCGAGTACGACCACGTCACCTACAAGATGGGCGGCCGCCATCCCGAACAGGGCCAGGTGGATTGCTCGGGCTGGGTCGTGACCCTGGTGAACGCCAGCATCGACGAGGTCAACGGCCAGGCGGGCCGGACCGTGATCCCACGCCAGGATCGGCTCGCGCTGATGGAGGACTATGCCGCCCGCATCGTCGAGAAGGTCGAGCGGCGCTCCGGGGTGATGATCGAGGGCCGCGACGTCACCGCCGACGTGCTGCGCGAAGGCATGATCATCGGCGAGGACAACGGCCGGAAGGGCTGGGATGCCGGGCGCTACCGCGGCATCGACCACATCGTGATGGTGGTTCGCGACCCCACCGACGGCACGCTCAAGATCAGCCAGTCGCGCAGCGGCGAAGGCGTCGAGCTGGTCCCGCTCGAGCGCTATCTGGAGCGCAAGCATGCGCGCGGCACCGAGCTGTACGCCACCGATCCGCTGGCGCAGGCGCGCGAGCTACTGCAGGACCGCGGCGAGGCGCGCGCGCGCCCGGCGTCGCGCGACGCCGCCACGGGCTCGCCGACGCCGGACCTGCTGCGCGAACGCGACCGCGGCGAGGCGGTGCGCAGCCTGCAGGACGACCTCAACCGCCTCGGCGTCCGCGATGCCGAGGGCAAGCCGCTGGAGACCGACGGCCGGTTCGGTCCGCGCACCGCGCAGGCGGTGGAAGCCTTCCAACGCGCCAACGGCCTGGACGTCGACGGCATCGTCGGCCCCGACACGCGCAAGGCGCTGGAACGGGCCCAGCAGGAGGCCCGCGCGCAGGACGCCGACACGCGGCGGCCCGCCGCCGAGGCGCCGGAGCGCAGCGGCCTGGACGCGATGATGGAAGCGGCCAAGCGCGGCGACCTGGCCGCACTGCGCGCGGCGATGACCGACTTCGCCGGCTCGCCGCAGGGACGCGAATGGCTGCAGCAGGGCGAGGCCCGCTGCCCGCCGCAGCCCGAGCGCCAGGCCGACGCAGCCCGCACGGAATCCCGCCCCCCGCCGCAGGAAGATCTCGTCCGCTGAACCGCGGCGGCCGCATCCGCCGCACCCGCCCCCATCGATCCCCCGCACGGCGCGAGCAACGACACCGTGATTCGTCCGCACCACGACGCCCGGCCCGCACGGCCGCCCCACCGGCATCGCGCCACCGGGTGTTCGCCCTTGGCCGGCGCGCTGGCCCTGGCGGTGCTGTCCGCCTGCCAGCCCTCGCCCTCCGCGGCCGGGCCCGCACCGGCCGACGTCGCCGGCACCGCCGCGACGCGGGCGCCCACGGCGCCGCCGCTCGCCCCCGCCGCCCTGGAGCCGGCGCAGGTGCAGTCCATCGTCGACGGCCTGCTGCGCTCGGCCTACGGCGCCGACAGCTTCGACGCCTCGCGCGGCTGCTGGCGCCACACCTTCGAGACCGGCGAGGAGCCGCAGGCGTACTGCATGCGCGTCGCCGAGCCCAGGGTGGTCGCCGGCGAGCAGGGTCCGCAGGTCTACGTACTGACCTACAGCGATCCCGACGCGGGGCTCTATTCGCGGGTCGATCCCGGGCTGCAGGGCGTGTTCGCGGCCCAGGCCGGCGCCGACGGCACGTGGACGCCGCTGGCCTCCAGCCCCGCCATCGACATGGGACAGAACGGCGACTGCGGTTGCCGGGACAGCGAATTGATCCAGGTCGGCCCCGACCGCCATGGCTGGCTCTCGGTCGCCGGCGGCGTCTGGCAGGGCGTCGAGTCGAGCCTGTACGCGCTGCAGGTCCCGATCGACGGCGCGTTCCGCAACGTCTCGCGCATCCCGCGCGCCAGCGAGGACGCACCCGGCGAGGTCAACATCCTCGGAGTGGACCGCAACCGCGCGGTGGTGGCGGGCATGTACCCGCTGACGGTGACGCGCCGACGCGGCGACACGCTGCTCGACAGCCGCACGGTGGCCTTCGACCCGGTGCAGGGGGCGTATCCATGGACGCCCTAGCCTGTATCGACGTGCGGCGCACGAAAGAGGCCCCTCTGGGGGGCACGCTGTCTTTCCCTTCCCCCGCACGCGGGGGGCAGTCTGTTTTTTCCCTTCCCGCGCAAGCGGGGGGCATTCTCTTTTTCCTTCCCCCGCAAGCAAGGAACGACATGCGCCCGCTCGCGGGAACAGGAACGGCATGCGCGCGCTCGATGAAGAGGGACGAGGCGCGGCGGTCGTCCCGGCAACCGGAACGTCCACCCGGCATGCGCCGCAGCCATCGGCCGGCGGCATGAAAGAAGCGCTCCCCGTCCCCCGCAGGACCGTACCTGCGCTGCCGGTCCGCCTCTCGGCCGCGCTGGCGGTCGGCTGGACGCTGGCGGCCTGCCAGCCTACCGCGGCGGCGCCTGCGGACGCCCAGGCAGCGGCGACCGACGCCACGACGCCGCCCGCACCTGCCCAGGCGCCGCCCGTCGCCCGGCGAGACCGGTGCCACCGGCGATGCCGCGAGCGCTCCGGACGCCCCCACGACCGACGGCCTGCGCGAAGGCATGGCCTACGCCGACCTGCGTCGCGCCATCATCGCGCAAGGCTGGCAGCCGACGTCGCAGCCCGACTGCAAGCGCAACGTCGTTGGCGGGGATTTCGAGCGCATCTGCGCGCACACACCCAATCGCTGCGAGATGTGCGATCGACGGCCCGAACTGGAGATCTGCAGCGGCGACGGTCACTGCCTGCTCCGCTTCGCCAGCCGCGACGGCCGGCAGACCTTGACGATCAACACCTACGGAACGATCGAGGACGCCGAGGTGTCGGGCGACGCCTCGCGGCTGCGGGTGCCCTGGTGGGACGTGCAACCCGCGGAACGCAATCAACCCTGACTTGGAAGGAGGCAATCATGAGCGAACCCCTGGCGGATCCGATCCATCGCGGCGAATCTGACCGCGGAAACGGCGAGGCTGCTCGCCGCAGGGCGATCGGCCCGGGCCGCCGGCCTGCCGGCGCGCTCCTCGGCGCGTTGCCGGCGGTGCTGCTCGCAGGCGCGCTCGGCGGTTGCCAGCCCCCCGCTTCGACGGACGGCTCCACGCCTGCCGGGGAATCGACGGAAAGCCGCGGGACCGCCGGAACCGGCGATGCGCCCGCAGCGGCCGAAGCGACCCTTCATGAGGACGCCGCGGCGGCCGCAGCCGATCTCCGGGGGGCGCAGGCGCTGCCCGAAGAAGTCCCCGTCGCCCCCGCCTCTTCCGACCTGGTCGATATCGCCCCGGCCGATCTCCGCCCCTCCTTCCAGACCTGCCTCGACGCATCCGGCGGCGTCACGCCCGCGATGCAGGACTGCATCGACGAGGAGTACGGCTTCCAGGACGACCGCCTCAATGCCGCCTACAGGGCGCTCATGGAACGTACGCCGGGCTCCGGGCGCGACGCGCTGCGCGACGAGCAGCGGCGCTGGATCGAACAGCGCGATGCCGCCTGCAGCCCTGGCGAGCGGCCCGGCCAGGGACAGATTCTCGATGCCGGCAACTGCGAAGTGAACGCAACCGCCAACCGCGCGGCGGTGCTCGAACGACGCTGAGGTTCTTCGCGCCGGATGCACGGCGACCCACACATCGAAACAGGAGATCACGAAATGGACGGATGGCACCTCGGCATGACCTCCGCGCGCTACGAGACCGGCGGGCGCGGTGCGGGCACGATCTCGAGCGGCAGAGGCGACCACGGCGGCGCGTCCTACGGCACCTACCAGTTGTCGTCGCGGATGGGGACCCTGCAGGAATTCCTGGATCAATCCCCTTACGGCGCCCGCTTCCAGGGCCTGACCCCGACCAGCGACGCGTTCGACGCCAGGTGGCGCGAGCTGGCCCGCACCGACCCGCAGTTCGCGCAGGCGCAGCACGATTTCATCAAGAGCACCCATTACGACGTGCAGGTCCGGGCCCTGAGCCAGGGTGGCCTGGACCTCGGCGATCGCGGCCCGGCGGTGCAGGACGCGCTGTGGAGCACCGCCGTCCAGTATCGCGACCTGACGCCCGGCATCTTCCGCAACGGCCTCCGGGACAAGTTCGGCGAGTCGTACGATCTGGCCAGCCTGTCCGATCGGCAGATCGTGGAGGCGGTGCAGGACTACAAGCACGAAAACACCCAGCGGCTTTTCAGGAGCTCGCCGCAGCTGTGGGACGCGCTGCGCGAACGCGCGCTGGCGGAGAAAGCCGACCTGATCGAGCTGGCCGAAGGCCGGCTCCCGCGCCAAGGCGCGGGCAGGTCCGATCGCGACCCGCAGTCGGGCGGCACGTTGCGGATGGAGGATCGCGGCGAAGCGGTGAGGAGCCTGCAGAGCGATCTCCGCCAGCTCGGCTTCGACGGCGCCGACGGCAGGCCACTGGCGATCGATGGCGACTTCGGCCGCAACACCGATCATGCCGTGCGCGCCTTCCAGCAGGCGCAGGGGCTCGACGTCGACGGCATCGTCGGCCCGGAGACGCGCAAGGCCCTGGAACGGGCGCAGCAGGAAGATCGCCAGCAGGATGCCGGCACCCGCCAGACCGGCGCCGACGCCGGGCGCAACGGCCTGGACGCCCTGATGGAGGCCGCCAAGCGCGGCGACGTGGCCGCCATGCGCGCGGCGATGACCGACTTCGCCGCCTCCCCGCAGGGACGCGAGTGGCTGCAGCAGGGCGAGACCCCGTGCCAGGCGCCGCCATCGCGCCAGCCCGATGCGCAGCAACCAGTGCAGGCGGGCATGGCGCGATCGTGACCGAGAGCATGCTGCCGGGTGCCGGGCGATGCCGAGTACCGACCACGGGCGCGCAGGCATGGCTTGCCGCATCCGCAGTTCGACCCAAGCGCCGGCGCGAGCCGAACGCAGACCGCGCGCGCGTCGGTCAGGTCGGCCGGGCCCGCGCGTTCGCGGCGCCGACGCGGCGCACCGTTTCCATGACGCCTTGGCGGTGCGACCGCCCATCCGCAGGAGCGAAGCAGTGAAAAACCGACGTCCCGAATCGCCCCCCGCCACCGATCCCGTGGAATCGCCGGCGACCGCACCGGACCTCGTCCGGGATCCGCTGGACTTCGTCCGCCGCATGCAGCAGGGCGGCCTGGGGGCGCCGGGCGGGACGCCGGACGCCTTTCGCGACAGCGTGCAGCGCGAGCGCACGCTGAAGCAGCTGTCCGAGCTGATGGCCGCGGCCGGCGGTCGCGGCGCCGGTCCCGGCACCGCGCAGGCATTCCAGGGCCTGCCCACTGCGCAGGCGGCATGGCCCGCGCCGCAGGTGCTGGCGGACCTGCTGAAGCGGTTGCAGGCCGGCCTGCAGCATCCCGGCCAGGCCGGCGCCCTGCCGGACGGGCTGCAGCTCGACGGTCCGCTCGCCGGCAGCCTCGAACAGGCGCTGCGCCTGTTCGAGGAGGCGAGCCGTGCGACGGGCCACGCGCAGGGGGCCGGTGCCGCGGCCCTGGGGGCGCAAGCCCCGGTCGAAGCGCCGCCGCAACCCGGAAGCGAAGGTGCTGGCCTCGGCGCCCTGATGGACGCCGCTCGCCGCGGCGATGCGATGGCGCTGCTGGCGGCGCTGGCCAATCTGGCGGGTTCGCCGCTCGCGCTGGCCTGGGCCGCCACCGCCGCGCCCGCGCCGGAACCGATCGATGCCGTGGCGCCGGACGCGCCCCGGCAGGACGCCGGCCTGCGCGGCGACCCGGCGCGCTGAGCCTTCGCGGGCGCCCCGACCGATGCGGCCCGGGCCGCCCCAGCGAGCACCGCGGCCACCTCATGCACCGACCGGAGACCACCTTGTCGTATCGATTCGCCCCCGTCCTGCTGGCCGCCGTGCTCGGCATCGCGCCGACCGCCTGCCGGCCCAACGCCCCTTCCGCGCCGCCGGCCGCCGAGGCGGCGCCAGCGCCCGCACCGATCGGCCACGGACCGGCCTGCCCGGAACCGGACTTCGGGGACTTCCTGGCCCGCTTCGGCCGCGAGATCGCGTTCCAGCAGCGCGCCGTCGCCGATCCGCTCGCCAGCAGCGTCTACGTCGTCGACGCGGACCCGGCGATGCGCCACCTCGAAAGCCGCATTCCCCTGAGCGAGGTCGAGTGGCCGGTCATGCCCGATCCCGCCAGCCTGCAGGCGCAAGGCCGGGAAATGCTGATCTCCGACGAAATCGACGGCGGCACGACGGTGCTGATCCGCACGCCGGAAGCCCGCGAACAGCGGTTCTTCCACTTCGCCCGGCGCCCCTGCTGGCAACTGGTGCGTATCGAGCAGCACACCGCCTGACCGCGTCGAGGCGGGGCTTCCGGCGAACGCCGCGCGCAACGGGGCGCAGGGCCGCGGATGCGTCGCGGATGTCGGCCGCGCCGCGCTTGATGCGATAATGGCCGCTGGAGGGCGCCCCGCATGGGCGCCCTCCGCTCGTCAGCCAGGGAGCCCCGTGTTCCCAAGCCAGTCGTTTCCGCGTTGCCTAGGCTGACCATGTCCATCGATTTCCCGCGCCCCCGCGCCCTGTCTCTCGCCCTGCTCGCCTGCCTGGCTCCCCTGTCCGCGCAGGCGCAGGACCGCGCTGCCTCCCCCGACGCCAAGACCCTCGACACCGTGGTGGTGACCGCCGACGGCTCGCAGGTCGAGCTGCCGCCCGCCTACGCCGGCGGCCAGGTCGCCACCGGCGGCCGCGTGGGCCTGTTCGGCAACCTCGACGTCATGGACACCCCGTTCAACAGCCTCAACTTCACCGCCGACCTGATGCGCGACCAGCAGGCCCGCAGCGTCGCCGACGTGGTGCAGAACGACCCGGCGGTGCGCGTGGCGCGCGGCTTCGGCAACTTCCAGGAGCTGTACGTGGTGCGCGGTTTCGCCGTGTACTCCGACGACATGAGCTACAACGGCCTGTACGGCCTGCTGCCGCGCCAGTACGTGGCGGCGGAGTTCCTGGAACGGGTGGAGGTCTTCCGCGGCGCCAACAGCTTCCTCAACGGCGCCGCGCCCAGCGGCAGCGGCGTGGGCGGCGCCTTCAACCTGGTGCCCAAGCGCGCCGGCGACGACGACCTGACCCGCCTGACGCTGGGCTACGAGAACGACGGCCAGGGGTACGCCGCCGCCGACGTCTCGCGCCGCTTCGGCGCCGACCGCGCCTGGGGCGTGCGCGCCAACGCGGTGCGCCGCGACGGCGATACCGCCCTCGGCGAGGCGCGCGAGCTGGGCGTGCTGGCGCTGGGCGTGGACTATCGCGGCGAGCGCGCGCGCTTTTCCGCCGACCTCGGCTGGCAGGACCACCGCATCGAGGCGCCGCGCCCCAGCGTCACCCCCGTCGGCGGCATCCCCATCGCGCCCGACGCCGACGTCAACTTCGCCCAGCCGTGGACCTTCACCGACGAGGAGGACCTGTTCGGCGTGATCCGCGGCGAGTACGACCTCAGCGAATCCACGATGGCCTGGGCGGCGCTCGGCGTACGCGACGGCAAGGAACACAACGTGCTCGCCAACCCGAGAGCCGACGCCGCCGGCAACCTGACCGCCTCCCAGTTCGACAACGTGCGCGAGGATCTGCTGCGGACCGGCGAGGTCGGCCTGCGCACCGAGTTCGAGACCGGCGCGGTCGGTCACCGCATCAGCGTCAGCGCCTCGTTCTTCGACCTCGACTCGCAGAACGCCTTCGCGACCGGCGCGCGCAACGCCATCGGCAGCCTGTATGCGCCGATCGCGATCGCGCCTCCGCCCATCAATCCCCCGGTCGGCGACATGTCCGATCCGCTGACCACCAGCAGGACCCAGACTGCCAGCTACGCGATCGCCGACACCCTGAGCCTGGCGGACGATCGCGTACTGCTGACGCTGGGCGCGCGCCGGCAGACCCTGCGCCAGTCGAGCTACGACTACACGACCGGCGTGCTGTCCAACCGCTACGACGACAGCGTGACGACGCCGGTGGCCGCGCTGGTGTTCAAGCTCGGCCGCCAGGTCTCGCTGTACGCCAACTACGCCGACGCCCTGCTGCCGGGCGAGACGGTCAAGCAGACCAGCGCCGACGGCACGCCGATCGTCAACGCCGGCGAGATCCTGTCGCCGTTCCGCTCGAAGCAGTACGAGGCCGGCGCCAAGTTCGACGCCGGCGGCTGGGGCGCGACCGCGGCGCTGTTCCGCATCGCCAAGCCGAACGCGATCGAGGAGGACTACGTCGTGCGCGACAACGGCGAGCAGCGCAACCAGGGCCTCGAGTTCAGCGCCTACGGCCAGCCGGTCGAGGGCTTGCGGATCCTCGGCGGCTTCACCCTGCTCGACGCCACCCTGCAGAAGACCGAGGGCGGCGCGAACGAGGGCAACACGGTGCTGGGCGTGCCCGAGGTGCAGCTCAACGCCGGCGTGGACTGGGACGTGCCGGGCGCGGACGGGCTCAGCCTGGATGCGCGCGCGGTGCACACCGGCCGTCAGTTCGCCAACGACGCCAACACGCTGGAACTGCCGTCCTGGACCCGGTTCGACCTCGGCGCGCGCTACGCCTTCCAGGCCGGCGGCCGGCCCTGGACCTTGCGCGCGCGCGTGGACAACCTGTTCGACCGCGGCTATTGGGCCTCCACCGGCGGCGCTTCGGGCGCCAACTACCTGGTGCTGGGCGCGCCGCGCACGATCACGGTCTCGGTCTCGGTCGATCTCTGACCCGTGGCGCGCGGCCGTGCGCCGCGCGCCGTCGCGGATCCGTGCTGTCGCGCAGCATGGGGCTCGTGCGCGCAGGCGCGGTTTCACCGCGCCTGAACACTTTTCCGTGACTGACATCGACGATCCGCGCGCTGCCGGCGGAGGCCGTTGACAACGCTGTCATCCGGGGAAAAGTCTGGCCGCCGGCTGCCATTCCGGCGCCGACCACACTCTCCAAGGAGCTCCCCATGGATACGGAACGCTTACGCGCGCTCGCCCTGCCGCTGGCCGCCCTGCTCGGCGCGGCGACGCTCTCGCCGCCCGACGCGCACGCCCAGGCCCTGGTCTGGGAGGAGAACTTCGACGGCCCCGGCATCGACGGCAGCAAGTGGATCTACGACGTCGGCACCGGCTGCCAGCTCGGCATCTGCGGCTGGGGCAACGGCGAGCTGCAGTACTACACCAGCCGCCCGGAGAACGCCCGCATCGAGGACGGCCGGCTGATCATCGAGGCGCGGCGCGAGACCTTCCAGGGCAGCCCGTTCACCTCGGCGCGGCTGAAGACCGAGGGCCGCATGCACTTCCGCTACGGCACGCTCGAGGCGCGGATCAAGACCCCGCAGGTCGGCAACGGGCTGTGGCCGGCCTACTGGATGCTCGGCGCCATCGGCGTGTGGCCTGCGCGCGGCGAGATCGACATCATGGAAGCCGGCTCGGCCGCGGCGATCGCCGACGGCGCGGCCAACCGCCGCATCGGCGCCGCCGTGCACTGGGACTACAACGGCTCCCAAGCCGACTACGGGCAGGACTACGACAGCCCGACCGACCTGCACACCGACTTCCACGTCTACCGCATGACCTGGGACCCGCAGTTCATCCGCGTGTCCATCGACGGCCAGCAGTACTTCGAGTTCGCCATCTCCGACATCGAGGGCGCCTCGCTGCACGAGTTCCACCAGCAGCACTTCCTGCTGCTCAACCTGGCCGTGGGCGGCACCTACACCGGCATCCTCGCGCCCGAAGGCGTCACCGCGCCGCTGCCCGGCCGCATGGAGGTGGACTACATTCGCCTCTACCAGGACGCGCCGGGCAGCGAGCTCTACATCGGCAGCACCGCCGCTGCGCCGCCCGGCCGCTTCGGCGTCTACAGCGAGCAGTCGGGGCTGAGCGGCGCGCTCGACTTCGGCGCCGACGCCGACCTGTTCCTGTGGCACAACCTGACCCCGATGCCGGCCGCGCCGTTCGAGGGCGGCGAGGTCATGGCCTTCCGCGCCAGCGCGGGCCAGTGGTTCGGGATGGGCATCGTCACCGACTATCGCAACATGTCCAACTACGCCGGCGGCGCGCTGAAGTTCCACATGCGCACCACCACCCAGGCCAGCTTCAAGATCGGCATCAACACCTCCTTCGGCGACAGCTGGGTCGACTTCGTCGCCGGCGGCCCGGGTTACGGTCTGGTGCGCGACGGCAATTGGCACGAGGTGACGATCCCCTTCAGCGCCTTCTACGACCTCGACCTGCACGCGGTGAAGCAGATGTTCATGCTGGTCGCCGACCCGCCAGCCGCCGACGTCGAGTTCCACATCGACAACGTCTACTACCAGAGCCCGTGAACCGATCCTCCCGCCGCGAGGGCAGCCGCCTTCGCGGCGATCGCGCGGCCGCGCGCGAACGGTGCGGGTCTCAAGGCGTCGCGGGCGGCGGATCGAGCCTGCGCAGGCAGCCCCAGTCGAGCGCGACGGCAACGGCGCTGCGCCGAGGATCGAGCGGGCTCGCATCGTCGCACTCGCGCAAGGTGCGCGCTTGCCGCCCCTTGTCCCAGACCAGCGTCCACAGGTGCCTGCCCGGCGCCGGGCAAGGCACGCGCCGAGCATCCGCCGCGGTGCTGCGCCTGCAGTAGGGCGAACCGTCCCGGGCCTCGAACTCGACCAGGATCTCCGCGCCGCGCACTTCCAGCCGGGCGACTTCCCCCGGGATGTGCAGGGCCGCATCCGGCCCATGACCGACGTCGCGCATGCGCGCCCTGGCCTCGAGTTCCCATGCGCCCGCCAATGGGGCGGGCACCAGCCGTGGATCGTCCGGCTTCAGCGGCGTCATCACGACGACCTGGTTGTGGCAATCGAAGTTGGCCCCCACGCACGTCGCGTCTCGATCGCCACGATCTCGCGCACGCCATCGCCGTCGAGATCCGCCACCTCCACGAAGCCGGCGCGATAGTCGTACTGGATGTCGTCGCCAGGGTGGTAGTCCACCCACGCCTGCGCGGCGCGCTCGGCCTGGGCCTGGCTCGGTCCAGTGTCGCCCTGTACGGCCAGGGCGCCCATCGCCATGCTCCATGCAAGAAGCCACATGCGGGTATGCCTCCTTCGTCGCCGTGCGGCCGGCGGCGATCCAGCATATGGGACATCTCTGAGCGCGTCGCGGGGCGCCGGGCCGATCCAGCGATCCGTCGGCCGCGCGGCGCGGCGGTGCCGGGCGCGGCCGAGGCGCTGGCACGAGCCGCGGTCACGGCGAGATCGATGCGCCCAGGCCCGCGACGAACTGGCCCGATTCCGTTGTCGTCATGAGGCAGCGCGCACGGCGTGCCCGCCCCCGATCCCGGTGGCGGGACGCGCCGCGCAACGTCGACGAGGCGTGAACCGTTTTCGACAGGGCCGGGACTACAGTAAGCGCCCCTTCCGAAATAAGGACATGCGCGATGCACACTCTCCATTCGCTTCCGCGTCCCCGCCGCCTCGCCGCCGCCCTGCTGGCCGCCGGCATGGTCCTGACCGGCGGCGGGCTGACCGCCTGTTCGACCACCGCCGGCCACACCGCCGCCTCGCCCTCGGCCCAGCGCGCGGAGATCGACAGCGCCGCCGATGCCGCGCTGCAGCGGCTCTACGAGAACGCGCCCGATGCGCGGCAGCTCGTCCGCGACGCGAAGGGCGTGCTGATCTTCCCGACCGTGGTGCGCGCGGGCCTCGTCGTCGGCGGCGAATACGGCCGTGGCGTGCTGCGCGTGGGCAACCAGACGGCCGGCTACTACCGGACCGCGGCCGGGTCGCTGGGCCTGCAGGCCGGCGCGCAGTCCAGCGCCACCATCCTGCTGTTCATGACCGACGAGGCGCTGGCCAAATTCCGCAACAGCAACGGCTGGACCGTCGGGGCCGATGCCACGGTCGCCGTGGCCCACGTCGGCGCCAACGGCAACATCGACACCCAGACCATGCAGCAGTCGGTGATCGGCTTCGTGCTCAACAACGCCGGATTGATGGCCGGCGTGTCGCTGGAAGGCTCGCGGATCACCCGCATCGCCGACCTCTGAGCGGCCGGCCGGGGCCCTGCGGCACGCGCGCCCAGCCGCGTCCGCAGGCCCCGGGCCACCCGGCGGCCGGGAACTGCGGCATGCCCCGGCCATCGATGGATGCGAAGACACGGGTGATGTCCTGAACATCGTCTTCCACGCCTGAGGCTTGCCCGGCGCGGCATGGCGGCGGTATGGTGAGCGTTCCCGCATGCCCGCCCCGATCGCATGATCTCCGCCGCCCAACTGCGCGCCGCGCGCGCGCTCCTCGGCATCGACCAGCGCCGCCTAGCCGAGATGGCCGGCGTCTCCCTGCCCACGATCCAGCGCATGGAATCCAGCCCCGGCGACGTGCGCGGCATGGTCGGCACGCTGACCCGCATCGTCGAGGCGCTCGACGCCGCCGGCATCGAACTGATCGGCAACGAACGGCCCAGCGAGGGCCGCGGCCGCGGCGTGCGGCTGAAGGCGCCGGCGTGAGCGGTCCCGCCCGTCGGCTGCAGCGGCGTCCGCGGCCATGACCGAGCGGCTGCCGCGCTGGGTCTGGGTGGGCGCGATCACCCTCGCCTGCATCGCCGGCATGGTCAACGTGGTCGGCTACCTCGGCTTCGAGCATCTCGCCGTCAGCCATCTCACCGGCACCACCAGCCTGCTCGGCGCCGCGCTCGTCGAAGGCGACTGGCGCTCGGTCCGCCACCTGTGGGCGATCCTGATCGCCTTCAGCCTGGGCGCCATGCTCAGCGGCCTGATCGTCCAGGACAGCACCCTGCGCCTGGGCCGCCGCTACGGCGTGGCGCTGGCGCTGGAGGCCGTGCTGCTGGCCGCCTCGGTGCCGATGTTCGTCCACCAGCAGCTCAACGGCGCGCTGCTGGCGGCGATGGCCTGCGGCCTGCAGAACGCGATGGTCACCACCTACAGCGGCGCCGCCGTGCGCACCACGCACCTGAGCGGCATGTTCACCGACCTCGGCATCGGCCTCGGCCACCTGATCCGCGGCATGCCGCTGCCGCTGCGGCGGCTCACGCTCAGCGGCCTGATCATCAGCGGCTTCCTCGGCGGCGGCATCCTCGGCGCCTGGCTGTTCCGCGCGATGCACTACTACGCGCTGCTGATCCCGGCCGCACTGACCGGCCTGACCGGCATCGGCTACGTCGCCTACCGGCACTGGGCGCTGCGGCGGCAGCGGCGCTGGCTCGGGCGTGAACACGGCGCACCGCACGCGGGCGCCGGACAGGACGGGACCGGCACCGGCTGAGCGCGAACGCCTGCGCACCGCGCGCCGCGCACGTCGCGTTCACCGCGCAGCGCCTAGAACGGGGCTCCCGGCGTCGCCGACGCCACGACGGAACGTCCGCCATGCCCACCCCGCAGGAACTCGAAGCCAAGCTCTGGAAGGCGCTGAAGTCCGACCGCACCGTGATGCTCGGCGTGGACGGCGTCGAGGACGGCCACTCGCGGCCGCTGACGGCCTTCGTCGAAGGCGAGTCGGGGCCGATCTGGTTCTTCATCGGCAAGCCCAACGCGATCGTCGATGGCCTGTCCGAAAGCCGCCGCGCGATCGCCGCCTTCAGCTCCAAGGGCCACGACCTGTTCGCCAGCATCCAGGGCAACCTCAGCCTGTCCCGCGACCGCGCGGTGATCGACCGCCTGTGGAATCCCTTCATCGCCGCCTGGTTCGAAGGCAAGGACGATCCCAAGCTGGTGCTGCTGCGCTTCGACCCCGAGCGCGCCGAGGTCTGGCTCAACGAATCCAGCCTGCTGGCCGGGGTCAAGATGCTGCTGGGCATCGACCCCAAGCGCGACGCCGAGGACAAGGTCGCCGACCTCGACCTGCGCTGAGGACGACCGGCCCATCGCGACGGCGGCTGCCCAGGGCGTATCCCCATTCGATCTGCAGCGCCGAAGCTGTCCCCGCTCGCGCTTGCGGGAGCATGCCGTTCTCCCGCAAGCGGGCGCATGTTGTTCCTTCTCCCGCGCCGGATGAGGGCCGCTTTAGGCGCCTGCGGCGTGCCCCCATCCGCCTTCGGCACCTTCCCCCGCTTGCGGG
>NZ_JAAN01000019.1 GCF_000559025.1 Luteimonas huabeiensis HB2 | reverse complement strand
CACCGCGCGCGCCACCCGCTGCTGGAAGCGCGGGTCGATCAGGCGCTGCTCTTCCTCCGGGTTGGAGAGGAACGCGGTCTCCACCAGCATCGCCGGCATGTCGGAGGTGCGCAGCACGGCGAAGTTCGCGCGCTCGATGTGCGGCTTGTGGTTGTTGCCGATCCGCTTGAGACCGGCGAGCACGTGCTGCCCGGCGTCCTCCGACGCCTTCATCTGCCCGCTCTGGGTCAGGTCCAGCAGCACCGAGGCCAGGGTGTCGTCGGCTTCCTGCAGGCGCACGCCGCCGATCAGGTCGGCCGCGTTCTCCTTGTCGGCCAGCCAGCGCGCGCGCTGCGAGGAGGCGCCGCGCAGCGACAGCACGTAGACCGAGGACCCTTGCGCGTTGCGGTTGGGCGCGGCATCGGCGTGGATCGAGATGAACATGTCCGCGCCGGCCTGCCGTGCCAGCCGGGTGCGCTGGTGCAGGGGAATGAACACGTCGCGGTCGCGGGTGAGATAGGCGCGCAGGCCGGGCGTCTCGTTGACCTGCCGCGCCAGCTCGCGGGCGATGGCCAGGGTGATGTCCTTCTCGCGGCGACCGGTCGGGCCGACCGCGCCCGGGTCCTGGCCGCCGTGGCCGGCATCGATGGCGATGACCAGTTCGCGGGTGCCGGCGGCGGCCGGGGCCGGCGTGCGGGCGGGCGCGGCGGCGTCGCGGCGCGCCGCGGGCGCCTGCCCCTGCGCCTGCGCGGACTGCGCCGGCGGCGCGGGGGTCGGTGCCGGCGCGGCGGACGGCGGCGGAGCGGCCGGGGCCGCCGGCGCGCGGGCGGCGGCGATCTCGGAGATGAGCCGCGAGGTCGCGGCGCTGGAGGCGGCCGGATCGAGCGCGGGCGCTGTCGTCGCGGCCGTGGCCGGCTCGGCTGCGGGGCGGCGGGCGGCGAGTTCTGCGACCAGCCGCTCGGTCGCCTCGCGCGAGGCCGCGACCGGATCGACGGCCGGCGTCCCGGCGGCCTGCGCCTGCGGCCCGGCCTGCTGCGCCGCGGCCTGCGCGGGCGCGGTGGCGACCGGCGCGGGCTCGCCCGGCGCATCGCCCGGCCACTCCACCACCAGGCTCACGCCGCCGGCCGCGGGTTCGAAGCGCGGCTTCAGCGCCACCACCGGCGCGTGCAGGTCGAAGACGATGCGGGTCGTGCCGGGCTCGGGCTTGCCGCTGCGCACGGCCTTGACCAGCCCCGCCGGCGCCGGCAACGCCAGCGCGCGGCCCAGATCGGTGCCCGGCAGGTCCACGACCAGGCGGTGCGGGTCGGCCAGCGAGATCACCCGGTATTCGACCTCGGCCGGCAGGCTCAGCTCGGCGCGGGTCCCGGTGGCGCCGGCGGCCAGGCGCACCTGGTTCAGCTCGGCGGCCTGGGCGGCGTTCCACAGCAGCGCCCAGACCAGCCCGGCCGCGAGGGCCAGCCCCAACACGATTTCCTGGATTCGGGTGCCCCGGGCGCGCATGGCCGGTAGTCAAGCACCAGCCAGGAATGTTTGCAAGATGTTTTCCCTTGGAAATCCGGCACCTGCCGGCGCTTCCTGCGGCTTCGGTTCAGGAAAGCCCCTCAACTTCACTCAGCCTGCACGCCGCCAGCCATGCCCGGCCCCGCGCCGAACGCGGCGTCAGCGCCGCCGCCCGGCCGGTTCCGGCCAGCGCCAGCGCGACCTCCAGATCGGCCGGCGGCAACGCGCCGGCCCCGCGTTGCGGCCACTCCACCAACCATAGCGCGGCGGCCGCATCGTCCAGCCCGAGGTATTCCAGTTCGCCGGGATCGCCGATCCGGTACAGATCCAGGTGCAGCGCCTCGCCCCCCGCGCCCAGGGGGTAGCGCTCGACCAGGGTGTAGGTCGGGCTGCGCACGGTGCCGGTCACGCCGAGCCGACGCAGCCAGGCGCGCGCCAGGGTGGACTTGCCGGCGCCGAGGTCGCCGTGCAGGTACACCACCGCGCCGGGCGGCTGGGCATCGGCCAGCGCCGCGGCGAGGCGTTCGGTCGCGGCGGCATCGGCGAGCTGCAGGGAGGCGTTCATGGATTGGCCCGGCGCCGCAGGTGCGGCAGCAGGTCGGCCGGCAGCAGCCCGCGCTCGCCGCCCTCGCCAGCCGCGTCGTCGCCGGCGCAGGCGTGCAGCAGCGCGGCGGTGCAGGCGCCCTCGAACGGCGCCGCGCCCTGCGCGCGCAGCGCGGCGACGCAGCCGGTCAGCAGATCGCCCATGCCGCCGACCGCCATGCCGGGATTGCCGGCCGCGATCACCCGCGACAGCTCGCCCGGCGCCGCGACCACCGTGCCCGCACCCTTCAGCACGGCGACGCAGCCGTAGCGCCGCGCGAGCGCCGCGGCGGCGGCGTAGCGGTCGCGCTGGATCTCGCGCGTGCCGGTGCCGAGCAGGCGCGCGGCCTCGCCCGGATGCGGGGTGAGGACGGTCTCCGGCGGCAGCGCGTCGCCGCGCCGCGCCAGCAGGTTCAGCGCGTCGGCGTCGAGCACCAGCGCGCGGCCGCAGGCCAGCGCCTGCGCGTACAGCGCCTCGCCCCAGGCGCCGGTGCCCAGCCCGGGGCCGAGCGCGACGACATCGGCGCGCTCGAGCAGACCGTCGAAGCCCGCGCCCGCCTCCGCCGCCTGCGCCATCGCCTCCGGCCGCCGCGCCAGCAGCGCGGGCACGTGCTCGGCGCGCGTCGCCGCGGTGACCAGGCCGGCGCCGCTGCGCAACGCGGCTTCGGCGGCCAGCAGCACGGCGCCGCCCTTGCCGTGGTCGCCGCCCACGCACAGCACGTGACCGGCGGCGCCCTTGTGGCTGTCGCGCGCGCGCGGCCGCAGCCGCGCGGCCAGATCGCCCGCCGACAGCCGCCGCGCCAGGGGGCGCGCGCGCCGAAGCAGCGCCGGCGCGGTGCCGAGGGTATCGAGGTGCAGGCGGCCGACATGGTCGAGCGCGGCGCCGGTGTACAGGCCCGCATGCGGCGCGAGGAACTGCAGCGTGCGCGTGGCGCGGATCGCCGCGCCCGGCACCGCGCCGCTTTCGGCATCGACGCCGCTGGGCGCGTCCAGCGCGAGCGCGTCGGCGCCGCAGGCGTTCGCCGCCTCGATCAGCGCGGCGGCATCGCCTGCGGGCGCACGGTCCAGGCCGATGCCGAACAGCGCGTCGACCAGCAGGTCGGCCGGCGGGAGCACGGCGGTTGCGGTCGCCTCGACCTGTCCGCCGGCCGCCTCGAACGCCGCGGCGGCGCGCTGCGCGGCGGCGGTGCGCGGCGCATGTCCGGGCAGATGCAATGCGCGCACCTCGCACCCGGCCGCCAGCGCGTGCCGCGCGAACACGTAGCCGTCGCCGCCGTTGTTGCCGGGGCCGCACAGCACCAGCAGCCGTCGCGCCCGCGGCCAGGCCCGCTCGGCCAGCCGCCAGGCGGATTCGCCCGCGCGCGCCATCAGCGCGTCGTCGTCGCCCGCCTGCGCGATCGCCTCGGCCTCGAGCGCGCGCAGCGCGGCATGACCGTACAGGTCGTCGGACGCGCGGGCGGACGAAGCGCTCATGGCGCGGATTCTATACTTCGCCGGTGAACCCGCCCGCGCCCGACCACGACCTCGCAGAGCTCGCCGAGCGCATCCGCGCGCTCGCGCGCGAGGCCGGCTTCCAGCGCGTGGGCATCGCCGACATCGAGCTGGGCGAGGACGAAGCGCACCTCGCCTCGTGGCTGGCCGAAGGCCTCTACGGCACCATGGACTGGATGGCCCGCCACGGCACCCTGCGCGCGCGGCCGGCCGAGCTGGTGCCCGGCACGGTGCGCGCGATCTCGGTCGGCCTGGACTACGGCCGCGGCGACCACGAGGAAAGCTGGCGCACACTCGCCGACGGCCGCCGCGCCTACGTCGCGCGCTACGCGCTGGGCCGCGACTACCACAAGCTGATGCGCCGCCGCCTGCAGGCGCTGGCCGACCGCATCGCCGAGTCCATCGGCCCGTTCGGCTACCGCGTGTTCGTGGACTCCGCGCCGGTGCTCGAGCGCGCGCTGGCTCGCAACGCCGGCCTGGGCTGGATCGGCAAGCACACCTGCCTGATCGACCGCAACGGCGGCTCCTGGTTCTTCCTCGGCGAGATCTATGTGGACCTGCCGCTGCCGGTGGACCCGCCGGCCAGCGCGCACTGCGGCACCTGCCGGCGCTGCATCGACATCTGCCCGACCGACGCCATCGTCGCGCCCTACCGCCTGGACGCGCGCCGCTGCATCAGCTACCTGACCATCGAGCACGAGGGCGCGATCCCCGAGGCGCTGCGCCCGGCGATCGGCAACCGCATCTTCGGCTGCGACGACTGCCAGCTGGTGTGCCCGTGGAACAAGTTCGCGCGGCGCACCGACGAGCCCGACTTCCGCGCCCGCAACGACCTCGACCGTGCCGGGCTGGCCGAGCTGTTCGCCTGGAGCGAGGAGGAGTTCCTGCGCCGCACGGAGGGCTCGCCGATCCGCCGCAGCGGCCACCGCCGCTGGCTGCGCAACATCGCCGTGGCGCTGGGCAATGCGCCGACCACGGCGGAAACCGTGGGCGCGCTGCGCGCGCGACGCGATTCCGGCGACGCGCTGGTCGACGAGCACGTGGAATGGGCGCTGGCGCGCCACACCGGCGCGGCGTCGCCCTGAGCGCGCGCGGGCCGGCCGGCGCCGGCTTCGTTACGGTGCGGCGCGGCGGCGCGCGGCGATCTCGGCCAGCAGCGCGCGGGTGACCGGATCCTCGACGCGGGCCGGCTCGCCCTTCACCGCCGGCAGCAGCTCGCCGGCGATGCGCTTGCCCAGCTCCACGCCCCACTGGTCGAACGCGTTGATGCCCCACAGCACCGACTGCGCGTAGACGCTGTGCTCGTACAGCGCGATCAGCGCGCCCAGCGCGCGCGGAACGAGCGCGTCGAGCAGCAGCAGGGTCGAGGGCCGGTTGCCGGGATAGCGCTTCTGCGGATCGTCGGCGCCGTGGCCGTTGGCCAGGGCCTCGGTCTGCGCCAGCAGGTTGGACAGCAGCGCGGCGTGGTTCTCGGCATAGCCGTGGTGCGGCGTCACCACGCCGATGAAATCGGCCGGCACCGTCTGCGTGCCCTGGTGCAGGGCCTGGAAGAAACTGTGCTGCGAATTGGTGCCGGCGCCGCCCCACAGCACCGGCACGGTCTGCACGCCGACCGCCTCGCCGCCGGGCGTCACCGACTTGCCGAGGCTCTCCATGACCAGCTGCTGCAGGTAGGCCGGCAGCAGCGCCAGGCGCTCGTCGTAGGGCAGCACCGCGTGCGTGGGCAGGTCGAGCGCGTTGCGGTTCCATACCGCGGCCAGCGCGTGCAGCACCGGCAGGTTGGCCTGCAGCGGCGCCTCCAGCACGTGCGCGTCCATCTCCGCGGCGCCGGCCAGCAGCGCCTCGAAGCCCTCCATGCCGATCGCCAGCGCGATCGACAGCCCCACCGCCGACCACAGCGAATAGCGCCCGCCGACCCAGTCCCACATCGGCAGCACGCGCTCGGGCGCCACGCCGAAGGCCTCGGCCTTGGGCACGTTGGCGCTGACCGCGTACAGGCGCTCGCCGCCGCCCAGCCAGTCGAACAGGATGCGGCCGTTGAGCAGGGTCTCCTGGGTGCCGAAGCTCTTGGAGACCAGGATCGCGGCGGTCTTCGCCGGGTCCAGCCCGCGCAGTGTGTGCTGGGCGTCGCTGCCGTCGACGTTGGTGAGGAAATGCACGCGGAAGCGGCCGGTATGCGCGTCCTTCAGCGCATCGACCACCAGCCGCGGGCCGAGGTCGGAGCCGCCGATGCCGACGTTGACGACGTCGGTGACGTCCGAGTCGGCCAGCGCGGCGACGATCGCGGCCATGCGCGCGCGCGCGTCCAGCGCCTGCGCGTGGGCCTCGCGCGCGGTCGCGCCGGCGCCCAGGTCGGATCGCAGCGCCACGTGCAACGCCGGACGGCCTTCCGAGGCGTTGACCCGCTCGCCGTCGAACAGCGCCCGCAGCGCGGCCGGCAGCCCCGCCTCCGCGCCGAGCGCGAGCAGCGCGCGCAGCGCCTCGGCGTCGATGCGCTGGCGGGCGAAGTTGGCGTACAGCGGCCCCACCCGCAGCGACATCGCAGCGGCGCGGTCGGGGGCGCCGGCCACGAGCTCGGCGATGCGGGTATCGGCGAGGCGCCGCGCGTGCGGCGCCAGCGAGGCCTGCAGGCGCTGCGCCGCGGCGGCCATCAGGCGGCCTGCGCCGGGATGGAATCGTTGGTATGCGTCGGCCGGTTCTGCCGGTCCACGTACACCAGCGTCGGCTTGAACCGCGCCGCCTCGGCCTCGTCGCAGGCGCCGTAGGCGCAGATGATGACCAGGTCGCCGGGTTGCGCCTTGTGCGCGGCGGCGCCGTTGACGGAGATCACCCCGCTGCCCTCTTCGGCGCGAATCGCGTAGGTCGCGAAGCGCTCGCCGTTGTTGATGTTGTAGATCTCCACGCGCTCGTACTCGCGGATGCCCGACAGGTCGAGCAGGCGGCCGTCGATGGCGCAGGAGCCTTCGTAGTGCAGCTCGGCGTGGGTGACGGTGGCGCGGTGGATCTTGGCTTTGAGCAGGGTCAGTTGCATGGCGTCGGCCCGCAGCGAGCGGGTGGGTGATGCGGGATTTCCGCAGAAGCCGCCAGTATAGACCCCGCACCGCAACAAGGGGTCCGCGCGGTTCAGGCGCCGCTGTCCCCGGTGAAACCGGCTTCCCGCGCCGGCGCGCGTTCAGCCCGGACCGAGCTCGAACTCCAGGTTGTCGATCAGCCGTGTGCGGCCGATCCGCGCGGCCAGCAGCGCGACCCGCTCGCCGCGGTCGCCGTCGGCGGGCGCCTGCAGGGACGGCGTGCGCACCACCGCGTAGTCGACCTCGAAGCCGGCCGCCTCCAGCGTGCGCGCGGCGTCGGCCTCCACCGCCTCGCGCGCGAGCCCGGCACGCAGGCCGTCGCGCATGGCCTGCAGCGTGGCGTACAGCCGCGGCGCGACGCGGCGCTCGTGCGCGGCCAGATACTGGTTGCGCGAGCTGAGCGCGAGCCCGTCGGCGTCGCGCACGATCGCGCCGGCCAGCAGCTCCAGCGGGAACGCCAGGTCGCGCACCAGGTGCCGGATCACCGCCAGTTGCTGGTAGTCCTTGCGCCCGAACGCGGCGACGTCCGGCTGCACCTGCAGGAACAGCCGCGAGACCACCGTCGCCACGCCGTCGAAATGGCCCGGCCGCCGCGCGCCCTCCAGCACCTCGGTCACCCCCGGCACGTGCATGCGCACCGCCGCCTCGGGGCCGAACGGGTACATGGTCGCCACCGTCGGCGCCCACATCAGGTCGCAGCCGGCTTCGGCCAGGCCCGCGGCGTCGGCCTCGGGCGTGCGCGGGTAGCGGTCGAAGTCCTCGTGCGGGCCGAACTGGGTCGGGTTGACGAAGACGCTGGCCACCACGCGATCGGCGTAGCCGCGCGCCAGCCGCACCAGCGAATGGTGGCCGGCGTGCAGGTTGCCCATCGTCGGCACCAGGCCGATGCGCAGGCCCTCGCGTTTCCAGCCGGCGATGCGCGCGCGCAGGACGTCGAGGTCGTGGACGATGTCGATCATGGCAACGGCGCGCGGGCGAAAGACGCGATTCTGGCAGATCGCCGCCTACAGGTACGAATGCTCGGCGGCGGGAAAGCTGCCGTCGCGCACGGCGGCGACGTAGGCGCGCACCGCGCCGGCGACCGAACCGCCCTCGGCCAGGAAATCCTTGACGAAGCGCGGGCGCCGGTGGCCGCTGTCGAGCCCGAGCATGTCGTGCAGCACCAGCACCTGGCCGTCGCAGTGCGGGCCGGCGCCGATACCGATGGTCGGCACCGGGCTGGCGGCGGTGATCTCGGCCGCCAGCGCCGCCGGCACGCCTTCCAGCACGATCAGCGCGGCGCCCGCCTCGGCCACCGCCAGCGCGTCCTCGCGCAGGCGCGCGGCGGCCGCGGCCTCGCGGCCCTGCACCTTGAAGCCGCCCATGCGCAGCACCGATTGCGGGGTCAGCCCGAGGTGCGAGCAGACCGGGATCTCGCGCTCGGCGAGGAAGCGCACGACCTCGAGCTTGGGCCCGGCGCCCTCGAGCTTGGCCATCGCCGCGCCGGCCTGCAGCAGGCGGGTGGCGGCGTCGAGCGCGCGCTCGGGGGTGGCATCGGCCTGGAACGGCAGGTCGCTCACCAGCAACGCGCGGCGGATGCCGCGGGCCACGCAGGCGGTGTGGTAGACCATGTCGTCGACGGTGACCGGCAGCGTGGAGCCGTGGCCCTGCACCACCATGCCCAGCGAGTCGCCGACCAGCAGCAGGTCGACGCCGTTGGCGTCGCAGGTGCGCGCGAAGCCGGCGCCGTAGGCGGTGAGCATCGCCAGGCGGCGCCCTTCGGCGCGCGCGACGGCGAGATCGGGAACGGTCAGCGGGCGGTCGGAGGCGGTCATGCGCGCAAGTGTAGAGCGTGTCGCGCGCCTTGCGGGCGCTTCAGCGCGGCGCGAGCGGCACGATGCCGGCCCGCGGCAGCGCGCGCAGGGCCTGCGCGGCGGCGCCGATGCCGGGGATCTCCGCCTCCGGCCACACGTCGAGCAGCGGCACCAGCGCGAAGGCGCGCTGGTGCAGGTGCGGATGCGGCAGGCGCAGGCCGGGCAGGTCCAGGACCCGATCGGCGTAGAGCAGCAGGTCCAGGTCGAGCGCGCGCGGGCCCCAGCGGTCGCGGCCATCGGCGGCGCGCACGCGGCCCTGCGCGGCCTCGATCGCCAGCAGCGCCTGCAGCAGCGCCTGCGGCGCCAGCGCGGTGCGCACGCGCGCGGCGGCGTTGACGAAATCGGGCTGGTCCTCCATGCCCCAGGCGGGCGTGCGGTACAGCGGCGAGGCGGCGACCAGCTCGGTCGCGGGCAGCGCGGCCAGCGCCGCGAACGCGGCGCGCACGGTCGCGGCGGCATCGCCCAGGTTGGCGCCCAGGCCGATCGCGGCGTCGCAGCGCGCCCGCCCGCTCACCCCTCGACGGCGCCGGCGCGGGCGGGACGTCGCCGGCGACGGCGCCGGCGCGCGGGGCCTTCCTCGCCGTTGCCGGCGTCCTCGGCGGCGCCCGCCTGCACCGCCAGCGCGTGATCGGGATCGTGCTGGGCCTCGCGCCAGAACGCCACGTCCTCCGCATGGCTGCCGGAGGCGGCTTCGCGCAGCAGCAGGAAGTCGAACGCCGCGCGGAAGCGCGGGTGCGAGAGCGTGCGCACCACGCGCTTGCGCTGGCGCAGCGGGAAGCGCGTCTGCAGCAGCCAGATTTCCTGCATCGGCAACGAGAAGCGGCGCGGCAGGGCGATGGTCGCGAGCTGGTGCAGGGTGACCCGGTCGGCGGCGCGGCGCTGCGCCTCGGCGGCATTGGCGCCGGCGGCCTGCAGGCCGATCAGCGCGTGGCAGTAGGCCGGCCACAGCAGCAGCGCGAACAGGAACGCCGGCGAGACCGGCTCGTCGGCCGCGACCCGCGCGTCGGTGTTGCGCAGCCCTTCCAGCACCACCCGGCGCAGCGCGCCGCTGCGGTTGCTGGCCATCGCCGCCGCGCTCTCCGGGAACAGGATCGGCAGCAGCCCGTGCGCCTCCAGGCCCAGGAAGCTGGCCTCCCCGTGTCCGGACAAAAACAGCTTCAGGCATTCCTCGAATAGCCGCGCCGGCGCGGCCTCGCGCAGCAGCGGCGCCAGCAGCGGGATCGGCGCGGCGGTCGCGGCATCGATGGAGAAGCCGAGCTTGGCGGCCAGCCGGACCGCGCGCAGCATCCGCACCGGATCCTCGCGGTAGCGCTGCTCGGGATCGCCGATCAGCTTCAGCACGCGGTTGCGCACGTCCTCGAAGCCGCCCACGTAGTCGCGCACCGAGAAGTCCTCGATCGCGTAATACAACGCATTGGCGGTGAAGTCGCGGCGGACCGCGTCCTCTTCGATGGTGCCGTAGACGTTGTCGCGCAGCAGGCGGCCGCCTTCGTGGGTCTCGCGATCGCCGCTGCCGTCGTCGGCGTTGGAGCGGAAGGTCGCGACCTCGACGATCTCGCGGCCGAACACCACGTGCGCGAGGCGGAAGCGGCGGCCGATCAGGCGGCAATTGCGGAACAACGCCTTGACCTGCTCGGGCGTGGCGTCGGTGGCGACATCGAAGTCCTTGGGCTGCCGGCCGATCAGCAGGTCGCGCACGGCGCCGCCGACGAGAAAGGCGCCGTGGCCCGCCTCGTGCAGCCGGTAGAGCACGCGCAGCGCGCCGGGGCTGATGGACTTGCGGGAGATCGGGTGCTGGTCGCGCGGAATGGCGTGCGGGGCGCCGGCGAGAAGAGGTTGGGGCGTCGGGGTCATCGACTCTGGTTCTGGGACGGAAGGCGGCGGAAGAAATTTCCCGCCGATGGGCGCGGTAGGGATTCCACCGGCCCGATGGGCTGCTATACTAGCAAGCTGCACGGCCGATCCGGTCCGCGCAGGCCGGTCGTCCAGCCGGTGGCCCTCGGGCCGATCCCCGCTCCCTTCGTCTAGAGGCCTAGGACGTGGCCCTCTCAAGGCTAAAACACGGGTTCGAATCCCGTAGGGAGCGCCATCTACCCGGCCCGCACAGCGCGCCGCCGAAAGAACCCGGCCCCGGCCGGGTTCTTTCGTTTCGCGCCCTCGCCGTGAAGCGGATGCGAATCGCTCGCACCCCACGCGCAACGGCTGATTTAAACTTGCAGGCTGCACGCAGCCCGCGCCGGCCCCCGAGGACCCCATGCCCTTCGTCGTCACCGAGAACTGCATCAAGTGCAAGTACACCGACTGCGTCGAGGTGTGCCCGGTCGACTGTTTCCACGAAGGCCCGAACTTCCTGGTGATCGATCCCGACGAGTGCATCGACTGCACCCTGTGCGAGCCCGAGTGCCCGATCAACGCGATCTACCCCGAGGACGACGTGCCCGCGGGCCAGGAACACTACGTGGCGCTGAACGCCGAGCTGGCGCGCGAGTGGCCGGTCATCACCACCCGCAAGGATCCGCTGCCCGACGCCAAGGAGTGGGAGGGCAAGCCGAACAAGCTGCCGCTGCTGGAGCGGTAGGCGCGCGCGCATTCGCGCGCGATCGATGTCTTCATCCGCAACGAGAACGGGCGCCCCGGGGCGCCCGTTTCGCATCGTGCGTGGCCGCGGCCTCAGCCGCCCAGGCGCGTGCGCAGCTCGGCGATCAGCTGCTCCGGCGGACCGCCCGCGGCGGGCAGGCCGCGCGGATCGACCGCCGAAACGTAGACGCCGTCGCCGGCTTCCGACACCCGGACCAGGAAGCTCGCGTCCTGGTAGGAAACGTCGTAGCTGCCCAGCAGCTGCGCGCTGCTGGCGATGGTGACGCCCTCGATGGCGTTCAGGGCCTCGCCCACGCGGGCGAACACCTGGTCGCGCTCGCCGGCGACGCTGAAGCCGGCGGCGCTGGCGGCCGGCGCGCGCTGGGCGCCCAGCTGCGAACGCGACACCGACTGCGGCGCCTCGGGCAGCGCCATGGCGCCGTCGGTGCGCGGGCGATCGAGGTCGGGCGGCACTTCCAGCGGGCGGGCCTCGGGGCTTTCGGCGTACAGCGCGTTCTCCTTGCGGAACCAGCGGCAGCCGGAAGCGCCCAGCACCGCGATGGCCAGCATGACGAGGACGGCGGTGCGGACGCGGGGATGGGAACGGGGCATCGGGATCTCCTGAGTCAGGCGGCGAGTGTATCGCGGCTGGCACGCTCGAGCGTCTCCGCCAGCGCCAGCGCGCGATCGGCCGCGGCGGCATGTTCGGGCGACAGCGCGGTCAGCGGCAGGCGCAGGCCGTGGCCGAGGCCGCGACGGGCCAGCAGCGCCTTGACCGGGATCGGGTTGGGCTCCACCGAGGCGAAG
Organism: Luteimonas huabeiensis HB2; assembly: GCF_000559025.1. GTDB lineage: Bacteria > Pseudomonadota > Gammaproteobacteria > Xanthomonadales > Xanthomonadaceae > Luteimonas > Luteimonas huabeiensis. Next base: position 151,963 of record NZ_JAAN01000019.1, on the reverse strand, counting down.
GCGTACAGCGGCTGCAGCTGCGCATCCAGCGCGCCGGCGGCGTCCGCGTCGCCGGCGGCGGCCAGCGCGTGCAGCCGCCGGAAGCTGGCGGGCACGACGTTGGAGACCACCGAGATCACGCCGTCGGCGCCGGCGAGCATCGCGCGCGCGGCGGTCGGGTCGTCGCCGCTGAGCACCGCGAAGTCCTCGCCTCGCAGCGGCAGCAGCGCCTGCATCCGCTCCGGCTCGCTGCGCGCCTCCTTGATGCCGACGATGCGCGGGTGCGCGGCGAGTTCGGCCGCGGTTTCCGGCAGCAGGTCGCAGCCGGTGCGCGGCGGCACGTTGTAGAGCACCAGCGGCAGCGCGCCGTCGTCGGCGATCGCGCGGAAGTGCGCGAGCAGCCCGGCCTGCGTCGGCCGCACGTAGGGCGGCGTGACCACCAGCGCGGCATCGGCGCCGAGCGCGGCGGCGCGCCGGGTCTGCTCGATGGTGCGCGCGGTGTTGGAACCGCCGGTACCGGCGAGCACCGGCACCCGGCCGGCGACCAGTTGCACCGCGGTGCGCAGCAGCAGGTCGAATTCCGGGTCGTAGAGCGCGGCCGCCTCGCCGGTGGAACCGGCCACGACCAGCGCCGAGGTGCCGGCCTCGAGCTGCCACTGGAGCAACCGCTTCCAGGCGTCGAGATCGAGCTCGCCGGCCGCGCTGAACGGGGTGGCGAGAGCGGTGATGCTGCCAGAGAGTCGCAAGATGCCGGTTCCGGGGCTTGGGGCGCGGGGATCGCGCATTCGGCGGCACAGCGCCGCCTGGCGCGCGGACGGCGGCGCCGGAGCGCCGCGGGGCCACGAATGTTACTTGCGGCTCGGAAGCAGCGGCAAGTATGCTGGCGGCCGGCATCCGGCCCCCGCCGGCCTGCCGTTCAGACCCGACTGCCGCGGACGCCGCCTTGACCGATCCAGACCCCGCTTCCCGGCCTGCGCCGAACGAAAACCACCTGCTGATCAACGCCTATACGACGCATCCGCACTCCCCGCTGCTGGCGGTGAGCCGGCGGATCGCCGACAGCGGCTGCAACCTGGTCGACGCGCGCCTGTCCACCGTGGGCCGCGACGTCTCGGTGACCGCGCTGGCGACCGGCTCCTGGGACGCGGTGGCCAAGCTGGAGGCGATGCTGTCGCGGCTGGACCGCGAGGAAGGACTGAAGCTGATCTGGTACCGCACCGGTCCCAAGCCGCTGCAGTCCAACCTGCTGCCCTACGTGGTCGAGGTGGTGGCCGCGGACAAGCCCGGCATCCTGTTCCAGCTCGCCGATTTCTTCGACCGCCAGGGCATCACCATCGAGAGCCTGCATTCCTCGCGCTACCGCGCGATGCAGACCGGCGCGGACATGTTCTCCGCGCAGGTCACCATCGGGGTGCCCGCGGACATGCACATCGCCGCGCTGCGCGACGATTTCCTCGAGTTCTGCGACCACCTGAACCTCGACGCCATCATGGACCCGATGAAGTTCTGAGCGCGCGGATGAACGAAGGCGACACGATCGACCGCACCGTCCTGGCGCTGCCGCTGCAGCTGTCCGGCGGCGCGCGGGCCACGCTCGGCGACTACGCCGGCCGCTGGCTGGCGCTGTACTTCTATCCCAAGGATTCGACCCCGGGCTGCACCACCGAGGGACTGGACTTCGACGCCCTGCTGCCGGCGTTCGAGGCCGAGGACGCGGCGGTGCTGGGCGTCTCGCGCGATTCGGTGAAGTCGCACGACAACTTCCGCGCCAAGCAGGGCTTCCGCTTCCCGCTGGTCAGCGATGCGGACGAGACGCTGTGCCGCGCCTTCGACGTGATCCGCGAGAAGAACATGTACGGCCGCAAGGTGCTGGGCGTGGAGCGCAGCACCTTCCTGATCGACCCCGAGGGACGGATCGCGCGGGCCTGGCGCAAGGTGCGCGTGCCCGGCCATGCGCAGGCCGTCCTGGATGCCCTGAAGGCGGCTCGCGCCCGGTGAGCCCCGCCCCCGCAACGCGTACGCGCCGCCCCGCCCCGCGGGCCGCGGCGGACTGCGGCTGCGCGCGCCCCACCCCCACCCCACACGGACCGGCACCGGCAAGACCCTGCTGGCGCTGGCGGCCGGACTGGCGCAGACGATGGACCAGCAGCGCTACCGCGAGATCATCATGACCCGCGCCACCGTCAGCGTCGGCGAGGACATCGGCTTCCTGCCCGGCACCGAGGAGGAGAAGATGACCCCGTGGATGGGCGCGCTCACCGACAACCTCGAGGTGCTGACCCACAACCAGGAAGGCGGCGCCTGGGGCCGCGCGGCCACCAACGACCTGCTCGCCAGCCGGATCAAGATCCGCTCGCTCAACTTCATGCGCGGGCGCACCTTCCTCAGCCGCTGGCTGATCCTGGACGAGGCGCAGAACCTGACCCCGAAGCAGATGAAGACGCTGATCACCCGCGCCGGTCCGGGCACCAAGATCGTCTGCCTGGGCAACGTCGAACAGATCGACACGCCCTACCTCACCGAGACCACCTCCGGCCTGACCTACGCGGTCGACCGCTTCAAGGGCTGGGCGCACAGCGCCCACGTCACCCTGCGCCGCGGCGAGCGCTCGCGGCTGGCCGACTACGCGTCCGAGGTGCTCTGAAGGCCCGGAGCGCTCCCGCCGCCGCGCTCAGAGCGACTTGCTGTCCTGGAGACGGCGGATGCGCTCGGGCGGGGCGAAGGAATCGCTGCGCGCGTCGGGCCAGAAGGCGCGGAACACCGCGTGGTGCGGTTCGCCGTGCAGCAGCTCGCCGGGCTCCAGGAAGCGATACAGCGCCGCCAGCGAGCGGATCTCGGTCGGCGACACCCGCCGCAGGATGTGCTCGGGGCCGATCTGCGAGGGATGGGTGAGCCCGGCGGCGGCGATCAGATCGCGCAGCGCGCGCAGGGTGTTGTCGTGGAAGTTGCGCACGCGCGCGGCCTTGTCGGCCACGTCCAGGTGCCGCCAGCGCGACGGGTCCTGCGTCGCCACGCCGGTCGGGCAGCGGTCGTTGTGGCAGCTCTGCGCCTGGATGCAGCCCAGCGCGAACATGAAGCCGCGCCCCGAGTTGCACCAGTCCGCGCCCATCGCCATGGCCCGGGCGATGTCGAAGGCGCTGGTGATGCGCCCGGCCGCGCCGATGCGGATGCGCTCGCGCAGGCCGATGCCGACCAGCGTGTTGTGCACCAGCATCAGCGCCTCGTGCATGGGCAGGCCGACGTGGTCGATGAACTCCGCCGGCGCCGCGCCGGTACCGCCCTCGGCGCCGTCGACGACGATGAAATCCGGGACCATGCCCGTCTCCAGCATCGCCCGCGCGATCCCGAACCATTCCCACGGATGGCCGATGGCGAGCTTGAAGCCGGTCGGCTTGCCGCCCGACAGCTCGCGCAACCGGGCGATGAAGTCGAGCAGTTCCTTCGGCGTGGAGAACGCCGAATGGCCGGCCGGCGAGATGCAGTCCACGCCCTCCAGCACGCCGCGCGCCTCGGCGATCTCCGCCGTCACCTTGGCCCCGGGCAGCAGCCCGCCCTTGCCGGGCTTGGCGCCCTGCGAGAGCTTCAGCTCGATCATCCGCACCTGCGGGTCGGCGGCGTTGTCGGCGAAGCGGCCGGGATCGAACAGGCCGGACGCGTTGCGGCAACCGAAGTAACCGGAGCCGATCTCCCAGACCAGGTCGCCGCCGTGCTCGCGGTGATAGCGCGAGATCGAGCCCTCCCCGGTGTCGTGATAGAAGCCGCCGGCCTTGGCGCCGGCGTTGAGCGCCAGGATCGCGTTGGCCGACAGCGAGCCGAAGCTCATCGCCGAGATGTTGAAGACGCTGGCCGAATACGGCTGCGCGCAGCCGGCGCCGATGTCGATGCGGAAGTCGTGCCCCTCCAGGTGCAACGGACGCATCGAATGGTTGATCCATTCGTAGTCCACCGCGTACACGCCCTGCTGCGAGCCGAACGGCCGCACGTCGCTGACCGACTTCGCGCGCTGGTAGACCAGCGCGCGCTGCTGGCGCGAGAACGGCACCTCGGCGGTATCGCCCTCTATGAAGTACTGCCGCATCTCCGGCCCGATCGACTCCAGGCCGTAGCGGAAGTGCGCCAGCAGCGGATAGTTGCGGCGCAGCGTGCTGCGCGTCTGCAGGCGATCGACGACACCGACGGCCGTCAGCGCCGCGCCCAGCCCGACGCCCCACCACCAGGCGGGCCAGACGAAGGCGAGCGGCAGGCTGACGAGCGTCAGCGCGATGGCGGCCCACCAGGCGAGATAGCGGCTGGCCCCGGACAGATGCGTGGACTGGCTCATGGTCGGGCAGTCTAACGGCTGCGGCCGCATGCCTGCCGTGCACGCAGGCCGCCGAGGCGGACCGGTGCTACAGTCGGCGCGCGAAGTGCCTACGGACCAACGCCGCCCCGCCGCGTTCCGCACTTCGCCGATGCGCGAGGCGCGTGTCGCCATCGCCGGGGCGGACGCCGACACAAGGAGTACGCCATGAAGCGCACGATGCTGTCCGCACTGTTCGTCGCCCTGATGGGGGTCTCGGGGGTCGCCGCCGCCGTACCGCCAATGCCCTGCACTACGGCCAACGACGGCATGGTCTACCTGGAACTCTTCCCGGGTGGAGAAAGCCAATGGCTCTGCAGCGTGGGCCATTGGCAATTGCTGCAGACCTGCTACTACGACCGCCCCTATTGCGAGTATTTCTGAGCCCGTGCGCGGGAGTCCCCGCGGGCTCCCGCGTTCGCCGCGCACTGCGGCCACAACTGTGGTGCCCGGAGTCGGGATCGAACCGACACGGTGTCGCCACCGAGGGATTTTAAGTCCCTTGCGTCTACCAGTTTCGCCATCCGGGCAGGCGGCATAGAGTGCCCGAGACGCCGCGGCGGGGAAAGCGCGGCCGCATGCGGCGCGGAAAGCGAAAACCCGCCACGAGGGCGGGTCTTTCATCGCGATCGCGATGGAGGCCTGGGTCGGAATCGAACCGGCGTACGCGGATTTGCAGTCCGCTGCATGACCACTCTGCCACCAGGCCGGCGACGCTGCGGCGAGTCTATCGGAAACCCGATCGGGCTGCCCCGACAAGACAAGACCCCGCAAGCGGGGTCCTGGCCGGGGCGATCCGCGCCGCCTGCGGCGGGGGACTCGCATCGAAAACTGGAGCGGGAAACGAGACGTTTACTAGGCGCGTAAGTCGTTGTTTCCCGAACACTTTCTTCGCCGAGGTGGCCAGCGAAGACCTCAATTGTAGCCTTGTTTTTTGCCCTCGGCAACAAGTCCGTCTAAAGAAATCCACCGACGGCCATAGACCCCCACTCCGCACACCGGAGTCGCACACAGTACGTCTCCGTCCACCACGGACTCGAACTCACCACAGACCGCCGCGTTCGCGGCTCGTGCATCCCTCCATCGTGCGTCCCCGCACGATTCTTTGTCGCTATATCAGGATGCCGGGCAAGCATGACAGGCTCGGGCATCGCTACGTTCCGCTGGACGTCGTGCAACGATTGCCATCCCCTCGCGCCTTGTGAAACCGCTGGCATATCAGGCCATACCGGAACGGTTTTGCGAGGATCGCCGCCACTCATGACGCTGCCGATGTGAACGTCACCGTCGAACCTTGCCTTGGGGCAGATCGACCATCTTGCGATCACGGATTCTTACACATCGAGCACATGGCGGCTACCAGTGACACCAGTTGGCGAGTAGCGCTCAGGACTCATGACGAAGCGGGTCTCGGACCTCGCTTCACGCACAGACAACAGGCCGGCCCATCGGGTCGGCGCCAAAGGAGTCGGCCATGTAGTTCTCCTGGAAGGAGATGGGAGCATGAACAACAATGCACCAACATCGAAGGTGTTCTATCGTCCCATTGAAGCCTCCCTGCGTTGGGCCGGGCTTCTGCGGTTCGAGCATGTCATCCTGACTTCAATCTCGTCGTCAAGGAATCTGCCACAGTCGTTGGACTGCCCACGTTGGGGTGAGCTGAGGCTGTACACCGAACGCATCTACGACGGCATCCTCAATGGGGAACTTCCCTTCGGGAGGAACGGCATCACGACGCGCGATACCGCACTGATCGACTCTCCTGATCTGACGGTTCGCCACGTTGATCTGAAGCGCTGGATGTGCCAGCACTACCCCGAGCAGCGGCCCGGCTTTCTCTTCTCCCGCAGCGAGCGCATCGCCCATCCCTTCATCTCGCTGGAAACTGGGCAAGCCATGCTGGTCGAGCGGCTGGCCTTGAAATCCGCTTTGGAGCAATGCAAGCGGCAACTGCACGAGTTGCAAGAAAAGCACGACGCGCTGCTCAAGCAGTCCACGATGATCCCGGCCTGCGCCCAGTGCCCGATCAGCGATCGGGCCGAGGCCACCTACCTGAACATCATCGGCGGGATGTTGGGCCTGATGCTCGGCCAGTCCCCATCAGGCACGCCGTACTCCAGCTTCAGGACGCAGGAGGCCGTGGTGAGCGCCTTGGTCGCCCATCACAGCGGCGCCATGGGCATAGCGGAGCGGACGTTGAACGGCAAGTTCGCCACGGCCAGGCGCCGGCTGCATAGCGCCACCCTCTGAGATTTTCCAGCTTGTATGTGCAATCGCGGAGATTGCATTTGCAATGTCTTTCCGCAGCCAAGTCTATTGAATAGGGGTCACGCCAACAAACGCCACTGAGCGTTCAGGAGTGACCGACATGTCGCAAACACCTGCACTGCCACCGAACGAGCGCCGCATCCTGCGCCTGGAAGAAGTCGAAGCGAAATCCGGCTTCAAGCGCGCCCACATTTACGCCTTGATGAGGAAGCGCCAATTCCCCCAGGCGCTGCGCCTGGGCGTGCGCGCCGTGGGCTGGGACTCGATCGAGATCGATCAGTGGATCGCCGAGCGCGTCAACAACCGGGCGTGACCCGTTCTCCCGCGGACTTCCCATCCTCACACGGAGAACGCCATGCAGGTCGTATCCATCATTTCAACCAAAGGTGGCGTCGGCAAGACCACCACAGCCGCGAACCTGGGCGGGCTCGCCGCGGACGCGGGGCTGCGCGTGCTGCTACTCGATCTCGATGTGCAGCCCACCTTGTCGTCCTACTACGAGTTGGGCCACCGCGCACCTGGCGGCATCTACGAGTTGCTGGCCTTCAATGAGCGCGACCTCGGCCAGCTCGTGTCCCGCACAATCATCGCGGGTCTCGATCTGGTGCTCTCCAACGACCACCGGGGCGAGCTGAACACCTTGCTGCTGCATGCGCCGGATGGTCGCCTGCGGCTGCGGCACCTGCTGCCAGTGCTGGCCCCCCTCTACGATCTGGTACTGATCGACACGCAGGGCGCGCGCTCGGTGTTGCTGGAGATGGCGGTACTCGCCTCCGACCTTGCGCTGTCGCCTGTGACCCCGGAGATTCTCGCGGCCCGCGAGCTGCGGCGCGGCACCATGCAGTTGCTCGAAGACATCGCGCCATACAGGCACCTGGGCATCGAGCCGCCGCCGCTGCACCTGCTGATCAACCGCGCCCACCCGGTGTCGGCCAACGCCCGGATGATCCAGAAAGCCCTGCGCGACCTGTTCCAGGGGCATGTCGGCATCCGCGTGCTGGATACCGACGTTCCGGCCATCGAAGCCTATCCACGCGCCGCGACCCGTGGCCTGCCGGTGCATCGGGTCGAACATCGCCAGCCAGTGGGCAGAGTTGCTCCCGCTGCGCTCCACACCATGCGCGCGCTCGCCAGTGAACTGTTCCCGCCATGGCAAGATCGATTTGCACAGGTCTCCGGCCGCCCGCCACGTCCTCTTGCAACCGGGAGGCATCATGGCGAACGCACATGACCTGGCCCGCGGCCACAAACGACTGCGCGCCCTGATCGAGTTCGCTGTGGGCGAAGGCTGGCACGTCAAACGCACTCCGGGCGGACACCTCAAATTCACCAAGGCAGGCTGCGCCGCGATCTACACCAGCTCGACGGCCAGCGACCATCGGGCGGCGCTCAACGCTCGGGCGCAGATCCGCCGCGCCGAGCGCGAGGCCCGGTCCCAAGCGCAGGGATGCCGCCATGGCTGAGATCACCTCCCAGCAGATGGCCGGCAAACTGCTCGCAGCCGGATTCGAGCGCAGCGGCCCGTCCGCCTTGGCCTTGAGCGACCCCATCGCGGACACGCCCATGGTCGTGACCCTGGACCAGTTGCGCCCTTACGACCACGATCCCAGGAAAAAACGCAACTCGGCCTACGAGGAAATCAAGGCGTCCATCCGCGAGCGCGGCCTGGACGCGGCACCGGCCATCACGCGGCGGCCCGGCGACGACCACTACATCATCCGCAACGGCGGAAATACGCGGCTGGCCATCCTGCGCGAACTGTGGTCGGAGACCAAGGACGAGCGGTTCTTCCGCATCTCGTGCCTGTTCCGGCCCTGGCCCAGCCGCGGCGAAGTTGTGATGCTGACCGGCCACCTGGCCGAAAACGAATTGCGCGGCGGGCTCACTTTCATTGAACGCGCCCTCGGCGTCGAGAAGGCGCGCGAGTTCTACGAGCAGGAAAGCGTCACCGCCCTGAGCCAGTCCGAGTTGGCCCGCCGCCTCGCTGCCGATGGCTTCCCGGTCCAGCAATCGCACATCAGCCGGATGAACGACGCGGTGCGCTACCTCCTGCCGGCGATCCCCACGGTGCTTTATGGCGGCCTCGGACGCCACCAGGTTGAACGCCTGTCGGTCATGCGCAAAGCCTGCATGCTCGCATGGGAGCGCTACGCCAAAGGCCGGTCACTGGTCCAGGACTTCGACGAGTTCTTTCAGGAAGTGCTGTCGCAATTCGATGTCCAGGCTGACGAGTTCTCCGCGCAGCGTGTACAGGACGAGCTGATCGGCCAGATGGCCGAACTGCTGGGCGTCGATTACGACGTGCTCGCCCTGGACATGACCGAATCCGATAGCCGCCAACGTGCCTTGGCCAGCGATCCGACGCCACCCTCGACGCCGCCTGCATTGCCAGAGCCTGGAGCCATCGCGCGCCCACCTGCCGATACCGCGCCCCCCGCCGCAAGGCCTGCGTCAGCGCCACCGTCTGCAGGCCGGCCTGCGGGAACGCCCTCGACGTGCGAGAGCGACGCGGATGCCAGCCAGGCGGGCGCAGCCAGTTCCGCTGCAGATGGCGACTTGCTTCAGGAGCACATCGTCTCGCCGGCGCCGACGACCGAACGGCTCCAGTCCATCCAGCGCATGGTTGCCGACCAGTTGGGCGATGCGCTGCCGCCCGACTTCTCGGAGAACGTCTTGCAGTCCATCCCGGTGCAAGCCGGTGGTCTCTATCCGATCTCCGATGTCTGGTACATCGATCCCGGCCTGGACACACCCGAGCGCTTGCGCATCCACATCGCGCAGTTCGCCCGCGAGATCGCGGGCGAGGCAGGCCTGGACGGGTGCATCGATGACCGTCCAGACGGCATCGGCTTCGCCTGTCGCGCCCGCGCCCAAAACCCTGTGGTGCTAGGCCGTGCCGTCCTCGCGCTGCTGGCTTGCCTGGCCGGTCAGCAGCCCGCCGACGTCGGCCTGGACAACGGGCAGGTCGTCATCGACCTGCCGGCGCTGCTGCACGGCCAGGACAACGCAACCCGGCGATTGAGCGACACCGCGCTGGTCAAGCTGTTCCGGCTGCTGCGGCTGGCCCGTCGCCTGCTCGACCTGGAAGCTGGGGCTGCGGCCTCTGGAACCTGAGCGAGAGAGGCCAGCATGTCCACACCACACCCACTCAACCAGGCCGTCATCGCCCAGGCCCTCTATGACCTGCGCAATGGGCAACTGCGCCGCTGCAAGCTGATGGGGTTTGGCGAGGCAGAACTGGACGCTCTCAAGCATCCCGCGCTGATTAGCGTGCTGGCCAACGCCAACGTGTCGTGGTGCTCTGTGACGGTCAACCGCGAAGTGCTTCGGCGTCTGCTCAGGCAGGCGCAGGACGTGGAGAAGGAAATCGCCACGGTCGATCGCATGCTCAGGCTGGGCGCGAGCACCGAGATGGTCAGCCGGTTCTACGGCTTGACCCACCAGGAAGTGGCGCTTCGCCGCGACATCCTCGGCTTGCCGAAGCGCAAAGGCCGGCACCCCGTGCTGGACGAGAAGCAAGACACGGAGCTGTGGCGGCAATGGAAGGCCGTGACCGGCAGCAGGAACGTCGATCTCGAAGACGAAACCTCCATCCTCGACGCCGCCATGGACTTGGCCGAAGGCATGACGCTGCCTCTGTCGGTGGTCTGGGCCTCGATCAAGAGCTGGGTCGATCAGGGATTAGGTTGAGCCATGGCCGTGGACGACACCGCACCACGCCGTGGCCCCATCGCACTCGCAGACCTGTTCGACGCTGCGCTGAAAGACCTTGCGCCCAAGCTCAATCCCAGCACGCCAGCGTCCACACCTGTACCGCCGCCCACGCCCACCACGTCCGGCGATGCGTTCCTGTTCAGTGGCAACCGGCACGAGACGGTGCCGCGGAGGCTGTTCCTCGACCGCCGCCTGACGCCGCTAGAACGGAATGCCTGGCAGGTGTTTCGGTTGATGCTCAACGACGATGGCGTTACCGCATTTCCCACCTATGAGCAGTTGCGGCCCTGGCTGGCTTCCATGCCCTGCGCAGGTCAGGCTTCGCATGAAACCGTGGCACGGGCGTTGACGCTGCTGCGCCTCACCCGATGGCTGAGCCTCGTGCGGCGACGGCGCGACCCCAAGACCGGCCGCATCCTCGGCAACCTCTACGTTCTGCACGATGAACCCCTGACGCCGTTCGAGGCCATGCAACTGGATGCCGACTACCTGGCGCTGGTCAGCCAGTCCCTGGGCCATTCGGCCAAGGCCATCCAGATGGTCGGATTGAACACGCTCCGGGAGATCGCGGAAGACCCGCTGCTATCCGGCCGCACGCTGCCGTCGCGGTTGCAGGTTCTGGCCGAACGCCTTGCCAGCCAAGGCATCACGGCCACCGAAAGTTATCCACAGGAAGACACCGCCCACGAATCCGAAGCAGGGGCTCCGAGCCTTCTTCGGAATGCTGATGACCCGTCTTCGGAATCCGAAGCAGGGCCGAAACCCGCGCCAGCCGCCTCTCTTCGGAATCCGAAGCAGGCCCGTACAGTACGTAGTAGTCGTATTAATGAAGTACGTACTACCGCACAGGCACGCGCGCTAGGCGACCTGCAATGGCCCAAGCGCTTCGCAGAACTGAAGGCAGAGCAGCAGACAGGTGCCAGGGTGGCATTGCAGCAGGTCGATGCCTCGCTGAGACAGGCCGTGCTGGACGAATGGGCTACGCGATGCAGCAGCCACGGCATCCGCAATCCTGCGGGGTATTTGTTCGGCATCATCCAGCGGGCCATCCATGGCGAGTTCAATGCCTGGGCCAAGAAGGACGCGCCATCGTCACCCGTTCCGCCGAACGAGCGGCCGTCACCACCAGCACCGCCACCATCCCAGCCGCAGGGCAAGCCTGTCCCGCCAGAAGTCGCCAAGCAGCACATCGAGCGCCTGCGCAACCTGCTCGCCAGCAAGTAAGCGGGCCTGCAAGGCGGTGAAGTGGATGCCGGTGGCTTCCAGTAGAGCTATCCCCTGGGGATAGTTCCACTGACGGCTACGACGTCGAACCGCTGCACGCCAGGCTTTGATCGCCTGCCGCGGGATCGGCCTTGTCCGCGCTGATCCGGGCGTGCAGCCTTCCTTGGCGCTCCATGGAGCTATCCCCTGGGGATAGCTCGCACCGCATGCACCCGCCGCACCCTGAACCGGGGACTGGCGGGTTTCGGTTTGTTGACTGACTGCCTTCCGCTTCCTGCCGAAGCTGGCCGCTCTTTCTCCAACAACGAGCGGACACCATGGCAACTACCAACGACCCCCTGCAACTGAATCTCGGAGCCCTGCGCAGCGCGATGTCGCTGACGCTGCACACGCACCACGCCTCGCGCATCTGGCACGGCCGCGCCGCCGCCGAGGGACGACCGGGCATCGTCGGCCTGAACGGCTACATCGCCCAGATGAACAAGATGCGGCGCGGCTCGGAGCAGGACGACCCGTACAGCGACTTCTGGATGCTGCGCATCGAGGACAAGCTCGACCAGACCAAGGCCACGCTGCAATCGCTGCGCGAACAGGTGGACCAGGCGCTCGCGAGCGTGCCGCCGGCACTCACCCTGGGCGAGAACCTCAACGTACAGCCCGTCAAGCTGCCGCTGTTCGTCAATGCGCAGCTCGGGTTTGCCGCCGTGTATCTGCTCGCTGACTACGACGACATCGCCCGCAAGCTGATCCTCGCGCACCACACTGCGCTGATCGATCGCTCGACGCTCGAACGCTGGCTCAACGAAGGCGCCCATGCACTGCGCAGCCTGTTCTCGCTGGCCCAGCAGTACCGCTACTCGGGCTGCACCCGCGACGACTTCGCCGCGAAAAACGCCGCAGCCCGGGCGGCGCTGGAGAAATTCGGCGAGTTGCCGCAGGACGTGCTGGAAGGCACGCGCCGCTCGAAGTTCGCGCCGCCCATCGTGCGCCGTGGCCTGCAGCAGCGCGGTGACGGTCCTGCCGCAGCACCATCCGCGAGTGACGAAGCCGCCGCCACCGAGGCCCCCGAAGCGACGTCCGGCGAGGACGAGCAGGCATGAGCGACCCGAACCGCGAAGCCCGCTACTTCCACCCGCTGCAACAGACAGCCTTCATGCGGCTGGAACACGCAGGCTCTCAAAAAGGCCTTTTAAAGCCCTTTAAAGGTAAAGGGGACCTGGAGGCCTGGGCCAGCCAGTGCTTCGCCATGCGCGACGAGTTGATTGCCCTGGCGCAGCGACAGGTGCTGCAACAGGCAGTCGGGCATCCCTTCCACCTGCTACCCATCGAACTGGCCCAGCAGACCACTGGCGCAGGCACAGCGTTTCTGCGCTGGCGCAAGCACGACAGGTCGGCCATGGGCGTGGCCTTGTGGCAGGAGCTGATGGCGAGCACCAGCACGCCCGTCAACCTGCTCGCCGACCTGCACGCCATTGAGCTTCAGCGCATCACGCTGAACATGCAGATCAGCCTGTTGCACACCTTGGGCAGGCAGGCTCAGGAATGCGCCAGCAAGGCGTCCAAGGCAGAAGACGCCTACCTGCGCCGGCTCAAGTCCACCCCACCCGCACTACGTGATCGGTGATCACGCCGGGCACCCCAGCACGCGCCCGACGCCGATCAGGTGCGGGTATTTCAACCACCATGGAGATTGCAACATGAGCACGCATTTTTCTGGCGAGGGCAACATCGGCTCGCCCCCCGAGTACCGGGAGTTCCCCAACGGCAACGACGAGCCGCGGCGGCTGCTGCGGCTGAACGTGTATTTCGACAACCCGGTCCCCACCAAGGGCGGCGACTTCGAGGATCGCGGCGGCTTCTGGGCGCCGGTGGAAATCTGGCATCGCGATGCCGCGCACTGGAAGGACCTGTACCAGAAAGGCATGCGCGTGCTGGTCGTCGGCCGCATGGAGCGCGAACCCTGGACGGACAACGAGGATCAGCCGCGCGAGACCTGGCAGATCAACGCGCGCAGCGTCGGCATCCTGCCGTTCCGCATCGAGTCCGTGACCGTCAGCCCCAGGCAGCCGGAGAACACGCAGGACACGCAGCCGAAACCCCAAGCCGCCCAGGAACCGACCGCGCCGAAGGAGCCGAAGCGCAGGAAGTGATCCGGCATGGGGCGGCGGCAGTTGTCCGTCGCCCCATGCCCTTGCGAGCTATCCCCAGGGGATAGCTCCATCGACTTCCACCGGATTCCACGCGCTCCCGAAAACCGCGGCTCCCGGCCCACACCCCCCCGGGCCGCACGCCTCTCCCGTCCCAGCCATTCCATCCCGTGAAAGTGGTCGCCATCGCATGCGGCTTGTTTGCTGCTGCCCCCGGTGCTGCTCGGCATCCTCGATTCCAGCAACTCAATGAACCACGGAATTCGGATGGACGGACATGCGGCTGTTCTTGTGCGAGAAGCCCTCCCAGGGCAAAGACATTGGCCGGATTCTCGGCGCGACGCAGCGCGGTGAAGGCTGTCTCAGCGGCTCCGGCGTCACCGTCACCTGGTGCATCGGCCATCTCGTAGAAGCGGCAGCTCCCGAGGTCTATGACGCGGCGCTCAAGCGCTGGTCGCTGGAGCAATTGCCCATCATTCCCCAGCAATGGCGGGCCGAGGTCAAACCGAAGACCGCCACGCAATTCAAGGTCGTCAAAGCGCTTCTGGCGAAGGCGACCCATCTGGTCATTGCAACCGACGCCGATCGCGAGGGCGAGCTGATCGCCCGCGAGATCATCGACCTGTGCGGCTACCGCGGCCCCATCGAGCGGCTATGGCTGTCGGCACTCAACGATGCATCGATCCGCACCGCGCTCGGCAAGCTGCGGCCGTCTTCCGACACGCTACCGATGTACTACTCGGCACTGGCGCGCTCGCGCGCCGACTGGCTCGTGGGCATGAACCTCAGCCGGTTGTTCACCGTGCTGGGCCGACAGGCCGGCTACGACGGCGTGCTGTCCGTCGGCCGAGTTCAGACGCCGACCCTGAAGCTCGTCGTGGACCGTGACCGCGAGATCGCAGCCTTCAAGTCGGTGCCGTTCTGGGCCATCGACGTATCCCTGTCCGAGGGTGGACAGGCTTTCAGCGCGCAGTGGGTTCCGCCCGATGGCTGCACCGACGACGCCGGCCGCTGTCTGCAGCAGCCCATCGCTCAGCAGGCCGTGCAGCAGATCCGCGCTGCGGGCAGCGCCCAGGTAGTATCGGTCGAGACAGAGCGCGTGCGCGAAGGCCCGCCGCTGCTGTTCGACCTGGGAACGCTTCAGGAGGTTTGTTCCAAGCAGATTGGGCTGGATGTTCAAGAGACCCTTGAAATCGCGCAGGCCTTGTACGAGACGCACAAGGCCACGACGTACCCACGTTCGGATTCCGGCTACCTGCCCGAAAGCATGTTCGCCGAGGTGCCCACGGTCCTGAACAGCCTGCTCAAGACCGATCCCTCGCTGCGCCCGATCATGGGCCAGCTCGACTCCTGCCAGCGCTCGCGCGCCTGGAACGACGGCAAGGTGACGGCGCACCACGGCATCATCCCGACGCTCGAACCTGCGAACCTCTCTGCCATGAGCGAGAAGGAACTGGCGGTGTACCGGCTCATCCGGGCGCACTACCTGGCGCAGTTCCTTCCTCACCACGAATTCGACCGCACCGTGGCTGAGCTTTCCTGTGGCCAGCAGAAGCTGGTGGCCACAGGAAAGCAGGTGATCGTCAAGGGCTGGCGTTTGGTGCTGGCCGAGCCGCAAGCGGACGAGGACGGCGACAGCGCCGCGCGCAGCCAGATGCTGCCTGCACTATGCGAGGGCGCGGCGTGCCAAGTGGCCGAGGCCGAGATCAAGGCGCTCAAGACGATGCCGCCCAAGCCCTACACGCAGGGCGAACTGGTCAAGTCGATGAAGGGCGTTGCGCGCTTCGTCAGCGATCCGCGGTTGAAGCAGAAGCTCAAGGACACGACGGGCATCGGCACCGAGGCGACACGGGCCAACATCATCAGCGGGCTGATCGCCCGCGGCTACCTCGTGAAGAAAGGACGCTCCATTCGCGCATCGGATGCGGCATTCACGCTGATCGACGCCGTACCTGCGGCGATTGCAGATCCCGGTACAACGGCGGTGTGGGAGCAGGCGCTCGACATGATCGAGGCCGGACAGCTCACCCTGGACGTGTTCATCGGCAAGCAGGCCGCGTGGATTTCGCAGTTGATCGCGCAGTACGGCAGCACGTCCCTGTCCATCAAGGTTCCCCTGGGGCCGGCTTGTCCGCAGTGCGGCGCACCGACGCGCCAGCGCACCGGCAAGAGCGGCCCATTCTGGTCGTGCAGTCGCTACCCCGGCTGCAAAGGCACGCTGCCGGTCGAAACCGGCACGTCCAAGCGTGGTGCCTCGCGCCCGCGCAGTAGCGGCCGCAAGGGCTCCTGACCGACCCCATTCCCCGTGAGCCGTGCCCGCCATCGGCGGCGTGGCCTGTGTCCCGCACGCCCTGCGGGACGCCCAGCGCGCAACGCCTTCTTCGTCCGTGTGCGCGTCCCGCCCAGCCGTCCCCGGCCGCGGGACCTGAAGGTAGCTCTTCCGCGAACCGCTTCCTGCGCGTTCTGCTGATCTGCATTTTTTCCGCCTCTGCGAAGGGTCCCCTGATGGTTTGCCAGGTTGCGCGAGCCACCCGGAGACCCTTCGTGGTCAGCGGTATTCGGTGCCGGTGCCCGCCGGCGCAAAAACGGGCTCCCTTTGTGCGCGGATGTGCGCCAGACGATGCCGGCCCCAGCCACGACATGGGCCGGGTGTGATTGCTGACAGCAGACGGTTCTAGCGACGACCGGGCCTGCAACAGCCCACGGGTGGTTCTGTCCTCCCGAGCCGAAGGCCGATGGGCCTTCGGCGCCTTTCTCCTGCCCATCAACGTCCCGGCCCGCCCAGGGGCCCAGGGCCACACGAACAGGAGACCCGACATGAACCCGCAACCATGCACCCTTCAGGGTGCGCCCCAGGCCGCGCCACTGCTGTACGGCAGCGTGTGCAGCGGCATCGAGGCCGTGAGCCTCGCCTGGCAACCCCTCGGCCTCGAAGCCGCTTGGTTCGCCGAGATCGAGCCGTTCCCGAGCGCCGTGCTCGCCCACCGCTACCCCCGCGTGCCCAACCTGGGCGACATGACCGCGATTGCCTGCCAAGTGCGCGCCGGCACCGTGCCCGCGCCCGACATCCTGGTCGGCGGCACGCCGTGCCAGTCGTTCAGCGTTGCCGGCGCACGCCAGGGACTGAATGACCCGCGCGGTGCCTTGACCCTTGCCTATGTGGAGCTTGCCAATGCCATCGACCAAACCCGCCATCAAGACCGCCGCCCGTCGGCAACGCTCGTCTGGGAAAACGTCCCCGGCGTCCTCAACGACCGCAGCAATGCCTTCGGGCATTTCCTGGGCGCACTGGCCGGAGAAGGCCGTGCGCTCCAGCCGCCAGGGGAAAAATGGGCGCACGCAGGTTGTGTGTCTGGACCCCGCCGCCGCATCGCCTGGCGCGTGCTCGACGCTCAATATTTCGGCGTCGCCCAACGCCGCAAGCGTGTGTTTCTTGTGGCAAGTGGTGGAGATGGCCTCGATCCCGTCGAAGTACTTTTTGAGCGCGCAGGCCTGCTCGGGGATTCTTCTGCGTGCCGCGCGCCGTGGCAAGAAGTTGCCCACGCTGCTGGACCGGGTGTTGCAGCAGCAGGCGGACACGCGGGATTTGCAGGACTGAAGCAGCCCTACGGCACGGTCACGACGACGTTCGGATTCAGCGGCGGCGCCGGCCCCGTCGATGTGGCGGCATGCCTCATGGCCGCAGGCCCCAAGCACGACATCCGCACGGAGACGTTCATGGTGCAGTCGATCGCCGGCAGCATCGCCCACACCCTCGACACCGCCAACAACGGCAAGGGCAGCAGCGAGGACGGCACGGGCAAGGGGGTGCCGATCATCGCCTTCACCGCCCAGGGCAGCGGCGCGGATGCCACGATCGACTTGACGCCAACGCTGCGTGCTGGCGGGCATTGCAACAGCCATGCGAACGCCGGTGTCGTGCCCGCCATCGCCTTCGCGCAGAACAACCGCGGCGAAGTGCGCTTCGAGTCGGGCCACGGCCAGGTGGCTTGCACCGTCTTGTCCAACGGCAAGCCGGGCTACGGGGTGCCGATGGTGGCCTGCGTTGCCCTACGGGGACGGCAGCATGGTCTTGCCGCTGAGCTGGGTGGCGGCGTAGCGGCCGCGCTGCGCACCAGCGGCGGCGGCGCGGACAAGCCCCATGTGCTGACCCCCGACTTCGAGGCGCATTTCCGGTACGACTGGACTGACCCCGGCCACGGAGACTGGTCGCATTGGCGCGTGCGGCGGCTGATGCCCGTGGAATGCGAGCGGCTGCAAGGCATGCCCGACGACTACACGCTGATCCCGTACCGCGGCAAGCCCGCCGCGGACGCACCGCGCTACAAGGCGATCGGCAACTCCATGGCCGTCCCGTGCATGGCATGGCTGGGCCAGCGCCTGGTGCAGTGCCTGCACAAGACGGGCTCGACCGCTTCGGATTGATCGGCGACGCAGCCTGCGGGCCGCGCCATTCTCCCTCCTGCATTGCCGATGTATCGGCAGCAGCCCGCAGCCAGGGTGTCAAGGCTGCCGTGGGTTCCGCCCACGCCACCCGCCAGTTCGCCTCGGCATCTCACCGGCGAACGCTGCCCACCGGGGCACCGATGCCTCTTTTCTCCAACCCACGGGATGGCTGCCACGTCCCGTCAGGGGCATGTCGCCACCCGGTCGATTTCAGGACTTCACATGGAAAACATCACCAAGCAAGACCGCATCACGCTGAAGAACCTCAAGGTGGCCGACTTCGCCAGCGAGGAAACGATGTGCTTCAGCGCCACCGTCGTGTTCGACGGCACTCCCATCGCCGAGGCCCGCAACGACGGGCATGGCGGCTCGACGTTCGTCCGCGCGCTCAATGGCAAGGCGGCGCTGCTGGCTCAGGCCGAAGCCTTCGCCAAGAGCCTGCCGCCTGCGCCGCTCGATCTCGGCCATGAGGGTGAAGACCCTCACTACATCGACATGACGCTCGACTTCCTGGTCGATGAACTGGCCGATGCCATGCACGCCGATCGCAAGGTGCGAGCCGCGTTCAACCGCGACATCGGCAACAAGGTGCTGTTCATCAAGGACGGCAAACTGCTGTTCATCAAGGGCATCAAGCTCAAGGCCATCGCCGACCGCAAAGCGTACTTCGCTTCGCTGCGCACCCGGCAGGCCCAGCCCATCGTCATCCTCGCCGAGCTTCCTCCCGTTCAGGCGTTCGACCTGTGGAAGCAGCATGTCCTGGGCGGTAAGCCCGACTGACCCAGCGCCGACGCACGAGCCTGACAGCCCCGCACTCGATGCGGGGCTTTCTTTTTCTGCACCCATCAATCGGGGCTGGGCCGGATGCCGTTTTCCAACTGACGTAGTGCGGGCCTCGCACGAAGCTGCCCGCATGTTCGCTGATTCGTCAGCACATGCCAGCAGCCAGGGTTTCAGGCTGTCGCGGGTCTCACCCGCGTCACCCACCAGTCCGAATCGCATCCATTCCGCGGGCGAGCGTCCCCGTGACGCCGATGCTTTTTATCCACCGCGTGCGGGAGCTGCCATCCCGTGAGGGACACGGCCCCGTTCTTTCCAAGGAGCCCATCCATGTCCCAGCAAGCCTCTTTCGGCCAGTCCTTCGGGAAATTGGCCCTGACCTACTGCGGCAAGTTCCTGCCGCTCGAAGTCCTGCAAAGCGCCGCCGGTCACTACATCGGCACGCGCGACACCGAAGGCCCGGTTTCGCGGGAATCCCGCGAGTACTTCCGCAGCTATGCCGCGGCTCAACGTGCCCTCGTTAGAGGCGGCTGGTCCCAGCTCGCCGTTCCCTGATCCAACTGGAGGAATCACGTCATGAACCAGCTATTGCCCCAGGAAGTCGTCGATCAGATCATGCGGGAAGAGCAGCATTTCGCTGCCGCGCCCCAAGCCTTCTTCGAGGCCTGGAAGCGCGGCGTCGAGATCGCTGGCCCCGAATGGTTCGGCGACGGCACTCGTGAAGGCTTGAACCAGGCCAAGAGCAAGTGGGATCTTCGTCCCAACATGCTGCGGCTCAACGACGCCCTCGGCGTCCTGAGCAGCGGGGAACGCATGTTCCTGTCCGCCATGGTCAGCTTCTACAACGCGCGTGAGGGCGGTGCCATGCTCAAACGCTGCCATTTCGACGGGCTGTCGGACTTCGATGGCCTCGATCTGCAACGCCGCAAGGTCATCGCCGACCTGCTGGTGAACTACAGCGGCTGGTGAGCCGGTCTCCGGCACACCACCGTCTCCTCGTTCCCCCCGTGAGGGACATGCGCCCACAAGGCCATGTCCCTCGATTTCTTCCTCATCGCCCAACGCCACCGGCCTTGGGCAATTTCCTGCGGATGCCATCGTCCGCATGGGCTGGCTCCGCTCACTTCCCGAAAGGAGCCCCCATGGCAAACAACTACTACGAGGGTACGGGCGTTCTCGTGCTCGACCACGTGACCCCCGTCATCAAGGCGCTGTTCGGCACCTTCGCACTGGACGAGAGTCATCCCGGCAATGGGCAGGCCTACATCGCCCTGATCGCCGAGACCAATGATCCGCGATGGACAGATGTGCTGGACGGTCTGGAAGAGCTGGCTGCACAACTCGACATCCCCATGCCCGACGACGAAGAGCTGTCGATTCCACCTCTGCTCGAACGACTGGCCGCGCACTTCGGTGCCGAGCAGGACGAAGAGTTGGAGAACCTGATCGAACACCACCAGTTCGAGGACAGTGCCGATCTGGAAGCCTTGCTTCTGATTGCCACCTGCTTCGATGACGGCCATCACCTGACCGCCATCCAGTTCGAGGGTTGCTGGCATTGCAGCAGGCCGAGGCTGTTCGAGTTCGGCGGCAATGGCTGCTATCTGAGCCGCGAGGTTGAGGTTTTCAGAACGTCATCGCAGGCGCTCCAACTCGGCGACCAACTGCGCAAAACCATCCTGGCCGCCGACATCGAGGAGGCCTCGGCGTTGATCGCGCTGGAGGCAGCCAACTTGCTCGCAGGCATCAGCGATGAGCAATTCCGCCTGAATGTCCGCCATCGCGCCGCCGAACGACTGGCCCAGATGCCAACGATCAGCGCCGACTGACGCATTTCCCCCTTTCAACCCACCGGGTCCAATTCCCGGTGGCGGGAATTGGCTCCATTATTCAATCTGGAGAGTTCCCATGTCCCAGAAACCCAATCCCTTTCTCCGCGGCTACTGGAATCTGAAAATTGTCCGCACGCTGTGTATCGGCTACGAGGACGGAAGCCCGCATGTCTGGCGAAACATCCACGCGAGCCAACAGCACTTCTCCGACGAGGACCTGGTTTCGTCCTCCTGCATCGTCACCGGCGATTTCGCCGTGGTCAGCAATGGCCCTGAACCTGTGAGTGCCGAAGTGCTGGCCGAGTGCGATGCCGGTCAAGGCGTCAACGGCGAAGGCGTGATCGGTGCCGTGGTCTATGCCATCCATGGCGACAACTTCGACGGCCGCCCGGTCCACGTCGGTGACACCTACTCGGCCGAGGCCGCGCGGGAAGTCGTACAGCGCCTGAGTTTCGAGACCGGGTACTTCAGCCGGGCCTGGGAAATCAGCCGCGATCACATCTCCATCGAGACCTGGCACTACCTCGCCAATCTGGCAGACCTCGCCACGGCCGAAGCCTTCCTGTTCATCGCCTTCCGGGTTCCGTACAGCCCGGCGATCGGCATCAAGCTGATCTCCACGCCATGGACGGACGGGAACCTGGAGCATGCCGAGGGCATCACCGCGGAGCAGCTTCGGCAGGAACACCGGAACAAGGACATGCCGGACGACCTGGCAAACATCCTTGAACTGGCTGGCCAGGCCGATGTGCGCATCCTGATCCTCGACGCCGACGCACCCGCGCTGCTGGGCCTGCCACTGGCCGAGTCCTAGCAGCCGCGCTACGCGCCAGCCTTCCTCTTTGTCCCCCCATGCCAGCCCGTCTCCTCGCCAGGAACCGGGCTGGTCCGTTTTCATAGGAGCAACCTCATGTTCCCCGATCTCATCTCACCCACACGCGACTTCGAGCATCAGCTTGGAGCCTGCGTCAACGCCATGGGCCAGGACGACGCCATCGGCCAGATCCTGGTATTCGAGCGCATGAGCGGCACGCTGCACATGCGCCATATCGCCAGCGCCGACCTGGTGGACACCGACTTTGACGACTACGAAATGGTCGTGTTCGACGGTGGCAATACCAGCGGCGACACGTGGAAGCATGTCTTCTTTCCACGTCAGCGCGAGCATTACTTCGTGTACGAAGCCTGACCCATCCAGCCCCTTTCGAGGGGCTTTTTCTTGCCCGCAGTTCAAGAAAGCGGATGCGGCGCGGTGCGGTTTCCTGCGGGCGGGCCGCTCACCCCAAGGCCATCCTTGCCCCATGTTCGTCGGCGTCGCCGACACATGCCCAGGCAGCCGAGACCTTCGAGGCTGCAAGCGCGGGAGACCGTGCTGGTCGTTTCTTCCTACGGACGCATCGCGCCCATCCACCCACAAGGGACCTCTCCCTTGCGGGCGGGGAATCCCTTGTTTTTCCTCAAGGAGATTCCCATGGATCGCTCTCTCATCAAGACTCTGATGCCTTCGCTTGTCGCGGGCCATGTGCCCCGCAATGTGCGGTCGATCAAGTACCGTGTGTTCGATGATCAGCCGCAGTCCTCGGCGCTGGGCTTCGCCTTCGACCCCCAGCCTTTCGACGGCAAGGTGGTCGCCGCGACAGACAATGCCATCGTCGTCAAGCTCAAGCCTTCCGAGTTCGCCGTGCTCGACCCCAACCTGGTGACCTCCGTTCCCAGCGAAGGCGCCAAGGTGCATGTCCAACCGTATGCCCGCCGCCGTTTCGACGGCCTGCGCGCGGACACCCCGGAAGTGACCACCGAGAAGACCTCGGATGGTGTTCCCTACACCATCACCAGGCACATCCTCGGTTCCGCGCCGGCCAAGCTGCCCATCCCCGAGCCGCAGTGCATGGAACTGGGCCAGCTCATCCAGCAGTTGGAGGAAATGCCGGCGCCCGACGGGTTCCGGCGCATCACCCACATGCTGGTCGATGCGGACGCCCGCGACTTCACCTGGGTCGATCCCAAGCCGTCCAAGATCATCGAAACGCCTCCGGCGATCAGCTTCACGGTCTCGACCGCGAAGTTTGACGGCCAGGTGACGATCCTCTACGACCGCGGCGGCGACACCTACGTTGTAGAGCTGCGCCGCGACGGTGAACTGGTCGATCGGCATGACGAGGTGTATTTCGACATGCTCGGTGAAGTGCTGGAGCGGCTCATCGACGACGGGCGCTGGCGCCTGATCGACGTAACCGTTCTCGACGCCAAGGCTCCCCGGCGGCGCCAGGCAGTGCCGGCGTGACGTCCGAGTCGGGCGACTGCTGGGTGGTGTATTCGCCCAACGAGTCCGCCATCAGCGACAGCGCTGGCTTCTGGTCCAACGAGTTCGGCTGGGTCCGGCTCGACCAGGCGACGCGCTTCTCGACGGAAGAGACCGGGAGCTTGCCGCTTCCGACCTCGACCGGCCGTGATGCACGCATCGTTCCCTGGCAGGAAGCCACGCGGCACTACGGCTGAGTCCTCAACCTCCCGCCGACTTGCCCCCACAGGCCTTCCATCCGTTCGGGTGGAGGGCCTTTTTCTTCAGGAGATTTCAACCATGTCACTTCGATTCAAAGGCTCCGACCTGCGTCCCGTGCTGGCCGAGGCCGTCGCCAACCAATGCCGCATCGTCCTCGCCAAGGACCAGGGCGTGTACTTCCTCGCCGAGCGTGGGGAACGCCGCCCGGACGGCCGGGTGAAGCTGTTGGCCTATGCCGTCGGCTGCAACCCGGACACCGACCCGTTCGATGACTGGTGGGAACTGGCGCGCGCCGAACTGGGCGGTGACGACTTCGGCGAGTTCTTCGACCCGAAGGAAGGCGTCTTCGCACGCATCCTGCACGGCACGGACGACCTGATGCTGTCCGCCACCGCCACGCATCTATCGCTGGAGGTGGTTCCTCCGGCATAGCGCAGCAACCGCCGCGCGACCCTCGCAGCCCCCGCACCGGGGGCTTTCTTTTCTTCGCACGCGGCCATCGCCGCGCGTGCGCGTTCGTCTCTGGCCGCCATGGCCTGCCTCGTCGGCCCACCGCCGACATGCCCACGGAGAAGACCGCATGCACGACCCATTCAAGATCACTCAACCCACCTGCATCAGCTTTTCGGGTGGCCGCACCAGCGCCTACATGCTCTGGCGCGTGTTGCAGACCAATGGTGGCCTGCCTGCCGACACCGTGGTCTGCTTCGCCAACACAGGCAAGGAAGTGGAAGCGACCTTGCGCTTCGTGCGCGACTGCGCCGAACACTGGCAGGTACCGATCCACTGGCTGGAGTACCTGCCCACAGAACCGGGCTTCACGCTGGTCGATTTCGAGCGGGCCAGCCGCCAGGGCGAACCGTTCGAGGCGCTGATCCGCAAGCGCCAGTACCTGCCCAATCCCGTCGCGCGTGGCTGCACGACCAGCCTGAAGATTCGCCCGATGCACCGCTTCCTGCGGCACCTGGGCTGGACGGACTGGGACCAGATGATCGGCATCCGCGCCGACGAGCAGCGGCGCGTCGCCAAGATTCGTGCGCGCGGCCATTCCACCGAATCGACCCACGAGACGATGTGCATGCCGCTGGCGGACACCGGCGTCACCGTGCGCGACGTGGGCACCTTCTGGCAGGCGCAGCCGTTCGACCTCGACCTGCTGACGGTGAACGGGCGCACGCTGGAAGGCAACTGCGATCTGTGTTTCCTGAAGCCGCGCGGACAGCGCCTGGCCCTCATCAAGGCCCGACCGGAGACCGCCGTGTGGTGGATTCGCATGGAATCGCTGAACCTGGCCAGCAAGCCCAGCGGCGCCCGGTTCCGCGCCGACGGCCCCAGCTACGCCGACCTGGCGCGCTTCGCCGCCGACCAGGGCGACCTGTTCGACGCCGAGGAGCCGATCGCCTGCTTCTGCGGCGACTGACGCGCATGGCCAGGCAACCGATCTCGCCATCGCTGCAACTGCTGCCGGTGTCCTTGCGCTGTGCCAATGCCTTTGTGCAGAAGCACCATCGCCACCACCGTCCGGTTCAGGGGGCGAAGTTCGCCCTGGCGATCACGCTGTCCGGCAGCGACTGCATCTGCGGCGTGGCCATCGTCGGCCGTCCGGTCGCACGCCACCTGGACGACGGCTGGACTCTCGAAGTGACCAGGCTCTGCACCGATGGCACGCCGAACGCCTGCAGCAAGCTCTACGGGGCGGCATGGAAGGCGGCCAAGGCCCTGGGCTACACGCGGCTGATCACCTACACGCTGCCAATGGAAGGCGGCACCAGCCTGCGCGCCGCCGGCTGGCGGCTGGTCGGCACGCGCGGCGGCGGTGCCTGGAGCCGCCCCAGCCGTCCCCGCGCCGACACGCCCGACCACCTGCGCGGCCCCAAGTGCCTGTGGCAGGCGCCGGGCGGCGTGGACAAAGGGAAGCGCCCGGATGCCGATTGATTGCTGTCGCGCGCGCGAGGCCCGGCCATGCTGATCCCATGCCTGCTGACGTTGTCAGCGACATGCCAGGCAGCCATCGGTCTTTGAGGTTGCGGCGCAGCTCCCGCTGCGTGACCGAGCCAGCTCGCACCGCATCCGTTCGCGAGCGGCCACCAGTCTCTGGTGGCGGATGCTTTCGCCTTTTCAACCCACCGCGGGGTTACGCACCTTTCCCCGCATGCGTGGGCCGGTGTGTCTCCGCTTCTTCCCTATGGAGATTCACCATGAACACCACGTCCAACGAGAAATCGTATTTCGACATCCACACCTCGGGCATCGGCTACATCCAGCGTGCCCGTGAAGTGCCTGTCCGGGGCGGCCGCCGCGCGCAGCCCTTCCTGGCATGCACCATCGCAGCGCTGGTCGGTTCCGCCAAGGACCCGATCTACCGCTACTTCGACGTCAAGGTCTCCGGTGCCGAGGCCAAGAAGCTCGTCCAGCGCTACATCGGCGTTGACGATCCCAAGCAGCGCCCGCTGGTGCGCTTCCGCCTCGGCGACCTCTGGGGCGATGCGTACATCCGCGACAAGGGTGAGCACAAGGGCCAGGCCGGCGCGTCCCTCAAGGCGCGACTGCTCAAGGCCGAGCCGCTTGACCGGGCAGAACTGGCTTCAATCAGGCAGCACGAACTGATCACCCGCGGCATCGGCTACCTCAGCCGCCCGAAGGACGTCACCCCCAAGGATGGCGATCCGTTCCTCGCATGCACCGTCGCCGCGCTGGCCGGGCCTGTCGATGAACCGGAGTATCGGTACATCGACACCATCGTCTCCACCCCTGAAGCCGAGCACCTGGTTCGCCGGTGCGTGCAGGCCATCGAAGGGGACCGCAAGGTGCTGATCGCCTTCCGTCTGAACGACATGAAGGTCGATCCGTACATCCGCACCAAGGGCGAGCGCGCCGGGGAACCGGGAGCGAGCCTGGAATCGACGCTGGTCCATATCGGTCTGATCAAGATCGACGGCACCCAGGTCTATCCGACGAGCCAGGCGCAAGCCGAGGCGCCGCAGGCCGAGGACGCACCCGCGCCCGAAGCCGAGGTTGCCGCCGACACCGTTGCCGACCAGCCGGACGAGCCCGCCGAGCGCGAGCCCGCAGGTGAAGTCGAGGAGCAGGAGCCGGCATTGGCTGCTTCGTTCTGATCCGGCATGGCCCCTCACGGGGCCTTGTCGTTTTTCCTATTCGTCAACAGGAGAACCATCATGGCAGTCACATCGGCGCCCGAAAAATCGGTCTCGCCCGTCGTCGTCCCCGGCCAACTCACGCTGCGCACCATTCGCGGCAAGAACGGCCCGTTCACGGTCGGCCGCCTCGCCACGCACCTCGGTACGTTCGAGGTCAAAGACCCGGAACTGGAGCAGTACCCCGAAGGCAAGTACGACGGGGAATTCATCATCAGGTACATCTTCCCGAAGTCCTACCCGGTCGGCGGTGGCATGCGGTTCGAGATCCGCGCCAGCCTGGACGGGATGACGCTCTACGGCATCGACAAACTGAGCCGCGACGAAGCACGCAGCTTCGCCACGCAGGACGTCGATCCGCTCGATGAAGAGCTGGGGACGCAGCCTGCGGCAACGCCGGCCAAGCCCGCCAAGACGTCCAGGCCCGCCAAGCCCGCGCCCGTGCAGGCGTCCGCGGACCCGCTGGTCGATACCACGCCCTTCGGCGTGGATGCACCGCCACCCGCTGCGGCCGCTGCCTCTGGCGGCACCGAAGACGGGGACGCAGTGCTGTTCAGTTTGCTGTGGCCGCTGGGCGAAACCGTGCGACTGGATTCGACCATCGACCGCCGCACCCTGCGCGCGCAGGTTGCCCGCCTGCGCGAGCTGGGCTACGAGATGAACCCCAAGACGCAGGAGTGGAGCCGCGAGGCCGAACTGCAACCTGCGTGATCGCAGACGCCGCATCCGCGGTGTTTTTCATCCACCCGCCGGGGTTCCTTCCCCCTG
This sequence comes from Luteimonas huabeiensis HB2, assembly GCF_000559025.1. Classification (GTDB taxonomy): domain Bacteria; phylum Pseudomonadota; class Gammaproteobacteria; order Xanthomonadales; family Xanthomonadaceae; genus Luteimonas; species Luteimonas huabeiensis. The sequence goes on along the minus strand of NZ_JAAN01000019.1, from coordinate 124,808 downwards.
CGGGGGAGGCCCGGCTTTTTTCTGGAGGTCTCCATCATGTCCACCATCGCTTGCGATGTCCCCCGGTCCGCGCTGGATGAATCCGCGTGGCGGGCTGTTTGCAAGACAGCCGCCGAGCACGCCCAGCGTGGTTGCGGCCTGTCCTGGGAACACTGGGTCACGCTTTTCAGTTCGGAGATCGACACGCAAGTCGGTCGGTTGCCGGAAGACCAGCGCCCTCAGGCCCTGGAAATCGCAGCCCAGGAATGGGACTACGCAACGCCTGCCGAGCGGCAGGAAACCCAGGACTGGCTTGCCGAAAACGGCTGCTGTTCGCACGGGATCACGCTGGGCTGCTGCCCGGCCGGTTGCGGTTCGTACTGAAAGCCGCCACTGGATTCCATCGCCGCACATGCGGCATTCCATCACCCGTCGGGGGTTCTCCCCTGCGGGAGGCCTCCGGCTCAACTTATTCAGGAGGCCTCTCATGGGCTGGTACTTCTCAAACCAATCGCGAACTGAACTGATCGCGGAATTGATCGCACCGCAGGAAACCGAGCGCACCAGCGCGAAGGTCATCGCCCACGCCCTGCGCGGCAACGTGCTGTGGTCCGTGGTCGAAATGACTGCCAAGGTCGAAGGCGTGCATCGTGATCTGGCACCGGGCCAGAGCTTGCGCTACATCCGCTGCGATCTGCTCGAACGCAGCGGCGGCCAGTGGGGCTACAAGCCCTTGGACGAGTCCATGCACCCGTACTATTACACGTGCCCGCTGTCCTATCTGGACCTTGCACCGGAGCAGTCCGCCGACTGGCGTGCAGGCGTTCGCGCCTACCACACACGGCGGCGCATCCCCACGGCATCCGCGGCAACCGCCGCGGTGCTGATGGCCTGAGCCAGGAGGACCGACATGGACCCGATCCTGGCTGCGCTCCCGCACTCGCTGTTGAAGCTCGTCGAGGGGAGTTTGTCCAACGACGAAGTGTGCTCCGACGAGGAAATGCTGGGGTACTTCATCGACAACGGCCTCACCGAGGAACAGGCGCGGCAGGCACTGACCTACCGCGACCAGTACCTCAACAACATCTACCTGGACGGCTTCACGCCGATCACCGCGGTAGACGAGGCGCTTCACTTCAACCCGTACACCCGGCAGTTCGAGCCGGACTGAGCGATTTTCTTCCACCCCTTGGGGCAGTGCTTGCCCCATCGGGCGGTGCTGTTCCCGTTCATCCGAGGACACCACCATGCCCGCAAATCCTTCTTCCACCACGCTGTATCGCATCGATGAATGCCCGGACGTGATGGCCGACGCTTGCGTCGGCGATGACCAGGGCAACCTGATCTTCCTGTCTATCTGGGCGCGGGATACCGCCATCCAGCAGTTCCTTGCTCGCTTGACCCTCGGGCGCGACGAGCAAGGGCTGGACCAGTTCCACGTCATCACGGACCAGGGCGGCAGCATCCCGGTATTCATCGGCAACGTCGATCGCCTGGAAAAGCGCATGACGCGCGCCTACCGGCGAACGCTGTTCGGTTCGCTGTCCAACGTGTGGCTGTTCGACCGGCGCTGCGTCAAGCCCGACAAGGCCAACGCCAGCGCGATGGCGCTGCTGCCACGCGACAGTACCCACCGGCTCGACCGCCTGTGGATGCTGGTGCGGGACACCTGCCCGTTGCCGCTGCTCGATCACTGGCGCGAGACCGTGCTGGAACTGCTGCAAACCCGCGAGATGCTGGCCCGCCTTCCGTTCGCCCTCGGGCCGCTGGAAGGCCATCGGCTCGCTATCGACGTGCCGGCGCTGACCTTGGCGCTGGGCTCCCTGATCCGCAGTGACGTACTCACCGCCTACCCGTACCCGGCCAGGATCTGGACGCCGGAAGCGGTAACGGCTTGAGCCACCTGCGGAGGCACGCCTTGGCGTGCCTCCGCGATTCATCCCCGCCAACCAGGAGACTTCCATGGCTCTCATGTTTCCGCGGCTCGCCCGCAATTTCATTCGCAACGGCTACTTCCCCACGGATGAGCCCACGCTCGAAAGAGCCCTCAACGCACTGATGCCCAGCGATGGGCCGATGTGCATCCTCGATCCCTGCGCCGGCGAAGGCGTGGCGATCGCCGAAGCCGCTCATGCCCTCGGGCGCGAGCACGCCAAGGCGTTCGCCGTCGAGTTCGATGCGGAGCGGGCGCGCCATGCCCGCGGCCTTGTCGATCACTGCCTGCACGCAGACCTGATGGATACGATGATCTCCAAGCAGTCCTTCGGGCTGCTGTGGCTGAATCCGCCGTATGGCGACCTGTCCAAGGACGTCAACGGCAACATCGGCTACCAGGGCCAAGGCCGTGCCCGCCTCGAAAAGCTGTTCTACCAGCGCAGCCTGTCGCTGTTGCAGTACGGCGGCGTGCTGGTCTTCATCGTCCCCGGCTACGTGCTCGACGCGGAGTTGGTCGGCTGGCTGACTCGCCACTATACGGACCTGAGGATCTACCGAGCGGTGGAAACGCAGTTCAAACAGGTGGTCATCTTCGGACGCCGGGTGCGCCAGCGCGAGCAGGTACCCGATGGCGTCAAGGCCGTGCGCAATCTGCTGCTGCAGGTTGGGCTGGGCGAAGTCGAAGCCGAGGAACTGCCGAGCGAATGGCCGTTCCTGCCGTACATCGTCCCTGCCAGCCCGGCCGAGCCGGAGCATTTCTTCCGCGTGACGATGGAGCCCGAGCAGTTCGCCGACGAAGTTGGCCGCCTGCAAGGTCTCTGGCCGTCGCTGGACACGCACCTGGGGGCCGCGCAGCAGTCGCTGCGTCCACCGGCGCGGGCCCTGTCCCAATGGCATCTCGCCCTGGCTCTGGCCGCGGGCGCGATCTCCGGCGTCGTGCGCTCCAAGGCGGGGCGCGTGCTCGTCGTCAAAGGTGACACCCACAAGGACAAGACGCTCCAGCGGGAATTCACCGAACGCGAAGACGGCTCGATCGCCGAGACCCGCATCCTCACCGACAAGTTTGTTCCCGTCATCCGCGCGTGGGACATGACGCCTGGCTCCGCGACACGAGGCGAGGTGTTGACCATCCGCTGATTGTTTCTCCACCGCTGACGGTTCGCCGTCTCTCTTCCCACCACGGGGCATGCCATCGCCCCGCTGGGGGTGGTGCATGCCCCATTTTCTTTGGAGCATCACCATGTCCCTCGATCTCGAAACTACCGCTGCCGATGCCACGTCCGTCCAAGGCGAACTGCTCGACGCGGATTCTTCCCCTCTGACCCTGAGCCTTCAGGATTTCGTCGGTGAGTTCGGCGACGAACTGCTCGACGCCCTCAACAGCGCCAACCCGCCGGTCTATGCCGGCCAGCCGCAGGCGCACCGGCAACTCATCGTCGCCAGCCTCAAGCGCAAGCTGTTCCAGGCTCAGGCCGAAGTCGTCCATGCCGTCGCCGAGCTGCTGATCGATCGCAACGAACGCGCTGCGATCGTCAATGGCGAAATGGGCTGCGGCAAAACGACCGTCGGCATCGCCACGGCCGCCGTACTCAACGCCGAAGGCTACCGCCGCACCCTGGTTCTTTCGCCCCCGCATCTGGTTTACAAGTGGCGGCGCGAGATCCAGGAGACGGTAGCGGGCGCAAAGGTGTGGGTGCTCAACGGCCCCGACACCTTGGTCAAGCTCATCAAGCTGCGCGAGCAGTTGGGTGTGCAGCCCTCGGGCCAGGAGTTCTTTGTCCTTGGCCGCGTCAGGATGAGGATGGGGTTCCACTGGAAGCCTGTCTTCACCACGCGGCGTACTCGCCACGGCGACGTGGCAGCGTGCCCGGACTGCGGCACGGTCATCACCGATCTCGACGGCGAGCCGGTCAATCCGATCGAACTCGAAGCAGAGGAGTACCGCAGGAAGTGCAGCCATTGCGCCGCCCCCCTGTGGACGCTGATCCGCCCGCGCAGCCTGTCCGGCAGCGATCAGTCCTCGGCCGTTCTCAAAGCGCTGAAGCGCATCCCGACCATTGGGGAAGTCACCGCGCAGAAGCTGATGCAGAAGTTCGGCGACGGGTTCCTGGCGTCGATGCTGGGCGACAACATCCACGAGTTCATCAACTTGATGGACGGCAACGGCGAGCTGGTGTTTTCCGACCGTCAGGCCACGCGCATGGAACGTGCCATGGCCAACATGGAGTTCGGTTTTGGAGAAGGCGGCTACCAGCCGTCCGAGTTCATCAAGCGCTACCTGCCACAAGGCACGTTCGACCTGCTCATCGCCGATGAGGCCCACGAGTACAAGAACGGTGGTAGTGCCCAGGGCCAGGCGATGGGCGTACTGGCGGCGAAGGCTCGCAAGACCTTGCTGCTGACCGGAACGCTCATGGGCGGCTACGGCGACGACCTGTTCTACCTGCTGTTCCGAGCCCTCCCGGGGCGGATGATCGAAGACGGCTACCGCCCGACCACGAGCGGCAGCATGACGTCGGCCGCGATGGCGTTCATGAGGGATCACGGGATTCTTCGGGATATTTATTCCGAGAGTACCGGCACGGCGCACAAGACCGCGAAAGGCACGAAAGTCAGTGTCAGAACGGTCAAGGCCCCGGGCTTCGGCCCCAAGGGCGTGTTGCGTTGCATCCTGCCGTTCACGATCTTCCTCAAGCTCAAGGACATCGGTGGCAATGTCCTGCCGCCGTATGACGAGGAGTTCCGTGAAGTCGCGATGGACACGGCGCAAGCCGCGGCCTACCGCGATCTGGCGAGTCGGCTGACCGCAGAGCTGAAACAGGCTCTGGCGCGACGCGACACGACCTTGCTGGGCGTGGTCCTCAACGTGCTGCTGGCTTGGCCGGATTGCTGCTTCCGGTCGGAGACCGTGGTGCATCCGCGCACGCGCAACACCTTGGCGTTCGTCCCGGCTCAGTTCTCTGAGTTCGAGGTGACGCCGAAAGAGCGCGAGCTGATCGACATCTGCAAGGAAGAGAAGGCACAGGGCCGCAAGGTCCTGGCCTACACGGTCTATACCGGCACGCGCGATACGACGAGCCGGTTGAAGGTGCTGCTGGAGCAGGAAGGCTTCCGGGTGGCGGTGTTGCGCGCAAGCGTGGATGCCAGCCGCCGCGAGGACTGGATCGCCGAGCAACTGGACCGTGGCATCGACGTGCTCATCACCAACCCCGAGCTTGTGAAGACGGGATTGGACCTGTTGGACTTCCCGACGATCGTGTTCATGCAAAGCGGCTACAACGTGTACTCGCTCCAGCAGGCGGCACGCCGCTCCTGGCGTATCGGGCAGAAACAGCCCGTGCGCGTGATCTACCTCGGCTACGCCGGCTCCTCTCAGATGACCTGCCTGGAACTGATGGCCAAGAAGATCATGGTCTCGCAGTCCACCTCGGGCGACGTGCCCGAGTCCGGGCTGGATGTACTCAACCAGGACGGCGATTCCGTCGAGGTCGCTCTGGCCCGGCAACTGGTCGCCGCCTGATTCCCAAGCCATACGCCGGCCCTCGCGCCGCCGGCTTTCTCGTTCCTTCCCGCCCTGCAGCCATGCCCGTGCTCTGCGCGGGCATGGCTGCGCTTATTCTCATCCCAAGGAGTCATCGTATGAAAACCCTACGTATCGCGGCCGCGTGCCGCAACGCTTCGGGCATGGCCGACATGCCCATCTTCGACGTCACCGTGACGGATGCCGAGTATCACATCGGCGCCCACTACGACCGGGCACAGGCGCTGGCCGATGAGGCCGGCTATGAAGGCCCATTTGTCTTCTTCGACGCGACGGAACAGAGCGCCATCCTGTCGGCGGCCAACGAACTGGATCTGGTTCCCCAGGTCGTCGTGATCGACATGACCAACGGCCAGGTGCATTCGGTGTGCTGCGACGCCGGACAGATCAAGGTGATCTGCTACGACGAAAGCAACCTCGACGAAGCACCTGATGATGTCGTGACCGAGCACCCTGTCGGCGAGAACGGCGCACTCGTGCGCTGCTGGGCGCACATCCGGACCGCGGACGTCGATCCGGGCCTCATCAAGGCCCGCGACTGATCCGCGCATTCCCTGCACCATGACGGCCCTTCGGGGCCGTTTTTTTTTACCATTGATCTCCAAAGTTCGGGCTGCTCACCATCCTGGCCAATGGCCCGATGGGCATCGCGAGAGATTGCTGGGAATGACCGCCTCCCCAATGCCGCCCCGGAAAACCGGACGGGGCGTGATTCGCATTGTTTGCTGCCGCGCGCGACCCTAGCGGCGATGGTGAGGGCTCGATGTTTCAGGACGCCGAGCTATGTGCCCCTCTCCACCCTGGTTTCACCACCCCGAACGCCGCCTGATGACCGGGTTCCTTGGCCTGCTTTGGTCGGTGCTGGCTGGCGGCTGCGCGACCACCACGGCGCCGCTCGTATCCGACGGCATCGAGGAAGTCTCGGCGGCCACCGAACACGAGGCACCCGAGTTCATTCCCGTCGTGCGCTACGGCCGCTACACGTTGGTCGAGCTGGCACCGACAGCGGCACAGCGCGACTTGCTGTTGCAGACCATCGACGTGTCCATGCCCGAGGATGCCCGCGCCACTGTCGGCGATGGGCTGCGGCATGTGCTCAAGCGCAGCGGCTACGGCCTTTGCCAAACGGCACATGTGGTGATCGATCTGTACGGACTGCCGTTGCCGGTGGCGCACCTACATCTTGGCCCCATGACCTTGCGCGACGCGCTGCTGACCCTGGCCGGACCGGCCTGGGAACTGCACGCGGATGATCGGGCACGACAGGTTTGCTTCGAGCAGCCCGGCAGCGACGTTGCAGCGGCGCCGGCCCCCGAACCGCCTGCCGCCGAGGCAGTGCAGACGTTCCCGCTCGCCGGAGACCGGCAGTGAACGCCCCGCGGACTCCCCGGCGTCCGACCGCCTCCGTGGTGGCGCAGAGCCTGCTGTGGCTCTGGCTGATCTGCCTCAGCGTTTTCGTGCTCATGGGCTACCAGTCCATGAACGACCCTGCCGACCGGGAGCGGGTCGATTCCGGCCTGCAACGCCTCGAAGCGCTGGTTGCCGGCCTGGCGGAGACCACGCAGGCCCTGCAGCAGCGGCCTGCACCCGCGACGGCAGCGGGACTGCAAGAGACACGCCAGGCCCTGGAAGCCCGCATCACGAAGGTCGAGCAGGCGCAGGGTGACCGTGCGGCCGCCGCCGACCTTCAAGCACTGCGCGAAGAGGTCGAGCAGATCAAGACGCGCCAGGCAACTGCGCGTGCTACCAAACCGAACCCGCCGCGCCCGTCCAAACCCGTTGCGGCCACCCTCGTGCCACCTCCATTGCCATTCCGCGTCGTGGGTGCCGAGCTGCGCGCGGGCCAACGCAGCGTATCCGTCGCGCCGAGCGTCGGCGATTTCACCGCCGACCAGGTGCAGGTGCTGCTGCCGGGGGATGCCGTCGGCTCCTGGCGCTTGCAGGCCATCGACGGAAACGCCGCGGTGTTCCAGGCCGGTGAGCAGACTCGCCGCGTGGCGATTCCTTGAATCAGAGGGCCACGCGATGAAACGCCACGCCATCCTCCTCCTGCTGCTGTCTGCGCTGCACCTGCCGGCTTCGGCACAGCAGCCGCCCCAGCAAGCCTCCAACGTGCAGCCTGCTCGCACGAGCCAGAGCCAGATCGCGCACAGCCAGGACACACGGCTGGCGAAGGAATGGGGCCTGCGCGACGACGAGTTCGCCCGCTATCGCGAACTGATGGAGGGGCCGATCGGCGTCTATTCGCCGAACCTGGACCCGCTGTCCGTGCTGGGCATCGAGGCCCGTTCCGACGAAGAGCGGCGGCGCTACGCGGAGCTGCAGGTACAGGTCGAAGCGCGCCGCGTGGAAAAGCTGCTGGCCTACCAGCGTGCCTACGACGACGCCTGGCAGCGCCTGAACCCCGGTATGCAGCGCGTGAACCTGCCCGATGACAAGCCGGGCGCCGCCGGGCGCGGCAGTGGTCGCACGGCGGTGTTCGTCAAGGACGGCTGCGCCGCCTGCGGCCAGCTCGTGCAGCGCCTGCAATCCTCGGGAGCCGAGTTCGACCTGTACATGGTCGGCAGTCGCCAGGACGACGCGCGCATCCGCGACTGGGCCAAGCGCGCGAACGTCGATCCGGCACGGGTGCGCAGCGGCACCATCACGCTCAACCATGACGGCGGCCGCTGGCTGTCGCTGGGCCTGCCCGGCGATCTGCCCGCAGTCGTGCGCGAGGTGAACGGCCAATGGCAGCGCCAGCCGTAGCGGCGGCGCTGCGCGCACTGGTGCTCGCTGCTGGCCTCCACGCCTGCGCGGCCCTTGCCCAGGAGGTTCCGCCACCGGCCTATCAGCTTGCCGCGAAGCGCGCGGGCATCCCCTCGACCGTGCTCTACGCCGTGGCCCTGCAAGAAAGCGGCATCCGGCGAAACGGGCGCATCGTCCCGTGGCCCTGGTCCCTCAACGTCGCCGGCCAGTCGCGCCGCTTCGCCACCCGCGCCGAGGCCTGCTCAGGCTTGCAGCAGGCGATGCGTACCACGCCGCACACGCGCATCGACGCAGGACTGGGTCAAATCAACCTCGGCTACCACAAGCACCGCTTCACCAGCGCGTGCGACTTGCTCGATCCGTACCGCAACCTCGCTATCGCGTCCGAGATCCTGAAGGAACAGCACAGCCCGGGCGAGGACTGGCTGTTGGCGATCGGCCGCTACCACCGCCCCGCGGGTGGCGAGCCCGCAGCCCGCTATCGGCGGAGCGTTTCCCGCCACCTCGCCCGCGTGCAGGGCACGCGGCCAACCACCACGGCGCTCGCCGCGCGTCAGGAGGCTTCCCCATGACGAAACTCCATCTGGCCAACCGCACCTTGAAGGGCCTGCTCGTGCTGCTGACGGCTTTGCCGCTGGCCTCGCATGCCGGCGAGCCGCTGATCGTGGTCGAGGACCGCGGCGGCACGTCGGCGCTGCCGTACTACGAAGCCCTCAATCTCCAACCGCGTACCGATGCCCCGGTCCGACCGCCCATCCCGACGCCCCAGGTTCCCGCCACGCCCGCGGACGAAGCCGCGATGCTGCCGGTGCGCAGCGCCAAGCTCTCGCCCGGCACCGTTGCGCGGCGGGTGATTGAGGCACCGGGCCTGCGGCCATTCGTGGTCGTCGGCGACGACGAGGTTTCCCGGGCCTGGTTGCAGCGCCGTGTCGCCTCGCTGCGCGAGCGTGGCGCGGTCGGGCTGGTCGTCAATGTCGAGACCGTGCAGGCCCTCGCGCGGCTGCGCGCACTGGCGCCAGGCGTCCCGCTCGCCCCCGTGGCAGGCGACGACCTGGCCGATCGCCTGGGCCTGCGGCACTACCCGGCGCTGATCACGGCCACCGGCATCGAGCAATGAAGCCATGTCGGGGAAACTGCCGGTTGAGGTTCTGCTTCGTCCCGCGGTGGAGCTATACACCGTCGCGGCGTGTGCAGGCGCCGCGTTTCTGTGCCTGGTGGCCCCGTGGTCGCTCGCGCTGAGCCCGTCGATGGGCGTCGGCAGCGCGCTGGCGTTCGGCGCCTACGGCGCGATCCGCTACCGCGACGCCCGCACCATCCTGCGCTACCGGCGCAACATCCGCCGCCTGCCTCGCTACGTGATGACGAACAAGGACGTGCCCGTCAGCCAGCAACGCCTGTTCGTGGGCCGCGGCTTCCTGTGGGAGCAGAAGCACACCCATAGGCTGATGCAGACGTATCGGCCGGAGTTCCGCCGCTACGTGGAGCCGACACCAGCCTACCGGCTGGCGCGGCGCCTGGAGGAACGGCTGGAGTTCGCGCCGTTCCCGCTGTCTCGCCTGTCCGCGCTCACGAGTTGGGATGTGCCATTCAACCCGGTACGGCCTCTGCCGCCCGTTGGAGGACTACCGCGCCTGCACGGCATCGAACCAGACGAAGGGGACGTCAGCCTGCCGCTCGGCGAGCGCGTCGGACATTCCCTGGTCCTGGGCACCACGCGCGTGGGCAAGACGCGCCTTGCCGAGTTGTTCGTGACCCAGGACATCCGGCGCAAGAACGATGCGGGCGAGCACGAAGTCGTGATCGTCATCGACCCCAAGGGCGATGCCGATCTCCTGAAGCGGATGTACGTCGAGGCGAAGCGCGCAGGCCGCGAAGGCGAGTTCTATGTCTTCCATTTGGGCTGGCCCGACATTTCCGCGCGCTACAACGCCGTCGGCCGCTTCGGGCGCATCAGCGAAGTGGCGACCCGCGTTGCGGGGCAACTCTCGGGAGAAGGCAACAGCGCGGCGTTCCGCGAGTTCGCATGGCGCTTCGTCAACATCATCGCCCGCGCCCTGGTGGAACTGGGGCAGCGCCCGGACTACATGCTGATCCAGCGGCACGTCATCAACATCGACGCGCTGTTCATCGAGTACGCCCAGCACTACTTCGCCAAGACCGAGCCCAAGGCCTGGGAGGTGATCGTCCAGATAGAGGCGAAGCTCAACGAGAAGAACATTCCCAGGAACATGATCGGGCGCGAGAAGCGCGTCGTGGCCTTGGAGCAGTACCTGAGCCAGGCTCGCAACTACGACCCGGTGCTCGACGGACTGCGCTCGGCGGTCCGCTACGACAAGACCTACTTCGACAAGATCGTCGCTTCGCTCCTGCCCCTGTTGGAGAAGCTGACCAGCGGCAAGATCGCGCAGCTCCTGGCCCCGAACTACTCCGACCTGGCGGACCCGCGCCCGATTTTCGATTGGATGCAGGTGATCAGGAAGCGCGCCGTCGTCTATGTGGGCCTGGACGCGCTATCCGACGCCGAGGTCGCCGCAGCGGTCGGCAACTCCATGTTCTCCGACCTGGTATCGGTCGCAGGCCATATCTATAAGCACGGGATCGACGACGGTCTGCCTGATGCTTCGGCTGGCGCGCGCGTGCCGATCAACGTCCATGCGGATGAATTCAATGAACTCATGGGCGACGAATTCGTGCCGTTGATCAACAAGGGCGGTGGCGCCGGGCTGCAAGTCACCGCGTACACGCAGACCCTCTCTGACATCGAGGCCCGCATCGGCAACCGTGCGAAGGCCGGTCAGGTCATCGGGAACTTCAACAATCTGTTCATGCTTCGGGTGCGGGAGACGGCCACCGCCGAATTGCTGACCAAGCAACTGCCGAAGGTCGAGGTCTATACCACCACCATCGTCTCCGGTGCGACGGACAGCTCGGACATCCGCGGCGCGACCGACTTCACCTCGAACACGCAGGACCGCATCAGCATGTCCAGCGTGCCGATGATCGATCCATCGCATGTAGTCGGCCTGCCCAAAGGACAGTGCTTCGCGCTGCTGCAGGGCGGCCAGCTTTGGAAGGTTCGCATGCCACTGCCGGCGCCAGACCCGGACGAAGTGATGCCGGCAGACCTGCAGCAACTGGCCGGATACATGCGCCAGAGCTACAGCGAGGCCACGCAGTGGTGGGAGTTCACCAGCTCCCCGGTCTTGCAGGATGTGGCCCTGCCCAAGGATCTGCTCGACGAGGCGACAACCGAAGCGCCAGCCGCCAGCGTGGACGGCACGGCCAGCGACGAGGCAGCGCCATGAGCGACGCCGCCACCGCCACGCAGCGGGAACAGAACCGTCGGCAAGGCCTGATCGTCGGCACCATCACCTTGCCGTTTCGGTTGCTTGGTGTGCTGATCGGCTCGCTGCTGTTCTCGATCGTGATGGAGTGTGTCGGCATGCACATTTTCTGGAAGGACCAGGGCTGGCATCACTCCCGGCAGATGCTGCAGTACGAGTTGGGAAACCTGTCCAACCACTTCACGCGCAGCGTGGTCGTGCAGGAGCCAGGGCGCACCGCGCACGATCTGGTGGATACCGGCTACGAGTGGGTCTTCGTGCGCACGGGACTGCTGGAGCGCATGAGCCAGACCGCCGAACGAGCCCGCGCGCCCAGCCATGGTCAGGCCCGCAACTTCCGCTATTACATCAGCCAGGTCTATGTCTGGACCGAGAGCTATCTGATCGCAGCGGCCTTCACGACACTGACCTTCCTCGTGCGTCTGCTGGTCCTGGTGCTCACGCTACCGCTGATCTTCACGGCAGCCTTCGTCGGCTTGATCGACGGTCTCGTGCGGAGGGACGTGCGCCGCTTCGGCGCGGGCCGGGAATCCGGCTTCATCTACCACCGGGCGAAGGCGAGTCTGATGCCGCTCGCCGTGCTGCCGTGGGTGACCTACCTGGCTCTGCCGATCTCGGTGCATCCGCTGCTGATCCTGCTGCCGAGCGCCGCGTTGCTGGGACTGGCAGTAAGCCTGACGGCGGCCAGCTTCAAGAAGTACCTCTAGGCCATCAATCCGGTCGGGTGCGGGTTCCTATTGTTTGCGGCCTGAAGCCGCCCTGATCTCCACGATCAACCCATTGCTGATCACACAGGAATGGCGCGATGGTGGCTTTAACCTGGCGCGCTGCGCATCGCGGCGTGCCCATTCTCCTCGTGACGGCCCTCCTGATGGGCCAGTCGCCGACGGCCCTCTCCGAATCCCCAGCACAGCGTCAGGAACTGGCCTCCGCGCTGCGCCAGCTCGACGCGCTGGAGCGCACCGTCGCGGACAGCGCCGTGCATGCCCCCGTCAGGCCGGGCGAACGCTACCACTTCGACTACCCACGGCTTCTGGCTGACCTGGCGCGCGTGCGCGCCGGTATCCAGGCGCACCTCACGCCGTCGCGCGCCCAACCGCGCGATCCCTCGGAACTGGCCGGCGACTACCGCACCGAGCGGGCCATCGAGCCATCGCCGCCGCCGACTGCGGAGGGCAAGCCATGAACGGCGCCCAGGTCTCGGCGTTTCAAGCCAACAGCGGCATCGCGCCTTCCGCGATGGCGACCGTCCTGGTCGGCGTCGTGTTCGCGGTCCTGCTCGTCTGGGGCGTGTGGGCCATCCGAACGGCCTACGTGGGCTGGGCGGAGAACCGCCTCAACCAGCGCCAGTTCGTGGGCGTCTGCATCCGCTTCATCGCGATGTACCTCGTCCTGAGTTTCTTCCTCCTCTCCTGAACCACCTGAAAGGACTGATCATGCAAAGCCGCAACCTCTCTTCCCGTTTTACCCAGCGCGCTGCCATTGCCCTGGGCGCCTTCACGCTTCCCGCGCTCTCGTTCGCGCAGGGCCTGCCGACGATCGAGAACCCGAGCCGTGGCACGGGCAACGGCATCATGGAGACCATCCGCAACTACGGCTACGACATCGTCATGCTCGTGGCCTTGCTGGTGGTGGCCTCCATGTTCGTGGGCGTCTGCTACCACGCCTACGGGACATATGCCGAGATCCATACCGGCCGCAAGACCTGGGGCCAGTTCGGCTTGACCGTGGCGATCGGCGCCGTCCTGCTCGTGATCGGCATCTGGCTGCTCACCGAAGCCACCGGCATCCTCTGAGCGAGGACAGGCCATGTCCGAACACCAGCACGTCCGTGCGGACGGAACGGTGACGTTCCTTCCGCATCGCTTGAATCGCCACCCGGTGGTGGTGCGCGGCCTCACCGCCGACGAGCTGTGGATTTGCTGCGGCCTTTCGGGTGGCGCCGGCCTGCTGGTCGGCGCGCCACTGTCATGGGTATTCCGCACGATCGCGATCGCACCCACGTTCGTCGTCCTGGGCGTGGCCCTCGGCGTGTTCGTGGGCGGCGGCATCCTGCGTCGGCTCAAACGCGGCCGGCCCGATACCTGGCTGTATCGCCAGCTTCAGTGGCGCATTGCCACCCGCCATCCGTTGATGGCCGGCTGGGTGGGCGGCCATGTGCTGATCTCGCGCTCGGGCTTCTGGACCACACGCAGGAGCACTCGATGAGCCGTTTCAAGAACGAGATCACCCATCTGCAGGCGCACATCAAGACGCTGCGCCTTGGCGCCGGTGCGTTGGTGATCGTCGCCCTGGTCATGGGCGGCGGCTGGTGGAGCGCCCCGCGCGACCTGACCATCCATGTGCCCCCCGATCTGCGTTCCGGCAGCACAAGGAAGTGGTGGGAGGTTCCGCCCGAGTCGGTCTATGCCTTCACTTTCTACGTATTCCAGACGCTCAACCGCTGGCCCACGAACGGCGAGGAAGACTATCCGCGCAACCTGTACGCACTCTCGGCATACCTCACGCCATCCTGCCAGGCGTTCCTCAAGGCCGATTACGACTACCGCCGCAGCACGGGTGAGTTGCGGCAGCGCGTGCGCGGCATCTATGAAATCCCCGGCCGCGGCTACGGCGACGATCCCACGGCGCGCGTGCGCATCGTCTCCGATCGTGACTGGGTGGTGACGCTGGACATCAGCGCCGACGAGTACTACGGCGCCGAGCAGGTCAAGCGCGCCCTGGTGCGCTACCCCATCAAGGTCACCAAGGTGGACATCGACCCCGCCCGCAATCCGTTCGGGCTGGCGCTCGACTGCTACGACGGGACGCCTCAGCGCATCGGCACGCCCGAGCCGGCGCGCCCCGCGCCCGCCCAGGGCGGCCTGGCTCCGCAAGCGTCTCAAGGAGAAACCCCATGAAGCACCCTGTACTCGCTCTGCTGGGGCTGCTGATCGTGGTCGCGGCACCCGTTGCCCAGGCGGTGGAGATTCTGCACTGGGAACGCATGCCGCTGGCCGTGCCGCTGAAGGTCGGACAGGAGCGCATCGTGTTCATCGACAGGAACGTCCGGGTTGGCGTACCCGCGGGCGTCGGCGAGCGTCTGCGCGTACAGAGTGCGGGCGGTGCCGTGTACCTCCGTGCCAGCGAGCCGATCGAACCCACGCGGCTGCAACTGCAAGACGCGGACACCGGCGCCCTGATCCTGCTGGACATCGCAGCCGAACCCGCGAAGGACGGTGAACCTGCGCTGGAGCCCGTCCGCATCGTCGAAGGCGCAAACACGCAGGCGCGCTATGGCGACCTGTCGGACAGCGACGACGAGGCTGCGATGCGTTCCCGGGCAGGAGCGCGGTCGGCGCAACGCGAAACCCCGGTGCCGGTCGTACTGACGCGCTTCGCCGCGCAGAACCTCTATGCGCCGCTGCGCACGGTCGAACCGCTGCCTGGCGTCATGCGAGTCAACCTGCGCCGCGACCTGAACCTCGGCACGCTGATGCCGACGATGCCAGTGCGCGCGCTTGCGCTCGCCTCGTGGCGTCTGGAAGACCAGTGGGTCACCGCCGTGCGTCTCACCAACAGCAGCAGCGGCTGGATCAGTCTCGATCCGCGCGTGCTGCAAGGCGATTTCCTCACCGCGACCTTCCAGCACGATGTGCTAGGCCCACGTGGGACGCCCGAGGACACGACGGTTCTGTACCTGGTGACGCGCGGGCGCGGCCTCGCGCAGTCTCTGCTTCCCGCCATCCATCGCTTCGATCCAACCGCGCACCTCCCGCAACCGGACGCCGAGGCACCGGACAGCAAGGAGGTCCGCCATGCGCAGTAACGGCCTCCTCAAGTGGCTGATGATCCCCGTGGCCGTCCTGGTGCTGTTCGTCGGCATCCGGCTCTTCTCCGGTGGCGGGGAGACGGCGCCGACGCGGACCGACGCGAGCGCCCAGCTCACCCCCGAGGAGATGAAAGCACTGGGCATCGAGGGCGATACGCCCCGCGACACCGTGGCGACACTCGTTGCGCAGGTGAAGCAACTGCGCACCGAGCTTCAGACCGCGCTCTCGGACAACAAGTCGCAGCGCGAAGAGAACCAACGGCTGCGCCAGCGCGAGAACTCCATCGACCAGCGCATCACCTCCGCGCTGGAGGCCGAACGCTCCAATCTGCGCCGCGACCAGCAACAGTCGGCCGCCGAGCGCCAGCAGACCGAGGGGCTGCTCGCCGACCTGCAGCGACGCCTGGACAGCATCGGCGGACGCGGTGGTGGCCATGCCGATCTGCCCGTAGGCCTGGGTCTGCGCGACGGCGACGAGGCGGGCATGGAAGGCGGCACGCGCTGGGTGGAACCGGACGACGCGAAGAAGGCTGAAGGGCGCGGCTCGTCCAGCGGCAGCCTGAGCTTTCCCACGAGCTTCGGTCCGGCGCAGAGCACGCTGGAGGCAACGGCGGAATCCGTGGTGAACGCTGGCGCCCGCGCCGCAGGCGTGAAGAGCGCCAAGCCGGTCTATACCGTGCCGACCAACTCGACGCTGATGGGCTCCGTGGCGATGACGGCGCTGATCGGCCGCGTGCCGATCGACGGAACGGTCAACGATCCGTATCCGTTCAAAGTTCTTGTCGGCGCGGACAACCTGACCGCCAATGGCATCGACATCCCCGATGTAGCCGGCGCCGTGTTCTCCGGCACCGCCTCCGGCGACTGGACGCTCTCGTGCGTGCGCGGCCAGGTGCGCAGCATCACCTTCGTTTTCCACGACGGCACGATCCGCACCATTCCCGAGGACCGCGACGGCAACCAGCAGAGCGAGCAGCAGCGCGATGGGCTGGGCTGGATCAGCGATCCCTACGGCATCCCCTGCGTCAGCGGTGAGCGTCGCAGCAATGCCCAGCAGTACCTCGGCTCGCAGGCGCTGATCACCGCGGCGGGCGCCGGCGTGGCCTCGCTCATCGACAGCGACAGCGGCCAGGTCTCCTACGTGGGCGCCGATGGCTCCATCGGCAGCGTCGGCATCTCGGGCAACGAGGCGATGGGCCGCATCCTCGCCGGCGGCGTGCGCGACATGGCTGATTGGGTGAACAAGCTGTACGGCCAGGCGTTCGCCGCCGTCTATGTGCAGCCGGGCGCCAAGGTCGCCGTCCACCTCGAAAAGCCGCTCGCCATCGACTTCGATCCCGAAGGCCGCAAGGTCGATCACCGCGCAGGAGAAAGCCATGCTCTCGAACTTGACTAAGGGCCTGGCGCTGGCCCTCGCCGTCGCGGCGCTCGGCGGCTGCGCCACCAGCAAGGAAAAGCTGCTGCCCCACGGCGACAGCACGATGATGGACATCTGGCAGCAGAACGCCGGTGACGGCGGCGGTGGCGCCGGCCAGGTGGCGCGCAGGCAACTGCTCGACGCACGCCAGGGCCTGCGCCGGCCGCTGACCGAGGCCGATGTGCAGGCCGCGCCCGCCGAGCAGATGCGCTACACGCGCACCGCGCGCAACGAGGTCTATCGCCAGTTCCAGCGCCTGCCCAACCCCGATCTCGTCATGTATGTGTACCCGCACCTGGCGGGTACGGACCCCGTGCCGGTTCCGGGCTACACGACGGTCTTCCCCCTGTACCAGCGCGTGCAGTACGCCATGCCGGGCGAGCGCGTGGAGGACTACTGATGCGCTGGAAACTCCCCTGGCCGAAGCTGGCCGCATCCGGTGGTGGCGATGACGAGCAGCCGGACGGCTGGCAGCGACACGTCGATGCCTTGCGCCAGGCCGGCATCCCCGAACCTGGAACGGCTGTCCAGGGCCACAGGCCGGCGACCATGGCGGACGAGCAAGCACTGTACGACGTCGCGCCGTCGTTCGCGGAACTGCTGCCGTGGGTGGAGTTCCTGCCGCAGTCGAAGTCCATGCTACTGGAGGACGGGCAATCGGTCGCGGCGTTCTACGAGTTGGTGCCGCTGGGAACCGAGGGCCGGGAGCCCGGCTGGCTCGCGCATGCCCGCGATGCGCTCGAAAACGCGCTCCAGGACTCGTTTGACGAACTGGACGAGAACCCCTGGGTGCTACAGCTCTACGCGCAGGACGAGCCCAGCTTCGACCAGTACATGCAGACCCTGCGCGACTACGTGCAGCCGCGCGCCCGTGGCACGGCCTTCACCGAGTTCTACCTTCGCTTCTTCGGCCACCACCTGCGCGCGGTGGCCAAGCCCGGAGGCCTGTTCGAGGACACGGTGGTCACGCGGCTGCGCTGGCGCGGCCAGACGCGGCGCGTGCGCATGGTGGTCTATCGCCGGGCCACCGGCCAGGCGAACCGCCGCGGACAGACCCCCGAGCAGATGCTGAACATCGTCTGCGACCGCCTGTGCGGCGGGCTGGCGAACGCCGGCATCCAGGCCCGGCGCATGGGCGCGGCCGACGTTCACAACTGGCTGCTGCGGTGGTTCAACCCACGTCCCACGATGCTCGGGTCCGATGCTGAGGATCGGGAACGCTTCTATGCGCTGGCCCGCTATCCCGACGAGGTGGAGGAAGGCGAGATCGAACTGGCGAGCGGGCGGGATTTCAGCCAACGGCTGTTCTTCGGCCAGCCTCGATCCGATGCCGGGCACGGCACCTGGTACTTCGATGGCATGCCGCATC
Source organism: Luteimonas huabeiensis HB2 (assembly GCF_000559025.1). Classification (GTDB taxonomy): domain Bacteria; phylum Pseudomonadota; class Gammaproteobacteria; order Xanthomonadales; family Xanthomonadaceae; genus Luteimonas; species Luteimonas huabeiensis. The sequence continues at coordinate 106,664 of NZ_JAAN01000019.1, read as the reverse complement.
GCGTGCTGGTAACCGACCGGCTGCGCATGCCGCCCGGTACGGGGCACCTGACCGGCGAAACCCGCAAGGGCGATGCAATCAACACGCTGTTCGACCAGATGCCCGAGGACACGACCATGTGTCTGACGATGGTGGCGACGCCCCAGGACATCCTCGAATCGCACCTCAACCACCTCGCGAAGAAGGCCGTCGGGGAAACGCTGGCATCGGAGCAGACGCTGAAGGATGTGCAGGAGGCCCGCTCGCTCATTGGCAGTGCGCACAAGCTCTATCGAGGCACCTTGGTCTTCTACTTGCGCGGACGCGACGAAGCCGAACTCGACCGGCGCGGCCTGGATCTCGCCAACGTGATGCTCAACGCGGGCCTGCAGCCCGTGCGCGAGGACGATGAAGTTGCACCATTGAACAGCTACCTGCGCTGGCTGCCGTGCAGCTACAACCCAGCGCAGGATCGGCGGAACTGGTTCACCCAACTGATGTTCGCCCAGCATGTGGCAAATCTCTCCCCGACCTGGGGCCGCAGCCAGGGCACCGGCCATCCGGGCAACACCTTCTTCAATCGCGGCGGCGGCCCGATCACTTTCGACCCGCTCAACCGCCTGGACCGGCAGATGAACGCTCATCTGTTCCTGTTCGGCCCCACCGGCTCCGGCAAGAGCGCCACGCTCAATAACCTGCTGAACCAGGTCACGGCCATCTACCGGCCGCGGCTGTTCATCGTGGAAGCAGGCAACAGCTTCGGTCTGTTCAGCGACTTCGCCCGGCGCCTTGGCCTCACCGTGAATCGGGTGAAGCTGGCTCCAGGGTCGGGCATCAGCCTCGCGCCATTCGCAGACGCGCGCCGGCTGATCGAAACACCGAGCGACGTGCAAACCCTCGACGCCGATGCGCTGGACGAGGACCTGCCGCCGGACGCCTCGGCGATGGAGGCCGACGAGCAGCGCGACGTGCTGGGCGAACTGGAGATCACGGCGCGCCTGATGATCACTGGTGGCGAAGACAAGGAAGAGGCTCGGATGACACGAGCCGATCGCTCGCTGATCCGCCAGTGCATCCTCGATGCGGCCGAACGCTGCGTTGCCGAGAAGCGCACGGTGCTGACGCGCGACGTGCGCAATGCGCTGCGTGCCCGCGGCCAGGATTCGACGTTGCCTGAGATGCGGCGCGTGCGGCTGCTGGAAATGGCGGATGCAATGGACATGTTCTGTCAAGGGACGGACGGCGAGATGTTCGACCGCGACGGCACACCGTGGCCCGAGGCCGACATCACGCTGGTCGATCTGGCGACCTATGCTCGCGAGGGCTACAACGCGCAGCTATCGATCGCGTACATCAGCCTCATCAGCACGGTCAACAACATTGCCGAACGCGATCAGTTCCTGGGGCGGCCAATCATCAACGTGACCGATGAAGGTCACATCATCACGAAAAATCCGCTGCTCGCGCCCTACGTCGTGAAGATCACGAAAATGTGGCGCAAGTTGGGGGCCTGGTTCTGGCTCGCCACACAAAATATCGACGACCTGCCGCGCGCCGCGGAGCCCATGCTCAACATGATCGAGTGGTGGATCTGCCTGTCGATGCCGCCAGACGAGGTGGAGAAGATCGCGCGGTTCCGCGAACTTTCGCCAGCGCAGAAGGCGCTGATGCTGTCGGCACGCAAAGAGGCCGGCAAGTTCACCGAGGGCGTCATCCTCTCCAAGAGCATGGAAGTGCTTTTCCGGGCTGTGCCTCCAAGTCTCTTCTTGGCGTTGGCGCAAACCGAACCCGAGGAGAAGGCCGACCGTTACCAGCTCATGCAGCAGTACGGCTGCACCGAACTGGAAGCGGCTTTCAAGGTGGCCGAGAAGATCGACCAGGCACGCGGCATCGAGTCGCCGGCCCTGGAATTGGCGTAAGCCGGAGACCGTCATGGAACAGAATCGTCCCTCCATTCCTATCCAGGTGCAGGCGTTCCGTCGTCGGCGCCCGCGGCCTCGCTGGCCTTGGGCCGTCGCCGCTGGGTTGGGCGCCCTGCTGCTGATCTGGCTCGTGCTCCGGCCGCCAGGTGAGTCCTCGCCGCAGCCTGCCTCCACGGTCGCCAGCACAGGAACTGACGGGCCGCCGTGGTTGATGGGAAGCTCGGAGAGCCGTTTCACGCTTACGTTCTATGCCGACCTGGAATGCCCGTTCTGCAAAGAGTACTTTCCGCAGCTCAAGCGGTGGGTCGGGAACAACGCCGACGTGGCCCTGCAATGGCACCACCTGCCGCTGGCCGCGCACGAGCCGGCCGCGTTGGCCGAGGCACGCCTGACCGAGTGCGCCGCCGAAGCGGGCGGGCATGCCGCGTTCTGGCAAGCCGTCGAGTGGGTCTATGCCCACACGCGCAGCGACGGTCAGGGCCTGCCCGATGGCCTTCGCTATCCCGAATCGACGCCGGCCATCGAACAGTGCTTGGCAACCGAGCGGGCCGATACGGTCATCCGCGCCCAGGCCGTGGAAGCCACCAAGAGCGGCGTGACCGCCACGCCGTCGCTGCGCCTGCACGATCGCCAGACCGGCCAGGCGATTCTGCTGCAGGGGCCGATCGAGGGCGATGCCTTGCTGTCGGCCATGGACATGCTCGCGACCGACGACACGGCCGACGTACCCAGCACCGGGACTCCAGCCGACGCTTCCGAAGCGCCAAGGTAGCCCGTCGCCCGTAGGGCTTCGGCTCCGTCACTTCATCGGTTGCTGCGGAGGCCTCGGCCTCCGCTTCTTCATTGGCGCAAGACAAGCAGGTATGCGGGCAGTCCGCGATGCGCATTGTTTGTTGGGACAGCACCGGGTTCGCGTTTGACTACGGCCCTGATCCACTTCCGGGGCACGCGACATGCCAGCATCCATTTCCAGGTTCGCATCGGGCTGGCGAACCCTCGTCCTGGCCTTTGCGCTGCCGGCTTCTCTTGCCATCCTCGGCCCGGCCGCCTTCGCCGCCGACGTGCTGGTCGTCACCGACAGCCATCACCCAGTCAAGACCATGGGCGGCGAACGGCTGATCGAGTTGGACGCAGCGCCCCGGATCGAAGCTGAGCTTTCTGCGGAACTGCCTGCCGACCCCAAACAGGCGACGGCCATCGTCAAGCGCCGGCTCGGCAGCGGCGGTGCCGACCTCCAGCGTCGCATCGCTTCCGCTTACCAGGGCGTCACCGACGCATGGAGCCTGGGCATCACCAGCATCCCGGCCGTCGTGGTTGACCTGCGCTACGTGGTCTATGGCGAGCCGGACGTGGCTCGCGCCGTCGCGCGCATCGAACAGCATCGGAGGACCGAACCGTGATCCGCCCATTCGATCTTCTGCGCCGTCTGCGCGGGGTAGTCGCCTCCGTTCTGCTGCTCGGCGCCACGAGCAGCTACGCCGTGAATACCGCGAGCATCGTAGGTTCGGTGGCGTCGCCAGACTGCCTTGAGTACCGCGTGGTAGGCATCTGCTACTGGCTCTTCTGCACGTGGACGGGCTGCACGGTGCGCACCTCCGTCAAGGTGCGCCACTACATCCCCGATGCGGTGGTGTCGTCGTACTCGAACACCGGCGAGAACCCCTGGGTTGAGGTGCGCGCCATGAGCACGCCCAATCCTTCGGCCCAGGCCGGCGGGGACGGAACCACGAACGAAGACCACGAAAACAATCTCGCGAAGTTCAAGAACGCGGACGTCATCGGTCACCCCGGCGTGGAGGTGTTCAACCAGTTCGTCTCGTCTTCCGGCTACTTCTGCGAAGGCGCGGGCACGGCATTCATGCCGTATCTGCTCAGCACTCTGGATACGCTGGCCTGGCGCTACAACGTGCCCGAGATGGCCTACCCGGAAGCGCTGATTCCGGGCATGCGCGAGGTCGGCGGGCGTACCACCCTGAACCTCTGGGGCAATGTGTATCCCCGCGGCGGTTTCCTGCACCAGACCGACGACCACAAGGCCGGCGCCGTGGTGGCCCAGCGCGCGGGCGATGTCGTCACGCGCCGCGGGCAGATCCACGTCTATCAACCGCTACTCGCCAACTCCAGCGACGGCTACTGGCCGGCCGGCGCGCTGATGGAGGGCGATGCCTCGACCGGCAAGTGGCAGGAACTCACGCCAGTCCTGTCCTCGTCCTGCTCGGTTTTCCCGCGCACCGGCTTCCTGACCCAGGCCCAGCAGGGCGACTACGCCTGGGCGCTGTGGCGGCCGTATTCGTGCTGCGAGCGCCGCGGCCAGGTGTTCCTCGGCAGTGTCGATTTCAATTGAGGGTACGGCGATGAAGCGTCCTGAACTGATGAACCTTTCGACCAAGGCGCGCCGCCTGCTGCGCCCGACCACACTGGCCGGCTCGCTTGCTCTGGGCTGCGGGCTCGCGTGGGCGCAGACCGGCTTCCAGACCAGCGGCCCCGTCATCGGTGATGAGGTGATGTACTCCATCGGTGGCGGCAGTGCGGTGTCGATGGGACGTGCGGCCGGCATGCGCTCGATCGGCGTCGGCGTGGGCTGGAACAGCAACCTCATCTGCGGCGACATGAGCATCCAGACCACGCTGCGCAATCAGCTCAACGGCATCACGAACGGCTTCCAACAGATCATGGGCAACGTGATCCAGAGCGCGACGAGTGCCGTGGCGTCCCTGCCTGCGCTGATCATTCAACGCGCCGATCCGGGCCTCTACAACCTGCTCACCAACGGCGTGCTGCAAGCGCGGATGGACTTCGACCGCTCCAAGCTGACGTGCCGCGCCATGGCCGAGAGGATGGCCGACATGGCGGGCGGACAGTTGGGCTGGAGCCAGATGGCCGAAGGCATGGCCTTGCGCGATGCCGTGTCGAGCACGGATGCCGTTTCGGCGATCGAGCAGGCCGAGACGCGCCGCGGCAACGACGGCGTGCCCTGGGTCGGCGGCAGCAATGCCGGCGGCGCTGGCCAGCCCGCGATCCGGGTGGTCGGCGATGTCACCCGCGCGGGCTACAACCTGGTCAACGGCCGCGGCGTGACGGATACGTCCTCCATCACGCCCGCCAGTTGTGCGAGCCTGTCCTGCCAGACCTGGACCTCGCCGCAGCAAGCGATCGAATGGGCGACGCGGGTTCTCGGCGAGCAGGAGCAGCGCACCTGCGATTCCTGCACCAAGACCGAGACGGTGCCCGGCGTCGGACTGACGCCGCTGATCCAGGAGGAATACGAGACGAAGCTGGAAGCCTTGCAGGAGCTGATCTCGGGAACGCGCAACACGACGTTCGAGAACCTGCGTGCAGCCGGCAGCACCTCACTGCCCATCACGCGCGGCGTCATCGAGGCGCTGCGCGACGAGCCGGACCAGGACCTGCTGGCGCGGCGCCTGGCGTCCGAGGTCGCGCTGTCGTCGGTTCTGGAGAAGGCATTGCTTCTCCAGCGGACCCTGCTGACCGGCAAGAAGGAACCCAACGTCGCGGCGAACCAGTTGGCGGTCGAGGCAGTGAACCACGAGAGCGACACCCTCGATCAGGAAATCCGCAACCTCAAGACCGAGTTGGAACTGCGTCGTGAGCTGGCCAACAACTCGCCCATGGCCATCATCCAGCGTCACAGCACGCGCGCGGCTGGATCGCGCGGCATCTACGAGGGCGATCCGGTGCCCGACCGTCTCGACCAGTTGCAGAAGGGCAATCCGGGGAGTCGGCCATGAGCGCGACCTGGCTGCGTCCGCGCTGGCTGTTCAGCCGGCGCGCCGCGAAGGCACTGCTGTGGACGGTGGCAATCGCCGCCGCGGCCGTGGGCGCCAACGTCGCCGGCATCTACCTGGTCGGCAGTGTTGCCGGCTGGGAACGGTGGCTGGCGGCCGCGGCTGGCTACTTCCTGCTGTGGCGGCTGTGCCTGTACGGGGCGACGGCCTACGGATGGTTGTGGATGCGCCGCCGGCTGCTGGCGCGCGAGACCGACGCGCAGGCGCGTCGCCGCCTGGTGCGCAGCGAGATCGCCGGTGCCGTCGCCATCGTGGCGCTGGAGGCCAGCCTGCTGTTGCAGGGCTGATAGGAGATTCGGGTCATGACGCTTTTCACGACCGACTACCTGGAGTACTACCTGACGCTGGTGTCCTGGATCGTCAATAACGGCATCTGGGCCGTGCTGGTATCCAGCGGGGTATTCGCGCTGCCTTTCGTCGCCGTCATCGTGCAGGAGTGGCTGAAGGCCCGTGCGGAAGGCGCCGACGAAGGCAACAAGGGCGTGCTTTCGGCGGCGCGCATCGAGAACCGGGTGTTCGTCGCCATCGTGGTGGTGATGTTCGCCGGAATTCCGTTCATCGACGTGGACCTCAGCACCATCCAATACGACAGCTCGCGCTCGGCCCAGTGCCAGGTCAGCGTGCCGCAGCCCACGGACACCGGCTGGTCGCAGTCGTTCAGCACGCTCAACAACCAGTCGGCGAAGGTGCCGGTATGGTGGGGTTTCATGCACGCGCTTTCGCGCGCCGTCACGGGCGCCTCGGTTGCCGCGATTCCGTGTGGAACAGACCTGCGGCAGATGCGCATGGAGATTGACTCTACCCGCATTGACGACCCGGTGCTGGCGCAGGAGGTGGCGGATTTCTCGCGCGACTGCTACGGACCGGCGCGCGCCAAGCTGTTCATGCAGCGCCCGGATCTCGATGAGCAGCAGATGCACGACGTCACTTGGATCGGATCGAGGTTTTTCACGGACACGGGTGGCTACTACGACACGTACCGTTCCAGCACGCCGCGCGATGACTGGCCCTACGACAGTAACCGCGACGCGGGGCTGGCGCAGGTGGCCAGCGGTGGAGGCTATCCGACCTGCAGGCAGTGGTGGGCCGATGGCAGCAACGGCCTGCGGGCGCGGCTGCTGGGCCAGGTGGACCCCAGCCTGTTGAATCGCCTGGCGGGCTGGGCCGGATTCTTGACCCGGGCCGAGGTGGACGACTCGGTGATCCGCGTCATCGCGTCACCACGGCAGCAGAAATTAAACCAGGGCAGCGTCTATACCGACTACGGCGGCCAGATCGACAAGACGCTGCCGAACATCGTGACGCGGGCCACGGGCGATGTTGGGATGGCAGTCGGCGCCATTGCCGCGTTTCCCGCCATGGACGTCGTTCGACAGGCCCTGCCGATGGTGCTTGCCTTGCTCAAGATGGCGCTGGTCATCTGCATCCCGCTCGTGTTGGTCGTTGGCACCTATGACCTGAAGACGGTCATCACCGTCAGCGTTGTGCAGTTCGCGCTGTTCTTCACGGACTTCTGGTTCCAGCTCGCACGCTGGGTCGATTCGACGATCTTGGATGCGCTTTATGGCTGGGGGTTCGGCTGGAACCGGCCGCACACGAACTTCGACCCGCTGGTGGGATTGAACAATGCCTTCGGCGACATGCTCCTGATGTTCGTCATGGGCACGATGTTCCTGGTCCTGCCGGGATTCTGGCTGGCGAGCCTCACCTGGGTTGGGATTCGTGCCGGGCACGTCATCCAGGGGCTTTCCGATGGCAGCAAGAGCGCCGGCCAAGCTGGCGGCAAGGGCGCCGGGGCGCTCACCGGAGGCAAGCTGAAGTAGCACGAGGCCGATCAGTCGTCGTTGTACAACTCGTGCGACGTGTCGTTGTACAGATTGGGATCGTAGCCCGGCGTCTTGCGCAGCTCGGTGAGGTCGGTGAAAGGCCACTCATCTTCATCCGAGGTATTGGCAGCAGCAGCCCATCCCGCCGCCGCCAAGGCCAGCAACACGAGTGCGATCCAAAAAGCAACGTAGAGCAGTAGTCCCAGCGCAGCCAGCTTGATCCCCCACAGCAGCGCGGTGGCCCCAGCCACCGGCATCCCCTTGGATGCCAACCAGTTCGACACCCGCCGTTCGCCCCGCGCGTAGGCGCGCCATCCACGACCGAAGCTGCGGCCGAGGCGTTCTGCGGTGCTGATACGAGTCGCCGTGTTCATGGTCGTCTCCTGCTACATGAGGAATTGCCTACTCCAGTTTGTTCCAATCCTGCTTGCTTGCCTGCACCAGCGCGTTCCAATCGTCTGGCGGATTTCCGCGCCCGAGCATTTTCTCGAACACGACATACGGGTCCGATTTGCTACCCGAAGACCGCAGGGTCTGTTCATCGTTGACCCAGGCGTACACGATGACCTTCGCCTTCGAGTCGTACCGGAAGAACAGCCGGTATCGTCTTCCGAGCTTGGCCCGCCGCCAGTGGCGGTAGGCAGATCCCATCGTGTTGCCCTGACGATATTCGTCGCGCGCCGGATCGCCCGGCACCACGTCTTGCATCAACTGGATCAAGGTCCGGAAGAACTTGACATTGGCGTTGGACTCAAAGCCCTCCGGGTCGTTCTCCTGCGCGCGTAGCACGGCTGCGCGCAGCTTCATCATCTGCTCAATCAGGTTGTCGTGGAATAGCAGTGTCCAGCCATGCTGCTGCATCAGATTTCCACGTCCTCATCGAAGTCATCGCCCAAGGCCACCTTGTGACCCGCATGTTCCAGCATCGTGCGAGCCAGCTCCTCAGGCAGACCACGGATGTTCCGGCCAGCTTCGATATCACGGGCAAGCAGGTTCAGGAACGCCCCGATAGCGGGGTCTTCGTGCTCGGCATCGGCACGTGTAACGACGACTTCGCCGTCACGCAGGTCGAAGGCGACCTTGCCGCCGGTATCCACCCCCAGCGCCTGCCGGATGGACTTGGGCAGCGTGATTTGGCCCTTGGAAGTCAGTGTGGCAACTTCATGAATGACAGACATGGTGGCTCTCCTGAAAGCGATGCCTGTATCGTAAGGAAAATCCCTTACTTCGTCAAGGTAAGCTCCCATGGCGTCCTCCCGAGTCCAAGAATCGGGCCATCGTAGGGCGTGAACAGCCCGCCTTCCTGTATCAATCCGGCCCTGCCGCAACCCGCTTTGGCGGTGGACGGTCAGCACCCGTCGCCCTATACCCAAAGGCTGTAAAGGGCCGAAATGGCAAGGGAATGGGGTGCAAGGGGAAAGGCCCTACCTCGAAAAGGCAAAAAGGCCTCCCGGCCGGCCCGCCACCAGGATGCCCACATGCTCTCCCTGTTTCAGTGGAAACGGCCCCCGGCCGCTTCCACACCGTCGGCAACACCCGCCACAGACCTCCCGAAAGGGTTGATGCGGCCCGAGTCGGCCGCATCGCTGCTGGCTACGCCGCGCCGACAGAAGCTGCTGGAACACATCTGGCAGCGTACGTCGCTCTCACGCAAGCAGTTCGCCACCTTGTACGGGGCGCCGCTGGAACGCTACGCCGAGCTGGTTCAGGCCTTCCCGGCTTCCGAGGCGCATCATCACGCTTATCCCGGCGGCATGCTGGACCACGGCTTGGAAATCGTCGCCTACAGCCTGAAGCTGCGGCAGTCCCATCTGCTGCCCATTGGTGCCAGTCCCGAAGACCAGGCGGCGCAGTCCGAGGCCTGGACCGCCGCCGTCGCCTATGCCGCGCTGCTCCATGACATCGGCAAGATCGCCGTCGATCTGCACGTCGAGCTGGCCGACGGCTCTGTGTGGCATCCGTGGCATGGCCCGCTGCTCCAGCCATACCGATTCCGCTATCGCGACGACCGCGAGTATCGGCTGCACAGCGCCGCGACGGGGTTGCTCTACCGTCAACTGCTCGATCGCCACATCCTGGACTGGCTCAGCGGCTATCCGTCCCTGTGGGCACCGCTGCTCTACGTCCTGGCCGGGCAATACGAGCACGCCGGCGTCCTGGGCGAACTGGTCGTGCAGGCCGACCGCGCTTCCGTGGCCCAGGAACTGGGCGGCGATCTGGCCCGCGCCATGGCTGCGCCGAAACACGCGCTGCAACGCAAGCTGCTTGACGGGTTGCGCTATCTGCTCAAGGAAGAGTTGAAACTCAATCAGCCCGAGGCCTCCGATGGCTGGCTCACCGAGGACGCACTGTGGCTGGTGAGCAAGACGGTCTCCGACAAGCTGCGCGCCCACCTGCTGTCGCAGGGCATCGATGGCATTCCTGCGAACAACACCGCCGTCTTCAACGTGCTGCAGGACCACGGCATGTTGCAGCCCACACTGGACGGCAAGGCGGTCTGGCGGGCGACCGTGACCAGCAACACCGGCTGGTCCCACTTATTCACGCTGCTGCGCCTCGCTCCCGCGCTGATCTGGGAGGCTGGCGAGCGGCCGACGCCGTTCGCGGGCACGGTAGTGATCGACACATCACCTGCCGAGAAGGATACCGCTGCGGCATCCTCGCCGGAGGTCGTGGCGAAATCGACCGCGGGAGAGCAGGAATCCCCGCCATGGGAAAGCGGCAGCACTGCTGACCCGATTCCTACACCCCTGGCCCAGGCCATGCCCGACGTCATGGAGGATCTGCTGGCGATGGTGGGAATGGGCGATTCGTCCGCCACCCAGCAGGATGCGCTGGCCACCGCGGACGTGGTGCCTGTCGCGCACCCTGAAACGCCCATGCCATCGATGGCGGTATTTCCATCCCCGTCGCCCGCACTCGCACCCGCACCATCGTCCTCGACGGCGCAGCCATCCGGCGAGCATTTCATGGCGTGGCTGAAACAGGGAGTCGCCTCGCGCCGGCTCATCATCAACGATGCGAAGGCGCTCGTGCATACCGTGAGCGATACCGCATACTTGGTCAGTCCAGGACTGTTCCAGCGCTACGCACAAGAACACCTGCAGGTGGCGACGCTGGCCAAGCAAGAGAGCCAGCAGGATTGGCAGTGGGTGCAGAAGCGTTTCGAGCGGCTACAGCTACATCGCAAACAACCCAACGGATTGAACATCTGGACCTGTGAAGTCACCGGCCCACGCAAGACTCGGCGACTGCATGGCTATCTTCTGGACGATACCGGTGTACTTTTTCAAGACATGCCTCCCAATAATCCGTATCTCGTTCTGAGTCCTATTCCCCTCAAAAATTAGACACCGAAGGTAGCAACAGCCAAGCAAGGCTCCAGACGCGTCCACGAAGCCCTGATTTCTCGCCATTCCCGCTTTCGCGGGAATGGCGCCACTGACTTTCTCGACCAATCAAGTTCGAGCTTGAACTGCACCAGTTTCTCCAAGGCTGCACAACAGCGTACAAAGATCGCCAATGGCCGCAACAAAGATGCCCCCTAGAAATGTACCCCCAGCTTCACGCCCGCGGCCACGGCGTTGTTGTCCTTGAACTCGCCCGCGTAGCTGTGCGCACCGGTTTGGGCCTCCGCGTCGCCAAACCAGAAGTACTTCACGCCACCGGACAGTTCGACCTTCGGGGTCAGGCTGTAACGAACGCCCAGCCCGACATTCCAATACCCCTCGACCGGGCCAAGCGAGGAAACGGGATTGCCGGCACCACCATCCCAGCCGACCGACACCGAACCGACAATGGCCTGATTGAACCTGCGTGCCAAGCCAAGGTCGGCGGACCACTGATCCTTGGAATAATCGTCGAGATTGAAGCCGTCCGGCCTGCCGATCACCGGGCCGACCGCCTTCGCCAGTTGACCGAACATCGCCGGCTGGATCGAAAATTTCGACCACTGCACCCAGCGGACGTTGCCGAACAGGAGCGTGTCGGCCATGATGCCAGTCTGAAAATCGAGGTTCACCGACTGTGGCGTGACCACCTTCGTGGTGCCAGCGGCAAAGCCCCCCGCCAAATTACCGAGGGCAGCGCCGATGGCCTGCCCGGTTTCCGCCGGGATGCTTCCGTTCAGGACCAATTGCTGGATCAGTCCGCCAAGTTCTGCGCTGTTTGCGCCGACCGCTGCGACCAATGGCAAGGATTCCCGCATGTTGGCGTCGTAGTCGATCTCGGATCGATAGGTCAACGAAATTTTCAATGCAATGTCGGGGATTTCGTAGGCGACACCGGCCAGCCAGCCCCATTCGTGTGTGGAAGGCAGGCTCATGTCGTAGCCGTTGAACATGGAATACGTCGATCCGCGCAATCTCACGCTCCCTTCGACTTTCTGGTACACCGCGCCGCCGTAAATGTTCCAGTTCTCCGTCGGCTGATACCCAACGATTGCGGAAAGGGTGCTGGTTTCCACCTCGACCTTGGTGCCTCCGGAAATCCCGGCGTCCAGTCCGTAGGCCGCCAACTGCCCGTCCGACACGATGCTCGGGCCGGTGACCACGGGCAGCCCCGCAAATACCGCATCGGTCGGACTGGTAACGAAATCATTCTCCCCCTCGTATTCGGCTGCGGCACCGAAGGGCTCGTCATAAATGAACCCAACCGATACCTTGTCGAACGGCTGAAACTTGATGGTTGCCCCAACAAAATTGTAGGCGTTGGCGACATTGCCAGTGGGATTGCCGCTCATGTCCACGCCTTTCACGCTTGCGTCGAGCAGCGAGCCGCCGAATTCGAAGTAGTTTCCCCGTTCCAGGAATCCCAACAGCGACTGCCCCGAGCGATCGAGCGCCGAGCCATAAGCCACACCGCCCGCTGCCGCACATGCCACGCCAACCGACATGGCCAGCGCATTCTTTATCGTCCACATGTTCATGGCCCCTCCGCCATTTGTATGGATGGAAAATTGAAACAAACTAACTGATTGTGATGACGCCTCCTCTCGTGAAATTCCCGTCGCGCCGGCGCGAATCTATCCCGCGCATTGCAGGTCGAAATCCTCCTAGCCAGTGACTCCGTGGCCGGGTCATGTGCCTTGAAGCCTGCACATCGCCCGCTTCACCAGCCACTTGGCGGAAGCGAAGTGCAATGCAGGGAAATACCGGAAAAGCAGCGCAACCAGCTTCGCTTTACGTCCGGGAATGATCATCCACTGCCCGCGCCCAAGCCGCGCGAACATCTCGTCCACGGCTTCATCGATCTCCAACGATCCGGCCATATCCTTGAGAATCAACGAGATTTCGTCGTGGTTTCCAGGCGAGCGCTCCATCGCCACCATCGGCGTGCGCACCTCCGGCGGGCAGATGCAGCTGATGCCGATGCCGCGTGGTTCGTATTCGTAGCGCAGCGTCGCCGCCAGTCCGACCACGCCGAACTTGGACGAACCATAGGCGCTCAGGCCGTAATTGCCGGTCAGGCCCGCCATCGAGGCAACCAATGCCAGCCGGCTGCCGGGTTGCATGTGCGGCAACACTGCCTTGGCAATGTGGAAGCTTCCTTTCAGGTTGATGTCGACCACCTCGCGAAAATCCTCCGCGCCGGTCTTGCTCAAATCTCGGTTGAAGGTGATGCCGGCGCAGTGGATGACCAAATCCGGGCTGCCGAAGGTTTCGATGGTGGCGTTGACCACCGTTTCGACGCCGTTCCAGTCGCTGACATCGACACTGAAATCCTGCAATTTGGCATTGCCGCTTTGCGCGGCTTGCAGCAGTTGTTCACGCACGGGTTGCGACAAGTTGCGGTCGAATACGCTGACCTTGCAACCGCGACGCAGCAGGCGCAGGGCGAAGCCCAGGCCAAGCCCGCTGCCGCCGCCGGTGACGATGGCGTGGTTCCAGGCGTTCATCGTGTCGTCTCCGTGGTGGCTTCCGCCTGGAAGGACAGTGCGTCATCTTCGATCGGCTGGCCGAGCATGGCCCCGTCGAAGTTGTAGTCCATGACCACCCGCCAGGGCGCGTCGCGGCCCTGGCGTGGCAACACCGCATCGCCGCGCTGCACATAGCCGGATTGCATCGAATCCAGGATGCTGCTCCCCAGCCGAACCTGCGCCGGCGCATTCGGGGTGACGCGGGCAAAGCCGTTCGCCCGCATGTGGTTCAACAGCCGGCACAGGTAGCTGGAAACCAGATCGGCGCGCAGCGTCCACGGCAAATTGGTGTAGCCGAACACGAAACCGGCATTGGGCACGCCTTCGGCCAGCACACCCTTGTAGGTAACGCGATCACGGATCTGGACGGGCGTTCCATCTACTTCCACCGCGGTGCCGCCGAAGATTTCCAGGCGCAGGCCGGTGGCGGAAATGATGATGTCCGCTTCCAGTTCCGTGCCGGATTGCAGGCGGATGCCGTGTTCGGTGAAGGTTTCGATCCGGTCGGTGACGATGGAGGCCTTGCCTTCGCGCAATACCTGGAACAAATCACCGTTCGGCACTAGGCACAGGCGTTGGTCCCAGGGTTGGTAGTCCGGTGTGAAGTGGCGCATGTCCACATTCGGCCCAACCTGCTTGCGTACGTTGCGCAGCAGGAACTTGCGCATCAGTTTTGGCCAGCGCCGCGACACTTTGTAGATCATTCGCTGGATCCAGAGGCTGCGCGTGCGTGCCTGTGCCAGCACGCGCTCTTCCGGCAGGAAGCGACGCATCAGCCGCACCAGAGCGTCTTCGCTCGGGATCGTCATGATGTAGCTGGGCGAACGTTGCAGCATGGTCACGTGGCCGGCGCCGTCGCGCACCATCGCCGGCACCAGGGTCACGGCGGTGGCGCCACTGCCGACGATGATCGCGCGCTTGCCGCGGTAGTCGAGTTCTTCCGGCCAATGCTGCGGATGAATGAACTCGCCGCTGAACCGCTCGCGGCCCGGAAACTCAGGCTGGTAGCCGGCGTCATGGCTGTAGTAGCCGGTGCAGAAGATGACGAAAGGGGCGCAGATCTCGTGCGTTTGGCCGGAGGCCTCCTCCAGGGCATGCAGCGTCCATTGATTGCGTTCGCTCGACCAGCTCGCCTTCGTCACGCGCAGGCCAAAGCGGATCTTGTCCTGCACCCCGTATTCGGCGGCGGTGTCCTCGACGTACTGGCGGATGGCGTTGGCGTCGGCCAGGGTCTTGTCGCTTTTCCACAGGCGGAAGGCATAGCCGAAGGTAAACATGTCCGAATCCGAGCGGATGCCCGGATAGCGGAATAGATCCCAGGTACCGCCGATGCGCTGCCGGCGTTCGAGCAGTCCGAAACGGATGCCCGGCGCTTCGCGCGCCAGATGGCACGCCATGCCGATGCCGGACAAACCGGCGCCGACGATCACGACGTCATATTCGATCATTCTCGTTTCCCTCCCAAAATTGGTTGTTTTCCCGTCCCGAGCCGACGGGGCGGCATCAACGCGGCGCGATGCCCTGACGTCGCATTTCCATGCGAACCAGATGGATGTAGGCATTGGGCAGTAGGCGGGCGAGCCAGTCATGGACGATGCCGTCGCTGATGAAGATGCGGGCCGTGTTGCGCCTGACGCCGCGCAGGATCGTCCTGGCGGCTTTCGCGGGCGGTGTACCTTTCTGCAAATTGGCGTGGAACTTGCCCGATGACGGACCTTGATAGTCGGCGTTGAGCGTGATGTTGGTGGCGACGCGCCCCGGATGTACGGTATGAACGGTCACGTTCCCGATGCCGCGGATGCGATGCTCTGCACGCAGCGCATCGGTGAAGCCGCGAACCGCGAACTTGGTGGTGCAATAGGGCACGAGGTACGGCAAGGCGAGGATGCCCTGGGCACTGGAGATATTAACGATTGCCGCCTCGGGCCGCTGAACCAGCGACGGGTAGCAACGGCGGGTGGTATGCACCACGCCCCAGTAATTGATGTCGGTGATCCTGTCGAAATCGGCATCGCCGAGTTCGTCGAACACGCGGTCGCCGAGGGCGATGCCGGCATTGTTGACGAGCAGGTCGATATGGCCGAAACGCGCGATCACCTCGGCGATGAAGGCGTCGATCTGGCTGCGCTCTGCCATGTCCACCGTCGCGGCAAAATGCGGTGCATCGAAGCCGGCGATGTCGCGCTCGGTCTTGTCGAGATGGGCGATGTCGCAGAACGCGACCTGCGCGCCGGCGCGCGCCAGTTCCACGACCAGGGCATTGCCGATGCCCGTCCCGCCGCCGCCGGTAACGACGGCAACCTTGCCCTTGAAGTCTCTCATTGTCTCCCTCCTCCGACGGGGGAAGCTACGCGCAACCGGCATCAGAGACTTGTCATTTCACGACAAAAGCAACAGGATCGACTTGGACGATAGGGAGGGGTGACAAATGGGTATTTCGTACCAAGTGCGGATAGCTTGTCTGACAGGCTTCGAGGAAGAAGTCGCAACTTTGGGCGGCGATCCGGCAACCTTGCTGGACGAAGTCGGACTGTCACTTGCTGCACTGCACGAGGGCGATTGCCTGGTCGATCTGAGTCGCGTCATCCGCGTGCTGGACAACGCTGCCCGGCAACTGGAGTGTGCCGATTTCGGCATGCGCGTCGCTTCGCACCAAGGCATCGTCATGCTCGGGCTGCTGGGCAAGCTGCTGGCGAGCGAGCCGAACCTGGGCGCTGCCTTCGTCACCACGCAGCACTTCATCACCTTGCACCACACCGCCGAGCATTGGCGCATGCAGTGCCACGGCAAGCAGGCCCATATCCGTCTGATCGAGCACTTCCACGCACCAGCGCTGCGCGCGCAACAGCACCGGGAGATGGCCTTGGCGACTTTCGCCCGGCTGGCACAGGAACTGGGCGGGCCAGGTGTGTGGCCGCTGCGGGTGGAGATCAGCCACAGCCCCGTTGCGCCACTGAAGGTGTACCAACGGCATTTTGGCTGCGAGGTGCTGTTCGACCAGGAACAGGATTGCCTGGTCTATGACGAGAAGTGGCTGGCGTGCCCGGTACAACCGGTGTCACGTGCAGACGACGAATGCATCGACGCTTACCTGCGCGAGCACCTGGCACGCTGTCGGGACAGTCTCGAACTGCAGGTACGCAGCCTCATCCTGCAAACCATCGGCGCACGTCGGCACTCACTGCCACATATCGCGGCACTCCTGGAAATGCACCCGCGCACGCTGCAACGCAGGCTGCAGGACGAGCATCTGAATTTCAAGCAATTGCTCAACGAGGTGAAGATGCAGACAGCCTGCTGGCATTTGCAGGCTTCGTCCATCGACATCACGCGACTTTCTGGCATGCTCGGGTATCGAAACTTGGCCGCGTTCTCCAAGGCCTTTCGGGAATACCACGGTACATCTCCGTTGCAATGGAAAAGGCTGCACGCGACAAGGACAGAACAATCACATGCACATCGCCCCACCAAGGCAGATTCCGATGCCAGGAAATAGTTGATTTCCGGTGATGCCGTCAATTCGCCGCGGCGCCAGTTCGATGTTGCGACGATCTATTGCACCGTCAAAGGAGCGCGGAGCAGTCAGTCGCGCGCGAACTTCACCATCGAAGGGGGGGGGTTGCGGCTGGTAAGGAGGCATTGATGGGGCAAGTCCTCATTGCCCAGGCAGACCAAAGCCCGGCAAGTCTGACAAGAATGCGGCGCTGGTCATCGGGATCATGGCGCCCTGACGGGGCTGAGGTGCTGCCGAACCGAGCGGCGAAAGGCCGCCGGGCGCCCCTGGATGTTTCAGTACGTGGCAAGGTCGTTCAACGCGCGCATATCCTTCAGGCGGACTAGCCGGGGCGACTGGCGCTGGACCATACCCTCGGTTTCCAGCTTGGCCAGGGCCCGGGACACGCTTTCATGGGTCAACGCCAGGTAGTCGGCGATGTCCCGGCGGTTCATTGGCAGGGAAACGATCCGGGTTTCCGGATCGTAGTACTGGTTACTGCGCAGGAACTCGAGCAAAAACGAAGCCAGGCGGCGGCATGGGTCGCGCTGGCCGAGGACGATCTTCTGGCGTTGTGCCTTGCGTAGCTCCTGGGCGGCCTTGGCGAGGAAAAGCAGTTGCAGCCGGGCGTCCTGCACCAGCAGGCGCTGCAGATCGTCCAGTGGCAGCCGGTACAACTTGGTTGGCGCCAGCGTGCGCACGGTGTTGAGGTAGCGTCCATCTTCGGACAGTCCGAACAGGTCGCCGGGATACAAGAATGCGACAATGTGCCGGTCGCCGTCGCTCTTCTGGTAGGTGGTGAGTTCGACCATGCCCAGATCAAGGAAATAGAGCGCGTCGGCGACCTGCCCCTGGTGATACACGATCTGGTCGCGGCATGTGTACTTCAATGCCGAAGCAATGCTTTCCAGGCGTGCGCGCTGCTTTGGCGTCAGCAGGTGGTCCAAGTGGTCCAGGTCGGTGTCTTGGCTGGAGGAAATTGCTGGCGAAGTCGTGCCAGGGGCGGTCATTGCCATGATCGGTTTTCTGTCGACATATTTTCCCGCGAACGTCGCCCTAAGTATGTGGCGTTTGGCCTGCGAAAAGTCCCCGCCATCACGGTCCGTGGCGCGCGCAGGGGCTGATGTGGCCCAGAGGCCGCAACTGGGCTGCACGTGCCGGCGCCGATTTGAAACTGACCCGGGATGGAGACGACCACGCGAAGTGGCCGTCTTTGGATAATTCTACGGCTCGCCGGAATTGAGGGCTAGATCGCCGAAGCGTCCTCCCCGTCGGCGCCGACGGCACCCAGCAACGGGCACCCGCCGCGTGCCAGCATGCGCATGTCAGTATTGAGGCCGAGAGCGGCGAAGAAGTACAGCAGCAGGATCGCCAGCGTGAAGCCGACGAAGGCATCGATCTTCACCGTCATCGGCATCCCACCCCCGCTTCGGCCGCAGCCGGGGCGCTGCCGTGCTCCAGGACGTCTTCGTGCAGGATGCGGCGGATCTCGATAATCGCCGCCGCGGTCTCCTGCACGCTATGGAAGGAGCGGATGACTTTTTCGGATTCGGCGCCGTCCAGGTGCGAACTCCAGTAGGGCACCACGCCATCGTCGGACTCGGCCAGCGGCTTCTCGGGGTCGTAGTGACCGATGATCGAGTGGTAATGCACGCATGGGGAGATCGGCAAATCGGCAGCCGCCTGGACGAACGGATCGGATTTGTCGAGATTGTCGATGCTGTTGGGGATCTTCGGCTGCGGCTGCGCGGCCTGCGCCTGGCCGGCATGCGCCAGATCCTGGATCACGTCGCCAAAGCCTTCCAGCAAGGTGAGCGGCAGGCGCACGAAACCGCCGATCCAGCGGCCCAGGCGACTGCCGGCAACGTCGGTGCCGCGATGCGGGCTGGCGATGAAGATGGCCCGGTCCACCTCGGGCTCCGGTTCGAAATGCAGCATCGGGCCGATTCGCTCACGCAAACGCTGCATCCTGCCGTCATCGAGCGCGCGGCCGTCGAACAGCCGGTTCCACAACCCATCCCCCACGGTCGAGGACACCATCAACCGAGCGATGACGCCGCCCATGCTGTGTCCGACCAGCACCATGTCGCGCGAGGCCGGGGCCGTGCCCTGCGGGTCGAAATACTTCAGCACGTCCGCCAGGGTTTGGCGGATCGCATGATGGCTGACCGGGATCGGCATGTTGGTCGGGTAGTAGAACTGCCAGATCTGGAAGTGCTGGCGGATCTGTTTGTCGCCCATCAACTCGTTGGCCAGGTTGACCCAGGCTTCCGGACTGCTCGCCAGCCCGTGGACCATGAGGATCACCCGACGCTGGGGGTCGTAGGGCTGCATCAGGAACAGGCGCGGGCGGTCGATGCCCTGGTCCTTGCCGAGCAGGCTCCGCAGCGACTGGCGGGCAAAACCGGAACGCGCCAGCCACAGTCCATAACCGGCAGTGAAGTTGGCCGCCAAGGGCACATCCTGGCCGTGCAGTTCGATCTTTTCCTCGCGATACGGATCGTGGGCGGAGAGCTGGGCGTCGTGCGTGGACAACACCTGGGCGAGATTCTCGCCCGGGAAACGCAGCAGCGCGGTGACCGCCGTTTCCGGTATTTCGCTCCATAGCGGGACCGGTGGCCGCGCAGGCCGTCCGGCGCCCGCTGCATCGGCGCCCGACACGGACGCGACCGGGTCGTCGGCCATCACCGCCACCAGTTCGGCACCGAAACCGTCGCGTCGGTAGGTGCTGCGCAACCCGGCGAATCCCAGCGACGAAGCCGGCAGCAGGTCCTGCAACTGCGCACCCTGGCCCGGCAGGCGCAGGCCGGACAGGTCCGCGCGGAAGTTCCATCCGCCCAGCCGCAGTACGCCGTCGACCGGGGTTCTGTCGCCTCGCTCCAGGCGGGCAAACAACAACGACGACGCCTCCTGCACCGCCAGGTTGTAGTAGTCCCGCACCTGCGTCTGGCGGTCCTCGAACGCGCGGGATCCGGGTGTGCGTTCGCTGAAGAACAGGTAGGCGTAGGCATGCCGGGCGACCTCCAGCCACGCGCCGATGCGCGCGTCGCCGGCATCGGGCACCACGCCTTTCGTGGCCGCGGGCAAAGACTGGGCTTGTCGCAACCACAGTTCGGACAGGGCCGAATGTCGCCGTTCGTCGGACAGGCCGGCCGCGTCGGCTAGGGTCTGGATGCAGGCCACGGCTTCGGGCCTGGTGCAGGCTTCGCCATCGCCATCCAGGCCCGCGACGCGGATCGTCTCCAGGGTGGCGGCACTGAACTTGCCGCTGGTGAGGATGTCGCCGCGCTTGAGGGCGATGTATTCGCCGGGCGTCATCGGTTCGATCTCGACCGCCGGGCCGAGCTCGCGCAGGATCGCGCAACCGCTCAGCAGCAGCGACGCCAGCGCCAACATGGCCGATCGCAGGATCCATCCGCGCGACGCCCGGGCACCATTGCCAGCGAGCCGGTGGCCGACTATCTCGGCGACAGCAACTCCATCAGCATGCGCTTGTGATCCTGGCGCATCTCCGCCAGCGGTATGAACGTGTCTTCCCCGAACAGCAGGTGATGGCATATCCAGCTCACGGCCGGGGTACCGACCAGCAACCGGCTGTCCGTCATCACCCCGCGGCGGATGATGCCACGCCGGATGCACTCGTCGAGGAGGGCCCGGTCGTTCAGCAACTGGCACGCCATGATCCTGTCGTGCCAGCGCCGGAGCAGGGCGGCAGGGATGCGCCGGCTTTCGAGCACGAGCAGCCGGAAGGTCGCCAGAGTCTTCGGCTGTTCCAGCGCGAGATAAACGCCATCGAGATAGGATTCGACGATCGATTCCAGCGCGTTGTCCCTGTCCAGGGAGATTTCGCCCCGTTCGGACGGAACCAACACCGTCATCAGCAGGTCTTCGAAGATATCTTCCTTGCTCTTGTAGTGCGCATAGATCCCCGCCTTCGACAGCCCGGCACGGGCGGCGATGGCCTCGACCGTGGTGGACGTGTAACCCCGGTTCGAGAACTCGACGAACGCCGCATCGAGGATCTCCGGCTTGCGCTCGGCGGACGGCAGGTAGCGACGACGGCGCTTGCTCGTTGGGGTTTTCCGGCGGACTGCGGTGGTCAAGGCGCTTCCTCTCGATGACGCGACGCGCCTTCGCGTCGCCAAAACACAGCATGTTAACGGCAGGCTGCCGACGGGAGGGTTGCTGGTGGCATTGGACAGGCCCGCCCAGGCATCCGCTGTCGGGACGGCGCTTCTTGGCCGGCCGGGAGACGGAACCCCACTCCTCGCAGCCGTCCACGGGACGAGTCGACATGAAATCGATCATCAGGTCGTGAGAAGGGAGTGCTATACTACACAAAACGACCAAATAGTTGTTTCATGCTTGCGGCGCTCCTTCCATGCCGTCCAAGCCACGCGGGGGATACCGGGGAATTTCGCGTCGAGGCCTGCCTGCCATTGAAACATCCGACCATCAGGTTGTTTTTTGATTTGGATCAATGCTCCTCCCCTCCGAAGCCCTCATGATTGCTGCACCACAACATGAACTGGTCTGAACCGAGCATGCCCCCTGCACCGTTGGACCCCAGCGCAATGGACATCAAGGCGCGCGCCGCGATGGCCAACGCCTTCGCCTCGGTCTCGCCGCAGTCGGCGCTGCTGGCGTGGCTGGACTGGGCCTCGCATCTGGCCGCCTCGCCCGGCAAGCAGTCCGAACTGGCGGCGCTGGCGCTCGAACAGGCCTCGGCCCTGGCCGGATACCTGCGCGAATGCCTGATGGCCGGCCCCGGCGAGGCGCGCGCCTGCGTCGAGCCGCCGGCGCGGGACCGCCGCTTCGCCGCGCCGGAATGGCGGCAATGGCCGTTCAACCTGTGGCATCAGGCGTTCCTGCTCAACCAGCGCTGGTGGGAGGGCGCCACCCGCGGCGTCGCCGGCGTGGACCGCCACCACGAGAACGTGGCCGCCTTCGCCGCGCGGCAATGGCTGGACATGTTCTCGCCCGGCAACCAACTGGCCAGCAACCCGGTGGCGCTCAAGCGGACCGTGGAAGAAGGCGGGGCCAACCTGCTGCGCGGTTTGGCGTATCTGTCGGACGACATCGAGCGCCGGCTGGCCGGCCGACCGCCCGCCGGCACGGAGGCATTCGTGCCCGGCCGCGATGTCGCGATCACCCCGGGCAAGGTGGTGCTGCGCAACCGGCTGATCGAACTGATCCAGTACGCGCCGACCACCGGAAAGGTGCATCCGGAACCGATCCTGATCGTCCCGGCGTGGATCATGAAGTACTACATCCTCGACCTGTCGCCGCACAACTCGCTGATCAAGTACCTGGTCGACCAGGGCCACACGGTGTTCTGCATCTCGTGGAAGAACCCCGACGCCGGCGACCGCGACCTGGGCATGGACGAATACCTCGACCTGGGCTTCCGCGCCGCGCTGGACGCGATCAACGCGATCGTGCCCAAACGCAAGATCCACGCCACCGGCTACTGCCTCGGCGGCACGCTGCTGTCGATCGCCGCGGCGGCGATGGCGCGCGACGGCGACGAGCGCCTGGCTTCACTGAGCCTGTTCACCGCGCAGACCGACTTCAGCGAGCCCGGCGAACTGGCGCTGTTCATCGACGAAAGCCAAGTGACCCTGCTTGAAGCGCAGATGCAGGAAAAAGGCTACCTGCGCGCCGAGCAAATGGCCGGCGCGTTCCAGATGCTGCGCTCCTACGACCTGCTGTGGTCGAAGCTGGTCAACGTCTACCTGCTTGGCGAGCGCCGGCCGATGAACGACCTGATGGCCTGGAACGCCGACGCCACGCGGATGCCGGCCAAGATGCATTCGCAATACCTGCGCCGGCTGTTCCTCAATGACGACCTCAGCGAAGGCCGCTACCCGGTGGACGGGCGGCCGGTGTCGCTGGGCGGCATCACCCTGCCGACGTTCTGCGTCGGCACCGAGACCGACCACGTTGCGCCGTGGCGCTCGGTCTACAAGTTGCACAACCTGTCGCCGGCGGAGATCACCTTCGTGCTGACCAGCGGCGGGCACAACGCCGGCATCGTCAGCGAGCCGGGCCGCCCGAACCGCCGCTACCGCGCGCGCACCCGCCCGGCCGGCGGCAACCATTACCAGTCTCCCGAGGAATGGGTGCAGACCACCCAGGTGCAGGAGGGCTCGTGGTGGCCGGAATGGGTCGCCTGGCTGCGGAAGCGCTCGGGTGAACCCGTCAAGCCACCGGCCACCGGCGCACCGGCCAAAGGCTACAAGGCCGTGGACGACGCCCCCGGTCGCTACGTCATGGAGAAGTGACGTGGGCATCCTCGACGGCAAGAAGGGCCTGATCATCGGCATCGCCAACCACCACAGCATCGCCTGGTCGTGCGCCAAGTCGATGGATGCGGCCGGCGCCACGCTCGGCGGCACCTGGCACTCCGACAAGTCGCGGCCGCATGTCGAGCCCCTGCTCGATGCGCTGGGCGCGGAGATCCGCCGCCCTCTCGACGTGCAGGACGACGGCCAAATGCAGGCCCTGTTCGAAGAGGTCGCCGAGCGCTGGGGGGGGCTTGACTTCGTGCTCCATTCCATCGCCTTCGCGCCGAAGCCGGATCTGCACGGCCGCGTGACCGACAGCTCGCGCGAGGGGTTCGGCTTGGCGATGGACGTCTCCTGCCATTCCTTCGTTCGCCTGGCGCGCCTGGCCGAACCGCTGATGCCCGACGGCGGCAGCCTGATCACGATGAGCTACCTGGGCGGCGCCGAGGTGATTCCGCACTACGGGATCATGGGGCCGGTGAAGGCCGCGCTGGAATCGGCCACGCGCTATCTCGCCGCCGAACTCGGCCCCGCCGGCATTCGCGTCAACGCCATCTCGCCCGGCCCCATCCCGACCCGGGCCGCCTCCGGGTTGAGCGCCTTCGATGCCCTGGTCGCCGACAGCGCGGCACGGGCGCCGATGCGCGGAACCCTGTCCACCGACGACGTCGGCCCGCTGTGCGCCTTCCTCGCCAGCGACGGCGCCCGCGCCATCACCGGCTCCACGCTGTACGTGGATGGCGGCTACCACATCCTCAACTAGCCAGCCCCTTTCGCACGTGCCGAGCCGATACCGACCATGACCTCTTCCCCCCCCCGGACGACCCCCCTGCTGCCCCGGGCCTGTGCGGGTCTTCTCGCCGCGGCGCTGGCCGGTTGCGCCTCAATGGCGCCGCGCTACGAAACGCCACCGCTTCCCGTGCCCGACGCATGGCTCGGCTACGTCGCGGCCGATGCCCCGGGCGTCGACGCCACCACGCTGCCCTGGCGCGACTATTTCCGCGACCCGGCGCTGCAGCGCCTGATCGAGACCGCGCTGGCCAACAACCGCGACCTGCGCATCGCCGCGCTGCGCACGGAGGAGGCGCGCGCGGCGTTCCGCATCCAGCGCGCCGACCAGTTCCCCGGGATCGGGATCGGCGCCCAGGGCGCGCGTGCGCGCGTACCGGGCGACCTCAACCTCACCGGCCAATCGGTGGTCAGCGGCGAGTACCGCGCCGAAGTCGGCCTGAGCAGTTGGGAACTGGATCTGTGGGGACGCGTGCGCAGCCTGAAGGAATCGGCCCTGCAGGCGTGGCTCGCCACCGATGCCGGGCGCCGCGCGGTCGAACTGGCGCTGGTCGCCCAGGTCGCCGACGGCTACCACGGCCTGCGCGAACTGGACGAGCGCGTCGCTTTGGCCCGGCACACGGTCGAAACGCGCCAGGAGTCCTACCGCATCTTCAGCCGCCGCCACGAGGTCGGCGCAACCTCGAAGCTGGAACTGACCCAGGTGCAAACCCTGCTGACCCAGGCGCAGGCGCTGCTGGCGCAACTGGAACTGGCGCGCGCCAGCCAGCTTCACGCGCTGGGACAATTGATCGGCGCGCATCCGGGGCCGTTGCCGGAGGCGGCCCCCTTCGACGAAACCCTGGTTCTGGCCGAACTGGCACCCGGCCTGCCCTCGACCCTGCTGGTGGCGCGGCCGGACATCGCCGCCGCCGAGCATGCGTTGCGCGGCGCCCACGCCAACATCGGCGCCGCGCGCGCGGCGTTCTTCCCGCGCATCGCGCTGACCGGCACCTGGGGCAGTGCCAGCGCCGAACTCGACGGCCTGTTCGAGTCCGGCAGCCGCGCCTGGACCTTCGCGCCGGTGCTGTCGCTGCCGATCTTCGACGGCGGCCGCCGCCGCGCCAACCTCGATCTGAGCCAGATCCGCCGCGACATCGCCGTGGCCGAGTACGAGAAGAATATCCAGACCGCATTCCGCGAGGTGGCCGACGCGCTGGCCGCGCGCCGCTGGCTGGGTGAACAGCTGCAGACCGCGCGCACCGCCCTGGACGCGCAGGCCGAGCGCGCGCGGCTGGCGCAGCTGCGCTACGACAACGGATCGGCCGCCTATCTGGAAGTGCTGGACGCCCAGCGCGACCTGCTCGCGGCCGAACAGCAACTGGTGCAGGCGCGGCGCGCACTGCTATCCAGTCAAGTCGCGCTATATGCCGCCCTCGGCGGCGGCACTTCCGTCCCCACTCCCTGATCGTCCCGGATCGCACATGGATATCTCCCCCTCCCTGAAGAAGAAGCTCCTGATCGCTGCCGCGGTCGTCGGTGTCGCCCTGCTGGCCTGGTGGGCATGGCAGACGCTGTCGGACAACGGCCCAGGCGACGGCTTCGTCAGTGGCAACGGCCGCATCGAGGCCACCGAAATCGACGTAGCCACCAAACTGCCGGGCCGCATAGAGGACATCCTGGTGCGCGAAGGCGACTTCGTCGCCGCCGGCACGCCGCTGGTCACGATGCAGCTGGACTCCCTTCGCGCACAGCGCGACGAGGTCGTGGCGGCGCTGCGCCAGGCGGAGAACAACGTGGCCGCGGCCGAGGCGCAGGTTGCCCTACGCGAGAGCGACGCCGTCGCTGCCCAGGCCCTGGTCGGCCAACGCGAATCCGAACTGGATGCGGCGCAACGACGGCGGGCACGTTCGGAGACGCTGTCCAGCGAGGGGGCGGCCTCGATCCAGGAACTGGACGACGACCGCGCTGCCGTGCGTGGCGCACAAGCCGCCCTGGCCGCGACCCGGGCCCAGGCCAATGCGGCGCTGGCCGCTGTCAATGCCGCCAAGGCGCAACTGGTGGGCGCTCGATCGGCAGTCGAGGCGGCCACGGCGACAGTGGCCCGCATTGAGGCCGACATCCGCGACAGCGAACTCAAGAGCCCACGCGATGGGCGCGTGCAGTTTCGTGTGGCGCAACCCGGCGAAGTCCTTGGGGCGGGTGGCCGTGTGCTGAATGTCATCGACCTGTCCGACGTCTACATGACGTTCTTCCTGCCCAGCGAGTTCGCCGGTCGCGTCGCCCTGGGCAATGAGGTGCGCATCGTGCTGGATGCAGCACCCGAGCTGCCGATTCCGGCCAAGGTCTCGTTCGTCTCCAGCGTCGCGCAGTTCACCCCCAAGACGGTCGAGACGGCCTCGGAACGCCAGAAGCTGATGTTTCGCATCAGGGCACAGATTCCGCCGGAATTGCTGCGCGAGCATCTGGAGCAGGTCAAGACCGGCCTGCCCGGCGTGGCATGGGTCAAGCTCGATCCGCAAGCGCCTTGGCCCGCGGCGCTGACGACCCGGCTGGCGGAGTAGTCCATGACGCCCCCTCAAGCCACCGAGCCTGTCGCACAGATATCCAGCGTGACGCTGCGCTACGGCAAGACCGTGGCGATCGAGGATCTGAGTCTGGACGTGCCCGCCGGCTGCATGGTGGGTCTGATCGGTCCTGACGGCGTGGGCAAGTCCAGCCTGATGTCGCTGCTGGCGGGAGCGCGCGCCATGCAGGAGGGACGCATCGAAGTCTTGGGTGGGGACATGTCGCAGAAGTCGCACCGCGACGACGTCTGCCCCCGCATCGCCTACATGCCGCAGGGGCTGGGCAAGAACCTTTATCCCACGCTGTCGGTCGAGGAGAACCTGCAGTTCTTCGCGCGCCTGTTCGGCCACGGCGCGGCCGAACGGCGCCGGCGCATCGACGATCTGACCCGCAGCACCGGCCTGCATCCCTTCCTCGATCGTCCCGCCGGCAAGCTCTCCGGCGGCATGAAGCAGAAGCTCGGCCTGTGTTGCGCCCTGATCCACGACCCAGATTTCCTGCTGCTCGACGAGCCGACCACCGGCGTCGATCCGCTGGCGCGGGCGCAGTTCTGGGATCTGATCGACCGCATCCGCATCGATCGTCCCAACATGAGCGTGCTGGTGGCCACGGCTTATATGGACGAGGCCCAGCGCTTCGACTGGCTGGTGGCGATGGACGACGGCAAAGTGCTGGCCACGGGAACGCCCGCCGAACTGCTGGAACGTACCGACAGCGCCGACCTGGAACAGGCCTTCATCCGCTTGTTGCCGTCGGAAAAGACGCGCGGGCATGAGCCGGTGACGATCCCGCCGCTGCAAGCCGACGAGGACGACATCGCCATCGAGGCGCAGGGCCTGACCATGCGCTTTGGCGATTTCACTGCGGTGGATCACGTGTCCTTCCGCATCCGCCGTGGCGAAATCTTCGGCTTTCTCGGCTCCAATGGCTGCGGCAAGTCGACCACGATGAAGATGCTGACGGGCCTGCTGCCCGCCACCGAAGGTCGGGCCTGGCTGTTCGGCCATGAAGTGGACCCCAAGGACATCGACACGCGCCGCCGCGTCGGCTACATGTCACAGGCTTTCTCGCTGTATGGCGAGCTGACCGTCCGGCAGAACCTGGTGCTGCATGCGCAGCTGTTCCACGTGCCGGAAAGCGAAGTCCAGGCGCGAGTGGACGAGATGGTCGAGCGTTTCGGGCTGGGCGACGTGGTGGATCGCCTGCCCGATGCCATTCCGCTGGGCATGCGCCAGCGCCTGTCGCTGGCCGTGGCGATGGTGCACAAGCCCGATCTGCTGATTCTGGATGAACCGACCTCCGGCGTGGATCCCGTCGCGCGCGATAACTTCTGGCGCCTGCTGGTCGAGCTGTCGCGGCGCGACAAGGTCACCATCTTCATCTCGACCCATTTCATGAACGAGGCTGCGCGCTGCGACCGCATGTCGATGATGCACGCCGGCAAGGTGCTCGATAGCGACGCGCCGGCCAGACTGGTGGAAAAGCGCGGCGCCAGGACGCTCGAAGAAGCCTTCATCGGCTATCTGGTCGAGGCCAGCGGCGGCCAGTCCGACGCAGCGACGCCCGCACCCGTGTCTGAACCCGCGCCCGCGCCGGCCGCGCCGCACCCAGGCAGGCGCCGCGCGTTCAGTCTGCAACGGCTGCTGAGCTATAGCTGGCGCGAAGCGCTCGAACTGCGACGCGACCCGGTGCGCGCCACGCTGGCGCTCGCCGGTTCGCTGATCCTGATGTTCGTGATCGGCTTCGGTATCTCCATGGACGTCGAGGACCTGCGCTATGCCGTGCTCGACCGAGATCAAAGCAGCATCAGCCAGAACTACACGCTCAACCTGGCCGGTTCCCGGTACTTCCTGGAGCAACCCCCGCTGGCCGATTACGAAGACCTGGACCGGCGCATGCGGCGCGGCGAGATCTCCCTGGCGGTCGAGATTCCGCCGGGCTTCGGGCGTGACGTCCTGCGAGGGCGCGACGCCGAAGTCGGCGCATGGATCGACGGGTCCATGCCCACGCGCGCCGAGACCATTCAGGGCTACGTGCAGGGCATGCACCAGCATTGGCTGGCCGAACAGGCGAGAATCCGGCTGGGCGCCGATACCTCCGGGCCGGCAACCGCCCAGCCGCGGTACCGCTACAACCCAGACATCGAAAGCCTCAAGGCCATGGTCCCCGCGGTCGTGCCGTTGCTGCTGCTGATGCTGCCGGCGATGCTGACCGCGCTGGCCGTCGTGCGCGAGAAGGAACTGGGCTCGATCATCAACCTGTACGTCACGCCAGTCACCCGCACCGAGTTCCTGCTCGGCAAGCAGTTGCCCTACGTCTTGCTGGCGATGATCAATTTTCTGAGCATGAGCCTGTTGGCGGTCACGGTATTTGGCGTGCCCATCACCGGCAGCTTCATGACGCTGTCGCTGGCGACGTTCTTCTTCTGCATCATCGCCACCGGCATGGGGCTGCTTGCTTCGACGATTACGCGCAGTCAGATCGCGGCGATGTTCTTCACCATGATCGGCACCATGCTTCCAGCCATCCAGTTGGCGGGCCTGATCAACCCCGTGTCGTCCATGGAAGGCACCGCGCGCGTCGTCGGCGAGATCTATCCGGCCACGCACATGTTCAACATCAGCCGCGGCGTCTTCAGCAAGGCTCTGGATTTCTCCGATCTGCAAAGCGCGCTGTGGCCCATGCTGGCGGCCGTACCGGTCATCCTGGCCGCCGCAGTGGCGCTGCTCAAGAAGCAGGAGCGTTGAGATGCGCAGGATCAAGAACATTCTGCGCCTGGGCCGCAAGGAATTGTGGAGCTTGGCGCGCGACCCGATCATGCTCGTGCTGATCGTCTACGTCTTCACCGCGTCGATCTACACCGCCGCCACGGCGCTGCCCGAAACCCTGCACAACGCCTCGATTGCGATCGTCGACGAGGACCAGTCGCCGCTGTCGGCGCGCATCGCGTCGGCCTTCTATCCACCCGAGTTCGTGCGCCCGAAGATGATCACGCTCGGCGAGATGGATGCGGGCATGGACAGCGGCGAATACACCTTCGTGCTGAACATCCCGCCGAACTTCCAGCGCGACGTGCTGGCCGGGCGCAATCCCGAGTTCCAACTGAACATCGACGCCACGCGCATGAGCCAGGCGTTCTCCGGCAACGGCCACATCCAGCAGGTGGTGATGGGCGAGATCAACGAGTTCGTGCAGCGCTACCGCCCTGCGCAGACGCTGCCCGTCGATCTGGCGCTGCGCGCGCGCTTCAACCCCACGCTGGAGAAGTCCTGGTTCGGTGGCATCGCCGAGATCATCAACTCAGTGGCCATGCTCTCGATCATCCTGACCGGCGCCGCCCTGATCCGCGAGCGCGAACACGGCACGATCGAACATCTGCTGGTCATGCCGGTCACGCCCGGCGAGATCATGATTTCCAAGATCTGGTCGATGAGCCTGGTGGTGCTGCTGGCCACCGCCATGTCGATCCACCTGGTGATCCGTGGCCTTCTTCACGTCCCCATCGAAGGCTCCATCACGCTGTTTCTGTGCGGCGCCGTTCTGTGCCTGTTCGCCATGACCTCGCTGGGCATCTACATGGCCACGCTCGCGCGCAGCATGCCGCAGTTCGGGCTGCTGCTGATGCTGACGCTGATGCCCATGAACATGCTTTCCGGTGGCTCCACGCCGCGCGAGAGCATGCCCGAGCTCGTGCAAAACCTGATGCTGCTCACGCCGACCACCCATTTCGTCGATCTCGGCCAGGCCATCCTATTTCGCGGGGCGGGCCTGGATGTGGTCTGGAAACCCTTTCTGGCGTTGTTCGTGATCGGCACGGTGCTGTTCGTGCTGTCGCTTCGGCGCTTTCGCAAGGCTATCGGTCAGATGGCATAGGTACTGCCCCGCACCGGGGTTTTCATCACTCAAAAGGAAATCACGTGAGCACCGAAACGCTATCCCTGGATCTGTACAAGGCCAACGTCGAACTGCAATTGCGCATCACCCGCCTGTTGCAGGAGTCCGGCCACCAATGGCTGGAAGCCGTGCAGCGCGCCAGCGCTGAAAACATCGCCGAAACCACCGCCGAGATCGAGGGGCTGATGCGCGCGGGCAACTGGCAGGCGCTCGTCACGCTACCCAGCGAGTCGTTCTGGCGCCTGTTCCAGAAGCGCACGGGCGACATGCAACTGGTCAACCAGATCGCCCTGAAGAACCAGACCTCGTTCGCGAGCGGCCTGCAGCAGGCGCTGCAAGCCTGGCAGAAGTCGGTGGGCGAGACGGTCGGCAACCTTGGCAATGGACTGCCGGTGCAGGACTTCTTCAAGCAGTGGACCGATAGCTGGACGGCTGCCGCGTCAATGGCCAGCGGCGGCAGCAACACAAGCGAGAAGAAGGCATGAACGCAACAGCCCAACAACGCACGGCCCTGGTGACCGGCGGCATGGGGGGGCTGGGTGAAGCCATCGCTCGGGCTCTTCATGACGCAGGCCACAGGGTGCTGGTCACCCACTCGCGCACCGACGAAGCCGCCAATGCCTGGCTTCAGAAGGAACTTGAGGGCGGCTACACCTTCCATTCCTACGACGTGGACGTCGCGGACTGGACGTCGTGCCAGCGCATGGCCGAACGCATCCATGCCGATGGCCATCGCGTGGACATCCTCGTCAACAACGCCGGCATCACCCGCGATGCGACGTTCCGCAAGCTCAGCAAGGAGAACTGGGATTCCGTGCTGCGCGTGAACCTCGATTCGATGTTTCACGTGACCAAGCCTTTCATCGACGGCATGCTCGAACGCGCCTGGGGGCGGGTCATCAACATCTCTTCGATCAACGGCAGCAAGGGGCAGTTCGGGCAGACCAACTACTCCGCCGCCAAGGCCGGTATCCACGGCTTCACCAAGGCGCTGGCGCAGGAAGTCGCGCGCAAGGGCGTGACGGTGAATACCGTGTCGCCCGGCTACCTGGCCACGAGCATGGTCACGCAGATGCCCGAAGACGTCGTCAAGCAGGTCGTCTCCGGCATTCCGGTGGGGCGCCTGGGCCGGCCCGACGAGATCGCGGCACTGGTCGCCTTCATCGCCAGCGATGCCGCCGCGTTCATGACCGGCAGCAACGTGTCGATGAACGGCGGCCAGCACATGTACTGATGCAATCGCCGGATCGCCCCGGTCCGGTGCCCTTTTTCCCGTCTCCCACGCACACACAAGGACACACCATGCGCGACATTGCCATCGTTGCGGCTACCCGTACCGCGATCGGCGCCTTCCAGGGCAGCCTGTCCGGCCTGCCCGCCCCCGAACTGGGCGCACACCTGATCCGCGGCATCCTTGGAGGCACCGGCGTTGTCCCCGAGCAGGTCGACGAAGTGATTCTCGGCCAGATCCTCACCGCCGGCAGCGGCCAGAACCCGGCCCGCCAGGCCGCCGTGCAGGCGGGGCTGCCGTTCGATGTGCCGTCGATGACGATCAACAAACTCTGCGGTTCCGGCCTCAAGGCCGTGCACCTGGCCGCGCAGGCCATCGCCCTGGGCGACGCGGACCTGATCCTCGCCGGGGGCCAGGAGAGCATGAGCCTGGCCCCCTACGTGCTGCCCAAGGCACGCACCGGTCTGCGCCTGGGCCACGCGCAATTGGAGGACAGCCTGATCCGCGACGGCCTGACCGACGCCTTCAACGACTACCACATGGGCATCACCGCCGAGAACCTGGCCGAGAAGTACGGCCTGAGCCGCGAGCAGCAGGACGCCTTCGCCGCCGCCTCGCAGGAAAAGGCGATCAACGCGGTCGCCAGCGGCCGCTTCCGCGACGAGATCACGCCGGTCTCGATTCCCCAGCGCAAGGGCGACCCCCTGGTGTTCGACACCGACGAACAGCCGCGCGCCGGAACCACCCTCGAATCGCTCGCCAAGCTCAGGCCCGCCTTCAAGAAGGACGGCACGGTCACCGCCGGCAACGCCTCCACGATCAACGATGGCGCCGCAGTGCTGCTGCTGGCCAGTGCCGAGAAGGTTAAGGCCCTGGGCCTGCCGGTGCTGGCCTGGATCAAGGCCTGGGCCAGCGCCGGCGTCGATCCGGCGATCATGGGCATCGGCCCGGTGCCGGCCACGCGCAAGACGCTGGAAAAGGCCGGCTGGAGCCTGGATGAGCTGGACCTGATCGAGGCCAACGAAGCCTTCGCGGCGCAGTCGCTGGCGGTATCGAAGGACCTCGGTTGGGACATGGACAAGGTCAACGTCAACGGCGGCGCGATCGCGCTCGGCCACCCGATCGGCGCTTCCGGCGCGCGCATTCTGGTCAGCCTGATCCATGAGCTGATTCGCCGGGATGGCAAGAAGGGCTTGGCAACGCTGTGCATCGGCGGCGGTCAGGGCGTTGCGCTGGCTATCGAGCGCTGAACGAGATTGCCGCGAAGGGAGACCGAAGCCATGAACCAGAGTGCAACTTCAGATCGGCCGACACTGGGGCAGCTGCTGCAGGACCCGATCGGCCTTGCCCGCGCGGCCACCGAGTATGCGACCGACACCTGGCAGCGTCTGGCGCTGTATGCGGACATACAGCGCCAGCGCGGCAACCAGTACCAGGCCCACTTGCGGGAAGCAGTACCGAACGTCCTCGATTTCCCCGCCGAGCTGGTGATGAAGGGCACCGATCTTCCCCGCCCGGTCAACTACGGTCTGGTGCGCATCCTGCCGTTGGCCGACCAACCGGTCGACCCCCTTAAGCGCCCGTTCGTGGTGGTCGATCCCCGTGCCGGCCACGGGCCGGGTATCGGCGGCTTCAAGCCTGAAAGCGAAATCGGCGCGGCACTGGCCGCAGGGCATCCCTGCTATTTCGTCGGCTTCTCTCCTGATCCCATTCCGGGTCAGACCATCGAGGACGTCATGCATGCCGAAGCAGCGTTCATGCGCAAGGTCGCCGAACTGCATCCGCAAAGCGTAGGCAAACCGGCGGTGATCGGCAACTGCCAGGCGGGCTGGCAGATCCTGATGACAGCGGCAGTATGGCCCGATCTGTTCGGCCCGATCATCGTTGCCGGCGCGCCGCTGTCCTACTGGGCCGGCGACAACCCGATGCGCTACGGCGGTGGTCTGACCGGCGGAAGCTGGCTGACCTCGCTGACCAGCGACCTCGGCGCCGGCCGCTTCGATGGCGCCTGGCTGGTGAAGAACTTCGAGAATCTCGATCCGGCCAACACGCTGTGGAAGAAGCAGTACCAGCTCTACAGCCAGGTCGATACCGAGGGGCCGCGCTATCTCGGGTTCGAGAAATACTGGGGCGGCCACGTCTTCCTCAACGATGTCGAGATGCAGTACATCGTCGACAACCTGTTCATCGGCAACAAGCTGGCCACCGCCAAACTGGTCACCTCCGACGGCGTGCGCATCGACCTGCGCAACATCCGCTCGCCGATCGTGGTGTTCTGCTCCTACGGCGACAACATCACCCCGCCGCCGCAGGCGCTGGGCTGGATCACCGACCTGTACCGCGACGACAACGACGTCCTCGGCCACGACCAGACCATCGTCTACGCCACGCACGACAGCATTGGCCACCTGGGCATCTTCGTCTCCGGTAGCGTCGGCCGCAAGGAACACCGCAAGTTCACGGCCAACATCGACATCATCGACCAGTTGCCCGCCGGGGTGTTCAAGGCAGAGATCGGCGACGTGCCGCAGCAGGACGGCCCGCCCGACGCCAGCCAAGACCCGTTCTTGCTCAGGCTGAGCCTGAGCAGCGTCGAGCAAGTACGCGCGATCGTCAAGCCCGATCCGCGCAGCGAGCGGCGCTTTGCCGCGGCCGCGCACGTGTCGGAGATCAACCTGGCGCTGTACCAGAGCTACCTGCAACCCTGGGTGCGCGCGTTTTCCACGCCTTTTTGCGCGCAGTGGATGCAGCGGCTGCATCCGGCACGCATGGCCTATGAGTGGTGGTCGGATGACCATCCGCTAGCCGGCTTTGTCCGCGAGGCGGCGGCACAGGTCCGCGGGCAGCGCCAGTCGGCCACCGCCGACAATCCTTTCCTCCAGGCGCAGCAGGCGCTGTCGGACGCGGTGGTCTCGATGCTCGATCAGTACCGCGACAGCCGCGACCAGATCTACGCGACGATCTTCGACACGCTCTACAGCTTGCCTTGGGTTCAAGCATTGACCGGCCAGAACATGCGCGACGAGCGCTCGCCGCGCCAGCACCCGGGCGACACGCCCGAACACCGAAAGTTCATGGCCGACAAGCTGGCGGAGCTGAAGGAAAGCTTTCTCGTCGGTGGCGCGCCGGAGGCGGCCATGCGCGCGCTCACGCACATCTTCAGCGCGCGCGGCGAGGCGGACGAGCGGCATTTCCGCCACGCCGCCGAACTCGTCCCGCCCGAGCGCCGCGTCGAAATCGACGTCCAGGCCTTCCGCCAGCTTGGCCGCCAGCAAGTGCTGCTGATGCGGCTCGACAGCCAGGCGGCGCTGGCGGCCATCCCCTACCTTCTCAGGGATGCCTCCGCCGACGAGATACGCCAGGCGGCCAAGGCGATCGTCGACGTGGTCACCGCCGGCGATCCACTGTCGCAAGACGAGCAGGCCCGTCTGCAGCAGATGCTCGATCTGTACGAACGGGCCGCGCGGCAGGCACAGCCTTCGACCGAGGCTGCGGCGCAGGCCGCGCAGCCGCCATCGGCGCCGTCAGCGAGCAGCCCTCGGCACACGGTTTCGCCGAAATCGGCTCCTCCGAACCCGGCCAAGGCCAGTTCCTCGCGCAAGGTACCGAGCGCGCCCTCGGCCACGCCGAATCCGCGCGGCAGGCGGCGCCCATGAGTCTGCACCGACGCCAATCGCGCACGGCGGTGCGCCTGTACGGGCATTTCTGGCGCCTGAGCAGTCTTTCGAGGAACCACCAATGATGACACAACATGCGGGTTCTGCCGTATCGCCCGCCAGTGCCGCACTGGCGGTGCTGCGCAATCGCACGTTCGACGAAATCGCCGTCGGCGACACGGCGGGCATCCAGCGCACGCTGACCCCGCAGGACATGCAGCTGTTCATGCTGCAATCTGTCGGCTTCAAGCCGCAGCAGGTCGACGCGCAGTCTGCTGCCGCCAGTCCATTGCTTGGCGTAATCGCCCACGGCATGTGGGGCGGGTCGCTGATTTCCGCGGTTTTGAGCAGCCAGCTTCCGGGGCCAGGCACCGTCTATGTCAGCCAGGACCTGCGTTTTCTGCGGCCGGTCAAGGTGGGCGATACGCTGGCCGTCCAGGTGCAGGTCACGGAAAAGCACGCGCAGACGCAGCACGTCGTGTTCGCTTGCCGTTGCGTCAACCAGCAGGGCGAGGACGTCATCGAAGGCCGGGCGGAGGTCGTCGCGCCGGCCGAGCGGATCGAATGCGAGCGCGCCGCGCTACCGGAGATCCGCATGGGCGTGCAGGGGGACGCCGGCCTGCAGCGCCTGCTGGCGCACGTCGCGCCGCTTGGCGCGATCCGGGTGGCGGTGGTCCATCCATGCGATGCCGTGAGCCTTTCTGCCGCCTTGGAGGCGCGCCAGGCCGGTCTGATCGAGCCGATTCTGATCGCACCACGGGGTCGACTGGAGGCGGTCGCGGCTGAGGCGGGCCTGAATCTGGCGGACATCGCCATCATCGATGCCGCCCACAGCCATGATGCCGCACGGCAGGCGGCTGAGCTGGCGGCGTCCGGCGAGGTGGAGGCGCTGATGAAGGGCAGTCTGCACACCGATGAACTGATGGCTGCGGTGGTGGATCGCGCCGCTGGCCTGCGTACCAAGCGCCGGATCAGCCATTGCTTCGTGCTGCAAACCCCGCATTACCCGCGTCCATTCATCGTTACCGATGCCGCCATCAACCTTGCGCCCGGCTTGGAACAGAAGGCCGACATCATCCGTAACGCGATCGACCTGGCCCATGCCATTGGCGTGGCCGAGCCCAAGGTGGCCATCCTGGCGGCGGTGGAGACGGTCAATCCGACGATGCCGGCCACGCTGGATGCCGCAGCACTGTGCAAGATGGCCGATCGCGGTCAGATCGCAGGCGGCGTACTCGACGGACCGCTGGCCTTTGACAATGCTGTGTCGATCGCCGCTGCGCGCACCAAGGGCATCAACTCGAAAGTGGCCGGGCAGGCCGACATCCTCGTGGTACCGGATCTGGAGAGCGGCAACATGCTGGCCAAGCAGATCATGTACATGGGCGAGGCCGCCAGCGCCGGCATTGTGCTGGGAGCCAAGGTGCCGGTCATTCTGACCAGTCGTGCCGATTCGCGGCAATCGCGCATCGCCTCCTGCGCCATTGCACTGATGCTGGCGCACCGCTATCGGACCGCTCCACCGTGACGCGGTCGCATCCACGTTGCAGGCGAGCCGCCCACCCAACCCAATCAGAGGAACCACTGTCATGAAATACACTTTCTCCGGCCAATCCGTCCTCGTCACCGGCGCCGCGTCGGGCATCGGCGAAGCCACCGCCCGGCTATTGGCTGCCAACGGCCTGTCAGTGGTCGTCTCCGACATCCATCCTGAAAGCGTGCAGCGCGTAGTCGCCGCGATCACCGCCGCCGGCGGTACGGCCATCGCCAATCTATGCGACGTGTCCAAGGCCGATCAGGTGCAGGCTGCCGTCGAAACGGCAGTGCAACGTTTCGGCGGGCTGCACTACGCGGTCAACAACGCCGGGATCGGCGGCCAGGCCGGGGCCGTCGGCGAAATGTCGTTGGATGCGTGGCAACAAGTGGTCGACGTCAACCTGAACGGCGTGGCCTACGGCCTGCGCTACCAGATCCCGGCCATCCTCGCCGCCGGCGGCGGGGCGGTCGTCAACATGTCCTCGATCCTCGGCTTGGTAGGTATCGCAACCGCGCCGGCCTACAACGCCGCCAAACATGCCGTTACCGGGCTGACCCGTTCCGCCGCGCTGGCCTACTCGGCAAAGGGCGTGCGCGTGAATTCGTTGCATCCAGGTTACGTGGACACACCCATCCTCGATAACCTGGACGCCTCGGTGCGCACCGAATTGGTCGGGCTGCACCCCATCGGCCGTCTCGGCAACGCCGAGGAAATCGCGCACGCAACGGCCTTTCTCCTGTCCGACGGCGCCAGCTTCATTACCGGCGCGGCATTGACCGCCGATGGCGGCTACACCGCCCAATGACCTCCCGCCAACCGAATGAGAACGCCCATGAACGACAAACCTGATCTCGCCGACACGCTTTCCGGCATTTTGTCGCGCAACTGGTGGGTGCTGCTTCTGCTGGGCCTATTGGCGATCATGTTTGGCTTGCTGGCACTGTTGTCACCCCTTGGCGCAGCAGCCGTGCTGACGTTGTGGTTGGGCGTGCTGGCCATCGCTGAAGGGGTCGTGGTTCTGGCCGGGGCCATCCGGGGCTCGGCGCCGGTCTCGCGCGGCTGGGCGGTGTTCTATGCGCTGGTGTCCTTGGCATTCGGCATCATGGCCACGCTCGACCCGCTGAACATGGCCGGCACCTTGCTATTGCTCGTCGCGGTGTGGCTGGCGATCAGCGGTATCTACCGCATCGTGTTCGCGATCCGCGTGCGTAAGCGCGCGCGACACGAATGGCTGCTGATTCTCAGTGGCCTACTTGCGGTGCTGATGGGCGTACTGTTCGCGCTCTACCCGCTGTCTGGTCTGGTGGTCACCACGCTGTGGATCGGCGCGTCGGCGCTGATCTACGGTGTGTTGCAAGTCGTGGCCGCTTTCCGCTTGCGCAGGTTGGGCAAAGCATGACCGAGCCGACCGAAAGCTTGATCCTGGTGCTGAACTGCGGTTCGTCAAGCATCAAGTTCGCGCTGTTCGCAGCCGATGTACACCCGCTTGCGCGCACGCCGTTGTGGAATGGCAAGGTGCAGGGCATCGGCGGACCGGCGCCGGACTTCGGCGAAACCGGCGTTGCCCCGCACCGCGTCGAACTGGACGCAGGGCATCCACATTCCGCGGCGCTCCAGGTCATCCGCGAGCGCATCCGGACGCGCTTGAACGGGCGGCGTGTGGTTGCGGTAGCGCACCGCGTGGTGCACGGCGGCACCAAGTACTCGGCGCCCACCCGCGTCGATGCGCAGACGCTGGCCGACCTGCGCAGCTACGTCCCGCTGGCCCCGCTGCATCAGCCGTTTGCGCTGGAGGCCATGGACATCCTGTTGCGCGAACACCCGGACATCGTCCAGGTTGCCTGCTTCGATACCGCCTTCCACCGTACGTTGCCGAAGGTGGAGCAGCTACTGCCCCTGCCGCACGCCGCCTGGGCGCGCGGATTGCGCCGCTACGGATTCCACGGGCTGTCCTACGAATACATGGCGGCCGCGCTGCCCGAACGCCACGGAGACCTGGCCAGCGGCCGGGTCATCGTCGCCCATCTCGGCAGCGGCGCCAGCCTGTGCGCGATGCGTGGCTTGCACAGCGTTGCGACGACCATGGGCTTCTCCGCCCTCGACGGCCTGATGATGGGCACCCGCACCGGCGCGCTCGATCCGGGCGCCGTGATCTACCTGATGGAGATCGAGAAGCTGAGCCTGGAGCAAGTGGCGCACATCCTGTACCACGAATCGGGGCTGCTCGGCGTGTCCGGCATCTCGGCCGAGCCGCGTGTGCTGCTGCAGAAGGAAACCGGCAACGACGAAGACGCCGCCCGCGCGCGTGACGCGCTCTCGCTTTACGTGCGCCGCATCGTCCGTGAAATCGGCGCGTTGGTCGCCGTGCTGGGCGGACTGGACCTGCTGGTCTTCACCGCCGGCGTTGGCGAACACAGTCCCGAGATACGCCGCCGCGTCTGCGAGTCCCTGGGCTTCCTGCCATTGCGGCTCGACCCGCCCGCCAATCTGGCCAACGCGCCCGTCATATCCGCCGCCGACAGCGAAGTCATCGTCGGCGTCGAGCCGACGAACGAGGAATGGGTCGCGGCGCGGGCCGCACTGACCCTGTGCCGGACTGGCGTCGAGGCATGAATGAGATCTGCCGGCCTTTGCATCTGAACCGGTTGTGCACACGCGCGAAGCCGAGCGGGAAACGCGCTCCCGGGTGGCTACTGGCCCGAGCGTCGCGGCGTGCGTGCCCCGCCAACCCACCACTACACACAACAGCGCTGGCGTCAGGAGGCGCTTTATCCCGATGAGCAACGAAGAAAGTCAACCATCTCCCGAGTCGATCGAAGCGCTCGATACCGAGGTTCATGCGGCTTGGGCAAGAGTCTGGTCCTCGCTGTCGCCCGAGTCACCGATGCTGGCCTGGATGGACTGGCTCACTCATCTGGCTACCAGCCCGGGCAAGCGGGCAGCCTTGTCCGATCTGGCCCGGGCGCAGTTAGAGCAGTGCCTGGACCTCCTCCGTGATGGGATCGAGGCGATGACCGAAGGCCGGGAACTGCCCGTGTTGCCGCCATCGGGTGACCGGCGCTTCAACGATGCCTCTTGGGATGCCTGGCCCTACAACCTGTGGCGCCGCGGCTACCAGTTGCAGAGCCAATGGTGGGAACAGGCTACACGAGGGGTCTGGGGCGTGGATCCGAAGCATCGGCGCCTGGTGGAGTTCTGCGCCAGGCAGTGGCTGGAGATGCTTTCGCCGGCCAATGTGGCCGCGCTCAATCCCGTCGTGTTGCGGCAGACCCAGGCAGAGAATGGCGCAAATCTCGCGCGGGGTTTCGAGTACTTCCTGGATGACCTTTTCCGCCAGTGGTCTGGCCGGCCGCCGGCGGGTGCCGAACGTTTCGAGGTCGGGCGCAATCTTGCCACGACGCCCGGGAAGGTCGTTCTCAGGAACGATCTGATCGAACTCATCCAGTACGCGCCCACGACAGAAAAAGTTCATGCCGAACCGATCCTGATCGTGCCTGCCTGGATCATGAAGTACTACATCCTCGACCTGTCGCCGCAGAATTCCCTCATCCGGCATCTGGTCGACCAGGGCCATACGGTCT
Source organism: Luteimonas huabeiensis HB2 (assembly GCF_000559025.1). Lineage (GTDB taxonomy): Bacteria > Pseudomonadota > Gammaproteobacteria > Xanthomonadales > Xanthomonadaceae > Luteimonas > Luteimonas huabeiensis. Next base: position 66,199 of record NZ_JAAN01000019.1, on the reverse strand, counting down.
TCTGCATCTCGTGGAAGAACCCAGGCAGAGAAGACCGCGACCTGGGCATGAACGAGTACCTGCGATTCGGACTGCATGCCGCGCTCGATGCCGTCAATGCGATCGTCCCCGGGCACAAAATCCATGCAACATGCAACCGGATACTGCCTGGGCGGCACGCTGCTGGCGATTGGCGCCAGCGCGATGGCGCGCGACGGCGACCAGCGCCTGGCGTCGCTGACGTTGCTGGCCGCGCAGACGGACTTCAGCGAACCGGGCGAACTTGGCTTGTTCATCAACGAAAGCCAGGTGTCGATGCTCGAAGCGTTGATGGACGAGACCGGCTATCTCACCGCCGAACAAATGAGCGGCGCTTTCAAGATGCTGCGCCCCTACGACATGGTGTGGTCGCGTCTGGTCAACGAATATCTGCTTGGCGAACGCAAGCCGATGAACGACCTGATGGCCTGGAACGCGGATGGCACGCACATGCCCGCCAAGATGCATTCGCAGTACCTGCGGCGGCTGTACCTGAACAACGACTTCAGCGCCGGCCTCTACCCAGTCGGCGGCCGTCCGACGTCGCTGGGCGATCTCACGCTGCCGATTTTCTGCGTGGGTACCACCACGGACCACGTCGCCCCCTGGCGCTCAGTGTTCAAACTGCACCTGTTCTCGCCGGCCGAGATCACCTTCGTCCTGACCAACGGCGGACACAACGCCGGGATCGTCAGCGAACCTGGGCATCCCCGGCGGCACTACCAACTGCGCACCCGCGCAACGGGTGAAAATTACATGGGTCCGGACGAGTGGCAGGCCTCGGCGCCCCGGCAGGAAGGCTCCTGGTGGACCGCTTGGTTCGAGTGGCTGCGGGCACGCTCGTCCAAGATGGTTGCTGCGCCCAGGATGGGCAACGCCAGAAAAGGGCTGCGTCCGGTCTGCGATGCGCCCGGGGCGTACGTCAGGCAACCGGGCGGCTCCGAACAGGATGCCGTTCCCACGAAGAACCCATCTTTGGGCACGTGCACGGACACCCCGCTGCCAGCAGACGCTGGCAGTCAGTCTGTCACTGAGCCTGGAGCCCGGTGCCAGTGAAGTCATGGTCGAGCCTGGATCTTCTTCAGCCATGGTGCCGGAGCTCTTCTCGGCTTGCTTGACTATCGCTTTTCGAGCATCAGAGCGGCGGTGCCCGACGTGGGTGCCGAGTCCCTGCAACACGCACCGGTGTGGCGTGGCCAGGTGCGCGGCTTCAGCCCGCGCGTGTCACGCCGCTTCCATATCGAATTGGCGCGGGCCACCAACGCTTATGCCGTCTCCACGCCCCCAAGCCGCGGCTGGGGGGCGTCGAGCCGACCAACGAGGAGTGGATCGCCGCGCGGGACGCGCGGCATCTGCTGAGCACAGCCCCTTCCACGATTTCATGACTTGAGGAGATACGGTATGTACGCACGCGTTCTGGTTCCACTCGATGGCAGCGCCACAGCACGTCTGGCGCTGGACCATGCGTCACATCTGTCCGGTATGAGCGGAGCGACCATCGTGCTGCTCAACATCATCGAGGAGATGAGGCACAGCAACGGCTTCGAGCGCCCCATGGTCTACATCCAGGAAGTCCGGCCCCGCTTTCTGGCAGCCGGACAGGCGCTGCTGGACGAGGCCGCGGCGGAGCTGCGTCAGCGGGGCGTTCCGGTCGAAACCGTTCTACTGGAAAGCAAGGGTGATCGCGTGTCGGAACTCATTGCGAAACAAGCCGAGGCCAGCCAATGCGATCTGGTGGTGCTGGGAACCCATGGGCGCCGGGGCGTGGACCGGCTGCTGCTGGGCAGCGATGCCGAACAGGTGGCACGCATCGCACCGGTGCCCGTCATGCTGGTGCGCCAGAAGCAGGCCAACCCGCCGTCCTCTGCGACCGCGGCGACCTGAGATGCCGACGCCGCCCCGACGTGCACCTTCTCCGTCGTGGGAGCGCTTGCGCCGCTCCGCATGGGCCTGTGCCTGGTGGGTCATGCTGCTCGCACCGGCGACGCACGCAGTGGCACAGGATGCCAGGTGCAGCGGGAGCGATCCGCTGCGCTCGACAGGCACCTTGAACCTGCGTGTCGACAACGACATGTTCGGCGGTGTGGAGCAGGACCAGGGCTACACCAACGGGTTCCTGCTCAGTTGGGTGTCTCCGAATCTGGTGGACTATGTGGACGATCCCTGCCTGCCGCGCCTGGCCCGCAACCTGAACCACTATCTGGCCTGGCTGCGTCCCGACGGCTTCGACGAGCAGAACATGACGATCGGATTGGGGCAGGTGATGTACACGCCCACCGACCATCTCCGCACCGACCTCATCACCGACGACCGCCCCTATGCCGGGGCGTTGATGTTCAGCATGGGCTACAACGCACGCAAGGGTGACCAACTGCGCACGTCGCAGATCCGCTTCGGCATCGTCGGCCCCGCCGCGTACGCGAAGCAGACCCAAAGCTGGTGGCACGACGTCATCGATGTCGACCGATTCCATGGCTGGCACCACCAGTTGCGCAATGAACCCGTGCTGCAGGTGATCCATGAACGGCGCACGCGTGTCGCACGGCGCGAGGATGTCGATGGCTGGGGGTGGGACCTCACGCGGCATTGGGGCGCCAGCCTGGGCAACTTCGCGACCTATGCCAACGTGGGTGGCGAGTGGCGCTTCGGCCTGCGCCTGCCCGATGACTTCGGCACGGCCCCTTTGCGACCTGCCGGGGAGAACACCTCGCCGGTGCGCCTGCGGCCCGACGGAGCCTGGAACGGGCACTTGTTCGTTGCGCTCGATGCGCGCTGGGTGCTGCACGACATCACCCTGGATGGCAACACGTTCAAATCAAGCCACAGTGTCGACAAGCGCCCCTTCGTGGCCGACATCGGCTATGGCGTCGCCATGTACGTCGGTCAATGGCGGCTCGCCTTAGCGCGCTACCACCGCACGCGTGAGTTCCGGGGCCAGCGCGACATCCCGGTCTACGGCACCGTCACCATCGGGAGGCACTTCTGATGCAGGTCGATGCCTTCCTTGGAGTGACGCTGGCGATCCTGCTGCTGTTCGGCGGCAAGGGCCTGATCGCCCGCGTGGGCTGGCTGCGTCGCTACAGCATTCCCGAAGCGCTGGTTGGCGGCGTGCTCGGGGCTCTGGTCGTGTGCGCACTCCACTACGGCGCCGACATCACCGTTGCCTTCGATCAGAGCACCCGCGATGTCCTGCTGCTGTACTTCTTTGCCGCCATCGGGCTGAACAGCGACCTGCGCACGCTGGCCGCGGGGGGGCGCTCCTTCCTGGTCCTGACGGCGCTGGCGGTCGTCTTCATCCTCCTGCAGAACGCCACCGGGATGGGGCTGGCCAGTGCCTTCGGGATGGACCCCCGCGCCGGGCTGATGGTCGGCTCCATCTCGCTCACCGGCGGCGTGGGCACCACCGTCGCCTGGTCGGGCCACTTCTCGGAGCACCTGGGCATCGGCAACGCCCAGGAGCTGGGTCTGGCCGCGAACACGATCGGGCTCATCGCCGCGTGCATGATCGGCGGCCCCCTTGCCGCCTTTCTGATGCGCCGCCACCACGTCAGGCCTTCGGGTGAAACCGAACTGGAAGTAGGCGTGCTGCACCGCGATGAAGCGCGCGCGCACCTGGACTACCACGGCGCCTTGCTGGCGGTTTTCTGGCTCAACTGCACCCTGATGCTGGGACACGGCATTACGCAGTTGGCGGCTTTGTCGCCCTTGAAGCTGCCGAGCTTCGTGGGATGCCTGCTGGCCGGCATCGTGCTGCGGGCCGCTGCGGATCTGTTGACCACCAACGGCAGGGGTCGGCTCTGGAACTTCCCGAGCATGCAGCCGGGCCTGGCGCTGATCTCGGATATCTGCCTGGGACTGTTTTTGACCCTGGCGCTGATGGGGCTGAGGCTCTGGGAGCTGGAGCCGGTTCTGGTGTTCATCACGGTCGCCATGCTCGTGCAGATCACTCTGACCGTCGCCTACGTGCTGCTGGTGGTGTTCCGTGCCATGGGGCGCGACTATGAGGCCACCGTCGTGTGCGCGGGGTTCGGCGGCATTGCGCTGGGTTCGACCGCGACGGCTGTTGCCAACATGACCGCCGTGACCAGGGAGTTCGGCGCGGCGCGCCAAGCGTTCATCGTCGTGCCGCTGGTGTGCGGCTTCTCGATCGACCTGGTCAACGCCATCGTCATCGGCTGGCTGGCGAGGTGAGCCGTGAAGAAAAAAAGAGAACAAAGGATACAGAAGAATGACCCTGCAAAGACTGACCTTGGCATTGCCCGGCAACGAGGCCTTCGCCGCCCAGCTCTCGAAGGCGCTGAGCAGTAAGCTCGGGCGGCTCGAAACCCGCCACTTCCCCGACGGCGAAAGCTACGTGCGGCTGCATGGCGATCCGGCCGGACGCGCCGTGGATTTGGTCTGCACGCTGGCCCGGCCCGACGCGCAGTTCCTGCCCCTGGTGTTCGCGGCCGACGCGGCCCGCGACCTGGGCGCAAGCGAGGTCAACCTGGTCAGCCCCTACCTGGCCTACATGCGGCAGGACAAGCGCTTCCACGAGGGAGAGAGCGTCACCTCGCTGTCTTTTGCGCGCTTGATCTCCTCCACCTTCGACAAGCTGGTCACGGTGGATCCCCACCTGCACCGCCACCCGACCCTGGCATCGATCTACACCCTGCCGACCGCGACCTTGCAGGCCGCCCCCTTGTTGGCCGACTGGATCGCGGCCAACACCGAGCGGCCGTTGATCGTGGGGCCTGACGAAGAAAGCGAGCAATGGGCAGGCGACATCGCGACGCGCATCGGTGCGCCGTGCGTCGTGCTCACCAAGACCCGGTACGGCGACCGCCGCGTCGAGATCGCCGTGCCCGATCTGTCGGCCTGGCGCGAGCGCACGCCCGTGCTGGTCGATGACATCGCATCGTCCGGCCGGACCTTGATGCAGGCCGCACGCGGCATCGCCGCTCAAGGATTACCGCGGCCCGAGTGCGTGGTGGTGCACGCGCTGTTCGCCGATGACGCCTGGACTGAACTGGCGCCGCTGTTCTCGCGCATCACCTCGACCGACGCGGTTCCCCACCCGAGCAACCGCATTGCACTAGCCCATTTGGTCGCCAGCGCATTGAAGAGCCGTCAAGTCGACGACGACCGTGGCGGCCCGAGCAGAAGAACGACAGGAGCAACATCGTGATGAACGCAAGCGACGCAGACACATATTACGAATGGCGCATCGGCCTGGGGCCCATCCAGCACAGCGACATGACCGCCAAGCGCATCGACGCGACGATTTCCGACCTGGTGAGCCAGGGTCTTGTCGATCGCACGAAGGCCTACGAATTGCTGGCCGCGGCCGATCGCCTGACTTGCGTGGGGATGAACGTGGTCGCGCACATGACCTACGCCCAGCGCATCGACCTGTCCGGTACCTTCCTGGCCGCCGACGACTTCAAGGCCACGCCCGAAGGCCATACCGGTGGCTCGCTGAACATGGTGCCGGCTTTCGTGGGCTACCTGCTCGCCAACGCCCTGACGGGGCACACGCGCGGATGGCTGATGGGGCAAGGGCATTGCGTTGCCGCCATCGAAGCCATCAATGCGCTCACGGGCGACGTCTCACCGGCGCAGCGCGGTCGCTACGACCGCAGCGAAGCCGGCCTGTCGCGGCTGTGCGCCGATTTCTACTCCTACGCCATCGATCCACAGGGCCGCCCCGCCGTGCCGCTGGGCAGCCACGCCGGCCCAAACACCGCAGGCGCGGTGTCGGAAGGCGGCTACCTCGGCTTCGCCGGCCTGCAATACGTGCACATGCCCCTGCCCGGCGAAAGCCTGGTGGCCTTCCTGAGCGATGGCGCCTTCGAGGAACAGCGTGGCTCGGACTGGGCTCCCCGCTGGTGGCGTGCCGAGGACTGCGGCTACGCGATACCCGTGATGATCCTCAATGGCCGCCGCATCGAGCAGCGCACCCAGATCGTCCAGGAAGGTGGCGCGCCATGGCTGGCCGAAGACCTGCGCCACAACGGATTCGATCCCATGACCGTCGATGGCCGCGATCCGGCCGCCATCGCCTGGGGCATCATCTCGGCGGAACAGGCCCTGCAACGGTTCGCGGCGGACCCGGATCGCCGCTATCCGATGCGCCTGCCCTACGTGATCGCGGAGACCGAAAAGGGCTTCGGCTTTGCCGGCGCGGGCACCAATGCCGCGCACAACTTGCCCCTGTCGGGCAATCCGCACAACGATGCTGCCGCGCGCGAGGCATTCAACGCCAGCGCCGCCGCCTTGCATGTGCCGCCATCCGAACTCGACGCGGCGCTGGCCGCCTTGGCCACGCATGCCGGCCAGCAACGCCCGCTGGAAAGTGGCCACCCGATGGCGCATCGCCGTCCCAACGCCCCTGTGCTGCCCGAGCCGGTCTGGCAAGCCGAGGGCGAGAGCGGCAGCGCGATGGCGGCGCTCGACCGCTGGTTCGTCGATCTGGTCCGGGCCAACCCGGATCTGCGCGTGCGGGTCGGCAACCCGGATGAACTGGCAAGCAACAAGATGGGGGGCACGCTGGCGCTGCTCAAGCACCGCGTCAACGCGCCTGAGCCCGGTGTCCCGGAAGACCTGCACGGCGCAGTGATCACTGCGCTCAACGAGGAAGCCGTGGCGGCAGCAGCGTTGGGCAACAAGGCGGGGCTGAACCTGATCGTGAGCTACGAAGCCTTCGCCGTGAAGATGCTGGGCCTGCTCCGCCAGGAGATCATCTTCGCGCGCCGGCAAAAGGAGCTCGGACAAACGCCGGGCTGGCTGCCGGTGCCCTTGATCGTCACCTCCCACACCTGGGAAAACAGCAAGAACGAGCAATCGCACCAGGATCCGACCATCGCAGAGGCCTTGCTGGGCGAGATGTCCGACACCGCGCGCGTGCTGTTTCCGGTGGATGGCAATACAGCGGTGGCCGCCTTGCGCGAGGCATACGCCGGGCGCGGGCAACTGGCCTGCATCGTGGTCTCCAAGCGCGACATGCCCATCCGCTTCGACGCAGATCGTGCCCAGGCGTTGGTGCGCGACGGTGCGGCGCACATCGCGGGAGATGTCTCGACAGCCGGCATGCAATTCGTCGCCGTCGGTGCGTATCAGTTGGAACAGGCGCTCCAGGCCCATGCCTTTCTTGAACGGCATGGTTTTGCGACCTGCGTGACGGCCGTGATCGAGCCGGGCCGCCTGCGTGTCCCGCGCGACGACTTGGAGGCCGCCTTCGTGCTCGGTGACGAAGCACTGAGGGCGCTTTTCCCGCCGGAACTGCCCCGTGTGCTGCTCTGCCACACCCGACCGGAGCCGATGCTCGGTGTCTTGCGGCGCATCGATGGAGGCCACGCCAAGATGCGGGCGCTGGGCTACATCAACCGCGGCGGCACGCTCGACGTGACCGGCATGCTGCGCGCCAACCGCTGTTTCTGGCGGGATGCGATCAATGCCGCCGCCGACGTCACCGGCTGGAGCGATACGAGCAGCCCCTCATCCAAGGTGCGACGGCGCCAGAGCACGTGAGGTCACGCTGTGCCTCGAACGATCAAGAACACAAACAACACAAGGACAGCGACCCAATGGCTTCATTGACCAGCCTTGGCGGTGCAGGCACCGTCACCGGCTCCAAACACCTTCTCACCCACGGCAACACCCGGATTCTCGTCGACTGCGGACTGTTTCAAGGGTTCAAGAACCTGCGCGAACTCAACTGGCAGCGTCTGGAGGTCGATCCCGCGCAGATCGACGCCGTGGTGCTCACCCACGCCCACCTGGACCATTGCGGCTATCTCCCACGCCTGATGCTCGATGGCTTCAAGGGCAAGGTGTTCTGCACCCATGCGACGCGCGACGTGGCCGAGTTGATCCTGCTCGACAGCGCCTGGCTACAGGAAAAGGACGCCGAGTTCGCTAACCGCAAAGGCTTCTCCAAGCACAAGCCCGCCATGCCGCTGTACAGGGTGCGCGACGCGGAGCGTGTTTTGCGGCAGTTCCACCCGGTGCCCTTGCACCGCGACGTCGAACTGCCGGGCGGTGCGCGGCTGCTGTTGCGCCGCGCCGGGCACATCCTCGGTGCGTCCACCGCGCAGATCGACATCGGCGGCGTGCGCATCGTTTTCTCTGGCGACCTCGGGCGTTATGACGATCCGGTGATGTACGACCCGGAGCCGGTACCCGAGGCGGACTACGTCGTGACCGAATCGACCTATGGCAACCGGCGCCATGATCGTGGAGATGCCGTCGAGGCGCTCGGCAAGATCATCAACAGAACCGTCCTGCGCGGCGGTACCGTAGTGATCCCCGCCTTCGCAGTGGGGCGGGCACAGTCCCTAATCCATGATCTCTGGCTATTGCGCCAAAGCGGCGGCCTGCGCAACGTGCCGGTCTACCTCGACAGCCCGATGGCGACCAATGCGACCGCACTCCTGCACAAGCATCACCAGGACCACAGGCTCGCTTCGCACGATTTCGAGTCGGCATTCGCTGACGTCACCTACGTGCGCGAAGTCGAGGAGTCCAAGGCCCTGTCGGCCAACCGCTACCCGAAGGTGATCATCTCGGCCAGCGGCATGGCCACGGGCGGCCGGGTGCTGCACCACATTGCCGCTTTCGCGCCCGATCATCGCAATACGCTGCTCTTCTCGGGTTTCCAGGCCGCAGGCACACGGGGGCGAAAGCTGCTGGAGGGCGCGCGCGAGGTCAAGGCCTACGGGCAATGGATACCGGTCAACGCCGAGGTCACGGAACTACCCATGCTGTCGGCCCATGCGGACAGCGACGAATTGCTGCACTGGCTATCGGGTTTTCAGCAGCCGCCCAAGCGGGTATTCATCGTACATGGAGAGCCCGAGGCATCAGAGGCCCTGCGCGAGCGGGTGAAGCGCGAGCTGAACTGGTCGGCCTCGGTTCCGCTGCAAGGGCAGGTATTCGAGCTATGAGCGGTGTACCTACCCCCACAGCTTCGCCAGCTCTGCGCGCGATGCGCATGCAGTTGCACACGCAAAACCAGGCTATCGTGCTCATGCATGTCGATTGCCATGTCTGTCATTCGGAGGGGCTGGCGTCACGATCGCAGGTGCTGGTGACCGGGGGCAACCGCGAAGTTCAGGCGCTGCTTTATCAGACCAATAGCCCGCTCTTCGCACTGGATCGCGTGGTGCTTTCTGAAGCTGCCTGGCAAGCTCTGGGCATTGAGGACGGGGACACCGTGCTGGTACGCCACGCGCCCGTGCTGCATTCACTGGCCGGCGTGCGCCGCCGTATCCATGGCCAGCGCCTGGACGGTCCGGGACTGGCCGCGATCGTCCACGACGTTGTCCACGGCAGATTCACCGACGTGCAGTTGTCCGCCTTCCTTACAGCCACCGCCACGCTGCCGCTGGATGAGCAGGAGACAACACACCTCACCCGCGCCATGGTCGAGGTGGGCGAGCGACTGTCCTGGCCGTCTCCGGTAGTGGTGGACAAGCACTGCGTCGGCGGCCTGCCTGGCAACCGCACCACACCCATCGTGGTAGCCATCGCCGCTGCCAATGGCTTGGTGATGCCCAAAACCTCCTCACGCGCGATCACTTCTCCAGCCGGCACTGCCGACACGATGGAGACTCTAGCCCCCGTGGAACTGGATCTCGGTAGTCTTCGCCGCGTGGTCGAGGCAGAGGGTGGCTGTCTGGCCTGGGGTGGTGCAATGCACCTCTCGCCGGCCGACGACATCTTCGTGCGTATCGAGCGCGAACTTGACATCGACACTGAGGGGCAACTCATTGCCTCGGTGTTGTCCAAGAAGATCGCCGCCGGTGCCACCCATGTCGTCATCGACATCCCCGTCGGCCCCACGGCCAAGGTGCGTAGCCCGGAAGTGGCCCAGCACCTCGCGGCACGTCTCACAGCCACCGCCGAGCACTTCGGTCTGACCCTACGCTGTCTTATCACCGATGGCAGTCAGCCGATTGGACACGGCATAGGCCCAGCACTGGAGGCGCGCGACGTGCTGGCAGTACTACGCAACACCCCTGACGCGCCGGAAGACCTGCGCGAACGTGCGGCGATGGTTGCAGGCGCAGTGCTGGAGCTAGGCGGGGTCGCGACTGATGGCGATGGAATGCGACTGGCTCTGGAAACCCTCCGAGATGGCCGTGCCTGGCACCGCTTCGAGCGAATCTGCACCGCCCAGGGGGGCCTGCGCGAACCGCCCCGCGCTGCTCATGTCCGTCCGCTGGCAGCCGAGTGCTCCGGGCGTATCGTGCATATCGACAACCGCAAGTTATCCAGGCTGGCCAAACTCGCCGGCGCCCCTGAGCGAAAAGCGGCGGGTGTCCACCTGCAACTGCGCCTGGGAGATGTCGTCTCTCAGGGACAGACCTTGATGGAACTGCATGCCCAGACGCCGGGCGAGATGGCCTACGCCCTGCAGTACGCGGTCGACGCCGGCCCAATCGTCCATATCGAGGCCTGAGCACCGCATGCGCACTCTGCTTCCTACACCACCGCACTACTTGCACCAGTGGATGAAACGTTCTTCCGAGACCACGCGGGGCAGTGCGCATGCCGCATCCATCCGCGCATCCTCATCGGAGGTCAACGCCATCGAGCAAGCCATCGATATTGCCGGCTCGCACTTCCAGCTTCACTGGGGAAAATAACCGATGGAACTGCGACACCTTCGCTGCTTTGTGGTTCTGGCCGAGGAACTGCATTTCACGCGAGCTGCCGAGCGCCTGCATATTGAACAACCACCTCTATCACGCGCGATCAAAGAGTTGGAAGACGAACTGGGGGTTGTGCTCTTCGATCGAGATCGCAGGGGCACCCGGCTAACCGCTGCCGGTACTGCCTTCTTGCAGGATACCCGTCGACTGTTCACCGTCCTGGAGCAGGCCAGGGAGAACGCCAAAGCCGTCGCATCGGGCTTGCGAGGCAGCCTGCGGATCGCGGTGTCCGATGGCGCGATTGATCCTCGGCTATCGGCATTCTTGGCGCGTTGTCGCGCAGAAGAGCCGGAGATCGAAATACGCCTGTCCGAAGTACCGTTAGCCGAGCAAGTTCGCGGCTTGCGGTCGGGCGACTTCATGATCGGGTTCGCACACACGGCCGATGTTGGTGATGGCATTGTTGCCGAACCCGTCTGGCGAGACCCCCTGGTAATCGCAGTACCAGCCCGGCACGCACTGCTTGCCCACAAGAAGGTTCCACTTCACGAACTCCGGGGCCACCCGCTTGTCTTGTGCGATCCGCAGGTGTGCGAGGGTTATTGCCGTGAGCTGACCCGGCTCCTACAGGTGCTGGAGCACAAGTTGAACGTCGTTGAGGAAGTGTCCTCGCTGGACATGATGCTCACCCTGGTTGGAGCAGGCTACGGCATCGGCTTCATGACGGCGACAAAGATTCCGGTGAGCCAACGACCGGACGTGGTAGTCCGTCCTTTGGACTTGGATTCAGCGGTGATGACTACTTACCTGCTTCGTCCCGAGAGCGACAACCCGGCGGCTTCGTTGGAGCGATTTATCGATCGCCTACGTGGCCCTTTGTGCGACTAACACGGCCCTCAGACGCCGCCTGAAGTCTCGGTGTCGGTACGGAGATTGCGTTCAGTGGCCCCCATCAGCTCTGCCGCACTTATTCCGAGCGCGCTGGAGATCTTCAGTATCAGGGCAAGCGTTGGCATGTGCTCTCCGCGCTCGATCTTGCCCATGTGCGAGCGCTCAACCTCGGCCAGAGAGGCAAGCTCTTCTTGTGCAATTCCTTGCTCCGTGCGAACGGCACGCACCGCCTGCCCGAACGCCATTGCTGGCTTGGCCGCATATCTGGTTGTGCCATGGGGACGACCCCGTTGAACGCTACGCTTCTGCATCCCCAGAAGCGTCAAGCAGTCAATCAAACTTAACCACGTTAAATTTAACTCATTCGACTATCATTTGGGCTCGCCTTTTCGACCCGATCGTTTCTTGGGGGCTCTCATGCACGACGCCACCAGCCACTTCCCCGTTTTCAGGCTTGCCATAGCGCCCGGCGTGCCGTCACCGCATCTTTCGGCATTGCTCGCGCTGCACCGTGCAGAAGAGCCGGAAACCACCATCACATTCCATGAGGTCACGAGCGAGGCTCTGGTTGCCGGGCTGCTGCACGAAGGTCGCTACGACGCAGGTCTATCGCTTGACAACCCGACCCATGTGTCCCTGAAAAGCCAAGCGCTCTGGACCGAAAGCATGGCCGTTGTCATGCCCGTGCGGTTTCCCCTGCTTGACCAGGCGATGCTCACCATCGCCGACCTTCGGAACTACCCCGTCTATCGTTGGCAGGTGGAGGCTTGCAGCCTGCTAGATGAAAGGCTGGCGTCCCTTACGCCGGTGGGCCAAGAAAACATCCAGCGGGTGACTTCATTCGAGATGATGGCGCTATGGATTGCGGCCGGCTACGGGGTTGGGCTATCCGCGCAATCGCGCATCAGGCCTGTCCCTGAGTGGGGGCTCAGCATGCGACCGCTCGCCGACGGCCCCTACGACGTCGTGACGTACCTGCAGCGGCCCCACGCGCAAGCCGATTCCGCTGCAGAGCGGTTCGAGCGCAGAGCGCTGCAAATTGCGAGGGCAGACGCCGCGTAGTGGGCGCCCGCCCTCAATGGCCAGGGCCATCTCACCCCGGCCATAGGTTGCAGCATGGGGACTAGCCCCCCTCAAGTGCCGCTGCGCTATCCACCAGCCGACGGACGCTCTGCCGCACTTCCTCGGGGATAGGCCGCAGGGCAACTGCCTCGGGCACACCCGCATGGTGCTGGTAGTCGCCCATGATGACCCGGATGATGGCAGGCACATTGGTCGGCGTGACCGCATCAATCGCCGCGCGATCGCCCAGGTCCGGGTGCGGCTGGGTCAGCATGCGGTACAAATCCCACGAATCCGCGTGCGGGCACTGGTTCATGAGCACCTGGGCCAGCTTGTGCTTGAGCGGCACCAGTTGCCAGTCGGGAACGCGCTGCCCCCGATTGCCCAGGCTGATGGACAGCAGCTTGCCCGCTTTCAACTCGCGGTTGATCTGGTCCTTGGACTTCCCGGCCAGCTTGCCGAACAGCGGGACCGGCAGGTTGTTCGGCGACTCGTACATGGCCAGCATTTCTTCGCGCTCGCGCTGGATGGCGGAGACTTCCGCCTCCGGCGCGTGCGTCGGAGGCGGCGGCACCTGCGACAGCCGCTGGAACGTGATCCCACCGCTGCTCGGCGTTACGACAATGGGCGTGGCCACGACAGGCGGGACGCCGGGGGGAGCGGGCTGGGCCACCGTGGGGGCAGCATCCACCGCATTCCCCAATTCCGCCATCGCCGGCACGCCGTCGATGCGGATGGTCAGGTGCGCGCTCGCGGCTTCCACTTCGCCCTGTTCGAGCAAGTCGAGGCGATCGGCCCAATCCTGCATCATGCGGCGGCGCGGCTCCACGTACTTGGCGTGATTGTAGGCCGAACTCACCTTGTTGGGGTCGGAGTGCGAAAGCTGCGCATCCACCCAAATCTTCGGATAGCCGATCTCGTTGAGCGCCGTCGAGATGGTACCGCGGATGCCGTGGCCGGTCAGGCGCCTCTCATAGCCCATGAGCTGTACGGCCTTGTTGAGGGTGTTCTCGCTGATGCGCTTCTTGAGTTCGCTACGGTGCGACAGCAGGTACTTCTGCGCCGGCCGCATCACACCCAAGAGATAGCGCACGACCTCGATGGCCTGCAAGGACAGCGGCACGATGTAGGGCGGCACGTCTTGCGGCCGCTTGCCGGCCTTGCGCATCTCGTCCTGAAGCTGCTTGACGACCTGTGGCGGAATGATCCACAAGCCCCGGTCGAGGTCGAACTGTTCAGGTTCGGCCAACCGCAGTTCGCCCGTGCGCACCCCCGTCAGGAACAGCAGCCGGATGCCAAGCTGTGTCTGCCAGCCACGGGGGTTGTAGAGCCGGAGCTTCTGGAGGAACTCGGGCAGCTCGGGCAGGTGCAGGTAGGGGTTGTGGGCCACGGGTGGCTTGGGCTCGGCCACCACGTCCAGGTCCGCGGCCGGGTTGACTTCCATCCCCTCGGCGATGACCAGGGCATAGCGGAACATCTGGTTGAACCAAGTGCGGACCTTCTCGGCAGTGGTGAACGCCTTGCGTTTCTCGATCGCTGCCAGGACACCCAGGAGCTGGGGGCGGCGAATGTCGTAGATCGACATCTTTCCCAGGGTCGGCAGCACGTCCTTGTTGAAGACGCGCAGGATCTGCGAAAGCGTGCTCTGACGGCCTTCCTTGAGTTCCTTGCGGCGATGCTCGACCCAGGCATCGAAGACGTTCTTGAAGGTATGTTCACCTGCCAGCTTGGCCGCGTGCCGCTTCCGGTCGCGCTCGACCTGGGGATCGATCCCCCTGGCAAGCAGGGCTTGGGCCTTGTCCCGCTCGGCGCGGGCCTCGCGCAGGCTGAGGGCGGGATAGCCGCCCAGGGACATGCGCTTCTGCTTGCCCAGCCAGTAGTAGCGGAATAGCCACGACTTGCCGCCTGCGGCAGATACCAGCAGACCCAGGCAGTCGTTGTCAGAGATGGTGTAGCGCTTTCCGGTGGTCCTTGCCTGCCGGACGGTCAGATCAGAGAGTGCCATTTCGAGGCTCCTAAGTGATGACTTAGGCCCTATGCTCGTCATGGTCCCCGCTCAGCCCCAGCAACTATCCGGTAGCCGACCCGCCCGCATTCTTGTGCCTCATTTGGCGCCTCAAAAACGCTGGCTGTAGGTGGATTTCCGTGGCACTCGCTGGAATGAAAAAAGGGGCCGAAGCCCCTCTTTTCAACGACTTACAGACGTCAGTGGAAGTCTGTAGATCATAACTTGGAGCGGGAAACGAGACTCGAACTCGCGACCTCAACCTTGGCAAGGTTGCGCTCTACCAACTGAGCTATTCCCGCGGTGGAGGCGAAATTCTAACGTCCGGGGCGCTGGTGTCAACAGCTTTTCGCTCGTTCTCTTTCAGCGCGGGCCAGGCCGCGCGCAGGTACTGCAGGCCCGACCACAGGGTCAGCAGCGCGGCCACCGCCAGCAGCCAGTCGCCGATGTGGAAGATCGGCTCGCCCAGCCAGGGCGTCTGCCGCGGCGGGGTCTCGGGGGTGACCGAGTACAGCAGGCACAGCAGCGCGATCATCTGCACCGCGGTCTTGATCTTGCCCACCGCCGCGACCCGCACCGTGGCGCGCTGGCCGAGTTCGGCCATCCACTCGCGCAGGGCCGAGACCGCGATCTCGCGGCCGACGATCACCGCGGCCCAGAACGCCATCCAGGGCGTGGGATGGCTCTGCACGATGAGAAACAGCGCCACGGCGACCATCAGCTTGTCGGCCACCGGGTCCAGGAACGCGCCGAAGGCCGAGGACTGGTGGTAGCGGCGCGCGATCCAGCCGTCGAGCCAGTCGGTGATCGCGGCCAGCCCGAAGACCGCCGCCGAGGCGAAGTTGGTCCAGCCGAACGGCAGGTAGAACACCAGCACCAGCAGCGGGATCATCAGGATCCGCAACAGAGTCAGCCAGGTGGGGATGGTGAGCTTCATGCCGTCGTCAGGTTGCGGAATCCAGGCCGTGCAGGCTGTCGTAGATGCGCCGGGCGAGCGCGGCGTTCACCCCGTCGACCTGCGCGATCTCCTCGGCGCCGGCGGCCTTGAGGCCGGCCAGTCCGCCGAAGTGCCGCAACAGGTTAGCGCGTCTGCGCGGTCCGATGCCGGGAATGTCCTCCAGCCGGCTCACGTTGCGGGCCTTCTGGCGGCGCCCGCGGTGGCCGGTGATGGCGAAACGGTGCGCTTCGTCGCGGACCTGCTGGACCAGTTGCAGCCCCGCGGAGTCGGGGCCGGGGCGGATCTCGCGGCCGTCGGGCAGCAGCAGCGTCTCGTGGCCGGCGCGGCGCGCCTCGCCCTTGGCCACGCCGACCAGCAGCACGCCCTCGATGCCGAGCGCGCCCAGCACGTCGCGCGCCTGCGCCACCTGGCCGGCGCCGCCGTCGATCAGCAGCACGTCGGGCAGCACCGCGTCGCCGCGGGCCGGCCGCGGAGCGTCCGCTGCGGCATCGCCCTCCTCGGGCGCGCCGCCCTCGCCCGCCAGCGCGGCGGCGGCGCGGCGGAAGCGCCGGGTCAGCGCCTGGTGCATGGCGGCGTAGTCGTCGCCCGGGGCGACGCCCACGATGTTGTAGCGGCGGTACTGCGAGCGCACCGGCCCTTCGGCGTCGAACACCACGCAGGAGGCCACCGTCGCCTCGCCCATGGTGTGGCTGATGTCGAAGCACTCGATGCGCTGCGGCGCCCGGTCCAGGCCCAGCAACTCGCGCAGCGCTTCCAGCCGCGCGCGCTGCGCGGACTGGCTGTCGATGCGCGCGGCCAGGGCCATGGCGGCGTTGCGCCGCGCCAGGTCGACGTAGCCGGCGCGCTCGCTGCGCACGCTGGTCTTGATCTGCACGCGGCGGCCGGCGGCGGCGGAGAACGCCTCCTGCAGCAGTTCGACGTCGTCGATCGCGCGGTCGAGCACGATCTCGCGCGGCGGCGGCTGCTCGGCGTAGTACTGGGAGACGAACGCGGCCAGCACCTCGGCCGGGTCCTCGCTGCCGGCGGTGCGCGGGAAGAACGCGCGGGTGCCGAGGTTGCGGCCGTCGCGGAAGGCCAGCAGCAGCACGCAGGCCTGGCTGCCCTGCATCGCGCAGGCGAGCACGTCGAGATCGGCGATGCGCCCGTCCACGTACTGACGCGCCTGCAGGCTGCGGATGGTCGCGATCAGGTCGCGCAGGGCGGCGGCGCGCTCGAAGTCCAGGGCCTCGGCCGCGCGCTCCATCGCCTGCGCGAGTTCCTCGCTGAGCTCGCCGCTGCGGCCGTCCAGGAACAGCGTGGCGCGGCGCACCGCCTCGGCGTAGTCGTCGCGGTCGACCAGGCCCACGCAGGGCGCGCTGCAGCGGCCGATCTGGTGCTGCAGGCACGGCCGCGAGCGGTTGCGGAACACGCTGTCCTCGCAGCTGCGCAGGCGGAACAGCTTGTGCATGACGTTGAGGGTCTCGCGCACGCTGCTGGCGCTGGGGTACGGGCCGAAGTAGCGCCCGGGCAGGCCGCGCGGGCCGCGATGGAAGGCCAGCCGCGGCCATTGCTCGCTGGTGAGCAGGACGTAGGGGTAGCTCTTGTCGTCGCGCAGCATCACGTTGTAGCGCGGCTTGAGCGACTTGATCAGCTGGTTTTCCAGCAGCAGCGCCTCGGCCTCGGTGCGCGTGGCGGTCACCTCGATGGCGGCGATCTGCGAGACCATCGACATGATCCGCGTCGGCTTCGGCGTGGCGCTGAAGTAGTTGGCCACCCGCTTGCGCAGCGAGGCGGCCTTGCCGACGTAGAGCACGCTGCCGTCGGCGGCGAGCATGCGGTACACGCCCGGGGCGGTGCTGAGGGTGGCGACGAACGCCTTGCCGTCGAAGCCGGCGCCCTCGTCGTGGCCGGTCCTGCGCGGGCTCATCCGGCGCTCATTCCCCGATCGGTACGTGCTGCAGCGCGCCGGTCCTGGCGTCCAGCCGCAGCACCGCATGGGCCTCCGTGTCGGCGATCCACACCACGTCGTCGGCCACCGCGAGGCCGGACGGCCCGTGCAGCGGGCGCGGCAGCTCGACGCTCGACAGCTCGCCGCCGCCCAGGCGCAGGGTGCGCAGGCAGTCGTTGCCGCTGTCGGCGATCCACAGCCGCGGCGCGCCCGGGTCCAGCGCGATCGCCTGCGGCTGCTGCAGGCGCGCGTCCACGCGCTGACCGTCCACGCGGCCGAAGGTCCAGACCCCCTGCCCGACCAGGGTCTGCACCTGGCGGGTGCGCGCATTGACGCAACGCACCGCGGAGCCGGCGGCATCGCAGACGTAGACCATCTGCTGCACGGCGGCCACCGAGACCGGCTCGGCGAACGCGGCCGCTTCCCCGGTGCCGTCGGCCACGTCCAGCTTGCCCGAACCCGCCACCAGCGAAAGCGCGTGCCGGGTCAGGTCGTAGTCCCAGATCCGGTTGTCGCCGGCGCTGGCCACGAACAGGCGGCCGGCCGCCAGCGCCAGCCCGCGCGGCTGGTCGAGGGTGATCGCGCGCGGATCGGCGACCTGCCCGGCCTCCGGCGTGCCCGGCCGGCCCGCGCCGAGCACGGTGTCGACGTCGCCGGTGCGCAGGTGCACGCGGCGCACGGCATGGTTGCCGCTGTCGGCGACGTAGAGCAGGTCGCGCTCGATGGCGATGCCGTGGGGCCGGTTGAACGCGGCCAGCTCCATCGGGCCGTCGATGAAGCCGGGCCCGCCGCTGCCGAACTGGCGCACCACCCGCCCGCCCTGGTCGCACTCGAGCACGCGGTGGTGGTTGCTGTCGACCAGGTAGAGATAGGACCCGGACACGGCGATGCCGACCGGGAAGCGCAGCGGCAGGCCCGGGTGGCCGCCACGGCGCAATTCGATCGGCCGCGCGCTGCGCGAGCGCGGCACCAGTTCGCCGATCAGCTCGGCGACGCGGGCGTCGAGCGGGCGGACCGGGCCGTCGCCGACCACGCGCTCGCGGATCCGGCCCTCGCCATCGATCAGCACCACGGTCGGCCAGGCCTCGATGCCGAACTGCTGCCACGCGGCCCAATCGGCGTCGTGGGCGAGCGGGAAGTCGAACTTCTGCCGGCGCAGGCGACGGCCGGCGCGGCGCGCGTCGCGCTCGTGGTCGAACTTGGGCACGTGCACGGCCACCACGTTCAGCCGCTCGCCGTGGCGCGCGTGCAGGTGCGCCAGGTCGTTCAGGCGCTGGGTGGACCAGGCGGAGCCGGCGTTGACGAAGGCGAGCGCGCACACCCGGCCGCGCAGCTGCGCCATGCGCAGCGGCTCGGTGGTGTTCAGCCATTCGAGGCCGGGGGGAAACTCGGGGGCTAGGGGGGCGTCCATGGACAATCCGGCGTCCGCGATCCGGCGATTATGCGGTACGCGGCGTCAACGCCGGCCTTCCCTCAGCCGCCGCACCGCGCCCCGGGCCGCGGCGTCCACCACCGCCCAGACCTGCTCGAAATGGTTGTCGCCGCCGGTGTAGGGATCGGGGATGGCGCCGTCGCCGGTCATCGTCCCGGTCCAGTCGGTCAGGAGCGCGATCCGCGCGGTCGCGCCCGGCGGGCGGCGCGCGCGCACGTCGGCCAGGTTCTGCAGGTCGGCACACAGCAGCCAGTCGAAGGCGGCGTAGTCCTCGCGACGCAGCTGGCGGGCGCGCAGCGGGCGCAGGTCCACGCCGTGGCGCGCGGCGGTGGCGATCGCGCGGGGATCCGGCGGCTCGCCGGCGTGCCAGCCGCCGGTGCCGGCGGAATCGACGTGGACCGCGTGTTCCAGCCCGGCCTCGGCGAGGCGATGCCGCAGCGCGCCCTCGGCCATCGGCGAACGGCAGATGTTGCCCAGGCAGACCACCAGCAGGCGCAGGGGCTCAGCCATGCCGGTCCGCCTCGCGCAGCCGCGCCTCGGCGCGCTCGAGATCCTGCGGCGTGTCCACGCCGGGCGGGAACGGCACCGGCGTCGGCGCCACCGCGATCCGGTGGCCGGCCTCCAGCGCGCGCAGCTGTTCCAGCGCCTCCACGCGCTCGAGCGCGCCCTGCGGCATCCGCGCGAACGCGCGCAGGAAGCCGGCGCGGTAGCCGTAGATGCCGATGTGGCGCCACCAGCGGTGGCCGTCGGGCAGCGCGTCGCGGCGGGTAGCGAAGGCGTCGCGCGGCCACGGCACCGGCGCGCGGCTGAAATAGAGCGCATCGCCGCCGGCCGCGCGCACCAGCTTGACCGCGTTGGGATCAAGCAGGGTCTCGACGTCCTCCACCGGCGCGGCCAGGGTCGCCATCGGCGCGCCGCTGGCGACCAGCAGCTCGGCCACCGCGCGGATGCCCTCCGGCGGGGCGAAGGGCTCGTCGCCCTGCAGGTTCACCACCACGGTGTCGTCGCGCCAGCCGGCGATGTCGGCGCATTCGGCGAGGCGGTCGGTGCCGGAGGCATGGTCGGCGCGGGTCATCGCCACGCGCACCCCGCTGCCGTCCAGCGCGCGGGCCACGCGCGCATCGTCGGTGGCGATCCACACCGCGTCGGCGCCTGCGGCGAGCGCGCGCCGCGCGACGTGCAGCACCAGCGGTTCGCCGCCGAGCGGCCGCAGCGGCTTGCCGGGCAGGCGCGCGGCATCGTGGCGGGCGGGAATGGCGACGACGAAGGGCGTGGTCATCCGCCGATTCTGACATGCCGCGCGCCGGCCTGCGCCGCGGCTCATCCCTGGCGCAGGCGGTCCAGCAGCGCGACCCAGAAGGCCTCGGGCAACAGCGCGTCGACCGGCACGCTGTAGTGGCGCTCGCCGGCGAAGGCCATGCACTTCACCGCGTCCTTCTCGGTCATCAGCACCGGCAGGTCGCTGCCGAAGCGCAGGTCGGCGGCGACGTAGCGGTGGTGGTCCGGGAACGCGTGCGGCACCACCGCGATGTCGTGCGCGCGCAGGGTGGCGAAGAAGCGCTCGGGATCGCCGATCCCGGCCACGCCGTGCACGCGGCGGCCGGCGAAGGCCTCCAGCGGCACCGCGCGGCCGCCCGCCAGCGGCACCGCGCGCCGCGTCTTCAGCCGCATCGGCCATTCGCCGAAGCCGGCCTCGCCGACGGGATCGGCGCGCGGGTCGTCGACGCCACAGTTGAGCACGCGGAAGGCCGCCTCGGCCGAGCGCGCGGCAGGCTCGCGCAGCGGCCCGGCGGGGATCAGCCGCGCGTTGCCGTAGCGGCGGCGGCCGTCGATGACCTCGATCTCGATGTCGCGGCGCAGGCGGTAGTGCTGCAGGCCGTCGTCGCAGACCACCACGTCGCAGCCGGCGGCGGCCAGCGCGCGCGCGGCGGCCGCGCGGTCGCGGTCCACCCGCACCCGGGCGCCGGTGCGGCGGGCCACCAGCAGCGGCTCGTCGCCGGTCTCGGCGGCGTCGGCGTCGGCCTCCACCCACAGCGCGGCGTCCTCGCGCGCGCGGCCGTAGCCGCGGCTGGCCAGCCCCGGCGCGTAGCCTTCCGCGCGCAGGCGCTCGATCAGGGCGATGGCCAGCGGCGTCTTGCCGCTGCCGCCGGCGATCAGGTTGCCGACCACGATCACCGGCACCCCGGCGGCCACGCGCCGGCGCAGGCCGCGCGCGTACAGCCAGCGGCGCAGCGCCACGCCGCGGCCGTAGACGCCGGCCAGCAGACGCGCCCAGGCCGGCGGCGGCGCGCCGTCGAACCACCAGCGCGGCGGCGTGCGGGCGCGTCCGCTCATCGTTCGGCGTCGCGGAACTGCATGCGGTGCAGGTGCGCGTACAGCCCGCCCTTGGCCAGCAGCTCCGCGTGCGTGCCCTGCTCCACCAACCGCCCCTGGTCGAGCACCAGCACCTGGTCGGCGTGCTCGATGGTGGACAGGCGGTGGGCGATGACCAGCGTGGTGCGGTCGGGCATCAGCCGGTTCAGGGCGTCCTGCACCAGCCGCTCCGACTCGGTGTCGAGCGCGGCGGTGGCCTCGTCGAGGATCAGGATCGGCGCGTCGCGCAGGATCGCGCGGGCGATCGCCAGGCGCTGGCGCTGGCCGCCCGACAGCCGCGAGCCGTTCTCGCCCACCGCGGTCTCCATCCGCTCCGGCAGGCGCTCGATGAACTCCCAGGCGTTCGCGCTCTCGGCCGCCGCGCGCAACTGCTCGGGGCTGGCCTCGGCGGCGTAGGCGATGTTGGCGGCGACGCTGTCGTCGAACAGCATCACCCGCTGGCCGACCAGCGCGATCTGCCGGCGCAGGTCGGCCAGCCGGTACTCGTCCAGCGGCACGCCATCGAGGGTGATGCGGCCGCTGGTGGGCTCGTAGAAACGCGGCACCAGCCGCACCAGGCTGGTCTTGCCGCTGCCGGAACGGCCGACGATCGCGGTGACGGTGCCGGGCCGCGCCACGAAACTGATGTCCTCCAGCGCCACCCGCTCGCCGTCGCGCGCGTAGCGCAGGCCGACGCCCTCGAAGCGCAGCTCGCCGCGCGCGCGCACCAGGGGACGGGTGCCGGTGTCGCGCTCCTCCTCGGCGTCGAGGATCGAGAAGATGCGCTCGGCGGCGGCCACGCCGCGGCCGATCACGCTCTGCACGTTGGTGATCCGGCGCAGCGACGGGATGATGCCCATCATCGCCGTCATCAGCTGCACGAACTGGCCGGGGGTGAGCGCCGCCTGCAGCGCCTCGCGGGTGGCCACCCAGATGATCGCCGCCAGCGCGCACGCCGCCAGGATCTGCACCAGCGCCGAGGCCATCGCGCGGGTGGTCTCGACCTTCATGTTCAGGCGCAGCACGCGGTTGGTCAGCGCCGAGTAGCGCGCCTGCTCGAAACCTTGCGCGCCGTACACCTTGACGTCCTGCTGCGCCGCCAGCGACTGCTCGGCGCTCTGCGCCAGATCGCCCATGCCGGTCTGGATGCCGGAGCTGATGCGGCGGTAGCGCTTGCCCACGTACCAGACCAGCACGCCGATCAAGGGCACCACGACGATCATCGCCATGGTCACCTTGGCGCTGGTGTGGAGCATCAGGCCGAGCAGGAACGCGATGGTCAGGCCGTCGGCCACCAGGACCTTCAGCGCGTCGGTGCTGGCCTGGGCGACCTGCTCGGTGTCGAAGTTCAACCGGCTGACCATGGCCGGCACCGCCTCCTCGTCGAAACGGGCGCTGGGCAGGCGCAGGTACTTGCCCAGCACCAGCTCGCGCAGGTCGCGCACCACGCTGCGGCCGGTGCGCGCCATGCCGTAGTCGGTGGCGAAGGTGGCCGCGCCGCGCAGCAGGAACAGGCCGACGATGGCCAGCGGCAACCACACCGCCGCCCAGGGCTGCGGATCGACGAAGCCGTCGTCGGTCAGCGGACCCATCAGGTACACGAACGCGCCGCCGGCCAGCGCCTCGATGATCATGCCGACCAGCGCGACCACGAGCAGCGGCCAGTAGCGCGCGGCGTAGCCGAGCAGGCGCTTGTAGATCGGCCAGGCGGCCGGGGCGTCGGACTGCGTCATCGGCATCGCCTCACGGAGCCGCCGCGTCGGGCGCGGTGGCGATGGAGATCCGGCCGAAGCCGAGCTGACCCAGCGCGTCCAACGCGGTCACCACGGCCTGGTGCGGCGTGCGCGCATCCGCGCGCAGCAGCACCGGGCGCTCGCGGTCGTCGCCGGCCACTTCCTGGATGGTGCGCTTGAGCGATTCCACGTCGGTACGCAGGGCCTCGCGGTCGTCGACGAAATAGCGCCCGTCGGCGTTCACCAGCACGCTCAACGCGCGGCTCTGGGCCTCGCTGTGCTCGGCGCTGGCGCGCGGCAGCTCCAGCTTGAGCACGGAGCGCGCGTCGAAGGTGGTGGTGATCACGAAGAAGATGATCAGCACCAGGATCACGTCGATCAACGGCACCAGGTTCAGCTCCGGCTCGTCGGCGGCGCGGCGGTCGCGGATGCGCATGGCTCAGCCCTGCACCGCCAGTGCCGGATCGACGGGCGCGGCCGCGCCCGCCGCCGACGCCGCCGCCGGGCGCCGGGCGCGCGGGTCGAGCACGTCCATCAGCCGGATCGCCTCGCTTTCCATCTCGACGATGTAGCCGTCGATGCGGGCGCGGAAGTGGCGATGGAACATCAGCGCCGGCACCGCCACCACCATGCCGGTGGCCGCGCACACCAGCGCCTTGCCGATGCCGCCGGCGAGCTGGTTGACGTCGCCGACGCCATGGTCCATCACGCCCAGGAACATCTGGATCATGCCGACCACGGTGCCGAACAGGCCCAGCAGCGGGCCGGCGGCGGCGATCGTGCCGAGCGCGTTGAGGTAGCGCTCCATGCGGAAGACGAGGTGGCGGCCGGTGTCCTCGATGCGCTCGCGGATCTCCTCGCGCGGGCGCTGGCGCACGTCCAGCGCCGCGGCCAGCAGCGCGCCCAGCGGCGAGGTGTCGCGCAGCGAGTCGATGTGCGCCGGATCGAGGCGTCCGCCGCGCGCGGCCCAGGCGCGCACTTCCTCGCCCAGGCCCGGCGGCAGCACCGCCCGGCGACGCAGCGTCCAGCAGCGCTCCACGACGATCGCAAGCCCCGCCGCCGACAGCAGCAGCAGCGGGATCATCGGCCAGCCGCCGGCCTTGACCAGTTCCAGCACGTTTTGTCCCCGGGCCCGGAGGCCTTCCGCGAAAACCGGGCGCTAGGATAGCGTAGCGGCCCGCGCGGACGCCGACCCCGGCCGCGCCGCGCCTGCCGCGGCGCGTTGCCGGCATGGCCGCGGCCGCGCATCATCCCCGCATGGACCCCGCCCTCACCCCGGAGGCGCTGGCGGCGCAACTGCGCCGCCCGGCCGGCGCCGACGCCGAGGCGACGGGCGCGCGCATGAACGAGGCCAACGCCGCGGTCAACCGCCGCGCCATCGCCCTGCTCGGCGTCGCCGCGGGCCAGGCGGTGCTGGAGATCGGCCCTGGCAACGGCGCCTTCGTGCCGGAGCTGCTGATTTCGACCGGCAGCCGCTACGTCGGCCTCGACTGGTCGCCGGAGATGGTGGCCGCGGCGCAACGGCGCAATGCGCAGGCGGTGGCCGCCGGGCGCGCCCGCTTCGTCGAGGGCGACGCCGCCGCGCTGCCCTTCCGGGATGCGGCCTTCGACCGCGTGCTGAGCGTGAACACCTTGTACTTCTGAGCCGAGCCGCAGCGCGTGCTGGCGGAGATCGCGCGCGTGTCGGGCCCCGGCGGCCGCCTGTGCCTGGCCTACGGCGACCGGGCGTTCATGCGGCACCTGCCCTTCGCCGCCCACGGCTTCGCGCTCTACGATCGCGAGGAGGGCATCGCCCTGCTGCGCGCGGCCGGCTTCGAGGACGTCGCCCATCATGCGCACGTCGAGACCGTACGCGGCAACGCCGGCGACATGGTGGAGCGCGATTTCCACCTGCTCCTGGCCCGGCGCGGCTGACCGACGCCCGCGCCGCCCCCCGGTGCCACGGGCGGATAGCGCGCGCCGGACGCGTCCTGGCGCGCATCGCGTGCCGACCGCGTCAACGTGCGTCCGCGGCCTGGCGCCGCGCCGCATCCCACAGCCGCGGATGGGTGGCGCGCCGCGAGGACACCGAGACGCCGCCCGGCGCGAAGCGCACCCGCAGCGCGCCCGCCTCGGCGGTGTCGTGGAGCGATGCGCCCGCCGCGGCCCAGCGCGCGACCGCGGCCGGCTGCGGATGACCGAAGCGGTTGCCGTGCCCGGTCGAGACCAGCGCGTGGCGCGCGCCGGTCGCGGCCACGAACAGCGGGTCCGACGAGGTCTCGCTGCCGTGGTGCGCGGCCAACACCACCTCGGCGCGCACGCCGTGCGGGTCGCGCCGCGCCAGCTCCCGCTCCACCACCGCGCCGATGTCGCCGGCCAGCAGCGCCGCGCCGTGCGCGGTGCCCACCCGCAGGACGCAGCTCGCCTCGTTGCGCAGGTCCGGGAAGTGCAGCGGCGGATGCAGGAAGCGCAGGCTCACGCCGTCTGCCTGCCAGGCGACGCCCGCCAGACAGGGCACGGTGTCCGCCAATCCGGCATGCGCCGGCGCGAACACCGGCATGGCGGGGTGGCGCCGGCGCACCGCCGCCAGCAGCGGATCGGCCAGCACCACCGCGATCGCCGCCAGCGCGAGCGCTGCGCCCGCGCTCGACGCCCGCCGCGACAGCCGCGCCGCCATCGCCACGCCGATCATCAGCACCGTCCGTACCGTGGGCAGCGCCCAGCCGGCCACGGCCGCGTAGGCCAGCGCGCCGGCGAACGCCGCCGCCGCGGCCGCCTGCGGCCGCGGCACCCCGCGCCCCAGGACCGGCCACGCCCACCAGACGCCGGCCACCGCCAGCGCGAAGAAGCCCGCGACCAGCCCGACGTGGAAGCCGGAGATCGCGATGAGATGGGTCAGCCCGGTGGCGCGCAGCGCTTCCCAGTCCAGTTCTTCGAGCCCGCGGGTATCGCCCAATGCCAGCGCCCGCACATAGCGCGACGCGGCCCCCGGCACGGCCGCCTCGATGCGGGCCGCGGTGCGTTCGCGCCAGTGGTCGATGCCGGCGCCGGCGCGCAGCGCCCGGAACGGCTCGCGGTCGCGGACGTAGCCCACCGCCGCGATGCGCCGGGCGAAGGCGTGCTTCTCGCTGTCGAACCAGCCCGGATTGCGCAGGCCGCGCGGTGCGCGCAGCCGCGCCACGAATGCCCAGCGGCCGCCGGCCTCGATCGCATGCCGCGCCGACGCGCCGCCGCCGCGCGTGTCGTACCAGGCCAGCCGCAGCAGCCGGCCGCGCAGCGGTGCCGGCATGGCCGCGTCGCGATCCACCCGGAACAGGAAGCGCGTGCGCTCCGCCTCGTGCTCCGGCAGGCCGACCACGCGCCCGCGCAGCGGCACGTCGGCGCGTTCCAGCGTCGGCGGCAACTGCAGCGAGAGCGCGAACGCGGCGTGCAGGCCGGCGACGGCGAAACCGCATGCCGCGGCGCCGGCCCATCGCCAGTGCCCGCCGCGCCACCACAGCGCCCCACCGGCCAGAACCAGCACCGGCCACAGCGGCCACGGCGGCAGCGCCGGCAGCCGCAGGCAGGCGAGCGCGCCCGCGGCCAGCGCCGCCGCCACCGCCAGGCCGAGCGGGCCCGCGCCGGCGCCCGCCGTCATCGGCCCGCTCCGGTGGCCGTGCGCGCACGGCGGCCGCGACCTCGATCCATGCTGGTTCTTCCCTGCCCGACGGCGTCCATCGCCTTGCGCCTCCATGCGCCCTTGATGGCGATGACTCTAATCGTCCCTGCCGGCCCCCGGCATCGGCCGGACGCTGTCGATGGCGTAGGAGGTTTCCGTATCCCGCCGCTGCGCCGGCTTCAGCGCGCGTCGTGTCCCAGCGCGTACCAGTCCACCTTGCGGGTGATCCACATGATCGCGGCCAGGATGCCGAACAGCAGCAGCGAGCCCATCAGCAGCGCGTTGTGCTCGGAAGCCAGCAGCGCGTACAGCGCGCCGTACAGCGAGGTCAGCATGGCGGAGAAGCCGGCCGCGCGCAGCCGGCTGCGCAGCACGCCCGAGAGATACATGCCCTGCACGCCGATGCAGGCCACCGCGGAAACGAGGTACGCCTTCCAGAACGCGATGCGTTCGGACAGGCCGAGCAGCAGCAGGAAGAAGATCGCCAGGGCGAGGCCCACCAGCAGGTACTGCAGCGGGTGGATCGGCAGGCGCTCGATCAGCTCGAACAGCGCGAAGGCGACGAAGGTCAGGATCACGAACAGCAGGCCGTACTTGGTTGCGCGGTCGACCCGCGTGTAGACGTCCACCGGATCGATCAGATCGACCTGCAGCGCGTCGATCGGGCCCTCCGAGCTGCGGCGCAGCTGCCCCTGCGCATCGGTGGCCAGCGACGACAGCGTCCACACCGCGCGGAAGCCGTCGCGGCCGATCTCGCGCTCGTTGGGCAGGAAGCGCCCGCCGAACGACGGGTGCGGCCAGGACGAGGCGAGCGCGATGCGGTTGTCGTCGGCCAGCGGCACGACCGACAGCGACCGGGTGCCGTCGATCGCCGCCTCCAGCCGCACCTCGCGCAGCGCCGGCAACCGCCCGCCCCCGGGACCGTGCGCCGGCGCCAGTTCCGCGTGCACCCCCGGCAGCGACGCCGCGAGCGCCCGCGTGCCCCCCGCCAGCGGCAGCGGCCGGCCCTCCACCGTCATCGTGGGCGTGCCGACCAGCCCGCGCACGTCGGAAAGCCCCACCGCCAGGTAGGGCGCGCCGTAGGTGCGGCCCGGCTCGTCGGGCAGGTCGAACGGCGCGAACCGCGCCGTCGCGCGCGCCCGCCAGCTGTAGACCGGTACCCGGAACAGGCCGACCCTCCGTTCGGAGGGCTGCAGGTCGCCGTCGATTTCCAGCCGGCCGGGCGCCTGCAAGAGGAATCCGCGCACGGTCCGCACCACCATGCGCTCGCTGCCGTCGCGGTCGGCTTCCCGGACCCGGCGTTCCTGCGTCCACGGCACCACCCGCACCGGGCCCAGCAGCCGCTGCGCGCCGGCCTTGCCCTCCGCCACGCGCTGTACCGCCTCCTCGCGGTAGCGCTCGCGTTCGTGCACCACGCCGCGGATCATCCCCAGCGGCACCAGCAGCGCCAGCACCAAAGCGCCGACCGTCGCGAACCGCAGGACCAGTTTCGTCGATTTCATCTCGCATGCCTCGCAGGAACCGGGGCGCAGCATGCGCGGGCCCTGTGGGCCTGGCGGGGAGCGAATACGAAGCGAAAGTGAAGTCCCGCGCGGCCCGGC
The DNA here is from genome assembly GCF_000559025.1 of Luteimonas huabeiensis HB2. Lineage (GTDB taxonomy): Bacteria > Pseudomonadota > Gammaproteobacteria > Xanthomonadales > Xanthomonadaceae > Luteimonas > Luteimonas huabeiensis. The sequence goes on along the minus strand of NZ_JAAN01000019.1, from coordinate 37,949 downwards.
CGGGCCGCCGCGCCGGGGAGCCGGGCTACGGGCCGGCCCGGCTTCCGCCGTCCAGCGGCAGCCAGAGCGTGGCCAGCGCGCCGCCGCCCTCGCGGTTCTCCAGCCGCGCCTCGCCGCCGTGCAGCCGCGCGACTTCGCGCACGAAGGGCAGCCCCAGGCCGGAGCTGCGCGGACCGCCCGGGCGCGGCAGCGAATAGAAGCGCTCGAAGACGCGCTCGAGCGCGTAGCCCGGCACGCCCGGGCCGCGGTCGGCCACCTGCAGCCGCAGCCGCCCGTCCTCCACGGCCGCGCCCAGCCGCACCTCGCCGCCGGCCGGCGAGAACGACACCGCGTTCTCCAGCAGGTTGCCCAGCGCCTGCCGCAGCAGGAAGGGATCGCCGCTCACCCGCGCCGCGGCGGCGTCGCCCGGCTCGCAGCGCAGCGCCACGCCGGCGGCGCGGCAGGCCGGCGCCACCGCCTCGGCCGCCTGCGCCAGCAATTCGCCGGCCGTCACCGCCTGCCGCTTCTGCAGCCAGCCGTGCTGCTCCACCTCGGCCAGCGCCAGCAGCTTGTCGATGGTCTCGGTCAGGCGCCGCTGCTGGGCCAGGATGTTGCCGGCGAAGCGCTGCCGCTCGGCCTCGGGCAACGGTTCCTGCAGCAGTTCGGCGGCGCCGCCGATGGCCGCCAGCGGGCTCTTCATCTCGTGGGTCAGCGACTGCACGTAGCGCTCCACGTAGGCCTTGCCCTCCAGCTTGCGGCGCATCGCCTCCAGCGCGCGGCCGAGGTCGCCGATCTCGTCGCGGCGCGGCCGTGGCGGCGGCACCGGCTCGCCGCGCGCCACCGCCTGCGCGTAGCGGTTCAGGCCGCCCAGCCCGCGCACCAGCCACGCGGTCATCAGCAGGCCGATCAGCGCGGCGATGCCGATCAGCCACGCCCCGCGCGCCAGGATGCTGCGCTGGCTGGCGACGATGAAGGGCTCCACGCTGCGGTTGGGCTGCGAGACCGTGAGCACCCCCAGCAGGCGCGCGGGATCGTCCGGATCGCGGACCGGCGCGGCCACGTGCATCACCGTGTCGTCGGGATCGGCGGGATCGCGCGGGCTCGAGCGCGCGCCGTACTCGCCGCGCAGCGTGCGGTAGACGTCGTTCCAGCGTGAGTTGTCGCGGCCCAGGTCGCGCCCCTGCGAGGAGTAGACGACCACGCCGCGGGCGTCGGTGATGCTCACCTCCTGGTCCACGCTGCGCTTGTCGAAGCTCCAGATGCCGGCCTGCGGATCGCGCGCCCGCGCGCGCGCCATGCGCCGGGCGAAGGCGCCGTCGGCGATGCGGCCGTCGCGCAGGTCCTCGGCGGCCAGCTCGGCCAGCATGTTGGCCGAATCCACCAGGGTCGCCTCCAGCGCCTGGCGCACGCCCGGCTTCACCTCCTCCACGAACACCCGCATCACGAAGAACGCGGCCACGCCCACGATCAGGAAGAAGGCCAGGAACAGCTTCAGCCCGATGCGCACGCTCAGGCGTCCAGCGAGTAGCCGAGACCGCGGTGGGTGCGGATCGGGTCGGTCTCGGCGCCGGCCGCGCGCAGCTTCGCGCGCAGCGTCTTGACGTGGGTGTCCACGGTGCGGTCGCCGCTGTCGGCGTCGCTGTCCCAGCCGCGCTCCATCAGCTGCGCGCGGCTGAGGATGGCCCCGGGCCGGCGCAGCAGCGCGGCCAGCAGCGCGTACTCGTAGCGGGTCAGTTCCAGCGCCCGCCCGCGATAGCGGATGCGCCGGCCCTCGGCGTCGATCGCGAACTCGCCGCGGGCCTGCCAGCCCGGCGCCGTCCCGGCCGCGCCGCTGCGGCGCAGGCGCGCCCGCACCCGGGCCACCAGTTCGCGTGGGGAGAACGGCTTGGCCACGTAGTCGTCGGCGCCCAGTTCCAGCCCCAGCACGCGGTCCGCCTCGTCGTGGCGGGCGGTGAGGAAGATCACCGGCACTTCGCTGAAGGCGCGCAACCGGCGGCAGACCTCGAAGCCGTTGAGATCGGGCAGGCCCACGTCCAGCACTACCAAGTCCGCGCCCGGGTCGCGCAGCGCGTCCAGCGCCTCGCGCCCGAGCAGGCAGTGGCGCGCCGCGTAGCCCTCGCTGCGCAGCGCGTACAGCAGCGTGTCGGCGATGGCCTGTTCGTCCTCGACGACGAGGATGCGGGCGGAATCCTGCATGGGGCGAGCATATCCCGCGCGCGGGCGGCTCCGTACACTGGGCGGATGAACTACCGCCACGCCTTCCACGCCGGCAATCACGCCGACGTGCTCAAGCACGTCGTGCTGCTCGCGCTGTGCGACGCGCTGACCGCCAAGCCGGCCGCCTGCTTCGCGCTGGACACCCATGCCGGCCGCGGCCTGTACCGGCTGCGCGACAGCGCGGCGCGGCGCACCGGCGAGGCCGAGGGCGGGATCGGCCGCCTGGCCGCTGCGGCGCCCGCCGACCCGCTGCTGCGGCGCTACCTGGCGGCGGTGGCAGACTGCCGCGGCCAGGCCGGAGACGACGCCTACCCGGGCTCGCCCTGGCTGCTGGCGCATGCGCTGCGCGCGCAGGACCGGATCGCCTGCTGCGAGCTGCAGCCCGACGAGGCTGCGGCGCTGCGCGAGGTCTTCGCCGGCGAACCGCGGGTGGCCGTGCACGCGCGCGATGGCTACCAGGCGGTACGGGCGATGCTGCCCCCGCGCGACGGCGCTACCCGCATCGGCCGCGGGCTGGTGCTGATCGACCCGCCCTACGAGCAGCAGCTGGAGGAGTTCGTGCCCGCGCTGGCGGCCGTGCGCGAAGGGCTGCGCCGCTGGCCGCAGGCCTGCTACGCGCTGTGGTACCCGATCAAGCAGCGGCGCGCGCTGGGCAAACTCTATCGCTCCGCGGCGACGCTGGAGGCCGGTGGCGGGGTGCTCGCCTGCGAGCTGCTGGTGCGGCCGGACGACTCGCCGCTGCGCATGAACGGCAGCGGCCTGCTGCTGGCCAACCCGCCCTGGCGGCTGGACGCGCGGCTGCGCGGCGCGCTGCCGGCGCTCGCGGATATCCTGGGCGAAGCCCCCGCCCACGCGCCGGCCCGCGTGGAGTGGCTCAGACCGCCCGCCTGAGCGGCCCGGCGCGTCGTGATGCGGCCTTCATGCCCGGCCGTTCATGTTCTAGATGGGGACTTCACCCTGCACCTGTCAGCATCCCACGCATGGCCGCTCGCAACCGACTCCCGCCCTGGCACGACCAGATCCGGCTCGCCAATGGCCGCGAAATCCTGATCCGCCCCGTCCGTCCCGACGATGCCGAGCCGCTGCGCGCCGGCTTCGCGCTGCTGGGGCCGGAGGAGATCCGGCAACGGTTCCTGGACCGCACGCCCGAGTTGAGCCCGGAGATGGCCCATCGCCTGACCCGGCCCGACCCGAAGACCGAATTCGCCCTGGTGGCGGCGGAGCCGCTGCCGCCCGGCGAAGCGCTGGTGGGCGGCGTCGCCCGGGTGGCGGTGGTGCCGGGCACCCGCGACGGCGAGTTCACCATCCTCGTCAGCCGCTATATCGCCGGCATGGGCGCGGGGCGCCAGCTGATGCGGCGGCTGGTGCGCTGGGCCAAGGGCAAGAAGCTGGAGCGGCTGGTGGGCGACGTGCTGGAGGACAACCAGCCCATGCTGGCCCTGGCCGACTCGCTGGGCTTCCGCCGCGAGCCTTCCGAGACCCCGGGCGCGGTCAGGGTCGTGCTCGACCTCTGAGCGCGGCGCCTCCGCGCCGCGGCCGCCCGGCCCCGGTAGAATGGGCGGTTCGATGACGTCTTCCGCCCACTCCGTTCCGCCGCTGCCGCGACGCGGCCAGCAGCGCGCCTTCTGGCGCGCCCCGGCGTCTCCTTCCGCCCTGGCCTGGGCGCTGCTGCGCGCCGGCCGCGCGCACGCGCGGCCGCTGCTGGTGGTGGCCCGCGACAACCACCAGGCGCACCAGATCGAGGCCGACCTGCGCACCCTGGCCGACGGCGCCACGGACCTGCCGGTCCTCGGCTTCCCGGACTGGGAGACGCTGCCCTACGACCGTTTCAGCCCGCACCCGGAGATCGTCTCCCAGCGCCTGGCCACGCTGCACCGGCTGCCGCAGCTCGAACGCGGGCTGGTGGTGCTGCCGGTGCAGACGCTGATGCAGCGCCTGCCGCCGCGCGCCTACGTGATCGGCCAGACCTTCGACATGCGGGTCGGCCAGCCGCTGGACCTGGACGCGGAGAAGGCGCGGCTGGAGGCGGCCGGCTACCGGCACGTGCCGCAGGTGCTCGACCCCGGCGAGTTCGCCGTCCGCGGCGGCCTGCTCGACGTGTTTCCGATGGGCGCCGACACCCCGTACCGGGTGGAGCTGTTCGACACCGACATCGAGTCGATCCGCAGCTTCGACCCGGAATCGCAGCGCTCGCTCGACCGGGTACCGGAGATCCGCATGCTGCCGGGCCGCGAGGTGCCGATGGACGAGGCCTCGCGCACGCGGGCGATGCAGGCGCTGGGCGAGCGCTTCGACATCGACCAGCGCCGCAGCGCGCTGTTCCAGGACCTGAAGTCCGGCCTGGCGCCGGCCGGCATCGAGTACTACCTGCCGCTGTTCTTCGAGCCCCCGCGCGAGCGCTTCGGCGCGCGCGACGCCGCCGGCGCCACCGCGCTGCTGTTCGACTACCTGCCCGAAGGCGCCCTGCCGGTGCTGGCGCCCGGCGCACTGGCCGCGGCCGAGCAGTTCTGGCGCCAGATCGACGAGCGCCACGAACAGCGCCGCCACGACGTGGAGCGGCCGCTGCTGCCGCCGGCCGAGCTGTGGCTGCCGCCCGAGGCGCTGCGCGAGCGGCTCAACCAGGGCGAGCGGATCGAGGTGGCCGACGACACCCACGCGCAGTTCGCGCAGGCGGTCGCGCTCGGCGACCAGCCGGCCCCGGACGTGCCGCTGTCGACCCGCGAGGCCGATTCCGCCGCCGCGCTGAAATCCTTCCTCGGCCACTATCCCGGCCGCGTGCTGCTAGCCGCCGACAGCGCCGGCCGCCGCGAGGCGCTGCTGGACATGCTGCAGCCCACCGGGCTGCGGCCGGAGGTGGTCGCCGGCGTGGGCGACTTCCTCGCCGGCGATGCGCGCTTCGCGATCGCGGTGGCGCCGCTCGACAACGGCTTCGCCCTCGACGCGCCGCAGGTCGCCCTGCTGACCGAACGCCAATTGTTCCCCGAGCGCGCCTCCCAGCCGCGCCGCACCCGCCGCGCCGGCCGCGAGCCGGAGGCGATCGTCCGCGAGCTCGGCGAGCTGTCCGAGGGCGCGCCGATCGTCCACGAGGACCACGGCGTCGGCCGCTACCGCGGGCTGGTCGTGCTGGACGCCGGCGGCACCCCGGCCGAGTACCTGGAGATCGAATACGCCAAGGGCGACCGGCTCTACGTGCCGGTGGCCCAGCTGCACCTCATCAACCGTTACTCCGGCGCCTCGGCCGAGACCGCGCCGCTGCATTCGCTGGGCGGCGAGGCCTGGACCAAGGCGAAGAAGCGCGCCGCCGAGAAGGTCCGCGACGTCGCCGCCGAGCTGCTGGAGATCCAGGCCAAGCGCCAGGCCCGTGCCGGGCTGGCGCTGGAAGTGGACCGCGCGCTGTACGAACCGTTCGCCGCCGCGTTCCCGTTCGAGGAGACCCCCGACCAGCACGCCGCGATCGAGGCGGTGATCCGCGACCTGGCCTCCAGCCAGCCGATGGACCGCGTGGTCTGCGGCGACGTCGGCTTCGGCAAGACCGAGGTCGCGGTGCGCGCGGCGTTCGTCGCCGCCACCGCCGGCAGGCAGGTCGCGGTGCTGGTGCCGACCACGCTGCTGGCCGAGCAGCACTACCGCAACTTCCGCGACCGCTTCGCCGACTGGCCGATCCGGGTCGAGGTGCTGTCGCGCTTCAAGTCCAGCAAGGAGATCAAGGCCGAGCTGGAGAAGGTGGCGCGCGGCGAGATCGACGTGATCGTCGGCACCCACCGGCTGCTGCAGCCGGACGTGAAGTTCAAGGATCTGGGCCTGGTGATCGTGGACGAGGAACAGCGCTTCGGCGTGCGCCAGAAGGAGGCACTGAAGGCGCTGCGCGCCAACGTGCACCTGCTGACGCTGACCGCCACGCCGATCCCGCGCACGCTCAACATGGCCATGGCCGGCATCCGCGACCTGTCCATCATCGCCACTCCGCCCGCGCACCGGCTGGCGGTGCAGACCTTCGTCACCCAGTGGGACGGCGCGCTGCTGCGCGAGGCCTTCCAGCGCGAACTGGCCCGCGGCGGCCAGCTCTACTTCCTGCACAACGACGTGGAGAGCATCGGCCGCATGCAGCGCGAGCTGCAGGAGCTGGTGCCGGAGGCACGCATCGGCATCGCCCACGGGCAGATGCCCGAGCGCGAGCTGGAAAAGGTGATGCTCGACTTCCACAAGCAGCGCTTCAACGTGCTGCTGTCGACCACGATCATCGAATCCGGCATCGACATCCCCAACGCCAACACCATCGTCATCAACCGCGCCGACCGTTTCGGCCTGGCGCAGCTCCACCAGTTGCGCGGCCGTGTCGGCCGCTCGCACCATCGCGCCTACGCCTACCTGGTGGTGCCGGACAAGCGCTCGATCACCGCCGACGCGCAGAAGCGCCTGGACGCCATCGCCTCGATGGACGAACTGGGCGCGGGCTTCACCCTGGCCACCCACGACCTGGAGATCCGCGGCGCCGGCGAGCTGCTGGGCGAGGACCAGAGCGGACAGATGGCCGAGGTCGGCTTCAGCCTCTACACCGAGCTGCTGGAACGCGCGGTGCGCTCGATCCGCCAGGGCAAGCTGCCCGATGCCGACGAGCCGCCCGAGCGCGGCGCCGAGGTGGAGCTGCACGTTCCCGCGCTGATCCCCGAGGACTACCTGCCCGACGTCCATGCCCGGCTGACCCTGTACAAGCGCATCAGCGGCGCCCGCGACGCCGGCGGCCTGCGCGAGCTGCAGGTGGAGATGATCGACCGTTTCGGCCTGCTGCCCGACCCCGCCAAGCACCTGTTCGCGGTGGCCGAACTCAAGCTGCAGGCCACCGCGCTGGGCATCCGCAAGCTCGACCTCGGCGCCAACGGCGGCCGGATCGTGTTCGAGCCCAAGCCGCGGATCGATCCGATGGCGCTGATCCAGTTGATCCAGAAGCAGCCCAAGCTGTACGCGATGGACGGCCCCGACAAGCTGCGGGTGAAGCTGCCGCTGCCAGAGGCCGCCGACCGCTTCAACGCCGCTCGCGGCCTGCTCGCCGCGCTGACGCAGCCGTAAGCGCGCGGGCGGCCCCACGCCGCCGATGCCGAACGCGCTCCGCCCCCGCTGGCGCAGGCGCCTGCGTTCCTAGGCTGTACCGACCTTGAGCGCCGAACGGCACCCTTCCGCCGCAAGCGGGGAGCACTCTGTTTCTCCCTTCCACCGCAAGCGGGGACCATCCTGTTTTTCCCTTCCCCCGCAAGCGGGGGAAGGTGCCGAAGAAGGTGCCGAAGGCGGATGGGGGCATGCCGCTGGCGTCCAAAGCGGCCCTCATCCGGCGCTTGCGGGAGAAGGGACAGCATGCCCCCGCTTGCGGGAGAAGGGACGACATGGTCCCGCTTTTGCGGCAGAACGGGGCGCTTCGGCGCTGCCGATCGAATGTCGATACGCCCTAGCGTCGCCGCGCCCGCATCGCCGCTTCGTCGTCCAGCCAGTTCGCGCCCTTGTTCCTGAGGAAGAACACGTACACGAACAGCGACACGGCGATCACTATCGTCGCGTACACCACGAAGGCGACCACCCGGTCGGCGCGCAGCGCGGCCTGGTAAAGCAACGGTGCGGTGCCGCCGAAGGCGGAGTTCGCCAGCGCATAGCCCAGGCCGACGCCGAGCGCGCGGACGTGGGTGGGGAACAGTTCGGCCTTCACCACGGCGTTGATGGAGGTGTAGCCGGTCAGGATCACGAACCCCAGGGTGAGGATGGCGAACGCGGCCAGCCAGTCGGTCTGCCGCGGCAAGGCCAGCACCAGGAACCAGGTGTAGAGCACGCCGCCGATGCCGAAGAACACCAGCAGCGACTTGCGGCCGACGAGGTCCGACAGCCAGCCGCCGACCGGTTGCATGACCATCAGCATGGTCAGCGCGACGAGGTTGATGATCGTGCCGGTCATGACGTCGTCGCCGGCGAAGGCGGCCTGGATCATCTTCGGGCCGTTGACGGAATAGGTGTAGAACGCGACGGTGCCGCCGGCGGTGATCAGGAAGCACAGCAGCAGCGGCCGCCACTGGCGCACGAACAGCTCCCGCAGCGAGCCCGAAGCCTGCGCGCCGCCGCGACGCGCGGCCTCGATGGATCCGGATTCGAGCGATTCGTCCATCGTGCGACGCAGCCAGAACACGACGATCGCGGCGATGCCGCCGAGGCCGAAGGCGACGCGCCAGCCCCAGGCGGAGATCTGCGAGACGTCGAGGAACTGCAGCATGACCAGCAACGTCAGCTGCGCCAGCACGTGCCCGCCCACCAGGGTCACGTAGTGGAACGAGGACAGGAAGCCGCGCCGCCCCGGAATCGCCGCTTCCGACATGTAGGTCGCGCTGGTGCCGTACTCGCCGCCGGTGGCGAATCCCTGCACCAGGCGGGCCAGCAGCAGGATCGCCGGCGCGGCGACGCCGATCGTGCCGACCGTGGGCGTGACGGCGATGACGAACGAGCAGCCCGCCATCAGCGTCACCGAGACCGTCAGCGCGAGGCGGCGGCCGTAGCGGTCGGCGAAGCGGCCGAAGTACCAGGCGCCGATCGGCCGCATGAGGAACGTCATGGCGAAGATCGCCCAGACGAAGATCGTGGCGTTCTTGTCCTCCGGCGAGAAGAACTGCGATTCGAAGTAGGCGGCGAACACCGAGTAGACGTAGACGTCGTACCACTCGACGAGGTTGCCGGCCGAGCCCTTGAGCGTGTTGGAGACCGAGCGCCGCAGGCTGCCGGGCGCGGCGGCGACGGAAGCCGCGGCGGGCGCGGCGGGCGTGGACGACGACATGCGGGCGACCTGTGCGTGGGGAGGCCGCAGTATAGGACCCTGAATTGCCGTCGCCGCGGTATCCGGTCGTGCGCCAAGGGCGAAATCTGCACACGGAAGAGACTTCGCTCCGCATCTAGCTAAACTGCCGTATACGTAGCTGGCGTTAGAAGAGCCGCGGGCTGCACCCGTAACGCTCTGCCTCAGACAGGCCATCCAACAGGAGGTTGTGACATGCCCCGCGAAACCCTCGGCGCACTGGCCCTTGCTCTGATGCTGGCAACGCTGCTGGCCGCCTGCACGCCGACCTATACCACCGATCAGGAGCGATCGAAGGAGACGCCCATGCCCACTGCAGAGGATGAAGCCACGCACAGCTCCGGCCGCACCGAACTGCTCGACCCGGCGCGCCAGCTCTATCGCTACGGCAGCGGCATCTGCCGTGAACTGGGCAAATTGCCCCCGCCGTGGCGGCAATTCGAGCACAAGCGTTATGAAAAGCCTGGGCGATGGGGGAGATTTCCACCTGGTTACGATTGGGGGGCGACGGCAAGCGTCAACACCACCGAGCTGATCTTGGAGGCCGAGTATTCGGAACTCGGCGTATCGCCGGCGAACACCCTGCCCGGCACCGTCCATCGGTCCGGGTTGGCGCAGGATGCCGCTCTGCTGGCGCTGGGACGGCCCCTGGAAGAGGATGCATATCGGCAAATGAAGACGGTTCAAGAAGCACTGTCCGGAACCAATCCCGAGGAATTTTGGCCTGCTCCGGCCCCGTTCCCGGTCAGCAACAGCTTCGAGGTCTACGCAGCCAGTCCGAAAGAATATGTAAGCGAGCGGTCTTCCCTCGTGATCGTCAGCCCGGCCCTTCGTGCAGGGGTGTATTGCGATCCGGATTACGATTGGCCCAATCCGAAGTGCTTGGGCCTGATCCTGTTGCATGACGACGAGGTCGGCACGATCAGTGTCAATTACGAGGCGCTGGGCAAGTTGCAGGAGGTAGTGGAATCCATGATCAATGCTGCCCGCGCCATCCGGGTCGATTGTCCGAACAGTGGAGAGCCGTCGTGAGCGAACGCATCCGCGATCCCATTCCGCTCAGCGAGGCGCAGGTCAAGGCCCTGCAATTCGCCACCGACAACGGCACCCGCCATTTTCCGGATGGCTACGCCCTGGTCCACGACTGGATCAAGGACCATCCGGCAGCGCGAGCCGACGGCACGGTGTTCTGGTTCGAGCAGGCCCGCGGCATCAACAACGGCGACAGCCTGTCGGCCCGCTTCATCCGCCGCCATACCGAGAACGGCCTGGATCTTGGCGATGTGCCGATGTCGGTACGCAAGCCGATGCAGGAACTGTCCGACAGGATCGCGAAGCAGGTTACTGAAGACCTTCTGAAATATCGCGAAGTTCCGCCGCTGGCAGCAATCCTGGACCGGGACATCCGCGTCGCGCTCGACGAAGGCCGTGTCCCCTTGGGCGGCTGGGGTGGTAGCTTCTACTACTACGACATGCCGTTCAATCCGAGGGAACTGACGGAACGACCAGGACTCCGGATGGAGCCGGGCGATCCCTTTCCGCGCAAGCCGGACGGCGGCTACCACACGGTCGGCGACGAGATCGAGGCGCGCGGCGAACGGGAGCTGCTGCTGAAGGCGTCGTCGAAGACGATCAAGGACATGGTGGTCGCCGGCGAGATTCGCCTAAGCGATGCCCCCGAATTGCTGCAGACCAGCTGGAATGCCGGCATGCCCGCGTCGATGAAGGCCGAAGTGACGCTGCGGGCGAGCGTGATGGTGGCCGAGCACGTTCGGGATCATGTCGACCAGAACCTCCGGCAGATTCCCGAGGATCTGCAGCGCATGCTGGAGCAGCAACGCCGCGGCCTGCTGGACGGGGCCAAGGACAGGTTGGACGACCTGCTGCATCCATCGTTGCCCAACATTCCCCGACTGGGATCGCAGCCTGTCGACGGGAACGTGCCGGGCTGGCAACAGCTGGCGGGACAGCTGGACACCGCCCTGGAGCGGGACCGCCTGCTGGCGCATCGACAGGATGCGCACGGCCCGGTGCGCGTGACGCAACAAGCGGAGTCCGCCGGGCATGTGCCGGGACCATTCGACGATCCGTTCGCGGACCGCTACTTCGCCGCCGTCATGGCAGGCGACAGCGATCTGGCCGACCGGATCGCCATCGAGTTCTCGCGAACCCCGGAAGGGCAGCAGTTGGCGCAGTTGGGCGACCGCTTGTTGGCCCAGCAACAGGCCTTGGAGCAGCAACAGCTGGAAGAGAGGACCCGGCAGGGGCCGGTTATGCAGATGTGACTCGCATGCCTACGACGATGGAGTACCGCTATGGATAGTGGCAATCGGAGCCCAACTCCTGCCATGCCGCTAGATGCCGTGAAGGCTCTGATGATGCTGCGCTCGGAAATGACCCAGCGCGAAGCGCGCATGAGTGCATCCTTCAACGAGCAGGTGCAATCGTTGCGACAGGAAGTGAGCCAGTTCCGCCGCGATATCGCCGGCATCGTGGGAGGCGCCAGTACCCGTATCGCGGAGGAGGCCAAGGATGCGGTTTCCCCGGTCGCGGCAGAATACGGTCGCGCCGTGTCGGCGACCTCCGCGCATCTGCAGGGCGCCAGCAAGACGGTGTGGCTGTGGTTCGGCGCTGCAGGTTCGATCCTGCTGATGGTGCTTCTGATCGGCTGGGCGGTGCTCGGCTATTACAGGCGCGAGCTCGCCGCGGCCAAGGCGGAACTTCAGCGCTACGAGGACGCCGTGCCTATCGTGCAGGCGTTCGTCGCCTCGGATGCGATCCTGTGCGACGGCCGTCTCTGCATCGCGGTCGATCCCGACGCTCGCCCACAGGGCGAGGCGCGCCAGTACCGGCAGGCGAAGCCGCGGCAACGGTAGCCGCCAGACTGCGCACGCCCGCGCGCGCCCTCGCCTACACCTCCGAAGGCGCGACTTCGCGCAGCTTGCCTTCGTGCAGTTCGAGCACCCGGTCCAGCCGGCGGGCAAGGTCGCGATCGTGCGTCACCAGCACCAGGCTGGTGCGCTGGGCGCGATTGAGTTCGAGCATGAGGTCGAACACCGTGGCGGCGGTGCGGTCGTCGAGGTTGCCGGTGGGCTCGTCGCCGAGCACGCAGGCGGGCCGGTTGACCAGGGCGCGGGCGACGGCGGCGCGCTGGCGTTCGCCGCCGGAGAGTTCGCCGGGCTTGTGCTGCAGGCGATGGCCCAGGCCGACGGCCTCCAGCAGGCTGCGGGCCTTGGGCGCCACCTCGGCCACGGTGGGCGGCTTGCCGCGCTTCTCGCCGTCCACCACCGGCTGCCCGGCCAGCAGCGCCGGCAGCATCACGTTCTCCAGCGCGGTGAACTCGGGCAGCAGGTGATGGAACTGGTAGACGAAGCCCAACGCGCGGTTGCGCAAGGCGCCGCGGGCGCGGTCGGAGAGCGCGCTCATCCGGTGGCCGGCGACGAAGACCTCGCCGGCGGTGGGCACGTCCAGACCGCCCAGCAGATGCAGCAGGGTGCTCTTGCCCGCACCGGACGCGCCGATGATGGCCACGGTCTCGCCGGGATAGACGGCGAAATCCAGCCCGGCGAACACCGGCGTGTTGAGCTTGCCCTCGCGATAGGTCTTGCCCAGCCCCTCGGCGCGGATGACCGCGTCCTGCGCGCGGGCCTGCATTCGCGGTTCCCGGCTCTCACTCATAGCGCAGCGCCTCCGCGGGCGCGGTGCGCGCCGCGCGCCACGCCGGGTAGATGGTGGCGAGGAAGGCCATGACCAGCGCGACCAGCGCGATGGTGCCCACGTCGTCGCCGCGCAGTTCGGTGGGCAGGCCGGTGATGTAGTAGACGTCGGGCGGGATCAGCACCACGTCGAACGCACTCTCGATGGCGCGCAGGATGTGCTCCAGGTTGAGGGTGAGCAGGACCCCGCCCACCACGCCCAGCACGGTGCCGATCACGCCGATCAGCGTGCCCTGGACGATGAACACCCGCAGGATGCCGCCCGGCGGCATGCCCAGCGTGCGCATGATGGCGATGTCGGCCTGCTTGTCGGTCACCAGCATCACCTGCGAGGAGACCAGGTTGAACGCGCCCATCGCGATGATCAGCGACAGCAGGATCGCGATCATGGTCTTCTCCAGCCGCAGCGCGCGGAACATGTTGGCGTTCTCGCGGCTCCAGTCGCTGACCCGGTACGGGCCCTGCAGGGCGATGGCGAGGTCGCGGGCGACGTCGGCGGCCTGGTTCATGTCGTGCAGGCGCAGGCGCACGCCGGTGGCGGCGTCGCCCAGCCGCTGCACGCGCTGCAGGTCGGCCATGTTGACCAGGGCCAGGTTGCGGTCGAACTGCTGGTGGCCGGCCTCGAACAGGCCGCTGACGGTGTAGCGCTTGAGCTGCGGCACCGCGCCCATCGGCGTGGCCTGGAAATCGGTGGTCACCACCACCCGGTCGCCGACCCGCACGCCCAGCCACAGCGCCAGTTCGCGGCCGAGGACGATGTTGAAGCTGCCGGGCTGGAGCGAGTCGAAGCTGCCCTCGACCATGCGATCGGCGATCACCGACACGTGGCGCTCCTGGTCCGGCAGCACGCCCTGCAGCAGCGCCGGCTGGCGGCTGGGGCCGGCGATCAGCGCCTCGCTCTGCACGTAGGGCGCGGCGCCGGCCACGCGCGGATCGCGCTCGGCGATCTCGACCGCGTGCGCCCAGTCCTGCATCGCGCCGCTGTCGGCGCTGACGGTGGCATGGGCGGACATCTGCAGCAGGCGGTCGCGGATCTCGCGCTGGAAGCCGGTCATCACCGCCAGCGTGGTGATCAGTGCGGCCACGCCGATGGCGATGCCGAGAATCGACGCGAGCGAGATGAAGGAGATGAAGCCGTTGCGGCGCTTGGCGCGCAGGTAGCGCAGGCCGATGGCGGCGGACAGGGGTCTGAACATCGGTTCTCGCCGGGGACGCCGACGCACGGCGCCGGCACAAGACGGCTATGGTGCCATCGAAGGCGCGTCGCGCGCAGCCCGCGGAGCGGGCGCGGCCAGTCTCAGTTCACGCCGCAGCGGCGGCGGCAGGGTATCGGGCCACCAGGCCAGGCGCTGCGTGCGGCCGGCGGCGTCGCGCCAGCGGGCGAAGGCCAGCGGCCCGCGCCAGTCGAGGCGAAAGTCGTCCACCGGTTCGCCGTTCACCTCCACCGGGCCGCCGGGCCGCAGATGCAGCACCCGCTCGGCCGCGCGGGCCTGCCGCCGCAGCAGCAGCGCGCCGTGCAGCAGCGCGAGGCTGGACAATGGCCAGGCCAGCGCCGCCGGCACGCCGGAGGCCGGGAGGGCGGCCGCGGCGCCGAAGGACAACGCCAGCAGCGCCGCCGACAGCCAGCGCGAGGGGCGCCAGCGTACGACCGCGCCTTCAGCGGGACTGCAGGGCGCGCATCCTCGCCACGAGCGTTTCGAGTTCGGCATCCGGCACGGCCTCGTAGCCCATCAACCAGCGCCAGAGCTTATCGTCCTCGCAATCGAGCAGCCGTAGGAAAACGCCGCGCTCGGACTCGGAAGCCGCCGGCCAGTCGCGCGCCAGCCAGGCCTCGAACAGCACGTCGAGCTCGCGCATGCCGCGGCGGCAGCGCCAGCGCAGGCGCTTGAGCTCGGGGTCTTCGGCTTGGCTGGCGGTCATCCGGGTTTCGGCAGGAGATCGTGCCGCCGTCCTTGGCGCGGCAACGCGGGCTTCGGAGAGTCCGGCCCGGCCGTCCATGGCCGGGCGTTCGCGGCTGCGGCCGATGCCGATAGGGCATCGGCCAAGCGCAGCCGCTCACCCATGCCGCGCCAGCATCAGCTGCTTGATCTGGCCGATCGCGCGGGCCGGGTTGAGGCCCTTGGGGCAGGTGCGCGCGCAGTTCATGATGGTGTGGCAGCGGTAGAGCTTGAACGGATCCTCGAGATCGTCCAGCCGCGCGCCGGTGTCCTCGTCGCGGCTGTCGATGATCCAGCGGTAGGCCTGCAGCAGGATCGCCGGGCCGAGGTAGCGGTCGCCGTTCCACCAGTAGCTGGGGCACGAGGTGCTGCAGCAGGCGCACAGGATGCACTCGTACAGGCCGTCGAGCTTGGCGCGGTCTTCCTTGGACTGCAGGCGCTCGCGATCGGGCGGCGGCGCGCTCTGGGTGCGCAGCCAGGGCTTGATCGCCGCGTACTGCGCATAGAAGTGGGTCAGGTCGGGCACCAGGTCCTTGACCACGGCCATGTGCGGCAGCGGGTAGATCGGCACCTCGGCCTTCTTGCAGTCCTCGATCGCGCGCGTGCACGCCAGCGTGTTGGTGCCGTCGATGTTCATCGCGCACGAGCCGCAGATGCCCTCGCGGCAGGACCGGCGGAAGGTCAGCGTCGGGTCGATCTCGTTCTTGATCTTGATCAGCGCGTCCAGGACCATCGGGCCGCACTTGTCGAGGTCGACCTCGTAGGTGTCGGTGCGCGGATTGCGGCCGTCGTCCGGGTTCCAGCGGTAGACCTTGAAGGTCCGCGTGCGGCCGGCGCCGGCGGCCGCCGGGAAGTGGCGGCCTTCCTGGATCTTCGAGTTCTTGGGGAGGGAGAATTCGGCCATTTTGAAGTCCGGGATGACCAGCCTTGCGGCTGTTGAGAAACGCTTCGGGATTGGGATCGGGGCGTCGGGAGAACGGTGATCGCGGCTGTCGCTGTCGCGGACCCTCCATCCCGAATTCCCGGTCTCGACATCAATATACGCGCGCCTTCGGCGGCACCACCTCGACCTCGTCGTCGAGGGTGTACATGTGCACGGGACGGTAGTCGATGGTGGTCTCGCCGTTCTCGCCGACCCAGCACAGGGTGTGCTTGTGCCAGTTCACGTCGTCGCGGTCCGGGAAGTCCTCGTGCGCGTGCGCGCCGCGCGATTCCTTGCGGTTCTCCGCCGACACGATCGTGGCCAGGGCCTGGCCCAGCAGGTTCTGCAGCTCCAGGGTCTCGATCAGGTCGGAGTTCCACACCAGCGAGCGGTCGCTGACCCTGACGTCGGCGAAGGAGGCGTGGATCTCGCGGATCTTCTCCACGCCCTCGGCCAGCGTCTTGCTGGTGCGGAACACCGCCGCGTCGGCCTGCATGGTGCGCTGCATGCGGTCGCGGATCGCCGCGGTCGGCGTGCTGCCGTTGGCGTTGCGCAGCTTGTCCAGGTTGGCCAGCGCCTTGTCGCAGGCATCGGCCGGCAACGGCTTGTGGCGGGCGTTGGGCTTGATCGTCTCCGCGCAGCGGTTGGCCACCGCGCGGCCGAACACCACCAGGTCGAGCAGCGAGTTCGAGCCCAGGCGGTTGGCGCCGTGCACCGAGACGCAGGCGGCCTCGCCGATGGCGTACAGGCCCGGCACCACGGCGTCGGGATCGCCGTTCTTCAGCTGCACGACCTCGCCGTGGTAGTTGGTCGGGATGCCGCCCATGTTGTAGTGGACGGTGGGGATCACCGGGATCGGCTGCTTCTCGACGTCGACGCCGGCGAAGATCCGGGCGCTCTCGGCGATGCCGGGCAGCTTCTCGTGGATGTCCTTGGGGTCGAGGTGGGTCAGGTCGAGGTGGATGTGGTCCTTGTGCTCGCCGACGCCGCGGCCCTCGCGGATCTCCAGCGTCATCGAGCGGCTGACCACGTCGCGCGAGGCGAGGTCCTTGGCGTTGGGCGCGTAGCGCTCCATGAAGCGTTCGCCGTTGGCGTTGCGCAGGATGCCGCCCTCGCCTCTGACGCCTTCGGTGATCAGGCAGCCGGCGCCGTAGATGCCGGTCGGGTGGAACTGCACGAACTCCATGTCCTGCAGGCCCAGCCCGGCGCGCAGCGCCATGCCGCCGCCGTCGCCGGTGCAGGTGTGCGCCGAGGTGGCGGAGAAGTAGGCGCGGCCGTAGCCGCCGGTGGCCAGCACCACGCCCTGGGCGCGGAACAGGTGCAGCGTGCCTTCGGCCATGTCGAGCGCGAGCACGCCGCGGCAGGCGCCCTCCTCGTCCATGATCAGGTCGAGCGCGAAGTACTCGATGAAGAAGCGCGCGTCGTGGGCCAGCGACTGCTGGTAGAGCGTGTGCAGGATCGCGTGGCCGGTGCGGTCGGCCGCGGCGCAGGTGCGCTGGGCGATGCCCTTGCCGTAGTGCGTGGTCATGCCGCCGAACGGGCGCTGGTAGATCTTGCCTTCCTCGGTGCGCGAGAACGGCACGCCCTGGTGCTCGAGCTCGATGATCGCGGGGATCGCCTCGCGGCACATGTACTGGATGGCGTCCTGGTCGCCCAGCCAGTCCGAGCCCTTGATGGTGTCGTAGAAGTGGAAGCGCCAGTCGTCCTCGCCCATGTTGCCCAGCGCCGCCGAGATGCCGCCCTGCGCGGCCACCGTGTGCGAGCGGGTCGGGAACACCTTGGTCAGGCAGGCCGTCTGCAGGCCCTTCTGGGCCAGGCCGAAGGTCGCGCGCAGGCCGGCGCCGCCGGCGCCGACGACGATCATGTCGTACTTGTGTTCGGTGATCTTGTAGGTCGCGGTCATCGGAAATCTCTGGTTGCGCGCGCAGGGACGGGCGGGCTGGTGCCTTCGCCCCGTCCCCGCTCCCTGGCATGGGAGAAGGGCGATCGTGCCGGCGGGAATCGTGTCTGCGCGAAGACAGCGCCCTGGGGCGAGGCCGGCTCCGGAGACGGCGGGTTCATAGGAAGGCGATGCGGCCGATCGCGTACAGCGACGCCAGCGCCGCGGCCGCGCAGACGAAGGTCACCAGCAGTTGCAGCGCGACTTCCAGCGCGCGCCGGTGGATGTAGTCCTCGATGACCACCTGCAGGCCGAGCTTGGCGTGCCAGAACAGCGCCACCGAGAACACCGAGAACAGGATGGCGTTGGACGGCCGCGCCAGCGTCGCGCGGGCGGTCTCCAGGTCCGCGCCCACCAGCGACAGTAGGGTGCCCACGAACCAGGCCACCAGCGGGACCAGCGCCACCGCGGTCACCCGCTGCCACCAGAAATGGCCGGTGCCGGTCTTGCCCGAGCCCAGGCCCATGGCGCGCTTGACCGGGGTGCGGTAGTCGCGCGCGGCGCGCGCCTCGATGTCGCTCATGCCCCACCCCACAGCACGAAGAACCAGATCAGCGCGGTCAGCGCGAAGCCCACCGCGAACACCGCGTAGCCGGAGCGGTAGACCTCGGGCAGCGAGAAGCCCCAGCCCGCGTCCCAGGCCAGGTGGCGGATGCCGTTGAGCAGGTGGTAGACCAGGGCCAGGGTGAAGCCGAACAGCAGCACCATGCCCACCGGCGAGGACAGGCAGGCCGAGGCGGTGGCGTAGGTCTCGCCGCCGATGGCGACCGCCAGCAGCCACCACACCAGGCCCAGCGCACCGACCGAGAGGGCGATGCCGGTGATGCGGTGGAGGATGGACATGAGCGACGTGATCTGGAACCGATACGTCTGCCCGAGCATGAACGGTGAAATGGGGCGTTCGCGATTCGCCATCGCTGGCAGGTCTCCTCGCTGGGCGGCAACGCCGCGTGGCTGGATCGGGAGGTCAGAAATCGATACAGCGACCGTTCTTTTCCCAATCGCCGTAACGGGTCGGGTCGGGGCCGTCGCGGCCCCCGATCTCTTCGGGTGGCGATGCCGGCACCGGCGCCGCAGCGGGCGGATCGGTTCGATCCGGGTCCGGTGCGGAAACGCTTTCGCCTATCATGGCCGGGGTCTTCACCGCCGGAATTTTAGTTCCCACGTTCATGTCCGACAAGTCGGCCGACGCTTCCAGCGCGTTTTTCGCGCTTCCGAGTCTTCATCCGCTGGCCGTGGAAGGCCGCGATGCGCCGAAATTCGCGCAGGCGCAGTTCATGAACGACGTCGCCGCGCTGGCCCCGGGCCACTGGCAGTGGAACGGCTGGCTGACGCCGAAGGGCCGCGTGATCGCGCTGTTCGCCTTGCTGCGCCTGGACGAGGAGCGGTTCCGGCTGCTGCTGCTCGATGCCGACGCGGAAGGTTTCGCCGCCCGCCTGCGCGGCTTCCTGTTCCGCAGCAAGGCGACGGTGACGGTGCAGGCGGCGCTGCCCGTGTCCGCGGCCTTCGCCGCGCCCGCCGACGCCAGCGGTTCGCGCTTCGCGGCCGCGGGCGACGCCCTCGAACTGGACTGGAGCGGCGACGGCGCGCCGCGCCGGCTACGCCTGGGCGGCGCCGCCGCCGCGACGGACCCGATCCTGGCCGCGCGCTGGCGCGCCTGCGATCTCGTCCACGGCCTGCCGCGGCTGGACCTCTCGCAGGCCGAGCTGTGGACGCCGCAGCAGCTGTCGCTGGACCGCCTGCGCGCCTACAGCGTGAAGAAGGGGTGCTATCCCGGCCAGGAGATCGTCGCCCGCACCCACTTCCTCGGCCAGGCCAAGCGCGCCCTGGCGCGGCTGCGGACCGCGCAACCCGCCCTGCCCGGCGCGGAGGTGGCGCTGGAGACCGGCGGCGGCAGGATCGTGGCCGCCGAGGGCCTCGATGCGCTGGCGGTACTGCCGCTCGATCCATCGCCGGCGCGACCGCGGCTGGGGCATGCGCCCGCGCAACTGCTGCCGCTGCT
Source organism: Luteimonas huabeiensis HB2 (assembly GCF_000559025.1). Classification (GTDB taxonomy): domain Bacteria; phylum Pseudomonadota; class Gammaproteobacteria; order Xanthomonadales; family Xanthomonadaceae; genus Luteimonas; species Luteimonas huabeiensis. The sequence goes on along the minus strand of NZ_JAAN01000019.1, from coordinate 18,414 downwards.
GGAAGGCCTGGCGCGCTAGGAGCGTGGGCGGCAGAAATGTTCGAGGCGAAAAGGCGACTGGGCGAGGACAGATTTTCGACGATTCGCCGGCCTGTAGTGGTGCTACAGGCCCAGAATCGGCGGAAATATGGACCGCGCAGGCGGCTTTGCAGCCCGGACGATTTCTGCCGCCCACGCTCCTAGGTAGGCGAGCGTCCGTTCGCCCGCGCCGTGCCGCGCCGTTCGCACCGGCGGCGCGACCGCCGGTCCGGCGCGCGGCGCGGGTCTTGATTTCGTCTCGATCCGCGGCCCATATTCCGCGCGATGGGGGGGATACCGCTGTGGCGCGCCCGCGTCTCCATGGGCCGGGAGCGCCGTGCCGGTGTCGTGATCCGAACGTCGTGATGCCGCATCCAGCGGAAGGGGACAATCCATGCGCTTCAAGCTCACCGCCGCGATCGCGGCGACCATCGCCCTGCTCGCGACCGGCTGCGCCAGCCGGCCGGCCGAGCCGCCGCCGCCGCCCGAGCCGCCGGCGGCGCCGCTGCCGTCGAGCTTCCTCGAGAAGCTGTCGGCCGACGGCCTGTTCGCCTTCGGTCGCGCCAGCATCGACGATTTCAACCCCGCCGGCCTCGCCGCGCTGGACGAGCTTGCCGAGCGCCTGAACGCGCGGCCGCTGGAGATCGTGCACGTGATCGGCCACAGCGACCGCATCGGCAACGACCGCGCCAACCTGCGCCTGTCGGAGCAGCGCGCCAACGCGGTGCGCGACTATCTGATCGAGCGCGGCGTGCCGGCCGGCCGCATCACCGCGGTGGGCCGCGGCAGCGTGGAGCCGGTGGTGGACTGCGAGGGCCAGCGCGGCGACGCGCTCAAGGATTGCCTGGCGCCGAACCGCCGGGTGGAGGTGCGGATACAGTTCGCCGACTGAGCGGACCGGCGGCCGGCCCGCCCGCCGGACTGTCACGGCGACGCGACAGGACGATCGAGCGGCGTGCCGGCCCGAGCGCCGGCCCCTGCCGCGGGGCATCGACGGCGCTCCAGGCGATCTCGGCGGAGACGGCGACCTGCCCCAGCAGGCGGCCGGGACCGTAGCGTCCGCGCGAGCCGACGCTACCCGACCGATGCCAGCGCCGCGGCCGCGGCGACGATGTCGGCCTCGGACGGGATCACCAGGAACGCGGCGCCGGCCAGCGGGGTGAAGGTATCGGCGCCGACCACGCGCCGCAGCGGCCTGGCGCCGAGACCGGCCTCGACGATCGCGGTGACGATGCCCTCCCCCACCCCGGCGCTGCGCCGGCCCTCGTCGACCACCAGGATGCGCGCGCATTCGCGGGCGTGGCGAGCGATGGCGGACTCGTTGAGCGGCAGCAGCCAGCGCAGGTCGACGACGCGGACCTTCCAGCCGTGCGCGGCCTCGATCTCGCGCGCGGCGCGCAGGCTCATCGGCACGCCGTTGCCGAAGGTGAACACCACCAGGTCGGTCGCCTCGGGCGCGTAGACGCGCTCCTCGCCGAAGGCCATCGCCTGCTCCGGCGGCGGGTAGGCGGTCAGCCAGCCGCCGTCGCCGGGCGCGTGCAGGTCCTTGGCCATGTACAGCGCGATCGGCTCCAGGAAGGCGCACACGCGTCCGTCCACCTTCGCCAGCGCCATCAGCGTGCGCAGCATGGTCGCCGCATCGTCCCCGCGCGAGGGGCAGCCGACCACCAGCCCGGGGATGTCGCGCAGCGCGGTCACCGAGTTGTCGTTGTGGAAGTGGCCGCCGAAGCCGCGCTGGTAGCCCAGCGAGGCGATGCGCATCACCATCGGGTTGCGGTACTGGCCGTTGCTGAAGAACTGCAGGCTGGCGGCCTCGCCGCGGATCTGGTCGCAGGCGTTGTGGAAATAGGCCAGGTACTGGATCTCGGGCAACGGCAGCAGGCCCAGGTTGGCGTAGCCCTGGGCCATGCCGAGGATCGTGGTCTCGTCGAGCAGCGTGTTGAACACGCGCCGCGGGCCGAAGGCCTTCTGCAAGCCCTTGGTGACGGTGTACACGCCGCCCTTCTGCGCCACGTCCTCGCCGAACAGCAGCGCCTCGGGATACTTGGCGAACAGGTCGTGCAAGGCGGCGTTGATCTGGATCGCGAGATGCTTCGGCGCCTGCCGCTCGGGCAGTCGCGCCTCGCCGCCGAAGACCTGCAGGCGCCGCTCGGCGTAGTCGAAGCGCTCGGCCTCGGTCTTCACCGCTTCCGGACTGTACGGCGCCAGCGGCGCCATCACCTCCTCCAGCGTCGACAGCCGGGGCCGCCGGTCGGCGGCTTCGGCGGCCTCGAAGCAGCGCGCGCGGGTGGCCTCGTACAGTTCGAGCACCTCGTCCCTGGACATCAGCCCCGACTCCAGCGCGATCGCCGCGCTGCGCAGCAGGGGGTCGCTCGCCTCCACCGCGCACAGTTCCTCGAGGCTGCGCCACTCGATCTCGAAGTCGGTGCCGGCGTGGCCCATGATGCGGGTGGTGCGCAGGTGCAGGAAGGTCGGCCGGCGGGTGCGGCGGCAGTGCTCGACCGCGCGCTGCACATCAAGGTAACCGGCGGCCAGGTCGAGTCCGTCGGCGGCGAAGTAGTCGAGGTCCGGGCGTGCGGAGAAATTGCGCGCGACCCAGCCGTCGGGCGTCCTGACCGAGATACCGATGCCGTTGTCCTCGCACACGAACAGCACCGGCGCCGGCAGCTTCTGGTAGGCGGTCCAGGCGGCGGCGTTGAACGCGGCCTGCGCGGTGGCGTGGTTGCTGGAGGCGTCGCCGAAGGAACAGATCGCGATGCTGTCGGCCGGCACCGGCAGCGCGTGGCCGATGCGGCGAGCGTGCTCGATGGCGATCGCGGTGCCCAGCGCCTTGGGCAGGTGCGAGGCGATGGTGGAGGTCTGCGGCAGCACCCACAGCGGCTTGCTGCCCCAGACCTTGTGGCGGCCGCCGCTGGCGGGATCGTCCTTGGACGCGGCGAACGACAGCGCCGAATCCATGATCGGATCGATGCCCGGCAGCTTGCGGGAGCGCTCGGCCATGAAGGCACCGCTGCGGTAGTGCAGGAACGCGGGATCGGTGTGCCGGGTCAGCCGCGCGACCATCGCGTTGCCTTCGTGGCCGCTGGAGCCGATGGTGTAGAAGACCTTGTTCTGCACGCGCAGCACGCGCGCCATCAGGTCCAGGTGGCGGCTGATCAGCTGCGACTCGAACAGTTCCAGGAAGCCGCGCGCATCCAGCGCGCTGCCGGGCAGCACGGGCGCGTCGGCGGCGGGTCGGGCGCGCGCCTGGCCGTGCCAGCCGCGCACGAATTCCTGGAAGTTGAGGTCGCAGATCTCGGCGCGGTTGAGGCCCTTCATGCGGGCCGGGATCGGATCGGGGACGGTGGCGAACATGCGTCGGGACCTGCTAGCGGGAGGCGGCGATCAGGGCGGCGTTTTCCGGCGCGGGCGCCGGCATCGCGACGAACCGCGGCGTCGCGCGCACGCGCGCCAGCCGGTCGCGCAGCGCCGGGTACGGCGACAGGTCGAATCCGCCGTCGCCGGCCGCGTCGGTATAGGGAAACAGCGCGATGTCCGCGATGCCGTAGCGCGGACCGGCCACCAGCACGCGGCCGTCGTCGGGTTCGAGCATCGGCACCTTGCCGTTGGGATTCTTGGCCAGGTATCCCGGCGTACGGGTCGCGCCGCGGCTGCGGTCGGTCCCGATCCAGCGGTACGGCCGGCCGAGCCGCTCGAGCAGCAGCCGCAGCTTGTGGCAGTTGCCGGACGGCGAATAGCCGTGGATCGTGGTCATGCGAACCGCTTCCGGTTCTCTCGCCACTGTTCGCGCGTCTGCCCCCAGATCTCGATCGGATGATCCTCGAACGGGGCCGGCAGCCGCCCCGGCCCGCGGCGGACCGAGCCCAGCCGCCGGGCGACGTTCTGCGAGGCGGTGTTGTCCGGGGCGATGCAGTGGATGATGTCCGGCCAGCCCAGCGTGTCGAAGGCCCAGTCGATCGCGGCGACGGCGGCCTCGGTGGCGTAGCCCCGGCCCCAGGCGTCGGGATGGAACGAGTAGCCGATCTCGTTGCCCGGCCAGCCTTCCGGCCGCCACGGCCCGAGCTGGCCGAGCCAGCGGCCGTCGGCCTTGTCCACGACCGAGAACATGGCGAACCCCTGCAGCGCCCACGCCCCCGGCATCTGCAGGAATTTCCGCCACGCCGCCGCGCGCGGCTGCCGGCCGCCGATGTGGCGCGCGGCGACCTCGTCGGCCATCAATTGCGCGTAGCGTTCGAAATCCTCGATCCGAGGCACGCGCAGGATCAGGCGCGGAGTCTCGAGGCGGATGTCGGCGTGCATCATGGGCGAAAGTCCTGCCGGAGCGTGACGTGTCGCGCGGCGGCGACCGACCGGCGGAGGCATCCGCCGCCGCGTTCGGGGCCGATCAGAACGCGTTGATGCCGGTCAGCTCGCGCCCGACCACCAGCTGGTGCACGGTCTCGGTGCCTTCGTAGGTGATGACCGATTCCAGGTTCAGCGCGTGCCGGATCGGCGAATGCTCGGTGGTGATGCCGGCCCCGCCCAGCAGGTCGCGCGCCTCGCGGGCGATGTCGATGGCCATGCGGCAGTTGTTCCACTTCGCCAGCGAGACCTGGGTCGGCTGCATGCGGCCGGCGTCCTTGAGCCGGCCCAACTGCAGCGACAGCAGTTGCGCGGCGGTGATCCGGCGCGCCCAGTCGGCCAGCTTGATCTGCGCGCTCTGGGTGGCGGCCACGGGGCGCCCGAACAGCATCCGTTCCTTGGAATAGCCCAGCGCCTCGTCGAGGCAGGCGATGGCCGAGCCGATCGGGCCCCAGGTGATGCCGTAGCGGGCCTGGGTCAGGCAGCCCAGCGGGCCCTTGAGGCCCTTCACGCTCGGCAGCCGGTTGGCCTCCGGCACGCGCACGCCATCGAAGTACAGCGCGCTGGTGACCGAGGCGCGCAGGCTCATCTTGTGCTTGATCTCCTGGGCGCTGAAGCCGGCGAAGTCCTTCTCGACGACGAAGCCCTGGATGCCCTCCTCGGTCTGCGCCCAGGCGATGACGATGTCGGCGATGTTGCCGTTGGTGATCCACATCTTCGAGCCGTTGAGCACCCAGTCGCCGCCGTCGCGCCTGGCATGGGTCTTCATGTTTGCCGGGTCGGAGCCGCCGTGCGGCTCGGTCAGGCCGAAGCAGCCGATGACCCGGCCGGCGGCCATGTCGGGCAGCCAGCGGCGCTTCTGCTCCTCGCTGCCGTAGGCGTAGATCGGGTACATGCACAGCGAGGACTGCACGCTGGCGAAGCTGCGCAGGCCGGAATCGCCGCGCTCCAGCTCCTGGCAGATCAGGCCGTAGCTGACCGAGTTCAGGCCGGCGCAGCCGTATTCCTCCGGCAGGGTGGCGCCAAGCACGCCGAGTGCGGCGATCTCCGGGATCAGCTCGGCCGGGAAGCGGCCCTGGTCGAAGCAGTCGCCGATGATCGGCAGCACGCGCTCGTCGGTGAAGCGGGCCACCGCATCCTGGACCGCGCGCTCCTCCTCGCTCAGCAGGGAACGGACGTCGTAGAGGTCGCGGGGATCGAGGGCCATGGCGGTCGCAGGTTTCCGGAAAACCGCGATTGTATCGCCCCGCCCGGCCCGGCACCCGGCCCCGAGCGGATGGGCGCGGGACGGACGCCAGGCGTATCGACATTCGACGTGCGAAGGCCCCTTCCCCGCTAGCGGGGACCATCCTGATTTCCTTTCCCCCGCAAGCGGGGAGCACCTCGTTTTTCCTTCCCCCGCGAGCGGGGGAAGGTGCCGAAGGCGGATGGGGGCACGCCGCAGCTTGCGGGAGAAGGGACAGCATGAGCCCGCTTGCGCGAGAAGGCACGACTTCGGCGCTGCTGGTCGATCCGGCCTAATGGAAGTCCCGCGAGGGCGCGCGCAGGTCGCCCAGCAGGTGGCTGAGATCGTCGAGGTCGCCGGCGATCAGGTGCGAGACGCCGTCCACCCGCTCCCAGCGCCCGCGCACGGCCATCACCTTCGATTCCAGCAGCGCGCGCCGGCGACGCATCGCCAGGTGCGGCCAGACGATGACGTTGATCATGCCGTGCTCGTCTTCCAGGGTGACGAAGATCGTGCCCTTGGCCGTGGCCGGGCGCTGGCGCTGGGTGACCAGGCCGGCGACGTGCACGCCGCTGCCGTGGCGGCGCTGCTGCAGCTCGCGCAGGCCGAGGATGCGGCGCTCGGCCAGCTTCGGCCGCAGCAGCGCCATGGGATGGGCGCGCAGGGTCAGGCCCACGCTGCCGTAGTCGGCCAGGATCTCCTCGCCCGGGCGCGGCGCGGGCAGCGCCACCGGCGCCTCGCCGGGGCTGCCCGGCAGCAGCGGCAGCCGGCGCTCGATGCCGGCCACCGCCCAGCGCGCGGCGTTGCGGTGCCCGGCCAGGCCGCGCAGGGCATCGGCCTCGGCCAGCGCGCTGCGCGCCTTCTCGTCGAGCCCGGCGCGCAGGCACAGGTCGGCCACGTCGGCGAAGGGGCGGGCCTGGCGGGCGGCCACGATCCGCGCGGCGGCCGCCTCCGACAGGCCGCGCACCTGGCGCAGGCCGAGGCGGATCGCCGGCTGCTCGCCGGGGTCGTTCTCGTCGCGCCAGGGGCGGCCCCCGACCAGCGCGTTGTCCCAGCCGCTGCGGCGCACGTCCACCGGCAGCACTCGCACCGCTTCGCGCTCCGGGCTGCCGCGCAGCGCGTCCTGCACGATCTGGCTGGGCGAGTAGAAGCCCATCGGCTGCGCATTGAGCAGGCCGCAGGCGAAGGCGGCCGGCTCGTGGCGCTTGAGCCAGCAGCTGGCGTAGACCAGCTTGGCGAACGAGGCGGCGTGGCTCTGCGGGAAGCCGTAGGAGCCGAAGCCCTTGATCTGCTCGAAGATCTGGTCGATGAACTCGGGCGCGTAGTCCTTGGCCATCATCCGCTCGCGCACGCGCTGGCGGTGAGGCTCCATGTCGCCGCCGCGGCGCCAGGCCGCCATCGAACGACGCAGGTGGTCGGCCTCGCTGTCGGTGTAGTCGGCCGCGTGCATCAGCAGTTCCATCACCTGCTCCTGGAACAGCGGCACGCCCAGGGTCGGCGCCAGGATGTCGCGCACCTCCTGCGAGGGATAGCTCACCGCCTCGCGGCCCTGCCGGCGGCGCAGGTAGGGATGCACCATGTCGCCCTGGATCGGACCGGGGCGCACGATCGCCACCTCGATCACGAGGTCGTAGAAACAGGCGGGCCTGAGCCGCGGCAGCATGGCCATCTGCGCGCGCGATTCGATCTGGAACACGCCCACGGTGTCGGCGCGCTGGATCATCGCGTAGGTCCTGGCGTCCTCGCGCGGGAGGGTGGCCAGCTCGAAGGCGCGGCCGCGGTGCGCGCGGACCAGGTCGAGGGTCTTGCGGATGCAGGTCAGCATGCCCAGCGCCAGGCAGTCGACCTTGAGCAGCTTCATCGTCTCCAGGTCGTCCTTGTCCCACTGGATGATCGTGCGCTCGGGCATGGCGGCGTTCTCCACCGGCACCACGTCCGACAGCGGCCCGTCGGAGATCACGAAGCCGCCGACGTGCTGGGACAGGTGCCGTGGACGGTCGCGCAGCATCTCGGTGATCGCCAGCACCTTCGAGATCAGCGGGTTGTCCGGGTCGAAGCCGGCCTCGCGGATGCGCTGTTCCATCGGCGTCTCGCCGTTGCCCCAGCCGTAGCAGTTGGCCAGCAGCGCGATCTGGTCCGGCGGCAGTCCGAACGCCTTGGCCACGTCGCGCACCGCGCTCTTGCCGCGGTAGGCGATCACCGTGGCCGCCAGCGCCGCGCGCGCGCGGCCGTACTTGGCGTAGACGTACTGGATGACCTCCTCGCGGCGCTCGTGCTCGAAATCGACGTCGATGTCGGGCGGCTCGTCGCGCTCCTCGGACAGGAAGCGCGCCATCAGCAGCCGGGTCTCGTCCGGATTGACCGCGGTGATCCCCAGCGCGTAGCAGACCGCCGAGTTGGCCGAGGAGCCGCGGCCCTGGCAGAGGATGCCGCGCGAGCGCGCGTAGCCGACCACGTCCTGCACGGTCAGGAAGAAGGCCTCGTAGCCCTTGCGCGCGATCAGCGCCAGCTCCTGGTCGACCTGCTCGCGCACCTTGCGCGGCGCGCCCTGCGGCCAGCGCTCGGCCAGTCCCCGCTCGGTCAGTTCGCGCAGCCAGGTGTCGGGCGCATGGCCTTCGGGCACCAGCTCGCGCGGATAGCGGTAGCGCACCTGGCGCAGGTCGAAGCGGCAGCGCCGCGCCAGCGCCACCGCGGCCTCCAGCAGCTCGGGCGGATGGATGTTGCCCAGCGCGCGCCGGCTGCGCAGGTGGCGCTCGCCGTTGCGGAACAGGTGCGCGCCGCATTCGGCCAGCGGCAGGCCGTGACGGATCGCGGTCAGGGTGTCCTGCAGCATGCGCTCGCGGCGCGTGGCCATGTGCGCGTCGCCGCAGGCCAGCGCCGGCATGTCCAGCGAGCGCGCCAGCGCCAGCAGCGCCTGCAGGCGCGCCGCGTCGTCGCGCTCGCGATGCAGCTCCACCGCCAGCCGCGCGCGTTCGCCGAACAGCGCCCGCAGCCAGGCGCCCTCGCCGCGGTCGGGCTCGGCGCCGGGCAGCCACAGCGCGAACAGGCCGGCGGCGCCGGCCGCCAGCGCGGCTTCCACGTCGGCGCGGGCCAGGCGGTAGCGGCCCTTGGGCGCGGCGCGGCGGGCGGTGGTGATCAGGCCGCACAGCGCCCGGTAGCCGGCGGCGTCCTCGACCAGCAGCACGCAGCGCGGGCCGTCCTCCAGCGCGAACTCGCTGCCCACGATCAGCCGCACGCCGGTGGCCTCGGCCGCTTCCAGCGCGCGCACGATGCCGGCCAGCGAGCATTCGTCGGTGATCGCCAGCGCTTCGTAGCCGCACTGCGCGGCGCGCGCGAACAGCGCCTCGGCGCTGGAGGCCCCGCGCAGGAAGGAAAAGTCGGACAGGCAGTGCAGTTCGGCGTAGGCCGGCAGGCCGTCGTCGTCGCCGCTGGCGTCGTTGGCAGCCTCGCGCAGGCGCGTGCCCACCGACCACGCCCGCGGCGGCCGTCCGCCGGGGGTGTCGCGATCGACGCCGTCCCAGGAGGCATCGGTCATGGCCGAGCGCCGCGGACGTCGCCGGCATCCTCGCCGGGGCGCTCTCGGGTGCAGCACGCGCGGCGCCGGGCGCAACGCGCATCGCGCGCCGGCGCGCGCCCGCGGATGGCCAGGGCAGCGTCGCGCATTGCCGCTACCCGAACCAGCCGTGCAGCATCCAGCCCTCGCGGGCGCCGGCGGGCATGTAGGCCCAGGCGCGCTGTCCCTGGCCGGTGCGCACGACGTAGTAATCGCGGCGCACGTCCTCGCCGTCCCACCAGCCGCTCTCCAGGCGCTCGGGGCCGGACAGGATCTCCAGCCGCGCATCGCGCAGCGGCACCGGCGCCGGCAGCAGCCAGGCCGGGCGCGGCGGCCGCGGCGGCGCGGCGGGGATCGCCGCGTCCTCGCCCTGCATCCGCCGCCAGGCGCGCTCGGGGCGGGGGTCGTCGGCCGGCGCGAGCCGGTACACCGCGCCGTCGCCGAGCCGCCCGCGCAGGCGCTCGCGCAGCTGCGGCCAGGGCATGCCCTGCTGCGCGCGGCGATCGAACAGGTCGCGGCTGGCGGGCACGAACGGCGGCAGTCCGGCGGCATGCAGGCGCAGCGCAAGCACCGGGCGCTCGACCCGTGCCCGTTCCAGCCGGCTGCGCGCGATCTCGAACAGCAGGCCCGGGTCGCGCTCGGGCGCGAGCAGGCCGATCTCCACCGCGGTGTGGCCCTGCTCGTGCTCCAGGCGCAGCTCGAAGCGCTGCACGCCGCCGTCGCGGATCGACAGCGCGGTGGCCAGGTCGCCGGTCAGCCGCCGCAACGGGAACAGCAGCGCGAGATGGTTCTCGACCTCGTAGCCCAGTTCGACCCGCGCGTCGAAGCGGTCCGGCGGCGCGTACCACGGCAGCGGGTCGTCGGCCTCGCCGTACAGGCGCGCCAGGTGCGCGGGCAGGTCCGCGCCGAAGCGGCGCCGCACCGCCTCGCCGGGCAGCGCGCGCAGCGCGCCCAGGGTGCGCACGCCCATGCGGTGCAGGCGCTCGCCGGCCTCTCCCGGCAACGCGGCGCGACGTACCGGCACCCGGTCCAGCGCCTCGGCCATCGCCGCCGGCCGGGTCAGCGCCAGCCCGTCGCCCACGCCGGCCAGCACGCGCGCCGCGCGCGGGGTCGGCGCCAGCGCGATGCGGTGGCGGAAGCCCAGCGCGTCGAGCTCGGCGCGCAGGCGCGCCTCGAAGCGCGGCCAGGGGCCGAACAGGCGGAAGCTCGCCTGCGCCTCGAGCACGATCGCCCCCGGCCAGCCGGCGCTGACCAGCGAGCTGTGGCGGTAGGCCCAGCCGGCCAGGAAGCGCTGCGCGGCGGCCTCGCGCGCGGGGTCGTGCTCGACCGTGGCGAACGCGGGCAGCAGCGCGTGCGCGGCCAGCAGCCGCATGCCCGGTCGCAACCCGGCCGCGGCCGCCGCGGCGTTGACCGCGTGCAGGCTGCGCAATTGCGCCGGCCCCGCGACCAGCGCCAGCGGCGCGTGCGGATCGGGAACGCGCCGCAGCACGGCGTCGAGCGCCAGTTGCGGGAGCAGGATGCAGGCCCAGAGCATGGCGGCGATTCAATGCGCGGCCAGTCGCAGCGGCTGCGACGGCACCCGCCCGCCGCGGCACTTGCGCACGCGCCAGGCGCCATCGGCCCATTCCAGCCGCAGCGCCGCCGGCGACGGATTGGCGGCATGGCGGCGGTCGCGCAGGGCGAAGGCGCAGCAGTCGCCGCTGTCGGCGGCCACCTGCAGGCGCCGCAGCGCGCGCTCGTCGGCCGACTGCGGCCAGCCCACCACCGCCGCGCAGGCGCCGCTGCGCAGGCATTGCTCGAAGGCCCACAGGGCGTCGCGCGGCGCGGCAGCCTCCACCACCTGCAGACAGGCCAGATCCACGCCGGCGGCCTGCCAGGCCGGGGCGTAGGGGATGCACGGCGGCGCCACCAGCACCACCGGCTGGCCGGCCGCGGTCAGCCGCGCCAGCGCCGGCAACAGCAGCGACAGCTCGCCCACGCCGGCGGCGGGCAGCAGCAGCTCGCTCAAGGCGCGCCGCGGCCAGCCGCCCTGCGGCAGCACCGCATCGAGCGCGGCGTGGCCGGTGGGCTCGCCATCGGCGCGAGCGGCCGCCTGCCGCCCGGCCGGCCAGACCGTGCGCGCGGCGAGCAGCGCGTCCAGGGGCAGCGCCTCGCCCATCAGCCCTGGCGCACCAGTCCGCAGTACAGCCCCTCGATGGCGAAGTCGGCGCCGGCGGGGATCTCGATCGGCGCGTGCGCCGGGTTGCGCGGCAGCAGGCGCAGGCGCTCGCGGCTGCGCTGCAGCCGCTTGATGGTGAGCTCGCCGTCCAGCCGTGCGACCACGGTCTGGCCGTCGCGCGCGTCCACGGCACGGTGCACGCCGACCAGGTCGCCGTCGAGGATGCCGTCGTCGATCATCGAGTCGCCCTGCACCCGCAGCAGGTAGTCCGGGCGCAGCGAGAACACGCCGCGGTCCAGCCACAGCTGCTGGTCGAGGCCGATGTCGGGGCCGATCGGCGCGCCCGCCGCCACCCGCCCCAGCACCGGCAGCGGCAGCAGCGCCGGCCGCTCGCCGGCGGCCAGGCGCACGCCGCGCCGGCGGCCCGGGCGCTCCACCAGGCCGGCCTCGATCAGGGCCCGCACGTGCTTCTGCGCGGCGTTGCGCGAAGCGAAGCCGAAGCGTTCGGCGATCTCGGCCAGGCTCGGCGACTGGCCCTGCGCTGCGCGCTCGCGCAGGAAGGCGAGCACGGCAGCGCGCCGGGGGGTGAGCGCATCCATCGGGAGACCTTCTGAGCGGACGATTCCGCCGTGGCGGAACCCGGCGACCACCACCGGGGTGTGCATTTGTACACCCATCGCGCATCCAGGGCGAGCCGCCCACAGGCCCTTGCCAAACCCGTTTCGTTGCGTTCAATATAACTCAAGTTATAACCATGGGATTCTCGATGAAGCTCAAGATCACCACCGTCGGCAACTCCGCCGGCGTCATCCTGCCCAAGGAACTGCTCGCTCGCCTGCGCCTGAGCAAGGGCGACACCCTGTACGCGCTGGAAACCCCCGACGGCATCCGCCTGACCGCGTTCGACCCGGAGCTGGCGCGCCAGATGGAGGTAGCCGAGGAAGTGATGCGCAAGCGCCGGACCCTGCTCCACAAGCTCGCGCAGTGAGGCGCCCGCGATGATCGTCTGGATCGGAAAGCCGTTGATCCTGGCCATCCACGACCGGCACCTGGCCGAGCATGGCGGTGCTGGCGGCATACGCGACGACGCCCTCCTCGACTCCGCGCTGGCCCGTCCCCGGCAAATGTTCGCCTACGGCGACCCGCCGCCCGATCATGCCGCCCCTGCCGCGAGCCTCGCCTATGGACTCGCGCGCAATCATGCGTTCGTCGACGGCAACAAGCGGACCGCCGCCGTGGCTTGCGAAACCTTCCTCATGCTCAACGGGCTGACGCTCGAGGCCGACGACCTCATGCTCTATCCGCTTTACATCGGCCTCGCCGAAGGCACCCTCGGCGAGGCCGAGTTCGCCGACTGGCTGCGCCGGCACCTGGTCGTTCACGGCGGCGCACGGCTCAACGAGCCGCGGGCGGAATACGCCGCGTCATAAGAGCGCGAGCGGGCGATCCCGGCATGCGTCGCGGCGCGCGCTCCTGCAGCGGAGCGCGCGCGCCTCAGGACGCGGCGCGCTTGCGGGTCCGCGCGGCCTTTTTCGCGGCGGCCTTGCGCCCCGCGGCGCCCTTGGTGGCGGCCGCCTTCCTGGCGGCGGCCGAGCGGCTCGAGGCGGTGCGCTTGGAGGCGGCCTGCTTCGCCTGCTTCGACAGCGCCTTCCTGCCCACGGCCTTCTTCGCCGTGGTCTTGCGGCTGGCGGTCTTCAGCGCCTGCTTCGCGCCGGCCGAACGCTTGGCGGCGGGCTGCTTGCGGCTCTTCGAGGCCTGCTCGTCCTGCGCGGCCTTCTTCCTGGTCGCCTTGGACGCGGTCTTGGACGGCTTGGCCTTCACGCCGTCGCGGCGCGCCTTGGACAGGCCGATCGCGATCGCCTGCTGGGCGCTCTTGGCGCCGTGCTTGCCCTCGCGGACGTGTTCGATCTCTTCCCTGACGTATTCGCCGGCCTGGGTGCTGGCGGACTTGCCTTCGCGCTTGTCCTTCGCGGCGGCCTGGCGGGTCTTCTTCTCCGGCATGACGGTGCTCCGGCGGAAGGGGCGTCCGGTGTAGCAACGCCTGCGTGAAGCCGGCGCAAGGCGCGCTAGCCGCGATACCAGGCCAGCACCGGCGCCGGCAACGCCGCCCCGATCCCGATCCCCAGCGCCGCGAACGCGTCGAGCTGGTCGCGCAGCCGCCGGCGCACGGACGCGGCCGCCTGCGCACCGTGCAGTTCCTCGACGCACCATTGCGCGAGCGTCCATTCGTGCAGGCCGTCGCGCCGCACCGCCAGCGCGGCTTGCAGCCAAGCGTGCAGCGGATGCACGCGATGGCCGCGCTCGGCGAGCCCCCGCACCGCGATCCCTACCGCCCGCTCGACGCCGCGGAACCACTCAGTGCCGCCGCCCGCTTGCGTGCGGATCGCCAGCGGCGCCGGTGCGTTGTGCAGCTTCAGCGGCCCGCGCAGTTCCAGCTCCAGGTCGCGCGCATCGCGCGGGGTCTCCGCCTCCACCAGGACCCCGCGCTCCAGGTCGAAGAATTCGTACCAGCGCGGATGCAGCGCAGCGATGCGGCCCAGCGGATCGCGCGAGAAGCCGATCTTGCAGTGGTCTTCCCAGCGACAGGGAAACACGTACGCGAAGCAGCGCCCGTCGATCGCCACCGCCTCGTCGGGACCGCGCATCAGCGCGCGCCGCGCCGGGCCTGGCCGTCCGCCGTAACCGGCGCCGGCTCCCATCCGAACACGCTGCACCCGCCGTAGCGATGCGATTGCCTCCGCTCCTCGGCCAGCAACGCGTCCAGCGACGGCCCCCGCGCCGTGGCCTCCAGCCGCCGCGCCTGCGCATCGAGCCGGCGGATCGCGGCCAGCGTCTCCGCCTGGCCGAGCCGCGCCTGCCCCACCGCGGTCTTCAGCACGTCGAGCGTGCGGTCGAACACCCGCGTCGGCACCGGGAACGGGTGCCGGTCCTTGCCGCCGTGGGCGAGCGAGAAGCGCGCCGGATCGGTGAACCGGCACGGCGCGCCGTGCAGCACCTCGGCCACCAGCGCCAGCGCCCGCACCGTGCGCGCGCCGACGCCCGGCACCTGCAGCAGCTCGGCGAAGTCGCCGGGACCGCAGGCGGCCGCCGCGGCCAGGTTGCCGTGCAACCGCCGCAGCACCACGTCGTCCGCGCGCACGTCATGGTGGTCCGGCAATGCGAGATGCGGCTGCATGGCATCCGCCTCCTCCGGCGCGGCGGCGGCGAACAGGTCGCCGGTCGCGCCGGCGGGCGCCGCCCGGGATGCGGGCGGCGCGATGCGGCCGAACTCGCGCACCAGCCGTGCCGGGCCCAGCTCGCGCAGCAGGCCCACCTGCGCCTCGCGCGAGGCGGCCGCGCGGCGGTCGGCCAGATTGACGATGCGGCCCTGCCCCGGCCCGTCGATCGCCGCGTGCGGGGCATCGACGAAGCTCTCCAGCCCCTCCGACAGCCAGTGGTAGCGCCGCGCCTGCTTGCGCGCGCCGTGCATGCCCTGCTGCACCACCACCCACCGGCCGTCGTCGGCGACGATGAAGGCGTGCAGGTAGAGATCGAAGCCGTCCTGCACCGCCGCGCTGTCCACCTTGGCCACCAGCCGGCTCGTGCGCGCCAGCGCCGCGCCGTCCACGCCGGTGCGCTCGCCCACCGCCAGCAATTCGGCAGGCGTCGCGCGCGAATGCCGGCCGCGCCCGCCGCAGACGTGCAGGCCCAGCTCGCCCGACAGCGGCGCCAGCCCGCGCTTGAGCGCGCCGATCACGCTGGTGGTGATGCCGGAGGAATGCCAGTCCATGCCCATCACCGCGCCGAAGCACTGGAACCAGAACGGGTGCGCCAGCCGCCGCAGCAGTTCCTCGCGGCCGTACTCGATCGCGATCGCCTGGCACATCACCGCGCCCAGCCGGGTCATGCGCTGCCCGAGCCACGCCGGGACGCGCCCGCCGTGCAGGGGAAGATCGGCGCTGCCGGTGCGTCGGGACATCGCGCCAGCCTGCCCCGCGGCCGTCTCAGCCGCTGAGACCGGCGCGTTCCGGCGCCGGCAGCGCCGCCATCGCGGTCTCCACGATGCCGAGCAGCGTTTCGCGCCGGGCGCCGTCCTGGGCCTGGAAGGACAGGCCCTGGAGAATGGTGACGAAATAGGCGGCCAGCCGGTCGAGATCGGCCCCCGCCGGAAGCTCGCCGTCGGCGACCCCGCGCTCCAGCCGCTGGCGGATCAGCCGCAGGGTGCCGTGCCGCAGCTCGCGCATGTGCTCGCGCAGGGGCGCGTTGCGGTCCTGGCAGTTGTACAGGCCCAGGCTGACCATGCAACCGCCGGAAGACGGGCTGGCCAGGGCGGTGTCCAGGCCCGCGATGAGCATGCCCTCGATGGCGCCGCGGACGTCCCCGGTCTCGGCGAGCGCCTTCATGCTGCCGGCGCCGACGGTGGCCAGATAGAGATCCACCGCCTCCCGGTACAGGGCGTCCTTGGAGCCGAAGGCGGCGTAGAAGCTGGGCGGGTTGATGCCGGTCGCGGCCAGCAGATCGGCAAGCTGGGTGGCCTCGTAGCCCTTCGCCCAGAACACCTCCATGGCGCGCCGGAGCGCGGCATCGCGGTCGAAGCTGCGGGGGCGTCCACGGGCCATGCGGCCTCCTCTCTGGTGTCGGCGACGCTGGATGGTTGACGACCGCGCCCGCGCCGGACAAATAATGTAATTACTTTTACACAAATAGGGCAAGCCCCATGACCGATCGATCCGCCTCCCGCATCGAGACCATCCGCGAGTACTTCCGCCGGGTCGATGCGAAGGATCCCGCGCTGCCGGAGCTGTTCACCGACGACGTCGAGCTGTTCTTCCCCAAGTTCGGCACGGCGCGCGGCAAGGCGGCGCTGGAACGGTTCGCCGGACGCATCGCCCGGGATGCGGCGCAGCTGACCCACGACATCGACGGCCTGGTGTTCACCGTGGACGGCGACCGGATCGCGGTGGAGGGCCGCGAATGGGGCGTGACCGCGGACGGGCGGGCCTGGCCCGACGGCGAGGTCTCGCAGGGGCGCTTCGCCAACGTGTTCGAATTCGAGGACGCGCTGATCAAGCGCATCGCCATCTACGTCGACCCCGACTTCACCGGCGAGGACCGGGCCCGGATCGCGCTCTACCGGGGCGAAGCGCCCCCGGCCACGGCGCGAGACATCGCCGCGCGCTACTTCGAGCGGGTCGCGGCCTTCTGGGCCTCGCCCGACGATCCGCAGGCGCTGGCCGACATCCTCGACCTGTTCGCGCGGGACGTGGACTGGGACATCCCCGGCGATCCGAACGCCGTGCCGTGGATCGGCCCGCGCCGCGATCGCGAGGCCGTGGGCGCCTTCTATCGGGAACTGGCGGCGCACCTGGCGCCCGAGCGCTTCGAGGTGCGAAGGCTCCTGGCCGACCACGAAGAGGCGGTGGCGATCGGCGAGCTGGCCTCCCGGGTCAAGGCCACCGGCCGGCGCATGGAAACGCCTTTCGCCATCGTGCTGACGGTCCGGGACGGCCGGATCGTCCGCTATCGCATGCTCGAGGACAGCCACGCCGTCGCGGTGGCGGCCTCGGGCCGCGGCGGCTAGGCGCGCGCGGCGGCACCCAGCAGGCGCTCGCCCAGCGCCCGCAGCCGCAGCGCCAGCTCCGGCGGCTCGAGCACCTCGAACGCCACGTCCAGCGCCGCCACGTACGTGGCCAGCAGGTGCGCCGACTGCGCACCGGTCTCCAGCAGGCAGCGCGCGTCGTCGAGGGCCTGCAACCGCCCCGCCAGCGGCGGGATGCGCTCGGCCATCCGCGCCAGCGGCGCGTGCAGCACGATGCGCGCGCGCAGCCGGTAGGGGTCCGACGACACCGCGCGCCAGACGTAGGCGCCCGGGTCGCCGCCGGGTACCGGCCGCGGCAGGAAGCGCGCGCCTTCCGCGACGCGGCCGGCGATGCGGTCCGCGCGGAAGGTGCGCCAGTCCCCCCGACCGCGGTCCCAGGCCAGCAGGTACCAGCGCGCGTCGGCGCAGACCAGCGCATGCGGCTCGGCCTCGCGCTCGCTGCGGCGGCCCTCGCGGTCGAGGTAGCCGAAAGCGATGCACCGGGCATCGCGGCAGGCACCGGCCAGCGCGGTCAAACGCTCGGCGTCCACCGCAGGCGCCGCGGTGCCCAGCGGCACCATCGCCGCGTGCAGCCCGCGCATCCGCGCGCGCAACCGCAGCGGCAGCAACGGATCCAGCTTCGCCAGCGCGCGCAGGGCCGCCTCCTCCATGCCGCTCACCGCGCCGACGGCGGACAGGCGCAGGCCCAGCACCACGGCCAGCGCCTCGTCGTCGTCCAGCAGCAGCGGCGGCAGCGCGGCGCCCGCGCCCAGCGTGTAGCCGCCCGCCGCGCCGGCGCTGGCCCGGACCGGGTAGCCCAGGCTGCGCAGGCGCTCGACATCGCGGCGCACGGTGCGCGGCGTCACCGCCAGGCGCTCGGCCAGTTCCGCGCCGGACCAGCAACGGCGCGCCTGCAACAGAGCGAGCAGGCGCAGCAGGCGGGCGGAGGTGTCGAGCATGGCGCCAGCCTAGCGGACATCGAGGACCGGAACTGTCCGCGATGCGGGCGCAGGCTTCCGCGCACGCTCCGCCTGGGCGATGGCCCGCCGACGACCCGAGGGAAAGACCATGACCGCACTCACCGCGCGCTGCCACTGCGGCGCCACCCGGCTCCGGCTCGCGCACGCGCCGGAGACGCTCACCGCGTGCAACTGCAGCTTCTGCTTCAAGCGCGGCACGCTCTGGGCCTACTATCCGGCCGGCGACGTCCTCGTGCTCGAGGACGCGCATACCGTGGGCTACAGCCGCGATCCGGCGCTGCGCGTCCACTACCACTGCGGGGTCTGCGGCTGCGGCACGCACAGCGCGCTGGCCTGCACCTGGACCGAGCACGGCCCCGACTTCTCGGCGCCGTGCATCGCCGTCAACGCGCGCCTGCTCGACGACGTCGCCCTGACCGAGGCGCTGCCGGTGAACGCCGTGGACGGCCGCAGCGGCTGGTGAGCCGGCGCGCGCCTACGGCGCGGCGGCCGGCCCTATAGGGCGTATCGACACTCGGAGCGCCCAGGCGATTCCTTCCCCCGCCTGCGGGGGGCATGCGGGTTTCCCTTCCCCCGCAAGCG
>NZ_JAAN01000018.1 GCF_000559025.1 Luteimonas huabeiensis HB2 | reverse complement strand
CGCCGCAGGCGTGTAAAGCGGCCCTCCGCTTGCGGGAGAAGGAACGAGATGCGCCCGCTTGCGGGAGAAGGGACGAGATGCGCCCGCTTGCGGGAAGAAACGACGGATACGAGAACGCCCCGGCCTCGCGGCCGGGGCGCTCGACGCGCGTTCGCGAAGGACGCGATCAGGCGCTGCGCTTCATCGCATGCTTGCGCGCGCGCATCACGTCGTGACAGGAACGGACCTCCGGCAGCAACCGGGTGACCACGTCGCGCGCAGCCGGCGGGGTCTTCTCGTCCTTGATCGCGTCCTCGAAGGCATGCAGGAGGCGGTCTTCCGATTCCTCCAACTCGGCGACGTAGCCGTATTCCTTGTCGCCCAGCGCGGCGCGGATCTTGCCGTACAGCTCCTGCATGCTGCCGCGCAGGGTGCCGGAATCCTCCGGCTCGCCGCCGACGGCCTGCACCGCGGCGCCGAGGTCGGCGATGATCGAATCCTTGACGCCCGCGATGCGGGTAAACAGCGACTTCAGCTCGGCGTCGTCGACCTTCTGCGCGGCCTCCTGGTAGAACTCGCGGCCGTCGCGCGCGATCGCGATCAGGTCGTTGAGGGTGCTGGTGGTCTGGCTCTGGGTGCTCATGCGGAACTCCATTGAGGTGGGGGATGCGGCGCATGCGGACGGCGCGGTCCGGCCCTGGCGAAGCGAGCCGGCCGCCGATTTCGAGAACCGGCGAACGACCGGCGCGGCGATGCGACGCGGCGGACGATACGGACCGCGTATTCAAGGCCGCGTGAGCCGTCGCGCTCACGCGGCGTTTACGAGCGGCGCGTTTCCCCAGCTCGATGCGCCCACTCGCCGGCTCAGCCCTTCGCCGCGCCGTCCGGCAGGCCGTAGTCCAGCTCGTAGGGCGGCGGCTCGCCGCCCGGCCCCTGCAGGTAGTGCTCCATCCACTGCATCAGCCGCAGCGCGTAGTCCCAGCGCGAGGCCGCGCGCGCGTTGCCGTGGCCCTCGCCCGGGTACAGCACCAGGCGCACCGGCGCCTGGCCGGCCAGCTTGAGGTAGCGGTACATCATGTAGGACTGCATCACCGGCACGCGCGGGTCGGCCTCGCCGTGCAGGATCAGCGTCGGCGTGCGCGAGTTCTGCGCGTGCGCGATCGGGCTGGCCTGGCGGTACATCTCCGGGTTCTCCCAGGGCCAGCTCCCCATATGCACCCGATACTGCTCCTGGGGAATGTCGCCGGTGGTGACCAGGCTGGCCTGGTCGGAGATGCCCACGAACATCACCGAAGCGGCGAAACGCTCGCTGTAGTAGGTCGCGCCCCAGGCGCTGGCGTAGCCGCCGTAGGAACCGCCGGTGATGCCGACCTTGTCGCGGTCGACCAGGCCGGTCGCGACCAGGTGGTCCACGCCATCGACCAGATCGTCGAACTCCTCCATCGCCGGACGACCGCGGTCGAGCTTGGAGAACGCCACGCCGCGGCCGGTGCTGGCGCGGTAGTTCGGGAAGAAGGTGGCGAAGCCGCGGGTGGCGGCGTACTGCGCCGGCTGCGAGTAGCCGCTGAGCCAGCCGTTGGAATAGTGCGATTCGGGGCCACCGTGCACGACCAGGATCAGCGGCACGCGGGCGTTGCCGCGCCGCTCCAGCGGATGCACCAGGATGCCCTCCAGTTCCAGGCCGTCGCGGGCGGTGTAGCGCACCACTTCCTGCCGCGCCAGCCGCACCTCGCGCAGCCAGGGATTGCTGTCGGTCAGCCGCACCGGCCGCGGTTCGCCGGCGCCGAGGCGGAAGATCTCGTGCGGGTGCTCGGGCGCGTGGCCGACCAGCGCGAGATCGCCGCTGGCGCGGGCCACGCTCAGGCCCGCCCAGACCGGGCCTTCGGCCGCCAGCAAGGTGCGCTCGCCGCTGCCGTCCACGCCGACCTCGCCCAGGCGCGTCTGCACGCCCTCTTGGCTCAGGAACAGCACCCGCCCGTTCTCGCGCCAGCCCACGTGCGAGACGTGGCCCTCGAGCCCGGGCAGCAGGTCGCGCTGCGTGCCGCCGTCGCGGCCGACCACGGTCAGCCGGCCTTCGGCGGGATCGTTGACGTCGGCGGCGGAAACGATCGCCAGGTGCGCGCCGTCCGGGCTCCAGGCCAGCTGGCCGAGCTTGCCCGGGTTGTCGACGCGGCCCAGTTCGCGGCCGTCGAGGCCGACGATGCGCACGCGCGCGAACACCAGCACGTCGTCGGTGAGCTGGCGCGGGGCGACCACCAGCGCCAGGCGATCGCCGGCCGGGCTCCAGTGCACGCTCTGCACGCTGCCCTCGATCTCCAGCTTGCGCGCCGGCGCGCCGTCGTCCAGCGTCTGCAGCCACAGCTCGACCGGCCGCCAGTCCTCCTCGTAGACCTTCTGGGTGAAGCCCTGCTTGCGCTGCGCCTTGAGCGCTTCGCTCTCCGGCTGCGGCGCCAGCAGCGCGATGCGGCGGCCGTCGGGCGACAGGCTGTAGCCGGAGACGTCGCTGGCGAGCGAGGCGATCGCGGTGGCCTCGCCGCCGTGCAGCGGGATGCGGTAGACGCGGCGGGTCTGGTCGCCTTCGCGCTTGGACAGGAACGCCAGGCTACGGCCGTCCGGGAACCATTGCAGCGAGGCGACGTTGGTCTTGCCGGTCACGTAGCCGCGGCTGTCGCCGCCGCGCGAGACCACGTGCAGCTCGGTACGGGCGGGGCCGTCCTCATCCGCACCGGGCCGCCGCGGCACCGACAGCACGTAGGCGATCTCCTCGCCGTCCGGCGAGATCGCCGCGCCGGACGCGGTACGCGTCATGGCGATGTGCTCCAGGGTGACGCCGCCGCGCGCCTGCTGCGCCAAGACGCCGGCCGGCCACAGCACGGCCAGCAGGCAGAGGAACCAGATCCGCCTCATCGAATGCACTCCGGGGAATTCGCGAAACCGCCACTTTGCCACAGCGCGGCGCCGGCGCCGCGCCCGGAAGGCGGGACCACGTCGCCGCTTCTCCCGCAAGCCGGCGCATCTCGTCCCTTCTCCCGCAAGCGGGGCCATGTCGGGAAGGGAAAGAGAGCATGCTCCCCGCTTGCGGGGGAAGGAAAAGCAGGATGCCCCCCGGTGGCAGGGTCCTGCCGCACGCTGGATGTCGATACCGCCTAGCGCTTGGCGTTGAGCGCGCGGCGCAGGTTGGCGCGGGCGGGCGCGTCCAGGCGGGCGTGGAACTCGTCGCTGAGGTAGATGCGCTCGCGGTGCAGCAGCGCGGCCAGGAAACGCCGGCGGTTGATGCGGTACAGCCAGCCGGGGACGCGCCCGCGGTACTCGGCGGCGATGGCGCGGTCGTAGGCGTCGAATGCCGCCGGCGCGGCGCCGAGGATGGCCATGTCGCAATCGAGGAAACGCCGCGCGTCGTCGCCGCGCGCGTCGGCGGGAAAGTCCTCCGGCACCCACTGGCCATGGCGGGCGGTGTGCTCGATCAGTTCAGCCACCCGGTCGATGTCGAGGCCCGGCTCCGGCAACCAGCGCGCGATCGCCTCGCGCGCCAGCGCCGCCGAGCGCGCCTCGTTGTCGCGCGCGCCGGGCTCGTAGATCGCATCGTGGTAGAGCGCGGCCAGCCAGACTTCGCGCGGCTGCGCCCAGCCCGGCCCCTCGGCGACGGCGGCCACCTGCCGCGCCACTTCGCCCACGTGCGCGAAGCCGTGGTAGGCCCGCGCCGGCACCGCGTAGGCCGCTTCCAGCGCCAGCCGCTGCGCCTCGGGCAGCGCCGGCATGCCCGGCAGCGCGTAGGGATCGAACGCCGGCGCGCTCACGCCGCGCCCTCCCCGGCCGCCAGCTCGCGCCGCAGCCAGCCCCAGGCCAGCAGGAACCACAGCGCGATCGTCGCGATCGCGGCCTTCTGCGCCGCGCCGCGCGGCAGGCCGGGCACCAGCAGCAGCGTCCACAGCACCGCGAACGCGAGCGCGGCGACGCCCAGCGCCAGCGGAAAGCGGCCGTGCCAGCGCGGCCGCGGATCGGCGCGCAGCCACGCCGACTGCAGCAGCATCGCCACGCTCACGCACAGAAACGCCGCCTGCGCCGAGACGCCGTGCACCCAGCCGGCGAGACTGGGATCGGCGCCATCCAGGTCCATCGGGGCGAACGCGGTGGTCGCCAGCGCCACCGCACCCGCGGCGAACAGCAGCAGCGGGGCGGCGCTGCGCGCCTGCGGCGCCAGCGACCGCCTCAGGCCCAGGCCGATCGCGACGATCGCCACCGCCAGCCCGCAATAGGCCGCCTGCAGCCAGCCGCCGTGGGGCGGCAGCAGGTAGCGGCTCATCTGCGCATCCCACCCGTCCAGGTCCGGCCGCAGCGCGTGGATGCCGACGGCCATCGCCACGAACAGCAGCATGCCGGTGCCGGCCAGCGGCACCAGAGTGCGCAGGGTCGGCGAAGGCGCGGTCGCGGGCGCGGGTGGCGGCATCGTGCGGGGCGGTGGCTGCGGAGGCGTCATTGTGCTACAGCGCGAAAGGCGACCGCTGCGCGCACCGCGCGGCACCCTCTACACTGCGCCGATGACCGAATTCATTCCGCCCGGCTCCCGCTTCCTGACCCTGGACGCCCCGTTGCCGATGAAGCGCGGCGGCGCGCTGCACGGCGCGCGCATCGCCTACGAGACCTGGGGCGCGCTGTCGCCGCGCGGCGACAACGCGATCCTGATCCTCACCGGCCTGTCGCCCGACGCGCACGCCGCGCGGCATGCGGGCAATCCCGCGCCCGGCTGGTGGGAGGCGATGCTGGGGCCGGGCAAGCCGATCGACACCGACCGCTGGTACGTGGTGTGCGTGAACTCGCTCGGCAGCTGCAAGGGCTCCACCGGCCCGGCCACGCCCGACCCGGCCACCGGCGAGCCCTACCGCCTGCGCTTTCCCGAGCTGTCGATCGAGGACGTGGCCGACGCCGCGGCGCGGGTGATCGACGCGCTGGGCATCGCCCGGCTGGCCTGCGTGATCGGCAACTCGATGGGCGGCATGAGTGCGTTGGCGTTCCTGCTGCGCCACCCCGGGCGCGCCCGCGCCCACATCAACGTCTCCGGCGCCGCGCGGGCGCTGCCGTTCTCGATCGCGATCCGCTCGCTGCAGCGCGAGGCGATCCGCCTCGACCCGAACTGGAACGAGGGCCGCTACGACGACGCGCGCTACCCCGAGAGCGGCATGCGCATGGCGCGCAAGCTGGGGGTCATCACCTACCGTTCGGCGCTGGAGTGGGACGGCCGCTTCGGCCGCGTGCGTCTGGATTCCGACCGTCGCGACGACGAGGACCCGTTCGGCCTGGAGTTCGAGGTCGAAAGCTACCTGGAAGGCCACGCGCGGCGCTTCGTGCGCAACTTCGACCCGAACAGCTACCTCTACCTCAGCCGCAGCATGGACTGGTTCGACATCGGCGAGTCCTGCGGCGGCGACACCGCCGCCGGACTCGCCGCGATCCGCATCGAGCGCGCGCTGGCCATCGGCGTGCACACCGACATCCTGTTCCCGCTGCAGCAGCAGGAGGAGATCGCCGACGGCCTGCGCGCCGGCGGCGCCGACGCGCGCTTCCTGCCGCTGGAATCGCCGCAGGGCCACGACGCCTTCCTGGTCGATATCGGCCGTTTCGGCCCGGCCGTGCGCGGTTTCCTGGACGCACTGTAGGCGCCCCCCGCGCGCCCGGCCGGGGCGCGCGACTAGAATGCCGCCATGAGCGCCGCCCCGCCCGACCTCCGCTTCGACGGCCGCGACCGCTTCGTGCGCGCCGTCGATGCCGCAGTGGCGCACGGCGACGCCCACGCCGTGACGGCCGCGCTGCGCGGCGCGTTGTGCGGACTGATCGCGGACCCGCAGGTCCGCCTGCCGGCCTGCATCCATGCGCCGATCGCCGATCGCTACGCGCGCCGCGAGCTCTACCGCAGCCCCGGGTACGGCTACAGCGTGGTCGCCATGACCTGGGGACCCGGCCAGGGCACGCCGGTACACGACCACAGCGGGCTGTGGTGCGTGGAAGGCGTATGGAGCGGCAGCCTGGAGATCACCCAGTACGCGCTGGTCGAGCGCGACGCCGAGCGCTTCCGCTTCCGCGCCGCCGGCGGCGTGCGCGCCGGCACCGGCAGCGCCGGCAGCCTGATCCCGCCGCACGAGTACCACACCATCGCCAACCCGAGCCCGGACCGCACGGCCGTCTCGGTGCACGTCTACCAGGCACCGCTGCTGCGTTGCGCGCGTTTCGTGCACGAGCGCGACGAGTGGTACCTGCGCACCGACGCCGCGCTGGGGCTGGACGCGCTGGACTGAACGGGCCTCGCGGCCGGCACGGGCGGGACGCCCCGAGGAACCGCGGCCGGCACCGCCACCGCGGCGATCATCTGGCCGCGCGGAAGTAGCCGGGCGGATGGCGCGTATCGCGCCGGATCAGGCGGCGGAGCGTGGAAGGCTCGGCGTAGCCGACCGACTGCGCGATCCGGTCCAGCGGCAGGCGGGTGCTGGCCAGCAGCAATTGCGCGGTCTCCAGCCTGATCCGGCGCACGAACTGGATCGGCGACAGGCCGCAGGCCGCCTGGAGCCGGCGTGCGAAGGTGCGCGGGCCGAGGGCAACGGCGGCGGCGACGTCTTCCATCGAGAAATGGCGGTCGATGTTCCGGCGCACCCAGGTTTCGGCCCGGGCGATGGCAAGACCGGCAGCGGGGTCGGGTGCATTGCATACGAATTCGAGCGAGCTGGCGTCCACTTTAGCCTGCGCAGAAGGGCGACCGGGTAAGCGGCTGGCAGCGCATGCGCCGCCTGCTGGCGGACGCTGGCAAGCTCGACCGCCCCGGCCTTTATGTGAGCCGTGCCTGCCGCTACTGGTGGCTGACAGCGCCCTATGCGGGCCGGGACCCCAAGCGCCCCGAGGATGTGGACAGCAGCGGAGCCGACCATGCCTTGGACGCCATGCGCTACGGGACGCAGCGGATCACATGGGCCACCAGCCTGGAGATTCGACTTCCTGATCACCAAGACGCTCGCGCTTCTCTCCGGTAGCGCGAACTAGTCCGGGGTTGTGGCCGGGCGGAGGCGGGGGCGGCACCTTTTCGGCGGGGTGTCGGCCCCGCTTTTTTACTCCAGAACCCCTAGGGTGATACGGTATGAAATGTTCACAAACCGGCCGTGTTAGGGGGGAGCAATGCCAACGGCGAAACGGACGTTTGCTTTGAAGATTGTGAGGTTCAAGGTGGGGCGTAAGAAGGGCTACGTCCCACCAAATATGGACGACCTGCTGCGCCGCCTAATGGCTGCTGCGCCGCGCGTAGGACAGAGGCACCTGCCGCCCCCGCCGCCAGCTCCCAACAGACTCGCTGCTGGCACGGCATGTTTTTACATTAACCGGGCGAAGCGTCGCAACGGGCGAGACGGGCACCTGATCGAATGTGTGTCCTACGTCAACGGGATGGCTCCAGAGCAGACCATTCCGGACTTCACTGCAAACTCGCTGCCTATCAGTGCAGTGCCGATTGTTGACCCGGCTACCGGCCAGACGCGGCAGGTAATCCACAGCTATCGGGCATTGTTCTTTGGGCAGTGCGCAATCATCGAACAGGAGAAGGGCGGCGGTGGGGCAGCAACGCTTGCGTTGTCGCTTACAGCCATGCTTCGTGCACATGTGGACCCAGACCTTCCCGGCATTGAATTTATGGACGTGATTGGTGCTGATCTTAGAAAGTCCATTCAGGCTGCAGGCGGTGTCAAGAGGATCAGTGCGAGCCTAGCTACAGCGACCACTAACCGCCGTCGCCCGCTCGCGTTCAGACTTAGCAGGCTCAAGCAATGGGCCGGCAATAGAGCTGTTGTTCATGCGGAGATTGATTTCCCCGACGGAGACAATACGAGCAAGGGTATTCAAGCTCTAGACGAATACGCAGCGGATAACGGCTTGGATTCGGTGACCGTGTATCTGCGCGATGGGCAAAAGATCACCGGATTGCGCAAGTTTGTAGAGAAGCGCCGCATGGATATTCAGATTAATCCTTCCGGCAGCTACAACATGTCTGACATTGAGGACACGATGTGGAACTACCTCGATGAGGTGCGTGTCCCTGATGATGATGGCTGGCGAATTATTGACAATGCGGGGCGGCCTGTTGGCGCCCAACTAATTGATAACGATGGTGACGGATAAGTGAGTTCGACTATGCGCCTACTGCCGGAAGAATGGACGGCGAGTTGGTCAGCCCTTCGAGCGATGGGAGGCTTGACCGCGGGCGTAGGTTTCAGTTTTCGGCACTTCGTTGCGTTGGTAGTGCCGCTCGCCCTCGGCGGCTGGGTTGGCTGGTGCATAGCGCCGGCCTTCGCTGTTGCTCAGCGAGAGAACACGTTGTTTGCGCTTCTCGCAGGCGTTATCGCGCTTGGCAGTTTGCTGGCTGGCTTCATGGTTACACTTATGCTCTTCACCGGGCGCATTGAGAATGCCAGTGCATTGACGCTAGAAGAGCTGGAGGCATACACCGATCGCATCAAATTCCTGCTGTCATCGCAAGCCCAAACGTTGTTCGCGTCGGTGCTTAGTGCTGCGTTTGCGGTTGCATGGCTGTGCTTCTATGCGCTTCAGCTAGATGAGGTGGCACAGCGAATCGCTGGCGCTGGTTGCTTCGGTTTTACCTTCGTCGCATTGCTTCGCTGCGTGCTGGTACCGTTGCAGATCTACGAGATTCACGAGGCGTCGCTTGATGACGCGTTGTCTGATCGGCGGGAGCAGGAGCGGGCTAAGTTCAAGCCGCAGGGCTAACGCTGCCCGGCTCATTGTGGACACCATAGGCCGAGGGGAGCGCGCGCTGTAGGAAAGCGCCGCATGCGTGTGTAGGGCAGCGCCGCGCCCACCATGCGCCCCAGCCTTACACCAGCCTTACACAGCACCAGCGCCCCAAATGGCAAGGGCCTAGCCTCGCAGCTAAGCCCTTGGTTCTGCTGGTGCCGAAGGAGAGACTCGAACTCTCACGATGTCGCCATCGGCGGATTTTGAGTCCGCTGCGTCTACCGATTCCGCCACTTCGGCGCGGGGACGCAGTATAGCGGCTGGGCGCGCGCTGGCGCGGCCCTGACCTGCACGACGAGCGCGACCCGCCAGGGCGCCGCGGGAGACCCGCATGACGCGGCGCGCGAGGCCCGCGGTTAGGATGGACCGCGCATGTGCCTGATCGCCCTCGCCTACCGTGTCCACCCGCGCTGGCCGCTGGTGCTGATCGCCAACCGCGACGAGGCGCACGCGCGCGCGAGCGCGCCGGCGGGCGACGATCCGGATGCGCCCGAGGTCTACGGCGGCCGCGACCTGGTGGCCGGCGGCGGCTGGCTGCAGGTCTCGCGGCGCGGCCGGCTGGCCGCGGTGACCAACGTGCGCCGCGGGCTGGCGCCCGAGCAGGCGTCGCGCTCGCGCGGCTGGCTGGTGCGCGATTTCGTGCGCGGCCAGGCGCCCGCGCTGGCGCACGCCGAGGCGCTGGCGGCCACCGCGCGCGAGTACGGCCGCTTCAACCTGCTGCTGTGGGACGGCGACGCGCTGGCCTTCGCCAGCAACGTGCCCGAGGCGGTGGCGATGCCGGTGGCAATGGGCTTTCACGCGATGTCCAACGGCGCCTTCGATGCGGCCTGGCCCAAGAGCGCGCACGCGACGCGGGCGCTGCGCGCGTGGCTGGCCGGCGACGGGCCGGGGGCGGCCGCCGAATCCGCGCGGTCGCTGGAACCGCTGTTCGCGGCGCTCGCCGACGAACGCCCGGCGCCCGACGCGGCCTTGCCCGACACCGGCGTCGGCACGGCACTGGAGCGGCGCCTGTCGCCGGCGTTCATCCGCGATCCGGTCTACGGCACCCGCTGCAGCAGCGTGGTGCTGGCCGATGCCTCGCACATCGTGTTCGCCGAGCGGCGCTTCGGCGCGGACGGCATGCCGCAGGGCGGCTCGCGCGCGGTGCTGCCGCGGGCCGGTTAGAATCGCGCTCTTTCCGCCACGCGAGGGTTCGCCCATGCAGCTGTCCGATCTCCGCGCCATCGTCACCGGCGGCGTCTCCGGCCTGGGCCTGGCCGTGGCCGAGCGCCTGGTCGCGCAGGGCGGCCGGGTGGCGCTGTTCGACCTCAACGACGCCAAGGGCGCCGAGGCGGTGGCGAAGTTCGGCGAGGACGCCGCGCGCTACTTCCGCACCGACGTGGCCGACGAGTCCGCGGTGGCGGCGCAGGTCGCCGCCGCGCGCGATTTCCTCGGCGGGCTGGACGCCTGCGTCAACTGCGCCGGCATCCTCGGCGCCGGCCGCGTGCTGGGCCGCGAGGGCGCGATGCCGCTGCAGCACTTCGCCGCCACGGTTTCGGTGAACCTCGTCGGCAGCTTCAACGTGGCAAAGGCCGCCGCGGCGGTGATGCAGCACAACGCCCCCGGCGAGGACGGCGAGCGCGGCGTCATCGTCAACACCGCCTCGGTGGCCGCCTACGAGGGCCAGATCGGACAGGCCGCCTACTCGGCCTCCAAGGCCGGCGTGGTCGGCATGACCCTGCCGATGGCGCGCGAGCTGGCGCGCTTCGGCATCCGCGTGAACACGATCGCGCCCGGCATCTTCTGGACCCCGATGGTCGACGGCATGCCGGAGGAGGTGCAGGCCTCGCTGTCGGCCTCGATCCCGTTCCCCTCGCGGCTCGGCCGCCCCGAGGAGTTCGCCGATCTGGTCGCCTACGTCATCGGCAACCGCTACCTCAACGGCGAGACCATCCGCCTCGACGGCGCGGTGCGGCTGGCGCCGAAGTAGCGCCGGGATTCGGGATCGGGGCTTCGCGGTCGCGAAGCCGCCGGCCCGGCCCCCGCATTTCCCTCCCCAACCCGAATCCCCGCCCCATGAGAGCCAGCGAAATCAAGAAAGGCAACGTCGTCGAGTACAACGGCGGCGTCTACCAGATCCGCGACATCGAGCGCAGCTCGCCGCAAGGCCGCGGCGGCAACGTGCGCTTCCGCTTCGTCATGTACGCGGTGCCCGGCGGCAGCAAGCTCGACGCGAGCTTCGACGCCGACGACAACCTCACCGAGGTGGAGCTGCTGCGCCGGCAGGCGAGCTTTTCCTACAAGGACGGCGACGCCTTCGTGTTCATGGACGACGAGGACTACACCCCCTACGCGCTGGACGCCGACGTGGTGGGCGACGGCGCCGGCTACATCACCGAGGGCCTGGGCGGCTGCTACGTGCAGGTGATCGACGACCAGCCGGTGGGCCTGCAGTTGCCGCAGACGGTGGCGCTGGAAGTGGTGGAGACCCCGCCCGAGCTGAAGGGCGGCACCGCGACCAAGCGGCCGAAGCCGGCGCGGCTGTCGACCGGGATCGAGATCCAGGTGCCGGAGTACATCGCCTCCGGCGAGCGCGTGCTGGTCAACACCACGACCGGCGAATTCTCCGGCCGCGCCGACTGACGCCACGCAAGCGCATGAACGAAGCCGCCGGCCCCGACGCCTCCCCCGCCCCGCCCAGCCCGCTCGCGCGGCGCTTCCGCGGCTACCTGCCGGTGGTGGTGGACGTGGAGACCGGCGGCTTCGACGCGACCCGGCACGCGCTGCTGGAGATCGCCGCGGTGCCGCTGGACCTGGACGCCGACGGCCGGCTGACGCTGGGCGAGACCGCCAGCGCGCACCTGGTGCCCGCGCCCGGCATGCAGATCGACCCGCAGTCGCTGGAGGTGACCGGCATCGATCTCGACCACCCGTTCCGCTTCGCCAAGGAAGAGCGCGACGCGCTGAACCACGTGTTCGCGCCGGTGCGCGCGGCGGTCAAGAAGCACGGCTGCCAGCGCGCGATCCTGGTCGGCCACAACGCCCATTTCGATCTCGCCTTCCTCAACGCCGCGGTCGCGCGCTGCGGCCACAAGCGCAACCCCTTCCATCCTTTCAGCGTGTTCGACACGGTGACCCTGGCCGGCGTGGCCTACGGGCAGACCGTGCTCGCCCGCGCGGTGCAGGCGGCCGGTTTCGACTGGAACGCCGCCGACGCGCACTCGGCCGTCTACGACGCCGAGCAGACCGCGCGGCTGTTCTGCACCATCGTCAACGCCTGGCCGGCCCCGCCACCGGCACCGTAGGGTGCATCGACATTCGACCTGCAGCGTCGAATCTGTTCCTTCTCCCGCGCGGGACCATGCCGTCCCTTCTCCCGCAAGCGGGAAGCATGCCGTCCCTTCTCCCGCAAGCGGGCGCATGTCGTCCCTTCTCCCGCAAGCGGGAGAAGGTGGCGCGCAGCGCCGGATGAGGGCCCTTCTGGACGCCTGCGGCGTGCCCCCATCCGCCTTCGGC
>NZ_JAAN01000017.1 GCF_000559025.1 Luteimonas huabeiensis HB2 | reverse complement strand
CCACCAGGTCGCTGATGCCCAGACCCAGATGCTGGCCGGCCGACGCGTTGAACGTTTTCCGCACCCGCTGCCCCGGTGTTGCGGTAGCGGCTTCGATCACGTCGCCATCGCTTGCGACAGCCGCGGCACGTTCGATCCGAAGCGCCCACGTGGCCGGCCCGGCGGCGGGCTTGAGCAGTAGCAGATAGGTCCCGGTGGCTGGCAGAACGGGCAGCAGTGCGGTGGGGTTGGTTGCTGTCGCCGTGCCGGTGCCTAGTTGGCGATTCACCGGATCGTACAGCGTGTACGCAACGTTTCCAGCCAGTTGCGCGAACTGGCCAGCCAGGTAGTCGCCCGCCACGGCGTCGAAGAGGACAGCGACGTATTCGCCGGTGCTGGCGATCGCGAGCTGCTCGGCCGGGGCATCGACTTCGAGGCGCTTCGCCTGTGCCACCAGCGCCGGATCGACGCTCCCCGGGACGACCACGACATCCTGCTGGCTGGTGGCGGTACCGTAGGACGTGCCGACGGTCACCTTGCCGCTGCCGGTCACGGCAGGGATCGGAAAGACGACCTGGGTGTCGGTCACCGTCGTGGGGAGAGCCGGGCGCAGGTTGAGCCGGATCGTGGTCTGGCCCACGACCGGCTGCAGCGACGCGCCATCGACGGTGATCGGCGTGCCGACCGCGCCGATCAGCGGCGAGACCGAGTGGATGACGGGCGGGCGCAACGACTCGTCGACGACGAACGGGGTGGCGCTGCTGGCGATCTGCCCCCCCACTTCCACGGTGAGCGGGCCAGTGGTCGCGCCAGCAGGCACGATCGCGGTCAGCTCGTTGAAGGCGGCAGCTTCGATCTGCGCAGGTGCGCCGTTGAAGCTCAGAGCGTTGCCTGCGGGATCGGGAGCAAAGCCGTGACCCTGGATACGCACCTGCGCGCCGGGCGCACCGCGCGTGGGGCTGAAGGCGAAGACGGCGAGGTCGTCGGGGCCGAGACGTTGGACTTCGGCGAGGTTGCCCATGACGTCGTAGACGTAGCGGGCGGACTGGCCGGCATCGTTGGTGGCCACGACCAGACGGCCGTTGGCATCGTAGACGTAGGTGGTGGCGAACGCCCAGCCGGCGACGGCCAGGCCGGCGACGATGGCCAGTGCGGCCAACAGATGCATCAGCGCCCAGCCGCTTGCGCCGAAACCCGTGCGCCGGAAACCGCGCCAGGTGGCACTCCGCCCCACTCTCTCCATGACGCTCCCCTTGAGCACGCGGCGATCCTGCCCGCGTTCCTGATCCATTGCGCGCCCCCTGGCGCGTCCCCGCGGCAAGTCTTACTCTGTGCCGAAGGATCAGTCAAGCGGCACTTGACTGGCTTGGAGACGCAAGGGGCAGGATGCGCAGGTTCTGGTGGTTTCCGTTGCTGTTGGCGCTGGTCGCGTGTGCGCGTGTGGGACCGGCCGGGTCCGGGGCGCCCGAGGCACTCGCCACGATCGGGGCGCGGCTGTTCGCCGACCCGCGCCTGAGTGCCGACGGCACGACCAGCTGCGCGACCTGCCACGATCCGGCGCTGGCGTTCACCGACGCGCGAGCGGTCTCGGTCGGCGTGTTCGGCCGGGCTGGTACGCGCAATGCGCCCAGCCTGCTCGACCTGGACCACGACCATGCATTGTTCTGGGAGGGCCGCGAAACCGACCTTGCGCAGGCGGTGTTGCAGCCCTTCACCAATCCCACGGAACTGGGGCACGCCGACCTGCAGGCCGTCGTGGATGCGGTGCGTGCGCTACCCACCTATCGGGAAGATTTCGAGAAGGCGATCGGTCGCGCGGCGCCGGAGGCGGGCGATATCGGCGCGGCCCTGGTTGCGTACCTGCAGCGCCTGGACCGCGGCAGCACCCGCTTCGAGCGCGCGCAGCGGGACGGACGGCTCGATGCCTTGCTTTCGCAAGAGGAGCGCGCCGGGCTGGCGCTGTTCTCCGGCAAGGCGCAGTGCGCGAGCTGCCACACGCTAGGCGACAACGGCGGTCCGTTCACGGACCATCGCTTCCATCATGCCGGCATCGGATTCGAGCGGATCGCGGGCAACCTGGCGCCGTTGCTTTCGCGGATCGACGACGCGCGAAAAGCCGGCGCACCGATGGGGCAACTGATACTACAGGACGCGGAGGTCGCCGAACTCGGGCGCTTCGTGGTGAGCGGGAATGCGCAGGACATCGGGGCATTCCGCACACCGACATTGCGCAACGTGGCCAACACCGCGCCTTACATGCACGATGGCAGCGTGCCCACGTTGGAGGCCGCGATCGAACGCGAGCTGTACTACCGCGGCCTCTTCACCGGTCGGCCGGTCCAGCTCACCGTGGAGGAGCAGCGCCAGCTGGCTGCGTTCCTGCGCACGCTGAGCATCGAGTAGGCCGCCTCATTCCGGTCCGGTGGCGAGTTCCGCAGGATGGATTTCCAGTTCCTGGTGCCCGGCGAGATTTCCATCCAGCGTCACCTCGACCAGATACCGACCCGGCGTCCAAGGCGCTTCGCGCTCGAAGCGGACGATGTGTTCCTCGCTACCGCCCGCCTCCAGCCGCACGGTCTCGGCCCCCACCGTCTGGCCGTCGGCCAGCGCGATGAGCTTGACCTCGAGCGCAGAGCCGGCGGCCGCATGGCCGGCGGTCCGCAGGACGATTTCGACCGGATCGGTGGGCGTGGCCGGCCTTGGCGAGGCCGCGGCGCCCGGCGGGCCGGCGATGATCTCGGCCACACGCAGCGGCTCGGCGGCCTGGGGGCTGGACGTCGCTTCGTCGGTCGAGGCCGGCCGGCAGGCGGTTGCCAGGACGAGAAGGCCGGCGGACAGGAGGGCGGTGGCGAGGCGCTGGGCGGACATGGGCTTTCCTTGGCGATGAACGGATGCCCCACATCCTAGCGCGCGACCGGCCGAAATCATCCGCACGACGGCGCTTCGAATGCCGTCCCGCGGCTAGATCTCCCGCACCACCCGGAAGCCGATGCGGGCGTTGGTGGTGTCGCGCTGGGCGGGGGTGCGCCAGGCGGAGCGGACCTGGTCGGGGGCGCTGGCCCAGGAGCCGCCGCGGATGACGTGGTTGCGGCAGCCGGGATTGACCCAGGGCGAGGCGTCGGCGGGGGCGCGGCGGTAGTTGTCGTGCCAGCAGTCGGCGACCCATTCGCTGAGGTTGCCGGCCAGGTCGTGCACGCCCCAGCGGTTGGCCGCGAAGCGGCCGACCGGGGCCGGCCCCCAGTAGCCGTCGCCGTAGCCGGGGAAGGCATTGCTCCAGCGCCGGCCGCCGGGCGAGCGGTCGAGCTCGCCGGTCAGGTTGCCGGCGCCTTCGGGCGGCGCGCCCTCGCCCCAGGGATAGGGGCCGTCGCCGCCGGCGCGCAGCGCGTATTCGAATTCCGCCTCGCTGGGCAGGCGATAGCGCTGGCCGCTCTCTTCCGAAAGCCAGTCGGCGTACGCGGCGGCGTCCACCGCGCTGACGTGCAGCACCGGCGCGTCGTCGCGGGCCTGGCGGCCGAATTCGTCGTGGCGCCAGTCCACGCCGCTGCGGCGCACGAAGTTGCCGCTGCGCTCGTCGTAGACCATCGAGAAGCCGCGCCGCGCCGAGCGGGTCTGGTAGCCGGTGGCGTCGACGAAGCGCCGGTACTGGCCCACGGTGGTCTCGGTGACCGCCATCGCGAAGCCGCGGTCGAAGCGGATGTTGCGCTGCGGGCGCTCGCTGTCCGACGAGCCGGGCTCCCCGGCCGGGGCGCCCATGGTGAAGGCGCCGTGCGGTATCACGATCATGCGCGGTCCGCGCGCGCCGCCGGCCAGCGCGTCGGTGAACACCTGTCCGGGCCGGAACAGGCCGTAATGCACGGCCAGGTCGATGCGCTCGCGCAGGTCCGCGGCCAGCGGATCGCCGGGCGCGGCGATCAGCAGCAGCTCGGCCAGGATCGCGCGCGCCTTGGCGATGCCGTCGTATTCCGACAGCGCGGCCACGCCCTCGTCGCGCAGGCGGGCGATGCGCAGCGCGCGCAGGCGCTCCAGGCGCTCGCGCGCGTCGGGCACCGTCTCCATCTCCGGCCGGATCGCCTGCGCATGATCCAGCCACTGCGAGGCGACCGCGAACTCGCCTTCGGCGGCGGCATCCTCGGCGCGGCGGATCAGCGCGCTCTCGACCGCGGCGAGGTTCTGCATCGCGCGCGGCTGTTCCGGCGCCAGTTCCAGCGCCTCGCGCAGCTTGGGCAGCGCGCCCTCGCCCGATTCGCCCAGGCGCCCGGCCTCCAGGTCGGCCTCGGCGCCGCGGTTGAGTTCCCACAGCCGGTCGGCCACGTCCACGCGCTGCAGATAGGCCTGGGTCGCCTCGTCCTGCGGCCAGACCGTACGCGCCACCGCCGCCGCGCCGCGCGCGCGGCGCAGCGCCTCGGCGTCGTCGCCGCTGTCGGCCAGCGCCGCGTCGCCGTGCGCAATCAGCTGTTCGCGCGCGCGCTCCAGCGCCTTGCGCGCGCCCGCGTCCTCGGGCTCGCGCTCGAGCACCGCCAGCAATAGCGGGATCGCGGCGTCCTCGCCTTCGTAGAGGCGGTCGGCCTCCAGCGCCGACTGCGCGCGCTCGCGCGCCGCCTCCAGCGCATCGGGCGCGTCCTCGAGCTTCACCGCCGGGCGCCGCCAGGTCAGCGCCGCGGCGGCGGAGTCGTCGCCGCTGATGGTCACGCTGCCCGACGGCGCCCGGCCCGGGTCGTCCGCCGCATCCGCGTCCGGCGCCCGCTCGCGCGAACAGGCCGCGCACAGCGCGAGCAGCAGGGCGAGGACGACGGCGGTATCGCGGCGCAAATCGGGCTCCCGGCGGGGCCCCCGGGGGGCCGGAGCCTGCGACGGTAGGGCCGCCCCGCGGACGCGTCAATCGGCCGCCGGCCGGCACCCGGCCGTGAAGGGACCGCGCTCCGCGGCGCTCGGCACGCTCTAAACTGGCGCCATGCCACGACTCCAGACCCGCTGGATCTCCGATCCCCGCACCCTTGCCGAACGCCTCGCCCACCCGCCCGCCCGCGTCGGCCTGGACACCGAATTCATCCGCGAACGCACCTACTGGCCGCAGCTGGCGCTGGTGCAGCTGGCCATCGACGACGAGATCCTGCTGATCGACCCGCTGGTGCCCGGCATGCCCGAGGCGCTGCGGCCGCTGCTGGACGATCCGCAGGTGCTGAAGATCATGCACAGCGCCGGCGAGGACCTGATCGCGTTCGCGCACGCCTGCGGCACCGTGCCCGCGCCGCTGTACGACACCCAGGTGGCCGCGGCGCTGGCCGGGGTGGCCGCGGGCATCGGCTACCAGAAGCTGGTGCTGGAGACGACCGGCCAGGCGCTGGCCAAGGGCGAGACCCGCTCGGACTGGCTGCGTCGCCCGCTGTCGGAGGCCCAGCTCGACTACGCCGCCGACGACGTGCTGCACCTGCTGGCGCTGCACGACGCGCTCGATGCGCGGGTGCGCGCGCTGGGCCGCGGCGACTGGCTGGCCGAGGACTGCGCGCGCCAGGTCGCGCTGGCGCGGGCAGGCGAAGGCGAGCGCTGGCCGCACCTGTCGGTGCGCGCGGCGCAGTACCTCGACCCGCCCGCCCAGCACCGCCTGCTGCGCCTCTTGCGCTGGCGCGAGCGCTACGCGCGCGAGCGCGATCGCCCGCGCAACTGGGTGCTCGACCCGGAACTGGCGGTGCAATTGGCGCGCGAGGCGCCGGCCGACGCGCAGGCACTGCAACGCACGCTGGACCGCCACCCGAAGTCCCCGCGCAAGCTGACCGGGCAGCTCCTGCAGGCCCTGCACACGCCGCTGCCCGACGAGACCGCGGCGCCGGCGCCGCGCACCGAAGAAGTGGACCGCAAGGCGCTGCGGCGCCTGCAGGAGGCGGTCGCCGCGCGCTCGGCCGAACTCGGCCTGCCCGACGGCGTGCTCGCCTCGCGGCGATGGCTGGAGGCGCTGCTGGAACGCGGCGAGTGGCCGGGCGCGCTGTCGGGCTGGCGCCGCGCGCAGCTGGAGCCGGCGCTGGCGCCGCTGCTGGCGGCCGAACGCGCCTGATCGCGCAGGCTCTTGGCGGCGCCGCGCCGGTCTGTATAATGCGCAGCCTCGTGGGGCGGTAGCTCAGCTGGGAGAGCGTCGCGTTCGCAATGCGAAGGTCGGGAGTTCGATCCTCCTCCGCTCCACCAACTTTCCAGCCGGAACAGCGTCTCGCGCGGCCCGTGCGAGGCGCTGATTCGTTTTGGGAGGACGCCATCGGCGGCCGCCGCGCCGCGGATCGGTACGCCGGCACCGGGCCGGCGCCCGGCTTCCGCCGCGCGGCGCCGGGCCAATCGCCTCCCTTGTCCGTACGACGAACGACCGCATGGTGCAGACCTCAAGACGCACGACGCTCAGCAGCCCCACGTTCGTCCGCCAGCTCGCCCGCCTGACCGGCGTCGAGCCGGCAGCGCCCCGGCAATCGCCGACCGAGCGCCTGGGCCAGTGGCTCGACTGGACCCACGCGATCGCGCTGGCCGCCGCGCTCGACGCCCCGCCCGCCGGGACCGGCGAGACCTCAACGACGGACGATGCCGAGGCGGAGTGCGCCGCCGTGCGCGCCGCGCTGCAGACGGCGATCGCCGACGATCCGGCGTTCTCCTCCACCGAGGTCGGCGCCGACGCCGCGCTCGATTCCGCGTTCTTCCGCCAGCGCTACCTCGCCCTGCAGCGGACCATGGACGCGCGCATCGGCCGCCTGCGCGGCCGCCTGCGCGAGCGCCTGGCCGCGGCCGGCGGGGAATCGGCGCGCCTGGCCGCGGTGGACGCGGCGCTGGAACGCGCGCTCGCACGGCGCGAGCAGTCGCTGCTGGCGGCCGTGCCCGGCCTGCTCGACGCGCGCTTCGCGCAGGCGCGGCAGAACGATGCCGGCGCTGGCGATCGCGATACCGATGGCGACGGCGGCCCGACCGCCACGCCCGCCGCGCAACTGGAGGCGTTCCGCCGCGACATGCGCGGCCTGCTGCTCGCCGAACTCGACGCCCGCCTGCAACCGGTGGAGGGCCTGCTCGCCGCCCTCCGCCCACGCGAACCTGGACACCATGCACAGATACCTGCTTGATCTCGCCGTCTTCATCGCCGGCCTGGCGACCGTGGGCTGGATCGGGGCCGGCTATGCCGGCGCGAACCCGCTCGCGCTCGTCGTCGTCGCGCTGATCCTGGCCTGCTACCTGGCCGGTGCGTTCGAGCTGTACCGCTATCGCCAGGCCACCGCCACGCTGGAGCGCGCCGTCGCCGACCTGTCCGGGCCGCCGCCGGCGCTCGGCGACTGGCTCGAGCGCCTGCATCCGTCGCTGCGCAACGCGGTCCGGCTGCGCATCGAGGGCGAGCGCGCGGCGCTGCCGGCGCCGGCGCTGACGCCGTACCTGGTCGGCCTGCTGGTGCTGCTGGGCATGCTCGGCACCCTGCTCGGCATGATGGCGACGCTGCGCGGCACCGGCTCGGCGCTGCAGAGCGCCTCCGACCTGGCGGCGATCCGCGAGGCGCTGTCGGCGCCGGTATCGGGGCTGGCCTTCGCCTTCGGCACCTCGATCGCGGGCGTGGCCGCCTCGGCGATGCTCGGGCTGCTGGCCGCGCTGCGCCGGCGCGAGCGCACCCACGCGGTGCGCGTCCTGGATGCGAAGATCGCGACCGCCCTGCGCGTGCACTCGCAGGCTCACCAGCGCGAGGAAGCGTTCCGGCTGCTGCAGCGCCAGGCCGAGGCGATGCCGGCGCTGGTGGAGCAACTGCAGGCGACGATGGCGGCGATCGAGCGCCGCAGCGCGGAGGCGGAACAGCGCCAGGCCGCCGGGCAGCAGGCGTTCCACGAGCGCACCGAGGCGGTCTACGCGGGCCTGGCGGCATCAGTGGAACGTTCGCTGCAGGAGAGCGTCGCCGGCAGCGCGCGCGCCGCCGCCGCCGCGCTGCAGCCGGCGGTCGAGGCGACGATGGCGGCGCTGTCGCGCGAGGCCGCGGCGCTGCACGAGACCGTCGCGCAGTCCGTGCAGCGGCAGCTCGATGCGCTGACCACCGGCTTCGAGACCGCCACCGCGACCGTGGCGCAGCGCTGGGAGCAGGCACTGGCCGCGCAGCAGCGCGCCGAGGAAGCGAGAGCCCGCGACCTGCGCGAAACGCTGGACGGTTTTTCTGCGACCTTCGAGCAGCGCTCGAGCGCGCTGCTGGAAGGCGTCTCCACGCGACTGGAGGCGACCGCCGGGCGCGTGGCCGAGGATTGGCGCCAGGCGCTGGCGCGCCGGGAGGACGCCCACGCCGCCGAGGCCGAGCGCCACGGGCAGGCGCTGGCGGCGGCTTCCGCCGCCTTCGAGACCCACGCCGCGTCGCTGGCCGAGGGCGTGGGGGCCGCGCACGCGCGGCTGCAGGCCGCGCTGGCCGAGCAGGATCGCGAGCGTCTGTCGGCCTGGACCGATGCGCTGGGCGCGACCGTCGCCGCCCTGCGCGAGGACTGGGCGCAGGCGGGCGCGCAGGCGGCGCAGCGCCAGCAGGCGATCTGCGACACGCTGGAGCGCACCGCCGCCGAACTCGCGCAGACGACCCAGGCGCAGGCGCGCGAGACCATCGCCGAGGCCTCGCGCCTGCTGCAGACGGCGGCGGAAGCGCCGAAGGCGGCGGCCGAGGTCGTCGCCGAGCTGCGGGCCCGGCTTTCGGACAGCATGGCGCGCGATACCGCGATGCTGGAGGAACGCAACCAGCTCATGGCCACCCTGGGCACCCTGCTCGACGCGGTGAACCACGCCTCCACCGAGCAGCGCGCCGCGATCGACGCGCTGGTCGCGACCACGGCCGACCTGCTGGAGCGCGTCGGCGGACGCTTCGATGCGCAGGTCGGCGCCGGCACCGGCCGGATCGACGCTGCGGCCGCGCAGATCGCCGCCGGCGCGGTCGAGGTCGCCAGCCTGGGCGAAGCGCTGGGCGCCGCGGTGGCGGCGTTCGGCGAATCCAGCGGGCTGCTGGCCGAGCGCCTGCAGCGCATCGAGGACGCGCTGGAGAAGTCGCTCGCGCGCAGCGACGAGCAGCTGGCCTACTACGTCGCCCAGGCGCGCGAGGTGGTGGACCTGAGCATGCTGGCGCAGCGCCAGATCGTGGAGGACCTGCAGCAGCTCGCCGATGCGCGCACCGGCGCCGGGGCCGAGGCGGCATGAGCGCGGAGGTCGAACTCGGCGCGGACGATGCCGACCTCGCGGTCCCGGTGTGGGCCGGCTTCGGCGATCTGATGTCGGTGCTGCTGGGCGCCTTCATGCTGATCCTGGTCGGCGCGATCGGCATGCAGCTGCTGCTGGCCCACCGGCTGGACGAGGAAGTCCGCCAGCGCGAGGCCGAGACCCAGCGGCTGCGGACGCTGGAGCAGGCGCTGGCCGGGCCGCTCGCGGCCGGCCGGGTGACCCTGGTGGACGGCCGCATCGGCATCCGCGGCAGCGTGCTGTTCGCGCTCAACTCCGACCGGCTGCAGCCGGAGGGGCGCGAGGTGATCGCGAGCCTGGCCGGCCCGCTGGCCGAATACCTGGGCGCGCGCCAGGAGATCCTGATGGTCAGCGGCTTCACCGACGACCGCCCGATCCACGAAGGCAACCGCCGCTATGCCGACAACTGGGAACTCTCCGCCCAGCGCGCGCTGACCGTGACCCGTGCGCTGATCGAGGCCGGGCTGCCGGCCTCGTCGGTGTTCGCCGCCGCCTTCGGCGCCGAGCAGCCGGTCGGCCCGAACGACGACGAGGCCGGCCGCGCGCGCAACCGCCGCGTCGAGATCGCACCGGTCCCGCGGCCGTCGCCCACGCCCGCCGATGCGCGCTGACGACGCCGCTGCGACGCTCGCCGCGTGGCGCGCCGCCGGCGCCGACCGCCTGGACCCATGGCGCTTGCGCCGTATCGAGGCGATGCATCGGCGCGCGGCGCAACACGACGGCCAGGCGCGCCGCCTGCTCGACGCGCGACTGGCCGCGCTGATCGCGGACTACGCGGCGGACCTCGCCAACACGCCGGAGCGCGCGGATGCGCCGACGTGCGCGCCGGTCGCGCGCGGGCCGCTCGGCGCACTGGCCGATGCGCTGGCGCAGCGCGCCGCCGCGCGCGAGCCGGACCGCGCGACCGGAGGCCGCGGCCTCGCCGAGCCCGCAGCGCTGGACGCGCTGCGCGGGCTGTGGACGCAGATCCGCGCGCAGAGCCAGTTGCGCCGCTCGCTGGCGCACGCGCCCGAGGATGCCGGGCCGCTCAATTCCGACCGCCTAGTGCACCGCGCGCTGTTGCTGATGCGCGAACGCTCGCCGGGCTACCTTCAGCACTTCCTGTCCCATCTCGACACCCTGTGCTGGCTGGAACCGGTCGGCGGCGGCACCGCGCCCACGGTGCCCGACGCGCCCCGCGCCGCCGCCGCGAAGCGCCCGCGCAGGCGCGCGCCACGCTAGGCCGTATCGACATTCAGCGCGCGAAAGGCGCTCTCTTGGAGGCACGCTGTCTTTTGCCTGTCTCCCGCAAGCGGGGGAGCATTCTGTTTTTTCCTTCCCCGCAAGCGGGGCCACACTGTTTTTCCCTTCCCCCGCGAGCGGGGGAAGGTGCCGAAGGCGGATGGGGGCACGCCGCAATGATCCCGCTTGCGGGAGAAGGGACGAGATGCGCCCGCTTGGGGGAGAAGGAACGACATGAGCCCGCTTGCGGGAGAAAGGACGATACGCTCCCGCTCGCGGGAGAAGGGGCGGCTTCGCCGCTGCCGGCCGCTCCCGATCCGGCCGGCCTATACCGCCGGCGGCGTGTGCGGCGGTGCTTCCATCCACGGCGGCGATTCGGCGTACATCTCCTGGCAGATCGCGCGGATCTGGTCGGCCAGACCGGAGTCGTCGTTCCGGCGATGGCTCAGGATGATCGGCGAGGTCACCCGCTCGTCGTCGATCAGCCGGTAGTGCAGGTCGCGGCGCATGCTGCGGGCCGAGGCCGGCAGCACGCAGATGCCGCTTTCCGCCGCGACCAGACCGAGCGCGGTGTGCAGCTCGCGCACTTCCTGCAGCGATTCGACGTGCAGCGCGTGATCGCGCAGCAGCGATAGCACCTCGTCGGCGAAGCTCGGCCTGGGCGTGCTCGGGTAGATGATCAGGCGCTGCTCGGCCAGCCCCGATACCGGCAACGCCTCGTGCCGGGAGGCGAGCGGATGCGACGGCGGGATCGCGACCACCAGCCGCTCCTCGCGCAGCACCTGGCGCACGATGCCGTCGTCGCTGCTGCGGATGCGGCCGAAGCCGACGTCGATGCGGCCGGTCTTCAGCGCCTCCACCTGCTGCACCGACATGATCTCCAGCAGGCGCACGTCGAGGTCGGTGCGGCGCTGGCGCAGCCGCCGCACCACGGTCGGCAGCCCGCCGTACAACGTGGACGCGACGAAGCCCAGCGTGACCACGCGGCGCTCGCTGCGCCCCACGCGCCGCGTGCCCTCCTTCATCTGCTCCACGCGCCCCAGGATCTGCAGCGCCTCCTCGTAGAACAGGCGACCGGCATCGGTCAGCCGCAGCGGTCGCGTGCGCTGCAGCAGCAGCACGCCCAGTTCCTCCTCCAG
The DNA here is from genome assembly GCF_000559025.1 of Luteimonas huabeiensis HB2. Lineage (GTDB taxonomy): Bacteria > Pseudomonadota > Gammaproteobacteria > Xanthomonadales > Xanthomonadaceae > Luteimonas > Luteimonas huabeiensis. The sequence continues at coordinate 25,425 of NZ_JAAN01000017.1, read as the reverse complement.
CTGCTGGATCTGCCGGCTCAGCGGCGGCTGCGCCATGTGCAGCGCCTGCGCGGCGCGGGTGAAGTTGCGCGCCTTGGCGACGGCGATGAAGGCCCTGAGCTGTCGCAGATCCACATCCGGCTCCGTTGCGGCGGCGGCCGATGCTAGGCCGGGAGAACTATATTCGCAAGATATGTTGCGCCGCACCAACACGCGCAGCCAATGGATTCCAGAAGCTAAATACCGCAAAGGTATCGAACGAGACCAACTTCGTCTTGGACACGACGCCCCGGCGCACGTAGAAAACTGCGCCATGCAACGCACACTCATTCCGTTCCCGCAGGCACCGACCGTCGAACGCGTCGAGACCTGCCTGCTCGACCTGCCCACGCTGCGCCCGCACCGCCTGTCCATGGCCACCATGCACGGCCAGACCGTGATGCTGGTGCGGGTGTACTGCTCCGACGGCGTCGTCGGCATCGGCGAGGGCACCACCATCGCCGGGCTGTCCTACGGCCCCGAGAGCCCGGAGAGCATGCAGTCGGCCGTCGACCTCTACATCGCGCCGGCGATCCTGGGCGCCGACGCCACCCGCGTGCAGGCGCTGATGCAGCGCGTGGGCCAGCGGGTGAAGGGCAACCACTTCGCCCGGAGCGCGGTGGAGACCGCCCTGCTCGACGCGCACGGCAAGCGCACCGGCCTGCCGGTCAGCGAATTGCTCGGCGGTCGCGTGCGCGACCGCCTGCCGGTGGCGTGGACCCTGGCCTCGGGCGACACCGCGCGCGACATCGAAGAAGCCGAGCGCATGCTCGACGCGCGCCGCCACCGGGTGTTCAAGCTCAAGATCGGCGCGCGACCGCTGCGCGAGGACATCGCCCACGTCGGCGCGATCAAGCGCGCGATCGGCGATCGCGGCTCGGTGCGCGTGGACGTCAACATGGCCTGGACCGAGCTCGAGGCCGCGCAAGGGCTGCCGGCGCTGGCCGACGCCGGCTGCGAGCTGGTCGAGCAGCCGGTGGCGTCCGCCGCGGCGCTCGCGCGGCTGGCCCGGCGCTTCCCGATCGCGCTGATGGCCGACGAATCGCTGCATGGGCCGGCCTCCGCGTTCGAGCTGGCCAGCGCCGCGGGCGCCGACGTGTTCGCGGTCAAGGTCGAGCAGTCCGGCGGCCTGTACGCCGCGCAGCGGGTGGCGGCGATCGCCGATGCCGCGGGCATCGGCCTGTACGGCGGCACGATGCTGGAAGGCGCGGTCGGTACCGCGGCGTCCGCGCATGCCTTCGCCACCTTCCCCGCGCTGCAGTGGGGGACCGAGCTGTTCGGGCCGCTGCTGCTGACCGAGGAAATCCTCGCCGAGCCCCTGGCCTACGCCGATTTCCACCTGGCCGTGCCCGACGGCCCGGGACTGGGCATCGCGCTCGACGAGGACCGCGTGCGCCATTTCCGCCGCGATGGCCGCGGCGCCCGCACCGTCGTCCCCTGCACCGCCGCCGGAGGTTGACCGATGCTGTTCCACGTGAGGATGGACGTGCGCCTGCCGCACGATCTCGACCCCGAACTGGCCGCCCGGCTCAAGGCCGACGAGAAGGCCCGCTTCCAGGAGCTGCAGCGCAGCGGCCGATGGCGCCACATCTGGCGGGTGGTGGGCGAGTACGCCAACGTCAGCGTGTTCGACGTCGACAGCAACGCCGAGCTGCATTCGCTGCTGCTCTCGCTGCCCCTGTTCCCGTACATGCGCATCGCGGTCACGCCGCTGTGCCGGCATCCCTCGTCCCTCCACGAGGACGACCGCTAGCCGAACGATCCAGGGCGCTTCCTCCGGGAGGGGAAGTCTCGAGGCAGCCGACACGCAACCAAGAGAGAGAGAGGAAAACGAAATGAGCGTCAAGATCTTCGATACCCCGGAGGTGCAGGACTTCCTGCGCAAGGTCAGCGGACTCGACCAGACCGACGGCGATCCCCGCACCAAGCGGATCGTCCACCGCATCCTGTCCGACCTGTACCGTGCCATCGACGACCTCGACGTCACCCCCGACGAGTACTGGGCGGGCATCGCCTGGATCAACGAGCTGGGCGCCGCCGGCCAGGCCGGGCTGATCTCGCCGGGCCTGGGCCTGGACCACTTCCTCGACCTGCGGCTGGACGCGCTCGACGCCGCGCTGGGCATCGAGAACCGCACCCCGCGCACCATCGAGGGCCCGCTGTACGTGGCCGGCGCCCCGGTGGTGGAGGGCTTCGCCCGCCTCGACGACGGCCGCGACCGCAACGGCCATACCTTGATCATGCACGGCGTGGTCAGGGGCAGCGACGGCGAGCCGGTGGCGGGCGCGCGGGTGGAGGTGTGGCACTGCGATACCCGCGGCTTCTACTCGCACTTCGATCCCACCGGCGAGCAAGCGCCGTTCAACATGCGCCGCACGATCATCGCCGACGATCGGGGCCGGTACGGCTTCCGCAGCATCGTGCCCAAGGGCTACGGCGTGCCGCCGGGCAGCCCGACCGAGCGCCTGCTGTCCGCGCTCGGCCGGCACGGCCAGCGCCCCGCGCACATCCATTTCTTCGTCAGCGCCGAAGGCCACCGCAAGCTGACGACCCAGATCAACATCGCCGGCGACCCGCTGGTCAACGACGACTTCGCCCACGCCACCCGGGACGGCCTGGTCCCGCAGATCGTCGAACGCGACGACGAGGCCGGCATGCGCGCCTACGGCCTGGACGGCCCGTTCGCCGAGATCGCCTTCGACTTCTGGCTCAGCCCGCTCGTCGACGGCGTCGACAACCAGGTCGTCGAGCGAGTCCGCGCCTGCGCTTGATCCGCACCGCGGGGCGCGCCCAGGCCGTCCCGCGCACCGCCTGTTCCTTGCGCCCGGCGCCTCCGCCGCCGCACGCGCAATCCGGGAGACTCGTCATGTCCACCATTCTCGACAAAACCCAGAAACTCGATCGGCTGCTGGCCACCGCGCTGGTCGACGACAAGGATGCCGGCGTGTTCCGCTGCCGCCGCGACATCTTCACCGATCCGGACCTGTTCGAACTGGAGATGAAGCACATCTTCGAGGGCAACTGGGTCTACCTCGCGCACGAAAGCCAGGTCGCCGAGCCCAACGACTACTTCACCACCTGGATCGGGCGCCAGCCGGTCGTGGTCACCCGAGACAAGCACGGCGAGCTGCACGCCGTGATCAACGCCTGCGCCCACCGCGGCGCCATGCTGTGCCGGCGCAAGCGCGGCAACAAGGGCAGCTTCACCTGTCCCTTCCATGGCTGGACCTTCGCCAACAACGGCAAGCTGCTGAAGGTCAAGGACGGCAAGACCACGCAGTACCCGCCGCAGTTCGGCACCGACGGTTCGCACGATCTCAAGCGCGTGCCGCGATTCGAGAGCTACCGCGGCTTCCTGTTCGGCAGCCTCGAGCCGGACGTGCAGCCGCTGGAGGACTTCCTCGGCAGCACCCGCGTGATCATCGATCAGATCGTGGACCAGGCGCCCGAGGGCATCGAGGTGCTGCGCGGCAATTCCTCCTACATCTACGACGGCAACTGGAAGCTGCAGATGGAGAACGGCTGCGACGGCTACCACGTCAGCTCCGTGCACTGGAACTACTCGGCGACGGTCGGCCGGCGCAAGGCCGAGGGCACCAAGGCGGTGGACGCGAACGGCTGGTCGAAGAGCGTCGGCGGCGTGTACGCCTTCGAGAACGGCCACATCCTGCTGTGGACCAACACCATGAACCCGGAAGTGCGCCCGATCTACGCGCACCGCGAGGCGCTGAAGGCGCGGCTGGGCGAGGAGCGCGCCGACTTCATCGTGCGCCAGACCCGCAACCTGTGCCTGTACCCGAACGTGTACCTGATGGACCAGTTCTCCACCCAGATCCGGGTGACCCGGCCGATCAGCGTGGACCGGACCGAGGTCACCATCTACTGCTTCGCGCCCAAGGGCGAAAGCGCGGCCGAGCGCGCCACCCGGATCCGCCAGTACGAGGACTTCTTCAACGTCAGCGGCATGGGCACGGCCGACGACCTGGAGGAGTTCCGCGCCTGCCAGGCGGGCTACGCCGCGACGGCCGCGCCGTGGAACGACCTCAGCCGCGGCGCGCCGCTGTGGATCGAGGGCGCGGACGAGAACGCGCGAAGAATGGGCCTGCGGCCGCTGCTCAGCGGCGAGCGCAGCGAGGACGAGGGTCTGTTCGTGCGCCAGCACGACTACTGGGCGAAGGTGCTGCGGCGCGCGCTGGCCGCCGAGCGCGACCCGGCCGCCGCGACGGTGCGCAAGGAGAAGGCGGCATGAGCGCGGACCTGGCCTCGATCGAGCGCTTCCTGTACCGCGAGGCGCGCCTGCTCGACGACCGCGAATGGGACGAGTGGCTGACCCTGTACGCGCCCGGCGTCGAGTACTGGATGCCGGCCTGGGACGACGACGACCGCCTGACCGAGGACCCGCACAGCCAGATCTCGCTGATCTACTACCCCAATCGGGACGGCCTGGAGGACCGGGTGTTCCGCATCAAGACCGAGCGCTCCGGCGCCAGTACGCCGGAGCCGCGCACCAGCCACACCGTCAGCAACGTCGAGCTGATCGAGGCGCGCGAGACCGCGGTGGACGTCCGCTACAACTGGGTCACCCACTGCCATCGCTACAAGGTCACCGACGTCTTCTTCGGCACCACGTTCGTCACCCTCGACCGGGCCGGCGACGACTGGCTGATCTCGCGCAAGAAGATCGTGCTGAAGAACGACTACATCCGCCAGGTCGTCGACGTCTACCACGTCTGACGCCGGCGCCGGGAGGAGAACGCCATGAGCCACCAGATCGCGCTCACCTTCGAAGACGGGGTGACCCGCTTCATCGAGTGCCAGGACGGCGAGAAGGTGCTGGATGCGGCCTTCCGCCACAAGATCAACCTGCCGATGGACTGTTCGGACGGCGTCTGCGGCACCTGCAAATGCCGCGCCGAGAGCGGTCGCTACGACCTGGGCGAGGACTACATCGAGGAGGCGCTGAGCGAGGACGAAGCGGACGCGGGCCTGGTGCTGACCTGCCAGATGGTCCCGGCCTCCGACTGCGTGATCGCGGTGCCGGTGCCCTCGACCGCGTGCAAGACCGGCACCGGGCGCTTCGCCGCCACGGTGGCGGCGATCGCCCCGCACGGCGATGCCGCGCTGACGCTGGAGCTCGATGTCGAGGGCGAGGCGCCGGCGTTCCTGCCCGGCCAGTACGTCAACATCGACGTGCCCGGCAGCGGCGGCAGCCGCTCGTATTCCTTCAGTTCCGCGCCGGGCGAGCGCCGCCTGTCGTTCCTGATCAAGCGCGTGCCCGGCGGACTGATGAGCGCGTGGCTGGAGCGCGCGCAGGCGGGACAGCGGCTGCAGCTGACCGGCCCGCTGGGCAGCTTCTACCTGCGCGAGGTCGCGCGCCCGCTGCTGTTGCTCGCCGGCGGCACCGGGCTGGCGCCGTTCCTGTCGATGCTGGAAACCCTGGCGCGGCGCGGCAGCGCGCAGCCGGTGCGGCTGGTCTACGGCGTCACCCGCGACGCCGACCTGGTGCTGCTCGACCGGCTCGAGGACTACGCCGCGCGGCTGCCCGACTTCGAGTTCGTCACCGTGGTCGCCGACGAGGCGTCCGCGCATCCCCGCAAGGGCTACGTCACCGCGCACCTGCCGGCCGGGGCGCTGCGCGACGGCGACGTGGACGTCTACCTGTGCGGGCCGCCGCCGATGGTCGACGCGGTGCGCAAGCACTTCGCCGCGGCCGGCGTGGTGCCGGCGAGCTTCCACTACGAGAAGTTCACCCCCAACGCCGCCGGGCCGGCGCTGCCGACGGAGCGCGCCGCATGAACGCGCGCTTCGCCGGCAAGGTGGTGCTGGTGACCGGCGCCGCGCAGGGCATCGGCCGCCGCGTCGCCGAGCGCGCCGCCGACGAGGGCGCCCTGCTCGCCCTGGTGGACCGCTCCGAACTCGTCCACGAGGCGGCCGAGGCCCTGCCCGCCGCCGCGCGGGCGCTGGCGCTGGTCGCCGACCTGGAATCCTACGACGGGGCGGCGCGCGCGGCGGCCGAGACGCACGCGCGCTTCGGCCGCATCGACGTGCTGGTGAACAACGTCGGCGGCACCATCTGGACCCGGCCCTACGAGCACTACGCGCCCGAGCAGATCGAGGCCGAGGTCCGCCGCTCGCTGTTCCCCACCCTGTGGGGCTGCCGGGCGGTGCTGCCCTACATGCTCGAGGCCGGCGGCGGCGCGATCGTCAACGTGTCCTCGATCGCCACGCGCGGCGTCAACCGCGTGCCCTACGGCGCGGCCAAGGGCGGCGTCAACGCGCTGACCGCATGCCTGGCGTTCGAGAACGGCGAGCGCGGCATCCGCGTCAACGCGGTCGCGCCGGGCGGCACCGACGCGCCGCCGCGGCGCATCCCGCGCAATCCGGACGCGCAGGACGCGCAGGAGCGCGACTGGTACCGGCGGATCGTCGAACAGACGGTGGCCAGCACCCACATGAAGCGCTACGGCACGCTCGACGAGCAGGCCGCGGCGATCCTCTTCCTCGCCTCGGACGAGGCGTCCTACATCACCGGCACCGTGCTGCCCGTCGGCGGCGGCGACCAGGGATGACCGCCCGCCGCCCCCGCCCGCACGACCGCACCCCGAGGCGCACCATGATCCATCCGTCCCGCCCGCACCGATCCGCCAGTTCCGCGCGTTGTCCGGCGCCCCGCCCCGGCCGGCCCGCCGCGACGGAGCGCGCGCCATGAGCGCCGCGCGCCCGCTGCGCGTGGGCATCGTCGGCGGCGGCATCGCCGGCGTCGGCCTGGCCCTGGGCCTGTGCCGCCACCGTCACCTGGAGGTGACCCTGTTCGAGTCCGCGCGCGCGTTCGGCGAGATCGGCGCCGGCGTCTCGTTCGGCCCCAACGCGGTGCGCGCGATCGCCGGGCTCGGCATGAGCGCGCCCTACGCGGCGCTGGCCGACCGCACGCCGGCGCCGTGGGAGGACGTCTGGTTCGAGTGGCGCCGCGGCGAGGACGCGCGGCGGCTCGGCGCCACCCTCGCGCCGGGCGTCGGCCAGTCCTCGGTGCACCGCGCCGACTTCCTCGACGCGCTCGCCGCGCGCCTGCCATTCGGGATGACCCGGTTCGGCAAGCGCGCGACCGGCGTCGAGCAGGCGGACGGCACGGCGCGGGTGCGCTTCGCCGACGGCAGCCGCTACGACGGCGACGTGGTGATCGCCGCGGACGGCATCAAGTCGGCGCTGCGCGCCGAGGTCCTGCGGGGCCTGGGGGCCGCGCCGTCGGCGCCGCGCTTCACCGGCACCTGCGCCTACCGCGGCCTGGTCGAACGCGACCGCCTGCACGGCGCCTTCGCCGCGCGCGGGATCGATCCGCACCTGATCGACGTGCCGCAGATGCACCTGGGCCTCGACGCGCACATCCTCACGTTCCCGGTCAAGCACGGGCGGCTGATCAACGTCGTGGCCTTCGTGTCCGACCGCAGCGAGCCGGCGCCGCATTGGCCGGCGGACCTGCCGTGGGTCCGCGAGGCCAGCCGCCGCGAGATGCTCGAAGCCTACGCCGACTGGGGCGTCGCGGCGCGTACGCTCCTGGAATGCATCGACGCGCCCACGCACTGGGCGCTGCACGACCTGGCCGAGTTGCCGGGCTACGCGCACGGCCGCCTGGCGCTGATCGGCGATGCCGCCCACGCGATGCTGCCGCACCAGGGCGCCGGCGCCGGCCAGGGCCTGGAGGATGCCTGGTTGCTGGCCGCGCTGCTGGCCGACCCGGCGCTCGAGCGCGAGGGCATCCCCGAGCTGCTGCGCGTCTACGACCGCATCCGTCGCCCGCGCGCATGTCGCGTGCAACGGACCTCGCGGGAGGCCGGCGAGCTGTACGAACTGCGCGACCCGCAGGCCGGCGCCGACGACGCGCGGCTGGGCCAGGCGCTGGCGACGCGGTTCGACTGGATCTGGAACCACGACCTCGACGCCGACCTCGCCCTCGCGCGGCGAGCGCTCGGCGCAGCGGCGCCCGCCTGAACCGCGCGGCACGGCAGCGCGCCGCCCCGACACGGACGTCGATCGAAGCACGACCACGCGCCATCACGTCTTCCGGGAGGGGACCCACATGCGCAACATCGACGTCAACGAAGTGATCGACGGCGCGAGGTTCTCGCGCTTCCACTGGCTGGTCATGGCGCTGTGCGCCGTGCTGCTGATCTTCGACGGCTACGACCTCTTCATCTACGGGGTGGTGCTGCCGGTACTGATGGAGGAATGGGGCCTGAGCCCGGTCGAGGCCGGCGCGCTCGGCAGCTACGCCCTGTTCGGGATGATGTTCGGCGCCTTCGTCTTCGGCCCGCTGGCCGACCGCATCGGCCGCAGGAAGGGCATCGCGATCTGCTTCCTGCTCTTCAGCCTGGCGACCTTCGTCAACGGCTTCGCGCGCTCGCCGGCGGAGTTCGGCATCTGCCGCTTTCTGGCCGGCCTGGGCTGCGGCGGCCTGATGCCCAACGCGGTCGCGCTGATGAACGAGTACGCCCCCAAGCGCCTGCGCAGCACGCTGGTCGCGGTGATGTTCAGCGGCTACTCGTTCGGCGGCGTGCTGGCGGCCGGACTGGGCATCTACATGCTGCCGCGCTTCGGCTGGGAGGCGATGTTCTTCTCCGCCGCCGTGCCGCTGCTGCTGTTGCCGGTCATCCTCTGGCTGCTGCCGGAATCGCCCGGCTTCCTGCTGCGGCAGGGCCGGCAGGCGCAGGCGCGCGCGCTGCTGGCCAAGGTGGCGCCCGAGCTGGCGCTCACCGAGCGGGACCGGCTGGTGCAGGCCGCGCCGCAGGGCAAGGCCGCCTCGGTGCTGGAGCTGTTCCGCGAGGGCCGCGTGGCCGGCACGCTGATGCTGTGGATCGCGTTCTTCTGCTGCCTGCTGATGGTATTCGCGCTGGGCTCCTGGCTGCCGAAGCTGATGGCCAACGCCGGCTACAGCCTGGGCTCGAGCCTGTCGTTCCTGCTGGCGCTGAACTTCGGCGGCGTGGCCGGCGCCATCCTCGGCGGCCGCCTGGGCGACCGCTACAACCTGCCCAAGGTGGTGGTGGCGTTCTTCGCCGTCGGCTCGGTCTCGATCCCGCTGCTGGGCTTCCAGAGCCCGATGCCGGTGCTCTACGCGCTGGTCGCCATTTCCGGCGCCACCACCATCGGCACCCAGATCCTGCTCTACGCCACCGTGGCGCAGTACTACGGCCTGACCATCCGCTCCACCGGCCTGGGCTGGGCATCGGGCGTGGGCCGCACCGGCGCCATCGTCGGGCCGCTGCTGGGCGGCGCGCTGATGGCCGCGGCGCTGCCGTTGCAGGCGAACTTCGTCGCCTTCGCCATTCCCGGCGTGATCGCGGGCGCGGCGATGGCGGTGTTCGCGCTGCGCACCCGGTCCCAGGCCTCGACGCTGCCGGCGCCGCTGCCGGCCGTCGGCCGCTGACCGCAGGCGCGCGGCCATGGCCCGCCTGTCACGGTTGCTGGCCGACGCCTCCGTCACCGCGGTGGTGGCCGGCGTCGTCTCGACGCTGATTTCCTTCGCCGGCCCGCTGGTGATCGTGATCCAGGCCGCGGAGGCGAGCGGCCTGGATCCCGCGCAGACCTCGTCCTGGGTGTGGTCGCTGGCGCTGGGCAGCGGCGTGCTGTGCATCGCGCTCAGCCTGCGCCTCCGCATCCCGGTGATCATCGCCTGGTCGATCCCGGGCTCGGCGCTGCTGGTCGCGCTGCTGCCCGAACTGGGGCTCGCGCAGGCGGTGGGCGCGTACCTGGTGGCCGGGGCGATCGTGCTGGCGACCGGGCTCTCCGGCGTGTTCGACAGGATCGTCTCGCGGATCCCGGGGACGCTGGCGGCGGCGGTGATGGCCGGCATCCTGTTCTCGTTCGGGACCGCCACGTTCGCGGCGACCGACACCGAGCCGCTGCTGGTGCTGTCGATGTTCGCCGCCTACCTGGCTGGCCGCCGCTGGTGGCCGCCCTACGCGGTGCTGGGCGTGCTGCTGACCGGCAGCGCGCTGGCGATCGCGGGCGGCGGGCTCGATACCCGTGCGATCGCGTTCGGCTGGGCGACGCCGGTGTGGATCGCGCCGGAGTTCACCTGGCGGGCGACGCTCAACCTCGCGCTGCCGCTGGTCATCGGGGCGCTGAGCGGCCAGTACGTGACCGGCCTGGCCGCGCTGCGCGCGGCCGGCTATGCGGCCCCGTCGCGACCGCTGGTCGTGGGCAGCGCCGCCGGCTCGCTGCTGCTGGCGCCGTTCGGTTGCCACGGGCTCAACCCGGCGGCGGTGACCGCAGCGATGTGCCTCGGCCCCGACGCGCACCCCGACCCGGCCCGCCGCTACGTGGCCGGCGTGGCCGCCGGCGCGGCCTACGTGGTCCTCGGCCTGCTCGGCGTGGGCGTGGTCTCGCTGTTCGCCGCGTTGCCGACGCAGATGGCCGCGGCGCTGGCCGGGCTGGCGCTGTTCGGCGCGATCGCCGCTTCCGTGGCCGGCGCGATGCAGGTCCCGCGCGAGCGCGAGGCGGCGCTGGTCGGCTTCCTCGCCACCGCCTCGGGCATGTCGCTGCTGGGCCTGTCGGCGCCGTTCTGGGGCTTCGCGCTCGGCGCCGCCGCCTACGCCCTGCTCGGCCTGCGCCGCGACGCCCGCATGCCGGCCGCCGTGCCCGGCAGCGCCCGCAGGGCCTCGTGAACATGCCGCGCGCGCTTCCCGTGCCGTCGCCTCACCCCGTCCAGCACGCGCCGCCGGTCCGCTCGGCGCGGCCGCGCGCCGCAGGACCGCCGCCATCGCCAGGAGACGCCATGCCGACGCCCCGCTCCGCCCTCGCCGCCGCCTGCGCGGCCCTGCTGGCTCTGCCTGCGCAGGCCGTCGCCGAGGACGGCCTCCTCGCCGGCGCGCGCCTGGACCTGCAGGCGCGCACCTACTACTTCAGCCGCGAATTTCCCGATGCGCCCGCCGGCGCGCCGTCGCGCGCGGAGGAGACCGCGCAGGGCCTGATCCTGGACTTCCGCTCCGGCTACACCCGCGGGCCGATCGGCGTGGGCCTGGACGCGCTCGGCCTGCTGGGCGTCAAGCTCGACAGCGCGCCGCAGCGCACGCGCACCGGGCTGCTGCCGGTGGAAGCGGACGGCCGCGCCGCCGACCGCTACGGCCGCCTCGGCCCCACGCTCAAGCTCCGGGCCTCGCAGACGGAACTCAAGATCGGCGAGCTGCGCCCGAACATCCCGGTGCTGGTGCACAGCGACATCCGCCTGCTACCGCCCACCTACCAGGGCGCGGCGCTGGTCTCGACCGACATCCCCGGCCTGCAGCTCGGCGCCGGCCAGCTGCGCTCGGCGCGCTCGCGCGACGCTTCCGGCACCCGGGACATGTTCGCGCTCGTCAGCAACGGCGCCAGCCCCGGCGCCAGGCTGCCCGGCAGCGACTCCGACCGCTTCCACTACCTCGGCGGCGACTACGCCTTCGGCCAGCGCACCACCGCCTCGTACTGGCTCGGCCGGCTCGACGACATCTACCTGCAGCAGTTCGCCGGCCTCAAGCACACGCGCCCCGTCGGCGAATGGACGCTCGGCGCCAACCTGGGCCATTTCGACACCCGCGAATCCGGCACCGCGCGCGCCGGCCGGCTGCGCAACCGGGCCAGCTACGGCCAGCTCACCGCCGCGCGCAACGGCCACAGCCTGCTGCTCGGCCTGCAGAAGATCTCCGGCGAGACGAGCTTCATCCGGCTCGATCCCAACATCAGCGCGCTCGGCAACGAGGTGCCCACCTACGAGTTCGGCACCACCGGCGAGCGCTCGTGGCAGGTCCGCTACGACTTCGATTTCGCCGGCCTCGGCCTCCCCGGCCTGACCGCGGGCGTGCGCTACATCGACAGCAGCGGCGCGCGCCTGCCCGGCGTCGCCGACGGCGAGGCCTGGGAGCGCGACTTCGACCTCGCCTACGCCTTCCCCGACGGCCCGCTGAAGCACTTCGGCCTGCGCCTGCGCAACGTCGTCGCGCGCTCGAACTTCCGCACCGACATCGACGAGAACCGGGTGATCGTCACCTACACCCGCCCCCTGCTGTAAGGAGCCCCATGCGCAACTCGCCCACGACGCCACGTCCCGGACGGAGGCGGCCATGATCGACAAGACCCTGACCTCGTGCGAAGCCGCCGTGGCCGACGTCCACGACGGGGCCACGGTCATGATCGGCGGCTTCGGCACCGCCGGCATGCCCTACGCGCTGATCGATGCCCTGCTCGCCCAGGGCGCGCGCGAGCTGACCATCGTCAACAACAACGCCGGCAACGGCGACACCGGCCTGGCGGCGCTGATCCGCCACCGGCGCGTGCGCCGCATCGTGTGCTCGTTCCCGCGCCAGGCCGATTCGCAGCACTTCGACGCCGCCTACCGCGCCGGCGAGATCGAGCTGGAGCTGGTGCCGCAAGGCAACCTGGCCGCGCGCATCCACGCCGCCGGCAACGGCCTCGGCGCGATCTACACCCCCACCGGCTACGGCACCCGGATCGCCGAGGGCAAGGAGACGCGCGAGATCGACGGCCGCCACTACGTGCTGGAATATCCACTGCACGCCGACTTCGCGCTGATCCGCGCCCACCGCGGCGACCGCTGGGGCAACCTGGTCTACCGCAAGACCGCGCGCAACTTCGGCCCGCTGATGGCGATGGCCGCGAAATGCACGATCGCCGAGGTCGACGCGGTGGTGCCGCTGGGCGGCCTCGACCCGGAAGCCGTGGTGACGCCCGGCATCTTCGTGCAGCGCGTGGTCGCGACCGGCCTCGGCCGACAGGAGGCCGCATGAACCGGCTCGGCCGCGACGCCATCGCCGCGCGCGTCGCCCGCGACATTCCCGAAGGCGCCTACGTCAACCTCGGCATCGGCCTGCCCACGCGGGTCGCGGACTTCCTGCCGGCGGACAAGGAGATCGTCCTGCACAGCGAGAACGGCCTGCTGGGCATGGGCCCCGCGCCGGCGCCCGGCGAGGAGGATCCGGACCTGATCAACGCCGGCAAGCAGCCGGTCACCCTGCTGGCCGGCGGCTGCTATTTCCACCACGCCGACTCGTTCGCGATGATGCGCAGCGGGCGCCTGGACGTGTGCGTGCTCGGCGCCTTCCAGGTCTCCGCGCACGGCGACCTGGCCAACTGGAGCACCGGCGCGCCGGATGCGATCCCCGCGGTCGGCGGCGCGATGGACCTGGCGATCGGCGCGCGGCAGGTGTTCGTGATGATGGAGCTGCTGACCCGCGACGGCGCGAGCAAGCTGGTGGCCGAGTGCAGCTACCCGCTGACCGGCCTGCGCTGCGTCTCGCGCGTGTACACCGACCTGGGCGTGTTCGCCGTCGGCGCGCAGGGCGCGCGGGTGATCGAGACCGTCGACGGCGTGTCGCTGGACGCGCTGCGGCGCCTGACCGGCCTGCCGCTGGACTGGGCGGCGACCAACGGGGAGAACGCGGCATGAGCGAGGCCTTCGTCTGCGACGCCGTGCGCACGCCGATCGGCCGCTACGGCGGCAGCCTGTCCGGCGTGCGCGCCGACGACCTCGGCGCGGTGCCGATCCGCGCGCTGCTGGCGCGCAACCCCGGACTCGATCCGGAAGCGGTCGACGACGTGTTCTTCGGCTGCGCCAACCAGGCCGGCGAGGACAACCGCAACGTCGCCCGCATGAGCCTGTTGCTGGCCGGGCTGCCCGCGAGCGTGCCCGGAGTCACCCTCAACCGCCTGTGCGCCTCCGGCCTGGAGGCGGTGGGCCAGGCCGCGCGCGCGATCCGTAGCGGCGAGATCGAACTGGCGATCGCCGGCGGCGTGGAATCGATGACCCGCGCGCCGTTCGTGGTCGGCAAGGCCGACAGCGCCTTCGGCCGCGGGCAGCGCCTGGAGGACACCACCATGGGCTGGCGCTTCGTCAACCCGCGCCTGCAGGCGCGCTACGGCGCCGAGACCATGCCGCAGACCGGCGAGAACCTGGCCAGGGAACATGGCGTCTCGCGCGAGGACCAGGACGCCTTCGCGCTGCGCAGCCAGCAGCGCGCGGCCGCCGCCCGCGCGGCCGGCTTCCTGGCCGAGGAGATCGTGGCGGTCGAGGTCCCCGGCCGGAAGCGGGGCGACCGCGCGCTGGCCGAGGTGGACGAGCATCCGCGCGCGGACACCACGCTCGAGGCGCTGGCCGGCCTGAAGCCGCTGTTCCCGGGCGGCAGCGTGACCGCCGGCAACGCCTCGGGCATCAACGACGGCGCGGCCGCGCTTGTGGTGGCGGGCGAACGGGCCGTCGCCCGGTTCGGGCTGCGCCCGCGCGCGCGCATCCTCGGCCTGGCCGCGGCGGGCGTGGAACCAAGGGTGATGGGCATCGGGCCGGTACCGGCGACGCGCAAGCTGCTGGCGCGTCTGGGCCTGGGCATCGGCGACTTCGACGCCATCGAACTCAACGAAGCCTTCGCCAGCCAGTCGCTGGCGGTGCTGCGCGCGCTCGGGCTGCCCGACGACGCCGCGCACGTCAACGCCAACGGCGGCGCGATCGCGCTCGGCCACCCGCTGGGCATGAGCGGCGCACGGCTGGCGCTGACCCTGGTCCACCAGTTGCAGAAGACCGGCGGCCGCTACGGCCTGGCGACGCTGTGCATCGGCGTGGGCATGGGACTGGCGCTCGCGGTCGAGCGGGTGTAGCGCGATGGCCGATCCGATCGACGCCTTCCTCGACCTGCCCACCCATCGCCTGCGCTACCGCATCGAAGGCGCGCACGGCGCGCCCTGGCTCACCTTCTGCAACTCGCTCGGCACCGACCTGCGGATGTGGGACCCGCAGGTCGCGGCGCTGTGCGGACGCTTCCGCATCCTGCGCTACGACCGCCGCGGGCACGGCGGCTCGACCGCGCCGCCCGGCCCGTATGCGATCGGCGATCTCGGCGGCGACGTGCTCGCGCTGTGGGACGCGCTGGGCATCGCGCGCAGCCATTACTGCGGGCTGTCGATCGGCGGCCTGACCGCGCAGTGGCTGGCGCTGCACGCCGCGCACCGCCTCGACCGCGTGGCCGCCTGCGCGACCGCCGCGCGCATCGGCACGCCCGGGAGCTGGCAGGCGCGCATCGCCCAGGTCCGCGCGCACGGGCTCGACGGCCTGCTCGCGGGCACCCGCGAGCGCTGGTTCACCGCGGCCTTCGCCGCCGCGCACGCCGATGCGGTGGACGACGTGCTGCGGACCTTCCGCGCGACCGGCGTGGAAGGCTATGCCGGCTGCTGCCACGCCGTGGGCGAGGCCGACTTCCGCGATCGCCTGCACGCGATCGGCGTGCCGCTGCTGGCCGTGGCCGGCGACGACGATCCGGTCTGCCCGCCGTCCGACCTGCGGCGGCTGGCCGAGGCGGTGGCCGACGGCCGCTTCGTCTCCGTGCCCGGACGCCACCTGTGCAACCTCGAATCGCCCGAGCGCTTCAACGCCGCGCTGGCGGCGTTCCTGGGCTGATCGGCCCGCAATCGGCGCTCGACGCAGGCCCCGGCGGCCTCCGCTTCGCGCGCGGGCGCGCGAGCGCCGCGGCACGGCGCGCGACCCGACGCCGGCCTCCCGCCGCCGGCTTCGCGGCGCGGCGGAAATCGCGAACGGATACCGGCCGCCGGACGAGAAACGCAGCCAGGATGGTTTCCATTTTCAATGCACGGGCGATCCGGCCCCGACGCCTCCCGCAACGAGGCAAAACCGACCGATTCGGCGAAGTCGCCCGCAGGCGGCTGCGATAGCATCGATCTCCGTCGTGACCGAAGCGCGGCCCTCGCGCCGCAACGATGAAGCCCATCAAAACAGCCCTCTTCGTCTCGCTGGTCGGCCTGACCCTGCTCTGGCTGATGGCGGACACGTTCCTTCCCCAGCCCTTCGGCTACTTCTCGTTCCGCAAGGTATTCGTGCAGTACTCGGGCATCGTCGCCATGGCGGCGATGTGCCTGGGGATGGTGCTGGCGGTGCGTCCGGTGCGGCTGGAGCGGGCGTTCGACGGCCTGGACAAGATGTACCGTCTGCACAAGTGGCTGGGCATCGTCGCGGTGGTCGCCGCCACCGCGCATTGGCTGTCGGCCAGGGGCACCAAGTGGGCCGTCGGCTGGGGCTGGCTGACCAAGCCGGCCAAGGCGCCGGGCCAGGAGCAAGCGTACGGGGGGATCGAGGCGCTGTTGCGCGGCCAGCGCGGACTGGCCGAGACGCTCGGCGAATGGACCTTCTACGCGGTCACGATCCTGATCGCGCTGGCGCTGATCAAGCGCGTTCCGTACCGCTGGTTCGCCAAGCTGCACCGATGGCTGGCCGCCGGCTTCCTGTTGCTGGTCTTTCACAGCGTCGTCCTGCTCGAGCACGCGTACTGGACCCAGCCGATCGGCATCGTCATGGGGCTGCTGCTCGCCGCGGGCGCCGTCGCGGCGTGCATCGCGCTGGGCGGACGCATCGGCCGCGCGCGCCGGACGGCAGGACGCATCGAAACGCTGCTGCACTTCCCCGACATGCGCACCCTGGTCTCGCGCGTCCGGCTCGATCGCGGTTGGCCGGGACACCATGCGGGCCAGTTCGCCTTCGTCACCTCCGACCCGCGGGAAGGCGCGCATCCGTACACCATCGCCTCGGCGTGGAATCCCGAGTCGCGCCTGGTCTCTTTCGTCACCAAGGGCCTGGGCGACCACACCCGTCGCCTGCCGGAGCGGCTCAAGACCGGCGATCGGGTGGTCGTCGAAGGGCCGTACGGCCGCTTCACGTTTTCCGATCGGGCGCGGCAGATCTGGATCGGCGCGGGAATCGGCATCACCCCGTTCCTGGCGCGGATGGAAGACCTCGCGTCGCATCCCGACGCGGACAGGCGGATCGACCTGTTTCACCCCACGGCCGTCATCGCACCGCAGGCCCGCGAATTCCTCGCCGAGGCGGCCCGGGCCGCCGGCGTCCGGCTGCACCTGCTGCTGGAGGCCGAGGACGGCCGGCTGGACGGCGAACGCCTGCGCCGCAGCGTGCCCGGGTGGCGCGAGGCCAGCGTCTGGTTCTGCGGGCCGTCCGCCTTCGGCCGCGCCCTGCGCGCCGACCTGGTCGCCCACGGGCTCGCGCCCGGGGCCTTCCATCAGGAGCTGTTCGAGCTGCGTTGACGGCGCGAACGCGGACCCGGGCAACCGCGACCTGGCGCGCCCCGCCTCCATGCCTCCATGCCTCCGCGCCCCGGGCGCCGGCCCGGCGTGCGGTTTGGGATTCCCCGCCGCCCATGCGAAAATCGCCCGCTGCACGGCCCCGTAGCTCAGCTGGATAGAGCGTCCCCCTCCTAAGGGGAAGGTCGCCCGTTCGAATCGGGCCGGGGCCGCCAAGCCCGCGTCGCCGGCGATCGCGACGCGCGTTGCCGCCCTCGCCTTCCGTCTCGCCGGCCGCGCCGGCCGATCCGTACACCCAAGGAGTTTCCGCGATGCCCCATCCCGTCCTCACCGCGCTCGGCCTCGGCGAACACGAATCCGGCACCTATCTCGGACAGGGCGAATGGTCGCGCGCGGAGGGCGCCGCGGTCCTGACCCCGGTCAATCCGGCCACCGGCGAAGCGCTGGCGAAGGTGTCGGCGAGCACGGCCGAGGACTACGAGACGCTGGTCGCGCGCGCGCAGGCCGCGTTCGAGGTCTGGCGCAGGACGCCCGCGCCGCGCCGCGGCGAGGCCATCCGCCTGTGCGCCGACGCGCTGCGCCGGCACAAGGACGCGCTGGGCTCGCTGGTCGCGCTGGAGATGGGCAAGTCCAAGCCGGAAGGCGACGGCGAGGTGCAGGAGATGATCGACATCGGCGATTTCGCCGTCGGCCTCTCGCGCCAGCTCTACGGCCTGACCATGCACTCCGAGCGCCCGGGCCACCGCATGTACGAGCAGTGGCACCCGCTCGGCCTGGTGGGGATCATCAGCGCGTTCAACTTCCCGGTCGCGGTATGGGCCTGGAACAGCTTCGTGGCCGCGGTCTGCGGCGACATCTCGATCTGGAAGCCCTCGCCCAAGACCCCGCTGTCGGCGATCGCGGCGACGAGGATCTGCAACCAGGCGCTGAAGGACGGCGGCTTTCCCGACATCTTCTTCCTGTTCAACGACGCCGGCAGCGAGCTGGCGCAGGCCTTCGTCGACGACCGCCGCATCCCGCTGATCAGCTTCACCGGCTCGACCCGCGTCGGCCGCCTGGTCGGCGAGCGCGTGGCGCGCCGCATGGGCCGCTCGCTGCTGGAACTGGGCGGCAACAACGCCGTGATCGTCGATGCCAGCGCCGACCTGAAGCTGGCGATCCCGGCGATCGTGTTCGGCGCGGTCGGCACCGCCGGCCAGCGCTGCACCACCACCCGCCGCGTGTTCGTGCACGCGTCGATCTACGACGAGGTGCTGGAGAAGCTGGTCTCGGCCTACCGCCAGGTGGAAGGCAAGATCGGCGATCCCACCGACCCGGCCAACCTGATGGGGCCGCTCAACAGCGCCGAGGCGGTGCAGGCCTACCTGGACGCGATCGAGCAGGCCAAGGCCGCCGGCGGCACCATCGCCACCGGCGGCGCCGCGCTGACCGACCGCAAGGGCTTCTTCGTGCTGCCCACCATCGTCACCGGCCTGAGCAACGATGCCGAAGTGGTGCAGACCGAAACCTTCGCGCCGATCCTGTACGTGATGAAGTACGAGGCGCTGGAGGACGCGATCGCGATGCAGAACGACGTGCCGCAGGGCCTGTCCTCGTCGATCTTCACCACCGACCTGCGCGCGGCGGAGACCTTCCTGTCCGCGCGGGGCTCGGATTGCGGCATCGCCAACGTCAACATCGGCACTTCCGGCGCCGAGATCGGCGGCGCCTTCGGCGGCGAGAAGGAGACCGGCGGCGGCCGCGAGTCGGGCTCCGACGCCTGGCGCGCCTACATGCGCCGCCAGACCAACACCATCAACTACTCCGATGCGCTGCCGCTGGCGCAGGGCATCAAGTTCGATCTCTGATCCGATCCGGCCGCGGACCGGGCGACCCGCCCGGCCGCGGCGCGCCGCGATGGCCGCCGCCGCCCCGGATCGGGGATAATCCCTCCCGAACCGCCCCCGGCTGACCTTCCCCCGTGTACCGACTGGCCCGGCCTTTCCTGTTCGGCCTCGAACCCGAGCGCGCCCACGCCGCCACCCTCGCGATGCTCGACGGCGCCTCTCGCGCCGGGCTGGCGCCGTTGCTGGCGCGCCGGGTCGAATTGCCGACGCCGGCGTTCGGCCTGCGCTTCCCGAATCCCGTCGGCCTGGCCGCCGGGCTCGACAAGAACGGCGCCCACCTCGACGGCCTGTTCGCGCTGGGCTTCGGCTTCGTCGAGATCGGCACGGTCACGCCGCGCCCGCAGCCGGGCAATCCGCAGCCGCGGCTGTTCCGCCTGCCGCGCCACCGCGCGCTGATCAACCGCATGGGCTTCAACAACGACGGCGTCGAGGCGCTGGTGGAGAACGTCGGCCGCGCGCGCCGGCGCTCGGGGCTGCTGGGCATCAACATCGGCAAGAACAAGGACACGCCCAACGCGTCCGCCGGCCAGGACTATCTGCACTGCATGCAGCGCGTGTATCCGCTGGCCGACTACATCACCGTCAACATTTCCTCGCCCAACACCGCGGGCCTGCGCGAGCTGCAGGAGGAACGATCGCTGCGGCGGCTGGTCGGCGAACTGCGCGAGGCGCAGGAACGGCTGGGCGCGCAGCACGGCCGCCGCGTGCCGATGCTGGTCAAGGTGGCGCCGGACCTGTCGGACGACGACATCGACTCGATGGCGCGCGTGCTGGGCGACCTGCGGGTCGACGGCGTGGTCGCGACCAACACCACGGTCTCGCGCATCGGCGTGCAGCAGGATCCGCTCGCGCGCGAGGCCGGCGGGCTGTCCGGCCAGCCGCTGATGAACACCGCGACCACCGTGCTGCGGATGCTGCGCACGCGCCTGCCGGCCTCGATCCCGCTGGTGGGCGTGGGCGGCATCCTCTCCGGCGCCGACGCGGTGAAGAAGGTCGCCGCCGGCGCCTCGCTGGTGCAGCTCTATACCGGCCTGGTCTATCGCGGGCCGGCGCTGGTGCACGAATGCGCCGCCGCCATCCGCCGCCGCCGCGAGGCGCCCAGTACCGGCAACCCGCCGCCGGCCTGATCGACGTGACGACCCCCGGCTACCGTCTCCAGCGCAGCGCGCCGCTGCGCGCGCTCAACACCTTCGGCATCGAGGCCACCGCGCCGCTGCTGGTCGAGATCGACGACGCGCAGGCCCTGCCCGCGCTGGCCGCGCAAGGGCTGCTGGGCGATGCGCGCGCGCCCACGCTGGTGCTGGGCGGCGGCAGCAACGTGCTGTTCGCGGGCGATCCGGCCGCGCCGCTGCTGCGCCTGCGCGGCGCGCGCATCGCCGTGCTCGGCGAACGCGACGGCCAGGTCCGGGTACGCGCCGAGGCCGGCGCCGGTTGGCACGCGCTGGTCGAATGGACGCTGGCGCAGGGACTCGGCGGGCTGGAGAACCTGGCGCTGATCCCCGGCACCGTCGGCGCCGCGCCGATCCAGAACATCGGCGCCTACGGCGTCGAGGTCGGCGAGCGCGTGGCCGCGGTGGAAGTCTTCGATCGCCTCGCCGGCGATTTCCTGCGCCTGGATCGCGCCGACTGCGCGTTCGCCTACCGCGACAGCCGGTTCAAGCGCGCGCCCGATCGCGAGATCGTGGTCGCGGTGGAGTTCCTGCTGTCGCGGCACGCGCCGCCCGACATCGCCTACGCCGGCGTCGCCGAGGAACTGGCGGCGATGGGCGTGGCGGCGGCGACGCCCGCGGACGTCGCCGCGGCGGTCTGCCGCCTGCGCCGGCGCAAGCTGCCCGACCCCGCCCGCATCGGCAACGCCGGCAGCTTCTTCAAGAATCCGCTGGTGCCCGCGGCGCAGGCCGAGGCGCTGGCCGCCGCGCATCCGGGCTTGCCGGTGTTCCCCGCCGCCGCCGACGCCCTGCGCAAGCTCTCGGCGGCCTGGCTGATCGATGCCTGCGGCTGGAAGGGCCACCGCGACGGCGACGCCGGCGTCTCGGCCGCCCACGCGCTGGTGCTGGTCAACCACGGCGCCGCGCGCGGGGCCGAGCTGCTCGGCCTGGCCCGGCGCATCCGCGATTCGGTCGCCGCGCGCTTCGGCGTCGCGCTCGAACCCGAGCCTCGGATCGTGGGCGCGGCATGGTGAGCCGGGCCCCCGTGCCGCCCCCCGACCGGCCCCGTCCGCGCGGGCCGCTGTCCACGCCCGCCCGCGCCGCCCTGCTGATGCTCGGCAGCACGCTGCTGTTCGCGCTGATGGTGATCGCGATCCGGCTGGCCTCGGAAAGCCTGCACACCTTCGAGATCGCCTTCTTCCGCAACTTCTTCGGGTTGGCGGCGGCGCTGCCGCTGCTGCTGCGCCCGGGCCGCGGCTTCGGCTTCCTGCGCACCGCGCAGCTGCCGCGCTACTTCGTGCGCTGCCTGATCGGCATGCTGTCGATGTTCTGCGGGTTCTGGGCGATCGGCCACCTGCCGCTGGCGCAGGCGGTCTCGCTGTCGTATTCCACGCCGATCTTCGTCACCATCGCCGCGGTACTGTTCCTGGGCGAAAAGGTGCGCGCGCGGCGCTGGACCGCGGTCGCGCTCGGCTTCGTCGGCGTGCTGGTGATCCTGCGCCCCGGCACCGGGGAATTCACCCCGGGCCTGCTGGTGGCGGTGGCGGCCGCGGTCCTGAGCGGCGTGGTCGCGATCCAGATCAAGGAGCTCTCGCGCAGCGAGCCCGCCGACCGCATCGTGGTGTGGACGACGCTGTTCTGGGTGCCGATGTCGCTGCTGCCGGCGCTGGCGGTGTGGGAATGGCCGCAGGGCATCGTCTGGCTCTGGGTGGTGGCGGCCGGCGTGCTCGGCACCGGCGGCCACATGCTGTGGACGCGCGCGCTGAAGATCGGCGAGGTCTCCGCGCTGACGCCGATCAGCTTCATGCAGCTGCCGGTGGTGGCGTTGTTCGGCTGGCTGCTGTTCGGGCAGACCATCGACCGCTGGACCGCGGTGGGCGCCTTCATCATCCTCGCCGCCAACGCCTACATCGCCCACCGCGAGGCGCAGCTGGCCCGCCGCGCCCGCACCCACGCCCCGGTGGAGGCGGCCAAGCCGGGCGAGTGACCCGAGCCCGAAAACGAACGCCCGGGCGAGCCCGGGCGTTCGTCGTTCCCGCCGTGCGCCGGATCAGGGCGTCACGGTCAGCACGATCGGCGCGCCGGCCTTGGGCGTGACCGGATCGTTGCTTTCCACGCAGTAATGACCCACGTGGCGGCCCACCGGCAGGCCGGCGGCCGACAGCATCGCGCGCACCGACTGGGTCGCGCCCGGCTGCAGGTTGGCCGACTGCGGCGTGGTCGCGCCGATCCACGGCGCGCCGCAGCTCACCGAGCCCTGCACCCGCAGCGACAGGCCGGGGAAGCTGGTGACCGGCGACCAGCTGCCGCTGCCGTCGCTGGCCACGACCAGCGCGGCGAAGCTGCCGTCGCCTTCCGGCGACGCGTACCAGGCCCAGCTCGTCGCATAGGGCGCGTGCACGTAGACCACCAGCCAGTAGCGGCCGGGCGGCAGCACCACGTCCTGCCCGGCGGCCGCCAGGTCGAGGCCGATGTTCGCGCCGGACAGGGTCACCGCAGGCGCGTTCGGCGCGGCCAGGTACTGCCACGCCGCCGCCTCCGGCGCCGTGGCCGGATTGCCCGCCGGTACGCCGCCCGCATCGGGATAGATCGCCCAGCCCAGCGCGCTGGCCGTGCTGCCGATCACCGCGCCGCCGATGCCGAAGCCCTCGGCGAACAGCGACTCGATGCGGGTCTCGCCGTGCAGCACGAAGTCGTCGGCGGCGAACTGCGCCACCGGGCTGCCGGCATCGGTGCGCCGCACGCTGCGGTAGCCCGTGGTCAGCGCGCCGCGGTCGCGATCGGCGGGCGTCACCGCGCCGGTGCCGGTGTTGGCGATGCCGAAGCTCAGCGTCGAGCCGCCGGCGTTGGCGACGAATCCGGCCACGTTGCCGCTGCGGCCCTGCTTCAGGGTCGCGGTCAGCACCTCGGGCAGCGACACCACCGGCGCCGGCACCGCCACCGCCACCGGCAGGCGCAGCGTCGGCCGCGGTTGCCCGCCGACGGTCGCGTCCACCGGCTCGAGCACCACTTCGCCGAAGTGCCAGCTGCCGTCGGCCGGCAGGCCCTGGCTGTTGACCAGCACGCGGATGCGCTGGGTGGCGCCGGCGGCGATGCGCACGTTGGCCGGGGTCACGCCGCCGGTCAGGCCGTTCAGCCGGACGCGGTAGCTCTGCGCCTGGGCGTGCGGGTTGCGGAAGGTGCGGTAGAAGCTGCAGTTGCGGAAGCAATGGCCGTCGGCCAGCGATGGCTGGTTCAGCGCCGAGACGTCGCCGCCCAGGGCCGGATCGGCCGCGCGGTAGTTGTCGCCGGTCTCGTGCAGGACCAGGCCGGCGTTGACCGCGCGATCGACCTGGACGCGGCCGGCGCCCTTGCCGAACGGCGTGGCCGGGGTCACCTGGTCCTCCAGCCAGACCTCGGGCTCGGCGGTCATCATCAGCGCCGACTTGATCTCGGGCACCGACCAGTCCTGCCGCACCTGGCGCACCAGCGCGGCAGCGCCGGCGTGGTGCGGCGAGGCCATCGAGGTGCCGCTGAGCAGGCCGATCGCCTCCTCCGCCCCGGTGATCTCGGTACCGGCCACGGCGGCCAGGATGCTCGCGCCCGGTGCGGTGATGTCGGGCTTGACCAGATCAAAGCCGCCGGCCGGGCCTCGCGAGCTGAAGGACGCCAGCGCATCGGGCGTGTTCGGCAGCGGCAGCGGCGGGAAGCCGATCGCCGCGGTGGCGTCGGCATGCGCGCGGGCGAAGTCGCGCAGCGCGATGCCGTCGTCCTGGGTCACGCCGAACGCGCGCACGCTGGTGCCCGGCACCGAGGGCACGATCGCGCCTTCGGCGTTGTTCGCCACCACCACCGCGATCGCGCCGGCGGCCGCGGCGTTGTTGACCTTGTCGCTGAAGGCGCAGGTGCCGCGCCGGACCACCGCGATCGCGCCGGCGAAGGTGTCGGCCGGCAGCGCCGCGCAGGCGTCGCTGGCGGTGTCGAAGCCGGGGCTCACCTTCAGCGGCGTGGTCCCCGGGATGGCCGACTCGTGCGGCACCCCGCCGGTGCCTTCGCTGAGCAGGACCGGCGCCAGCGGTTCCGGCACCGGCGCCGGGCCGGTGACTTCCAGCGTCACCGCGAACGTGCCGCGGCCGTGCTGCGCGGCGGCCGTGGAGGCCACCCAGGGCTGGTGGTGGCCCATGGTGTTCGGGCCCGGCCCGCTGTTGCCGGCGGACGCCGCCACATAGATGCCGGCATCGCTGGCGCCGAGGAAGGCCAGCGAGACCGCATCGCTCCACGGGCTCGCGCCGCCGCCGATGGAGTAGTTGATCACGTCGACCACGCCGTCGGCGACCGCCTGGTTGATCGCGGCCACCGCGGAGGTGTTCGGGCAGGATCCCTGGTTGGTGGCGATGTTGGTGTAGCAGATGTCGAAGGCGACCACGTTGGCGCGCGGGGCGACGCCGGAAATGCGCAGCGGGTTGCCGCGGAACACCACGTCGCGCTTGTTGCCCGCCGCGGTCGAGGCGACGTGGCTGCCGTGGTTGTTGGTGTCGCCGAAGCCGGGCTCCTCGCGGATGCCGGCCACCCCGCAGGCGTTGCCCGGCGCCCCGCACACGAAGTCGTAGCCGCCGATCAGCTTGGCGTTGCAGCGGCCGGCGTCCACGCCGCCCGGGGCGCAGGTACCGAGGTAGTTGCCTTCGCCGAGCGGGTTGACGTGGACATAGCCGTCCACCGGATCGACCGCGGCGAACGACGGGCTGCCGAAGTTGATGCCGGTGTCCAGCACGCCGACCACCACGCCCTCGCCCTGGTAGGCGGCGGCGGCGCCCGGGTAGGTACCGGTCCAGACCGCCTCGGCGCCGATGTGGCGCGGGCCGGTGTCGGTATCCAGCGCGTACTCGCGGTACTCCTCGACGAACAGCACCTCCGGCAGCGCGCGCACGGCGGCGGCCTCGGCCGGATCGAGCTCGACCACGATGCCGTTGACCGCGTGCTGCATCCGCCGCTTGACCTGCAGCGGGCGCTGCAGGGTCCTGGCGATGTCGCCTTCCAGCGTCTGCTGGCGGTTCTGCAGATGGTTCACGTAGGCGCGTGCGGCGCTGCCGCGCGCGTCCAGGCGCAGCTTGCCGCGCGCGTCCAGCCGGCGCTGCGGCGCGGGCAGGCCCGCGGTCTCGCCGCGATAGGCGCCCAGCGCGGCTTCGCGCAGCACGACGATGTGCGCCTGCTGCGGGCCGGCGGCGACGTCGGGCGCGGCGGTGCGGACGGCGGCGGGCGCCGCTGCGCCGGCGACGGGCGCTGCGCTGGCGGCGGATGCCGCGCCGGCGGGCGCG
>NZ_JAAN01000016.1 GCF_000559025.1 Luteimonas huabeiensis HB2 | reverse complement strand
CCTTCTGGATGCGCATGCTCTCCTCGGGGCCGAGGAACACCGTGGAACCGTCGGTGGGCGCC
Organism: Luteimonas huabeiensis HB2; assembly: GCF_000559025.1. Classification (GTDB taxonomy): domain Bacteria; phylum Pseudomonadota; class Gammaproteobacteria; order Xanthomonadales; family Xanthomonadaceae; genus Luteimonas; species Luteimonas huabeiensis. The sequence goes on along the minus strand of NZ_JAAN01000016.1, from coordinate 1,244 downwards.
TGGAAGGTCACCCCCTGCTCGGTGATCCTGCGCTTGTGCGCCAGCGAGAACACCTGGAAGCCGCCGGAATCCAGCAGCATCGCGTCGCCGTAGGAGAAGAAGCGGTAGCGCGCGCGCACCGCGTGTTCGTAGGCGGCGAGCACGCGCTCGCGGCCGGCGAAGGCGCTGACCAGCATCAGCAGCGTGGACTCGGGCAGGTGGAAATTGGTCACCAGCGCATCGACGCTGCGGATCGCGTGGCCGGGATACAGCGCCTCGCCCACTTCCAGCCGTTCGGCGTGCATGCGGTGCTCGCGCACGTCCTCCACCCGCATCGGCTGGAAGGTGCCGGCGCCCACGTGCAGGGTGACGTGGCCGAAGCCCACGCCGCGCGCGCGCAGCCGCTCCAGCAACGGTTCGTCGAAGTGCAGCCCGGCGGTCGGCGCGGCCACCGCGCCGGCGCGGCGGGCGAACACGGTCTGGTAGCGGTCGGCATCCTCGGCGCCGGCCTCGCGCTCGATGTAGCCAGCACCTCGGCATGGCCGCCGGCCTCCAGCGCGATGCGCGTGCCCGGCCGCGAGGGCTTGCTGGCGCCGAGCTGGGCCAGGGCCTCGTCGGCCGAGAGCAGGCGCTCGATCAGGATCTCGGGCTCGCCGAGCGCTCGGGCAGCGGCGCCTGCGCGATCAGCTCGGGCGGCAGTTCGTAGCGGAAGTCGGATTTCTTCATCGCGCGCGGTCCGGCGGGCGGCGCATTGTAGCCGCGGGCGCCGGGCGCCACGCCCCGGCTCAGCGCTCGAACTTGGTGGACAGGATCACCGAGGACGTGGTGCGTTCCACGCCGTCGATGGCGCCGATGCGGTCGGTCAGCACGTCCATGTCCTCGACCGTGGGCACCACGCCCATGCGCGCGGATGCGCGCCAGCTCGTAGTCGTCGGACACGCGGATGGTGTAGCCGGCGATCACCCCCGCCCGCTCCAGCCGCTCGATGCGGCTGTGCACGGTGGTGCGCGAGAGCCGCAGCTTGCGCGCGATCTCCGCGGTGGAGGCGCGCGCGTTCTCGCGCAGCACGGAAAGCAGCTGCTCGTCGGAGGTGCCCGGATAATGGATGAACGGCCGGCCGTCGCGCATGGCCGGAGACGCCGCGACCGCCGGGGGAAGCCGCCGGTCGCGCCCGGGAGCCGCCGGCTCCGCCAGCCCGCGCCGGGTCGCCCCCCTGGGGAACACGGCCAAGCCGCGAGGCTCAGACACACGAGGATGACGCCATG
>NZ_JAAN01000015.1 GCF_000559025.1 Luteimonas huabeiensis HB2 | reverse complement strand
CGCGTTCCTGCAGGTGCTGCCCACGCTCGACGCGGCTGCATACAGGGAACTGGTCGACAGCAGCGAAGGCCACGCGCATGGCGGCGGCGAGACACACGACGACGACCATGACGAGGCGGCGACGGAGGATCACCCTGCCCAGCCCACAGCCGGGAGCGACGCGATGCCGCACGCGCAGTCGCCGGGTATGGACGATGACCACGGAAAGCGTGTTACCGACACAGAAGTCCGCGCGGTAGAGCATCGCCATGCCGATGGCAAAGTGCAGTCTCCACCTTCACCCCATATGACCGAGGCCGAAGACGGCCCTGCGCACACTCACTGAAAACCTGGAGTTGAACAATGAATGCAACAGCAATTTCGTCTGGCCTCGCGCTGATGCTGGCAATGGTGTCGCCCGCAATGGCGCAGACGGCACAGTCGCATGCACATCACCCCGCCGCTGCGGCAGCGGCGGACGTCGACGTGCCGGCCGCCGCGAAGGCCGCCGTCGACGTGGCGGAGCGCTTCAACGCCGCCCTCTCCAGCGGCGACCTGGCCACGGTCGAAGCCCTGCTCGCTGCCGACGTTCTCATCCTCGAGTCCGGAGGTGCAGAACGCAGCCGCGAGGAATACATGGGCCATCACGCAGTCAGCGATGCGGCGTTCCTCAAGGGCGCCCATCGCCAGCTGCTCCGTCAGCGTGCACGAACCGCTGGCGAGTTCGCGTGGGTCGGAACCGAAAGCGAGCTGCACGCCCAGAAGGACGGCCAGCCACTGACCGTCCAGAGCACCGAGACGATGGTGCTGAAGCAGACCGCCGACGGCTGGCGGATCGTCCACATCCACTGGTCCTCGCGGACCAGGCGCTGAGCGGAGAACCGGAAATGAAAGCCTGCAGATTGAATCGACTGGCGTGGGCGGCTTTTGCGGTCGCCGGCCTGGGTGCCTGCACCCAGGCGGATACACCCGCGCAATCCACCATCGCACCCGCTGCACAGGTCGTCTCTGAAACAGCCGACACCACTCCCGCTGCCCTGCCACGCATGACCGTCCACAAGACTCCGACCTGCGGGTGTTGCGGTAGCTGGGTCGACCACGTGCAGAAGGCGGGCTTCACCGTGGATGTGCACGACATGGATGACCTGGGTCCGGTCAAGGAGCGCCTGGGTGTCCCCTATGCAAAGGGCTCCTGCCACACGGCCGAGGTCGGCGGATACCTCATCGAGGGCCATGTCCCGGCCGAGGACATCAAGCGCCTCCTCGAAGAAAAGCCGGACGCACGCGGCCTGGTCCTGCCGGGAATGCCGCTCGGCTCGCCGGGCATGGAGGTCCCTGCCGGGCGACAACAGCCGTACACGGTCGAGCTGGTCCGTCACGACGGAACCACTGAACCGTTCGCACAGCACTGATCCGGTGCAGGAACAGGGGGCGGTGTTGCGGGCGCGCCGATTCTCGTCCGCGAGGAAGAAGGAGAACCACATGACCCACCATTCCGCGGCACACCGGTCCCAGGCCATGAACGAGTGCATCGACAACTGCACGCAGTGTCATGAGATCTGCCTGGAGACCATCAACTATTGCCTGACCAAAGGAGGTGCCCACGCGGCCCCGGAGCACATCGCACTCCTTGCGACGTGTGCCGATATCTGCGCAACCAGTGCCGACGCGATGCTGCGCGGTGCCAGCGTTCACGACGTGGTTTGCGGTGCCTGCGCGGAGGTCTGCCGCCAGTGCGCCGATGCATGCGACGCCATGAACGACCCGGAGATGGCGCGCTGCGCCGAAGTTTGTCGCCGTTGCGCGGAAAGCTGCAGCGCCATGGCGGCTTGACGCGTCGAGGATCCCGCCTGAGCAGGCGGGATCCTCATCTGCAATATCAAAGCTGACCAACCGTGTTTTCGGTGACAGCCCGACATCCAACGCATGTCGGGTCCAACACAGCACGGCCCCCAACGGGGCTTAGCATCACATTCGCAATGAGGATTTATCCCTATGAAATCATCAAACGTCCTTCGGTCCTTCGCGCTCGTCCTCGCGATTGCGGCTGGGCAGTTCTCCCTGCAGATCGCGCACGCCCACGCCGCGCTGCAGCAGTCCACACCGGCGGCAAATGCGGTGGTGGCCTCGCCAGACCAGATCGATCTCGTATTCAACGAAACATTGATTCCGCGGGCGTCGCGTCTCAAGTTGCTCATGAAGCACGGCAGTTCCACCATGCCGATCGAGAATTTCACGACCGAGATCGTCAACAACGGCAAGACCCTGCGTGCCAAGTTGCCCCAGCCGCTGGCTCCGGGCGTCTATACCGTGGAATACCGCGCCGTGGGAGGCGACAACCACCCCATGACGGGCAGTTTCAGCTTCACGGTGCGCTGAGGAGCCACAAATGCTCGACCTGTCGGCTTATGCAGTGAGGTTCCTGGAATACCTAGCCCTCATGGTTCTTTTCGGGGTCCCATTGCTCGGGTGGTACGGTTCGCGTCGAGCGGCACTCACCGATGCCCTGGCCGGATGGCCACTTATGGGCGTTCTGTTGGTGAGTGCCACCGTCGGTCTCGTGCTCACCGGGGCCGAAGTCGTCTTCAAGACCGCGGGCATCATGGGAATGCCGGTCGCCGACGTTGATCGCGGATCGCTTGGCTGGTATCTGCTCGAGACGTCCGCGGGCCGGGCAGCGATGGCGAGAGGCGCGCTGCTGCTCGCCCTGATGTTTGTGCTTGGATGGCATCGTCGCCGCGGGAAGGTGGAGCCCGCCTTCCCGCTGGCGGTGGCGCTGGCGGGCGGCGCACTCGCTTCTCTGGCATGGAACGGCCACGCGGCCGCTGGTGAGGGCGTGGCAGGCGCGGTCCGGCTTGCTGCGGGCCTTGTCCATCTTCTTGCGGCAGGCGGCTGGATCGCAGCGGTCCTGATGTTCCTGGGGATGCTCCTGCGCGGCAAGGAGGCCTCCGGCAGCGGGCGTCTGCGATCAACGCATGACTTTCTGCATGGATTTTCGACGCTGGGAACGATTTTCGTTGCTGCGCTCGTCGTGTCCGGCATCGTGCACTACGGGGATCTCACCGCGTGGTCGTTTTCGGCCCTGTTTCAGAGCACCTACGGGAAGTTGCTGCTGTTCAAACTGGCTCTGTTCGGCGGAATGCTGGGTTTGGGAGCGCTGCACCGATGGACGCTGGTGCCGCGCCTGGGACGGGCGCTGACCAGCGGAGATCCCGCGCAGGAGGTGCGGGCTTTGCGGCAGAGTGTTACGGCTGAGGCCGCGCTGGCCATCTTGATCCTGATTGTTGTTTCAGTGCTCGGGACGCTCAGTCCTGTGTAGCGGTTGCAATCCATACGGCAGCTCGAGGCTGGCACCGAAGGCAACGGGCATCAGCGCGAGGGCCACCACCACTTGACTCTGGACCATGGTCAAGGGCACACACTCGGAATCTGGTCTAGCGGAGCGCCCACCATGCAGATAGGTCAACTCGCCAAGCGGACACACGTGCCCATCGACACGATCCGCTACTACGAGAGCCACGGCATCCTGCCCGCCCCTGCCCGTCGCAATTCGGGATATCGATCCTACGGCGACGCCGACGTGGCGCGCCTGCATTTCGTGCGTCGCGCCAAGGCGCTCGGCTTCACGCTGCGCGAGATCAGCGAGCTGCTGCAGCTCTCCGGGCGGTCTGGCGAGGACATGGCGGCGGTGCGCGCGTCGGCGGCGGCACGCCTCGCCGACGTCGAGCGCAAGCTGGATGAACTCACACGCATTCGCGATGGGCTACGCCAACTGGTCACTGCCTGCCCGGGTCACGGCGGCATCCAGGACTGCCCGATCCTGGGTGCCTTGTCGAAGGAAGACGCATGAACACGCACACACATCAGCAGGCACACGGACATGGCGGCAGCACTGCCGGGCAAGCGCCTGAAGGCGGTCCGCCCTCCGCGCCTCCCGGAACGGTGAAGGATCCGGTCTGCGGCATGAACGTCGATCCGAAGACCTCGCCCCACCACGCCGTAAACGCCGGCACGACGTACCACTTCTGCTCGGCCGGTTGCCGCACGAAGTTCGTTGCCGACCCCGGGAAGTACCTCGCACCTGGGCCGATCGAGCCTGCAGCCGCGGTTCCGGGCGCCATGTACATCTGCCCGATGCATCCCGAAGTCCGCCAGGACCACCCCGGTACCTGCCCGCTCTGCGGCATGGCTCTGGAACCGGAGATGCCCGGGCTTGACGACGAGGAGAACCCGGAGCTCGTCGCCTTCAGTCGGCGCTTCTGGTGGACGCTTCCGCTGACGGCGGTGACGCTCGTGCTGGCCATGTTCGGCCGGCATCTCCCGAGCGTCGAACTGGGCGGCGTACAGATCCTGCCGCTGTCGATCCACGTCCAGACCTGGGTCGAGTTGGTGCTGACCACGCCGGTCGTGTTGTGGGCCGGCTGGCCGTTCTTCGAACGCTGCGTGCAGTCGATCCGCAACCTCCACCCGAACATGTTCACGCTCATCGGGATCGGCGTCGCGGCGGCCTTTGGCTACAGCCTTGTGGCGACGCTCGCACCGGGGCTGTTCCCGGCCTCGTTCAATGAGCACGGGCGCGTCGGCGTGTATTACGAGGCGGCGGCGGTGATCGTGTCGCTGACCCTGCTCGGCCAGATGCTGGAGCTGCGGGCGCGCTCGAAAACCTCGGCGGCGATCAAGGGCCTGCTTGGCCTGGCGCCGAAGGAAGCCCGGCGGGTCAATGCCGACGGCTCCGAGGAAGACATCCCGCTGACCCACGTGCACGTCGGCGACCGCCTGCGCGTGCGCCCGGGCGAGAAGGTGCCGGTGGATGGCGAAGTAGTCGAAGGCCGCTCCAGCGTAGACGAGTCGATGCTCACGGGCGAGCCGATTCCGGTCGAGAAGACCGCGGGTGACCAGGTCATCGGCGCGACCCAGAACGGCACTGGCGCACTGGTGATCCGCGCCGCCAAGGTGGGTTCCGATACGGTGCTGTCGCAGATCGTGCAGCTGGTCGCGCAGGCGCAGCGCTCCCGCGCGCCGATGCAGCGGATGGCTGATACCGTCGCCTACTGGTTCGTGCTCGCAGTGCTGGCGATCGCGGTGGCCACCTTCTTCATCTGGGGCTTCTTCGGCCCGGACCCGGCCTGGACCTTTGCCATCCTGAACGCGGTCTCGGTGCTGATCATCGCCTGCCCCTGCGCGCTGGGCCTGGCGACGCCGATGTCGATCATGGTCGCCACGGGCAAGGCGGCGCAGGTGGGCGTGCTGTTCCGCGATGCCGAGGCCATCGAGCACATGCGCCGCATCGACACCCTGATCGTCGACAAGACCGGCACGCTCACCGAAGGGCGCCCGGCCTTCAAGGAAGTCGTGGCCTTCGAGGGCTTCGACGCCGACCAGGTGCTGCACCTGGCGGCCAGCCTGGACCAGGGCAGCGAGCATCCGCTGGCCGATGCCATCGTGGCCGAGGCCCGGCGCCGGAACTTCGAGTTCGACCGCGTGGAGGACTTCGACTCGGTGACCGGCATGGGCGTGCGCGGGACCGTGGCCGGCCACGCGCTGGCGCTGGGCAATACCGCGCTCATGGAGGATCTGGGCGCCAATCCTGGCGCGCATGTCGACGTGGCCGAGCGGATGCGCCGCGAGGGCTCGAGCGCCATGTTCCTGGCCGTGGACGGGCGCCTGGCAGGCCTGGTCGCGGTCGCCGACCCGATCAAGGCCTCGGCCGCCGCCGCCGTCAACGAGCTGCACGCAGCCGGGCTGCGCATCATCATGGCCACCGGCGACGGGCTCACCACCGCACGTGCCGTGGCCACCGAGCTGGGCTTGGACGAGGTGCATGGCGAAGTCCGCCCCGAGGACAAGGCCGAGCTGGTGCAGCGCCTCAAGCGCGAAGGCCGGCGGGTGGCGATGGCGGGCGACGGCATCAACGACGCGCCGGCGCTGGCCGCCGCCGACGTCGGCATCGCCATGGGCACGGGCACCGACGTCGCGATGTCGAGCGCCCAGATCACCCTGGTCAAGGGCGACCTGCGCGGCATCCTGCGCGCACGGAAGATCTCCCAGGCCACCGTGGCCAACATGAAGCAGAACCTCACTTTCGCGTTCATCTATAACGCGCTGGGGGTTCCGGTCGCGGCCGGGGTGCTCTATCCCGCGTTCGGGATCCTGCTGAGCCCGATGGTCGCGGCGCTGGCAATGAGCTTGAGTTCGGTATCGGTGGTGGCCAATGCACTTCGCCTGGCCAAGTCGGCCGCCGTACCGCCCTCGCCGACGGCACCCGTGCGGGACCGTACCTTGGGCCTCGCCAGGGATTGACTTGAGTCAATTGCATCGGTCCTGGTAAGAGGTAAGCTCAAGTCATGGTCCGCATCCGCCATCGGAATTGGTTCCAGCGCACCGCCCTCCTCGCGATGGCGGCGCTGCTCTGGTCCCAGTTCGCTTTGGCCGGCCATGGCGAGTGCCTGGATCTCCCAGGTACGCCGGCGGCTTTTGTCGCTGCCGCCACCGACACCCGACACGACCATGGCCACGCTTGCGATGCCGAGCTCCCCTCGGCGAGCAAGGCCCTGTGCGACGCGCACTGCACCGAGGGTGGCATCTCGGCGGACAGTGGGCGCATCCCCTCGATTCCGCCGCTCCTTGTCGGAGCATGGTTCTCCTGGTTCGCAGTCGCCGAGAGTGGGGATGGTGCACCGGGTGTCACGTCCACATGGGTGGATTCGCCACCCAGGCCCGCCTGGCACCGCCCCACCGCCCATCCCGCGGCACTCCTGCTGATCTGATGCCCGGACGCTGACTGCTCCGCACACCGGTGCGGCGCAGTGCTGTGCGTTCGTGCCGTGCGCGTCACGGCATGTGTTCCTGCCTCGTCCGAGCGACCTGCGTCGTGTCGGCCCAAGGACACTGATATGGCATCCCTGTTCGACCCGATGCAGGCCAGGCGCCTGCACCCTTACCCGCTGTTCCGCCGTCGGCCACTGCTCCGGCACCTGCTTGCCTGCGTGTTCGCCGGCGGCTTGTGGACGCTGGCGCTGCCCGCGACCGCCACCGAACCCATCCCGGGGCACAGCCTCGAGTCGATCCGCACCTGGGTTCTGGAACACAACCCCGAGCTGCGGGCCATGGACTTCGAAACCCAGGCCGCCGAAGCGAGGATCCTTCCCGCAGGTGCCCTGCCCGATCCGATGGCCTCGGTTGGATTCCGCGGCCTCGATCCGGACAAGCCCTGGCGCACCGCCGGTGCCGAGCGCGAGGTGAACTACGCGCTGCGCCAGCGCTTCCCGCTCTGGGGCAAGCGTGGTCTGGCGCGGACCGCGGCCAGCCAGGACGCGGTCGCGGTCGGGCTTGACCGCATCACCGCGGCGCGCGACCTGCTGGCAGAGGCTGAAGCGGCGTACGTGCGCTACTGGCATGCCGATCAGGCCGTGGCCGTGCTCGACCGCCGCATCGCCCTGCTCCGCCAGGTCGAGGAAATAGCCGGCGTGCGCTACGCCCTGGGTCGCGCGGCGCAGCAGGATGCCATCCGCGCCCAGGTCGAGCAGACCAGCCTACAGCGCGAGCGGATCGAACGCCTCGCGACCAAGCAGGAGGCGGCCGCCACCTTGAACGCGGTGCTGGGGCGCCGGTCCGATGCACCGCTGGCGACTCCCGGCGAGGCGCCGCGCCTCGCCGTCCACAGCGCCTCGCTTGCCGAGGCACTGGATGACGCCGATGCGCATCCCGCGGTGCGCTCGCAGCAGGCCCGCGCCGAGGCGGCGCGCACGAACGTGGTGCTGCAGCGTCGCAACCGCTTTCCGGACATCACCCTGGGCGTGGGTGCGATGCAGCTCGGCAACGGCCTCGAAAGCACCGAGCTGATGCTCGAGGTCGAGATCCCGTTCCAGCAGCGTGCACGCCGCGAACGCGAGCGCGAATCGCGCCTGCTCGAAGAAGCGGCGCTGGCGCGGATGGACGCCACGCTGCGGGCCGTCGAGGAACGCGGCGCCTCTGCCTGGGCGCAGTGGACCAGCGCACGCGAGCGCCGCGAGCTGATCGAGAACACGCTGCTGCCGCAGGCCGACGCCACCTGGCAGTCCGCGCTGGCCAGCTACCAGGTCGGCGAAGTCGACTTCGGGACGCTGCTGGAAGCACTCAATGAATGGCAGGGCGCCGACCTCGCACGGCTCGATGCACTGCGTGACGAACTGTTGGGCGCCGCCGCCGTGCGCGCCGTCGAAGGAGAGATCCGATGACCCGTGTCCAGACCCTGTCGCTCGCCATCGGCGTCGCACTCGCCGCCCTCGCCGTCGGCTGGATGGCCGGCCGCGCGACGAACGATGCTCCGAGCGCAGCCACGTCCGCCGAAGCGCCGGCCGCGGAACGCAAGGTGCTCTATTACCGCAATCCCATGGGCCTTCCGGACACCTCGCCGGTGCCGAAGAAGGACCCGATGGGCATGGACTACATTCCGGTCTACGCCGGCGACGCGCCTGCCGCGGCGCCGGGAACGGTGGTGATGCCACCCGACAAGGTGCAGGCGCTGGGCGTGCGCACCGAAGCGGTCAAGCGCGGCGCCCTGTCCGCCATCGTGCGCACCAGCGGCACGGTCGAAGTCGACGAGACCCGGCAGTACGCGATCGCGCCGCGCTTCGAAGGCTGGGTGGAGCGGCTGTACGCGAACCAGACCGGAATGCGGGTCCGCGCGGGGCAACCGCTGCTGTCCGTCTACAGCCCGCAGCTGGCCGCGGCGCAGCAGGAATACCGGCTGGCCGACGAGACCGCCCGCAGGCTGGCGGCGTCCGACCCCGCGAGCGCGGCGTCAATGATCCGGCTGCGCGATGCCGCCCGCACCCGCCTGCGCAACTGGGAAATCAGCGACGCGCAACTCGGCAAGACGGGGCTGGTGCTCACCGCGCCCGCGGACGGGGTCGTGATCGAGAAGCCGGTGGTCCAGGGCGCACGCTTCGAGCCCGGCGAAACCATCCTGCGCCTGGCGGACCTGTCGACGGTGTGGGTGATCGCCAAGGTGCCCGCGGCGCAGGCCGCGGGCATCCAGCCCGGCCAGCCCGCACGCTTTGAAACCGTGGCCCTGCCTGGCCAGGTGGCCGAGGGCGAAGTCGCCTTCGTGCAGCCCATCATCGATGCCATGACCCGCACGGTGGACGTGCGCATCGCGCTGCCCAACCCGGCCGGCGATCTGCGTCCAGGGCTCTACGGAACGGTGCTGCTCGAGGAGCCGGGGTCCGGACCGGTCCTGACCGTTCCGCGCTCGGCCGTGCTCGACAGCGGCACGCGCCAGGTGGTGCTGGTCGAGACCGGCCCCGGCCGGTTCGCACCGCGCGACGTCACCCTGGGTCGCCGTGGCGGCGATCGCATCGAAGTGCTCGACGGGATCGCCGAAGGCGAACAGGTCGTGGTCTCCGCCAACTTCCTGATCGACGCCGAAAGCAACCTGCAGTCGGCACTCCAGGGGCTTGAGGGTCATGCAGGACACGGCGCGCCTTCGGGCACCACTGAGGATCCACACGCCGGGCACGGTGAGGACGCCGTCGATCCGCACGCAGGTCATGTTGACGAGGTCGCTGATCCCCACGCAGGCCATGCCATACCGGCGACATCGGGAGATCCACCGGCTGCCGCCAGCGATCCTGGCGCGTCCGACGGCCATGACAGCCATGGCGACCATGGAACGATGAACGACCACGGCACACCTGCTCCCGCCACCAGCCACGAGGGGCACTGACATGCTTGGCCGTCTCGTTGAATGGTCGGTGCGCAACGTCTTCCTGGTGCTGCTGATGGCGCTGGCGATTGTCGCCGGTGGCATCTACGCACTGATGAACACGCCGCTGGACGCACAACCGGATCTGTCGGACGTGCAGGTGATCGTGTTCACGGAGTACCCGGGGCAGGCGCCCCAGGTGGTCGAGGACCAGGTCACCTATCCGCTGACCAGCGCCCTGCTCGCGACGCCGAAGTCGAAGGACGTCCGCGGCTTCTCGTTCTTCGGCGCCTCCTTCATCTACGTCATCTTCGAAGAAGGCACGGACCTGTACTGGGCGCGCTCGCGCGTGCTCGAGAACCTCAACGTCGCATCGAAAAACCTGCCGGCTGGCGTGGCACCGGCACTGGGACCCGACGCGTCCGGCGTGGGCTGGGTCTACCAGTACGTGCTGCAGAGCGACCGCCACTCGCTGGACGAGCTGCGCGCGATGCAGGACTGGTACCTGCGTTACCAGCTCACCACCGCGCCCGGCGTGGCCGAGGTCGCCAGCGTCGGCGGCTTCGTGCGCCAGTACTCGATCACCGTCGATCCGGTCCGGCTGCGCGAGTTCGACATCCCGATTTCACGCGTGTCCGAGGTGATCGCCGAGAGCAACCGCGACGTCGGCGGCCGCGTGATCGAGATGGCCGAGACCGAGTACATGGTGCGGGGCCGCGGCTACCTGCGCGGTATCGAGGATATCGAGAGCCTGGTTCTGCGCGCCGAAGGGGGCGCACCGGTGCTGATCGGCGACGTCGCCCGGGTCGAACTGGTACCCGATGAGCGCCGTGGCATCGTCGACCTGGACGGCGAAGGCGACGTTGTGGGCGGGATCGTCATTGCGCGCTTCGGCGAAAACGCCCTGGCCGTGATCGGGGGGGTGAAGGACAAGATCGCCCAGCTTGCGAGTGGACTCCCCGAGGGCGTCAGCGTCCAGGCGGTCTACGACCGCTCCGATCTCATCGTGCGCGCGATCAAGACGCTACGCACGACGCTGCTCGAGGAGAGCCTGATCGTCGCACTGGTGTGCCTGGTATTCCTGTTCCATGCGCGCAGCGCGCTGGTCGCGATCGTCATGCTGCCCGTCGGCGTGCTGATCGCGGTGATCGCGATGCGCATGCTGGGCATGAACTCCAACATCATGAGCCTGGGCGGCATCGCGATCTCGATTGGCGTGATGGTCGACGCGGCGATCGTGATGATCGAGAACGCGCACAAGCACATCGAGCGCTCCGACGGCTCCCGCAGCCGGACCCAGCTGATCATCGATGCCTGTCGCGAGGTCGGGCCGGCGCTGTTCTTCAGCCTGATGATCATCACCGTCTCGTTCCTGCCCGTGTTCGCCCTGGAGGCTCAGGAAGGTCGCCTGTTCAAGCCGCTGGCATTCACCAAGACCTTCGCGATGGCCGGTGGCGCGCTGTTGTCGATCACGCTGGTACCGGTACTCATGCTGCTGTTCGTGCGCGGCAAGATCGTGCCCGAGCACAAGAATCCGGTGAACCGGTTCCTGGTTGCGGCCTATCGGCCGGTGATCAACGTCGTTCTGCGGCACCGCATGGCCACAGTCATGTTCGCGCTGGTCGCCCTGTTTGCCAGCCTGTGGCCTGCATCGCGCCTGGGCAGCGAGTTCATGCCCACGCTCAACGAAGGCACGCTGCTGTACATGCCCGCGTCGCTTCCCGGCATGTCGGTGACCAAGGCATCGGAGCTGCTGCAGCAGCAGGACCGGATCATCAAGGGCTTCCCGGAAGTGGAGTCGGTGTTCGGCAAGGCGGGTCGCGCCCTGACCGCCACCGACCCGGCGCCGCTGGAGATGTTCGAGACCGTCATCAACCTCAAGCCCGAGGACGAATGGCGGGACGGCATGACCACCGACAAGCTCATCGCCGAGATGGACGCGGCGCTGAAGTTCCCGGGCGTCGCCAACTCCTGGACGATGCCGATCAAGGCGCGCACCGACATGCTGGCCACCGGCATCCGCACGCCCGTGGGCATCAAGCTCTTCGGCAGCAACCTGGAGCAACTGGACGCGCTGGCCACCGAGATCGAAGCGGTGGTGCGTGAGGTGCCGGGGACGACCAGCGCGTTCGCCGAGCGCCTGACCGGCGCCTACTACCTCGACATCACCTCCGACCTGGGGCGCCTGGCCCAGTACGGCGTGACCCTGGGCGAGGTGCAGGACGTGGTGGCGGCCGCGCTTGGCGGCGAGATCGTCACCACCATCCTCCAGGGCCGCGAGCGCTTCAGCGCGATCGTGCGCTACCCGCGCGAGCTGCGCGACGATCCGCACCGGATCGGCAGCCAGGTCCTGGTGCCGGTTCCCGGCGGCGCCCAGGTGCCGCTCGGCGAACTGGCGCAGATCGAGGTCAGGAAGGGGGCGCCGAGCATCCGCACCGAGAACGCGATGCTGGCGGCTTACATCTACGTCGATACCCGCGAGAGCGATCTCGGCCGCTACGTGAAGGCTGCGCAGGAAGCGGTCACCGAGCAGGTGCAGTTCCCGCCTGGCTACTACGTGACCTGGAGTGGACAGTACGAATACATGCAACGTGCCGCGGAGAAGATGCGTGTCGTCGTTCCGGTGACGCTGGCGCTGATTTTCCTGCTGCTGTACCTCAACTTTCGCCGTGTCACCGAGTCGCTGATCGTGATGCTGTCGGTGCCCTTCGCACTGGTCGGTGGCATCTGGCTGATGTGGATGCTCGACTACAACACCAGCGTCGCGGTGATCGTGGGCTTCATCGCGCTGGCCGGCGTCGCCGCGGAAACCGGCGTGGTGATGCTGATCTACCTCGACCACGCACTTGAAGCGCGTGCCACGCAGAGGCAGGCCGAAGGCCGGGCGTTGGATGCACGGGACCTGCGCGAGGCCATCATCGAAGGCGCGGTCGACCGCGTACGCCCGAAGATGATGACCGTGGTCGCGATCATGGCGGGCCTGCTGCCGATCATGTGGAGCAGCGGCACCGGCTCCGAGGTCATGCGCCGCATCGCCGCGCCGATGGTGGGCGGAATGGTGTCGTCCACGGTGCTGACCCTGGTCGTGATCCCGGCGCTGTACTCGTTGATCAAGCAGCGGCAGCTGGCCAGGAAGGCGCCGGCATCCGCCGCGCTGACCGTTGAAGTGCCGTGATGTGGCGCACGTTCAACGCAAGTAAGAACGGATTGTCCGCGCACGTACGGACGAGAACATCCGTCCGTTCGCGGCGAGGTCACGCGTTACTGGCTCCGTCCGCCCCAGGGCGGCTTGACCTGCGTGCGAGACACAGGTCTAGCCTGATCAACACCTTGCCGGGAGTACGCCAATGACGGCCAAAGACGAAGTCGCGCCGCCGCTGATGACGGTCCGCCAGCTGGCCCGACAGGGCGACGTCACGGTGCATGTGGTGCGCAACTATCTGCGGCGCGGCCTGCTGCAGGCGGCGAGGCACACCGAGAGCGGCTACCAGCTGTTCTCGGCTTCGGAGCTCCAGCGCCTGCGCTTCATTCGCACCGCCCAACAGCTCGGCTTCACGCTGGCGGAGATCGAGGAAATCGTCCGCCACAGTGTTCTGCGAAGGAGTCCCTGCCCGCTGGTGCGCGACATCATCCGACGCAGACTCGAAGACACCCGCCAGCAACTGGACAACCTGCTGGCCATGCACGGGCGGATGGAGCATGCCGTCCACGCCTGGACTTCGCTGCCGGACTCCATCCCGACTGGCGACGATGTCTGCGCATTGATCGAATCCGTTGCCGCCGCTGAGGGCGGCGGATTCGTCAGGTCCACCCCGGGGCGACTCCTTGGACGCCGCCCCACTCAGGAGAACTTGCCATGACTGTTCCTGGTCCTGCCACCTCAGGGTCCCGACGTTGGGTCTTCTGGATCTTCCTGGCGCTGGCCCTGTTCTATCTCGGCGTCGAGCACCGCGCCCACCTTGCGGGGACGCTCCGCTGGCTGCCGCTGGCCATCTTGCTGCTGTGTCCCTTGATGCATGTGTTCATGCACAAAGGGCATGGCGGTCATGGAGGCGACGGAAGTCATGGGCGCGACGGCAATGCCGACGACCCACCCCATGGCCACCATCAGAGCCGTCGGAACCGGGCATGGAACGACGAAACGTCCGACACCTCGAACGAAGGACACCGACATGCACGCACCTGACTCCGGCTACGGTCTTTGGCTCCTCGCCGCCATCAACGCCGCGTTCTTCATCTTCTTCGCCTGGAGCTTCTACAAACCGCTGACCCGTTGGGACTGGCGCGGGTTCGGGATGTTCTCCGCCTTCGTCGTGGCCCTGTTCGCGGAAATGTATGGCTTCCCGCTGACGCTGTACGTCTTGGGCGGGTGGCTCAGCGCCAACTATCCGCAGGTCAACTGGCTCAGCCACGACGCCGGCCATCTGCTGGAGATGTGGTTCGGCTGGCGCGCCAATCCGCATTTCGGTCCATTCCACCTGGCGAGTTTCATCCTGATCGGCGGCGGGTTCTGGCTCCTGTCGGCAGCCTGGCCCGTGCTGTATCGGGCACAGCGTGAGGGTCGGCTTGCCCGGGAGGGCGTGTATGCACGCATGCGTCACCCGCAGTACGTCGCCTTCGTACTCGTACTGACTGGTTTCCTCCTGCAGTGGCCCACGCTGCTCACGCTCGCCAGCTATCCGGTGCTGGTGTGGGCCTATGCCCGCCTCGCGCGTCGTGAGGAGAGAGATTGCCTGAGCCGCTTCGGCGAGGACTACGTGAGCTACATGCAGGAGGTGCCGGCCTTCATACCGCGACGCCGGCGCGGTCCTGTCCGATCGGCGGGGGAAGTCCGATGAAGGCCGACCGTCGTGTTCCATCCCTTTGTGCTCTCGCAGCCTCGCTGTTTCGCCTCACATCCATTCAAGGAGTCCACACAATGAACAACGTCACACATGCCGCCTGTTTTGCTGGCCCACGCACCAATCCCAATCGCTGGTTCGCCGCGCTGGCGCTGGCGGGCGCCTTTGCCTTCTCCTTCGCACTGCCGGGGGCTGCTTCCGCGAGCGAAGGCGGGTTCCGCCACAACGTGTTGATGCGCGGCCAGGTTCTGGAGACGCAGGACGACACACTGGTGGTCTGCGTCGGCAAGGCCGACGGAGCCCAGGTCGACCAGGTGCTGGATGTGATCCGGCACAAGCGCCGTAACCGCGGTCCCCGGGATATCGGGCCGCGCTTTCGCCGGGAAGCCGTCGGTCAGGTGCGCATCACCGGGCTGTTCGACGACCACTACGCAGAGGCTGAAGTGATCTCCGGAAAGCCCAAGGTCAATGACATCGTCGAGCTGATTCGACCGTGAGCAAGCCACGCGTCCGGCGCGATCTGCGTCGGACGTGTGCCCGCTGTCCGCCATCACTTCCTGCCAGAACCGGAGCTCATCATGACCTCGACTTCCCGCCCGACGCTGCAGTTCCTCGGTGCCGCCGGTACCGTCACCGGATCGCGCTACCTGGTCGAGGCCAATGGCCAGCGCGTGCTGGTCGACTGCGGTCTCTTCCAGGGCTACAAGCAGCTGCGCGACCGCAACCGGGCACCGTTCCCAGTCGATCCGGCGTCCATCGACGCGGTGGTCCTGACCCACGCCCATCTGGATCATTCGGGCTACCTGCCCGCGCTGGTCAAACAGGGATTCCGCGGCTGGATCCACTGCACCCACGCCAGCGTGTCCCTGTGTGGCCTGCTGCTTCCCGACAGCGGGCACCTGCTTGAAGAAGAGGCGAAATACGCAGCCCGCAAGGGGTACTCCAAGCACAAGGAACCTCGACCGCTTTACACCGAGGAGGACGCCCGCCGCAGCCTGAAGCAGCTCAAGGGACATGACCATGAACGCGACATCGAGGTCGCGCCCGGCTTCACGGTGCGCTTCCACCCCGCAGGCCACATCCTGGGCGCCGCCCACGTCAGCCTGGATGTCCAGGGGCAGCGCCTGCACTTCAGCGGCGACCTGGGACGGCAGCAGGAGTCTCTGATGAACCCGCCAACGCCCCTGCCCGCCTGTGACGTACTGGTCTGCGAATCCACATATGGCAATCGGGAACACGTTCCGATCGACCAGGAGGCGGAGCTGGCCCCCATCATCCGCCGCGTCGCTGCCCGTGGGGGCGTAATCGTCATTCCGGCCTTTGCCATCGGTCGCGCCCAGGCGCTCATGCTGCATATCGCCCGGTTGCGCGAGCGCAAGGACATCCCTCGCGTGCCGGTCTACCTCAACAGCCCGATGGCAATCAACGCGACCCGGCACTACCACGCCCACCATTCCGAGCACCACGTGTCCGAAGAGGACTGCCAGCGGATGTTCGACGTGGCCACCTTCGTCAACACTGTAGAAGAGTCGAAGGCGCTCAACCGCCAGCGCGGGCCGATGATCATCATCTCGGCCAGCGGCATGATCACCGGCGGGCGCGTGTTGCACCACATCGAGGCGTTCGGCCCCGATGACCGCAACGCGATCCTGCTCGCGGGCTACCAGGCCGGAGGAACACGCGGTGCCGCGCTGGCGGCAGGCAAGCGCACGTTGCGCATGTTCGGCCGCGAGGTCCCCATCCGCGCTGAAGTGGTGCAGCTGGAAGGCTTCTCCGGCCACGCCGACGCCGGGGAGTTGCTGGACTGGATGCGCACCGCGCCGTCCGCGCCGCGCGTGGTGTACCTCACCCATGGCGAGCCCGATGCAGCCGACACACTGCGCGCGCGCGTGCAGCGTGAACTGGGCTGGCGTGCGCGCGTGCCGGAGCACCTGGAGCAAGTCGGATTGGAGGATGCGAGATGACCACGCAGGCCCCAGGCCACACCCGCCTGCGCGTCACCCGTGCCGGCATCGACACCTACCAGCAGCCGGTGGTCTATATGCACCGTGACTGCGAAGTCTGCCGCTCGGAAGGCTTTGCCGCGATGACGCGCGTGAGGCTGGACGTCGGCGCGCGCACGCTGGTGGCGACGCTGAACGTGGTCGTCGACGATCGGCTCGGCCTCGACGAGGTGGCGCTGTCGGAGGCCGCGTGGACGCTCCTCGATCCCATGCGCGATGCCCTCGCCCGGGTGCGGCATGCGGAACCCGCGTCGTCGGCAGGCGCGATCCGCGCCAAGGTGTTCGGGGCACGGCTGGACGACGCGCAGTACCTCGCCCTGGTGCAGGACGTGATGGAAAGCAGGCTGTCGGACCTGGAGCTTGCCGCTTTCGTCACGGCCAGCGCGGGCGACCGCCTCGACAACGCCGAGACGACCTCGCTGACACGGGCCATGATCGCCGTTGGCCAGCGCCTGGATTGGGGCGATGGGCCGGTGCTGGACAAGCATTGCGTCGGCGGCCTGCCCGGCAATCGCACCACGCCGATCGTGGTGGCCATCGTGGCTGCGCTGGGCTACCGCATCCCGAAGACGTCCTCGCGCGCGATCACGTCGCCCGCGGGCACCGCCGACACCATGGAAGTGATGGCGCCGGTGGCGCTCGACCTGGCGGCGATGCGGCGGGTGGTGGAGCGCGAGGGCGGCTGCATCGTCTGGGGCGGCAACGTGCGCCTGAGCCCGGCCGACGACATCCTGATCCGGGTCCAGCGCCCGCTGGATTTCGACAGCGACGGCCAACTGGTGGCCAGCGTGCTGTCAAAAAAGATCGCCGCGGGTTCAACCCACGTCCTGATCGACATGCCGGTGGGTCCGACCGCCAAGGTGCGCAGTGAGGCTGCGGCCGACAGCCTCGGCTCGCGGCTTGCACACACCGCCAGCGCGCTTGGATTGCAGCTGGCCATCCATCGCTCCGACGGCACCCAGCCGGTGGGTCGGGGCATCGGCCCGGCGCTCGAGGCGCACGATGTGCTCAAGGTGCTGCGCAACGCCACCGACGCACCGGCCGACCTGCGCGAACGCGCGCTTGCGCTGTCGGCGGCGCTGCTGGACATGGCACCGGGCAGCAGCGCCGGCACCGGACTGGAGCGCGCGCGCAGCGTGCTGGATTCCGGGAGGGCGCTGGCCAAGTTCCTGGCGATCTGCGAGGCCCAGGGAGGCTTCCGCGAACCGCGGCGGGCAGCATTCACCGCCGACGTCCCGGCAACCGCATCGGGTCGGATCGCGGTGATCGACAACCGCAGGCTGGCCAAACTGGCCAAGCTGGCCGGCGCACCGACATCCCCCACCGCCGGCCTCGAAACCGGTCTGCGGATCGGCGATACGGTCGAGCGGGGACAACCTCTGCTCACCCTGCATGCGGAGTCGCCGGGAGAACTGGCCTACGCCCTGGAGCACGCCGTGACGCTGCAACCTTTTGTGCTTGGAGAGGTTCCATGACCCGTGTGCTGATGCCTTTCCCGGCCGATGCAGTGTTGGCCGGCAACATCAACCAGCCCCTGCAGGCGCGCATTGCACCCGTGGCTTGGCGGCACTTCCCAGATGGCGAGTCGCTGGTCACCCTGGACGACGCACTGGCCGGAGCCGATGTGGCGCTCCTGGCCAGCCTGCGCAACGCCGATGCCACGGCCCTCCCGTTGCGCTTCGCCGCCCGGACCGCGCGCGAGTTCGGGGCTCGTTCGGTCGGCCTCATCGCACCCTACCTGGGGTATATGCGCCAGGACACCCGCTTCCATCGCGGCGAGGCGGTCAGTACACCGCTGTTTGCACAATTCCTCGAAGAGGCTTTCGACTGGCTGGTGACCGTGGACCCGCACCTGCACCGCGTCGAGCGCCTGCAGTCGCTCTACCGCATTCCGACGGTCCACGTATCGGCGACGCCGGCCGTGGCCCGCTGGATCGCTGAGACCGTCCCCGACGCTGTGCTGATCGGCCCTGACAGCGAGAGCGAGCAGTGGGTAGCGGACATCGCCGCCCTGTCCGGCATGCCCTACCAGGTGCTGGCCAAGGAGCGGCACGGCGACTACGACGTGCGCGTCAGCCTGCCCGACCCGGCAGCCGTGGCTGGTCGGACTCCGGTGCTGATCGACGACATCGTGTCGTCCGGCCACACGATCCTGGAGACCCTCGCACACCTGCGCCGGTTGTCGTTGCCGTCGCCGTTGCTGGTCGCCATCCATCCGGTGTTCGCAGGCGACGCCTATGCCCGCCTGCAGGAGGCGGGCCTGGCCCGCATCGTCAGCACTGACACCATTTCCCACCCCTCCAACGCCATCGCGCTGGGTGCGGACCTCGCCGCCGCGGCATCGACCCTGATGACCGCTTCGACCGATTCCCCGGAGGACCCATGAACCTGCATCTCAACTGCTGCACCGCCGACCAGCTGTCGGCCGCCGAGCGCCAGCGGATCCTTGAACTCGCCGACGCCCACCGGCAGGCCGATCCCGCGTTCGCCCACTGGGCGGCCGGCTACGGGGTGATCCGACATGACCCGCTTACCCAGCTCCGGGTCCGCCAGATGGTGCACGCGCTGGTCGCCCTGGGCCGCACGCCGGATGCCGGCACCGCATGGCAGCGGCTCGCCGCGGCCGACCGCGTCACCAGCGCCGGCATGTGGCTGGTGGCGCACATGACCTACAGCCAGCGCGTTCGTACCGACGGCGCGGCCCTGGAGGTCGATGATTTCAAGACCACGCCTGAAGGCCACACCGGCGGGTCCCTCAACATGGTGCCCGCCTACGCCGGCTACCTGCTGATGGATTCCCTGGATGGCGTCACCCGCGCGTGGATGATGGGCCAGGGGCACTGCGTGGCCGCCATCGACGCGCTGAACGTGCTGGTTGGCAACATGACCGACCGGCACGCCGAACGTTACGACCGCACCGGCGAAGGGCTGAGCCGGTTCGTAAGCGACTTCTATGCCTACACCCTCAATCCGGACGGAACGCCGGCGTCGCCCCTCGGCTCCCACGTCAATGCGCACACCGCCGGGGGCGTGATGGAAGGCGGCTATCTCGGCTTTGCCGAGCTGCAGTACGTGCATGCGCCGCTCAAGGATGAACGCCTGGTCGCCTTCCTCAGCGACGGTGCGTTCGAGGAACAGCGTGGCAGCGACTGGGCGCCACGCTGGTGGCGCGCCGAGGACAGCGGACTGGTCAGCCCGATCATCATCCTCAACGGGCGCCGCATCGAACAGCGCAGCCAGATCACCCAGCAGGGCGGCGAGCGGTGGCTGGACCGGCACCTGCGATTGAACGGCTTTGATCCGATCGCGCTGGACGGGCGCGATCCGGCCAGCATCGCGTGGGGCATCCACGTGATGGAGTCGCGCCTGCAAGCGGGCGCCGCTGTTCCCGCCGACGTGCGGCTGCCCTATGGCATCGCCGAAACCGTCAAGGGCTTCGGCTTCCCCGGCGCCGGGACCAACGCCTCGCACAACTTGCCGCTGCCGGGGAATCCGGCGAAGGATGCCGCGGCGCGCACGCTCTTCAATGAAGGCGCAGCGGCGCTGTTCGTGGCCGCGTCGGAGCTCGAGCAGGCCGTTGCCGCACTCAACAGCCACGATCTCCAGCAGCGGGTGCGCGAGCGCGACCATGCGCTGGCCGATCGCCAGGTGGAACCGCCCCGCGTCCCGGCGATCGCCGACCGCGGCGCCGGCGGTGAGAGCTCGCCAATGACCGCACTCGACGAGCAGTTCGTCGCCATCGCCGAGGCGAATCCGGGACTGCGGGTGCGCGTGGGCAATCCCGATGAGCTGCGCAGCAACAAGCTCGACCGGACCCTGGACGCGATGAAGCACCGGGTGCACGAGCCCGAGCCCGGCGTCGCCGAATCGCCAACCGGCGCGGTCATCACTGCGCTCAACGAAGAAGCCGTGGTCTGCGCGGCGCTCGGCAACAAGGGCGGGCTAAACCTGGTGGTCACCTACGAGGCGTTTGCACCGAAGATGCTCGGCGCCGTACGTCAGGAACTGATCTTCGCCCGCCACCAGGCCCAGGCCGGGCGCCCACCCGGCTGGCTGGGCGTGCCCCTGGTGCTGACCTCGCACACGTGGGAAAACGCGAAGAACGAACAGTCCCACCAGGATCCGACCATGGCCGAGGCACTCATGGGCGAAATGGCCGACATTTCGCGCGTGGTGTTCCCGCCGGACGCCAATGGCGCTGCCGCCGCCCTCGCCCGCGCCTACGCGCAACGGGGCACGGTCACCACACTGGTCGTTCCCAAGCGTCCGGTGCCTCATGAGCTGACCCCGCAGCAGGCCCAGGCACTGGCCGAGACCGGCGCAACATGCCTCGCCGGCGATCCGGAGACGGCGGCGATCCTGCTGGTGGCCACCGGCGCGTACCAGCTGCAGGAAGTGCGCCGCGCACAGGCGCGTCTGGCCGCACGCGGAATGTCGGCCGCGATCGTCTATCTCGCCGAACCCGGCCGATTTCGCGCCCCGCGCGATCCGGAGGAGGCAAGGTACGTGCACTCCGACAGTGCGGTCCAAGCGCTGTTTCCGGTGGGCCGGCCGCGCGTATTCGTTACCCACACCCGTCCGGAGCCCTTCCTCGGTGCGCTGCGCCGACTCGACACCGGCCCCACCACCACCGCGGCGCTGGGCTTCGTCAACCGGGGCGGCACACTGGACGTGCCGGGCCTGCTGTTCGCCAACCGCAGCACCTGGGCGCACGTGGTTGACGCGGCTGCGGGCGTCCTCGGCGAGTCCCGCGACAACCTGCTGTCCGAAGCGGAGCTGGCGGCCGTGGATGGTCGCGGCGATCCGACCGCCATCCTGCGCGCGGAAGCGGGGCCGGCATCGTGAGCCGGCCGGCCAGGACCTCGCGCTGATGGCGGGCACGGTGCGCCGCGGAGGCCAGATCGCCTGGGCCGGACTGACTCTCGGGGTCGCGGTGTTGCGCCTGCGCCAACGCAGACCCGAACGGCTTCCCGCGTACGTCAGCGCCACCCTGGTGGGGCTGGGTACCACCTTCGTCAAGCTGGGCCAGGGTTTGAGCCTGCGCTGGGACCTGCTGCCGGCGCCCTATCGCGAGGCATTGTCGCGGTTGCACAGCGACGTGCCGGCATTTCCTGCTGACCAGGCCAGACACATGGTCGAGCAGGCGTTCGGCGCCTCCGTCGAAGAGCTTTTCGCCAGCTTCGATGACCATCCGCTGGCCGCCGCGTCGGTGGCTCAGATCCATCCGGCACGCATGCATGACGGTCGCGACGTGGTCGTCAAGGTCACCCGGCCCGGCATCCACGCTCAAGTGCAGGCTGACCTGCGGCTGCTTCGACGCACGCTGCGCGTAGCCCAGTGGATCTGGCCGCCTCTGAAGCGACACCGCCCCCTCGAACTGGTGGACGAGCTGGGCGCATTCCTGCGCGATGAAATCGACATGCGTCACGAGGCGCAGAACATGCGGCGCATGGCCAAGGTGCTTGATGCGCTGCCCGGCATCACCCAGCCGCACGTCGTCGAGCCGTACGCCACCCGCGACGTGCTGGTCCAGGATCGAAGCCACGGCACCCGCCTGGAAGCCGCCTACGGGACAGCGGCCGCTCCCGCGCTGGCACGGGCGCTGCTCGATGCCTACGTGCATCAGTTTTTCGGCGCCGGCGTATTCCATGCAGATCCGCATCCTGGAAACCTGTTCTTCTTCGATGACGGTCGCCTGTGCCTGCATGACTTCGGCTCGATCGGCGTTCTCGACCCGGCATCCCGGCTCGCGCTGGGCGGCATGGTCGAAGCCATCGCGGCCGACGACGCCGAGGGCGTGCTGGATGCGGCAATCGCCCTGGGTTTCTTCCCGCCGCAGGTCGAACGACGCTCGCATGTGCGCGAGATCCACCTGATCCTGGCCGAGATGGCCAGCCGCCCGCTCGCCGAATGGTCCATTGCCGAGGCGATCTGGCGCGTGGCACGCATTGGGCAGGGCGCTGGGTTCCGGCTCCCGGCCCACCTGCTGTCCCTGATCCGGACGCTGTTCCTGGTCGAGAACACACTGCGGGCACTGGATCCGGATCTGGACCTGCTGGGGACGCTGTCGGCGCAGGCGGCCGAGATCGCCGACATTGCCGAAGTCAGCCGCCCCGGCGGCAACAGGCCGCTTGCCATGCGGCTGGCCCGCACAGCGCGCCAGCTGCCACAGATCGCGACCGACCTGTTGCGACAGGCGCAATTGAGCGACGGGCGGCCCGCCTTCTCCGTACACCACCATGGCCTGAGTTCCACGCAGGAGGCAATCGCGCGCACGGGCAACCGACTGGCGTTGGCCCTGGTCACCTTGGGCCTGTATGTAAGCGGTGCGCTCTTGAGCCTGCATTCCGACGGCCCGCAAGTGTTCGGTCACATGCCTTTCCTGGCGATCGTGGCCTTCGCTGCTGCGGGATTGCTCTCACTGCGGCTGGTGATGGCCATCGCCAGATCGGGACACTTGTAACAGAACACTGATCTATCTCCCCGCTGGTGCCCGGTGCATCAGTGCATTCAGGAAGGCAGACCCATGACGCAACGCAATCATCATCATCAAGATCATCAGGCGCACGGCGAGCAACCGCCGCATCCCCGCACGGGTGCTGAAGGTGACGTCCATGCCGGGCACGACAAGCATGCCGGCCACAGCGTGGCGAGCTTCCGCGACAAGTTCTGGTTCACGCTGCTGCTGACCATCCCCACTCTGATCTGGAGCGGGATGATCCAGCATTGGTTCGACTACACCGCACCACAGTTCCCGGGGTCGGCGTACATCCCGGCGGTGTTCGGCACGATCGTGTACTTCTACGGCGGCTCGCCGTTCCTCCGCGGCGGATACCACGAGCTGAGAAATCGCCTGCCGGGCATGATGACGCTGATCTCGCTTGCGATCACCGTCGCCTTCCTTTACAGCGCGTTGGTCACGCTCGGCGTTGTCGAGGGCTTGGACCTGTGGTGGGAGCTGGCGACGCTGGTGGCGATCATGTTGCTCGGCCACTGGATCGAGATGCGTTCGATCAACCAGGCACAGGGCGCTCTCAAGGAACTCGCGAAGCTGCTGCCTGATATGGCGGTGCGGTTGGATGAGGCCGGTACCGCGAAGGAAGTCCCTGTCGCGGAACTGAAGCGCGGCGACCTGCTGCTCATCAGGCCCGGCGCGAGCATTCCCGCCGACGGCGTAGTGAAGGAAGGCACCAGCGCCGTCAACGAAGCGATGATCACCGGTGAGTCCAAGCCGATGGACAAGTCGGCGGGCGACCAGGTGATCGCCGGCACCGTCAACGGACAAGGCTCGCTGCGGGTCGAAGTGACAGGCACCGGCGACGAGACCGCGCTCGCGGGCATCATGCGGCTTGTCGAGCAGGCCCAAACGTCGCGTTCGCGTGCCCAGGCCCTGGCGGACCGGGCGGCGTTCTACCTCACGATCATCGCCATCGTCTCCGCCGCCATCACCGCCATCGTCTGGCCGCTCCTCGGTCGACCGTGGAGCTTCACGATCGAGCGCGTAGTGACCGTGCTCGTGATCGCCTGCCCCCATGCGCTGGGTCTGGCCATCCCGCTGGTGACCGCCATTTCCACCACGATTGGCGCCCGGAACGGCCTGCTCGTGCGCGATCGACGCGGCCTCGAAGAGGCCCGTCTGCTGAACACGGTCGTGTTCGACAAGACAGGTACGCTCACCCTCGGTTCCCATCGCGTCGTGAAGACCACCGCCGCCGAAGGACTCACCGACGACGAGGTGCTTCGCGTGGCCGCGTCCGTCCAGCGCGATGCCGAACATCCGATCGCGCAGGCACTGATGACCAGCGCAAAGGAACATGGCATCGACGTTCCGATGTCGCAGGACTTCGAGTCCATGCCAGGTCGCGGCGTACGCGCAGTCGTCGAGGAGCGCTCGCTTCACGTTGGCGGGCCGGGGCTCCTGAGAATGCTCGCCGTCGAACCGCCGGAGACGCTTCGGCGGGCCGCCGAATCAGCGGCAGCCGATGGTCAGTCTGCAACCTATCTGGTTGAAGGCGACCGGGTGCTCGCCGTATTTGCGATCGCGGATGCCATCCGTCCCGAATCGTTCGACGCGGTCAAGCGGCTGCACGACGAAGGACTGGAGGTTGTCCTGCTGACGGGTGATTCCACGGCGGTCGCAAACGCGGTCGCGAAGGAACTCAACATCGACACCGTCTTCGCCGAGGTATTGCCCGAGGACAAGGTGGCAAAGATCGAGGAGCTGCAGGCCCAGGGCAAGCGCGTCGCGATGGTGGGTGACGGTGTCAATGACGCTCCGGCGCTGCTCACGTCCGACGTCGGCATCGCCATCGGCACAGGGACGGACGTCGCGGTCGAGGCCGGCGACGTCGTACTCGTGCGCAGCGACCCGCGCGACGTGCCAGCGATCATCGAATTGAGCAAGGCCACCTATCGCAAGATGATCCAGAACCTGTGGTGGGCCGCCGGCTACAACATCGTCGCCATCCCTCTCGCCGCTGGCGTTCTCGCCGCATGGGGGATCCTGCTGCAACCTGCGCTTGGGGCAGTGCTCATGTCGCTGAGCACCGTCGTTGTGGCAATCAATGCGCAGTTGTTGCGCCGGGCGGTGCGGTCCCCATGAACATGATTCGGGGACACCTGTGACCACGCGCCGGCTTCTTGCACTCAACGTTGGCTCGTCCACCCTCAAGGGCGCGTCCTATCTGTTCAACACTGAGGGACACGGCGCGCAGTCTCGTCTGCTCGAGCGCTCCCGGGCCGAAATTCCAGTCGGCGTGGATGCGCAGGAGCGCCTTGCCACCCTGCTCGAGGCATTGTCGGAGCCGTGGCCCAGCCCCGACGTGGTGGTGCACCGAATCGTACATGGCGGTGACCTGCACGACGCCCGCGAGCTCGACGAAACCGTGCTCGCGAAACTGGATGAATTGGTGCCGTTTGCACCCTTGCACCAGCCGGTAGCCCTCGCGTTCGCGCGTGCCGCCCGCCTGCGTTGGCCGCACGCGCGCCAAGGCGTGGCCTTCGACACCGACTTCCACGCGTCGCTCGCGCCCTGGAGCCGGCGCTTGCCTGTCCCTGAAGCATGGGATGCGCTGGGCATCCGCCGCTACGGTTTCCATGGACTCGCCTTTGCCTCCGCGCTCCGCATATTGGCCAGCCACGACGCTGGAATCCTGAAGGGCCGCGCTGTCTTCGCGCATCTGGGGGGTGGCTGCAGCGTCTGCGCCGTCGAGGGCGGCCGCAGCCGCGACACCACCATGGCGCTCACTCCGCTGGGTGGAATCCCGAGCCCTACCCGCTCCGGAGATCTCGATCCCGGCGCGTTGCTGTATCTGCTGAGGCATGAACGCCTGGATGCGCAGGCGCTTGAAAACGGCCTGTACCGCAGTGCAGGCCTTGCCGGAATCGCCGGCCATGGCGACATGCGCGTGTTGCTGACGGATCCCGGCCCGCAGGCCCAGCTTGCCGTGGAGCTCTTTGCAGTCCGGATTGCGCAGTCCATCGCGGCCATGGCCACGGCAATTGGCGGTCTCGACCATGTCGTCTTTTCCGGCGGCATCGGCCATCGCGCGCCGGTTTTGCGGGCTCGCATCGTCGCGCGACTGGCCTGGCTCGGCCTGGCGCTGGCACCTGACGTCAACGATGCTGGAGCCACGCGGATCGACCGCGGGGGCGGGCCGAGCATATGGAACGTCGCGATCGATGAGGAGCGCGAACTGGCTGAATCGGCACTCGCCTGGCTGTAGCCACGACACGCCCCAAGGGTCGGCTCCGGTGGGGAATCACTCCTCGATCCGTGACGACGTGAGCACCGCTGCAAATCCACCACCGGGGGTGCGCATGTTCGTGGTCTGGCCCTGGTACAGCCTGGCCGCGAACAACAGGACACCCGCCTCGGACGCGAAGCAGCGCACATCCGCCTTGAGGGACTGGCCCCCATGCACGATCCGCATGCTCGGTGGCGCGAAGGCCTGTGCGATGTAGGTCGCCGACGCCATAGACTCCCAAGTCCGCCGGGTCAACTTGTCGCCCCGATAACTCCCACGGCTGCCGAACCCTGCTGCAGGCTTGAAGAAATATCCGTTGCGCGCTGCCCACAGCGCATCCCGGTTTCCGGGCACGACTTCAACCGTGGGCGGGATCACCTGGGCCAGCAGGGCCGCCGAGCCCGCATCGACCCCGAACCCGCCGAGCAGAGCCGGGTCCCCGAGCACCGCAAGGTTGCGCTTGTCGGCAAACAGCGCGTGTGCTCGGGGATGCGGCATCAGCGCGACGTCCCCTGCCAGGTAAGCCTCACGAATGTCTGCATGCGAGGCATCCTCGAGCGGGAAATCGGTCAACCGGTTGTAGACAGTGTCGATTCGACCGTGGGCATCCTCAAGCCCGTCCGAACCAAACGACAAATCCTCGGGAGCGCTGATCACGCAGTCCACGCCATGGTCCCGAAACGCGTTCGCGTACAGCTCAAACTCGGGGTAAAGGAACTGCGCTCGCGGAGTGCTGTCCACGATGGCCAGGCGCGACGGCGTGCGCCCGGATTGCTGCCGAGCATCCTCCATCCAGGCCGTGACGGCCGCATCACGCGCTTGGGCCGCGTTGGTCCAGGTGGCCCATGCTGGCGGCGCGCAAGACCGCACGGCATCGAGCAACAAGGCATTGAGGAGCAGACCGCCTGGATTGGTGTTGACCTCGATCAGCCGCGGCCCATCGACCGTCAGGTGAAAGTCCAGACCCAGGACGCCCCCCGCCGAACCCGGATCATGGGTTGCAATGTCAGGGGCCCATTGCAGGACCCGTTGGCTATATCCCGGGTTTCCTGCGACGTCGAAGACCGCCGCCGCGACTCGTCCCATGGCCTCCAACGCGGGCCGATCAACGAACAAGGCATAGGGTGAAAATAAGTGCGCGTGTACGGCGGGATCAGTCGTGAACTCCGGAAAGGCACCCCGGATCGACTCGTGCAGACGGAGGATGTCGACCACTTCGCATGCACACCGCTGGTTGAGCGGCGCGCTTTCCAGGGTGGCACAGTCGATCTCGCAGCCTGTCTGTCCAACTATTATCGGAGTCCGCGGTTCAACCACAACAGGGATTGTTCTGTTGGATCGGTGGACATGGCACTGTTCCGAACGAGCAGAACACACAGCAGTCGCCTTGATGCGGACGCAAAACCGCTCCACAGCCCGTGCACTCATAGAAGAATTGACACGCTGTGATGGGCATTGTCTCGGTCGCCCGATGGCCGCACTCCGGGCAGGTCAAGATGCTTTCCAGCTTGACGTCACTCACCGCCAGTCCGCACCTTGGCCGGGAAGCCTGCTTCCGTGACTGCACGCGCGATTCCGGCTGCATCCGTCTGGCTCGATTCGAACGTCACCGTGACTGTTTCAGCCCGGGTGTCCACCTTCACATCGGCCACGCCCGGCACCTTCTCCAGCGCCTTCCTGATGGTGATGCCGCAGGCGGGACAGGTCATGTTCTCAGCATCGAGCATCACTACGGTTGCGGGCGTCGCAAGAGCGGCACCGACCGACAGAGCAGCCACCAGGGCCAGTATCCACTTGTGCATCGCGCCTCCTACAGAATCCAGACGATGTAATAGGGAAACAGCAGCAACAGGACGATGAGGGCTGTCGCCAACCAGAGCCAACGTCGCCTGCGTCGCAGAGCGTCCGGGGCGATGCAACTGCCATCCACACCGCACCGTGCCGCCGGTCGATACAGCATCCAAAACGCCACGGCCAAGGACAGTACGGCGGCGGCGCTGAACCAGGGCCTCAAGGGATCGAGAGCTGTCAGGTTGCCGATCCAGGCGCCACTGATGCCCAGCAGGACCAACGCCAGCGGCACGACGCAGCAGACCGATGCGCCAATGGCGGCGATGCTCGCGCCAACGATGGCTGGAACAGACGATTTGGCCGGGGTTGTTTGCATCGGAGCATACTAGCCTCTGTACCTAGGTACGGAGTCAAGCCGTGCGTCCGAACACGTTTACGATCAGCCAGCTGGCGGCGGCGGCCGACGTGCATGTCGAAACCGTGCGCTACTACCAGCGCCGTAGGCTGCTGCGTCAACCCGAGCGACCGATAGGAGGCGTGCGTCGTTACGACGAAAACGATGTCAATCGGCTTCAGTTCATCCGTCGCGCTCAGATGATGCAGGTACCAACAAGATTGATCACTGAGAACAGCGCGAGGTGATCGCTCAACCGACCTTGATGATCATCGCCAGCGAGCAAGCAGCCCGCAAGATCAGGACGCTGCTGGAACATCTTCCAGAACTCCCGACTCTCTGGCCACTCGACGGGCTTCATCGGCACCCTTCCGCTCGCTGTAGCGATCGACCAAGTAATCACTCCGCCCGCGCACCAGGAGCGTGAACTTGACCAACTCCTCCATTACGTCCACCACCCGGTCGAAGAACGGCGAAGCGCGCATGCGCCCCGCGTCGTCAAATTCCTGCCACGCCTTCGCGACCGACGACTGGTTGGGAATCGTCACCATCCGCATCCACCGTCCCAGCACGCGCAGGGCGTTGACCACGTTGAACGACTGCGAGCCGCCGCACACCTGCATGACCGCCAGCGTTCGTCCCTGGGTGGGTCGCACGCTACCGTCCTCGAGCGGCAGCCAGTCAATCTGGTTCTTGAATACGCCGGTGATCGTGCCGTGGCGCTCGGGCGACACCCAGACCTGGCCTTCCGACCACTGCGACCATTCGCGCAGCTGCTGCACTTTCGGGTGATCGCTGCCGACGCTGTCCAGCATGGGCAGGCCATGCGGATCGAACACCCGGGTTTCGGCGCCGAGGTGTCGCAGGATGCGCTCGGCTTCCAGTGCCAGCTTGCGGCTGTAGGACTGCGGTCGCAGGGAGCCGTACAAGAGAAGGATGCGTGGCGCTGGTGCCGTCGCGTCGACGCCGAGCGCGTCATGGCGAGGACCGGGAAGCAGGTCGGCGGCCAGATGAGGGAGGTCGAGGAGCACGGGTGATTGCAGTTCGTTATTCATTCGACTATTCTAGAATGATGGAAACGAATCAGGCAATCGCTGCGCTGACGGCGCTGGGCCACGCCACCCGGCTGGCGATCTTCCGGCTGCTGGTCGAGGCCGGCCCCAACGGCCGCATGGCCGGTGAAATTGCGGAAGCACTGGCCGTCCCTGGCGCAACCCTGTCATTCCACCTGAAGGAGCTCGTCCATGCCGGTCTGATCGGCAGCGAGAGCCGGGGGCGCAACGTCTGCTATCGCGCCAACTTCGAAGCCATGAACGAACTGGTCGCCTACCTGACCCACAACTGCTGCGTGGGCTCCGCGGATGAGAGCTGCCCCCCTGGTGCCGGGGCCGCCTGCGCCTGTTGATCCTCTCCCACCTGTCACTCGAGGAACCGCCCCGATGAAGCGTCGCGTCCTTTTCCTGTGCACCGGCAATTCCGCGCGCAGCGTGCTGGCCGAGGCCACGCTCCGCGCCTGGGCCGGCCACCGCTTCGAAGTCTTCAGCGCCGGCAGCCAGCCGGCCGGCACGGTCAACCCCTGGGCGCTTGCCCAACTGGCGGCCGAAGGCATTGCCACGGCAGGCCTGCGTAGCAAGTCCTGGGACGAGTTCACGACGCCGGACGCGGTACCGATGGATCTGGTGGTGACCGTCTGCGATTCGGCCGCGGCCGAAACCTGCCCCGTCGTGCTCGGGGACTTTCTTCGCGTGCACTGGGGGCTCCCGGACCCGGCAACCGTTGAAGGCGATGACGAGGACAAGCGGAAGGCATTCCGCCAGGCCCACCGCATCGTCAAGGCGCGACTGCAGGCTCTGCTGGCGCTGCCGACCGAGGTCTGGGATGACCGTGAAGCGTTGAAGGCGGCCCTCGACCGCATCGGCTTCGTACAACCTGAAGACGAGGCGGTCGCCCATGGCTGAGGCAGCGCCCCGCATGGGGCTGTTCGAACGCTACCTGACCCTGTGGGTCGCGCTGTGCATCGTGGTCGGCACCAGCTTGGGACATTTCTTGCCAAATGCTTTCGCAGCCCTCGGCGGCATGGAAGTCGCGAAGGTCAACCTGCCGGTGGCCGCACTGATCTGGCTGATGATCATCCCGATGCTGCTGAAGGTCGACTTCGGCGCCATGCGGGAAGTGGGCAGGCACTGGCGCGGCATCGGCGTCACCCTGTTCGTCAACTGGGCGGTCAAGCCGTTCTCGATGGCCCTGCTGGGCTGGTTCTTCCTGCGGCATGTCTTCGCCGACTGGCTCCCGGCGGACCAGATCGACTCCTACATGGCGGGGCTGATCCTGCTGGCCGCCGCACCCTGCACCGCCATGGTGTTCGTGTGGAGCAACCTGTGTCGCGGCGACGCGAACTTCACGCTCAGCCAGGTCGCGCTCAACGACGCCATCATGGTGGTGGCGTTCGCACCGCTGGTCGCCCTGCTGTTGGGACTGTCGTCGATCACCGTGCCCTGGGACACGCTGGCGCTGTCGGTGGGCCTCTACATCCTGTTGCCGGTGGCGGTGGCTATCGTCTTGCGTCGCTGGCTGCTTGTACGCGGCGGCGAGGCCAGGCTGGAACGGGTGCTCGCTCGTTTGGGACCTGTCTCGCTGGTTGCACTGCTGGCGACGCTGGTGCTGCTGTTCGGCTTCCAGGGAAGGCAGATCGTCGAGCAGCCCCTGATCATCGCGATCCTGGCGGTGCCGATCCTGATCCAGGTCTACTTCAACTCCGGGCTAGCCTACCTGCTCAACCGCAGGCTGGGTGTCGCCCATTGCGTGGCCGGACCGTCGGCGCTGATCGGGGCCAGCAATTTCTTCGAGCTGGCGGTCGCTACGGCGGTGGCCCTGTTTGGCGTGCACTCCGGCGCGGCGCTGGCTACCGTGGTCGGCGTGCTGATCGAGGTCCCCGTGATGCTATCAGTGGTCAGGATCGTCAACGGCACACGCCCGTGGTACGAGCGGCAGGTCAAAGCGTCGTAGAGCATGGACTGGACTTCCGTGTCGTTGACCTGATCACGATCAATTGGTTTGAGAGTTCAGAACCCATCGGTTTCGTGATGCCGACCTCTCGGCGCCATCAGAGTACTTCATCATCAGGCCGACCGGTCTCTCTCCGGTGCCATTCGAGGGTCGACGCTTGCACACCACCACCCCGCCGCAGATAACCCGACATATTCGCCAGCTGGTCCAGAGAGTGGTTCCTGGCGGCGTGGCGACCTACATGGTTGTCGAGCCCGAACCTGATGCGCTTGAAAAAGAGTGCTTCCCTAACGTCGAGGCGAAGATCGCGCGGGACGGCGGACGCATGCTCTGCGGTTGGCAGCTATGGGAATGGCCGCATGTGATGGTCGAAGCGGAGTTTCACGCGATCTGGCTGTCCCCTGACGGCCAGATGGTCGATGTCACGCCCAAGCTCCACCATGAAACCAAGGTCCTCTTCGTGTCTGACCCGCGACGCCGCTACACCGGCGCGACGGTCGACAACGTGCGCCTGCCGGTTCGCGATGACCAGTTGATCCGGCACGCCATCGGGGTGTCCGAAGCGATCACGCACGTGCTGAGTCGGGGCGTACCGACGGCCGACGGCCATGTCAGTGTCCCGGCGAACGAGATCGAACCGCTGCAGCAGGCGCAACAGTTCCTGGGACACGCGCTGCTGACCGGGCTGCGCGATCATCAGCCGTGTCTGTGCGGTGGTGGCCGCAAGTACAAGCGCTGCCATGGCCCCGAGCTGGAGCGCGCCTTCGCCCTGTAGCCCTCGCGGCATTCAGCGAAATTGTATACCCCCTCGCCCGCAGGTACCCTGCGTGGTCATGGTCCGCTTGCCCCGCCACCGCTGGTTCCCGCTCCTGCGCGTTTTCGCGCTGGGGCTGGTTGCGCTGGGATTGGTGCTGCAACCGGTCATGACAGCCGCCGGCGAGATGCACGAGCTCGCACACGACCCGTCGGGCATGCACAGCCACGGCCCGCATGCCAACGATATGGGCGCGGAGCTCACCGCGACAGGTGCGCAGGGTTCTACCCCGAAATCACGGACGGTTGTAAAAGGGCTGAGAACTTCTGGTCTTGCCTGGCGACCCTTCGTCGCATCCTCGGGTTGTGGAACCGCTCGATGTATTCGAACACATCCGCCCTCGCGGCATCGAGCGTTGGGTAGGTCATGCGGTAGACCCGCTCGCGCTTGAGCAGGCCGAAGAAGCCTTCGCACGCGGCGTTGTCACCGCAGTGGCCCACCGCGCTCATCGAGCACACCAAGCCGTTGGCCGCCAGGTAACGCTGGTAGTCGCCGCTTCGGAACTGGCTGCCACGGTCGGAGTGCAGGATCAGCGGATGGCTGCCTTGGCGCTGCCAGACCGCCATCTGCACGGCCCTGATCACCATCTGACGATCCTGACGATGATGCATTGACCACCCCACCACCCGCTGGTCAAACAGGTCCAGCACGATGCACAGATACAGCTTGCCTTGCCGGGTCTTGAGCTCGGTGATGTCGGTGACCCACCTGGTCTCCGGCTCCAACGCGGTGAAGTCCCGCTCCAGCAGGTTGCGCACACCCGGCGGCGTCAGCGCCGGCTTGCCGCGCTGGCCTCGCCGCTTCGGTCGCGGCCAACCCTGCAGGCCATCGGTCGCCATCAGACGCGCCACCCGGTTCAGGCTCGCCGTCTCGCCTTCCTCGGCAAGGTCTTCATGCATCCGGCCGGCGCCCAATGTGCCCCGGCTGTCCTCATGCAACTCACGGATCCGGCCGAGCAAGCGCTGGTTGTCGCGCTCCCGGGCACTGGGCAAGCGCTTACTCCAGTCGTAGTAACCGCTGGCCGAGACCCGCAGGCAACGACACATCAGTCGCACTGGAAACTCATCGCGGCAACGTTCGATCACCTGATACCTCAGGATGATCCCTTGGCAAAGAACGTCGCCGCTTCTCGCAAAAAATCCCGCTCCTTCTTCACCCGGGCCAGCTCGCGCTTGAGCCGCGCCAGTTCCTCGTCCCGGGGCGTCCCGGTGCCACCGAAGGCCACCTGGCCCCGGCTCTGGGCCTCCCGCTTCCAGCGGGTCAGCAGCGTGTCCCGGATCCCCAGCTCCCGTGCCACCTGAGCGCAGCTGACGCCCGGCTGGCTCGCCTGCTCAACCGCGCCACGCTTGAACTCTGCACTGAACTTCCTTCGCTTCGACATGAACACTCCTCATGGCCTCGATCGGCCTTCTCGTAAGTGTCCGTGAAAACGGGGGTGAACCCTCGGTGGCCATGTGAGCCGCGTCGGACAGCAGCGCCAAGCTGTTGGTGACGAGGCCACCCACCACCTCGGCGACCAGGAAGGCGGCGGTGAGTCCGAAGGCCCACCACAACGGTTTCTCATGCTGGACTTCGCCCAGCCCGTGATCGTGTCCTGCACCCATGTCTTGTGCTCCTAAGTGGCCGCAGCCTGCATGAAGTTTCGATCAAGCGTTCGCAGCCCGCGGTGAACCCTCCGCCTGCCGATGCAGCCAGCGATACAACGCCGGCAGCACGAGCAGCGTCAGCAATGTCGAGGACACGATGCCGCCGATCACGACCGTCGCCAGCGGGCGCTGCACTTCCGAACCTGCGCCTACGTTGAGCGCCATCGGCAGGAAACCGAGCGAGGCCACCAGCGCCGTCATCAGCACCGGGCGCAAGCGACCCAGCGCCCCATCCACGATCGCATTGTCGAGAGAATCGCCTTGCTCACGGAGCTTTCGGATGAACGCGATCATCACCAGGCCGTTCAGCACGGCAACGCCCGACAACGCGATGAAGCCGACGCCAGCGGAGATCGACAGCGGAATGCCGCGCAATGCCAGTGCGATTACGCCGCCGGTCAACGCCAGCGGCACGCCACTGAACACGATGGCCGCATCCTTCGCCGAACCGAAGGCCATGAACAACAGGCCGAAGATGATCACCAGCGTCACCGGGACCACGATCGCCAGGCGCCGGCTCGCGGAGATCAGTTGCTCGAACGTGCCGCCGTATTCGATCCAGTAGCCAGTGGGTACCCGGACCTTCGCTTCGATCGCCGATTGCAGTTCGTTGACGAAGCCGCCGAGGTCGCGGTCGCGCACATTGGCCGTGACGACCACGCGGCGCTTGCCGTTCTCGCGGTTGATCTGGTTGGGGCCAAGCGTGGACTCGATGCGCGCCACTTCCCGCAACGGCACCGTGCGTGGCGCATCGCCCACCCAGCTTGCCGGCCGGCTCGATTCGTCGGCCTCGCCGTTGCTGCCCAGCGGGATCGGCAGATCGGCGAGTGCGGCCGGGTCCTGGCGCACACCTTCGGGCAGGCGTACGACCAGATCGAAGCGCCGATCGCCGTCGAACAACTGGCCGGCCACCTCGCCGCCTACGGCCGTGGCCACCGTGTCCTGCACGTCGCCTGGGTTGAGCCCGTAACGCACGAGCGCCTGGCGATCCGGCACCACGGTCAGCAGCGGCAAGCCGGCGACTTGTTCGGTCTTGACGTCGGCCGCACCGGGCACGGCCGCCATCACTCGCTGCACCTGCGCCGCCGTGCGGACCAGCTGGTCGAGGTCGTCGCCATAGATCTTGACCGCCACGTCCGCACGCACGCCGGAAATCAGCTCGTTGGTGCGCATCTGGATGGGCTGGGTCAGCTCGTAGTTGTTGCCGGGCAGCCTGGTGATCGCCGCTTCCATCTCCTCCAGCAACTCGTCCTTCGGCTTGCGTGGGTCGGGCCAGTCCTCACGCGGCTTGAGCATCACGAAGGTGTCTGAAATCGACGGCGGCATGGGGTCGCTGGCCACTTCGGCAGTGCCGATCTTGGCGAACACGCGTTCCACTTCCGGGAAGCCTGCCAGCGTCTTCTCCAGTGTTCCCTGCATGGCTACCGACTGGGTCAGGCTGGTGCCGGGAATGCGCAGCGCCTGCACCGTGATGTCGCCTTCGTCCAGGTTCGGAATGAACTCGGTGCCCAGACGGGTAGCAAGCAAGCTGCACAGCACTACCAAGGCGGCAGCGCCAGTTAGCACCCAGCCCCGACGCTTCAACGACCAGGCCAGCATCGGTGCATAGCGGCGTTTGGTCCATGCCATCAGACGGTTTTCCTTCTCCTCGACGCGGCCGCCCAGGAAGGTGGCGACGGCCGCCGGCACGAAGGTGAGCGAGAGCAGCATCGCACCGGTCAGCGCAAGCACCACGGTGATCGCCATCGGGTGGAACATCTTTCCTTCGATGCCGCTCAGCGCAAAGATGGGCAGGTACACGGCGGTGATGATGCCGACGCCGAACAGGCTGGGACGGATGACTTCGGCCGTCGCGACCGCGGTCAGGTCGAAGCGTTCCTCCCGCGTCATGGTGCGGCCGAGGGCGTGCTGCGCCTCGCCGAAGCGGCGCAGGCAGTTCTCGATGATGATCACGGCGCCGTCGACGATGAGTCCGAAATCGAGCGCGCCCAGGCTCATCAGGTTGCCCGACACGCCGCCGCGCACCATGCCGATAACGGTGAACAGCATCGCCAGCGGAATCACCGCCGCCGTGACCAATGAAGCGCGGACGTTCCCCAGCAGCAGGAACAGCACGACGACGACGAGGATCGCGCCCTCGATGAGGTTCTTGGCGACGGTGTGGATCGTGCGGTCGACCAGTGCGGTGCGGTCGTAGACTGGACGGGCCGTGACGCCCTCAGGCAGGCTCGCGTTTGCCGTTTCGAGCTTCGCCGCGGAGGCCTGCGATACCTCCCGGCTGTTGGCGCCCACCAGCATCACAACGGTGCCGATGACCACCTCGCGGCCGTTCTGTGTCGCGGCACCCGTACGCAGTTCCGGTCCTTCGCCCACGAGCGCCACGTCGCGTACCCGGATCGGCACGCCTTCGCGCCGGTCCAGCACGATCTCACGGATGGCATCGAGATCGGCAACCTGGCCCGGTACGCGAACGAGGAACTGCTGGCCGTTGCGCTCGATGTAGCCGGCGCCGACGTTCTGGTTGTTGGCCGCGATCGCCGTGACCACGTCATGCAGGGTGAAGCCCAGCGCCACCAGTTTGGCCGGATCCGGCGTGATGTGGATCTGCCGTTCGAAGCCACCGATGGTGTTGACCTCGGTAACGCCCGGCGTATTGCGCATCTGCGGACGCACCACCCAATCCTGCAGGGTGCGCAGGTCGGTGGCCGTATACGGTGTGCCGTCCCGCTTGCGCGCCGTCGGATCGGCGTCGACGGTGTACATGAAGATCTCGCCCATGCCGGTGGCGATGGGCCCCATGTCCGGGTCCAATCCTTCCGGCAGCTGCGACTTCACCTGCTGCAGGCGTTCGGATACCTGTTGGCGGGCGAAGTAGATGTCGGTGCCGTCCTCGAAGATGACGGTCACCTGCGACAGGCCATAGCGGGACAGCGATCGGGTGTAGTCCAGGCGCGGCAGGCCGGCCAGCGCCGTCTCGATGGGGAAAGTGACGCGCTGCTCGGCCTCCAGCGGCGAGTAGCCCGGCGTCTCGGTATTGATCTGCACCTGGACATTGGTGATGTCCGGCGTGGCATCGATCGGCAGCTTCGTGAAGCTCCACACGCCCAGCCCGACCAGGGCGAGCGTGAGCAGCAACATCAGCCACCGATGCGCGATGGCGAATCGGATGATTTTTTCGAGCATGGCGGCGACCTCAGTGCTCGTGCTCGGCGGTCGATTTCTCGATGTCCGCCTTGACGAGGAAGCTCTGCTCGACCACGACCTGCTCGCCGGCCTTCAGGCCGGACACGATCTCGACGCGCTGTGCGTCGCGGCGCCCGCCCCGCACCGGGCGCGTGACGTAGGTGTCGCCCCGGCGCACGTACACCACATCGTCCTCGCCGGCGGTCTGCAGCGCGCCGAGCGGGACCACGAGGTTAACGGGCTGGTGATCGACCGTCACCCGCGCCTTTACCGCGGAACCCGGCCGCCACAGGCCGTCGAGGTTGCGGATCGTGGCACGCGCCACGGTGCTCTGGCTCGCGGTGGCGGTTCCCGGCAGCACGCGTTCGAGCGTGGTTTCGGCGGTGACGCCATCGCTCATGCGGGTAACCAACACCGGTACGCCGGCGGTGATGTGCTGTGCGTCCGCGCCGAAGATGTGCAGGTCCACCCACAGCTCCGACAGGTCCGCGATCTCGTACAGCGCCGCGCCCTCGCCGGCGACCGTGCCGATCGACGCGTTGCGCGCGAGGACCACGCCGGAAATCGGCGCAGGCACGGTGTAGGTGGTGAGGCTCAGGTTGCTCTCGATCGTGGCCAGCGGCTGCCCGGCCCGCACGCGGTCGCCCACGTTGGCGCGCAGCGTACGGATCGGGCCGGGAAAGCGCGCCATGACCTTGGCGACGCGGCCTTCGACGGGCGTGAGCAATCCCTGGACTTCGTGCTCGTCGGCGATCACCCCGGCGGCAGCCGGTGCAACGCGAATGCCGGCGTCCTGCGCCACCTTCGCGGCGATGGTGGTGCGATCCATCGCCTCTTCGTGACCTTCCTCTTCGTGGCCGCCCGCTTCGGCCTGCGATTCGTCTTCATGGCCGGGCTCACCCGCGGGCTTGGCGCCGCCACAAGCGCCCAACAGGACAGCCAGCGTCAGCGCGCTGATCCGGTGCATCCACTTCATGGGGTGTCTCCTTGCGTCGCCCGTGTCGGTGCCGCCACGAAAGGCGCTCCGGTCAGGCGTTGGATTTCGATAAGGGCGCGCTGGGCTTCAAACGCGGCGTCGAGTTGTTGTTTGCGCGCGGCGGTGCGTTCGGACTGCAACTGCGCCCATTCCAGGTAGCTGATGGCCCCGGCGCGGTAGGCGCGCTCGGCCGCCGCTTCGGCCCTGGCGAGCTTGGGCATCACGTCGGTGCGCAGCCGATCCAGCTCCACCTGCGCCGTGAGGTAGCGCCCGTGCGCTTCGGCCAGTGTCGAATACAGCGACAGCCCCTTGGACTCGCGTTCGATCTCCAGCGCGGTGAGTTCGGCCTCGGCCACGCGGATCTCCGGCTGCGCGCGGCGACTCGCGCCCAGCGGCATCGACACACTGCCCACGAGGGCCAAGTCGTCTGTTGACTGCAACCTGCGGATGCCGACTTCCCAATCCAGATCCGCCTTGGCATCGGCACGCGCGAGTTGCAGGCGCGCCTCACGGATACGGCGCTCACCGACGAACTGCGCAAGCTCGGGCGTCTGTTCCAGCAAGCTCGCCAGGGTGGCAAACGCAGGCACCTCGGGCAGGACCGTCGGGTCGCCAGCCACCGCGTCGAAGGTGGGTGATCGCTCGCCCCACAGGGCGGCCAGGTGCTGCCGCGCCGCCGCATGGCGTTGCTCGGCACGGGCACGATCCAACTCCGCTCGGGCCAGG
The DNA here is from genome assembly GCF_000559025.1 of Luteimonas huabeiensis HB2. Lineage (GTDB taxonomy): Bacteria > Pseudomonadota > Gammaproteobacteria > Xanthomonadales > Xanthomonadaceae > Luteimonas > Luteimonas huabeiensis. The sequence continues at coordinate 105,000 of NZ_JAAN01000015.1, read as the reverse complement.
GCCGCCTGCGCGGTCAGCACGACCGACTCGGGCGAAGCGCCGGCCTGCAGCCGTTGCCGCGCTCCGGCGACGGTACGTTGCCGCTGGGCAATGTCGAGCTCGGCGATCTCGCGCTGGCGTTGCGCGGCGACCATCGCCAAGTAGCGACGCGCGACTTCCGCCAGCAGGTCGAGGCGCCGGGCCTCGCGCTCGACCGCCAGGGCATCGATGCGACTTTGCGCCAGCGTGCGACGCGCATCGAGCTTGCCGCCACGCTCCAGCACCGACGCCAGGGTCAGGGTCAGCTCCGCGCCGCTCAGGCCACTCGCCTCGCCGGTGCCGAAAGCGTTCTCGACGCTGGCGCCGGCGACCAGTGGGGGGCGCAGGGTTGCGCGGCCCAGTTCGGCGGCGAGCACGTTGTGTCGCGCCCCGAGCAGGCGCAGATCGGGATGGGATTCGGCGACGCGCGCAAATGCGTCGTCCAGGGAGAGTCGATCAGCCGCGTTCGCCGGCCATGCAATGGCGGACACGGCGACCAGTGCGGCGAACGCCGCAAGTCGCACAGACATGGAAACACTCCAATCGGAAAGGGCCAGAAGCCGGCATCAGCGCCGGTGGGGCGTCAGGCCGAGATCGGAGGTCGGAAGGGGGCGAGCCATCGCCCGCTAGGCACAAGGCGCGAGTCCGTCAGGTTCGTGGGTTCGCTGTGACTGATCCGGGGCAGCACCAGCGGTGCAGCGGGTGTAGGCACCACATGCCCGCAGCAGTGAGCCAAGTGGTGCATGACGTGCAGCGTGCCGGCGGCATTGCCCTCTTCATCGGGCGCTCCGGTTTCGCTGATGTCGTGCACGCTCGCGGCGCCGTGCGACAGCTCGTGCAATTCGCTCACCGAGCCCAGCACCGGCTGCAGGACCACGCTCAACGCCAATGCCGCCAGCATCAGCCAGCGACAGAGGGACAGCGGGGGACGGCGCGAGGTCATGCAGAGGGCGATTTCGATTCGGCGCGGGCACGGCGGGCATCGCCGAGGATCTCGATGGCTTCCTTGATCACGTACAGGCCGATCAGGGTGCCGATGACGTAATCCGGGTACGGGGTGGCGAGCCAGAGTACCAATACACCGGCCAGGATGACGCCGATGTTGGCCACCACGTCGGCGCGGGTGAACAGCCAGGTGGCACGCAGGTGGACCTCGCCCGCCTTCAGCGGGGCAAGCAGGCGCAGGACGGTGACGTTGACCGCAAGCGACAGCAGCGCGGTGCCGATCATCCAGCCGCTGAGCGGCTCGGCGCCATAGACGACGCGCCGGCCCACCTCCACCAGCACGCCGATACCGAGCACGAGCAGCACGCTGCCACTGAGCCAGGCCGCGTTCGCCTTGAAGCGGGCGGTGCGCCCAATGGCCACCAGGCCGATCGCGTAGGCGGTGGCGTCGGACAGCATGTCCAGGGCGTCGGCCAGCAGGCCGGTCGACTGGGCGATCCAGCCGGCAAGGCCGCCGATCACCGCCATGGCGGCGTTGAGCACCAGGGCGATGCGCAGTACGCGCCGCTCCTGTGCGTTCTTTGCCTCATGGTGGCAGCCGCAATCGCTCATCGGGGTCCTCGTCGAACAGATGCCACCCGGCCAGGGTGGCGGCGGAATACGGCGAAGGATAAAGTCTGTAGTAGCTACGGAGTCAAGCACGTGAAGATCAGCGAAGCGGCCGCCGCCAGTGGCTGCCACCTGGAGACCATCCGCTACTACGAGCGCTCGGGCCTGGTGTCGCCGCCCAAGCGCACGCACAGCGGCTATCGCTCCTACACCCCCGCCGATGTCGACCGGCTGCGCTTCATCAGCCGAGGGCGCGAGCTGGGCTTCAGCCTGGAGGAGATCCGCAGCCTGCTGCGCCTGGACGACGACCCCACCATGTCGTGCCGCGACGTCGACGCCATGGCCCGCACCCATCTGGCCGATATCCAGGGGCGCATCGCAGAGTTGCAGCGTATGGCGTCGGAACTGGAACGGGTCATTGCCGACTGCGCCGGCGGCGAGCGCGGAACGTGCACCATCCTGGGGGCACTGCGCCGGCCGGGCAGCGCCCAGGTTTCATGTCCGGAACCGGGGTGCCGCTCATGAGCCTCGAACGGTATCTGGAGGCCGCCGGACGCAAAAACACGCAGCGCAGGCGAACTTGTCGGCTGCTAGCCACGATAACGATCCCTAATCCCAGCACTCACCTGCCCTTGATTGGGTCGGACGAGGACCTTCCCGAGTGCACTTCTGCCTTGTAGACCGTTCGCCGACCGATCGATCTGACATCCTTCACAGTGGGTCGAGCAAGGCCGGGGATGAGGTAATCGGCAACTCGCGCGCCCCGTCGTACCTTGTCGGCAAGCCACCGCGGCATCTGGCCGCGGCCAGACCAAGTATTTCTCTTGTTCTCTGGATCCCGGTACTTTGCGGAAACCTTCCCCTGCTTCTGCGTCCGAATGCGCCTTGCAGCTACACGAGGTACGTCAGAGACGTCAAAAATCTCATGGATCGCATAGCCATAGGATTGGGCCAGCGCAATGAGCTCATTCCGAACCACAGAAGGCGGACGTCGACGGGATATGAGTGCTTTCCTCTTCTCCGCCGCGAGTAAGAGCGATTCAAGCTCTGACAGGCTCAGCTTCTCGATACTCTTCATGTTCCAAGCGTCGAGTGGGGAACGGCGCCATGCGGACGATTATGCCGCCTCTCGATGCTCATAGTACGGGTGCCGCTTGTCATCGAAGATGGCCTGCATCGCCGCCAGGTCTCCGCTGGGATTGAGCCAGGCATCGACGTGCTCGGGGCGTATGTGGTCCTGGTCGCCCAACAGTCTGGGCAGGTCCATCGGCGAGGTGTTGTAGAAGCGCGCCTCGCCGACGAGGCGGCGCAAGAACGGGTCTGGGTTGATGCCGGCGTCGGTCTTCTTCTTGAGCTCGGCCAGCATCTTGTCCTTGGTGGGCGCCAAGACGCAGTCCAGCCGGCGCAGGACGGTGAAGGGCAGGATGAAGCGGCCGTACTCGTGCGGTTTGTAGTTGCCGCGAAGAAGATCGGCGACCGACCAGATGAAAGACGACAACGCGGCTTGGTTCATGTAACGAAGGCTCCCCGGGCCTCTGGTGACGCCCGATGATAAGCCAGCCGGTCCCACTGCTTGAGATCCCCGTACGGCCGCTCGCCGCTTCGGAGAGCGGTTCGAGGACCGCATGGAGGTTGTGGGCGCTCGCCCAGTTCGATGGCATCCAGACGATGAGCGCGTGCGCGCGTGGCCGCCGAAGCCCGAGCGCGAACCTGCCAAGACCACCTTCTGCCGCCCACGCTACCAGCGGCACCTGTAACGGGCGCATTGAGGCTTTGGTCACCTCCCAACCCCATTCCCCTACTCAAGATTCGTAGGGGGGTATTTAGGGGGGTTGGCAGGGTCCGCAGAACAAAAAAGCCGCTGAAATCAGCGGCTTAGTTGCTACATATGGCGCGCCCGGAAGGATTCGAACCTCCGACCCCCAAGTTCGTAGCCTGGTGCTCTATCCAACTGAGCTACGGGCGCGAAGGCGCGGAATTATGACGGTCGATTTCCACCTCGTCAATGCATGCAGCGCATCTTTTCGGTGGAACGCGACGCCGCGTTTTCCGCGCGTCGGAAAACGTCGCATGCGACGCCTTCCTGCCGACGCCGCCTGGACGGCGCCGGGTGGAACGATGGAACCAGTGCCGGCATGCCTGCCGGTCGCATCCCGCAACGAACGCCTGGCGGGACGAGCCGGAAGGAATGGCGGAGAGTGAGGGATTCGAACCCTCGATGGAGCTTTTGACCCCATACTCCCTTAGCAGGGGAGCCCCTTCGGCCTCTCGGGCAACTCTCCGCGGACCGGGCCGCGCACACGATGCGAAACCCGGTTGCGAAGGATAACGGTTCGGCTACGAGGCGGCAAACCCTCAGGGCTGTTCGTCGCCGCCGTCGTGGCCTTCGCCGCGATGAATGCGCTGGTAGATCTCTTCGCGATGGACGGCCACGTCCTTCGGTGCGGTGATGCCGATGCGCACCTGGTTGCCCTTGACGCCGAGAACGGTCACGGTGACGTTGTCGCCGATCATGAGGGTCTCGCCGACGCGTCGAGTCAGAATCAACATGAGAACTTCTCCATGGACTGGCGGGGCTCCCGCCAGCGGCGGTCCGGGCAATCCCGCCCGACCCCGCCATTGCGATTTTGGATGCAGCAAACGGCCATCATAGCCGGCGCTGGCTGAAGGCGAACTAGGCAGGAAGTCACGGTCCGGCGGCGCCCACCCGTCCGGACACCCATTCGGGAACCGCTTCGAGCGCGGCCGCCAGCTCCGGGCCGTCGGGGCCGCCGCCCTGGGCCAGGTCCGGACGCCCGCCGCCCTTGCCGCCGATGCGACCGGCGACCGCGGACAGGAGTTCCCCGGCCTTGACCGCGCCGAGCGCGCCGCCGCTGACGCCGGCGACCAGCGCGGCCTTGCCGTCGGCGGCGCCGGCCAGCAGCACCACCGCATCGCCGAGCTGCTGCTTGAGCCGGTCGACCGCCTCGCGCAGGGCCTTGGCGTCGAAGCCCTCGACGCGCGCGGCGAGCACCTTGATGCCGCCGACCTCGACCGCGGAGGCGGCGAGATCGGCGGTGGCGCCGCTCGCGGCCTTGGCCTTGAGGGCGTCGAGTTCGCGCTCGAGCTTCTTCTGCCGCTCGAGCAGCGCGCGCAGCTTGTCGGCCGCCTCGCCGGGCGTGGCGCCCAGCAGGCCGGCGACCTGCCGCAGCTGACGCGCCTCCGCGGCCACGTAGTCCAGCGCCGCCTGCCCGGTCAGCGCTTCCACGCGACGCACGCCGGCCGACACGCCGCCCTCGGACACCAGCTTGAACAGGCCGATCTCGCCGGTGCGCCCGACGTGGGTGCCGCCGCACAGCTCGACCGAATCGCCCATCGTCACCACGCGCACGCGCTCGCCGTACTTCTCGCCGAACAGCGCGATCGCGCCGGCGTCGAGCGCCGCCTGCATGTCCATCTCGCGGATGGCCACCGGATGGTCCTGGCGCACCTCCTCGTTGACCCGGCGCTCGATCTCGGCGAGCGCGGCGGCATCGACCGGCTCGAAATGGGAAAAATCGAAACGCAGCCGGTCCGGCGCGACCAGCGAGCCCTTCTGCGCCACGTGGGTGCCCAGCAGCCCGCGCAAGGCGCCGTGCAGCAGGTGGGTGGCGCTGTGGTTGAGCACGATGGCGCCGCGGCGCGCGGCCTCGACCCGGCCGCCGAGGCGGTCGCCGCGCGCGAGCGCGCCGGCGGCCACGCGGCCGATATGGCCGTGGAACTGGCCGGCGAACTTGCGCGTGTCGGCGACCTCGAAGCGCACGCCGTCGCCCTCGAGCGTGCCGGTATCGCCGACCTGGCCGCCGGATTCGGCATAGAACGGCGTGCGGTCCAGGATCACCACCGCCTCCTCGCCCTGCTCCACCCGCTCCACCGGCCGGCCGTCGCGCAGCAGCGCCACCACTTCCAGGCCCTCGGCCTGCAGTTGGTCGTAGCCGAGGAAGGCGGTGGCGGGGATCTGCGCGACCAGGTCGGCCGGCAGGCCGGTGCCCGAGGCGAACTTGCCCGCCGCCCGCGCGGTCTCGCGCTGACGCGCCATCGCCGCGTCGAAGCCGGCGGTATCCACCTGCAGGCCGCGCTCGCGGGCGATGTCGGCGGTCAGGTCGAGCGGGAAACCGTAGGTGTCGTAGAGGCGGAAGGCGTCCTCGCCGGGGATGACGCCGGCGCTGCGCGCGGCCACCTCGTCGAAGATGCGCATGCCCGCGTCGAGGGTCTCGGCGAAGCGTTCCTCCTCCGCGCGCAGGCTGCGCTCCACCAGCTCGCGAGCAGCGCGCAGTTCCGGGTAGACCTCGCCCATCAGCGCGTCGAGGGTGCCCACCATCCGGTGGAAGAACGGCTCGCGCACGCCGAGCATCCAGCCGTGGCGCAGCGCGCGGCGGACGATCCGGCGCAGCACGTAGCCGCGGCCCTCGTTGGAAGGCAGCACGCCATCGACGATCAGGAAGGCGCAGGCGCGGATGTGGTCGGCGATCACCCGCAGCGACTTGTTTTCCAGGTCGGCGGTCGCGGTCAGCTCGGCGGCCTTGCGGATCAGCGCCTGGAACAGGTCGATCTCGTAGTTGCTGTGGACGTGCTGCAGGACCGCGGTCAGCCGCTCCAGGCCCATGCCGGTGTCCACGCAGGGCGCCGGCAACGGCAGCAGCGTGCCGTCGGGCTGGCGGTCGAACTGCATGAACACCAGGTTCCAGATCTCGATGTAGCGGTCGCCGTCCTCGTCGGGCGAGCCGGGGGGACCGCCGGCGATGTGCGGGCCGTGGTCGTAGAAGATCTCCGTGCAGGGGCCGCACGGGCCGGTGTCGGCCATCTGCCAGAAGTTGTCGGAGGCGTAGGGCGCGCCCTTGTTGTCGCCGATGCGGACGATGCGGTCCTCGGGCAGGCCGACCATGTCGCGCCACAGCGCGTAGGCCTCGTCGTCGGTGTGGTAGACGGTGACCAGCAGGCGCTCGCGCGGCAGCTTCCACACCTCGGTCAGCAGCTCCCAGGCCCAGGCGATCGCGTCCTTCTTGAAGTAGTCGCCGAACGACCAGTTGCCCAGCATCTCGAAGAAGGTGTGGTGGCGCGCGGTGTAGCCGACGGAATCGAGATCGTTGTGCTTGCCGCCGGCGCGCAGGCAGCGCTGGACGTCGGCCGCGCGCACGTAGCTGCGCTTCTCCGCGCCCAGGAACACGTCCTTGAACTGGACCATGCCGGAGTTGGTGAACAGCAGGGTCGGATCGTTGCCGGGCACCAGCGACGCCGAGGGCACGATGGTGTGGCCCTTGCCGCGGAAGAAGTCGAGGAACTCGGAGCGGATGTCGGCGGTGGTCTTCATGCGTGGCGGCGATTGCGACGTGGAGGGGCACCGATCCGGCGCCGACCACAGATGCGGCCACGACGAGGAACAGACAACCCGGTAACCGGCAAGATTAGCAGGGCCGGCGCGCGCGTGCAGACCGGCGGGGGGCGCCCGGCCGCGCGGGGAGTCGGGGCTGCCGCGCCCGGTTGTCGGCGAGGGGCGGCCCGGCCCGAAGGGCGCCCTGCCCGGGCGCGGCCTCGCGCCTGCCGGCGGCGCCCGCCGGGAAGCGGCCGTCCCCGCGCACCGGCGGGCGCTGCCGGGCACGGGACGTCGCGACGCGACGGACGCCGGGCGGACTGCTTGCCGGGCATGGAGGGCATGGAGGCGCACCCATGCGCGAAGGCGCTTGCCGATCGCCGCGAACAGGGTGCCGGTCGCGGCGCGTCGCTCGCGCAGGGACGCGTCCGTCTTCCGTCGCGAATCCAGGGGCCCGCGCCGGTCGCGGGCTATCCGTCGTCGTCGAGGCCGCTGGCGGCGCGTGCGGTCTCGACGTCGAAGCCGCGCCGCAGCAGGAAGTCGGCCGCCTTGCGCCGGCGGCTCCGCGACGCTTCGGCCTCTTCGTCCTCCGCGGCGGGAAAGCGCCGCGCGACCAGGTCGCGCGCCACGCCGGCCCAGTCGTCCTCGCCGCTCTCGGCCAGCGCGGCGAACGCGGAATGCTCCCGCCGCACCAGCAAACCGAGCGCGCGTTGCGCCGGGCTCGGCTCGGCCCGCGGCCGGCGCCGGCGCGCACCGGTACCGGGATCCTCCGGGCCGCCGGCGGTACTCATCGCTTCGCCCGCCCGGCCTTACGCCGGGCGGGCGCCTGCGCGGCGGGCGCCGCAGCGGACGGATCGCGCTCGGAATTCATGGCGACGGAAACGTCGTCAGTCGTCCTCCGCGGTGGCGTCCTCGTCGCGCTTCGCCTCGGCCGGCACGAACTGCGCGCGCAGCGCGGCCTCGAGGCGGGAGGCGACCTCCGGGTTCTCCTTGAGGTACTGGCGGGCGTTCTCCTTGCCCTGGCCGATGCGCTCGCCGTCGTAGCCGTACCAGGCGCCGGCCTTGTCCACGAGCTTCAGCTCCACGCCCATGTCGATCAGTTCGCCCTCGCGGCTGATGCCCTCGCCGTAGAGGATCTCGGTGATGACCTGCTTGAAAGGGGGCGCCATCTTGTTCTTGACGACCTTGATCCGGGTCTGGTTGCCGATGATCTCGTCGCCCTTCTTGATCGCGCCGATGCGGCGGATGTCCAGGCGCACGGAGGCGTAGAACTTCAGCGCGTTGCCGCCGGTGGTGGTCTCCGGGCTCTGGCCGGGCATCATCACGCCGATCTTCATGCGCAGCTGGTTGATGAAGATCACCAGGCAGTTGGAGCGCTTGATGTTGCCGGTGAGCTTGCGCAGGGCCTGGCTCATCAGGCGCGCCTGCAGGCCGGGCAGCTGGTCGCCCATCTCGCCCTCGATCTCGGCCTTGGGCGTCAGCGCGGCCACCGAGTCCACGACCACCATGTCCACGGCGTTGGAGCGCACGAGCATGTCGGCGATCTCCAGCGCCTGCTCGCCGGTGTCGGGCTGCGAGACCAGCAGGTCGTCGATGTTCACGCCGAGCTTGGTGGCGTAGTTCGGGTCCAGCGCGTGCTCGGCGTCGATGAAGGCGGCGGTGCCGCCGGCCTTCTGGCATTGCGCGATCGCCTGCAGCGTGAGGGTGGTCTTGCCGGACGACTCCGGCCCGTAGATCTCGACCACGCGGCCCTTGGGCAGGCCGCCGATGCCCAGCGCCAGGTCGAGCTGCAGCGAGCCGGTGGGAATGACCTCCGCGGCCTCGACCGGGTTGTCGCCCATGCGCATCACCGAGCCCTTGCCGAACTGCTTCTCGATCTGGCTCAGGGCGGCCGACAGCGCGCGCTTCTTGTTCTCGTCCATCTGGTGGTCTCCGGGGTAGGTGATTCGACTGAAGGCAGGTTAGGCGGCGGCGGTCGCACGGGCTGCGACCCCGTGAGGGCCATGCTGGCGCCGGCGCGCCGGGGGCGGGATCGGCGGGCGCCGCCGGCGACCGTGGGAAAACGCCGCGCGCGGGCCGGGCGTTTCGCGCGAGCGCTGCGGCGCCCTCACCGGTTCGGCCGCACCAGGCCGCAGTACAGGCCCTCGATGGCGAAGTCCTGGCCGGGTTGCACCTCGATCGGCGCGTAATCCGGGTTGCGCGGCATCAGGCGGATGCGGTCCTTGCCCACGCGCAGCAGCTTGACGGTGATCTCCTCGTCGATGCGCGCGACCACGATCTGCCCGGAGCGCGCCTGCGCGGTGCGATGCACGCCGATCAGGTCGCCGTCGAAGATGCCCTCGTCGCGCATGGAATCGCCCTTGACCTTGAGCAGGTAGTCCGGCGAGGGCGAGAACAGCACCCGGTCGAGCACGACGTAGTCGTCCGCATCGCCCAGGCTGCCGGGCGCGCCGGCGCCGATCGGCAGGCCGGCGGCGACCTGCCCCAGCACCGGCAGCCGCAGCGCGTCGTCCGCGGCCGGCAGCGGCAGCGCCTCCTGCCGCCGCGGCGGCGCGGCGAGCAGGCGGATGCCGCGCGCGCGCCCGGGCACCCGTTCGATGGCGCCGGCGGCCTCCAGGGCCTCCAGGTGGTACTGCGCCGCGCGCACCCCGCTGAAGCCGAAGGCGCGGGCGATCTCCGCCTGCGAGGGCGGCACGCCCTCGGCCTCCACGCGCTCGGCGATGAGGGCCAGGATGGCCTGCTGGGTGTCGGTGAGCTGCATGGTTAGTAGTATTACTACTAACCCGCAGGCGGGTCAATGCTTCCGGCTGCGCCAGATCGACAGCACGATCCAGATCCCGGTCAGCGCGGCGCCGACGAAGCCGAGCACGCCCATCGCCATCAGCCAGCGGTTGGCGATGCCGCCGCCGACGCTGTTCATCACGATCGATGAGCCGATGATCAGCGCGGCGGTGACGACGCCGATGGTGAGGCGGTTGGCGGCGCTGTTGAGCTGGTCGCCGAAGGCCTTGAGCGAGGTAACCTCGATCTGCCCGCGCAGCCGCCCGTGGCGGGCGGCCTGCAGCAGGCGGCGCAGGTCGCGCGGCAGGTCGCCCAGCAGGTCGATCGTCCCCGACACGGTGCGCCGGGTGCGCCGGGCCAGCAGCAGCGGCGAATAGCGCTGCAGCATCGCGCGCTGCACGAAGGGCCGCGCCTCGGTGGCCATGTCGAAATCCGGATCGAGCTGGCGGCCCAGCCCCTCCAGGGTCAGGAAGGCCTTGATCATGAGCGCCAGATCGGGCGGCAGGGTCAGGCCGTGCCGGCGCAGCAGCGCGGCGACGTCGGCCAGCATCGCGCCCATGCGCAATTGCTTCAGCGGCACGCCGCGGTACTGATCGGTGAACGCGCCCACGTCGGCCTGCAGGCGGCCCTCGTCCACGTCGGCCCCGCCCTCGGTCCACTCCAGCAGGATGTCGGTCACCGCCTCGGCGTCCTGGTCGACCAGGCCGTGCAGCAGTTGCGCCACCTGCAGCCGGCGCTGCTCGGAGATGCGCCCGACCATGCCGAAATCGATGACGCCGATGCGGCCGTCCGGCAGGTAGAAGATGTTGCCGGGGTGCGGATCGGCGTGGAAGAAACCGTCCTCGAGCACCATCTTCAGCACGATGCCGGCGCCTGTTCGCGCCAGCTCGTGGCGGTCCAGCCCGGCCTCGTCGAGCGCGGCGAAGTCGCGCCCGGCAATGCCATCCATGAACGCCTGCACGTTGAGGCGCTCGGAGGTCCACTGCCAGTACACCTCCGGGATCGCGATGCCCGGGTGGCCGGCGAAGTTGGCGGCGATGCGCTGGGCGTTGCGGCACTCGCCGGCGAAGTCGAGTTCGGCGCGCAGCGAGGCGGCGAACTGCTGCACGATGCCGGTGGGCCGGTAGCGCCGCAGGTCGGGCGCCTGCGCCTCGACGATCTCGGCCAGCCGCGCCAGCAGCCGCAGGTCGGCCTCGACCACCTCGCGGATGCCCGGCCGCCGCACCTTCAGCACCACCGGGCTGCCGTCGGCGAGCCAGGCGCGATGGGCCTGCGCCAGCGAGGCGGCGGCGAGCGGGCGTCGCTCCAGGCGCGCGAACACCACCTCCGGGTCCGCGCCGAGATCGGCGGCGAGCTGGTCGCGGATCGCCTCGAACGGCAGCGCCGGCACCGCGTTCTGCAGCTCGCCCAGCTCGCGGATCCACTCCGCCGGCAGCAGGTCGATGCGCGTGGCCAGCACCTGCCCGAGCTTGACGAAGGTCGGCCCGAGGTCCTGCAGCGCGTGGCGCAGGCGCGCCGGCGGCGTCATGCGCAGCAGTTCCTCGGCGTGCTGCCAGTGCAGCAGGCGCCCGGCGCGTTCCAGCGCGCCGGACAGGCCGATGCGCCGGACCAGGTCGCCGAAGCCGTAGCGGATCAGGACCGAGGCGATTTCCTGCAACCGGCCGAGGTCGCGGACGGTGCCCAGGGTCTCCCACATCACCCGGCGCCCCCGGTCGCGCGCGCGCCAGGGCGCATCACAGGTCCTCCAGGCCGCGCAACGCCGCCTCGACGGTCTGCCGCCGCACCGCGTCGCGGTCGCCCTCGAAGCGGAACAGTTCCGCGCGCGGATAGCCGCCGCGGCGCTTCCAGGCGATCCAGACCGTGCCGACCGGCTTGCCGGGCGTGCCGCCGCCGGGCCCGGCGATGCCGGTGACCGCCACCGCCACGCTCGCGCCCGAGCGCACCAGCGCGCCGGAGACCATCTCCAGCGCGGTCTCGCGGCTCACCGCGCCCTCCGCCTCCAGGGTCAGCGGGCTCACGCCCAGCAGGGCCTGCTTGGCCTCGTAGCTGTAGACCGCCATGCCGCAGTCGAACCAGGCCGAGGAGCCGGCAATGTCGGTCATGACCTTGGCGATCCAGCCGCCGGTGCAGCTCTCGGCGGTCACCAGGGTGTCGCGCGCGGCCAGCAGCCGGCGGCCGGTGGCCTCGGCGAGCCGTTCGAGCGCGGCGTCGTCGGGAAGGGACATGACGGTGCGGTGCCTGTGGGGAACCGGCACAGTGTCGCCGATCGGCCGCCGCAAGTCGTCCCCGGGCGCGGCGAGGCGCCCCGGCGGCGCGCATGGGCGACGCGCGCCGCCGGGACGGCCGGCGCTAGTAGCGCAGCCGCAGGGTCATGCCGTAGGTGCGCGGCGCGCCGAGGAACGCGTTCCACGAGCCGGCCTGGATCGGCGCGTCGATGCCGACCTGCTTGTAGGTCTCGTCGGTCAGGTTCTGGCCCCAGAACTCCAGCATCCAGCGCTGGTCCTGGCGGCCGATGCCGATGCGCGCGTTGAGCAGGGTGTAGGCCTCCTGCAGCTTCTGCGGGTCGAGATCGGAGCCGGTGTTGTACTCGGACATGTACTTGGCGCCGATGTTGAAGCGGCCCATCAGGTTCGAGCCGATGTCCCAGTCGTAGGTCACCGAGGCGTTGCCAGACCACTTCGGCGCGAAGCTCATCTGGTTGCCGGGCAGCAGCACCAGCTCCGGGTCGGGCAGCGGATCGTCGCCGTACTCGGTCTCGGCGTAGGTCAGCCCGCCCTGCACCATCAGCCCGCGGATGCCCGGCTGCCACAGCACCTCGGCGTCGATGCCCCTGGAGGTCACCTTGGGGATCGAGCGGACCACGAAGGCGGTGCCGAGGAAGCTGTTGAGCTGGAAGTCCTCGTAGTCCTGGTAGAACAGCGCGGCGTTGAACAGCAGGTTGCCCTCGGCCCAGGTGGTCTTCAGGCCGAGTTCGTAGCTGTCGACGAACTCGCCTGGGAACGAGGTGTCGTCCACCGGCACGATCCCGCCGACGCCGCTGGACAGGCCGTTGGAGGACTGCACGCGATCGAGGTTGAAGCCGCCGGCCTTGTAGCCGCGCGCGGCGGAGACGTAGGTCATCACGTCGTCGGACCAGTCGTAGGCGAGCTTCAGCGTGCCCGACCACTCGCGCTCGGTGCGCTCCTGGCGGGTGTTGCGGCCGTCGTGGGCGACGTTGGCCCAGGGCAGGCACATGAAGCCGGCCACCTGCGGCGCGATCGCCGGCACCAGTTGGCCCAGCAGTTGCTGCTGCAGCGCCGGCGGCAGGCCGGCGAAGCCGTTGATGCGCTGCGCGAGCGCGCCGCCCACGCGCGCGGCCGGATCGGCCAGGGTCGCCGCGCAGGCCAGGCTGCCGTTGGGATTGGAGAAGTCGGAATCGAGCGTCTTCTTCTCGCGGGTGTAGCGCAGGCCCAGGGTGATGTCGAACGCGTCGGTGACGTGGAAGGTGTTGTTGGTGAAGATCGCCGCGCTGCGCGCGCTCTGGCCGTAGCGGTCGAGCGCGCCTACGCCGGTGTAGTTGCTGCCGAACGGCCGCCCGCTGACCTGCGACAGGAACGTCGCCGGGTTGGCGGTGTTCACCGTCAGGCCCAGCGGCGCGAGCTGCGCGGCCATCGCGCCCAGCACCTGGCTGCCGACCAGGCTCGACAGGTACGGCTCGTAGGCCGCGCCCATGTAGTAGGCATCGTGGCGGCGCAGGTCCTCGTCGGAATAGAACAGGCCGACCATCCAGTCGAGCCGGTCGGTGGCCCCGGTCAGCCGGAACTCCTGGCTGAAGGTCTCGAACGCGGCCAGCGAGGCGTCCTCGTCCGGCGGGCGGTACATGATGTCCGCGCCGCTGTAGTCGAAGTCGATGCTGGTGATCGCCTGCCAGTCGCGGAAGGCGGTGATCGAGGTCAGCACCGCGTCGTTGGCCCAGGGCGTGGTCCAGTTGACCTCCGCCGAGATGCCCTTGTCCTTCAGGTCCTGCTCGGTGGTGCGGTTGGCGTAGGCCAGGCGCCGGTCGAGGTCCGGCACCGGGATGATGCCCTGCCCGCCCGGCGTCAGCGCGTCGATGATCGCCGCGGTCGGGCCGCGGTGGGTGGTGACCGAGACGCAGCAGTGCTCCTCGCGGCTGCTGTAGTCGGCGATGAAATTGACGCTCAGGGTCTCGCTCGGCTCCAGCAGCAGCTGGCCGCGCAGCGCGTGGTAGTTCTGGTCGCCGTCGTCGTCCTCGCGGCGCGGGCCGCCCGCGGTGACCACGTCGTCCACGCCGTCGCGCTTGCGCTTGGTGGCGTAGATGCGGAAGGCCGCGTTCTCGCCCAGCGCGTCGTTGTACGCACCGGACACGCCCACCAGCCCGTAGTTGCCCACCGTCACCTCGCCCTCCACCGCCTGCGTGTAGCTGGGCCGGCGGGTGACGACGTTGATGACGCCGGCCGACGTGTTCTTGCCGAACACGGTGCCCTGCGGCCCCTTCAGCACCTCGATCCGCTCCAGTTCGCCGAGATCGCCGAAGCCGACGCTGTTGCGCGCCCGGTACACCCCGTCGATCACCACGCCGACCGACGACTCCAGGCCCGGGTTGTCGCCGACGGTGCCGATGCCGCGGATGCGCGCCACCGTCTGCGCCGCCGACTGCGTGCTGGTCACGGTCAGGCCCGGCACCAGCACCTGCAGGTCCTTGATGTCGCGCACGCCGGTGTCCTGCAGCAGTTGCTCGGGCAGCACGTTGATGACGATCGGCACGTCCTGCAGCGCCTCCTCGCGCTTCTGCGCGGTCACCACCAGCGTCGACAGCGTGGCCGGCTCGTCGCGCCGGGCCTGCTCGGCCGGCGGAGCCTCCTGCGCCCGCACGGGCGCGACGTGGATCGACGAAACCAGCGCGGCCACCACGGCGGCGGCCAACAACCTGCGTTGCGGAAAATCGGAATGCATGGCGTCCCCCGAACCATTAGGAAATGGACCGGCGCATCGACCCCGCCGGCCGCGACGGGCCGCGAATGCGCGCCCCGGGGAAACCCCTCCCCTGGCGGCGGCCGGATCGGCGTGGGGGACACGATCCGGCGCGCTTCGCATGCCTCGAACGGAAAACTAACACCGATTCCGGCGAGGGCCTGCTGCGGCGCACCACCCCGCCGCTCCCCGCCCCGTCACTGTCTGATAAAAGCGCCTAAATCGCATGGGGCGCCGACCGTTCGTCGCAAACCGATTGAATTTCGCACCGGCCAGGAGTAACAGCCATATCGGGGATCGCATCTCGCGCGGCCTCGATGATGAAGGCGAAATCGACTTGCATGGCAGCATGGTCGTTCCTTCTGGCCGCGCCTGCCTACTTCAGGGAGGAGAACGGCAATGCGGTACTTTCTGGAACGTCTTCTATGGGCGGCCCGCTGGGGCGCCTGTGCGCTGCTGATGGCCGCTGCGCCGGCCTACGCAGAAACCTATTGGCTCGACTCACGCCTCGACCATAGCCAGACGCACTATCCCAACGGCGAAGAAGCCTGCATCGCTGGAGAGTTGCAGCGCCGCCTCGATGGCTACAGAGCGACCAGTACTTTTCCCCATCGCATCTCTTCCCCCTATGTGGGACCCGACCTGGGCGGCGAGCGCATCTGCCGCGGCCAGTTGCAGCGGCAGCAATTCGGCCTTTGGCTGCCGGTGGAAATCGTGGATACGCCGGTCTATGGGCCGTTCGGGCCCACGCCGCCGTGCGCGCTCGCCGGTCTGGCCGATCCCGAAACCGCGCAGTGCGGCATCCCCAAGTGCGACGGCGACGGCAGTTGCCCTGCGGACGGCGGCAACCAATCCAACCCCATCGCCAGCGCCACCGGCAACAAGGTTCAACGCGAGCAGGACTATCGCGGCGCGGGCGTGTTTCCGCTGGAATTCGTCCGCACCTACAACAGCCATCGCGTGCCCGACAACCAGGCCCAGCCCATCGGCGTCGGCTGGACGCACAGCTACGCGGCGAGACTGGTGCCATTGCTCAATGGCAGCGCCGTCACCCGCATCCGCGCCTACCGACCCAACGGTGCCATCCAGACCTTCACCCTCGTCGGCAGCACCTGGGTCGGCGATGCCGACGTCCCGGAAACGCTCACCGCCACAGTCTCCGGCGGCGCGCTCGTGTCTGCGACCTACCGGCGCGCAGACGATACGGTCGAGAGCTACGACTCGCTCGGCCGGCTGACCGCCATCACCACGCCCCAGGGATATGCGCAGACGCTGAGCTACGCGGTCGGCTCCGGCATCTCGCCTCACGTCCAGCGCGTGACCGACCCGCAGGGCCGATGGCTGGCGTTCGGCTACACCGGCGGCTTCCTGACCTCGCTGACCGACAGCGCCGGCACCGTCATCACCTTCGCCTACAGCGACGGCGATCTGGTGGGCGTGAGCTATCCCAATGCGCTTTCGGGCACCGACACGCGCATCTACCACTACAACGAGTCCGGCCAGACCGGCGGCGTCTCGCAGCCGCACGTCTTGACCGGCGTCACCGACGAAAGCGGCAACCGCATCGCCAGTTGGGCCTACGACGCCAACCGGCGCGCCGTGGTCAGCGTGCGCGGCCCCTATGCCACCGGCACCGTCGCCCGCGTCGAGCTGCAATTCAACGGGGACGGCAGCGCCACCATCACCGACGCCCTCGGCGCGGTCAGGAACTACGGCTTCATCGTCAGCCAGCGCGTGGCGCGTCTGGCCTCGCTGGACGAGCCGTGCGACAGCTGCGCCAATGCCGCCGCCGCCCGCACCTACGACGCCAACGGCTACCCGGCCAGCGCAACGGATTTCGAGGGCAACGTCACCGAGTACACCTACAACGCGCGCGGCCTGGAAACCGAGCGCGTGGACGCGGCCACCGACACCGCCGGCGCCAAGCGCACCGTGCAGACCGATTGGCATGGCACCTTCCGGGAGCCGACCGAGCGCCGCGTCTACGACGCCGCCAACACGTTGATCGCGCGAGAAACGTCCACCTATAACGCGCGCGGTCAAGTCCTCACCCGCACCACGACCGACCCCGTGGCCTCGGTAAGCCGTACCGTCACCACCGCCTACTGCGAATCCGCCGGCGTCGGCGCGGGCGCATGCCCGATCATCGGCTTGCCGATCAGCACGGATGGCCCACGCACCGACGTGAGCGACGTCACCACCTACACCTACTACCAGACCCACCACGCCGGCTGCGCGGCTTCGCCGGCGACGTGCCAGTACCGCAGGGGCGATCTGTGGAAGGTCACCGACGCGCTCGGGCGGGTCACCGAGTTCTTGCGCTACGACGCCGCCGGGCGGCTGCTTTCGTCAGTAGACCCCAACGGCGTCGTCACCGACTACGAGTACCATCCGCGCGGCTGGTTGACGGCGGTCAAGGTCCGCGGCCCCAACGACGGCGCCGAGACGGACGACCGCATCACCCTGACGGAGTATTGGCCGAACGGGCTGGCGAAGCGCATCACCCAGCCCGACGGCGCCCACGTCGAATTCACCTACGACCCCGCGCAGCGGCTGGTACGCATCACCGACGACGACGGCGGCTACATCGCCTATACCCTGGACGATGCCGGTAACCACGTCGCCGAGGAGACGCGCGACGCGACCGGCACGCTGCGGCGCTCGCTCTCCCGCGTCTACGACCTGCTCGGACGGCTGATCACCGATGCAGACGCAGCCAGCAACCCGACCGACTACGTAAGGGACGACAACGGGAACATCACCGCTGTCACCGATCCATTGAGCCGGACCACCGCTCACGAGTACGACGCGCTGAATCGCCTCAAGCGCACCGTGCAGGATCTCGGCGGCATCGCCGCGGAAACGTTGGTGGCCTATGACCCGCTCGACCGTATCGTGCAGGTGACCGACCCGAAGGGCCTGCCGACCGGGTACGTCTACAACGCCCTGGGCGACCTCCTGGAGCTAGCCAGCCCGGACACGGGCACGACAGCCTACAGCTACGACAGCGGCGGCAACCGCAGTGGCCACACCGACGCGCGCGGCCAGGCAGCAACCTACAGCTACGACGCGCTCAACCGCTTGACCGCGATCGTCTACGCCGGCGCGCCCGCGCTGAACGTCGCCTACCAGTACGACACGGTGCCGGTCGCCTGCGACGTGGACGAAACCTTCGCCCTCGGCCGCCTGGCCGCGGTGCTGGACGACAGCGGCAGCACCGAATACTGCTACGACCGTTTCGGCCAGGTGGCGCGCAAGGTGCAGGTGACCAACGGGCAGACGTTCGTGGTGCGCTACGCCTACACGCTGAGCGGCAACGCACAGGCGACCGCCTACCCGGACGGCACCGTGGCCGACTACGTCCGCGATGCCCAGGGCCGGGTCACCGAGATCGGCGTGACCGCCCCGGGCGGCACCCGCGAGGTGCTGCTGACCGGCACCACCTACGCCCCCTTCGGCCCGGCCACCGGCTGGACCTACGGCAACGGCCGCACGCTGCTGCGCCAGCACGACCTCGACTACCGGCCGCAGGCCATCCACGACCCCGCCAGCGGCGGCCTCGACCTGGGCTACGGCTACGACCCGGTCGGCCAACTGCAGACCCTGCACACCGCCGACCTCGCCCAGCCGCCGCGGGCCCGCTTCGACCACGATGCCCTGGGCCGGCTGACCGCCTTCCGCGACGGCGCCGCCAACACCGCCATCGAAAGCTACAGCTACGACGCCACCGGCAACCGCACCAGCTTCGCCAACGCCGCCGGCACCCAGCCCTACGCCTACCCCGCCGACAGCCACCGGCTCGCCGCCGTGGCGACCCAGACAAGAACCTACGACGCGGTGGGCAACACCCTCACCGACGGCAGCGGCCGCAGCTACGCCTACAGCGCCGCCAACCGGCTCGCCCGGGTAGACCAGGGCGGCACCACCCGCCGGCACTACGTCTACAACGGCAAGGGCGAGCGGGTGCGCAGCCACCTCGGCGCGGACGACATCATCACCCTGTACGACGAAGCCGGCCGCTGGCTGGGCGACTACGCCCCGGACGGCACGCCCCGGCAGCAGGCCATCTGGCTGGACGACCTGCCGGTCGGCCTGCTGGCGCAGGACGCCACCAACCGCCTGCACTACGTCCAGCCCGACCACCTCGGCACGCCACGAGCCGTGATCGACCCGGTGCGCAACGTCGCCGTGTGGACCTGGGACCTCGCCAGCGAAGCCTTCGGCAACAGCCCGCCGAATCCCGACCCGGACGGCGACGGCACCGCGTTCGTTTTCGACCTGCGCTTCCCCGGGCAACGCTACGACGCCGCCAGCGGGCTCAACTACAACTACCTAAGAGATGGCTATGATGCCGGGAGTGGCCGCTACACTCAATCCGATCCAATTGGCCTGAGTGGCGGCATTAACACCTACGCGTACGCTGAATCCAATCCGCTTCTACTCACTGACTCTCTTGGGTTACGTAAAGACCAAGGATGCGTGGCCGCTTATACCGCCGGAGGCGCAGCTTGCGGCGGCGCCATCGGCTACTACGGCGGTGGTGCGCTTGGTGGTGTCGGCGGAGGGTTTGTTTGTTCTCCGACGGGGCCGGGAGCACTAGCCTGCGCCGGAGGAGGTGCAGTCGCGGGGAGTAGCGGCGGGGGACTGCTTGGCTCCGCGATCGGCGGGGCTCTGGGAAACCTTGCCGGGCAAGCGATGTGTCCGGATGAGGATGAGGACAAGTGCGAAGAACAAGCTCAAAAAGATGAGCAGATGTGCAGAATGACGACTATTCCTGGCACGGGCCCTAGAGCCAGATGCTGGGCAAGTGTTCAAGAACGTTATGGCGCATGTAAAGCCGGACGCCCCCTTCCCCCTCTCGTCATTTGGTGATTTAAATGCATGAAATAAAAGAACCCATTGCACAGAGAACACTCAAATCGGGCGACTTTATTATTACAGTAAATATCGATAAGCCGGAAGCAGATGAATTAGATTACCGCTGCTGGTATTCCATAAACATTGGACAGAGAAAAAAGATAAGCTATGCGATTGGAATAGATTCTGTGCAGGCATTGCAATTGGCAATGAAAAAAATCAATGCCGATCTTCTCGCTATAGGCAAAGAAACGGGAGCACCTATTACTTGGCTAGATGAAGCCCCAGGCGAAAATGGCTTTACTTTCCGATGAAATGGATAAAGCCCTCAAAAGCGTGCTATGAACTCCGGACGTACGCGGCTATCGTATCCGGTTGAAGCCGCCACACCCGTATCCGACCGACTTTTCCGATGAAGAAGGGGCGCTCGCTGCGCCATACCTGAGCCGTTACCGCGTTGGGGTGCGCCGTGCCTGCGAGGTGGTCAGGCAGAGCCGCTCGGCGTGGTACTACCAACCCCGGGAGAACGATGATGCGCCACTGCTCCGGCGAATCGAGGAGATCGCCGCCGCTCGCGTTCGCTATGGGTTTCGGCGGATCTTCGTGCTGCTGCGCCGGGAAGGCTGGAAGGCCAACCACAAACGCGTGTACCGGCTCTACTATCAGGCCGGCCTCAACCTGCGGCGCAAGCGGCCGCGCCGCCGCAAGGCCGCAGCGCATCGCCTGGAGCGCACGGTGCTGACGGCGCCCAACCAGGTCTGGAGCATGGACTTCGTGGCCGATGCCCTGTTCGATGGTCGTCGCCTCCGGGCCCTGACGGTCGTGGATAACTTCACTAAGGAGAGCCTGGCGATCGAGGTCGGCCAGCAGCTCAAGGGCGAGGACGTCGTGACGGTGATGGAGCGGCTACGCCACCGGCGTGACCTGCCGAAACGTATCCAGACCGACAACGGCAGCGAGTTCATCTCGATCGCATTGGATCGTGGGCCTACGAAGCGCAATCACGCCTACTATGTGGCCCAGGGAATGAGCCGTGCTCACATGCGGCCTGAGGAGCTTCTTTCGGAGCTACCCAGTGAGCTTCGGCACCAGTCCGGCGGACTAGGAGTTTGGCAGCTAGCCAGTCTGCTCCATCAGGACGGCGTAGTGATCAGGATCAACCCGTTCCATAGCACGCAGTACGCGCTCTACCATGTCCTTGGACATCGCAGGGAAATCGGAGAACTCCAGCAGGTGGAGCGTCGACGCACTATGTGAGCCCTCATCAACGTACCTGGCTACGGCGCCACGCTCGACTTCGTCATCGAATAGTATGTCGAGCTTCGCTTGGTACGGTTTGGATGTCGGCTTTCTGAAGCCTAGATACATCTCAAGCAGGCGTCTAAGTAGGTTCGGACAATGGAGGTACTCATCGACCTCATCGCTGGTGCTGTCCAACACCCTTCTCAAGCAATAGAAGACGTGGTGGTAGTCGGACCGAAACCGAACTAAGTGCCGCGGAAGATCTCTTAGCTGACTCGGGCCGCCTCCATCACGACAGACCAGATAGCCAGCGTGCCCTGGCTTGAACCCACCTCGCTCTGTCCAGTCCTGCTTGATCGTGTTGAAGAACTCTGAGTTGTGTGTTGACACGAATAGCTGCCGGCATGCCCTAAGTCTGGAAAGGATCAGGTGAGCTACCTCGTAGATGTGATTCGTATCCAGGCTGCAGATCGGGTCGTCCACAAATACAACGAGGTCTTCGATACGCTGCCCGTTCTGTGCCAGGCTTACTAGGAAGTAGGCGAGCGAGATCGCGGTCCGCTCACCATCGCTCATGTTCGTTGCTGCGCGTCCTTCTCGAAGGAACTGAATGCGCTTGTCTTGGGTCTGCTCGACGCAGATGCATGGCCCTAAGAGCCGCTGCAGGAGTTCGTTGATCTGACTTACGGCCGCCGAGCTTCGCTGAAGCTCCTCATTGGCCTGCGAGGTTTGGGTCGCAATCTTCTGCCCCACCCCCTTTACGTGCTCCAGCTTGCCGGCAGCGCTGCGTAGAGTCTCTATGGCCTCAGATGCCCCGGGATCAAGTAGGTATCGTGCGGCGAAGTGCTCTTTCACTTTGGTCGCGGCTGCTCGCCGCCTAGCGCTCAGTTCATCACAGGCGCGGTTGTGCTCTTCCTTCGCCTCGTTGAGCTGGGCCAGGCTAGCGGCTAGGTCGCCTTTATGATCCGAGGTCGGCTCCAGAACGATGACTGCTTCCATGTCTGCGAGCTTCGCGCGCAACTTCTCCGCCATGCTCGCACGCGCCCGATTTTCCTCAGCTACCCACGATTCGAGCTGCTCCTTAGCTGCCTGAACCTTCGCCCGTACCTCCGGAACCCACTGGAGTTCATGTGGGTAGGTCGGCACAGTCTTGGGCTGCTCCATGCTCGACAAGGCTGCCGTGATATCCGCATGCTGCCGGCGGTACTCGTCGGAGAAATGTTTCGAGTAATCCTCCAGGGCTTTCGCCGCGTCGTTGCCGCAGAATGCGCATGTCGAACTGTGCTCGTGAAAACGCAGGCCGGAGCGAACCCAATCGCTCAGCGCCGGGTTTTCCGCGAGTCGCTTCAGCGTGGATCGCTTCGGCGTCTGGACCAGAAGCCGGGCAAGGTCGTCTCCCAGAGGCGGGGAGCCGACTACGACTGGCAGGGTGTCAATGCGAGAGAACTGGCTTTGATCCCTGGCCTGCGCCACAGCTTCTTGCAGCGCAGCTTCGGCCAAGAGGCTCTCCGCTGGCGTAGCGAGTGAGCCTGCGAGGGTCTTGAGATTGGGAGACCGAAAGTCGCGAACTCCCAACATGGTCGCGCACTCTCGCGCCAAATCGGTAGCTGCCCTCTCCCTAGCACTACTGGCATCGCGTTCCGCCTTCTGAACTGCACGGTACATCGTGGCGACACGGTCTCGTCGTCGGGTCAACGATGCGATGCGGTTGCTTAATCGAATGTTCTCCTGGCCAACGATGAAAAGCGCGGGCGCCTGCGTACAGTCAGCCTGCAGGCTCGAGTCAATGAAGTCGCGATTGAATACACATATGCGAACGCGGTCTTGGTCTTGGTCTTTTCCGCTGTCCAGGACCTCTCCCCCTATTCGGAGGCGAACTCGCGCGCCGGCCGGCAGCTTGCTCGTCGACGATCGCTGGAAAAGCCCAAAGACGCGGGACAGCGTTGTCTTGCCTGACGCGTTCCAGCCGTATAACAAGTTGTACCGTTTGAAGTTCGGCGCGCCGCTGGTTTGCCCGTCATAGCCGTGCCAGACGGCCGCGTCTGTGATGGACTCAATGCGATCGAACATTTGCTCCCCCTGGTCGAACCTCGACTTCCCTACGGCCAGTTTTGCATGTGTGAACCGCCCCGACTTTCTTGGAGGCCATTGGGTTTGAGTCAGGCCGCCCTGGCCTGACCGGTGTGTTGCCGATAGTAAGCCGCTTCGGCTTCCGCTGGCGGGACATGCCCGATCGGCCCCAGCAATCGCTTGTGGTTGTACCAGTGCACCCAGTCCAGCGTGGCCAGTTCCACCTGCTCGCGGTTGCGCCATGACCGGCGATGGATCACTTCGGCCTTGTACAGCCCGTTGATCGTCTCGGCCAGCGCGTTGTCGTAGCTGTCGCCCACGCTGCCCACCGACGGTTCGACCCGGCCTCGGCCAGTCGTTCGCTGTAGCGGATGCTCACGTATTGCGACCCCCTGTCGGAGTGGTGGATCAGTTCGCCCTCCCGCTGCCGGGCATGCAGCGCCTGTTCCAGGGCATCGAGCACGAAGTCCGTGGTCATCGAACTGGACGCCTTCCAGCCGACGATCCGGCGCGCGTACACGTCGACCACGAACGCCACGTACACCATCCCCTGCCAGGTCGAGACGTAGGTGAAGTCGCTCACCCACAGCGCGTTCGGTCGCTCGGCATGGAACTGCCGGTTCACCCGGTCCAGCGGACACGGCTGCGCCTTGTCGCTGATCGTGGTCTTGACCGGCTTGCCACGGATCACGCCACGCAGTCCCAGCCGGCGCATCAATCGTTCCACCGTGCAACGCGCCACCGGCCAGCCTTCCCGTAGCAACTGCTTCCAGACCTTCTTGGCCCCGTACACCTGCTTGTTCTCGTCCCACACCGGGCGAACCTCCTCTTCAAGCGCACGATCCCGCCACCAGCGGTTCGGGCGGGCCTCGGGATCGGCCTCCCGGGCCGCATGGCTGTAGTAGGTCGACGGAGCGATCCCCAGCACCCGGCAGATCGGCTCGACTCCGTAGGCGTGGCGCTGCCCGGCCACGAACCCGGTCATGGCTTGAAGCGGCGGTCGAGCTCCGCCTGGGCGAAATACGCCGATGCCTTGCGCAGGATCTCGTTGGCCTGCCGCAGCTCCCGCACCTCGCGCTCCAGCGCCGTCATCCGCGACCGCTCGTCCGTCGTCAGCCCAGGCCGCAGCCCCTGGTCACGCTCGGCTCGCCGCACCCAGTTGCGCAGCGTCTCGGCCGTGCAACCGATCTTCCCGGCGATCGACTCGATCGCCGCCCACTGCGAACTGTGCGTGTCCTGGTGCTCCAGCACCATCCGCACCGCGCACTCCCGTACTTCCGGGGAATACTTCACTGGCTTGCTCATGATTCCATCCTCCCAAGAGTTGGAGCCTCCAGGAATCCCGGGGCGGTTCAATACTTGATAGCCAGCTTTGCCATGGTCCACATGTCTCCGCGCGACAGTGGATGGTCCATGCGAGACAATCCACACTGCCTTTGCTTGGGCCCTGGTCCCTCTATGGACCGCTCGCACCCTTGAAATCCGATCTTATATCGCCGTCTGAGAGCTACATGACAGTCCGCAACAACTCGCAAGCCATTGAAAAAAATAGCAAAATAGCTGCGGTGGCGGGGAGCTCAGAGCATACGCCGCTGATGAAGCAATTCTTCGCCGCCAAGGCGGAGCACCCCGACGTCCTGCTGTTCTTCCGCATGGGCGACTTCTACGAGCTGTTCTACGACGACGCGCGCAAGGCGGCGCGGCTGCTCGACATCACCCTCACCCAGCGCGGCAGCTCGGGCGGCGCGCCGATCCCGATGGCAGGCGTGCCGCACCATTCCGCCGAGAGCTACCTGGCGCGGCTGGTGGCGCTGGGCGAGTCGGTGGCGATCTGCGAGCAGATCGGCGACCCGGCGCAGGCCAAGGGCCTGGTCGAGCGCAAGGTGGTGCGCATCGTCACGCCGGGCACGGTCACCGACGAGGCGCTGCTCGACGAGCGCCGCGACACCCTGCTGCTGGCGCTCTCGCGCGGCAAGCAAGGCTATGGCCTGGCCTGGGCGGACCTGGCGGGCGGCCGCTTCCTGGTCAACGAGGTCGACAACGACGACCAGCTGGAGGCCGAGCTGGCGCGACTGGATCCGGCCGAGCTGCTGGTGCCCGACGAGGATGGCTGGCCGGCCTTCCTCGCCGAGCGGCGCGGGCTGCGCCGCCGCGCGCCCTGGCTGTTCGATGCCGACAGCGGCCGCCGCCACCTGCTGCGCTTCTTCGGCCTGCACGACCTGGAAGGCTTCGGGCTGGAAGGCCGGCCGCGGGCGATCGCCGCGGCGGGCGCGCTGCTGGGCTACGTCGAGGAGACGCAGAAGCAGCGGCTGCCGCACCTGACTTCGATCGCGGTGGAGACCAGCGACGGCGCGATCGCGATGAACGCCGCCACCCGCCGCCACCTGGAGCTCGACACCCGCATCGACGGCGACCAGCGCCACACCCTGCTCGGCGTGCTCGACACCACGGTGACGCCGATGGGCGGGCGCCTGCTGCGGCGCTGGCTGCACCGGCCGCTGCGCGATCGCGGCGTGCTCGGCGAACGCCTGCACGCGGTGCAGACCCTGATCGATCGCGGCGCCGATGCCGACGTGCGCGAGCGCTTCCGCGCGCTGGGCGACCTGGAGCGCATCCTGTCGCGCATCGCGCTGCGTTCGGCGCGTCCGCGCGACCTGTCCACCCTGCGCGACGGCCTCGGCCTGCTGCCCGACCTGCGCGCGCTGCTGGCGCCCTTGGACTCCCCGCGGCTGCAGGCGCTGGCGCAGGGGCTGGGCGAGCACGGTGCCGAAGCGCACCTGCTCGCCAGCGCCCTGGTCGAGCAGCCGCCGGTGCTGGCGCGCGACGGCGGCGTGTTCGCCGACGGATTCGATGCCGAGCTCGACGAGCTGCGCGCGCTGTCGGCCAACGCCGACGGCTTCCTGGTCGATCTGGAAGCGCGCGAGCGCGAAGCCAGCGGCATTCCCACCCTGAAGCTCGGCTACAACCGGGTCCACGGCTACTACATCGAGATCAGCAAGGCGCAGGCGGCCAAGGCGCCCACCCACTACACCCGCCGGCAGACCCTGACCAACGCCGAGCGCTACATCACCGAGGAACTCAAGGCCTTCGAGGACAAGGTGCTGTCGGCGCGGGAGCGCGCGCTGGCGCGCGAGCGGCTGCTGTACGAGCAACTCCTCGACGCCCTGAACGCGCAGCTGGAGCCGCTCAAGCGCTGCGCCGCGGCCCTGGCCGAACTCGACGTGCTGGCCTGCTTCGCCGAGCGTGCGCAGGCGCTGGACTGGACGCGCCCGGAGCTGGAGACCGCGCCCTGCCTGCGCATCGAGCGCGGCCGCCACCCGGTGGTGGAGGCGGTGCGCGAGGACCCGTTCGAGCCCAACGACCTGATGCTCGACCCGCAGCGGCGCATGCTGATCATCACCGGCCCCAACATGGGCGGCAAGAGCACCTACATGCGCCAGAACGCGCTGATCGTGCTGCTGGCGCACATCGGCAGCTTCGTGCCCGCATCGCGGGCGACGATCGGCCCGATCGACCGCATCCTCACCCGCATCGGCGCCGGCGACGACCTGGCCCGCGGGCAGTCCACCTTCATGGTGGAAATGGCCGAGACCAGCTACATCCTGCACCACGCCACCGAGCACTCGCTGGTGCTGATGGACGAGATCGGCCGCGGCACCTCGACCTACGACGGCCTGGCGCTGGCCGATGCCGTCGCGCGGCACCTGGCCGCGCACAACCGCAGCTACACCCTGTTCGCCACCCACTACTTCGAGCTGACCGCCCTGGCCGAGCCGGGCAGCGGCATCGCCAACGTGCACCTGGACGCGGTGGAGCACGGCGACGCGCTGGTGTTCATGCACGCGGTGCGCGAGGGTGCGGCCAACCGCAGCTTCGGCCTGCAGGTCGCCGCGCTGGCGGGCCTGCCCAGGGCGACGCTGCAGCAGGCGCGCCGGCGGCTGGCCGAGCTGGAACGGCGCGGCGGCGAAAGCCACGCCGCGGAGATGGCGCCGACGGCGCTGGACGCGCCGCAGCAGTTCGGCCTGTTCGCGGCCGCGTCGTCGGCGGTGCAGGACGCGCTGGCGGCGATCGATCCCGACCAGCTCACGCCCCGGCAGGCGCTCGAGGCGCTCTACCGGCTCAAGGCGATGGCGTAGCCGTCGGCGCGGGCGTCAGCGCGCCGGCGGGAGCGGCCGCGCCTGCCGCTGCGCCTCGCGCACGCGGGCGTCCTGCTGGGCGGCATCGCGCTCGCGCTGCAGCGCCTGCATCCGGCGCTGCGCGGCCTGTTGCTCGCGCTGGACCGAGAGCGTGTCCTGCGTCGAGGGCGTCGCGGCGGCAGGCAGCGCGCGCAGGCGATCGGCATGCCGCCGCTGCGCTTCCACCGCATTGCGTTGGGCCTCCACGCGCTGCTGCGCCTGGCGCACCTGCGGATCCTGGGCGACCGCGGGGCGCACCGCCGGCGCCACCGTGGGCGGAGCGCGCCATTGCGCCTGTTCGGCCTGGCGCGGGGTGGGTTCGGGCGCTCGCACCTGGGCCAGCACCGGCGTGGACGCGCTGGCGGCCAGCAGCATCCAGGCCGCGCGACGCAGACGAGCGGGATCGCGGCGCATGGGGACCTCCGATGGGCGATGCGAAGGACTCCGGTATACGCGCCCGCCACTGAACGTCGCGGGATGGCGGCCGACCCCATAGCGCGGACCTATGGATCCGTTCCCAACAATCGATTTCATTTCTCGCCCACCGCTCCCTAGGCTGAACCGACCTGCCAGCCGGATCGCCCGCCATGCGCAAGCCCTTCCCCGCCCTGCCCTGCATCGGTGCAGGCAAGCCCATGGCCCGACGCGCTGGCCGGACGCGGCGATCCCCGCCGCGGTAGCCGCGGCGCGCGCCGTCCGTCGCCCCCTGCCACCCGACGCCGCCCGGCTTCGGTCCGTTCCGGACCGGACGCGCGGGCGCGCACCCAGCCGAGGTCCGCCATGTCCACGCCCATCGAATCGAAATGCCCCTTCCACCAGGACGTCCACCAGGCCGCCGGGGGCGGTACCGGCAATCGCGACTGGTGGCCGCAGCAGTTGCGGCTCGACCTGCTGAGCCAGCATTCGGCCAAGTCCGATCCCCTGGACGCCGGCTTCGACTACGCCGAGGCGTTCGGCCGCCTCGACCTGGCGGCGGTGAAGCGCGACCTGGCCGCGCTGATGACCGACTCGCAGGACTGGTGGCCGGCCGACTTCGGCCACTACGGCCCGCTCTTCATCCGCATGGCCTGGCACAGCGCCGGCACCTATCGCATCGGCGACGGACGCGGCGGCGGCGGGCGCGGCCAGCAGCGCTTCGCCCCGCTCAACAGCTGGCCCGACAACGTCAACCTCGACAAGGCACGGCGGCTGCTGTGGCCGATCAAGCGCAAATACGGGCAGCGCATCTCCTGGGCCGACCTGATGATCCTCGCCGGCAACGTCGCGCTGGAGACGATGGGCTTCAAGACCTTCGGCTTCGCCGGCGGCCGTGCCGATACCTGGGAGCCCGACCAGGACGTGTACTGGGGCCGCGAGACCACCTGGCTCGGCGGCGACGTGCGCTACGCCCACGGCTCGCAGGGCGTGGAGAAGCCGGCCGACGAGGGCGTGCTGGTCGCCGACGACGACGCCGATGGCGACGTGCACTCGCGCAAGCTGGAGAACCCGCTGGCCGCGGTGCAGATGGGCCTGATCTACGTGAACCCCGAGGGCCCGGACGGCAACCCCGACCCGCTGCTGGCCGCCAGGGACATCCGCGACACCTTCGCGCGCATGGCGATGAACGACGAGGAGACCGTCGCGCTGATCGTCGGCGGCCACAGCTTCGGCAAGACCCACGGCGCCGGCCCGGCCGACAACGTCGGCGTCGAGCCCGAGGCGGCCGAACTCGAGCAACAGGGCCTGGGCTGGGCGAACGCGTTCGGCACCGGCAAGGGCCCGCACGCCATCACCAGCGGCCTGGAGGTGACCTGGACGCAGACGCCCACCCGCTGGAGCCATTTCTTCCTGCAGAACCTGTTCGGCCACGAATGGGAACTGACCAGGAGCCCGGCCGGCGCCCACCAGTGGGTGGCCAAGGACGCGGACGCGACGATTCCCGACGCGCACGACCGGACCAAGCGCTGGCTGCCGACGATGCTCACCACCGACCTGGCGCTGCGCGTCGACCCCGCCTACGAGAAGATCGCGCGGCGCTTCCTGGAACACCCCGAGCAGCTCGCCGACGCCTTCGCCCGCGCCTGGTTCAAGCTGACCCACCGCGACATGGGCCCGCGCGCGCGCTACCTGGGCCCCGAGGTCCCCGACGACATCCTGATCTGGCAGGACCCGGTGCCCGAGGTCGATCACCCGCTGGTGGACGCCGCCGACGTGGCCGCGCTCAAGCGCGAGATCCTGGCCTCCGGGCTGACGGTGGCGGAACTGGTCGCCACCGCCTGGGCGTCGGCCTCGACCTTCCGCGGCTCCGACAAGCGCGGCGGCGCCAACGGCGCGCGCATCCGGCTGGCGCCGCAGAAGGACTGGGCGGTCAACCAGCCCGAGCAACTGGCGCGGGTGCTGCGGACGCTGGACGGCATCAAGGCCGGTTTCGACGGCGCGCAGGCCGGCGGCAAGCGCATCTCGCTCGCCGACCTGATCGTGCTGGCCGGCGCCGCCGGCATCGAGCAGGCCGCGCGCGAGGCCGGCCACGCGATCGAGGTGCCGTTCGCGCCGGGCCGCACCGACGCCTCGCAGGATCAGACCGACGTGGAATCGTTCGCGCCGCTGGAGCCGGTCGCCGACGGCTTCTGCAACTACCTCAAGCGTCGCTACGCCGTGCCGGCCGAGCACCTGCTGGTGGACCGCGCGCAGTTGCTAACCCTGACCGCGCCGGAGATGACCGTGCTGGTCGGCGGCCTGCGGGTGCTGGGCGCCAACCACGACGGTGTCGCGCACGGCGTGTTCACCGACCGCCCGGGCGTGCTCGGCAACGACTTCTTCGTCAACCTGCTCGACATGGGCATCGAGTGGACCCCGCGCTCGGACGCGCGCGAGGTCTTCGACGGGCGCGACCGCCGCACCGGCGCGCCGAAGTGGACCGCGACCCGCGTCGACCTGGTCTTCGGCGCCAACGCGGTGCTGCGCGCGCTCGCCGAGGTGTACGCCAGCGACGATGCGCAGGAGAAGTTCGTGCGCGACTTCGTCGCCGCCTGGGCCAAGGTGATGGACCTGGACCGCTTCGACCTGCGGCGGCCCTCGGCGGCGCCGGCCTGAGCGCGGGACGCGCCCCTGCGGGCATCGGCGGCGCGCGCCGCCGAGATCGCCAGCCCCAGCCCGCTGCCCGGCACGCGCTCGTCCAGGCGCACGCCACGCTGCAGCGCCGCGGCCAGGGTCTGCTCGGGAATTCCCGGCCCGTCGTCGATCACCCGCAGGCGCAGCCGGTCGGCCTCGCGCGCGGCCACGATCCGCACCCGCTCGCGCGCCCACTTGGCGGCGTTGTCGATCAGGTTGCCGAGCATCTCCTCCAGGTCCTCGCGCGCGCCGGCGAAGACCAGCCCGGGCTCGATCTCCTGCGCCAGTTCCACGCGCGCGTGCGGGGCCGCCGAAAACAGCCGGCACAACGCCTCGACCACCGGCGCGACCGCAGTGCGCTGGCGCGCGTCGGCGGCGAAGCCGCCGGCCAGCCGGCGCTCCACCGCGACCCGCATCCGCGCGACCTGCTCGGCCACCGTCGCCGCGATCGCCGGCCCCGGCCGCTCGCTCTCCGCCGCCAGTACCGCCAGCGGCGTCTTCAGCTCGTGGGCGAGGTCCTGCGCGGCGGTGCGCGCGCGCGCCACCCGCCGCGCATGCTCGTCGAGCAGGTCGTCGATCTGCTGCGCCAGCGGCGCCGCCTCGGCCGGCCAGCGGTCCTGGCCGAAGCGCACGTCGTCGCCGTTGCGCACGCGCTCCAGGATGCCGCGCATGCGCCGCAGCGGCCGCAGCCCCCACTCCACCTGCCAGGCCAGCAGCGCCAGCAGCGCGGCGGCGGCGGCGGCGAAGACCAGCATCGCGATGCGGCGGAACTCGCGCGTCTCGGCGATCACGTCGCCGCGGTCGGCGGCGACCAGCACCGGCACCGCCGACGCCGCGCCCGGCAGCCGCAGCAACTGCGCGCGCACCCGCAGTTGCTGCCCGCGCGGGCCCGGCGCGTCCAGCCAGCGCGCGGGCCCGGCCGGCGGGGACGCGCCGGGGGCGAGCTCGCCGTCCCACAGCGAGCGCGACTGCACGCTGTCGGCGCCCTCGCCCACCCGCCAGTACCAGCCCGAGAACACCCGCGCATAGCGTTCGTCGGCGGGCTCGCGCGCCAGCGTCCAGCCGCCGTCCGGGCGCGCCTCGATCAGCCCGGCAAGGGTGGCGAAGTCGTCGTCCAGCCGGCGGTCGAGCGCGCGCTGGCCGGAACGTTCGAACAGCGCGCCCAGCAGGCCGCCGGCGACCAGCGCCACAGCCGCCACGCCCGCCACGCCGGCCAGCCACAGCCGCCAGCGCAGCGACAGCGCGCGGGCCGCGCTCACGGCATCTCCGCGAGCCTGAAGCCCTGCCCGCGCACGGTGTGCAGCAGCGGCACTCCCAGCTTGCGGCGGATGCGCCCGACCAGCACGTCGAGCGCGTTGGAATCGGGGTCGTAGCCGTTGTCGTAGACGTGCTCGCCGAGTTCCGCCCGGCTGACCACGCGCCCGGCGTGGTGCATCAGGTAGGCGAGGATGCGGTACTCCTGCGCGGTCAGCGCCAGCGGGTCGCCGTCGAGGGCGAAGCGGCCGGCGTGGACGTCGAGCTCCAGCGCGCCGCAGCGCAGCCGCGGCGAGGCGTGGCCGGCACTGCGGCGGATCAGCGCGTGCAGGCGCAGCACCAGCTCCTCCAGCTGGAACGGCTTGGTGAGATAGTCGTCGGCGCCGGCATCGAAGCCCGCCAGCTTGTCGTGCCAGCGGCCGCGCGCGGTCAGCACCAGCACCGGCAGCGACTGCCCGGCCTCGCGCCAGCGGTGCAGCACCGAGATCCCGTCCAGCCCCGGCAGCCCGAGGTCGAGCACCGCCGCGTCGTAGGCCTCGGTCTGGCCGCGGAACTCGGCCTCGGCGCCGTCGCCGACGCGATCGACCGCGAAGCCCGCCGCATCCAGCGCCGCGGCGATCTTCGCCGCCAGCGCGGCGTCGTCCTCGGCCAGCAGGATGCGCATCAGTCGTCGATCTCGACCTCGAGCAGGCGCCCGGAGCGCGCATCGTACTTCAGCTCCGCCACGCGCCCGTCGCCCATCAGGATCTCGATCTCGTACTCGTCGTCGTCCTGGTCGAGTTCCACTTCGATCACGCGCCCGGGATAGCGCCGCTCGGCATCGGCCAGCAGGCGCTCCAGGCGCACGAACTCGCCGCTGCGCACGCCGTCGCGGGCATAGTCGGCGCCGCCGCGCGGCCCCTGCGGGTCGGCGCGCAACGGCATGGCGAGCGGCGCGGCGAACAGCAGCGCGGCCAACGCGAGCGGGAAGTGGGCAAGACGCATGGCGCCAGTGTCGGCGGACCGATTAACGGTTTCGTGAACGGCTCGATCAGAACCCCGTTAGGCGCGCTGCGGAGACTGGTCGCCAGCCGGTGATCGACCCGGCCCACTCCGAAAACAGAGGACATGCCATGAACCGTACCGCCATCGCCAGCCTGATCGCCGCCGCCGGCCTCGCCGCCGCCCTGCCCGCCGCCTTCGCCCAGGACGCCGCCGCCGGCGACGACCGCCACCATGCCGCCGCGGCCGCGCAGGCCGATCCGCGCTTCCGCGCCAACCGTGCCTCGCTCGATGCGATCCTCGCCGACGCGCAGCGCCGCCATCCCGGGCGCGTCATCGACGTGTCCTACGACGACGGCGAATACGACATCGACATCCGCGGCGACGACGGCCGCATCGTCGAGTTCGAATACTCGGCACGGACCGGCAGGCTGCTGGAGGTCGATTACGACTGACGGTCCGCGCCGCCCGAACGTACGCGGGGCGCCGGATCCGATCCGGCGCCCTTTTTCGTGGCGCTTCCGGCTCGCCGCCCATCTCCGGCGCTACGTTGCCGGCGACGGACGATGCCGCGACCGCGAGGCGACGCGGTCGACGGGCGCCCGCAACGACGACGGCCGCCTTGCGGCGGCCGTCGTGCGATCACCGGGGAGCGCGCCGGATTACTCGGCGGCGGCTGCCGCGGCGGCCTCGGCGGCGGCCGCCTTGTCGGCGCGCGCCTTCTCGTTCTTGGCCTTGGCCGACATCGACAGGTCTTCCTTGATGCGCGCCTTCTTGCCTTCCAGGCCGCGCAGGTAGTACAGCTTGCCGGCGCGGACCTTGCCGCGGCGCTTCACCTCGATCGACTCGATCGAGGCGCTGTGGGACTGGAACACGCGCTCCACGCCGTAGCCGTGGGAGATCTTGCGCACGGTGAACGCGGAGTTCAGGCCGGCGTTCTTGATGCCGATGACCACGCCTTCGTAGGCCTGGACGCGCTCGCGGTTGCCTTCCTTGACCTTGACGTTGACGACGACGGTGTCGCCGGGGCCGAATTCGGGCAGCGTGCGCTGGACCTGTTCTTTCTCGAAGTCCTGCAGGAGGGTGTTCAGGGTGGGCTTGGTGGTCATGGCGATGGCCTGTTGGTGTCGTTGTCGGCGTGGTGCACGTGGACGCACGCTCGTGGCGGATGAAACGGTAAGCCGCGCAGTATAGCCCGGTTCGGACCGCCGTTGCCAGCGCAGGCTCCCCCGCCGGGGCGTGCGCCGGCGACCACGGGCCGGGGGTCGCGTCCTCCCCCGCCACGGCGCCGCCGATCGGCGCCGCACCGCGACGTTGCCGGGCATCTCGCGATTTCCCCGGCGATCCCGGCGAAGCCCCGAGACCGGGCGCTTTCGCCGTGGGGGAATACCATGCCGCTTCACGATCCCCGCTCCGTGCGAGCGGACCCGCCGCCTGGCGATACCGGAATTCGAGCCATGACCACCCCGCTGGAGACCCCGACCCGTCACGATCGGCACGGCCGCTGGCCGCAGGCGACATCGCTGGAGGATTTCCGCCGCAACCTGGCGACCGTGCGCGCGCGCATCGCCGCGGCCTGCGCGCGGGTCGGCCGCGACGCGGCCGGCGTGAGGCTGTTGCCGGTGAGCAAGACCAAGCCCGAGGCCGGCATCCGGCTGGCCTATGCCGCGGGCTGCCGCGAGTTCGGCGAGAACAAGCCGCAGGAGGCGTACCGGAAGTGGGAGGCGACCGCCGATCTGACCGATCTGCGCTGGTCGGTCATCGGCCACCTGCAGACCAACAAGGCCAAGCTGGTCGCGCGCTTCGCGAGCGAGTTCCAGGCCCTGGACAGCCTGCGCGTGGCCGAGGCGCTGGAGCGGCGCCTGCAGGCGGAGGGCCGCGCGCTCGACGTGCTGGTGCAGGTCAATACCTCCGGGGAGGCCAGCAAGTACGGCCTGCCGCCCGATGAAGTCGCCGCGCTCCTGCGCCGGCTGCCCGCCTTTCCGGCGCTGCGCGTGCGCGGCCTGATGACGCTGGCGCTGCTGTCGGCCGAGCCTGAGCGGGTTCGCCGCTGCTTCGTGCGGCTGCGCGAGTTGCGCGACCGGTTGCGCCAGGAGGTTGCGCAGTGCATCGGGCTGGACGAGCTGTCGATGGGCATGTCCGGCGACTACGAGATCGCCATCGAGGAAGGCGCGACCGTCGTGCGCGTGGGCCAGGCGATCTTCGGCGCGCGCGCCACGCCCGACGCCGAGTACTGGCCCTCGTAGGGCGCCGGCGGCGGGCCGCCCCACCCGCGGCGCCTGCGATGGGCGCTACGGCTCGGGATCGCCCGCGTCCGCGGACAGGGCGGCGCGGTAGGCCTCCAGCAGGCGGCGATCCTCCGCCGGCAGGGCCGCCTCGTCCAGCAGTTCCGGGCGGCGCTGCCAGGTGCGGCCCAGCGCCTGCATGCGCCGCCAGCGCGCGATCTCGGCATGGTTGCCGCCCAGCAGCACGGCGGGCACGTCGCCCAGCGGGTGCTGCGGCGGCCGGGTGTAGTGCGGGCAGTCGAGCAGCCGGCCCGGCCCCAGGGCCGGGTCGTCCTCGAAGCTGTCCTGGACCGCGGACTCGGCGTCGTTCAGCACGCCTTCGCGCAGGCGCGCGACCGCGTCGATCACCACCGCCGCCGGCAGCTCGCCGCCCGAGAGCACGTAGTCGCCGATCGAGATTTCCTCGTCGACTTCGGCGGCGAGCAGGCGCTCGTCCACGCCCTCGTAGCGCCCGCACAGCAGCAACAGGCGCGGGCGCGCGGCCAGTTCGCGGACCCGCGCCTGGGTCAGCGGCCGTCCCTGCGGGCTGAGATAGACCACGTGCGCGGGCCGCGGATCGGCGCCGCGCGCCGCGGCGATGGCCGCGCGCAGCGGCTCGATCATCATCACCATGCCGGGGCCGCCACCGAAGGGACGGTCGTCGACCCGGCGATAGTTGCCCTCGGCGTAGTCGCGCGGATTCCACCCGTGCACCGACAGCAGCCCGCGCTCCTGCGCGCGCCCGACCACGCCGAAGCCCGCGCAGGCGGCGACGAACTCGGGGAACAGGGTGACGACGTCGAAGCGCATCGGGAGCGGGGAGCCGGGATTGGGGATCGGGATCGGAACCGGGCCAGCGGCCCTGCGGCGCCGCCTGGGGGCGGCCTTCAGAACTCGGGGTCCCAGTCCACCAGGATCGTGCCGGCGTCCAGGTCGACCTCGCGCACGTAATCGGGCCGCGCCCAGGGGATCATGCGCTCGCGGGCGTCGTCGCGCACCACCAGCACGTCGTTGGCGCCGGTGGAGAACACGTGGGAGACGCGGCCGAAATCCACGCCTTCCAGGTTGGACACCCGCAGGCCCTCCAGGTCCACCCAGTAGAACTCGCCCGGCCGCGGCGGCGGCAGTGCGCTGCGCGCCACCCAGATCTCGACCCCGCGCAGCGCGTCGGCAGCGTCGCGGTCCTCGACGCCCGGCAGCGTGGCCACGATCCCCTTCGGGGTGGGCCGGCCGCGGGCGCCCAGCAGCTCGCGCTCCCGGCCCTGCGCATCGCGCAGGGTCCAGGGCTGGTAACGGAAGATTTCGGTGTCCGGCTCGGTGAACGATTCCAGGCGCGCTTCGCCGCGCACGCCGAAGGCGCCGTGGAACCTGCCCAGCAGGACGCGACGGACGGGCTCGTTCATCGTTCCGGAGCATGGGCCGCGCGAGGCGCGGCCGGTGCGGCTCAGGCGGCCGGCTGCGCCTTCAGCGCTTCCTTGTACAGGGCGCGGACCTTCTCGGTCAGCTGGGCGCCCTGCCCGACCCAGTGATCGACGCGGGCGGTGTCGAGCACCACGCGCTGCTCGTTGCCGGTGGCGACGGGGTTGTAGTAGCCCACGCGCTCGATGTTGCGGCCGTCGCGCGCGCTGCGCGAATCGGTGACGATGATGTGGTAGAACGGGCGCTTCTTGGCGCCGCCACGCGTCAGGCGGATCTTGACCATCTTTACGGTTTCCTGTGTTGCCCGGTCGCCATTGCGGCGAGGTAAGCCGGCGATTGTAGCCGATCGGCGCGCGCGCGGGGAAGCGCCCGCACGCCGTTCATTCCCGCGCGGCGCGCTCGGCGGCCTCGATCCGCTCCGGGGTGGGCGGATGGGTGGACAGGTAGCCCAGCGGCCCGGCGTCGGAGGCGGGGGCGCGCTCCGAGAGCCTGCGCATGATCCGCGCGAACGCCTGCGGAGGCAGTCCGCGCGCGCGCAGCAGCGCCATCGCGTAGGCATCGGCCTCGCGCTCGTGGCCCCTCGAGTAGCCGCGGCTCAGCAGCACCGAGGGCAGCGCCACCGCCACCGAGGACCCGGACACGTCGCCGAAGGCCAGGCCGGCGATCAGCAGCACCGAGGAACTCTCGATCGCCTGCCGCATGCCGTGGCGGTGGACGTGGTGCCCGGCCTCGTGGGCGAGCACCGCCAGCACCTCGTCGTCGTCCCCGGCCAGCCGGACCAGCGCATCGGTGACGTAGATCCGGCCGTCGGGCAGCACGAAGGCGTTGGCGCCCAGGCCCCTGGCCCCCACGAAATGCAGGCGCATGCGCTGGTGCCGCGGCTGTCCCGCCACCAGCGCCGCGAAGCGGGCCCGCAGCGCGTCCTGGCGGGCCTGCGGCAGGCCGCTCGCGCGCAGGTACCCGGCGCGCTCGAGCACGGCGGCGGTCTGACGGCTCACCTCGTCCTCGACCGCTTCGGGCAGGCGCGCGGCGATCTCCGCCGCCGCCCACGGCACGCCGATGCGCAGAAAGGCGAAGACGAGCAGCCCGGCGCCCAGCGCCGCGACCAGGATCGCGGTGCGACGGCGTTCCAGCCAGTCGGCCAGGGCTTCGATGCGGCTGGGCGGGCTCGGGAACCACTGCGCCAGCTCCGGCGCGTCGGCGCACTCGATCTGGCCGTGGCCGGCGCGCCGCAGCACCCGCGGCGTCGCCCCCAGGCGTGCGCTGGGCACCACCTCGGCCAGCGGCCAGAAGGCCTGCGAGCCGTCGGCCGCGTCGACGATCCGCAGCGCGTCGCCCGCCCTGTCCAGCCGCACGGCCCGCGCGCGGCTGGAACGGCCGTCGTGCCATTGGCCCTCGATCGCCCCCATGCTCAGAGACCGCTCGCTCAAAGGCCGATGTCCACGCCCAGGTCGAGCGCGTCCACCAGCTCGGCGCCGGCCGCGCCGCGCTCGGCGTCGACGTCGGCGACGAAGTCCTCGATGCCGCCCTGCACCAGCACCGCGAAGCGCGAGGCGCGGTAGCGCGCCAGCCGCACCATCGCCCACGGCGTGGCCAGCCCCAGGGTGAGCAGCACCACCACCAGGTTGCCGGCGTACAGCCACAGCACGTCGCGCACGCGCAGGGTCGATTCGAAGCGGTGCGGGCCCAGCCGCGCGTTGTTCCACATCAGGTTGAGGTAGCGCGTGCGCAACCACACGCCGAGGACGAACACGCCGCCGTAGAACAGCAGCAGTCCGCCCACCGTCAGCCAGTGGAAGGCGGCCGAACCGCCGCCGGTCTCGCCGCCGGCGACGAGCACGCTCCACGCGATGCCGCCGATCAGCGTCGCCATCAGCGCGAACAGGGCCAGCGCCATCGCCAGGGCGATCGCGTAGGGCACGAAGTAGTCGGCGGTCCTCGCCTCGAAGCCGAAGGCGGTGCGGCCGAAGCGGTGGCCCGAGACCAGGTACGCGTGCTGCCGCTTGCGCATCAGCGGATACCCCAGGCTCAGCGTGAGCGCCGACAGGATCGGCCAGCCGAGGAACGGCCCGTAGGCGCCGCCGGCGGTGCCGACGAAGCGGAACCGCAGACCGCGCCAGGCGGAATAGCGGGCGCGGAAGCGCGTGGACAGGAACACCAGCAACGGCATGCTGGCGAACACGCCCAGCATCAGCGCGAAGTACAGCAGCGGCAGGAACTGGAAGCTCAGCGCGATCGCGATCACCACCGCGTAGGCGATCAGGCGCCCCTTGAGGATGCGGATCGGATCGGCGAGGTATTCGAAGGCCGAACCGGCCAGGCGCGTGTTGCCGTAGAAGTAGCGCTCGGTGCGCACCTTGGCCCAGGCCGAGTACAGGCCGAGGGTGAGCACCGTCAGCAGCACGTTGACGATCCAGATGCCGAAGAACTCGGCGGCGCGGCCGTCGAACTGCGGCGTGTGGCGCACCGTGTCGGGCACGGGCGCGGGCACGGGCGCGTCGCCGCCCCCGTCGTGCGGCGTCGCGGACTGCGGGTCGAGCATGCGATGTCTCCCTGTGCGGCCGCACGCTGGCGGCCGATGCTCTCCTGCCGCGCCGGCGGCGCGGACTCCCCTGCCGGCGGGCGCCGGCGCACGCCAGGGTAGCTGATCGCCGCAGGCGCGTGGTCGCCGGAAACGTTCGACGCCGACGCTCGCCGAGCGGGGCCGGTCTCGCGCCGCTTCGCCGGCCTGCGGCGGGCCTGCGCGGCAACGGATCGTGCGCCCCGGACCGCTTCTACCGCCCATGCTCCCCGGCCGCCG
Source organism: Luteimonas huabeiensis HB2 (assembly GCF_000559025.1). Taxonomy (GTDB): domain Bacteria; phylum Pseudomonadota; class Gammaproteobacteria; order Xanthomonadales; family Xanthomonadaceae; genus Luteimonas; species Luteimonas huabeiensis. Next base: position 66,195 of record NZ_JAAN01000015.1, on the reverse strand, counting down.
CGTCCGCCGCGGCGATCGGCTGCCAGGGCTGCGCGTCCAGCGCGCGCGCGACCGCGTCCAGCGAGGCGTCGTCGCGCGCGTAGCGCACCGCGTCGATCGCCGCCACCGGCTGCAGGCCGCGCGCGTTGCAGGCAAAGGCGCCGCGGAACGCCCCGACCTCGGCCAGCCTCACCGGCCGCGCCGCCTGCGGCACCCCGGCCGCGTCCAGGCCGGCCTGCAACAGCCGCTCGGTGACGCCGCGCAGCGCCGGGCCTTGCGGCCAGGTCACGCCGTCGTCGCCGAAGAAGCCCAGGTTCCAGACCGTCGCCTCGCAGATGTGGCCGCCCGGGGCGACGAACAGCGCGTCGTCGAAGCCGGCGCGCTCGGCGAGGCGCCGGTGGTGGAACAGCGGAAAGGTACCGACGTGCTTGATCCCGGGCAGGGCGCGCACGTAGCCGAAGGACTTCAACCGCAGCGGCAGCGGCGGCGGCTCGGCCGGCGGCGCGATGGAGACCAGCAGCGACGGCGCATCGGTGCCGGGCCGGCGGAACACGGTGGCGCGCAGGGTCGCATCGCGCACGCCGGCCGCGGCCAGCGCCGCCGCGCAGTCGCGGCGCACGCGCGCGGGCGCCAGCTCGGCGTCGAACAGCTGGCGGGTCGCGTCGCACAGCCGCTGCAGGTGCAGGTCGAATCCGCGCGCGGCGCCGTCGCGCACCTGCAGGGTGCTGAAGTGGCCGTCGTTGAGCAGCGCCGGCACGGCGAGATCCTGCGCGGTGGCGGGCGCGCCGTCGCACAGCAGCGCGAGCCAGCCGCTCACGCGAGCAGCCGCTCGGCGTCGCGCCACCAGGTCTCGACCAGCGTCGCGGCCGGCGCCGGGCGCGCCAGCCAGGCGGACTGGCCGGCCCAGGCCTGCATCGCCTCCAGCCGCCCTTCGGCCGCCGCCTGCCGGCGCATCGGCGCGGTCAGTCCGCGCTGCACCGGGTACGGCCGCGGCGGCGGCGCGTCGGCCGCCGCCGCCGCGCGCACGTAGGCGGTCGCCAGCGCGCGGCCGAGCCGGCCGCTGAAGGCGCGCGTGGGCCAGCAGTCCTCCGGCTCCGCATCGGCCAGGGCGTCGGCCCAGGCCGGCGCGATCGCCGCTTCGGGCGCGCGCAGGAAGGCGGTGCCGATCTGCACCGCGCTGGTGCCGAGCAGCAGCGCGGCGGCGATGCCGCGTCCATCGGCGATGCCGCCGGCGGCGATCACCGGGATCTCGAGCCGGTCGGCCAGCCGCGGCAGCAGCGCAAACAGCCCGACCAGCTGGCGGTCCGCGGCGTCGGCGTCGAAGGCGCCGCGGTGGCCGCCGGCCTCGGCGCCCTGCGCCACCACCGCGTCCGCCCCGGCGGCCTGCGCGCGCAGCGCCTCGTCCAGCGTGGTCGCGCAGGCGAACCAGGCGATGCCGGCCGCCTTCAGCCGCCGCACCTGCGCCTCGCCGAACAGCCCCATGATGCTCGAGGCCGCCGCCGGCCGCGCGGCGAGCAGCGCCTCGAACTGGGCGTCGAAGTCGGCCGGGCCGGCGTCGCCGGCGGTGGCCGGTACCGGCGGTCCCCAGCGCTCGAGAAAGGCGCGGGTGGCAGCCTCGGCCTGCGCATCGCGCTGCGGCGGCGGGTCCGGCACCCACAGGTTGATCTGCGCGGGGCCGCCGGAGCGGGCGCGGAACGCGGCCATCCAGTCGCCGATGTCGCCCGGCTGCGAGAGCACCGCCCCCATCGCGCCCATGCCGCCGGCCTCGGCGACGGCCGCGGCGAGCGCCGGCGGGCAGGCGCCGGCCATCGGCCCCATCAGGATCGGCCGACGCAGGCCGAAGCGTTCGCAGAAGCGCCCGGCGCGGGCGGATGCTGCGCCCGGGGCGGCGCCGGTCGATCGCGCGGACATGGGAGCGCCGGCTCTCAGCGCAACGGCGGCATCCCGCCGCGCCCGCCCATCATCCCCTGCAGGCCGCGCATCATGCCCTTCATGCCGCCGCGGGCCATCTTGCCCATCATCTTCTCCATCTGCTGGTACTGCTTCATCAGCCGGTTGACGTCGGCCGGCGTGGTGCCGGAGCCGGCGGCGATGCGCGCGCGGCGCGAGCCGTTAAGCAGCGCCGGATTGCGGCGCTCCTTCTTGGTCATGGAGTTGATGATGGCGATCATCCGCGGCACTTCCTTGCCGGTGACCTGCTGCTTGAGATGCTCCGGCACCTGGCCGATGCCGGGCAGCTTGTCCATCAGCCCGGACAGCCCGCCCATGTTCTGCATCTGCTCGAGCTGGTCGCGCATGTCGTTGAGGTCGAACTTCTTGCCCTTGGCGACCTTGCGGGCGAGCTTCTCGGCCTTGTCGCGATCGACCTGCTGCTCGACCTGCTCCACCAGCGACAGCACGTCGCCCATGTCGAGGATGCGGCTGGCGACGCGATCGGGATGGAACACGTCCAGGCCGTCGGTCTTCTCGCCGGTGCCGATGAACTTGATCGGCCGGCCGGTGACGTAGCGCACGCTCAGCGCGGCGCCGCCGCGGGCGTCGCCGTCGGTCTTGGTCAGCACCACGCCGGTCAGCGGCAGCGCCTCGGAAAACGCCTTGGCGGTGGCGGCGGCGTCCTGGCCGGTCATCGCATCGACCACGAACAGCGTCTCGACCGGATCGATCGCGGCGTGCAGCGCCTGGATCTCGGCCATCATCGCCTCGTCCACGGCGAGGCGGCCGGCGGTATCGACCAGCAGCACGTCGACGAAGGACTTGCGCGCATCGGCGATCGCCGCGCGCGCGATGTCCACCGGCCGCTGCGAGGCCTCGGAGGGGAAGAACGCCACCCCGACCTGCTCGGCCAGGGTCTTGAGCTGCTCGATCGCGGCCGGCCGGTAGACGTCGGCGCTGACCACCATCACCTTCTTCTTGCGCTTCTCCTTGAGGTGCCGGGCGAGCTTGCCCACGGTGGTGGTCTTGCCTGCGCCCTGCAGGCCGGCCATCAGCACCACCGCCGGCGCCGGCACGTTGAGGTTGAGCTCCGCCGCCTGCGCGCCCATCACCGCGGTGAGCTCGTCGCGCACCACCTTGATCAGCGCCTGGCCGGGGGTCAGCGACTTCAACACCTCCTGGCCGACCGCGCGCACCTTGATGCGCTCGATCAGCGCCTGCACCACCGGCAGCGCGACGTCGGCCTCGAGCAGCGCGATGCGCACCTCGCGGGTGGCCTCGCGGATGTTTTCCTCGGTCAACCGGCCGCGCCCGCGCAGGCGCTCCATGGTGCCGGACAGGCGCTGGGTCAGGGATTCGAACATGCGGTTCACGGGCTGGCGGGCGGGACGCGGAAGTATACCGTCGCGCCCCGCGCCGCCCCCGCCGGCGGCGGCAAAGCATGCGACACTGGTGCAATGCCGATCGTGTTCATCGCCACCGTGCTCTATCTCGCGGCGGCCAGCCTGCTGGTGCGGACGGTGGCCCGCGACACGCCGGCCGGCACTGCCGCCTGGGCGCTGCCGGCGCTGGCCGCCGCGCTCGGCCACGGCGCCTACCACGTGCTGGCCTGGCGCGAGGTCGGCGGTGCCGACCTGCACTTCTTCGCCGCGCTGTCGCTGGTCGGGCTGGGCATGTCGCTGCTGACGCTGCTGTTCGGCATCCGCGGCCGCATGCCGGCGCTGGGGGTGACCGTGTTCCCGCTGGCGGCGGCCTCGCTGGCGACCTATGCCGGCGCCGGCCACCACGTGCCCGAGGGGCTGGACTGGCGGCTGCAGCTGCACGCGTGGTTCGCCCTGCTCGCCTACGCCACGCTGGCAGTGGCCGCGCTGGTGGCGATCCTGCTGTGGGCCCAGGACCGCGCCCTGCGCCGGCGCGAGTTCCACCGCTGGTCGCGCGCGCTGCCGCCGCTGACCGAGCTGGAGGCGCTGCTGTTCCGCACCATCGTGGTGGGCTTCGCGCTGCTGACCGCCACCCTGCTCACCGGCATCCTGTTCGTGCACGACCTGCTCGCCCAGCACCTGATCCACAAGACCGTGCTGAGCGTGCTGTCCTGGCTGGTGTTCGGCGCGCTGCTGTTCGGGCGCTGGCGCTACGGCTGGCGCGGCGCCACCGCGGTGGGCTGGACGCTGACCGCGATGACCCTGCTGGTGCTGGCCTTCTTCGGCAGCAAGTTCGTGCTGGAACTGGTGCTGGGCCGCACCGCCTGACGCCGCGGCCGACACGCCGCCCCTCACTCCCGCCCCCGCTCACCGCCCGCCCGGACCGCTCCATCCCATTGCCGGGACAATGGTTGCATTGACAACTATTGCCCAGGCCAGCATCATTCGCCGCCATGTCGTCCCGCCCCTGCGCCACCTCCAGCGGCTCCAGCCTCGGCCTGCTCTTCCGCCAGGTCCGCGATGCGATGTGGGCGCGCATGGCCGATGAACTGGCGCGCGCCGGCCACGTGCTGAGCTTCAGCCAGTACGTGGTGCTGAAGACGCTGGCGCTGGGCCCGATCTGCGCCGGCGACCTCGCCCGCGCCGCCGAACTCAACCCCGGCGCGATGACCCGCCTGCTCGACAAGCTGGTGGCGCGGGGCCTGGTGGACCGGGTGCCCGATCCGGCCGATCGCCGCGTCCTGCGCATCCGCCTCACCGAGGCGGGCGAAGCGATCTGGCGCGACATCGAACAGTGCGGCCAGCGGGTGCGGGAGCGCGCGCTGGCCGGCCTCGACGACGCCGAACGCGCCCGCCTGATCCGCCTGCTGGAGCAGGTCCGGGACAACCTGAAGGCCCCTGCCGAATGAACACGCCGTTCCTGTCCGCCGGCACACCGCTGCGGGTGCTGGCCGCCGCCCTGTTGCCGACGCTGCTGGCCGCCTGCGCCAGCCCCGGCGGCCTCGCGCCACAGTCCTCGCCGCGCGATCCCGACGGCCTGCAGGCCGCGCACAGCCTGGCCGGCGCGACCGCGCTCAGTGCGGCCGCGTTTCCCGCCGCGGACTGGTGGACCCGGTTGGGCGACCCCCAGCTCGATGCCCTGGTCGCCGAGGCCCTGCGCGACGGCCCGACCCTGGCCGCCGCCGATGCGCGCCTGCGCATCGCCGCGGCGCAGGCCGGCCTGGCCGACGCCGCACGGCGCCCGACGCTGTCGGCCAGCGCGCGCCAGTCGGGCGTGCGGCTGCCGGAAACGCTGGCGCCGGAGTCCGTGGCCGGCGACTTCAACACCAGCACCGTGCTGCTGCTCGACTTCTCCTGGTCCCCCGACCTCTGGGGCGGCCGCCGCGCCGAGTTCGAGGCCGCCGTCGGCGAAGCGCGGGCACGCGAGATCGATGCCCAGGCCGCGCGGGTGACGCTCGCCGCCAACGTGGTCCGCGGCTACGTCGCCCTGGCCGAGGCCTTCGACGCGCGCGACGTGGCCGATCGCGAGTCCCGGCGCGCCGACGCGCTGGTGCGGCTGGCCCGGCAGCGTACCGAGGCCGGGCTCGATACCCGCCTGCAGCTGCGCAACGCCGAGACCGCGCTGGGCATCGCGCAGCAGCAGGCGCAGGCCGCGCAGCAGCGGATCGACGCGCTGCGCAACGCGCTCGCCGCGCTGCTCGGCAAGGGCCCGGACCGCGGGCTGGACATCGCCCCGCCGCGCCTGCTGCGCGCGCCCGCGCCGACGCTGCCGGACGTGCTGCCGAGCGAGCTGCTGGGCCATCGCGCCGACGTGGTCGCCGCGCGCTGGCGGGTGGAAGCCGCCGCCCGCGGCGTGCAGGCCGCGCAGGCCGCGTTCCGGCCCAGCGTGAACCTCGCCGCGCTGGCCGGCCTGGCCTCGGGCGGGCTGTCGGACCTGTTCGGCTCCGAGGCCGTGCTCGGCTTCGGCGGCCCGGCGATCAGCCTGCCGATCTTCGACGGCGGCCGCCTGCGCGCGGGACTGGCGCAGCGCGATGCCGAATACGACCTGGCGGTGGCCGCCTACGACGACACCCTGGTCGCGGCGCTGCGCGAAGTCGCCGACGCCGTGCAGGGCAGGCCGCGCGCGCGCTCGACGCCCAGCTGGAGACCCTCGACACCGCCCTGGCCGCGGCCCGCGAAGCGTTCGACCTGGCCGCCTCGCGCTACCGCGCCGGCATCGGCACCCAGCTCGACGTGCTCGCCGCGCAACGCCCCCTCTTCGAGCTCGAGCAGCGCCAGGCCGGCCTGCGCGCGCAGCGCCTGGCCGCCGCCGCCGACCTGGACCGCGCGCTGGGCGGCGGACTGGAACTGGCCGCCGCCCCCCACACCCCGCCCCCGCACATCGAAACCGCCGCGCCATGACCGCTCAGACCTCCCCCTCCTCCGACAACGCCCGCACGCCGGGCCGGCGCCGTCGCGCGCTGCTCCTGCTGGCGGCCGTCGCCGTCGCCGCCGGCCTCGCCTGGACCGCCTGGTACCTGTTGATCGCCCGCTGGCACGATGACACCGACGACGCCTACGTCCAGGGCAACGTGGTCAGCGTGGTCCCGCAGGCGGCGGGCACCGTGGTCTCGATCGATGCCGACGAAGGCATGCGGGTGGAGGCCGGCCAGGCGCTGGTGCACCTGGACCCCAACGACGCGCAGGTGGCCTACGACCGCGCGGTGGCCCACCTCGCCGCGACCGTGCGCGAGGTGCGCGGGCTGTACAGCAGCGTCGAGGCCGGGCAGGCCGACCTGGCCGCGCGACGCGTCGCCGTGCGCCAGGCGCGCGAGGACGTGCGCCGCCGCGAGGGCCTGGTCGCCAGCGGCGCGGTCTCGCGCGAGGAACTGGCCCACGCCCGCGACGTGCTGGCCGCGGCCGAGGCCGCGCTGTCGGCGGCGCAGGGCGAGCTGGCGCGCAGCCGGGCGCTGGTCGACGCCACCGAGGTCGCCAGCCAGCCGCAGGTGCAGGCCGCCGCCGCGCAGGTGCGGCAGGCCTGGCTCGACCTGCAGCGCATGGCGATCGTGGCGCCGGTCTCCGGGCACGTCGCCCGGCGCGAGGTGCAGCTCGGCCAGCGCGTGCAGCCGGGCACGCCGCTGATGACGGTGGTGCCGCTGGAGCAGGTCTGGGTGGAGGCGAACTTCAAGGAGACCCAGCTCGCCGGCATGCGCCTGGGCCAGCCGGTGGAGGTGCGCGCCGACCTCTACGGCGGCGACGTCCGCTACGCGGGCCGGGTGGCCAGCCTCGGCATGGGCACCGGCAGCGCGTTCTCGCTGCTGCCGCCGCAGAACGCCAGCGGCAACTGGATCAAGATCGTGCAGCGGGTACCGGTGCGCATCGAGCTCGATCCCGCGCAGCTGGCGGAACACCCGCTGCGGCTGGGCCTGAGCATGCACGTGGACGTCTCGATCCGCGACCAGGACGGCCCGGTGCTGGCCGCCGCGCCCGTGGCCCGCGACGCGCCGCTGCTGGCGACCGCCGCCTACGCGGACACGCTCGCCGAAGCCGACGCCGTGATCGCGCGGACGATCGCGCAGAACCTGCCCGGCGCGCCGGCCGCCGCCGGCGGCCGTTGACCGCAGCCGCCCGGGAGGCCCCCCGATGTCCAGCAGCGCCCCCGCCGCCGCGGCCCCGGCCGCGCCCACCGCATTCCGCCCGCCGCGCCTGGCGCTGACGACCTTCGGCCTGGCGCTGGCGTCGTTCATGCAGGTGCTGGACATCACCATCGCCAACGTGTCGTTGCCGACCATCGCCGGCAACCTCGGCGCCAGCGCCAACCAGGCCACCTGGGTCATCACCTCGTTCGCGGTCAGCAACGCCATCGCGCTGCCGCTGACCGGCTTCCTGACCCGCCGCTTCGGCGAGCGCCGGCTGTTTGTGTGGGCGACCTTCGCCTTCGTGGTCGCCTCGCTGCTGTGCGGGCTGGCCGCGAGCATGGGCCTGCTGGTGGCCGCGCGCGCGCTGCAGGGCTTCGTCGCCGGGCCGATGTACCCGGTCACCCAGGCGCTGCTGATCTCGATCTACCCGCCGCACAAGCGCGGCCAGGCCATCGCGCTGCTGGCGATGGTGACCGTGGTGGCGCCGATCTGCGGGCCGATCCTCGGCGGCTGGATCACCGACAACTACAGCTGGGAATGGATCTTCTTCATCAACGTGCCGCTGGGCCTGTTCGCCTGCGCGGTGGTCGCCAGCCAGCTGCGCGGCCGGCCGGAGACGCTGCAGCGGCCGAAGATGGATTACGTGGGCCTGATCACCCTGGTGATCGGCGTGGGCGCGCTGCAGACGCTGCTCGACCTCGGCAACGACGAGGACTGGTTCGCCAGCACCAAGATCGTGGTGCTGGCGATCGTCGCCGCGCTCGGCCTGGCGGTGTTCCTGATCTGGGAGCTGACCGAGCAGGACCCGATCGTCGACCTGCGGCTGTTCCGCCACCGCAACTTCGCCTTCGGCACCGCGGCGATGGTGCTCGGCTACTCGGCGTTCTTCGCCGTGGGCCTGCTGGTGCCGCTGTGGCTGCAGCGCAACCTGGGCTACACGCCGATCTGGGCCGGCTTCGCCACCGCGCCGATCGGGATCCTGCCGGTGCTGCTCACGCCGCTGGTGGGCAAGTACGCGGCGCGCTTCGACCTGCGCATCCTAGCCAGCTTCGCCTTCATGGTGATGGCGTTCACCAGCTTCGTGCGCTCCGGGTTCAACCTCGAGGTCGATTTCGCCCACGTGGCCACGGTGCAGCTCTGGCAGGGCCTGGGCGTGGCGCTGTTCTTCATGCCGGTGCTGACCATCCTGCTGTCCGACCTGGAACCGCACGAGATCGCCGCCGGCTCCGGCCTGGCCACCTTCGTGCGCACGCTCGGCGGCAGCTTCGCCGCCTCGCTGACCACCTGGGCGTGGAACACGCGCAGCACCGTGCACCACGCGCAGCTGACCGAGCACATCGCCGCGCACGATCCGGCGATCCGCCAGACCGTCGCGGCGCTGGGCGGCGGCGACCTGCAGCGCGGCGCGGCCGTGCTCGAACAGACGATCGCGCAGCAGGCCACCCAGGTCGGCTTCAACGAGATCTTCCACCTGCTGGGCATCCTGTTCCTGCTGGTCATCGCGATCGTCTGGATGGCCAGGCCGCCGTTCTCGGCCAAGGCCGGCGGCGCCGCGGCGGGCGGGCACTGAGGCGGTCGCCGCACGCACGCCGATGAGCGAAGATAGGCGCCCCGCGGCCCGCACGCCGCGCGAGGCCCTGCCATGCCGTTCTCCGACGAGGCCAGCCGCCTGGCCTGCCAAGACCATCTGCGCTGGACCGCCGCGGCGATCCGCCGCATCGAGGCCGACTTCAACCGCTCGGCCGACACCCATCTGATCCCGCTGTCGCTGCCCGGCTTCCCCGGCATCGACGTCTACTTCAAGGACGAATCCAGCCACCCGACCGGCAGCCTCAAGCACCGGCTGGCGCGCTCGCTGTTCCTGTACGCGCTGGCCAACGGCTGGCTGCACGCCGGCAGCACCGTGGTCGAGGCTTCCAGCGGCTCCACCGCGGTGTCCGAGGCCTATTTCGCGCGCCTGCTCGGGCTGCCGTTCGTGGCGGTGATGCCGGCCTCGACCTCGCCGGAGAAGATCGCCGCGATCGAGTTCCACGGCGGCCGCTGCCACCTGGTCCGCGACGCCTGCGGCATCGCCGCGGCCTCCGCCGAGGTCGCGCGCGACTGCGGCGGCCATTTCATGGACCAGTTCACCTACGCCGAGCGCGCCACCGACTGGCGCGCCAACAACAACATCGCCGAATCGATCTTCCGGCAGATGGAGCAGGAACCGCACCCGGTCCCGACGTGGCTGGTGTGCAGCGCCGGCACCGGCGGCACCAGCGCGACCATCGGCCGCTACGCGCGCTACCGCGGCCTGGCGACCTGCGTGCTGTGCGCCGACCCGGAACACTCGGCCTTCCACGGCCACTACGCCGCCCTCGCCCGCGGCGAGCCGGCGCCGACCGCGCCGGCGCCGGCCTCGCGCATCGAGGGCATCGGCCGCCCGACCGCCGAGCCCAGCTTCGTGCCGGCCTGCGTGGACGCGATGGTCAAGGTGCCAGACGCGCTCGCGCTGGCCGCGATGCGCTACGTCAACCGCCGCCTCGGCCGCCGCGTGGGCGGCTCCACCGGCACCAACTTCGTCGGCGTGCTGCACGCGGCCCAGGCCATGCGCGCGCGCGGCGAGACCGGCTCGATCGTCACCATCCTGTGCGACGGCGGCGAACGCTACGCGCACAGCTACTACAACGACGACTGGTACGCGGCCGAGGGCATCGACATCGCCCGCGCCGACGCCTGCATCGCCGCCGCCGCGGACGCCGACGGCGCCCTGCCCGACCTGCGGCCGGTCTCGCGCCACGGCGCCGCGCGCTGAGGGCGGCCCTGGGGCGCCGCGCCGCTACACCGCCGCCAACGCGTCGGCCAGGCGCTCCACCGCGATCACCTCCAGGCCCTTCAGCGCACCGGCCTTGGGTGCGTTGGCCCTCGGCACGATGGCGCGCTTGAAGCCGTGCGTGGCGGCTTCGCGCAGGCGCTCCTCGCCGTTGGGCACCGGGCGGATCTCGCCGGACAGGCCGACCTCGCCGAAGGCGATGGTCTTCTCCGGCAACGGCGCGTCGCGCAGGCTCGACAGCACCGCCAGCAACACCGGCAGGTCGGCCGCGGTCTCCTGCACGCGGATGCCGCCGACCACGTTGACGAACACGTCCTGGTCGCCGACCACCACCCCGCCGTGCCGGTGCAGCACCGCCAGCAGCATCGCCAGCCGGTTCTGCTCCAGCCCCACCGCGACCCGCCGCGGATTGGACAGCGGCGAGCTGTCCACCAGCGCCTGCACCTCCACCAGCAGCGGCCGGGTGCCCTCGCGGGTGACCATGACGCAGCTGCCCGGCTGCCGGGTGCTGCCGCCGGAAAGGAAGATCGCCGACGGGTTGGGCACTTCCTTCAGGCCCTTGTCGCCCATCGCGAACACGCCCAGCTCGTTGACCGCGCCGAAGCGGTTCTTGAACGCGCGCAGCACGCGGAAGCGGCTGCCGCTCTCGCCCTCGAAGTACAGCACCGCATCGACCATGTGCTCGAGCACGCGCGGGCCGGCGATGCCGCCCTCCTTGGTCACGTGGCCGACCAGGAACACCGCGGTGCCGGTCTCCTTGGCGTAACGCACCAGCCGCGCCGCGCTCTCGCGCACCTGGCTGACCGAACCCGGGGCGGCGGTCAGCGACTCGGTCCACAGCGTCTGCACCGAATCGGCCACGATCAGCCGCGGGCGCGCGCCGGCGGCCATGCCGGCGACGTGCGCGAGGATGGTCTCCACCCCGGTCTCGGCCAGCGCCTGCAGGCCGTCCAGCGGCAGGTCGAGCCGCGCCGCGCGGCCGGCGACCTGCGCCAGCGATTCCTCGCCGGTCACGTACAGCGCCGGCAGCGTCGTCGCCATCCGCGCCACCGCCTGCAGCAGCAGCGTGGACTTGCCGATGCCGGGATCGCCGCCGACCAGCACCACCGCGCCTTCGACCAGGCCGCCGCCGAGCACCCGGTCGAGTTCGCCGATGCCGGTGGAGACGCGCGCTTGCTCGGTATGGCGCACGTCCTTGAGCGCAGTGACCCGCGGCGCGTCCGCGCGCCCCGCCCAGCCGCCGCGGCGCGCGGCTTGGGCGGTCTTGGCGGCCGGCTCGACGACGAACTCCGACAGCGTATTCCAGGCGCCGCAGCCGGCGCACTGGCCCTGCCACTTGCCGTGTTCGGCGCCGCACTCGGCGCAGACGTAGGCGGTACGCGCACGCGCGGGCTTGGCCGCGCCGGAGGGTCTGGACATGCCGCTGGATCCGCAGGAAAACCGGACCACAGGGTAACGGGGCGCGGTCGCGTGCGACGAGACCGCGATGGCGCCGGCGCCGCCGGCGCGATGCTCAGGCCGCGGCGGCCAGCGCGCCGACCGCGCCCAGCGCCAGCGGGCGCGGCGGCGGCGCCAGCGCGCGCGGCAGCAGCAGCGCCATGAAATCCTCCTCGGAGAGGATGCTGTAGCCGCAGGCGTCGAGGTCGTTGCGCACCTCCCGCCAGCCGGGCAGCACGCCGGCCTCGCCGATCTGCTGGGTCCAGCCGTGCACCACGCCGCCCAGGGCCTCCATCGCGTCGGCGGGCAACGGGGCGCCGGCCGGGGCCACCACGTAGCCGTCGACGTTGCGGGTGACGAAGATGTCGATCGAGCTCGGATCCATGACGAAAGCGGTCGGGTCGGGACGCGCACTGTGCCCGGCATACCGCGTAGAAACGGTGAAGCGCGCATGGCCGCGCGATGACGGCGGCCGCAGCGCCTAGGGAACTTCTGAACAAAGTTCAGAAGTTCCGCAAACCAGGAGGGTTTGCCCGCAGTCGATCGCGTAAGCGATCGATCTGCGTGAGCCAGTCCGGACGTGCGCCGGACTGGCGGCGTCTGAACAAGTCCATGGATGGACTTGTTCAGACCTTCCCTAGGGATCCGCCGCGGCCCGCAGCCAGCCGGTGATGGACAGCCGCGGCGCCTCCACGAACGGCGCCACCGCGCTCACCAGGTGCGGGCACGGCACCCGGAACAGGGACAGCGTGTTGAAGCGCGGCACCACCACCTCCTCGACCCCGCCGTCGGCGCCCAGGAACTGCAGCTGGCCGCCGTAGTCCGGCGCCCAGTCCGGGGTCAGGCCGAGCACGTAGGCCACGCGCCGCCGCTTGGCCGGCTCGGCGTCGTCGTGCAGGGTCAGGAAGTGGCCCTTGCGGTAGCGCGTGGCCTGGCCGTCACCGAAGGCGATGTCCTCGCAGCCGCTGATCCGCCGCGCGAGCGCCAGCAGCGGCCCCTCGCGCAGCAGCGCGCGGAACCGGTCCAGCACCGGCGGCCCCGGTTCCGGCCGGAAGCCGACGTCGTAGAGCGGGTAGCGTTCGTAGAGGTACTGGAAGCCCTGCCGGGCTTCGGCGGCGATCAGCGCGTCCAGCTCGGTGCGATCCTGCGGCGGGATGCGCGCCATCGCCGCGGCATCGAAGTCGCGGTGCCGGCCCTGCACCCGGGTCACCAGCGCCCAGCGCGGCCAGCCCGCCAGGCAGGCGTGCAGCTCGGCGGCGAACACCGGCGCCAGCAGGTCGGGCACCACCACCCGGCCCCGGGCGGCGAAGCGCGCGCGCAACGCCTCCAGGTCCGGCCTCGGGGCCAGCGGAGCGGAGGGAAGGTCGTCGGAGGCGCCCATGCGCCGGAGTGTGCACGCATCGCGGCGGCCTTGTCGCGCGCCGGCGGACGGATGGAGCGGAATGGTGCCGGAAATAGGATTCGAACCTACGACCTACGCATTACGAATGCGCCGCTCTACCAACTGAGCTATTCCGGCACTGCAGCCGCGCGGTGCGTGGCGCCCGACGCTTGCGCCGGGGCATGCGATTCTAGGTTTCGGCCGCGACGGGGTCAATCGACCAGGCGCACGCGCAGCTCCTTGGGCAGGGCGAACACCATGCTCTCGGGTTCGCCTTCCAGTTCGCCCACGCTGCGCGCGCCCAGTTCCCGCAGCCGCGTGAGCACGCCCTCGACCAGCACGTCCGGGGCCGAGGCGCCGGCGGTGACGCCGATGCGGTTGCGGCCGGCGACCCAGGCGGGGTCGATCTCGTCGGCGCCGTCGATCAGGTAGGCCTCGACGCCGTCGCGCTCGGCCAGCTCGCGCAGGCGGTTGGAGTTGGAGCTGTTGGGCGAGCCCACCACCAGCACCAGGTCGCACTGCCGCGCCAGGTCGCGCACGGCGTCCTGGCGGTTCTGGGTGGCGTAGCAGATGTCGTCGTTCTTCGGGCCCTGGATGGCGGGGAACTTCGCCCGCAGCGCGGCGATGACGCTGCGGGTGTCGTCCACCGACAGCGTGGTCTGGGTGGTGTAGGCGAGATTGCCGGGCTGCGAGACCTCGAGCGCGGCGACATCGTCCTCGTCCTCGACCAGGTAGATGGATCCCGCCCCGGCCTCCTTGCGCCACTGGCCCATGGTGCCTTCGACCTCGGGGTGGCCGGCGTGGCCGATCAGCACCACATCGCGCCCGGCGCGGCAGTGGCGGGCGACCTCGAAGTGCACCTTGGTGACCAGCGGACAGGTCGCGTCGAACACCTTCAGCCCGCGGCGCTCGGCCTCGGCGCGCACCGCCTGCGAGACCCCGTGGGCGCTGAAGATCACCGTCTGGCCGTCCGGCACCTCGTCGAGTTCCTCGACGAAGATCGCCCCGCGCGCGCGCAGGTCCTCGACCACGTAGCGGTTGTGGACCACCTCGTGGCGGACGTAGATCGGCGCGCCCAGCGTCTCGATCGCGCGCTTGACGATCTCGATCGCGCGGTCGACGCCGGCGCAGAAGCCGCGGGGATTGGCGAGAATGATCTCCATGAACCCCGAATTCTAACGGAGCCGCGCCCCTCCAGCCTGAAGCGCGAGGCGGGTGCCGGCGCCGGCCCGGCACGATCGCCCCTCTCCCGCCTGCGGGAGAGGGGTTGGGGTGAGGGAGACGAGCGGCAGCGCTCGAGAAAGCGGCCCTCATCCGCCCCTTCGGGGCACCTTCTCCCGCAACGCGGGAGAAGGGATCGGGCCACGGCATGCCTGGGACACCTTCTCCCGCAAGCGGGAGAAGGAAACGGGCCACGACATGCTTGGGGGCACCTTCTCCCGCAACGCGGGAGAAGGGAACGGGCCACGGCATGCCCGGGGTCGGCCAGCGCTGGCCAGGGCCCCTGCGCGGCGCCGAGCCGGCGGCCCTACCCCTTCTTCTTTTGGCCCGGGAACAGCCCGAACACCGCGATGCCGATCGCGCCGCCGACGATGGCGCTGTCGGCGAGGTTGAAGGCCGGCCAGTAGTAGTCGCGCCAGTGCCACTGGATGAAGTCCACCACGTGGCCGTGGATCTGGCGGTCGATCACGTTGCCGAGCGCGCCGCCCACCACCAGCGCGAACGGCAGCGCGGTCTTCCAGTCGCCGCGCGGCGTGCGCGAGAGCCAGAACGCCAGCAGGCCGCTGATGCCGAACGCGAGCACGGTGAAGAACCACTTCTGCCAGCCGCCGGCATCGGCGAGGAAGCTGAACGCCGCGCCGGTGTTGTAGGTGCGGTACCAGTTCCAGAACCCGTCGATCACCGGGATCGCGGTGTACTCGGGCAGGTGGGTGAGCACCCACCACTTGGTGAGCTGGTCCAGGCCGATCACCAGGGCGGACAGCAGCAGCCAGATCAGGGCGTTGGGCTTGGGGCGCGTCATCAGTCGTGGATCCGTGGTGGGGCCGCCGGCGCGGGCGACGGCGGAAAGCGCAGGGGGCCTATTCTCGACCATCGGCCGGCCGCGCGCGCGCCGGCCGAAGCGGCATCAGAACCAGCGCCGGTCCTCGCCGTCGCCCTCGATGTTGTCCACGCAGCGCCCGCACAGCCCGGGATGCGCCGGGTGCGCGCCCACGTCGGCGCGGTGCTGCCAGCAGCGCACGCACTTGGCCTTGTCGGTCCGCCGCGCGACCACGCGCAGGCCGTCGGCCTGCTCGTCGGCGTCGACCACGCTCACGTCGCCGCTGATGAAGAAGAAGCGCAGCTCGTCGACGAACGGCTCGGCGCGGATCTGGTCGGCCACGCCGGCGCGCAACTCGATCTCGGCCTCCAGCGCGGCGCCGATCTCGCCGCTGGCGCGCATCGGCTCCAGCACCTTGGCGACCTGCTCGCGCAGCGCGAGCAGGCGCTCGAAGTTGGCTTCCGAAAGCAAGGCGTCGGCCGGCAGCGGCGCCAAGCCCTCGTACCAGGTGGCGAACAGCACGTTGTCCGCGCGCTCGCCCGGCAGATGGCTCCACAGCTCGTCGGCGGTGAAGCTCAGCACCGGCGCGATCCAGCGCACGAAACCTTCGGCGATGCGGTACATCGCGCTCTGCGCCGAGCGCCGGCCGCGCGAGTCCTCGGGCATCGTGTACAGGCGGTCCTTGGTCACGTCCAGGTACAGCGAGCCCAGGTCCACCGAGCAGAAGTTCAGCAGCGCCTGCACGATCTCGGCGAAGTCGTAGCGCTCGTAGGCGGCCTTGATCTGCTCCTGCACCTGCCAGGCGCGGTGCACGATCCAGCGGTCCAGCGCGACCATGTCGTCCAGATCGCGCAGGTGCGCGGCCGGGTCGAAGCCGTGCAGGTTGCCGAGCAGGAAGCGCGCGGTGTTGCGGATGCGCCGGTAGGCATCGGCGTTGCGCTTGAGGATCTCCTGCGACAGCGACATCTCGTTGCTGTAGTCGGCGCTGGCGATCCACAGGCGCAGGATGTCCGCGCCCAGGGTCTTCATGATGTCCTGCGGCTCGATGCCGTTGCCCAGCGACTTGGACATCTTGCGGCCGTGCTCGTCCACGGTGAATCCGTGGGTCAGGCACTGCCGGTACGGCGCGGCACCGTCGATCGCCACCCCGGTCAGCAGCGAGGACTGGAACCAGCCGCGGTGCTGGTCGCTGCCCTCCAGGTACAGGTCGGCCGGCTTGGGCAGGCCGCGGTCGGGCAGCACCGCCTCGTGGGTGACGCCGGAATCGAACCAGACGTCGAGGATGTCGGCGACCTTGTCGTAGTGCGCGGCCTCATCGCCGAGCAGTTCGACCGGGTCCAGCGCGTACCAGGCATCCACCCCGCCCTGCTCCACCCGGTCGGCGACCTGGCGCATCAGCTCGACGCTGCGCGGGTGCGGCTCGCCGGTCTCGCGATGCACGAACAGCGCGATCGGCACGCCCCAGGTGCGCTGGCGCGAGATCGTCCAGTCCGGGCGGCCGGCGATCATGCCGGCAATGCGCGCCTGTCCCCATTCGGGATACCACTTCACGTCCTCGATCGCGCGCAGCGCGTCCGCGCGCAGGCCGGCCTGCTCCATCGAGATGAACCACTGCGGCGTGGCGCGGAACGCGATCGGGGTCTTGTGGCGCCAGCAGTGCGGGTAGCTGTGTTCCATCCGGCCGGCGGCCAGCAGGCTGCCGTTGCCGCGCAGGGCCTCGACGATGGCGTCGTTGGCCTTCCAGATGTGCATGCCGGCCAGCGCGGCGTCGCCGATGGGCGGCGTCGAGGGCAGGTACACGCCGCGCCCGTCCACCGGGTTGATCTGCGCGGCCGAATAGCGCTCGAGCAGGCCGTAGCGGCGCGAGACCTGGTAGTCCTCCTGGCCGTGGCCGGGCGCGGTGTGGACCGCGCCGGTGCCGTCGTCGTCGGAGACGTGCTCGCCCAGCACCAGCGGGATGTCGCGCTCGGCATAGGCCGGGTGCGCCAGCAGCAGGCCTTCCAGCGCCGCGCCCCTGGCGTGGCCGTGCACGACCGCCGCCTCCACGCCGTAGCGCTGAAGAGCCTTTTCCGCCAGCGCCGAGGCCAGCACCAGCCAGCGCCGCCGGCCGTCGCGCGGCGGCCCTTCGACCAGCGCGTAGTCCAGTTCCGCGCCCAGCGACACCGCCAGCGAGGCGGGGATCGTCCACGGCGTGGTGGTCCAGATCGGCACCGCGACCTCGACGCCCTCGGGCAGCACGGCCCCGAACCGGGCCGCCAGCGCCGCGCCGTCGCGCGCGGCGTAGGCGATGTCCACCGCCGGCGAGACCTTGTCCTGGTACTCGATCTCGGCCTCGGCCAGCGCCGAGCCGCAGTCGAAGCACCAGTGCACCGGCTTGACGCCTCGGGTCAGGTGGCCGTTCTCCACCACGCGCGCCAGCGCGCGGATCTCGTTGGCCTCGAAGCGGAAGTCCAGCGTCCTGTAGGGGTTCTCCCAGTCGCCGACCACGCCCAGGCGCTTGAATCCCTGCCGCTGCAGCTCGATCTGCTCGGTGGCGTACTCGCGGCACTTCTGCCGGAACTGGGTCGCGTCGAGCTTGGTCCCGACCTTGCCGTACTTCTTCTCGATGGCGATCTCGATCGGCAGGCCGTGGCAGTCCCAGCCCGGGACGTAGGGCGCGTCGAAGCCGGCCAGGTGCTTGGACTTGACGATGATGTCCTTGAGCACCTTGTTGACCGCGTGCCCCAGGTGCATCGCGCCGTTGGCGTAGGGCGGGCCGTCGTGCAGCACGAACAGCGGGCGGCCGCGGGCGTGCTCGCGCAGCCGTGCGTACAGGCCCTCGCGCTCCCAGCGATCCAGGATCCCCGGCTCGCGCTTGGGCAAATCGCCGCGCATCGGGAAATCCGTGGCGGGCAGGTGGATGGTGGATTTGTAGCGGTTGGAGTCTGCGCTCACGCGGGGAGGCCTATCGTCGTGCGGTATGCGTGGAATGGCCCGCATCGTCCAGCGCGGGTTCGGGGTGCAGCGCCAGCATGCGGCGCGCCTGCTCGGCGTCGCGGTCCATCTGCGCCACCAGCGCCGGCAGGTCGGCGAACTTCTCCTCGTCGCGCAGGCGGGCGACGAATTCGACCTCGATGCGACGGCCGTACAGGTCGCCGGCGAAATCGAACAGGTGCGCCTCCAGCAGCGGCTCGACGCCGTCCACGGTCGGCCGGGTGCCGAAGCTCGACACCGACGGCCACGGGGCGTCGCCGACGCCGTGCACGCGGGTGGCGTAGATGCCGCGCAGCGCCGGCACCTTGCCGCCGAAGCGCAGGTTGGCGGTGGGATAGCCCAGGGTGCGGCCGAGCTGCCGCCCGCGCACCACCCGCCCGGAGATCGCGTAGGGGCGGCCCAGCAGGCGCGCGGCGTGGGCGAAATCGCCCGCCGCCAACGCCGCCCGGATCGCCGTGCTCGACACCCGCTCGCCCTGGTGCAGCAGCGGATCGATCTCGCCGGCGCCAAAGCCCAGTTCGGCGCCCATGCGCTGCAGCAGGCCGAGATCGCCGCCGCGGCGGTGGCCGAAGCGGAAGCCCGGCCCCACCCACACCTCGCGCGCGCGCAGCCGGCGCACCAGCACCTGGCGCACGAAGTCGGCCGCGTCCATCGCCGCCATGGCCGCGTCGAAGCGCAGCAGGCCGATGGTGCGCGCGCCCACCGCGCGCAGGCCCTCGACCTTGGCCCGCGGCAGCATCAGCCGCGGCGGCGGGTCGCCGGCGCCGAAGAACTCGCGCGGCAGCGGCTCGAAGCTCAGCGCCACCGGCTCGGCGTCGAAGTCCTTCGCGCGCGCGGCCGCATGCCGCACCAGCGCGCGGTGGCCCAGGTGCAGGCCATCGAACGCGCCGATGCAGACCACGCTGCCGCCCGGACAGACCGGGCCGCCGCCGACGTCGCGGAAGAGCCTGCTCATAGAAGCCCGGCAGTATAGAGCGTGCGGCCGGCCTGCCGGGATCGCACGCGCGTTCAGTGCCGCAGGTGCCGCGGCCGCAGCCCCAGCGCGGCCAGCGCCAGCGCGTAGCTCGCCGCGCCCGCGCCGATCGCCGCGGCCAGCCAGCCGACCCGCGCCGCCGGCCCCGCGATCGCCGTCCACTCGCCGATCCAGCCGCGCGCGCCCAGCACCACCGCGGCCATCGCCGCGCAGGCCGCCGCCAGGCGCAGCGCGAAGCGCAGCCAGCCCGCCTGCGGCCGGTACAGGCCGCTGCGCCGCAGCGCCCGCCACAGCAGCCAGGCGTTGACGATGCCGGCCAGCGCCGTGGCCAGGGCGATACCACCGTGCGCCCCCGGCACGCCGCGCAGCCACAGCGGCGTGGTGATCGCCACCGTCAGCGCGACGTTGGCGGCCACCGTCCAGATCGCCGCGCGCATCGGCGTGCGGGTGTCCTGGCGGGCGTAGAACGCCGGTGCCAGCACCTTGCTCAGCATGAAGGCGGGCACCCCGAGGCTCATCGCGCCCAGGCTGATCGCCGCCATGCGGGTGTCGAGCGCGGTGAACTCGCCGTAGTTGTAGATGGTGGCGGTGATCGGCTCGGCCAGCAGCAGCAGGCCCAGGCCCGCCGGCGCGCCCGCCAGCAGCGCCATGCGCAGGCCCCAGTCCAGCGAGGCGTTGTAGCCCGCGGCATCCTCCGCCGCGTGCCGGCGCGACAGGTGCGGCAGGATCACCGTGCCCAGCGCCACCCCGAACAGCCCCAGCGGGAACTCGATCAGGCGGTCGGAGTAGTACAGCCAGTCCACGCTGCCGGCCGCCAGCACCGAGGCGAAGGCGGTGCCGACGATCAGGTTCACCTGCGCCACCGAGGAGGAGAACAGGGTCGGCAGCATCAGCCGCCCGACCTTGCGCACCTCCGGGTGGCGGAAACCGGGCCGCAGCCGCGGCCGCAGCCCCAGCCGGCCCAGCGCCGGCCACAGCAACGCCAGTTGCAGGAAGCCCGCCGCCAGCACGCCCCAGGCCAGGCCGACCGGCGGCACCGCGAAGCGCGGCGCCAGCCAGAGCATGGCGGCGATCATGGTCAGGTTGTGCAGCACCGGGGTGAAGGCCGGCAGCCCGAAGCGGCCGGTACTGTTCAGGATCGACGCCGCCAGCGACATCATCGACACGAACAGCAGGTAGGGGAAGGTGATCCGCAGCATCTGCGCGGCCTGCCCCAGCAGCTCCGGCTGGTCGGCCCAGCCCGGCGCGAACAGCCGCGCGATCCACGGCGCGGCGAGCATGCCGGCCGCGCAGACCACCAGCACCACCGCGCACAGCGCGCCGGCCATGTGGTCGATGAAGTCCTTCAGCGCCGCGCGGTCGCCGCGCTCCTTGATCTCGTTGAGCACCGGCACGAAGGCCATCGCCATGGAGCCTTCCGCGAACACCCGGCGCAGGAAGTTCGGTACCCGGTAGGCCACGATGAAGGCGCTCATCGCCCCGCCGGTACCGAACAGGGTCGCCTGCAGCATGTCGCGGGCGAAGCCGGCCACCCGCGACAGCAGGGTCATGCCGCTGAAGACCGCGGTGGAGCGCAGCAGGCCGCGGCGGCGGTCCGGCGGCCCGGCGTCGCCGGGGGCCGCGGTGCCCGGGTCGGGAGCGCTCACCGATCGCCCCGGCGCCGGCGCGCCTGAACCGGCGCATCCACACGATTGACCCGCAACCCGCGACCCCGCATAATTTCCTGCTCGCTTTGTCAAGACTCCCGGAACTGTCCGGGTGCCGACACCCCAGTTTCCGTCCCCAATAGTTTCCAGGATTTCGCCGTGGCCAACATCAAGTCCGCCAAGAAGCGCGCCAAGCAGACCGTGGTGCGCAACCAGCGCAACAGCAGCCAGCGCTCCATGCTGCGCACCTACGTCAAGAAGGTGATCAAGGCGCTCGACGCCAACGACGCCGCCGCCGCGCAGGAGGCGTTCAACGCCGCGCAGCCGATCCTCGATCGCTTCAGCGCCCGCGGCCTGATCCACAAGAACAAGGCCGCCCGCCACAAGAGCCGCCTGACCGCCCGCATCAAGGCGCTGAAGGCCGCCGCCTGAGGCAGCCTCGCTAGCGCCAGCGTCGCCGAAGAACCCGGCTCCGGCCGGGTTTTTCGTTTCCCGGGCGCCCGCCCCCACCGACACCGCGCGACGACGCGGCGAATGCGCGGCCACGCCGCGCGTCGTCGGTCCCGACGCACGGATCGTGCCGTCGCCCTTGCGCTGCCCCTCCCGACCGGCCGCCAGCCCGGCGCAAGCCTCAGCCCCCGATCCTCGCCGCGGAATGCGTCCGGCGTCGGCGCCGCGTCGCCGCTGTCGGCGGCCCAGCACGCCCGCTCGGCGCTCACGCGGATCATCCCGTAGGCCGCGGCTTCGGACGACAGCGGCGCCCCGGTCGATCGGAGGCGTTCCCGCGGCGAAAAAGTCGCGCAGTCGCCCGCGCAGAGTCCCGATGCGTCTTCGACGTCGGTTGCGATGGCGCTATAGCGATCGTCATAATCCTTTTCGATCGCCCAGGCCCACGAGGTTCGTCTCGACGGTGCCGCGAACGCGCTGCGAAGTCCCGCGCCAGCGAACAGCCATCCTCGCGCGTGTTCGCGTTTCTCGGCCCTGTCGTCCGCCCTCAACCCGGCCTGCCCGTGAAGCCAGCAGCGGCGGGCATCCCCTTCCTGGCCGGCGAGAGCCGGAGAGGACGGCGACGCACGCCAGCACGCCCGAATGGCGCCCAGACCCGAACAGCATGCGAGAGACGGCAATGGAACCATCCGAACAGCCCCGGCCTGCGGCGCAGCAATGGACGCTCGCCGATTTCCTCAGCACCCGCAGGTACTGGTCGTTCTTCTTCGCGACCTTGTTCGCCGTATCGGCGGTTCAGGGGTGGAACGCGCTCATGCCCCACCTGCTCATCGCGGCCGACGCCGAGCGCAGGTCGATCTACGGCTACTTGAGCATGTTCTCCTCCGGGGGATTGCTCGGACTCGCTCTCGCCTTCCTGGTCGTGGCGCGCGGCGGAAAGGCGTCGCTGGCTGCGGTGCTGGCGGCGGGTGCCCTCGTCGCGGCGCCGGCGGCGCTGAACCCACAGAGTCTGCTCGCGCCGTGGTATCCGAGCCTGCTGGGCGCCACGCTCGGCGCCGTGAACGTCGTGTTCCCCATTGCGGGCGCCTTCTTTCTTTCCACCGGCCGCGCGAACAGGGTCGATTTCGCCGGCGCGCTCATCCTGTTGATCGCGGCGGCGATGGTCGCCTCCATCGTACCGGTCGCCGTCGCGACCGAACTGGCGCGGGCGTCGGCCGCCAGCTTGGCCGCCGGCGGCTCGGTAGCGGCACTGATCGCCGCTGCCGTGGTGCTGCTGGCCTGCCAGCGGCTGACTTTCGACGACGCGCCCCCGCCCCATCACAGGCCGCTGCCGCCACGACGTCGATCGCCGTGGCTGGTCCTGATGACGACGGGCGCGCCGCTGATCGTGGCGGCGGGACTACTGACCTATGCGTTGGCGCGGACGCTGTCGTTTTTCGGGCCTTCGCGCATCTCCGATACGCTCGCTCATCCGATGGCGCTCCTGGCGCTCGTCCTCCTCATCGCATGGGCGGCCGGCATCGCCTACTGGCTCTACCGCATCCACGGCGAAGTCGCCGCGGCGAATGCATCGCCCCGACTGCTCACGCCATCGGCGGCCCTGTGGATCGGGATGTTCGTACCGCTGGGCCTGGTGGTAGTGCTGATGACGCTGGGGGACTTCCTGAACGAGCGGACCGCCTCCCCTGGCCGGCGTCGGGCCATTCCCACGCCGGTACTGGCATTGTGCGTGATCCTGGTGCCGCCCGTGGCCATGGCGCTGATCCAGCACGCCGCCAACAAGACGTATCCGCACGCCAAGTAGGCGAAGGCGGCTATCTCATCAGCCGCATCCGCCCGGCGCGGTGTCGGCGACCGGCCGCGACCGGGGCAGGTCGCCGTGAACAGCGCGTCGTCCGCACGCAACGGGAACGCCGACGCGTCCGCGCGAGCCAACAGCAGGCCCGCGCACACGCCGCGGCCACGGCTGTCCCATCGCATCGCAAGGCTCCCGATCGCGCGAAGGCGCGTTCCTGCCGCGGGCGCGCGCATCCCGCAAACCAGGCGCGCGCCGGCCCCTCATTCGCCGCGCGCGGCGGCCTCCTCGGCGTCCAGCCGCGCCTGCTCGTCGAGCGCGGCCTGCACGCGCCGCATCACCTCGCGGGTGCCTTCGTGGGCCAGGCCCGAGATCAGGAACCACGGCGCCCGCCAGTCCAGCGCATCGACGATGCGGCGCGCTTCGGCCTGCGCGTCCTCGGCCTGCATCAGGTCGGCCTTGTTGACCAGCAGCCAGCGCGGCTTGTCGAGCAGCCCGGCGTCGAACTTCGCCAGTTCGCGCTCGATCGCCCGCACCTGGTCGACCGGATCGCTGCCGTCCAGCGGCTGGATCTCCACCAGGTGCAGCAACAGCCGGGTGCGCTGGATGTGGCGCAGGAACAGCGCGCCCAGGCCGGCGCCGTCGGCCGCGCCCTCGATCAGGCCCGGGATGTCGGCCACCACGAAACTGCGGTGCGGCTCGGTGCTGACCACGCCCAGGTTCGGGTACAGCGTGGTGAACGGGTAGTCCGCCACCTTCGGCGTGGCCGCGGACACGGCGCGGATCAGCGTGCTCTTGCCGGCGTTCGGGAAGCCCAGCAGGCCCACGTCGGCCAGCAGCTTCAGCTCCAGCCGCAGCAGGCGCTCTTCGCCGTCCTCGCCCGGCGTGGCCTTGCGCGGCGCGCGGTTGACCGAGCTCTTGAAGTGCATGTTGCCCAGGCCGCCGCGGCCACCGCGCGCCACCAGCAGGCGCTGGCCGTGGGCGGTGAGATCGCCGATCACTTCGTCGGTCGCCACGTTGGTCACCACGGTCCCGACCGGCACCATGATGGTCAGGTCCTCGCCCCCCTTGCCGTACATCTGCCGGCCCATGCCGTTCTCGCCGCGCTGCGCGCGGAAGCGCGTCTCGTGGCGGAAATCGACCAGGGTATTGAGGTTCTCGTCGGCCTGCAGCCAGACGCTGCCGCCGTCGCCGCCGTCGCCGCCGTCGGGCCCGCCCAGGGGGATGAACTTCTCGCGCCGGAACCCGACGCAGCCGTTGCCGCCCTTGCCGGCGGCCACGGTGATTTCGACTTCGTCAACGAGCTTCATCGTCGTAGCGGTATCCGTAGAGTGTGAGGTCCGCGCGCGCCGGCGCCGCGTCTTCGCCCGCGCCCTGCGGCCGGAACACCCGCAGCATGCGCAGCGGCTGGCCGCGCTCGTCGGTGCCGAAGTAGCGAATCGATACGTCGTACCAGGTTCCGTCGCGCAGTTGCCGCGCGCGGACGGCAAGGCCGTGCGCATCGCGCGAGACGATCGCGAACTCGTCGTCTTCGACGTCGGCGCCCTCGCGATACGTCCGGCTGCTCCACCCCAGCAGGCGCCCGTCGGCACCCAGGCGTTCGGTCCGCACGACGCGCTCCGGCGGCTGCCCCGGACGCCGGGTATTGAGTTCCATTTCCCGCGATCGCGGATCGGGATGGTGGATCGTCCCGCCCCCGAGCGACAACAGGGCCCCGCCGCTGCCCTCCGGCGGCGTCAACGCAAGATCGATGGCGCTCGGCGCGGCGGCGCCGGTGCGCGAACGCCGCATCCACAGCGTCCAGCCCTCGTCCTGGTCCCAGTTCAGCGCGGTGGCCTTGATCCAGCCGTCGCGATCGAACCGGATCAGGCTGCGCAGGTACTCGATGCCGGTTTCGATGCGGACCGGCGGTGGCGGCGGCGACCAGTCCGCCGGATCGGCGAGCATCGCCTCCATCGCGGCCGAGGGCGCATCGAACTCGAAAGAGTGCGCCTCCAGCTCCAGCGTCGTCTCCGGCAGCGACATCGCCGCCCGGTCGTCGAAGCGCGGCGCCGCGACGGCGACGCACGCCGCCAGCAAGACCAGCAGGCCCATCAGCGCTCGCACCTTCCCGGTTCTCGTCATCTCGCTCTCCGCTGCGCGCCGCGCGGAAACGAAAAGCCCCGCGGACCGCGGGGCTCTCCGGAACCGATCGTCGCGGCGACCCCGGCTCAGGCCTGGGCGGCCACCACGCTCACGGTGCGGCGCTTCTTCGGGCCCTTGGTGGCGAACTCCACCGTGCCGTCGACCAGCGCGAACAGCGTGTGGTCGCGGCCCAGCCCGACGCCCGGGCCCGGGTGGAACTGGGTGCCGCGCTGGCGGACGATGATGTTGCCGGCCTCGATGGCCTGGCCGCCGAAGATCTTGACGCCGAGGTACTTCGGGTTGGAGTCGCGGCCGTTGCGCGAGGAACCGACGCCCTTCTTGTGTGCCATGACTGCTGCTCCTTACTTCTGGTCGCCGGAACCGTTGATCCCGGTGATCTCGATTTCGGTGTAGTGCTGCCGGTGCCCCTGGCGCTTCATGTGGTGCTTGCGGCGGCGGAACTTGATGATGCGGACCTTGTCGGCGCGGCCGTGGGCCTTGACGGTGGCGGCGACGGTGGCACCCTTGAGCGCGTCGCCGAGCTTCACGCCCTCGCCGTCGCCCAGCAGGAGCACGTTGTCGAACGTGATCTCCTGACCGGCCTCGGCTTCGAGCTTCTCGACGCGCAGGGTCTCGCCCGCCATCACGCGGTACTGCTTGCCGCCGGTGACGATGACTGCGTACATGACCAATGCTTCCTTTGGTAGTTATTGTGGTCGCTGCCCGGCACCAGGGCTGGACAGAAGCGGAATTGTAGTGCTTTCAGGAATTTAGGGTCAAGCCGCCGGGAATCCCGTCTCATCGGCTGAGACGGCCCCGCGGCACCATGCCCGGCGCGCGCGGAACCGGGGCACCGACCCCGCGCATGCCCGCCCATGGCCCGGCCCGCCCTGGCGAAACCGGGGTTTGCCCCCATGTCGGCGGCTCGGTAGGCTGCCCGATTGGCCTCCGGCTCCGGCCGTTCCCCTCCCCACCTCCCCGGCCAGGCCAGCCGGGACGACCCGGATCCACGACCCGATGGCGATGGACTACATCCGCATTCGCGGTGCCCGTACCCACAACCTGAAGAACATCGACCTCGACCTGCCGCGCGACAAGCTGATCGTGATCACCGGCCTGTCCGGCTCGGGCAAGTCCTCGCTCGCCTTCGACACCATCTACGCCGAGGGCCAGCGCCGCTACGTCGAGTCGCTGTCGGCCTACGCGCGGCAGTTCCTCAGCGTGATGGAGAAGCCGGACATCGACCACATCGAGGGCCTGTCGCCGGCGATCTCGATCGAGCAGAAATCCACCTCGCACAACCCGCGCTCGACCGTGGGCACGATCACCGAGATCTACGACTACCTGCGCCTGCTGTACGCGCGGGTGGGCATCCCGCGCTGCCCCGACCACGGCTACCCGCTGGAGGCGCAGACGGTGAGCCAGATGGTGGACCACGTCCTGACCCTCGACCCGGAACAGCGCTGGATGCTGCTGGCGCCGGTGGTGCGCGACCGCAAGGGCGAGCACGCGCAGGTGTTCGAGCAGCTGCGCGCGCAGGGCTACGTGCGCGTGCGCGTGGACGGCGAGGTGTACGAGATCGACGCCGTACCGACGCTCGCGCTGCGGCAGAAGCACACCATCGAGGCGGTGATCGACCGCTTCCGCGTGCGCGAGGACCTCAAGCAGCGGCTGGCGGAATCGTTCGAGACCGCGCTCAAGCTGGGCGACGGCATGGTCGCGGTGCGTTCGCTGGATGCGCCCGACGCCGAGCCGATCCTGTTCTCCTCGCGCTACAGCTGCCCGGTCTGCGACTACTCGCTGCCGGAGCTGGAGCCGCGCCTGTTCTCGTTCAACGCCCCGCTCGGCGCCTGCCCGACCTGCGACGGCCTGGGCGTGAGCGAATTCTTCGACCCCGCGCGGGTGGTGGTGCACCCGGAGCTGTCGCTGGCCGCCGGCGCGGTGCGCGGCTGGGACCGCCGCAATCACTACTACTTCCAGCTCATCGCCTCGCTGGCGCGCCACTACCGCTTCGACGTGGACACGCCCTGGCAGGATCTCTCCGAACGCGCGCGCCAGGCGGTGCTGTTCGGCAGCGGCGACGAGACCATCGCCTTCACCTACTACACCGAATCGGGCAAGCGCAGCCAGCGCCGGCACCGTTTCGAGGGCATCGTGCCGAACCTGGAGCGGCGCTACCGCGAGACCGAGTCGGCCGCGGTGCGCGAGGAGCTGGCCAAGTACGTCAGCGAGCGCCCGTGCCCGGCCTGCGGCGGCGCGCGGCTCAACCGCGCCGCGCGCAACGTGTTCGTCGCCGACCGCCCGCTGCCGGAGATCGTGGTGCTGCCCATCGGCGAGGCGCTGGCCTTCTTCGGCGAGCTGCGCCTGCCCGGCTGGCGCGGCGAGATCGCCGCCAAGATCGTCAAGGAGATCCGCGAGCGGCTGAGCTTCCTGGTCGACGTCGGCCTCGACTACCTCACCCTCGAGCGCAAGGCCGACAGCCTGTCCGGCGGCGAGGCCCAGCGCATCCGCCTGGCCAGCCAGATCGGCGCCGGCCTGGTCGGCGTCATGTACGTGCTCGACGAGCCCTCCATCGGCCTGCACCAGCGCGACAACGAACGCCTGCTGGAAACGCTGACGCGGCTGCGCGACCTGGGCAACACGGTGATCGTGGTCGAGCACGACGAGGACGCGATCCGCCTGGCCGACCACATCGTCGACATCGGCCCGGGCGCCGGCGTTCATGGCGGCGAGGTGGTGGCCAAGGGCAGCTTCGAGGACGTGCTGCGCGCGCCGCGCTCGCTGACCGGCCAGTACCTGTCCGGCCGCAAGCGGATCGAGATCCCGGCGCAGCGCCGCAAGCCCAACGCCAAGCTGCAGCTGCGGCTGGAAGGCGCGGCCGGCAACAACCTGCAGGACGTCGACCTGACCATCCCGTCCGGCCTGTTCACCGCGATCACCGGCGTCTCCGGCTCCGGCAAGTCCACCCTGATCAACGACACCCTGTACGCGCTGGCCGCCAACGAGATCAACGGCGCCTCGCACTCCCCGGCGCCCTACCGCGACATCCAGGGCCTGGACCTGTTCGACAAGGTCGTGGACATCGACCAGTCGCCGATCGGCCGCACGCCGCGCTCCAACCCGGCCACCTACACCGGACTGTTCACGCCGTTGCGCGAACTGTTCGCGCAGGTGCCGGAAGCGCGCGCGCGCGGCTACTCGCCGGGGCGCTTCAGCTTCAACGTCCGCGGCGGCCGCTGCGAGGCCTGCCAGGGCGACGGCCTGCTGAAGGTGGAGATGCACTTCCTGCCCGATGTCTACGTGCCCTGCGACGTCTGCGGCGGCAAGCGCTACAACCGCGAGACGCTCGACATCCTCTACAAGGGCCACAGCATCCACGACGTGCTGGAGATGACCGTGGAGGACGCGCTGGAGCTGTTCCAGCCGGTGCCCGCGATCGCCCGCAAGCTGGAAACGCTGCTCGACGTGGGCCTGGGCTACATCAAGCTCGGGCAGAGCGCGACCACCCTGTCCGGCGGCGAGGCGCAGCGCGTCAAGCTGTCCAAGGAACTGTCGCGCCGCGACACCGGGCGCACCCTGTACATCCTCGACGAGCCGACCACCGGCCTGCACTTCCACGACATCGAGCACCTGCTGGCGGTGCTGCACAAGCTGCGCGACGACGGCAACACGGTGGTGGTGATCGAGCACAACCTCGACGTCATCAAGACCGCCGACTGGGTGATCGATCTCGGCCCCGAGGGCGGCCACCGCGGCGGGCGGATCATCGCCGAGGGCACCCCGGAACAGGTGGCGGCGATGCCGCAGTCCTATACCGGCCAGTTCCTCGCGCGGATGCTGACCCCGGAGCCGGCGGCGGCCACGGAGACCGCGGCCCGGGCCGAGGCCGCGCCGCCCGCGAAGGCGACGAAGACGGCCAAGGCCGCGAAGAAGACGCCGGCCCGCAAGGCCTCCACCACCACCGGCGCGCCGCGCAAGCGCGGCCGCGACGCATGACCCAGGAGTTCCGATGAGCGACGCCCCTGCCCCGCTGTACCGCCTGCCGATCGAGCTGCGCTGGCGCGACCTCGACGCGTTCAACCACGTCAACAACGCCAACTTCATGACCTACCTGGAGGAGGCGCGGATCCGCTGGTTCGATTCGCTCGGCGAGGAATGGGTCACCGAACGCACCGCGCCGCTGCTGGCCGCGGTGCAGATGAACTACCGGCTGCCGATCCCCTACCCGGCCAGCATCGAGGTCGAGCTCGGCTGCGGGCGGCTGGGCACCACCAGCGTGACGCTCTCGCACCGCATCGTCGGCGCCGGCGGCAGCCCGCTGTACGCCGACGGCCACGTCGTCATGGTCTGGATCGACCGCGCCAGCGGCCGCCCCACGCCGCTGCCCGACGCGGTCCGGCGCGCCGCCGGCGGCTGACGCGCACCACGCGCTCGCGCACCGGGCGCCGCCGGCCGGCTCAGTCGGCCAGCGCCACCCGCACGCTGCCCGAGTGCGATTCGATCGACACGTCGCCATCGCCGCCGCCGAGCCGGGTGCGCAGGCTGCGCCCCGGCCCGTGCCGCGGCCGCTCCACCTCGCCGGCGGCGGAATCGATCCTGCCGCTGAAGGTCTCGATGCGCAGGCGCGCGGAAACATCGGCAGGCAGCCGCAGGCCGACGCGCCCGCTCACGCTCTCCATCGCGATGCGCCCGCCCGGCGCCAGCCCGGCGACGCGCGCGTCGAGGCCGCCCGATACCGACTCGGCGCTCAACCGCTCCACCCGGCCCAGCTCCAGCGACAGGTCGCCCGATACCGTCTTCGCCTGTACCTCGCCGCCGACGCCGCCGGCCGCGATCGCATCGCCGCTCACCGTCTCCACGTCGAGGCGGGCGGTGGCCAGGCGCGAACGGATGTCGCCGCTCACCGTCCCTAGCGCGGCCTCGCCGACGCGCCCCTCGGCGTGCAGAAGACCGCTGACGGTCTTGGCCCGCAGGCTGCGCAGGTCGATCCCGCCGATCTCCAGATCGGCGCTGACGGTGGAGGCCTCCAGCTCGGCGCCCTTCGGCACCCGGATCTCCAGGTCCGCGCCCGACGACGCGCGGCCCTGCGGATAGTCCACCTGTATGCGCACGCGGTTGCGGCTGGCATCCACGTTCAGGCGCTGTCCGCTGCCCAGCGTGCCGGCGACGGTCACCTCGTCGCGGTCCCAGCCGCGCACGCGGACGCTGCCGGCGATGTTCTCCACCTCCACGCGACCGCCCGCGGCCAGCGGCCGGCGCTCGTCGATACGGGTCTGCGCCTGCAGCGCCGAAGCGCACAGCAGGCCGAAGGTCAGCAGCACGGCGGCGGCCAGCCGGCGATGGAACGAGTTCGGACAGGTCTTCATGGCGGGTCCTTCAGGTCGAGGCGAACGCCGCGTCGCGCGCGGCCTGCCGGGTGAGTTCGAGACGCTTGGCGTAGGTGCGCTGCAGCTGGCCGACCAGGAAGGCCGAGCCCGGGTTCTCGTCCAGCGCCGCGCGGATTTCCGCCGCGCTACGGTCCAGCTCGGCCAGCGCAGGTGCCACCTCGGGCATGGCCGGCGCAGCCGGCAGCGACTGCAACGCGATCCGGTACTGGCGCACCATCGCATCGGCCTGCACGCGCAAGTGCGAGAACTCCGGCTCCGGTTCTGGCGCCGGCGGCGGCGGCGACAGGCGCGGCAGCACCGCGACGGCGGCCAGCATGGCGGCGAGCGCCAGGCCCGCGCCTGCGAGCAGACGGCGGCGGCGCGGCCGCGGAGGCGGCGCCGACGTCGCGGCGGCATCCAGCCCGCGCGACACCGCTTCCCAGGCCTGCGCCGGCGGAACCTTCTCCCGGGGCAACGCGCGCAGCCGCGCGCTCAATGCATCGTCGTATTCGTTCATGCGGGGTCTCCGAGCCATCCGCGCAGCAGGCCGCGGGCGCGATGCAACTGCGCCTTCGAGCTGCCGACGGCCATGCCGAGTTCCTCGGCGATCTCCTGGTGGGTCCAGCCCTCGATCTCGTACAGCACCAGCACCGCCCGTGCGCGCGGCGGCAACGCGGCGATCGCGCGCTCCAGGTCCATGCCGGTCCCGACGCAGCGCGCCGTGCCCGGCAGCGCTTCCAGCGCATCGTCGCCGTCGTCGCGATCGTCCCGGCCGCCGCGCCCGCGCACCTCCATCAGCGCCGCGTTGACCGCCAGGCGCTGCAGCCAGGTCCCCAGCGCGCTCTCGAAGCGGAAACCGGGCAGCGCGCGCCAGGCGCGCAGGAACGTCTCCTGCAGCACGTCCTGCGCACGGGCCTCGTGGCGCCCGCAGATGCGCCAGATCAGCGCGTACAGCCGCGGCGCATGGCGGCGGTAGATCGACTCGTAGGCGCGCCGGTCGCCGTTCGCGGCGGCGCGCGCCAGCGCATCGTCGTCGACGCCGTGGAGGGCGCCGGCGGGGCCGGACTGCAGCGATGCGGTGGTCTCGAACATGACCGGTTGGATGCGCTTGGCCCGGCGAAGGTTTAAAGGCATGGCGCGCGCGCCGGCACCCGCCCCACCGGAACGTTCTAAACCCTTCGCGCCCACCGCGCATCCAACTCCGCATGGACGCACCCACCGCGTCCGCCGGCGCGCGCCGCGCGACGGAGACCCAGGAGGCGACGATGCGACCCGGACCCATCGCCGGCATGCTGGCCTGCAGCGCGTGGCTCGCGCTGCAACTCGCAGGCTGGACGCCCGCGCCACCGCCCCGGCCCGCAGCGGCGGCGGCGCACCGGCCGGGCCCTGTCCAGCCGACGACCTTCGCCTGCGACGCGCCGACGCACGCGCCCGCGACGACGCGGCTGGCGGTCGCCTGCGCCTACGCCGGCGGCCGTCCCGGCCGCTGTACGGTCAGCACGACACCTGCGCGCGAACCGCGCAGCGCGCCCGCGCGCTGCGCCCCTCCGCCGGCCGCAGGCTGACGGGCGCCGGCGCGTGGGCCTCCGCGAGCGCATCCATGCAGTCGCGCCAGCGCCCGCGGCGGTCGCGGCCATGGCCGGCGCGCGACGCCCGCGACAAAGGCGCGGTGGACGGGGACGCGGACTTCACCGCCGTATGATGGCGATATCCTCTTCCCGAGCCGGCCGAGCATCCGCATGACGATCGATACCCTCGTCCACGACGACATCCATGAGCTGCGCCTGGCGCGGCCGCCGGTCAACGCGCTCGACCCCACGCTGTGCCGCGCGCTGCCGGAGGCGATCGCGCGCAGCCTGGCGGCCGGCGCCGCCGGCCTGATCCTGAGCGGCGGCCCGAAGGTCTTCTCCGCCGGCCTGGACGTGCCCTACCTGCTCTCGATCCAGGACGATCCGGGCGCCCTGCGCGCGGCCTGGGAAGCCTTCTTCGACGCCGCGCGCGCCCTCGCTGCCTGCCCCGTGCCCGTGGCCGCGGCCATTGCCGGCCACGCGCCGGCAGGCGGCTGCGTGCTCGCGCTGTGTTGCGACCTGCGGATCATGGCCCGGGGCCCGTTCGCCATCGGTCTCAACGAGACCCAGGTCGGCCTGGCCCTGCCGGTCGGCATCCTGCGGCTGCTGCAACGCACCGTCGGCCAGCGCGAAGCCGAGCGGCTGGCCGTTGCCGGCGCGATGGTCGAGGCCGAGCGGGCGCTCGCCATCGGCCTCGTCGACGAGCTGGCCGGCATCGACGAGGTGACTACGCGCGCCCTCGCCCAATTGCAGGCACTGGGGAGCCTGCCGCGCACGCCGATGCTCGCCACCCGCGCCCTGGCCCGCGCCGACCTGGTGGAGGCGCTGTCGCCGGCCGCGATCGACCTCGACCGCATGCTCGACAGCTGGCGCAACGCCGATACCCAGACCGCACTGCACGCCCTGGTGGCGCGACTCGGCAAGGGCTGAAGCGCGGCGCCGTCCTGCGCGTACTGCGCCGCGCTCGCGCCTTCGACAAGCCCCACACCCTTGCGCGCGAGCGCCGTACTATCGCGACAGGCCGGTGGTCCCCGCCTCGTCGCCCACCGCGACCGGCCGCGTCGGGTCCTCGATCCAGCCGCTCCAGGAGCCCGCGTAAAGGCGCGCGCCGTCGAGTCCCGCATGCGCCATCGCCAACAGGTGGTGACAGGCGTAGACGCCGGACCCGCACATCGTCGCGACCCGTTCGGGATCGCGCCCGTCCAGCAACGCCTCGAACTCGCGCCGCAGCGCCGCGGCCGGCTTGAAGCGGCCGTCGTCCGTCAGGTTCGCCGCGTGCGGCCGGTTGACCGCGCCCGGCACGTGGCCGGCGACCGGGTCGAGCGGCTCCACCTCGCCGCGAAAGCGCTCGGGCGCGCGGGCGTCGATGAGCAGCCCACCCGTATCCAGATGCGCCCGCACATCGGCCGCGTCCAGCGGCGGCATCCGCCACGACAGCGGCCGGATCGGCACCCGGCCGGGCGCCGGCGCGTCCGTGGACACCGGCAGGCCCAGGCCGCGCCAGGCCGCCCAACCGCCGTCCAGCACCGCCACCTCGCGGTGGCCCGCCGCGCGCAGCAGATACCACAGGCGCGCCGCGAAGCCGCCGTCGCCGCCGTCGTAGGCCACCACACGACTCGTCGCCTCCACGCCCCAGTCGGCCAGCCGGCGCGCGAACGCCTCCGCATCCGGCCAGGGATGCCGGCCGCCCCCCGGCCGATGCGGCCCGGAAAGGTCCCGGTGCAGGTGCGCATAGTGCGCACCGGGCACGTGCCCCTGCGCATACGCGCGCTCCCCGGCCGCGGGATCGGACAGTGCGTAGCGGCAATCGACGACCACCAGCCCGGGTGTTCCGACTTGCGCGTGCAGCGCCTCGGGCGCCAGCAGCACCGGCCACGGCGCGCTCATGCCGCGGCCTCCCGCAGCGCGGCCAGGCGCTCGCGCAGATTGAACAGGATCGACGCGGTCGCCCCCCAGATACGGTGCGGCGCGACCAGCGGATCGCCGCGGAACTGCAGGATCTGGCGCGATCGCCCACCGTACTCGATGGCCACGCGCTCCAGGCTGTCGGCCGCCAGCAGAAAGGCCAGCGGCACCTCGAACACCTCCGCCACTTCGCCCGGATCCGGCCGCGGCACGAAGTCGGGCGCGATGCGCGCCACCAGCGGCAGCACCCGGAACCCGCTCACCGTGACCAGCGGATCGAGATAGCCCAGCGGACGGGCCTGCGCCGGCGCCAGCCCGATCTCCTCGTCCGCTTCGCGCAGCGCCGCCGCCAGCGCGTCGCGGTCCTCGGGCTCCACGCGACCGCCCGGGAAACTCACCTGACCCGCGTGGTGCCGCAGCGCATCGTTGCGCAGCGTCAGCACCACTTCCAGTCCCCGGGCGCGCGGCACGAGCCCGACCAGCACCGCCGCTTCCGCACGCGCCCGGTTGCCCGGCAGCAGATCCTGGACCTCCTCCAGGTTCCAGCCCTCGCCCTGCGGCGGCCGCCGTACCGGATGCAGGACCCTGGCGATCGCATCCAGCATCACAGAACCCTCGCTCATGCCCGCCGCGCCTCGCGTTCCGGCAGCACCTCGTCCAGGTAGCGCGCCCGCTCCGCATCCCCCATCAGGCCCCAGCGCGCGATCTCGTCGATCGTGCGGAAGCAGCCATGGCAGAGGCCATGCTCATCGAGCGTACACACACCGATGCAGGGCGTCAGGATGGGCGTAGCGGGCGGCGTCATGCCGGCAATTCTAGGCCGGCGGGGGTGAACGCATCCGACAGGCGAAGGCAATGCTCGGAGGACGCCACGTCCGGCGCGCCGGTCCGCGCGCATGCGCGACGATGGCCCGGAATCCCAAGAACGACGCACGATGGGCCTTGGAACGACGCGCGATGGGCGTTGCCGAGCGTCCGCAGATGCCCCGTGCTTGCGATGACCGAGCCAGCTCGATCCCGCTGCGCACGGCATTCCAGTCATCGGGAGCACTGCAGCGACGCCTCGCAAAGCCCCCACGGCGTGTCACTCGACGACAATCACCGGGCTGGTGCAATCGTCATAGCGGATTTTGCAGGCCTGCCCATCGTTGGCCTGCGTGCATTCCTGCAACGCCCGGGCTCCTGCCTCCTCCACGGTCAAGCCCCCCTGGAACGACACCATCATCGGCTCGCCGGTCCTTTCGGCACGAACGGCAACGGCCGCCACCGATTTTCCCAAGACAGCACGATGTCGCAATCGCGACCACACGTGGAGCGACAGGGCCCCCCAGGAAGACGCTCAATGACGAACAGGATCGAATTCAGGCCGCCCCGCACCTTCCCATTGCCCCGACGCCCCCGCCTTCGGGCAAACCCGCAGGTATTGCTGCAACGAATCCCGATCGGCGTAAGTCCAACTCTTCCAACCGTACGGGTTCGGCGGCCTGCAATATGGCATCAGCGTGTAGGCCCCTGTGTAAGGCGGCTGCGGCCTCCAACAGGGAAACGGCTCGATCTGCGGATCCTGCCCCTGCGTACAGAAGACGAACGGATCGTCATCCCGATATCGCAGGCGCTCATAGAACCCGGACTGCGCACTGATGTCCATCATCGGCAAGATCGCCAGAAACGCCAGCATCGCCCATCGTCGCATTTTCCACCCCCGCCTACTAGCTATCCGATTAAAGCCACCGCCGCCCAGCGGAACACCCCATCCCTAGCCAAAATATGCACGAACGCACAATCACTAACAGCGCCTCACGTAAACTTCCATTCAGGCCGAACAAGTGCCGCAAACCCTGGATAGATGGATTGACCCGACGAGTATAGGGTGCATCAAGGCACTACATGCCGAGAAAAGCCCCTACGCCAACGCGAGCGAATCCGCCTTGGCAACAGGCAGCACGAAAATGACGAAAAGCAGGATTTCCACGCATAAGCGCCCACTCTCGTCAACGGACCCGGATCATCCAACAAGCAAGCAACCGATCACCCTACTGACCAGTCTTCGAACAATCAATTCACTAACTGGAGCGGCGCAGCCGGAGCACAGAATCGCGCAGCCCTTCTCGCGCATTCTGCCACATCAACACTAAAATTAACGAACCCCCAACGATAAAGAAGAAAACCCTTAATTCACTAGCAACGGTTCACTACAAGCTGAGTACACGATTCGACAACCAGTGCCGCCGTTTCTTTGCGAACAACTGGAAAGCGCTGCATTCGACGTTTCTTCTATGGTCGGCCCGCTCCGATAGATGCTCTCGCCGGGAATGAACTGACCGTCCCGAACGGGATCCGCTATTACCGCGCACTGATTTTGATAAGCCAACATCACCTCGCAATCACGCCCACCCTTACCATTACATTGAGCCAACGCCTGCCGCCGCGCGCGTCGCTGAGACGGCTCGCCGACCGCATACCCTGTCGCCCCAGTGGCCACATCGAAAGCTATGGCGCCCCAGGTCAACTTCCATCTTGGCACGGTAGCGGCCTCAGAAATGGGGGTAGCGGACGCGTTCGGAAGACACATCGCGCTCCCCTGTGGCGCGCCGTATGGACATGCGGTTTGGGCAAAACCAGAGCCATACGACAGCAAGTAAATCGCACCTATCAGACTGGCCGGACGCAAATAAAAACGAATAGCCATAAAGCGGTCCCTAGTACCTGTAGCCATGAATTTGGCCGCCTCGCTCAACAGAGCCAGCGCTCGCCGAGGGGGCACTAGGCGCAATAGGCTGCCCGCCTACGGGATAATACCCGCCACCAGGCTGCCCCGGCCTCGCGGCTTGCATGGGTTGCTGGCTGAATGCGCTATGGGGCATGAAGTGTCCAAGGGTACCTTGGAAGAACGATGCCGCCATCGCAGGCACAGTAATCAGGAACAGGGTCATCAAAATGCCCAGCCCGCCCTGCTGCATCGCCATGCTGCCTACGCCCTGAGCCGAAGCGCCCTCGCCCGTAATGGCGAGCATAGCGAGATACTGCAGTAGAAATTGCGTCGAAACTGCACCGATCAAGCTCGAAATCATTGACACCGTGAAACTCAACACGGCCAACGAGAACATTGTGCCGATGCCGTACCACAACCACTTCTGAAACATCCCCTTCGTTTGGTCGAAACCCAGACACATAATAAAGAACGGCCCCAGGCCGACGAACAGCGCCAACGCCATCTTATACATCAACAGAATAGCGCCACCAATCAGCGATGGGCCAGCAACGCCAACCCCTGTGAACCATAGCGCACGAGTTTTTGCGGCCTGAAGTGTTTCGTCCCAGCTTGTGAATAAAGCATCGATCATTACCATAGCACCTTCCATTTGCTGAAGGTTTTCATCGATCGCATCTTCTGGCGCCTCGTCTTCGCCCGTAACCATTTGATTGATCAACGCAGGCATGTCGTCTGTGAGGAGTTCATGCACGTCACTCCCCCCAAACATAAACGTGGTCGCGACGGCAAACAAAAGCACCCACTTCAACGAATTTACGACGAGCTCCATCATGTATTGACGGGACTGACCCGTGACGATCCGATAGCCCTGCAGCAAGATCCACAATGTCAGCATGACAAGCCCGATACCGAAGACCCAGTCGCCAACCGCCCCCAGAAAATTGTCTCGAAACGTCTCGATTTCTTCGCCAATCCAATCAAAGATGGCACGAAAAAATAGCCAACGCTCTACCGCCTCCAGCTGCACGCCAATACCACGCAGCAAATCAGCGAGCCCTAATTGAACCACGTAACTCATACGCCCTCCCCTATGCAGCAACCCTTGTCAGTTCGAGCGTCAGCGGCGCCGGAAGAATCCACTTGAGCGCCTTTCGGTACGTGCAGCATCCAAAGCCCCTGCGAGCGCCGCCCCTCCCACGATCGCGCCGAGACCGGGCAAGCCTCCTGATCCCGCCCTCGTACCCTCCAAGGCTTGTTGGGCCATAGTACGACTAGCCTGCTGCAGGTAATTGATACGCGCCGCATAAGCATCCATATAGTAACGCTGTTGCTGCCTATCGATTTCCATCTGAGACATCAGCAATAGAATGCGATTGGTGTTGTCCTCGAGCTTACCGATCTCATGTTCTCGAATATCCGCACGCTGCTCCTTCAGCTGATCCAGATATCTCTGCCGTTGCCTTGTCAACTCGAACATGCGCAGCGAATAGGTGTATTGCGCCAACTCGGTCGTGGCGATCTCACGACACAGTTGCCATTGCTGTTGCGCAACCCCCCCCGCGGCAGGTTGGGGACACCGATCTTCCACACGGATGGCGACGGCGGCACTAGGTCTCTCCGCATCGAGCGACACTTCGGGCTCTTGGGCAGCAGCGACATCGCTGTCCGAACTGTCGTAGCCAGCGATGTACTGCTGACGATAAAGGTCCCTGAGATTACCAGTGACACTACCCTCACCATCCCCGCTGGCGCTGGTATTACCAATACGGCGTGAAATCGTATCCAGCTCCTCGTTAGCGTCACGCAGCCGGTCATTGGCGCGCTCCAGCTTTTCGTTGGCTTCACGGTCGACTACTCGCCATTGAGCGGCAGCGCTGCCCATCGCAAGCAGTAGACCGAGAGCGATACACGGGACCGCTGCGTAGCCACACTTGATCGAACTCCGGCTTGCGCTCGCGCCTTTGCCATTTTTTTCTACGGCTTCCATTATGAGTACTCCGACTGAATTCCAGTAGAGATCGAAGCCCGCGAATTCCGGGCTCCCGGCGTTCCCCGCGCTCGATTCGAAGGCGCATGGACACCACGCGCCCGAGACCCTTTGCGCTCCGCCTGGAACCGCGGCAGCCACTGCTCCGGCCGCAGATCGTCCTTCGGGATACCCAGGGCAGCGGCCTCCTCATCGACGATCCGGTGCATGATCTCGATGTTGTCGGTGCTGGCGGAAATGACCGCGAGCGCGTCGTCCATGCCGCGCAAGTTGAGCTGACAGACCGTGGACGCGTGGCCCTGCTTGACCAGGAAGCAACGCGAACGCTCGTCGAGACTCTTGACGACCTGGAATTCCGCCTCGGTGAGCTTGAGGCCGTCGAGGTAATCCTCGCGCGCCGCGTTGGGATTGGGCAGAAGGATGAGCGTCGCGGTCTGCTCGATCAGGGCTGCGGAGATATCGCTGTTGAGCGCGTCCTCCGGGCTCTGGGTGGCGAAGATGCCTAGGCCGTTCTGCTTTCGGATGGTCTTCTGCTTGTTCTTGGCGAATTCCTTGAGCGCGCCGCCGCCGTCGAGGATCTTCCAGAACTCGTCCATCACGTAGATCAGCGGACGGCCGTCGATCAGCGACTCCAGGCGGTGCAGCAGGTAGTTGATGACCGGCACGCGCACTTCGGGGTTGTCGATGACGTCGGTGTAGTCGAAGCCGATGATGTTCGCCTTCTGCAGGTCGATCGTGTCGACCGGATTGTCGAACACCCAGCCCAGCGCATTGCCGGCCGTCCACTTGCGCAGCCGCGCGTAGAGCCCGTCGTCGCCCATGTTGGGCAGGCTCTTCTGGAAGTTCGTCATCGATCGCAGGTGCATCGGCGTGTCGAGCATGCTCTCCACCGCGCGGAAGATGTCCTCGTCCTCGCGCGCGGTGTAGTGCGTCTTCGCGGCCAGCACCTTGATCAGGTCGGCCAGGAACTGCACGTTGGCGTCCGTGCGCTCGCACTGGAACGGGTTGAAGCCGGTCGGCGCGCCGTTCTCCAACGCGAGGTAATTGCCGCCGCAGGCGCGCACGAAGATCTCCGCGCCGCGGTCC
Organism: Luteimonas huabeiensis HB2; assembly: GCF_000559025.1. GTDB lineage: Bacteria > Pseudomonadota > Gammaproteobacteria > Xanthomonadales > Xanthomonadaceae > Luteimonas > Luteimonas huabeiensis. The sequence goes on along the minus strand of NZ_JAAN01000015.1, from coordinate 26,491 downwards.
TTGTCGAAGAAGAAGATGGTCGGAACCGGATCGAACTTCTGCACTTGGCTCAGCAGGAAGTTGATCAGGGCGGTCTTGCCCGTACCGGACTTGCCGATGACCATCGTGTTGGCGATGGCCTTCTCGCCCAGCGAATTCTCCGCCGGGTGGGTGGCGTGGAAGTTGAAATAGTACGGCTGGCCGTTGGTGGTCTGCAGCACGGTCACGCACTCGCCCCAGGGGTTGCGGTCGCGCTTGCCGGTGGCGAAGTTGTGCAGCGGCGACAGGCCCAGGAAATTGAGCGAGCTGACGTTGGCCAGACGGGTACGGTACTTCCAGTTGGCGGGAAACTGGGAATAGAACGACGAACAGACGGCCAGATCCTCCTTGGCGGAGACGAAGCCCGCGTTGGAGAGCTCCGCCCGCGCGATCGCCAGGTTGTTGGCGAGCTTCTCCTGCGTCTCGGCGTAGATGGTCAGAATGAAATGGTATTCGCCCAGCACGAAGTTGCCGGAGGCGAGCTGATCCATCGCGTGATCCAGCTCGACGATCTGGCTGACCGCCTTGTCCCCGGACGAAATCATCATGCCCTTGGTGCGGTCCAGCACCTTCAGCGCGTCCTGCCGGCCCATCGGGCTGAAGGAGTGGGTGATGACGTACTCGAAATCGAGGTACTTCAGGCCATTGAGGATGCCTGGCCAGGTGCCATCGGTGTATTCCTTGATATTCAGAATGGCACCGAAGTGGTTACCACCGCCCGGCGCGATGACGACGAAATCGCCGGTCTTCGCCGAAAACATGTGCCGGCTCACCGGCAGGTAGTCGTAGACCGGCGCGTTGAGCACCGGCACCCGCTCGGTAATGCGGTTGAGCAGGAAGCCGAAGAACTCCAGCGTCTCCGAGAACACCACCCCGTTATCGGCTTCGTACATGCCCAACCGGACCGGCGCATAGTCCTTGAGCACGGCTTCCACGTTGCCGGCCAGTTCCATGAGCTTGGCGACAGCCTGTTCCTGCTCGGCGCGAAGGCGGTCCACGTTCGCCGATTTTTCCACGAACCGCTTCCCGACCACGATCGGGCGATAGATCATGGTCAGGTACAGCTCGTTGCGCATGATCTTCTGCGAGGACAGCGCGGAGAAATAGGTGTCCGAAAGCTCCTGATTGAACGCCTGCCCGAACCTGGGCTGCGCGTCCACATGACCGCGGCGCCGCACGTCGTGTACCCAGAACGCCACATTCACGAAATCGGGCGCCCGCAGGGTCTGCAGCATCCGGTTGAACGTGTTGTGGCGATGCTCGAGCTCCCATTCCTCGCGCCCGACGAACGGCAATCCATCCAGCCGCCAGGTCAGCAGATAGTCGCCACCCGTGGTCTTAACGACCTCAGGCGCGACATGGCTGGAGAATGGAACGAATTCGGCAATGGAAAGATCCGGAGCCAGCATAGAGCAGCCTGCTATTTCGGGTTCGCGGGAACGTCGAGACGTTCGCGGTAGGAATTCGGCGTGAACACCCACATGCCGTCGTGCTGCTGGATATTGCGCACCTTCGCCCGGAACTGCCAGCGCAATCCCAGCAGCCGGAAAATCATCTCGTCCCGCCTGGCCATCTGCCGCATGATGAAGACGACCACCGGCAGCAGGGCCAGGCAGAACATGTCGATGTAGAACGTCAGCAGCAGGCACGCGCCGGCCCCGATCGTGAAGGGCACGTATGGCACCCCCATGAACATAGGCGGGCGCGTGCAGCCGCGGAACAATACGTTCTTATGCATACTGCAACAGCTGAACGAACGCCATGGCCATTCCGCCAGCGCCGCCGCCAGGCTCGGCGCCGACTTCGTCCGGCAGAAGCATGTTCGCGATCTGGGCCGCCGCACCGATCAGGAAGCCGCCGATGAGGACCGGCGCAACGTCGCCGATGCGCTTGTGATTGAAGGCGATCTGATAGCCGGCGAAGATGATCGCGATGGTCACGATCGCGATCGACGCGACGTTCAAAAGTGTGTTGAGACTCGAGAAGAACGTGCGGACGCTGCCCGCCGCGCCGTCGACACTCTGAGCGAGAGCAAATTGCGGCATCGCCACAAGAACTGCGAACGCCGTAGCGACCATCATGGCATTCAGCGCCTGGCGGTTCCGGTGGAGAGTTGCTTTATCGAGGTTCATGGCATGACTCCTTACTGGGTGAGAACAATGGTGAAGTGTGCTCGGCCGATCCCTGGCCCGGGGTTTCCTTCAGAAAACGAACGCGCTATCGCGAGTGGGGGTGGAGGGCGATGTCTGCTCAGGTCCCGCTGCAACGGGGAGCGCACCTTCCCCGAATGCGCGTACCGTGACCGGAAGGTCGGACGCATCGAGCGCTCGCACTGGAGCGCCGGGCGCAGGCCCCGGCTGCGGCGACGGCATAGCGGACTGCGCCCTGGTGGCGATTGCATTGGGCTCGCTCATCGCCGCGGGGGTGGAGGCGATTGCGGCGTCCCTGGGCGAACCGGGCTCCGGGAGCGCCGGGGACTGACTCGTGGCGGCGATCTGCGGCTCAGCTCCTCGCAGACGACGCGCGAGCAGCGAAGCCTCCTCGGAGGCGACACGGCGGGGCGCCGCAGCAGGCCTGGACTCCCGCCCCACCACCGGAATCGCCGCGGCCAGATCGCCATCGAACTCCTGCCGATAGGACGCGAACACCTTCTGCACGTAACCGTGGCGGAAGCCGGTGGTGAAATTGCCGGAGTAATAGCAACTGAAGGCCTTGCCCCAATCTCCGCCGGCGCGCCCGTGGCATTCGGCGAGGATGCGTGCACCGGCCTGCAGATTGGGGCAGGCCTGGAACGCGGTCTCGTAGGACAGCCCGTATTTTTCGAGGTTATGGCGATTGACCTGCGCCAGGCCGAGCGAGAAGTTGTAGCCCTCGCGCTCGAGCATGCGCACGGTCGACAGCGCCTCGGGCAGGTTGCGCGGCTGCCTGGCCAGGCGCGCGCCGACCACGCCGATGGCATAGGGATTGAACGAGGATTCCACGCGCACCACGTGCCGCATGACTTCCTGCGGCACCGCCAGTTCTGCGCACCCCATCAGCTCCATGCCTGGCAGCATCACCACCTCTCCTTTCGGCAACCGCCGCACGGCTCCCGAAGCGCTTCCGGCACGCATCGGACGAATACGTGCCCCCTCCCGCGTCGGGATGTTCTTCCCGCGCCGCGTGCGGTGTCAATCTTTTGGCGCCGAACGGTACGATACGGGGGCGTATTCGGCAACCGGCGTCGCATTTCAGCCATCGGTCGCCCCCCGCTCCGGGTCGAAATCGATGCCGGTGATGTAACGCCTGCCGGCATGCGCCTTGATGTGGACCACGATGTCGATCGTCATCATCAACAGGCGCTTGATGACCGCGAATTCCAGGCCGCTGCCCTCGCTGGAGGCCTTGACCATCAGCGCGAGCTGGTCCCAGGTCTGCGCGGTGCTGCCGGCGTGGCAACTGGTGATCGAGCCTGGGTGGCCCGAGGCGCAGTTGCGGATGAAGTAGAACGACTCGTCGCCTCGCAGCTCCGCCAGGATGATCCGGTCCGGCTTCATGCGCAGGCACGACTCCATGCAGCTCTTGGCGGTGACGTTGCTGGTGCTCTGCCCGCCCTTGGAGTACAGCAGGTGCACGACGTTGGGCTGGCGGATGAAGAGCTCGCGCGCATCCTCGATCGTCACCAGCCGCTCCTGCTCGGGAATGTGATCCACGAGCGACTTCATGAAGGTGGTCTTGCCGCTGCCGGTGGCGCCGGCGACCACGATGTTCTTGTGGTACTGCACGGCCTTGCGGAAGAAATCGGCGTACTGGCGCGAGCGCTTGAGCTCCATCAGTTCGCGGTCGTGCTCGCTCAGCGACGCGCCCTGCTCCAGGATCTCCTGGAAGAAGCCGTCCTGCTCGTACTGGTCGAGCGTCTTGGTGAACTTCGACGGCAGGCGGATCGTGATCGAGACCCGCCCGGCGGCGCAGGCGGGCGGGATCACGAACTGCGCGCGCTGGCCGGTAGGAAAGGTCAGCGACACCATCGGATCGGCGTCGGTGATGCGCTGCCCGGTGTTGCTCTCGTTGACTACCGCGGTGCAGAACTGCCGCGCACGCTCGAAGGTCAGCGAGGGCACCTCGAGCCGCTTCCACCCTTCGCGGGCGGTCTCCAGGTAGAGCTCGCCCGGTCGGTTGATGCAGATCTCGGTGACGTCGGGCGACTCCATGTACTCGTGGATGCCGAGCACCTGGTACTGGTAATCCAGGAACCCGCTGGAGATCCTGGCGACCGGTTCGACCTCGGCGTTCACGACTTCCGCTCCGCTCGGTTCAGTGCAGCACGCCGGAGAAATCCACGTCGCGCGCGACGTAGACGTTGACCACCGTGCCCTGGTTGATGGTGACGGTTGGGCGTCGGCGCATGTTCTCGTCCACCGCCATGTTCGCCAGACGCTCCATCGTGCGTGCGGTGTTGCTCTCGTAGGGGTTGTCCACGATGAAGCCGCCGTTGGAAATCGTCGTGGTCCGCGGCCCGTGCTCGGCGCCGAGGTACTTGAACGCATCGCTGAGCATGCTGATCAGCAGTGCGGATCCGATCCGCTCGGGCCAGTGCGCGTCGTAATGGCCTGGGTGGCCGGAAGAGCCCAGTCCGTCGACGCCGGGGCTGGCCATCGATACGTCCAGCCCGTTCGGCGTGGTGATGCGGTCCCATACGACCGCGACGCGATCGCCGTACGTGGAATCGTTGCCGTAGCTGCCGAGCACCTTAGACCCCTTCGGCAGCAATAGGCGGCGACCGTTGATCGAGTACACCGGCTCCGTCACGATGCACGACGTGAAGCCCGGAACATCGGTGATCACTCTCGTCTGGAGCACGCAGCGGATGAAAGTGCCCCTGACCATCAGGGTATCCGGATTGTAGATCGGGCGTGCGCTGGTCGCGTGGTTGCGCATCTGCTCGGTCGGGCTACCCCCCATTTGCGGCAGCATGGACTGATCCTGCGGCGCCTGGCCCATGGAGAACCCGTCGCCGGCCGCATCCTGCATTCGCCGCTGCAGCAATGAAGTTTGCCCGGACGAGAACACGTCGGCGCCCGGGAACGACATCCCGCCGGACGCGGGCCGAGGCTCTTCGATCACGGGCAGGGGCGGCAATTCTGGTGGCACGCGCGGCTCGGCCACGGGCGGAAGCTCGGGGAGCGCCACCTCGCGCGGCGCTTCCGGGATGACGACCTGCTCACCGCGCGGCCGGCGCGGCGCTTCGCCGGAACCGGAGGTGGCGCGAGTGAATACCCACACCGCGCCCAGGATCAGAAGCGCCACGATACCGCCGAGGAAGAGCAAGGCCTTCCGGTTCAGCCGCTGGACGTCGACCGACCTCAAGGTCGGCGCATCGGCGTCGAGATCCGGCACCTCCCTGTCCTGACGCCCGGCCTGGTAGGGATTCGTGTCCGCCGTGCGCTCCGGGGCGTCGGCCTGCTCGGGATTGTGGGGCGTATTCTGGCTCACAGCTGAGGACTCCTGCGCAGACCGACGACGTTGTCTCCGTGACGGATCACCAGGTACGGGTACGTCCCGTGGACGATGATCGTGTCGCCTTCGATGGTGGTATTGACGACGAAGTCCTCACTGGATTCGCGCTCCCGAGCGAACACCGCCGGGAAATTGCCGGTCGGGAAACGAGTCAAATCCATCCGAATGTAGGTGAAGCGCCCGTCGTCGTACACGGTGCTGGGCACCAGCCACACCGGGTGCCGTTTGTGAAACGAATAGTCATAACCGAAATGGTAGACGCGCCCAGGCTCGAGGCGGGTACTGATCTCGGATACGGTCTCGATCGGCTCGGCGTCCTCGCTCGGACTCGCCCCGAAGTCGGTCCCGCCCGGATAGACGAAGCGCACCCGATAATGCACGCCTGCGTTCTTGGCCTGATCGAGCGCGCGCCAGTCGGTCGCCACCACCTTCAGCTCGAAGATGTAGGAATGCGCCGCGGTGCGTACCAGCATGTTGGTATCGACGTCCACGTTCTTCGGCCTGAGATAGAACACGTTCTCGCGCCGGGTCAGGTCCCAGCCACTGCTGAAGCCGGTGCTGTAATCGAGGATCTCCTCGTTGGGACTGAGCTCGATCTGGGTGGTGATGCCCACCCCGGTACGGATCTGGTAGATGCCGTCCGGCTGGTACTCGTATTCCTGCACGACCTGGGCGGCCGCGGGCAGCGCTGCGCAGAACAGCGCGAGGATGAGGCCGAAGCGCAGACGATTTCGTAGGGACAGGCTCATCGCGTGCTGACTCCATTAGCGGGGGCGGCCGCAGGCGGCTCTTCAGGGAAGGGGTACTCGGGGATAGCGTTAGCCGGTGCGCCGGTATTGGGCGGCTGCTCCGTACCTGCCGGCGGCGCGCCGCTGGGATCGGTGGCGGGATAGCCGGGCACATCGCCCGTTCCCGGCGGCGCGGTTGCGCCCGCAGCCGGCGCGACCGGCGCGACCGGCGTCTGCGGCACCGGCGCTCCAGCGAAATCGTCGTCCACCCGGTAATTGGTGACCCGGAAACCCAGAGGATTGAGCAGCCGGTCCTCTTCGTTCAACTGCAGGTTGGCGTCGTAGGTGAACTCCATGGTGGCGATCTTCGTATCCAGCGGCGTCGAGGTGGCGCGCATCTTGTCGAAGATGCTGCGCTGGAAGCGCACGGTCGCACCGGTCGGGCGCTGCCCCTGCCCGCCGCCGATCAGCACGATGCTGAGGATGCGCACGCGGATCGCCCGGGTGCTGCCGTAGACGCGCGACGGGAGATTCGGGTTGTTCGGCGAATACAAAGCCCGGTACTCGGGCGTCACCGCCGGCCCCGCCATGGAGAAGACCGTGCGCCAGTTGCGCTGTCCGATCAGCCCGGAGTCGTAGGACTCGCGGGCCAGCACGAACTGCGCCACGTTGCTCTTGTTGAGCGCTTCGGAGGTCGTGATGGTCTGATCGTCGAAGTTCCTCAGCCGCGCGACCGTGGCCGTGCCCGTGTAGGGATCGGCCATGACCAGGTACGGCACCTTTTCCTTCAGCGGCAGGAACAGGAAGTAGCCGCCGGCCAGGATCAGCGACATCACGATCGCGCACCAGGCCACGATCCACGCCCGGCGCTCGCTGCGACGCGCCTGGCTGGCGATGGTCACCTCGAAGTCGACCGCACCGGCCACGGCCTTGTCGATCTTGGCGCTGTCTTTCTTCTTGCCGAACATCATGCCGTCCCGTTGGATGCGATCGCGCGCACCGGATGAAATGCGCGAGTGCGCGCCTGCTGCCGGTCGGCCGCCGCCGAACCCGGCGAACGGGCGACTCCAGCGCCGGCGATCGGCATGGCCGAACGCCGCGACGCGGCCTCCTCGCTTCGTTGGCTCATGGCGTCACTCGCCGCTCGCGGCCGAGGAATCGGCCGCGGCCGGACCCGGCGCCGGGTCGCCGACCGCCCCCCGCACCACGATCTGCGATGCGTCGGCGGTCACCACCACGCCCTGCGCCGCATAGGCGGCGGACAAGGCGGCGACCGCTTCCCGAACATCGGTGGAGCGGATGTCCGCCACCGGCGCATGCAGCGTGTAGTCGTTGGGGTGCAGGTACGACAGGCTCCGCTTCGAGTCGCGGGCCCACCGGGTCAGCATGGTCTTGAGCGTGCCGTCCATCGGCGAGGCCTGGAACAGGTAGGCCTGCTGCAGCGGAATCGCCTGCGGCGCCTCGGAATAGCGGTTGACCGGCTTCCAGCGCCCGCGGAGGTCCGGCGCGTCCGGCGTGGAGCAGCCCGCCAGCAGCAGGACCGGCACGGCGACGACTGCGGAAAGGAAACGACGCGAAAGAAAACGATTCATGGCTTCGCTACCGAAATGAGAACTTGGAAGGTCACGCGCGGCGGCGGCGGCGCACGAAGGTCGACACGATCCGGCATGCGCGACGAGAGACGCGCACGTTAGTGAAAAAAGATCACGAACCGGCCACAGAAATGTGATGCCGGACACACTACGTCGCCGGAGGCGAACGGACGTGCGATACGCGAGACACCACGACCGATCCACCAATCCGTGCGAGACCCCATCCTTTCCCCCTTAGCCTTGCATCCTGAAACGCATCTTCGACGGATCCGCGACCCATGCGGACCAGCCAATGCGGTGCCTGCCCGCGGCCTCTCCCACGCGGGCGGCCGCACGTTATCCGTACCCGGGCGTCTAGTCAACCGCACTTTCGTCCATGCGGGGCGCCTCGGTCGATTCGCCCAGGCTGCGGACGAGCGCATGTTGGTGCGGAAACATTTCAATCCGAAGCACGGTTCTGGCAAGATCGATCGAATCGCATCGCGAGGTCTTTCGCAGCTACCCGGGCTCGGCCATGGATTCCTCTCGTATCGAAGATTTCGTCGCGAACGCGGCGCTGCTCGCCGCGCACTTGACCAAGCAATGCGAGCAGGCGACGGCCCAACAGCAGGCGGCGGCGGAGGGCCTGCAACGATCGGGCGACGCGGTGCGCGCGGCCGTGGCCGCCGGCAAGACCGAGCTGGCCGAACATGCGCGCCAGGCGGTGCGCGAAGGACTGTCGAAGGAGGTGAGCGCGCTGACGCGCTCTCTCGACGAGTCCGGCGAACGGCTTCGCCGCGCGGCCGCCGTACTCCAGCAGGAGCAGGATCAGATCGGCCGGCGCATGCGCGCGCTGAGCTGGCGCTCGATCGTCTCGATCGGCGTGGCGATGGCGGCGGTCGTGGCCGGCTCGTCCTTCTGGGCATGGCAGAACGTGCAGCGCGCCGAGCGCGCCCAGGTCCGCGCGGAAGTGCTCGAGGCGCTGCAACAGGTCACCATCACCTCGTGCGACGGCCAGCCGTGTCTCAAGCTCGAGGCGGGCCTGCCGCGCTGGAGCCGCAACGACGAGTACGTGCTGATCGAGACCGGCAGCGCCGGTTCGTCCGAGACCCGCGACGCGCACTGAACTCCCGCGGCGCGCGCGGCCCGCTCCGCCCCTCCTTTCGAGCGAACGCACCGACCCATGACCAACTACCGTCTCCCCATCGCCCTGCTGCTGACCGCGCTCGCGCTGGTCGGCGGGCTGTACCTGTCGGGCTACCTGGCGCTGCTGTTCCTCGGCCTCGACACCGGCCTGCTCGAGGCCACCACCTGGTACCAGTACATCCGCGTCGTCGACCATCCCCAGGTCGCCCGCTATGCCGGCCGCCTGTGGGCCGCCGGCGGCATCGGCTTCGGCCTCGCCCTGCTGGTCTGGGCTTCGCTGCTGGTCATGCTGTTCAAGCTGCGCAGCCATCGCAACCTGCACGGCCGCGCCCGCTTCGCCGGCCTCGCCGATCTCGCCCGCAAGGGCTTCCTCGGCCGCTCCGACCGCGGCATCGTCGTCGGCAAGATGCGCGGGCGCCTGCTGCGCATGGACGGACAGCAGTTCGTCATCCTCGCCGCCCCCACCCGCTCCGGCAAGGGCGTCGGCGTGGTCATCCCCAACCTCCTCGACTACCGCGAATCCGCGGTCGTGCTCGACATCAAGCAGGAGAACTTCGACCTCACCTCCGGCTGGCGCCAGTCCATCGGACACGAGGTCTACCTGTTCAACCCCTTCGCCGAGGACCGCCGCACCCACCGCTGGAACCCGATGACCTACGTCTCCAGGGATCCGGCCTTCCGCGTCTCCGACCTGCAGAGCATCGCCGCCATGCTCTACCCCGACGGCGACGACAAGGACAAGTTCTGGGTCAGCCAGGCCCGCAACGCCTTCCTCGCCTTCGCCCTCTACCTGTTCGAGCGCGCCGAGGCCGAGCCCGGGGCCGAACCGCCCACCCTCGGCGCCATCCTGCGCCTGTCCGCCGGCGACGGCGGCGAGCTCAAGCCCTACCTGCAGACGCTCGCCCAGGCGCCCTTCCTCAGCCCGCACGCGCGCACCGCCTTCGCCGGCCTGCTCTCCCAGGCCGACGTCACCTTCGCCTCGATCGTCGGCACCTTCAAGGAGCCGCTCAATCCCTGGCTCAACCCCGTCCTCGACGCCGCCACCTCCGCCGACGACTTCGACCTCAACGACGTGCGCCGACGCCGCATGACCATCTACGTCGGCATCCAGCCCAACAAGCTGGCCGAGGCGCGGCTGATCGTGAACCTCTTCTTCAGCCAGCTCATCAACGTCAACACCAAGGTCCTGCCGCAGAACGACAAGACCCTCAAGCACCAGTGCCTGCTGCTGATGGACGAGTTCACCGCCATCGGCCGCGTCGACATCATCGCCAAGGCGGTCGCCTACATGGCCGGCTACAACTTGCGCCTGCTGCCGATCATCCAGTCCATGGCCCAGCTCGACGCCGTCTACGGCAAGGAGCTCTCCCGCACCATCATCACCAACCACGCCCTGCAGATCATCTACGCCCCCCGGGAGCAGCAGGACGCCAACGACTACTCCGAGATGCTCGGCTACACCACCGTGCGCCGCCGCAGCCGCACCCGCTCGCATGGCCGCGGCCGCGGCGTGTCCGACAACGAGGTCATGGAGAAGCGCGCCCTGATGCTGCCGCAGGAGCTCAAGGCGATGGGACCGGAGAAGCAGATCGTCCTCTACGAAGGCCTCCCCCACCCCGTCCTGTGCCGCAAGATCCGCTACTACCAGGACCGATACTTCACCCAGCGGCTGCTGCCGAAGGTGGACATCCCGGTGGTGGACCTGGAAAGCCACGGACCGCGGGCAGGCACGCGATCGGCCGGCCAGGGAACCGCCGGCATCCAGGTGAAGGTCGCGCAGGATGAGAAGACGTTCCGGGGCCTCGAGGCCGGCTGAGCTCGAGCGGCTCATATCCAACTCGATGGCTCCAGGATGGCCACGATGCACAGGCCCGCGCCCGCCCTTCTGGCTTGCCTGCTTGTGGCAGCCTGCACGCCCCCCGATTCGCAGTCGCCGGCTCAATCGCCGCCGGAACGCGCCGTGCTCACTCCAGTGCCGGGCAGGTCTCCGGCCATCGTCGACATGGAACGCGATCCGCCGTCACTGCAGGAATGGTTGCGGCGATCTGAGCAACTCGACCGACGACAGGCACAGGATCAGCAGCGGCAGCCGGCGCTCGTCCTGCAGCCCCGCACCATGTCGCAACAACGGTCGGCATGACTCCCGGAACGAACAGGCCCGCGACCGGAGTCGCGGGCCTACTGCATGTGCCGATCGCGGACGGCGGCGTGCCGTCCGCGCTGGGCGTTACTGGCCGATGCTGACCAGCTTGACGTCGAACACCACGGCCTGGTTCGGGCCGATCGGCGACTGCGGGGTGTTGCCGTAGGCCTTGTCCGGCGGCAACACGATCTCCCAGCGCGCGCCCGTGGGCATCTGCGCCAGCGCTTCGCGCAGGCCCACCAGCGGGATCTCGTTGAGGCGCACGCTGACCGGGCCGGCTTGCTGGCCCTGCTGGGCGACGTTGGTGTCCACGAAGGTCTGGCCGGTGCTCAGGCTGCCCTTGTAGTTGATCGTCACTTCGCTGGTGGGCGTGGGCTTGGCGCCGCCGCCGGCTTCGATCACGCGGTACTGCACGCCGCCGGGCAGGGTCTGCACGCCGGACTTGGCGCGATTCTCGGCGAGGAAGGCGTCGCTGCGGGTCTTGTTCTCGGCGGACACGCGCTCGAATTCGGCGCGGGCCTTGGCCAGCTGGCGCTGCTGCATGCTCTCGACCGCGGTGCGCAGTTGCTCCACCGGCACGGCGGGATCGCGGCGGGCGTAGCCGTCCTGCACCGCGCGCACGACGGTGTTGACGTCGATCTGCTCGCCGCTTTCGATCAGGTTGCGGCCCAGGTCGTATCCGAGCGCGTAGCTCAGCCTGCCCTGCTCCGTCGAGGTATCCTGCGCCGCCAGGCTGCCGGCAGTGAGGCTCAGTGCCGCCAGGCTGGCGGCAAGCAAACGCAACTTCATGCGGTGGATCTCCAGGGAGTTTCCGGTTGGGGGCGACGCCCGCATACGCCGGGGGCGCAACGAACGAACGCGTTAGCATAACGACGGGCGGCCGGGGCCGCCACTGGCGCATCCTATCGACAAAACGCCCCGCCGCGAGTTCCCGATCGACCGGGCGTTCATCCATGTCGAGGCGGTTTAACCCCGCCCGAACGCAATCCGAACGACTTTCCGACGAACCCACCGAGAGACCCTCGCCGACATGACCGAACCGCTGCTGCGAAGCGCCGACGAAGGCGCCATCCGGACCCTGACCGTCAATCGCCCGGACAAGCTGAACGCCCTGAACGCCGCCACCCTGGATGCCCTGCAGGCGGCCTTCGACGATGCCGCGCAGGATGCGGCGGTACGGGTCGTGGTGCTGACCGGCGCCGGCACGAAGGCTTTCGTGGCCGGCGCCGACATCGCCGAGATGGCCGAGCTGACGGCGGTGGCGGGCCGGGATTTCTCGGCGCGCGGGCAGCGGCTCATGCGCAGCATCGAAACCTTCCCCAAGCCGGTGATCGCGATGATCAACGGTTTCGCCCTGGGCGGCGGGCTGGAGCTGGCGATGGCCTGCCACCTGCGCATCGCCGCCGACAGCGCGCGGCTCGGGCAACCGGAGGTCAATCTCGGGCTGATCCCCGGATTCGGCGGCACCCAGCGCCTGCTGCGCCTGGCCGGCCGCGCCGCCACCCTGGAGCTATGCCTGACCGGGGCGCCGATCGACGCCGCGCGTGCGCTGGCGCTGGGCGTGGTCAACCGGGTCGTGCCCGCGGCCGAGCTGGCCGAGGCGACGCGCGCGCTGGCCGCCGGGCTGGCCGAGGCCGCGCCGCTGGCGCTGCGCGGCGTCCTGGACTGCGTGCATGCCGGCGGCGAATGCGCGCTCGGCGAAGGGCTGGCCTACGAGACCGCCCAGTTCGGCCTGATGTTCGCCACCGAGGACATGCGCGAGGGTACCCGCGCGTTCCTGGAGCGCCGCAAGCCGCGTTTCGCCGGGCGCTGAGGCGCATGACCGCCGCCTCGCCCGACCCGAACAGGCTGCTGGCCCTGCTCGCCGCCGACGACGTGGACGCGGCGATCGAGGCCGGCCTGCCGGCGCTGGGCGACGATGCGCTCGCGCGCCTGCCGGCCGCGGAGGCCGGCCGCCTGCGCGAGGCCCGCGACCGTCTGCTGGCGGCATGGGCGGCGCGCGAACGCTACCGGGCCCGGACCGCGCGGCTGGCCCGGCGCGCGGCCGAACGCGAAGCGCGCCGCGAGGCGATCGCACCGCGCCCGCAGGCGGGCCGCCCCGCACTGCCGCCTGCCGCCGCCGCCGCGCTGGCGCGCGCCCGCGCCCGCGCCGGCCGCCACGACTGAATCCCCTCCCGATCGCCCATGCCAGCCCGCAAAAGCCCGCCCCGCCGCAGCGCCACGCTCAGCCGCGCCGAGATCCGCACCCTGTTCTCGCGCCTGGCCGAGCTGAATCCCAAGCCGGCCACCGAGCTCGAGTACTCGACGCCGTTCGAGCTGCTGGTCGCGGTCATCCTCTCGGCGCAGGCCACCGACGTCGGCGTCAACAAGGCCACCCGCAAGCTGTTCCCGGTCGCGAACACGCCGGCCGCGATCCTGGCCCTGGGCGAGGACGGGCTGAAGCGCTACATCGCCACCATCGGGCTGTTCAACGCCAAGGCCAGGAACGTGATCGCCACCTGCCGGATCCTGGTGGAGCAGTACGGCGGCGAGGTGCCGCGCGAGCGCGAGGCGCTGGAGGCGCTGCCGGGGGTCGGCCGCAAGACCGCCAACGTGGTCCTCAACACGGCCTTCGGCGAGCCCACGATCGCGGTGGACACGCACATCTTCCGCGTCGCCAACCGCACCGGCCTGGCGCCGGGGCGCAACGTGCGCGAGGTCGAGGACGGACTGCTGGAGCGGGTGCCGCGCGAGTATCTGCACGACGCCCACCACTGGCTGATCCTGCACGGGCGCTACGTGTGCAAGGCGCGGCGCCCGGAGTGCCCGCACTGCGCGATCCGCGACCTCTGCCGCTACCCGGACAAGACGCCCGCCGTGGCCTGAAGCCGGCACGACGAAGCCGCTCGCGATCCGGGGAGAGAGGTCCGGACCGGAGCGGCTTCGCGCCCCATCGTAGGGACGGCGCCGGGGGAAGCGAGCGTCAGAAGTTCAGCTGCGTGCGCAGCGCATACTGGTTGGTCTTGTCGCCGTTGAACTCGTTGTCGCCGCGGGTGTAGTTGAACATCATCCGCACGTACGGATTGACGAACCAGTTGAGGCCGAGCGTGGCGCTGCTGGCCTCCAGGCCCGGCACGTCCTTGTTCTCGATGGTGTCGTAGCGCGCGGTCAGCTGCCACGCGCCGGTGGACGCGTCCGGCTTCGGCGACCCGAACACGCCGGCGCCGGACTTGTAGGGCCGGTGCTCGCCGGTCAGGGTCCAGGCTCCCATCAGGTACCAGGTCTCGACGTCCTGGTCGGGCCCGGCCGCCTGCCCGTAGCGGGCACGCGCGTACTCGGACTGGAAGAACAGCGGGCCGAACGAGCCGGCCGCCTCGAGACCGACCGTGTCCACGGACGCGCCGCTGTCGCCGGGGGTGGTGGCGATGGTCTGGCTGGGACCGCGGCGGCCGGCGTAGACCGCGGTGGCGGAGACGTCGGCCGAGCCGCGGTTGAGATTCTCGTGGCTGCCGGACAGCCCGAAGTGCAGCGTGTTCTCGTCGTCGTGGATCGGCGCCCAGGTCGCGCGCGCGGCCGCGCCCATGCCCTCGTTGCGCGTGCCCGAGGCGTTGCGCAGGTTGAACACGGTCGCGCCGAAGGTGTGGCGGTCGCCCGCGGCGAGGTAGCCGACGCCCTGCTGGAACTGGCGTCCCGCGTAGAGGCCCGTGGCGGAGGCGAACGGCCGCTCCATCATCAGGATCTCGTTGGAGCTGGTCAGCTCCTCCATCGAGCGATAGGGCTTGAAATGGCCGATGGTGAACTTGCCGCCCAGGGCCTCGCGGGCGATGTAGACGTCGCGGAAGCCCTCGGTGGTGCTGCCGGCGGCGAAGTCCTGTTCGATCTTGTACTCCCAGCCCTGCACCTTGCCGCCGAGGGTGAGGCGTGCGCGACGGAACTCGCTGGTCCCGGCGACGTCGGCCTGGTCGCGGTCGAAGGCGTAGGCGTCGAACTGGATGCGACCGCCCACGGTGAATTCGTATTCGCCGTCGGCCGAGGCGACCTTGAGCCCGCCGCGGGTCTCCACCCGCGGCGTGGCCGGGCGCTCGGCGGCCTCGGCCGCGACCGCATCGGCGGGTCCGGCCTGCGCGTCCGAACGCGCTTCGAGTTCGGCGACCCGCTGCTGCAGCAGGGCCAGTTGCGCCTTGAGCTCCATCAGTTCGCGCTCGCGCGCGTCCTGGGCGCCGGCGTCGGGCGCCACCACGCCCAACGCCAACGCGATCGATACCGCCAGTAGGGAAGAACGCATCGCAAGACTCCGGTTACGGGGAGGGCCGCATCGGCGGCGCCCCTGCTCGCAGCCGCGTTGCGCGTCAAGATTGGGTCAGAAATACGACCGTTTCGTTCCAGTAAATTGACCGAATTGTGACAGCCGCCGGCGTGACGACGGCGCTTTCCCGGCATCGGGCTCGCGGCGCGCACCCGCCGCGCAACGGAAACGTCATCGCACAGACACGGCGCGGGCACACGCGCCGCGCATCCTGCCGCCGACCGCGGAGGACGCCATGCACTACGCTCTCGTCACCGAGACCTGGCCGCCGGAGATCAACGGCGTCGCGTTGACCGTCCGCGACTACGCCCGCGGCCTGGCCCAGCGCGGGCACCGGGTGGACGTGATCCGCCCGAAGCAGCGCGCAGGGGACGCCCCCGGGGAACACGAACTGCACGTGCGCGGCGGACGGCTGCCCGGCTACCCGGGGCTGCAGTTCGGCCTGCCGGCCGGCGGGGCGCTGTCCCGGCGCTGGCGTGCGCAGCGGCCCGATGCGGTCTACATCGCCACCGAAGGCCCGCTGGGCTGGTCGGCGCTGCGCGCCGCCCGGCGGCTCCGCCTGCCGGTGGCCACCGGCCTGCACACGCGCTTCGACCTCTACATGCACGACTACGGCCTGAGGCCGCTGGCGCCGGTGGCGCTGGCCTGGATGCGCCGCTTCCACAATGCCGGCGAGGCGACGCTGGTGCCCACCGCGGCGCTGGCGGCGGAAATCGCCGCGCGCGGTTTCCTGCACGCACGCCACCTGCCGCGCGCGGTGGACACCCTGCGCTTCGCCCCGCACCGGCGCGACGAGCGCCTGCGCGAGCGCTGGGGCATACCGCCCGGGGGACTGGCGGCGATCCACGTCGGGCGGCTGGCCGCTGAGAAGAACCTGCCGCTGGCCATCGCTGCCTTCCGCGCTCTTCAGCAGCGGCGCCCGGGTGCGCGCTTCGTGCTGGTCGGCGACGGCCCGCTGCGGGAAACGCTGCAGCGCGAACATCCCGACTTCGTGTTCTGCGGCATGCAGCTCGGCACCGACCTGGCCGCCCACGTCGCGTCCGGCGACCTGTTCCTGTTCCCGAGCCGCACCGAGACCTTCGGCAACGTCGTCCTGGAGTCGATGGCCAGCGGCGTGCCGGTGGTCGCCTTCGATACCGGCGCCGCGCGCGAGCACCTGCGCGACGGCGAACACGGCCACGCGGTGGACGACGACGCCGCCTTCGTTGCCGCCGCCGAGGCGCTGGCCGCCGATCCCGAGGCGCGGCGCCGGATGGGCGCCGCAGCGCGGCTCGCGGTCGAGCGGCTCTCGCCCGCGGCGGTCTGCGCCGACCTCGACCGCCTGCTGTCCGGACTGGGGAACCGCCATGGCGCATCCATGCCCGCCGCCGCCTGAGCCGGCCCCGCCTCGCCGCAGCGGAGGCCGGCCATGACCCCGACCCGCTGGAGTTCGCGCGATGCCGGCTGGTGCCTGCGCGCCAACCGGCTGTGCGAGCGCGGCCCGCTGTTTACGGCCTTCGCCTGCGTGAGCCGGCTGGGCGATGGCATGTTCTGGTACCTGCTGATGGCCGCGCTGATCCTGGCCGACGGCTGGGACGGCCTGCGCGCCAGCGCGCACCTGGCCGCCACCGGCGTGCTGGCGCTGACGCTGTACAAGGCCCTGAAGCGCTGGACCCGCCGACCGCGGCCCTGCGCCGCGGACCGCCGCATCCGCGCCTGGGTGGCGCCGCTGGACGAATTCAGCTTCCCCTCCGGCCACACCCTGCACGCGGTGGCCTTCAGCGCGGTCGCGCTGTGGCACTACCCGGCGCTGGCCTGGCTGCTGCTGCCGTTCACCGCCGCCGTCGCGGCCTCGCGCGTGCTCCTCGGCCTGCACTACCCCAGCGACGTGCTGGCCGCGATCGCGATCGGCTGCACGCTCGCGGGCCTGTCGATCCTCGCCGCGGGACCGACCGCCGCGCTGCTCGGGCTGGCCTGAACCCGGCGCCCCTATCCCAATCGCGACACCCGCGCCGCCCGCAGCGCGGGCAGGCGCTGGCCGGGCCAGTCGCGGTCGTTGGCCACCTGCGCCCGCGCGCGGCTGGCCTCCAGCTCGGCGAAATCGAGCCGCGCGATGGTCCAGCCGTCGCGGCCGGCGCTGGACGCGACCACGCCATCGGCCGGCAGGTCCACGTCCATCGGCGCGTACAGCGCCGCCTCGCCGGTATTGACGTCGAGCGCCGCGCTCCACGGCGCCTCGCCGGCGGTCACCGCCTGGGCGACGAAGCAACGGTTCTCCAGCGCGCGCGCCAGGCAGCCCACCCGCACCCGGGTCGCACCCGCCTCCGTATCGGTGCAGCTCGGCACCAGGATCAGCCGCGCCCCGGCCTCGGCCTGCGCGCGCACCGGCAGCGGGAACTCGATGTCGTAGCAGACCGCCACCCCGAAGCGCAGGCCGCGATACTCGAACACCCGCAGCGCGTCGCCGCCGTCGATCGTGCCGGCGGCCTTCTCGAAACCGGTCAGCTGCAGCTTGTCCTGCCAGTCGTGCCCGCCCTCGGGCGCGAACACGTCGGCGCGGTTGCGGTAGCGGCCGCCGCCGGCGTCGAGCAGGAAGGTGCCCGGCTGCACCAGCAGCCCGGTCTCGCGCGCCAGCGCGGCGAACAGCGCGATCCAGTCCGCTCGCAGCGCCTGGATCGCGGCGAGCGAGGCGTCCAGCCGCCGGCCGACCTCCGCCCCGGACAGCGCCGCCAGTTCCAGCGACAGGTACTCGGGCAGCACCGCGATGTCGGCGCCCGCGGCCGCCGCCTCGCGCAGCCAGCGGCGCTGGGTCTC
This sequence comes from Luteimonas huabeiensis HB2, assembly GCF_000559025.1. Taxonomy (GTDB): domain Bacteria; phylum Pseudomonadota; class Gammaproteobacteria; order Xanthomonadales; family Xanthomonadaceae; genus Luteimonas; species Luteimonas huabeiensis. Next base: position 8,311 of record NZ_JAAN01000015.1, on the reverse strand, counting down.
GGCGAAATCGTCGAAGCGCTGCGGCCTGCCGATCGGATAGCGGGCGACGGCGACCTTCATGGCGCGGCCTCCAGCGGCCGAGTCCAGAAGGTCAGGCGGTGGTCCACCTCGCCGTGGCCGCGCTCGCGCCAGCCCAGCCGCATGGCCAGCTCCGGCCGGCGCACGTAGCCGCGCTTGCGCCAGAACGCGTCGTTGGCGCGCGCGGCGGGCGGGCGGCGCGGATCCTCGGGGGCGCGGTCCACCGCGCAGAACGCGGTCAGCGCGAAGCGGCCCAATGCGCGCGCATGCGCCTCGCGCTCGTCGAAGAACGCATGGCCGATGCCGAGCCCGCGGTAGGCCGGCAGCAGGACCGACTCGCCGAAGTAGAACACCCGCGCCGCATCGAGGCCGGCGGCGTCGAACGGCGCGCGGAAGGCCTCGGCATCGTCGGCCAGCGGCAGGCCGGTGGCCGCGCCCACCACCGCGCCGCCGTCCTGCGCGAGCACGAACACGCTGTCGGGCGAGCGCGCATAGGCGGCCAGGTACTCGCGCTCGTAGGCGGGATCGCCCTCGTAGAGATAGGGCCAGTCGGCGAACACGCGCGTGCGCAGGCGGGCGACGTCGTCCAGCCAGGGCACGATGTCGGCGCCGCGCACGCGCAGGATGTGGGGACGAGCGGGCAAGGCGGCGGAACTCCAGGGGAGGATGCGGCGAACGCGGATCGTAGAGCATGCGGGCGGGCGGCATCGCGCCCTCGCGGCCCGGCCGGAGGCGAGCGCGACGGCCGGACCGCGGAAAGCCGGCGCGCCCGGTCCGTCGCGCGACACAGCGTTCCAGGCGGCGCACCGCCCGCGCCCGCGCATGCCGCCGCGCGCCCCCTTTGTCATCGCACGGCGGTGCCGGCATCATGCTGCGGCCCCCCGGAGGAATCATCCATGCGCCTGCCGCTGCCCATGCTGCTGCTGTGCCTGCTGGCGGGTTGCGCCGCGATGCCGCAGGCCGAGACCGATACCGTGTTCCTGGTGGCGCGGCATGCCGAGAAGGCCGACGACGGCAGCGCCGACCCGCAACTGAGCGAGGCGGGCCGCGGCCGCGCGCAGTCGCTGGCCACGGCGCTGGCCGACGTGCCGCTGCGCGCGGTCTACGCCACCCCCACCCGCCGCACGCGCGAGACCGCGCTGCCGACCGCGCAGCGCCGCGGCCTGCCGGTGCGCGACTACGATCCCGCGCGGACGCCGTCCGAGACCGCCACGCTGCTGCACATGCGCCACGCCGGCCAGCAGGTGCTGATGATCGGCCACAGCGACACCGTGCCCGCCCTGGTGGCCTCGCTCTGCGCCTGCCCGGTCGCGCCGCTGGCGGAGGACGCCTACGGCGATCTGTACGAAATCCGCATCGGCGCCGACGGCCGGGCCACGCTGCAGCGGCGCAGGTTCTGAGCGTGCGCGGCGGATGAGCGCCGGCGGCGTCTTCGGCGACTGGGACGGCAGCGTGCCGGCCGCGCGCGCGCTGCAGCAGGCGCTCGCGCAGCGCGTGCTGCTGCGCGACGACTACCCGCAGCCGCTGGCGACCGTCGCCGGCTTCGACGTCGGCTTCGAGGACGACGGCGCGACCACGCGCGCGGCCGCGGTCCTGCTCGACGCGCGCACCCTGGCGCCGCTGGACGCGCAGGTGGCGCGGGTGCCGACCTCGATGCCCTACGTCCCCGGCCTGCTGAGCTTCCGCGAACTGCCGGCGCTGCTGGCCGCGCTGTCGCAACTGTCCGCGATGCCGGACCTCGCGTTCGTCGACGGCCAGGGCATCGCCCATCCGCGCCGGCTGGGGATCGCCGCGCACTTCGGCGTGGCGACCGGGCTGCCGGCCGTGGGCGTGGCCAAGAAGATCCTCGCCGGCGATGCGGTCGCGCCCGGGCCGCTGCCCGGCGACCGCTCGCCGCTGGTGCACCGCGGCGAGGTGGTCGGCACCCTGCTGCGCAGCAAGGCGCGCTGCAATCCGCTGGTGGTCTCGCCCGGCCATCGGGTCTCGCTGGAGGGCGCGGTGGCGCTGACCGAGCGCTTCCTGGCCGGCTACCGGCTGCCGGAGCCGACCCGGCTCGCCGACCGCCTGGCCTCGCGCCGCGACGCGTCGCGTTGAACGCGCCGGCGCGCCTGACCGGTCTGCCGCCGGTATCGCGCCCCGACGCGCGCGTGCTCGTGCTGGGCAGCATGCCGGGCGCGGCCTCGCTGGCCGCGCAGCGCTACTACGCGCATCCGCGCAACGCGTTCTGGCCGATCATGGACGCGATCGCCGGCGCCTCGCCCGACCTGCCCTACGCGCAACGGCTGGCGCGCCTGCGCGCGGCCGGGATCGCGCTGTGGGACGTCCTGGCGCACTGCGTGCGGCCCGGCAGCCTGGACGCGCGCATCGAGCCGGCGAGCATGGTCGCCAACGATTTCGCCGCGTTCTTCTCCGCCCACCCGCAGCTGCGCCTGGTCGCCTTCAACGGCGGCACCGCCGCGCAGGCCTTCGCCCGCCACGCCGGCCCGGCACTGCCGCCCGGCGTGGCGACCGTGCGCCTGCCCTCCACCAGCCCGGCGCACGCCGCGCGCTCCCAGGCCGAGAAGCTCGCATCGTGGCGCGCGGCGCTGGCGCCGTACCTGGCGCCGGGCTGAGCCGCGCCGGCGACGGCTGGAACGCAGGGTTTCCGGGCCGCGACGCCGCGCGCCGCGCCACGTGCGAGGCTGGGCGCCTCCCTCGCCGAGCCCTGCCATGACCCTCGTCATCGAACCGCGCAGCCACGACCTGGGCGGCGGCTTCACCGTCCGTCGTGCGGTCCCTACCCTGCAGATGCGCAGCGTCGGCCCGTTCGTCTTCGTCGACCACATGGGACCGGCCGTGTTCGAGCCCGGCGCCGGCATCGACGTGCGCCCGCATCCGCACATCGGCCTGGCGACCGTGACCTTTCTGTGGAGCGGCGGCTTGCGCCATCGCGACACCCTCGGCTCGCTGCAGGACATCCTGCCCGGCGACGTGAACTGGATGACCGCCGGCCGCGGCATCGCCCACTCCGAACGGACCCCGCCAGGGTTGCGCGCGGACGGCCATCCGCTGCACGGCATGCAGACCTGGGTGGGCTTGCCGCAGCGCCACGAGGACACCGCGCCCGCCTTCCACCACCACCCCGCCGACACCCTGCCCCGACTGGCCCGCCGCGGTGCGCTGCTGCGGCTGATCGCCGGGCGCGCCCACGGCGAGGAATCGCCGGTGCGCGCCTTCGGCGAGATCCTCAACGTGGCCATCGACCTCGAGGCGGAGGCCGAGACCGCGATCGAACCCGGCCCGCGCGAGCGCGCGCTGTACGTGCTGGAGGGCGAGGCGCAGCTCGACGGCGCCGACGTTCCCGCGCGCCGGCTGCTGGTGCTCGATCCCGGCGCCACCGCCAGGCTGCGGGCGAAGACGCCGCTCAAGGCGATGCTGTTCGGCGGCGAGCCGCTCGACGGCCGCCGCCACCTGTGGTGGAACTTCGTCTCCTCCTCGCCCGAACGGATCGAGCAGGCCAAGGCCGACTGGCGCGCCGGCCGCTTCGGCACCATCCCCGGCGACGAGGAGGAGTTCATCCCCCTGCCGGAAAGGTGAGGCCGGAGCCATTTGTCAAGCGCCGCGCGCGGGGCTAAGGTCTTCGCGGGGAGGGCCGTCGCGCGACGGGGTCGCGCCGGGCCAGTACCGAGGGGGACCGACATGCAGGACAGACCATCCGGGCCGATCCGGTCGATCGCCGGCGCGTTCGCGCTGGCGCTGGTCGCAAGCGCACCGTGCGCGCTCGCGCAGGCCCCGGGCGATTGCCCGACGCTGCCGGCCGACGCCGGGCTCGACTGGACGCGGCGCGCCAGCGAAGCGTTCCTGATCTGCCGCGCGGTGGACGCCGACGGACGCGAGGCGTTCGGCCTCTACCTCGCCGAACGCTCGCCGTTCGAGCCGCGCCGCACCGCCCGCGAGGAACGCGGCACCGTCGCCGGACAGGACGTGCACTGGTATCGCGGCGAGGACGCCGCCGACCCGGCCAAGCTGGTACGCGAGACGCTGGTGACGCTGGAGGACGGCCGCGTGATGCACGTCTGGCTGCACGCGCGCGACCGCGACCAGCTGCAGCGCAACCAGCAACTGGTGGAGCGATTGCGCTTCGACGGGGCGCTGCTCGGCCGGAAGTGAGCCACCGGCCGACCCGCGCGCCGCTGTCAGAAACGCCCTTCCTGGAAGTCCACGAAGGCTTGCATCAGCTCCTGCCGGGTGTTCATGACGAAGGGGCCGTGGCGGGCGACCGGCTCGCGCAGCGGCCGCCCGGCGACCACGATCGCGCGCGCCCCGGCGCCTGCGGCCTGCAGCCGCAGCAGGTCGCCGCCGCCCAGCACCGCCAGCTCCTGCGCGCCGACCTCGCGCGCGTCCTCGCCGGCGCCGATCGCCAGCGCCCCCTCGTAGACGTAGACGAAGGCGTTGTGACCCTCGGGCAGGGCGTGCTCCCAGGCGCGGCCGGGCTCGAGCCGCACGTCGAGGTACACCGGATCGGTGGCCGGCTGCGCGATCGGACCGACGATCTCGCCGACGCGGCCGGCGATCGCCTTCACCTCGACGCCGTCGGCCGGGCGCACGACCGGGATCGTCTCCGGACCGAACTCCTGGTAGCGCGGCGCGCGCATCTTGTCCTTGGCCGGCAGGTTCACCCACAGCTGGAAGCCGCGCATGCGCCCGGCCTCCTGCTCGGGCATCTCGGAGTGCACCAGACCCCGACCCGCGGTCATCCACTGCACCCCGCCGGGCACCAGCAGGCCCTCGTGGCCGTGGTTGTCGCGGTGGCGCATGCGGCCATCGAGCATGTAGGTCACGGTCTCGAAGCCGCGGTGCGGATGGTCGGGGAAACCGCCGATGTAGTCCTCGGCGCGGTCGGTGCCGAACTCGTCGAGCAGCAGGAAGGGATCGAGATCGGGCAGCTGCGGACCGCCGATGACGCGGGTCAGGCGGACGCCGGCGCCGTCGGAGGTCGCGGTGCCGCGCAGCCGGGAGGCGACGCGGGCATAGCGGGCGGTGGTGTCGGCGCTCATGACGGGCTCCTGGTGGCGTGAGCCGACAAGATGGGGCCGGCGGCGCGGCGGCGCACCGGCACCGGTGGAACGCAGGGTTACGCCGCCGGTGGCGGGCGCGAAGCCGCCGGCGCGCGCCGGCGCACCCGCCAGGCGCGATGGATGCGCGGATTGCGGGCGAAATCGGGCGGAATGGTCTCGGCGCTGATCTCCTCGCAGTCGGCGAACGCCGCCACCGCCTCGGCATCCAGCCGGAAACGGCGGAAATTGTTGCTGAAGTACAGCACGCCGCCCGGCGACAGCCGCGCCACCGCCGCGCGCAGCAGCCGCACGTGCTCGCGCTGGACGTCGAAGTCGTCGGCGCGCGCGGAGTTGGAGAAGGTCGGCGGGTCGCAGAACACCAGGTCGTACTCGCCGCGCTCGGCCTCCAGCCACTGCAGCGCGTCGGCCTGCACCAGCCGGTGCGCCGGGCCGCCGACGCCGTTGTCGGCCAGGTTCTCGGCCAGCCATTGCAGGTAGGTGCCGGACAGGTCGACGCTGGTCGTCTGCGCGGCGCCGCCGACCGCGGCCTGCACGGTGGCCGCGCCGGTGTAGCAGAACAGGTTGAGGAAGCGCAGGCCCGCGGCCTCGGCGGCGATGCGCGCACGCAGCGGCCGGTGGTCGAGGAACAGCCCGGTATCGAGGTAGTCGAACAGGTTGACCCGCAGCCGCGCGGCGCCCTCGCGCACCCGCAGGAACTCGCCGCGCGCGTCGAAGCGGCCGTACTTGCTGCCGCCGCGCCCGCGCGCGCGCGTCTTCACGGCGACGCGCTCGCGCGGCACCCCGAACACCTCGCGCGCGGCCGCCAGCAGGTCGGCCAGGCGCCGCCGCGCCGCCTCTTCGGGAACGTCGGCCGGCGCGGCGTATTCCTGCACGTGCAGCCAGGGCCGGTCGGGCGCATCCTCGGGGGTATAGACGTCGATGGCGGCGGCGTACTCGGGCAGGTCGGCGTCGTAGGCCCGCCAGCACGAGACCTGCGCCTGCGCGCGCCAGCGCCGGCCCGCGCGCAAGGTCTTGCGCAGCCGGTTGGCGACCATGGTCGCGCCTTCCGACAACGGCCGCGCCGGCGCCTCGGCGCGCTCGGCGCGCTCGGCGCCGGCGATCGGATCGACCGCCAGCAGCACGCACTCCAGCGGCCCGTTGAACACGGTGTAGGCCTTGCGCGCGCGCAGGCCGGTGGCGCGCGCGAGCCCGTCGTCGCCGCACAGCAGGGCGGCGCGCCAACCGGGCACCGTGCGCCGCAGCGCCTCGCCCAGCGCGCGGTAGAGCGCGGGATCGGCGGCCAGGCGGGCATCGTAGGGCGGATTGGCGACCGCCAGCCCGGTCGGCGCCGCGGCCAGCCCTGGCGCGAGATCCTGCGGCTGCAGCGCGCGCAGGTCGCCGACGCGGAACTCGATCGCCGCCGCCACCCCGGCGCGCTCGGCGTTCTCGCGCGCGGCCTCGATCGCCTGCGGATCGAGATCGATGCCCTGGAAGCGCGGCTCGAGGCGGGCCAGGCCGGCGTCGGCCCGCGCGCGCGCTTCCTCCACCAGCACCCGCCAGGCGCCGGCATCGAAGCCCGACCAGCGGCTCGGCGGACGGCCGCCGTCGCGGCCGAGACCGGGCGCCACGTCGGCCGCCATCAGCGCCCCTTCGATCAGCAGCGTGCCGCTGCCGCACATCGGGTCCAGCAGCCCGCCGCCCTCGCCCTGCAGACGGCTCCAGCCGCCGCGCAGCAGGACCGCAGCGGCCAGGTTCTCCTTCAACGGCGCCTCGTGCCGCGCCTGGCGCCAGCCGCGCCGGTGCAGCGGACCGCCGCCGAGATCCACCGACAGCCGTGCGCGGCCCTTGCGCACCAGCAGGTGCAGTCGCAGGTCGGGCGCGTCCAGGTCGACGTCGGGGCGGCGGCCGTCGTGGTCGCGCATCGCATCGACCACCGCATCCTTGATCCGCTGCGCGGCGTAACGCGCGTGGGTGATCGCGCTCCCCGACACGTGCGCGTCCACCGCCAGGGTCGCCCCCGACGGCAATTGCGCCGGCCAATCCAGCGCCCGCGCGCCGGCATACAGCGCCTGCTCGTCGGGACAGTCGTAGTCGGCCAGCGGCCACAGTACCCGGCTGGCCAGCCGCGACCACAGCACCGCGCGCAGGGCATCGACCGGCTCCCCCTCGGCATTGACGCCGGCCACCGCGGCGGTGGCGCGGGCGCAGCCGAGCGCCGACAGCTCGTTGGCGAGCAGGTATTCGAGGCCCTTCGGGCAGGAAACGAAGAAATTCACGCAGATCCGGGGAGGGCGAAGACAGGCCGGCATTCTGCCTGACTCCAGAGACCGACCCGACGGATCCGGCCGCGCCCGCGATGCGCGATCGCCCGTGGCATCGTGGCGATCCGGCGCGTCGGCTGGCATGGCCGGCGCCGGCCATGCTATGAGAGAACCCGTTCCGAAGGATGCCGGATCGACGATGTCGTACTTCCCCCGCCCCCACGATGCATGCCGCCGATCGCTTTGGGCGCGCCTGCTGCTGGCCTGTGCGCTGGCGCTGGCGCTGCCGGCAGCGCCAGCGCCAGCGCGCAGGCCAGCAGCAGGCGCGCCCAAAGCGATCGGCGGCATGCATCGTAGGGGCGGAAGCAGCGCAACATCATGGACTCGGCATCGTTTAGGCCAATTGCCTCACGCACGACTACTGACGGAAAACCTGTTCATAGCAGCGGAATCTGGTCTTCCTCAGAGGGAAAGCCGAGATTCTTGCGCATGAGCCGGCGCCTCGATGGTATGGGAGTTTTTCCGCCTCTCGGGCTTGCCGTAAACGTATTCAAGCGCCGGATCCGCTCCATGCTCCAGCAACCAGTGCACCATCATGAAACCGCCACGCGATGCATAGGTCCCTATGATGGTTCCGCCTGGCGACACCTTGGCATTGACGTCCGCCCCACGCTCCACCAGCAACTGCACGTTGCGCCACTGGTTCTGCTTGATGAAGGCGTGGAACAGCAGGGCCTCGTTGTTGGGATTGCGCGTATCCGGATCGCCGCCGTGGTCCAGCAGCAGTTCCAGGTACGTCGGATCCTCCTGCTCCGCTGCCCACACCATCGCGTTGGCGTGGAAGCGCGTGCCGCGGTCGCGGGTCTCGTAGGCTTTCTTGACGTTCGGATCGGCGCCGTTCTCCAGCATCGCCCGCAGGCCCTCCGGGCTGCCGGCGTAGATCGGCCAGGCCAGCAGCGGCATGCCGCCGTAATAGCCGCCGAAGATCGTGTCGGG
>NZ_JAAN01000014.1 GCF_000559025.1 Luteimonas huabeiensis HB2 | reverse complement strand
CTGCCGGGCGCACCCAAAAAAAGAAGGGCACCGTTTCCGGTGCCCTTCCGAGTCGATGGCGGAGCGGACGGGACTCGAACCCGCGACCTCCGGCGTGACAGGCCAGCATTCTAACCGACTGAACTACCGCTCCGCGTTCGTAACTCTTGCAACTCTCGGCGTGGTGGGTGCTGAGGGTTTCGAACCCCCGACCCTCGCCTTGTAAGGGCGACGCTCTACCGCTGAGCTAAGCACCCTGCGGAGCCGCTTAGTTTACAGCGTCCTTGAGGGCTTTGCCAGCCTTGAACGCAGGATTTTTCGAGGCGGGGATCTGGATCTCTTCGCCGGTGCGCGGGTTGCGGCCGGTACGGGCGGCGCGCACGCGGACCTCGAAGGTGCCGAAGCCGGCGATGGTGACATCCTCGCCCTGCGCCAGCGCTTCGATGATGGTGTCGAACACGGCGTCGACGGCGGTGCTGGCCTGGGCCTTGGTGAGGTCGCTCTTCGCGGCGACGGAGTTGACCAGATCGGACTTCTTCATGGAAAGACGCTCCTGTGCGGCACCCGGTGCCGCGAAAGATGGCGGTCGGCCCTGTTACGTTTCGAATTGTGTGAGACCGGCCGTGGAAAGCGCGATGCGCGACCGAAGTCGCGCATCGCGAGTGCCGTCGTTATACCAGCGCCCCTGCCCTTTCGCAAGAAAAAAGCGCATAACTACGCCATTTCGGCGCGGTTAACGCATGCGCCGGAGCGGTGTCAATGCTTGACCCCGGTCTGCGTCGGGGACTTGCGCGAGCGCGGCTTGGCGATCACCGGCGCGACCTCCTTCTTGGCCTTGCTGGGCGTGAGCGGACGCTCCAGCGCGAGATCGAGCACCTCGTCGATCCACTTCACCGGCACGATCTTGATGTGCTGGCCGACCGACTTCGGGATGTCGGTGAGATCCTTGCGGTTCTCCTCCGGGATGATCACGGTGCGCACCCCGCCGCGCATGGCGGCCAGCAGCTTCTCCTTGAGACCGCCGATCGCGGTGACGCGGCCGCGCAGGGTGATCTCGCCGGTCATCGCCACGTCCGCGCGGACCGGGATCTTGGTCAGCGTCGACACCAGCGCGGTGGTCATCGCGATGCCCGCGCTCGGGCCGTCCTTGGGCGTGGCGCCGTCGGGCACGTGCACGTGCACGTCGTGCTTCTGCAGGAAGTCGATGTCCACGCCCAGCCGCTCGGCGCGCGAACGCACCACCGACAGCGCCGCCGACGCCGATTCCTTCATCACGTCGCCGAGCTGGCCGGTGAGGATCAGCTGGCCCTTGCCGGGCACCAGGGTGGACTCGATCTGCAGCAGGTCGCCGCCGACCTCGGTCCAGGCCAGACCGGTGACCATGCCGATCTCGTTGTCCTGCTCCGCGCGGCCGAAATCGTAGCGGCGCACGCCGAGGTACTTGTCGAGGTTCTTGGCCGTCACCGACACCGTGGACGCCTTCTTCGCCGGCTGCGGGCCGGCCAGGGCCAGCTCCTTCACCACCTTGCGGCAGATCTTGGCGATCTCGCGCTCGAGGTTGCGCACGCCGGATTCGCGCGTGTAGTAGCGCACGATGTCGCGGATCGCGGCCTCGGCGATCTTCAGCTCGTCGGCCTTCAGGCCGTTGGCCTTGAGCTGCTTGGGCACCAGGTAGCGGGTGGCGATGTTGAGCTTCTCCTCCTCGGTATAGCCCGGGATGCGGATGACCTCCATGCGGTCGAGCAGCGGGCCGGGGATGTTGAGCGAGTTGGAGGTGGCGACGAACATCACCTCGGACAGGTCGAGATCGACCTCCAGGTAGTGGTCGTTGAAGGCGTTGTTCTGCTCGGGATCGAGCACTTCCAGCAGCGCCGAGGACGGATCGCCGCGGAAGTCCATCGACATCTTGTCGATCTCGTCGAGCACGAACAGCGGGTTCTTGGTGCCGGCCTTGTTGAGGTTCTGCACGATCCGTCCGGGCATGGAGCCGACGTAGGTACGGCGGTGGCCGCGGATCTCGGCCTCGTCGCGCACGCCGCCCAGGCTCATGCGCACGAACTTGCGGTTGGTGGCCTTGGCGATCGACTGCCCGAGCGAGGTCTTGCCCACGCCGGGCGGGCCGACCAGGCACAGGATCGGCCCCCGCAGCTGCTTCACCCGCGCCTGCACGGCCAGGTACTCGAGGATGCGCTCCTTGACCTTGTCCAGGCCGTAGTGGTCGGCATCCAGGGTCTCCTGCGCGACCTTCAGGTCCTTGCGCACCTTGGTGCGCTTCTTCCACGGCACGCCGAGCAGCCAGTCGAGGTAGTTGCGCACCACCGCGGCCTCGGCCGACATCGGCGACATCTGCTTGAGCTTGTTGAACTCGCTCCTGGCCTTGGCCTCGACGGCCTTGGGCATGCCGGCCTCGGCGATCCTGCGCGCGATCTCCTCGATGTCGTTGGGCGCGTCGTCGATCTCGCCCAGCTCCTTCTGGATCGCCTTCATCTGCTCGTTGAGGTAGTACTCGCGCTGCGACTTCTCCATCTGGGACTTGACCCGGCCGCGGATGCGCTTCTCCATCTGCTGCACGTCGATCTCGCCGTCGACCAGGCCGACCAGCTGTTCCAGCCGGTCGCCGATGCCGAAGGTCTCCAGCAGCTTCTGCTTGTCGGCCAGGCGCACGCCCAGGTGCGCGGCGATGGTGTCGCCCAGGCGCCCGGGTTCGTCGATGCCCGCCAGCGTCTGCAGCAGTTCGGGCGGCAGCTTGCGGCTGGTCTTGACGTACTGCTCGAACAGGCTCATCAGCGAGCGCGCGACGGCCTCGATCTCGCGCGGGTCGCGATCCTCGGTGGATTCCACCTCGCGGCCCTGCGCCGTCAGCGTGCCGCCGCGCTCGACGATCGCGCTCGCGCGCGCGCGCGACACGCCCTCGACCAGCACCTTGATGGTGCCGTCGGGGAGCTTCAGCAACTGCAGGATCTGGGCCACGGTGCCGACCTCGTAGAGATCGGCCGCGCCCGGGTCGTCGGTCTCGGCCGACTTCTGCGCCACCAGCAGGATGCGCTTGTCGGCCTCCATCGCCAGGTCGAGCGCACGGATGGATTTCTCGCGGCCGACGAACAGCGGGATCACCATGTGCGGAAACACCACCACGTCGCGCAGCGGCAGCACCGGCAGATCGAAAGCGGCGGTTTCGGTGGAAGCGGTCATCGGAACTCCGGGAACGTGGGCCCGGGCCGGACCGCCCGGGACTGGGCCCGTTATGGGGCTATCGGCGGACGCTTGCAAGCGGACACAGCGTACCGCCCGCGGGGGCGATTCGCCCGGTGGCGGCAGGGAGTCGCGGAAAACGGGCGCGCGCCCGGATCGGGCGCGGCATTCGGGGGCCAGGGCGCCGGACGGCGCCCCGGGCTCACTCGCCGGCGGCGACCTTGGGCGCGGCCGGGGTCTGGTAGATCAGGTACGGGTCCGACTTGTGCTCGATGACCGACTCGTCCACGACCACCTTGCTGACGTTCTCCAGCGACGGCAGGTCGTACATGGTGTCGAGCAGCACGGACTCCACGATGGTGCGCAGCCCGCGCGCGCCGGTCTTGCGCTTGATCGCCTTGCGCGCGATCGCGGCCAGCGCGTCGTCGCGGAACTCCAGCTCCACGCCCTCCATCTCGAACAGGCGCTTGAACTGCTTGGTGATCGCGTTCTTCGGCTCGGTGAGGATCTTGACCAGCGCGGCCTCGTCCAGTTCCTCCAGCGTGGCGACCACCGGCAGGCGGCCGACGAACTCGGGGATCAGACCGAACTTGATCAGATCCTCCGGCTCGACGTCGGCCAGCACCTTGCCGGTATCGGCCTTGCGCTCGCTGCTCTTGAGCTTGGCGCCGAAGCCGATGCCGCCGGCGTCCGCGCTGCGCTGCTGGATGATCTTCTCCAGGCCGGCGAAGGCGCCGCCGACGATGAAGAGGATGTTGCTGGTATCGACCTGCAGGAACTCCTGCTGCGGGTGCTTGCGCCCGCCCTGCGGCGGCACGCTGGCCATGGTGCCCTCGATGAGCTTGAGCAGCGCCTGCTGCACGCCCTCGCCGGACACGTCGCGGGTGATGGAGGGGTTCTCGCTCTTGCGCGAGATCTTGTCGATCTCGTCGATGTAGACGATGCCCTGCTGCGCCTTCTCGACGTCGTAGTCGCACTTCTGCAGCAGCTTCTGGATGATGTTCTCGACGTCCTCGCCGACGTAGCCCGCCTCGGTGAGCGTGGTCGCATCGGCCATGGTGAACGGCACGTTGAGCAGGCGCGCCAGCGTCTCGGCCAACAGCGTCTTGCCCGAGCCGGTCGGGCCGACCAGCAGGATGTTGGACTTGGCCAGCTCGACGTCGTCGTTCTTCTGCCGGCTCTCGATGCGCTTGTAGTGGTTGTAGACCGCCACCGCCAGCGTGCGCTTGGCGCGCTGCTGGCCGATCACGTACTGGTCCAGGACCTCGAGGATCTCCTTGGGCTTGGGCAGCGAGCTGCGCGCCGACTGCGCCTTCTCCTCGAGTTCCTCGCGGATGATGTCGTTGCACAGTTCCACGCATTCATCGCAGATGAACACGCTGGGGCCGGCGATCAGCTTGCGGACCTCGTGCTGGCTCTTTCCGCAGAAGGAGCAGTACAGGATCTTGTTGCCATCGCCGGAACGGCCCTGGGGGTCTTTGCTCATGTGCTTCGGTTTACCAGATGAAACGGCCCGCCGGAGCGGAGAGACGGGCCGAGAATAGCACAGCGGCCGGATCGCGCCAGCGCGCGCGCCGGATGCGTACAAACGCCAGTGCCATCAATGGGTTGCGCATCTTTCGCGGATCCGCGGCGAGCGCTCTCGGCGCCGTTCAGGCGGGCTGGATCGACTCGTCGGGACGCCGCTGCAGCACCTCGTCGATGAGCCCGTACTCCTTCGCGCCCTCGGCGCTGAGGAAGCGGTCGCGCTCCATGTCGCGCTCGATCTGCTCCAGCGGCTGGCCGGTGTGGTCGGCGTACAGCTGGTTCAGGCGCTGGCGCAGGTACAGAATCTCGCGCGCGTGGATCTCGATGTCGGTGGCCTGGCCCTGCGCGCCGCCGGAGGGCTGGTGGATCATCACCCGCGAGTTCGGCAGCGCGTAGCGCTTGCCCTTGGCGCCGGCCATCAGCAGCATCGAGCCGGCGCTGGCCGCCTGGCCGATGCACATCGTGCTGACGTCGGGCTTGATGAACTGCATGGTGTCGTAGATCGCCAGGCCCGCGGTCACCACGCCGCCGGGCGAATTGATGTACAGGCTGATGTCCTTCTCGGGGTTCTCGGCCTCGAGGAACAGCATCTGCGCGACGACGACATTGGCCACGTGGTCGTCGATCGGGCCGACCAGGAAGATGATCCGCTCCTTCAGCAGCCGGGAGTAGATGTCGTAGGCGCGCTCGCCGCGGCTGGTCTGCTCGACCACCATCGGCACCAGGTTGAGGGCTTTGGTCACATGGTCCACGCGCGGATCTCCTGCGTTGGTTGGGTCGCCCGCGCCGGCGGCGCGGGCGGTCGCGACGGGTTCGCGCCGTACGCCGCCGGCACGCGACCGGCGTCACGGGCCCGCATCACTGCGAGATGGCTTCCTGGAAGGTCAGCGTGCGCTCGGTGTGCTGGGCGCGCTCGGCGATCCAGTCGATCACCTGCTCTTCCATCACCCGGTTCTGCAGGCCGGACATGAGCTGGGGATCGTTGCGGTACAACTCAATGACCTGGTCCGGCTCCTCGTAGGTCGAGGCGATCAGCCGCAGCGTCTCGTTCAGGCGCTTGGGATCGAGCTGCAGCTTGTTCCTGCGCGCGACCTCGCCGACCAGCAGGCCCATCAGCACGCGCTTGCGCGCGGCGTCCATGAAACCCAGGTGGGCGTCGGCGGGCACGTCGAGCTTGCGGCCCTGGCGGCGCGCCTGATCGGCGGCCTGCTGGACCATCGCCCGGGCCTCGTTCTCGACCAGCTTCGGCGGCAGCTCCACCTCGGCCCAGGTCGCGGTCAGCTGTTCGCCGACCTCGCGGCGCAGGCGGTTCATCAGCGCGCCCTTCAGCTCGCGCTCGAGATTGGTGCGGATCTCCTTGCGGAAGGTCTCCAGGCTGCCGTCCTTGACCCCGAAGCTCTTGATGAAGGCGGCGTCGGCCTCGGGCAGCACCGGCTCGGACACGCGCTCCACCGCCAGGTGGACCTGGGCCTTGCGGCCGGCCAGCTGCGGCACCCGCCAGTCGGCCGGGAACTCGACCTCGACGGTCTTCTCCTCGCCGGCGGACATGCCCTCCAGCGCCGACTCCAGCGCCGGCAACATGGCACCGCTGCCCAGCACCGCGGTGCCGTCCTCGCTGCCCTCGGCCGGCAGCCGCTCCTCGCCCAGCTGCGACCAGGTCTTGAGGTCCACCGCATCGCCGCTGGCCGCCGGGCGCGTCACCGCGCTCCAGCTGCGCCGCTGCAGGCGCAGGTTCTCGATCATGCGGTCGATGTCTTCCTCGGTCACCTCGGCGGTGTGGCGCACGACGCTGAGCTTGGACATGTCGAGCTCGCCGAAGTCGGGCACCACCTCGAAGGTGGCGACGTAGGCGTATTCCTCCCCGCCCTCGGACTGCGGCTCGATGCGCGGCGCGCCGGCGATGCGCAGGTCGTTGGCGCGCACGGCCTCGTCGAAGCCTTCGCGCAGCAGCCGGTCCAGCACCTCGGCGCGGACTTGCTCGCCGAAGCGCTGCTCGATGACGCGCGCCGGCACCTTGCCGGGGCGGAAGCCCTTGATGCGCGCGGTGCGCGCGATCTCGCGCAGGCGCCCGCTGACATCGCCTTCGAGGCGCTCGGCCGGAAGCCGGAACGTCATCCGACGCTCGAGGTTGCCAACGGATTCGACCGAAACTTGCATATCCACTCCTGGGGCGCGGCGGAGCCGCGAGCGATGTCGACGGGTGTTGTGGCTGCCGCCCGCGGCACGCGCGGGGCCCCGGGGCGCCCGGGCGGCAGAACGGGATATTTTGGCCGATTCGCCGGGGGACCGCCAGCGCGCGATGCGTCGCGCGCGCAGGCCGCGGGGGCCGCCGCGGCGCGCAACGCCTTGGGCGGGCGAGCCCCGCCTCCCCGGCCCGGGCGCCGCGGGCAGCCATGCTGGTGCGAAAGGAGGGACTCGAACCCTCACGGGGGTTGCCCGCTGGAACCTAAATCCAGTGCGTCTACCAATTCCGCCACTTTCGCGCGGGGCCATTCTATGCGCGCCGGCGCGCGGCGAGCGATCAGACGAAAAACGCCCGGCGCGAGCCGGGCGTCTTCGATGACTTGGTGGGCCGTCAAGGATTCGAACCTTGGACCTACTGATTAAGAGTCAGCTGCTCTACCAACTGAGCTAACGGCCCCGAAAATCGGGCGCGCAGTGTAACAGACCCTGCGCGTTTGGCAACGCCCTCCGCATGCGCGGAGATTGGGGTGGCTGAGGGGATTCGAACCCCCGACCACTGGAATCACAATCCAGTACTCTAACCAACTGAGCTACAGCCACCATTGACGCAGCGCGCGGCCGCGTTCGGCGACCGCCCCTGCCCGCCCGACCGGCGACGCCGATGGGAACTGGAAAGTTTACGGCGCCCTCGCGGCGGCGTCTACTGTCCGCCGGTGCGGGCGGCGATGGAGACGACGGCTGGCGCGCCCGGCAGGACTCGAACCTGCAACCACCGGCTTAGAAGGCCGGTGCTCTATCCGGTTGAGCTACGGGCGCCCGGGAACAGGCTGGACCTGGGGCACCGCCGCGCCGGGCCGCCGGGCGGCCGAATGGTCGGGGTAGAGGGATTCGAACCCCCGACATCCTGCTCCCAAAGCAGGCGCGCTACCAGACTGCGCTATACCCCGCCGACGTCGTTACGGTTCGCCCGGCGCCTGGGCGCGCGGGTCGTTCATTGTCGGGAGCGCCGGCACCCCTGTCAACGCGGCGCCGCGGCGTCCACTGTCGGCCGACACGCCCGCAGGGTATCCTCCGGCGGTCCGGACACACGAACGAATGGAGACCCCCGATGCGCAGCGGCAATCCGGCTCTGAAGGAGTCGACCTTCCTCGATCTCGGCAGCGGCAGCGTGGTCGCCCGTGGCGGCGACGCGATGACCCTCAACGGCACCGTCAACAAGACCGGCATCCTGCTGTTGCTGACGGTGCTGACCGCGGCGTTCTCCTGGAGCCAGGCGATCGGCGCCGACGGCCAGCCGGCGGCGAACGTCGGCGCGTACGTCTGGGGCGGCGCGATCGGCGGTTTCGTCGTCGCCCTGGTCACCGTCTTCAAGAAGGAGTGGGCGCCGGTCACCGCCCCGCTCTACGCGCTGGTCGAGGGCCTGTTCCTGGGCGCGATCTCGGCGATGTTCAACAACCTCTACGACGGCATCGTCATGCAGGCCGTGCTGCTGACCTTCGGCACGCTGTTCGCGCTGCTGTTCGCCTACCGCAGCGGGCTGATCCGCGCCACCGAGAACTTCAAGCTCGGCGTGGTGGCGGCGACCGGCGGCATCATGCTGGTCTACCTGGCCAGCATCGCGCTGCGCCTGTTCGGCATCGACATGCCCTACATCCACGACAACGGCCTGATCGGCATCGGCTTCAGCCTGTTCGTGGTGGTGGTGGCGGCGCTGAACCTGGTGCTGGACTTCGACCTCATCGAGTCCGGCGTCGAGCAGGGCGCGCCCAAGTACATGGAGTGGTACGGCGCGTTCGGCCTGCTGGTCACCCTGGTCTGGCTGTACCTGGAGTTCCTGCGCCTGCTGGCCAAGCTGCAGAGCCGCGACTGAGCGCCCGGCGACGGGGCGCGCCCGCGCGTCGCTTCGTCCATCGGAAAAACGAAGAAGGGCGCCCGAGGGCGCCCTTCTTCGCATGCGTCGCCGCCGCGGCTCAGAGCCGGCTGGCGATGGCCCGGGCGAAGGTGGTGGTGGTCCCGCTGCCGCCCAGGTCCGGGGTCAGCGCATCCTTCGCCTCCAGGGTGGCGACGACGGCCTCGCGCAGGCGCGCGGCGTCCTCCGGACGCGCGAGGTGGTCGAGCATCTGCGCCGCGCCCAGCAGCAGCGCGCAGGGGTTGGCCTTGCCCTGGCCGGCGATGTCCGGCGCGGTGCCGTGCACGGCCTCGAAGATCGCCGCCTCGGCGCCGATGTTGGCGCCCGGGGCCAGGCCCAGGCCGCCGACCAGGCCGGCGCACAGGTCGGAGATGATGTCGCCGAACAGGTTGGTGGTCACGATGACGTCGAACTGCTCCGGCCGCATCACCAGCTGCATGCAGGTGTTGTCGACGATCATCTCGGCGCACTCGATCTCCGGGTACTGCGCCGCCACCTCGCGCGCCACCTTCAGGAACAGGCCGGAGGTGGTCTTGAGGATGTTGGCCTTGTGCACCACGGTGACCTTCTTGCGGCCGGTGCGGCGCGCCAGGTCGAAGGCGTAGCGGACGATGCGCTCCGAGCCCTTGCGGGTGACGCGCTGGATCAGCGTGGCGGTCTCGCCGTCCTCGGACAGGGTCTGGCCCTCGCCGATGTAGGCGCCCTCGGTGTTCTCGCGCACCGTGATCAGGTCCACGCCGCTGGCGAAGCGCGAGCGCGTGTTGGGGAACGACTTGGCCGGACGCACGTTGGCGTACAGATCGAAATGCCGGCGCAGCGCGACGTTGATCGAGCTGAAGCCCTCGCCCACGGGCGTGGTCAGCGGGCTCTTGAGCGCGATGCGGTTGCGGGCGATCGATTCCAGCGTCTGCGCGGGCAGCAGTTCGCCGTGCTTCTCGAGGGCCGCGAGGCCGGCGTCGGCCTCCTCGTAGCGCAGGCCGAGGTTCATCGCGTCGAGGACGTGGAGCGTGGCATCCATGATCTCCGGGCCGATGCCGTCGCCGCGGATGACCGTGATCGTCTGGGTCATGTGGGGGAGTTTCCGTGCAAGCGGGCGCCGCGCGAACCGGGCGCCGGGGTCAGAAGGGAGCGCGCCATTATAGCCGCGCGCGGCCGCGCCGCGCCGTCAGCCGTGGTCGTGGACGGCCGGCGAGGCGGCCTCGCCCTGCTCCAGCTGGTCGAGGAAGTCCACCGCCCGGCGCAGGTGCGGGATGACGATCGAGCCGCCGACCACCAGGCCGACCGAGAACGCCTCGAACATCTCGTCGCGGCCGACCCCGGCCTCGCGGCACTGGGCGACGTGGTAGGCGATGCAGTCGTCGCAGCGCAGCACCAGCGAGGCCACCAGGCCCAGCAGCTCCTTGGTCCGGGCGTCGAGCGCGCCGGGCTGGTAGGCCTGGGTGTCCAGGGCGAAGAAGCGCCGCACCACCTGGTTCGGCTCGGCCAGGATGCGCTCGTTCATGCGCTTGCGGAACGCGGTGAAGGCGCGTACCCGCTCGGCCTCGTCGCCGCCGCTCATGCGCGGTCGCCGGCCAGCAGCGGCTCCAGGCCGCCGGCGCGCTGCAGCGCCATCATGTCGTCGTAGCCGCCGACGTGGGTGTCGCCGATGAAGATCTGCGGCACGCTGGTGCGGCCCGTCGTCTCCACCATGCGCCGGCGCGCCTCGGGGTCGAGATCGATGCGGATCTCGGTCCATTCCAGGCCCTTGCTCTTGAGGAAATTCTTGGCGGCGACGCAGTAGCCGCATACCGCGCTGGTGTAGAGGGTGATCTGGGGAACGCTCACGCGGGGCTCCGGAAACTTGCCGAGGGTCGGGTGGTCAGAGTGTGGGTGCGGCAAGCGGGCTTTTCCACCCCGGCCGCCTCCGCGCGCCCTTCACCGCCGATTCACGCCAGCGTGCCGGGCGCCCCCCATGCTCCATCCGCCCGGTTACGATGCCTCGCATGCGCCCTGCCCTGACCGCCTTCCTGCTCGCCCTGGCCGCGGCCGGTCCGCACGCCGGGGCGCAGGAGCGCCTGCCGGACATCGGCTCCTCCGCCGGCACCCTGCTCAGCCCGGCCAAGCAGCAGGAGTACGGGCAGATGCTGCTGGCGCAGCTGCGCCATTACGACATGGTGCTGGAGGACCCGCTGATCGACGACTGGCTGCGCACCGTCGGCGGCCGGCTGGCCGCGGCCAGCGACCGCCCGCAGCAGTCCTTCACCTTCTTCACCATGAAGGACCGCAGCATCAACGCCTTCGCCACCCTCGGCGGCTACATCGGCCTCAACGTCGGCCTGGTGCTGACCGCGCAGAGCGAGGACGAGGTGGCGGCGGTGCTCTCGCACGAGATCGCCCACGTCACCCAGAACCACGTGCTGCGCGGCGCCGAGCGCGCGCAGCGCGACAGCGTACCGATCCTGCTGGCGATGCTGGGCGCGATCGCGGTGGCCGCCGGCTCCGACAGCAGTTCCTCGGGGGAGGCGGCGATGGCGGCGATGGCCAGCGCGCAGGGCTGGGCGATCCAGCGCCAGATCGACTACACCCGCTCCAACGAGTCCGAGGCCGACCGCCTGGGCATCCGCACCCTCGCCCGCGCCGGCTACGACCTCGAGGGCATGGCCAGCATGTTCGAGCGCATGCAGGCGGTCTCGCGCACCAACCAGGGCGGCGAGCGCGAGCGGCTGCCCGACTACCTGCGCACCCACCCGGTGACCACCACCCGCATCAGCGAGGCGCGCCAGCGCGCCGAGCAGATCGCCCGCGAGAGCGGCGCGGTGGTCGCCACCACCACCACGCCGACGGCCACCCGCACCGAGCGCGCGATCATCGCCGACGCGCCGTTCGGCCATGTCGGCAGCGGCGCCGCCAACCCGCTGCTGCCGGTCTCGCTGCGCCTGCCCGAAGGCGCCCGCGCCGGCGGCGGCGGCGACCCGGTGGTGTTCGGCTGGACGCGCGAGCGGATGCGGGTGCTCAGCGCCAACACCCCGGCCGCGGCGATCCGCGAGTACGAGGCGATGCGGCGCAACGGGCCGCTGGGCGACGACCAGCGCTACGGGCTGGCGCTGGCGCGGCTGCGCGCGGGCGAGTACGCCGCCGCGGCCACCCAGTTCGCGGCGCTGCTGGAAGAACACCCCGACGACCTGTGGCTGAACGTGTCGCTGGCGGAGGCCGAGATCCGCTCGGGGCGCGCGGCCGACGGCGACC
Source organism: Luteimonas huabeiensis HB2 (assembly GCF_000559025.1). Classification (GTDB taxonomy): domain Bacteria; phylum Pseudomonadota; class Gammaproteobacteria; order Xanthomonadales; family Xanthomonadaceae; genus Luteimonas; species Luteimonas huabeiensis. The sequence continues at coordinate 438,106 of NZ_JAAN01000014.1, read as the reverse complement.
GCCGCTTCGAGGCGCTGCTGCGGCGCCTGCCCAACCACCGCGCGGTCGCGCTGACCTATGCCGGCATGCTGGCCGAACGCAACACCCCCGAGGCCGGGCGCCGGGCGCAGGAGTTGCTGCGCCCGCTGCTGCGCAGCGCCGCCGACGATCCGATCTTCCAGCGCACCTTCGCCCGGATCAGCGAGATCGCCGGCGACCCGGTGCGGGCCGGCGAGGCCCATGCCGAGGCGGCCTTCCTGAGCGGCCGCGCCGAACAAGCGCTGATGCAGCTCAACACCCTGCGCAAGCGCGACGACCTGGACTACTACGCCCGGGCGCGGATCGACGCGCGGATCGCGGCGATCACCCCCACGGTGCTGGAACTGCGCCGCCAGGGCATGCGCGACGAGGACCTGCGGCGGCGCTGAACGGGCGCCGCGTCCGGCCGGTCGCGCCCGGCCGGACGCGTCATACAAGTGTCACCGATCTGTCGTCTAATGCCACCGACCGGCCTCCCGGACGCCAGACAGACCCCATGCAGAAGCGCATCCTGATCGTCGACGACGAACCCGCCATCCGCGAGATGGTCGCGTTCGCCCTGCGCAAGGGCGATTTCGAGCCGGCCCACGCCGGCGACGCGCGCGAGGCGCAGACGGCGATCGCCGACCGGGTGCCCGACCTGATCCTGCTGGACTGGATGCTGCCGGGCGTCAGCGGCCTGGACCTGGCCCGGCGCTGGCGGCGCGAGGAACTGACACGCGAAGTGCCGATCATCATGCTGACCGCCCGCGGCGAGGAGAACGACCGCGTCGGCGGGCTGGAAGCCGGGGTGGACGACTACGTGGTCAAGCCGTTCTCCGCGCGCGAACTGCTGGCGCGGATCCGCGCGGTGATGCGGCGCTCGCGCGAGGACGACGAGGACGGCAGCGTGCAGGTCGGCAACCTGCGCATCGACGGCGCCGCCCACCGGGTGTTCGCCGGCGACACCCCGGTCAACATCGGCCCCACCGAGTACCGCCTGCTGCACTTCTTCATGACCCACCCGGAGCGGGTGTACTCCCGCACCCAGCTGCTCGACCACGTCTGGGGCGGCAGCGTCTACGTGGAGGAGCGCACCGTGGACGTGCACATCCGCCGCCTGCGCAAGACCCTGGAGCCGGTGGCGCTGGACGGCATGGTGCAGACGGTGCGCGGCGCGGGCTACCGCTTCTCGGCCGCGATGTGAGTCCACCCGGCAGCGACCGCGCGGCCGGCCCGGCGGCGGCGTCGCCCGCGCCGGGCGCCGTGCGGCACACTGACGCCATGCCCGCCCACACCCGCTCCGCCTGGTCGCGCACGCTCGCGCAGCACCTGCTGATCCTGGCCGCCGCGGCGCTGGCCGGGCTGGCGCTCGGCCAGCCCTGGCCGCTGCTGGCGGCCGCCGCGATCGGCCTGCTGGCCTGGAACGGCGCGCGCCTGTACCGCCTGCTGCAGCGGCTGGAATCCAGGCAGCGCCTCCCGCCCGGCCGCGATGGCGGCGCCTGGGACGCGCTCGACCGCCTGCTGCACCAGAACCAGGACGACACCCGCAGCCGCAAGCGGCGCCTGGTGGAGATGCTGCGCGCCTACCGCGCGGCGGCCGCCGCGCTGCCCGACGCGGTGGTGGTGCTGGACCGCAACAGCCAGCGCGTGCAGTGGTTCAACGAGGCCGCCTCCCACCTGCTCGGCCTGCAGTACCCCGCCGACATCGACGCGCCGATCGGCGACCGCCTGCAACCGCTGCCGATCGCCCACTGGCTGGCCAGCGGCCGCCACGCCGAGCCGCTGCTCGACGCGCCCTCGCCGCTGGACCCCGACCTGCGCCTGAGCCTGAAGCTGATCCCCTACTCCGAGCACCTGTGGCTGCTGGTCGCGCGCGACGTCAGCAAGCTGATGCGGCTGGAGCAGGTGCGCCGCGACTTCGTCGCCAACGTCTCGCACGAGCTGCGCACGCCGCTCACCGTGGTGCACGGCTACCTCGACATGCTCGATCCCGCCGAGCAGCCGGACTGGGCGCCGATCCTGGCCGAGATGCGGCTGCAATCGCAGCGCATGACCCAGCTGGTGGAGGACCTGCTCACGCTGTCGCGGCTGGAGGCGCAGGAAGCGGTGGCCGACGAGAGCGTGCCGATGGCCTCGCTGCTGTCGACCCTGCGGCGGGAAGCCGAAGCCCTGGGCCAGGGTCGCCATACGGTCACGGTGGAGGACGCCGCGCAGGTCGACCTGTGGGGATCGATCAAGGAACTGCACAGCGCGTTCTCCAACCTGGTCTCCAACGCGGTGCGCTACACTCCGGCGGGCGGCCGCATCGCGATCCGCTTCGCGCGCGGCGACGATGGCGGGGCGACGCTCTCGGTCCGGGACACCGGCTACGGCATCCCGGCCTCGCATCTGCCCCGCATCACCGAGCGTTTCTACCGCGTCTCCACCAGCCGCTCGCGCGAGCTGGGCGGGACCGGGCTCGGGCTGGCCATCGTCAAGCACGTGCTGCAGCTCCATCAGGCCCGCCTCGACATCGAGAGCGAGGTCGGCCGCGGCAGCACGTTCTCCTGCCATTTCCCGCGCGACCGCGTGCATGCGCGCGACGCCGGCCACTTCCCGAACCCCGGAGCCACGCGTGAACAACCGCGCCCCCAGGCCAGCCGCTCGCTCTGAACTGTCGCGCGACACCATCCGCCGGCGCCGCGCGGCCGCCGACCCGGCGCTGCCGGCCGATCCGCTGACCGACCCCGCGCTGTACTTCAACCGCGAGCTGTCCCAGCTCGACTTCAACTTCCGCGTGCTGGCGCAGGCCGAGGACGCCTCGGTGCCGCTGCTGGAGCGCCTGCGCTTCCTGTGCATCTCCTGCACCAATCTCGACGAGTTCTTCGAGATCCGCGCCGCCACCGTGCGCCACGCGCAGGAGCTGGCGATGCCGATGCCGCCCGACGGGCTGGCCCCGGCGACGGTGCTGCGGCGCATCCACGACCGCGCCGCGGAGCTGGTGGCGCGCCAGTACGCCTGCTGGAACGAGGTACTGCGCCCGGCGCTGGCCGAGGCGGGCGTGCGCATCGTCGGCCGCGAGCAGTGGAACGCGCGGCAGAAGCGCTGGCTGCGCGCCTACTTCCGCGACGAGATCATGCCGGTGCTGTCGCCGCTGGGCCTGGACCCGGCGCACCCGTTCCCGAAGATCCTCAACAAGTCGCTCAACGTGGTGGTGGTGCTGAAGGGCAAGGACGCGTTCGGCCGCAGCGGGCACCTGGCGATCGTGCGCGCGCCGCGCTCGCTGCCGCGCATCATCCAGCTGCCGGAGCGGGTGTCGGGCGGCGAGTCGGACTTCGTGTTCCTGTCGGCGGTGCTGTCGGAATTCGTCGGCGAACTGTTCCCGGGCATGGAAGTCAAGGGCGCCTACCAGTTCCGCGTCACCCGCAACTCCGAGGTCATCGTGGACGAGGACGAGGTGGAGAACCTCGCGCTCGCCCTGCGCGACGAGCTGGCCGGCCGCGGCTACCTGCGGGCGATGCGGCTGGAGATCGCCGCCAACTGCCCGAAGCCGATCGTCGCCACGCTGCTGAAGAACTTCGACCTGCCCGAGAACGCCGTCTACCGCATCGACGGCCCGGTCAACCTCAACCGGGTGATCCAGGTCTACGACCTGGTGCAGCGCCCGGACCTGAAGTTCCCGCCGTTCCAGGCCCGGCAGCTGCGCGGCATGGACGACATCTTCGAGCGGGTCGCCGACGGCGACGTGCTGCTGCACCACCCCTTCGACGCGTTCACCCCGGTGCTGGAGCTGCTCAAGCAGGCGGCCGAGGACCCGAACGTGCTGGCGATCAAGCAGACCCTGTACCGCACCGGCAAGGACTCGGCGATCGTCGAGCATCTGGTGCAGGCCGCGCGCAACGGCAAGGACGTGACCGTGGTGGTGGAGCTGCGCGCGCGCTTCGACGAGGACGCCAACCTGGGCGTGGCCGACCGCCTGCAGGAGGCGGGCGTGCAGGTGGTCTACGGCGTGGTCGGCTTCAAGACCCACGCCAAGATGCTGCTGATCGTGCGCCGCGAGGGCCGCAAGCTGCGCCGCTACGTGCACCTGGGCACCGGCAACTACCACTCCGGCACCGCGCGCGCCTACACCGACCTGGGGCTGATCACCGCCGACCCCGCCATCGGCAGCGACGTGCACCAGATCTTCCAGCAGCTCTCCGGGCTGGCGCCGGCGATCCGCCTGCAGCACCTGCTGCAATCGCCGTTCACGCTGCACAGCGGGGTGATCCAGCGCATCGAGCGCGAGGCCGCGCACGCGCGCGCCGGGCGCCCGGCGCGGATCGTGGCCAAGATGAACGCCATCAACGAGCCGCAGGTGATCCGCGCGCTGTACCGCGCCTCGCAGGCCGGGGTGCGGATCGAGCTGATCGTTCGCGGCGCCTGCACCCTGCGCCCGGGCGTGCCCGGCGTGTCGGAGAACATCCGCGTGATCTCGGTGGTGGGCCGCTTCCTGGAGCACCACCGGGTCTACTGGTTCGCCAACGATGGCGAGCCGGAGCTGTTCGGCGCCAGCGCCGACTGGCTGGAGCGCAACCTGCTGCACCGGGTGGAGACCTGCTTCCCGTTCCTGGACCCGGACATCGCCGCGCGGGTCAAGCACGAGGTGATCGACAACTACCTGGCCGACAACACCCAGGCCTGGGAGCTGCAGGCCGACGGCAGCTACCGCCTGCTGCGGCCCGAGGGCGACGCCATGCCGCACTCGGCGCAGTCGTGGCTGCTGGCGCGCATCGCCGGCTGAGGCGCGCGCGCCCGGGCGTCGGTTAAACTTCCGCCCACCGCGGCATCGTGCCGCCTCGCCCGCCGCACGATGAGTCCATCCCGCACGTTGGCCCTCGCGGACACCATGACGCCCGCCTTCAGCGACGGCGACATGCTCGCGGCGGTGGATCTGGGTTCCAACAGCTTCCACATGGTGGTGGCGCGCTACACCATGGGGCAGTTGCGCATCCTCGACCGCCTGCGCGAGACCGTGCGCCTGGGCGAGGGCCTGGACGGCAAGGGCGGCCTGCGCGCCGACGTGCGCCAGCGCGCGCTGGCCTGCCTGTCGCGCTTCGGCGAGCGCATCCGCGACATCCCCCCCACCCGCGTGCGCGCGCTGGCCACCAACGCGGTGCGCCAGCTGTCGGCCCCGCAGGCCTTCCTGGTGCCGGCCGAGGACGCGCTGGGCCACGCGATCGAGGTGATCTCCGGCCGGGAGGAGGCGCGCCTGATCTACCTGGGGGTGGCGCACGCGCAGCCGCCGAAGCCGGGGCAACGGCGGCTGGTGATCGACATCGGCGGCGGCTCGACCGAGTTCATCATCGGCCGCGGCTTCGACACCCTGGAGCGCGAGAGCCTGCAGGTCGGCTGCATCTCCAGCACCCGCCGGTTCTTCCCCAACGGCCGGCTGTCGCGCAAGCGCTGGCGCGAGGCGCTGACCGAGGTCTCGGCGGAATTCCAGCAGTTCGCCACCGCCTACCGCATGCTGGGCTGGCACGAGGCGCTGGGCGCGTCGGGCACCGCCAAGGCCATCGGCGAGATCTGCGCGGCGATGAAGCTCACCAAGGGCGCGGTGCTGGCCCCCGCGCTGCCCGCGGTGCGCGACCGCCTGCTGCAGGCCCCGCACATCGACGAGATCGACCTGCCGGGGCTGTCCGACGACCGCCGGCCGATCATCGCCGGCGGCCTGCTGGTGCTGGAGGCGGCCTTCGCCAGCCTGGGCCTGGACCGGATGGCGGTCAGCAAGGCGGCGATGCGCGAGGGCGTGCTGTACGACATGCTCGGCCGCGGCAGCGGCGACGACCCGCGCGAGACCTCGATCCGCAACATGATCCAGCGCTACGGCATCGACGATGCCCAGGCCGAGCGCGTGGAGCAGACCGCGGTGCGGCTGTTCGACCAGGTCGCGCGCGACTGGCAGCTCGGCGGCGACGACCTGCTGATGCTGGGCTGGGCCGCGCGCCTGCACGAGCTGGGCCTGACCATCGCCCACAGCGGCTACCACCTGCACGGCGCCTACGTCATCGAGCATTCCGACATCGCCGGCTTCTCGCGGCAGGAGCAGCAATTCATGGCCGCGATGGTGCGCAGCCACCGCCGCAAGATCGCCAAGACCGCGTTCGACGCGCTGCCCGACCGCCTGCTGGCCTCCGCACGGCGGCTCAGCCTGCTGCTGCGGGTGGCGGTGGTGCTCAACCGGGCGCGCGAGACCCAGCCGATCCCGCAACTGGAGGCGTTCGCCGAGGGCGATACCCTGGTGCTGAAGCTGGACCCGCGCTGGCTGGACTCGCGGCCGCTGCTGCGCGCCGACCTGGAGAGCGAGACCGGCGACCTCGGCGCGCTGGGGCTGCAGTTGCGGCTGGCCTGAGCCGCCGCGTCGCGCACCCGCGCGTCAGTCCCGGTAGTCCAGCGGCGGTGCGTCGCGCTCGAGCAGCGGCCGGTAGGCGTCGCCGCCGCGGCGCTGCTCGAATTCCCGGCGCGCCTGCGCCAGCAGCGCCGGCTCGCGGTACAGCCGCGCGGCGGCGGCGGCCAGCGCGCGGGCCGCGGCCTGCGCGCCGCGATGGCCGAGCGCATGGCCGGAGGCCGCGGTCGCCTGCCAGGAATGCGCGCCGGTGCCCGGCGCCCAGGTCGCGGTGGACAGGCCCGCGGTCGGCGCGTTCCAGCTGACGTCGCCGACGTCGGTGGAGGCGTGCGACAGCCCGCCGACCGCGTAGTCGGCGACCGTGTCGACCTGCGCCAGCGGCGGCGCGCGCTCCAGCGTGCCCTGCAGCGCGCGCGCGAAACCCCGCTCGGCTTGGCCGAGGGCGAGGCCGCCATCGGCGCGCAACGCCGCGTCGAGCACGTGGCCGAGGGTGTCGTTGGGCAGCAGGCCGTACACGCCGCCGACCGGGGTGTACGCCACCCGGGTGCCGGTACCGAGCGCCGCGCCCTCGGCCGCGCGCTGCAGCCGCGCGAACACCTCGCGCACCACCGCCGGGTCGGGGTGGCGCACGTAGTAGTAGGCCTCGGCCGAGGCGGGCACGACGTTCGGCGCGCCGCCGCCGTCGCTGATGGTGTAGTGGATGCGGGTGCCCTCGGGGACGTGCTCGCGCAGCAGGTTGGCCATGTGGTTGAACGCCTCGACCCCGTCCAGCGCCGAGCGGCCGCGCTCCGGCGAGATGGAGGCGTGCGAGGCCACGCCCTCGAAGCGGAAGCGGCCGCTGACGTTGGCCATCGAGGCCGGCTGCGCGGCGCTGTTGGCGTCGGCCGGGTGCCAGTGCAGCACCGCATCGACGTCGTCGAACAGCCCGGCGCGGACCAGGTAGACCTTGCCGGCGCCGCCCTCCTCGGCCGGCGCGCCGTAGACGCGCACCTCGCCGGGCGTGCCGCTGTCGAGCAGCCACCGCCGGATCGCGATCGCGGCGGCGACGCTGCCGGCGCCGAACAGGTTGTGCCCGCAGGCATGCCCGGCCGCCTGGCCGTCCACGCCGCGACGCTCGGCGGCCACCGCCTGCGACGCGCCGGGCAGCGCGTCCATCTCGGCCAGCAGCGCGATCACCGGGCCGCCGCGCCCGGCGCGCGCCACGAACGCGGTCGGCATGCCGGCCACCCCGGCCTCGACCTCGAAGCCGCCCTCGCGCAGTTCCTGCTGCAGGCGCTGCGACGATCGCGTCTCGCGATAGCCCACCTCGGCCCAGCGCCAGAGCTCGTCGGCGACTTCGGCCAGGCGCGGCGCGTAGGCGTCGAGCGCGGCGCGCATGCGCGCATCCGGGTCGTCGCCCGCCGGCCCGGCCGCGGCGGCGGCCGAGGCCGCCAGCGCGGCAGACAGCGCGAGGCCGAGCCGGCCGGTCGCGCGCTTCACAGGGTGTAGCGCCATTCCGCGTACCACAGCCTGCCGCGGCCGTCGTGCACGCCCTCGAAGAAGGCGCGGTCCTCGTCGGCCAGCGGCGGGGCGCGGTCGAACAGGTTGTTGGCGCCGAAGCGCAACTGGCTGCGGCCACCCGCGAAGCCCTCCAGGCGGATGCCGACGTGCGCGTTCACCGTCACCCAGTCGTCGACCTTGTAGGCGCGGCCGTCGGCATCGACCGGCGCGCTGGTGTCGTAGAACGACCCGATGTACTGCGCCATCGCCGCAGCATCGAGGCCGTTGCGGCGCCAGCTCACCGACAGCACGCCGCGCGTGCGCGGCAGCCCGTTGATGCGCAACGGCGAGGTCGCCACGGCGTCGTCGCTCACGCGCTCCTCGTAGCGGTCCATGTAGGCCACGTCCAGGCGCAGGTTGAACCGCCCCAGCCGCGTCTCCGGCAATCGCCAGGCGAGGCTGGCGTCGTAGCCTGAAATGGTGCGCGCGGCGATGTTGACGAAGGTGTCCATGACGTAGTCCACCGCGCCGGCCGGCGCGCGCGGGGCGCCGGGGTTGGCCGCGTTCCAGGCGTCGAAGGCGGCGCGATCGGCGTCGGTGACCGGCAGCCGGACCACCGCCGGATTGGCGCCCTGGCCGCTGCTGCGCAGCTGGTGGTCGAGCGCGAGCTGCTGCGCCTCGCCGTAGGTGTCGATGACGTCGCGCTGGCGGATGCGGAAGTAGTCCAGGCTCAGCGACAGCCCCTCGGCGAAGGCGGGCTGCAGGACCAGGCCGATCGAGTGCTGCCTGGCCTCCTCCGGGCCGAGGTCGGCGTTGCCGCCGCGGATCACCTGGCGCGACTCGTCGCCGAGGTCGGCGGGCGTGCCGGTCACGTCGGCGCGGTAGGGATCCGGCGTGCCGGCGTTGCGGCGCACGATCTCGCCCACGAACACCTGCGCCAGGGTCGGCGCGCGGAAGCCCTCGCTGTATGAGCCGCGCAGCAGCAGCCAGTCGGTGGGGCCCCAGCTGAAGCCGAACTTCGGCTTGGCGGCGGTGCCGAAGTCGCTGTAGCGCTCGGCGCGGCCGGCCAGCGACAGCTCCATGCGGCGGAAGCCGGGGCGCGCGTTGAGGTCGCCGAAGATCGGGACCGACAGCTCGAGGAAGCCGGAGCGCACGTTGCGGCTGCCGCTGGAATCGCTGGTCTGGCTCAGCGCGATCACGTCGTCGGCGTTGGACAGCGGGTCGCGGCGGTCGTCGAAGGTCTCGCGGCGGTACTCCACGCCGGCGGCCATCTGCAGGGTGCCGCCCGGCAGGTCCATCAGCGGGCCGGTGGCGCGGAAATCGGCCACGCCCAGCGAGGCCTCGCCCTCGCGCCAGGTGCCGATGCGCACCGCGTCCAGCACCGCCTGGCCGTTGGCGCCCGGCCCGCCGAAGGGGTTGAAGGCGTCGGGCGTGTCCAGCGCCAGCCGCTCGCGCAGGCGGCTTTCGCTCATCATGTTGCCGGCCTCGTCGCGGGTCTTGCCGCGGCCGTAGCCCACCCCGCCCTCCCAGTTCCACTCGCCCAGATGGCCGCGCAGGCCGCCGACCACCTGGTAGGCGCGCGAGGAGACGTCGGCGGTGCGCGGGCCCAGTTCCAGCGGGCGGTAGTTGTTGATGCGCACGTCCAGCGGCGCGATGTCCGGGTTGTCGGTGCCGGGGCCGTAGAAGCGGCTGCCGAAGGGGTTGTAGTAGTTGCTGGCCGGCACGTAGATGCCGTTGTCGGCATTGGCCGAGATCGGCGAGGCGGCGTTCGAGGTCCAGGAGTCGGCGCGGTAGTGGAAGCCCTCCAGGGTCGCCTCGACGCCGTTGCCGAAACTGTGGTTCAACGCGCCGAAGACCTGGTGGCGGGTGCTCTCGGGCAGCAGCACGTACTCGGGGGTGTAGTCGTAGCGCAGCTCGCGCGGCATCGCGCCTGCGGCCACGCGGGTGCCGCCGCCGTCCGGCGCGACGTGGAAGGCGGAGCCGGGCAGGCCCGGCGCGCGCACCGCGGAGAACTCGCCGTCGGCGCCGACGCGGCCGGCGGTGTAGCTGCCGTACGGCCCGCTGACCGAGCGGTTGTCCCACAGCGTGCTGTCGCTGCCGGCGCGCTCGCGCAGGTCGCCGGTGCGGCTGTACCACTTGTCGCGGGTGTACAGCGGGTCGCGGTCGTAGTAGCCGACGAAGCCCATGAGGTTGGTGCGGCCGCCGTTGAAGTTGCGCCCGCCGAGCAGGCTGATCGAGGTCTCGGCCATGTCGCCCTCGTCGACCCAGCCGTGGCGCACGCTGGCCTCGGCGCCCTGGTAGTCGCGGCGCAGGATGGTGTTGACCACGCCGGCGACCGCGTCGGAGCCGTACAGCGCCGAGGCGCCGTCGCGCAGCACCTCCACGCGCTCGATCGCGCCCAGCGGGATCTGGTTGATGTTGGCCGACAGCCGCGGCACCGCGCCCTCGGAGATCGGGTGCGGGGCGATGCGGCGGCCGTTGAGCAGCACCAGCGTGTTGCCGGAACCGATCCCGCGCAGGTTGATCGAGGCGGCGTCGCCGCGCGCGGCGTTGGGCCCGGTGGAGGTCTCGGCGTTGTCGAAGCCGGCCGACTGCGGCAGGTAGGCCATCGCCTCGGACAGGGTGGTCGCGCCGGTGGTGTCGAGCTGCTCGCGCGACAGCGTGGTCACCGGCAGCGCGGTCTCGCTGTCGATGCGGCGGATGAAGGAGCCGGTGACCGTCACCGCGTCCAGGTCGCGGGTGGCCGCCGCCGCGGGCGCGTCCACCGGCTGCGGCAGCGGCTGCGGCGCCGGGCCGGCGGCTTCCTGCGCCGGCACCGCCTGCGCGTCGAGCGCCAGCGGCGCCGCCGAGGCCAGCAGGGGCGCTTCGGCACGCGCCCCGCCCAGCGCGATGGTGTGGCCGTCGTCGCGGGCCACGCCGAGGCCGCTGCCGGCCAGCAGCCGCGCCAGCGCCTCGCGCGCGTCCATCGTGCCGCGCAGCGCCGGGGTGCGCACGCCTTCCAGCCGGTCCGCCGGCGCGACGATCTGCAGCTGCGCCTGCCTGGCGAAGTCCGGCAGCACCCGCGCCGCGTCGCCGGCGGGCAGGTCGAACTCGCGCTCCTGCGCGAAGGCGGGTGCGGCGCCGAGCGCGAAGGTCGCGACGGCGAAGCGGATGGCGCCGGCCAGGCGCGTGCGGTGGATGTGCATCGGTGTTGACTCCCTCCCCGTGAAGACTGTCTGCCGGTGGCCCGGCGTCACTGCCGCCGCGCGGCGTCGGACGGCGGCCGCACGCGCGGCGCCGCGTGGCTGCGCAGATGGATGCCCTCGCCGTCGCGCTCGACCCGCAGGCCGAGGCTGGTCGCCACCGCCTCGGCGAAGCCGGCGGGATCGGTGGCCGAATACAGGCCGGCCACGCGGCGCTGCGCGACCTCCGGCTCGTCGACCAGGATGCGCACGCTGCTGTAGCGCGCGAAGCGCGCGGCCGCCTGGGCGAGCGTGTCGCCGTCGAAGGCGAGCATGCCGTCGCGCCAGGCCAGGCGCCGGCCGACCTCTTCCGCGGCCAGCGGCTGCATCTGCAGATCCTGGCCGGGGCGCGCGACGGCCTGGAAGTTGGCCGCGACCCGCACCGGTGCCGGTGCGTCCCCGCCGTCGCCGGCGACATCGACGATGCCCTCGCGCACGATCACCCGCATGCCGCCGTCCTCGTCGCGATGCACGCTGAAGGCCGTGCCCACCGCGACCACGCGCGCTCGCCCGGCGCTCACCGTGAACGGGCGCGCCGGATCGGGCGCGACCTCGAACAGCACTTCGCCGTGCAGCAACTCGACCCGGCGCCGGCGCGCGCCGAAGTCCACCCGCGCCCGCGAATCCGAGTTCAGCACCAGGGTGGAGCCGTCGGGCAGCGGCACCCGCAGCACTTCGCCCAGGCGGGTGGTGTGCAGCAGCGGCGCTTTCAGCAGCAACGCGCCGGCGATCAGCAGCGCGCACAGGCCGGCGGCCAGGGCGGCGGGGGCGACGCGGACGCCGCGCCAGCGCCCGCGATCCTCCCGCGGCCCCGGGTCCGCGCCGGCGCCGATCGCCAGCGCGCGGTCCGCGCGCGCCAGCGCGGCCCGCGCGCGGGCGTAGGCGCCCAGGTGGCGGCGGTCGGCCGCCAGCCACGCGTCGCGCTCGGCGCGCTCGGCCTCGTCCAGCGCGCGCAGCGCCTCGCGCGCCGCCCAGTCCGCGGCGCGCGCGTCAATCGCGTTGATGTGCGGTCTCGACGTCATCCCCGTTCCCTTCGTCCATCCCGGTGCCGCCGCGTCCGCGCGGCCCCGCCTCGCGTCCCAGCGCATCGGCCAGCAGGCGCAGCGCCTTGCCGACGTGCTTTTCCACCGTGTTCTCGCTCACGCCCATGCGGCGGGCGATCTCGCGCTGCGACAGCCCTTCCAGCCGCCGCAGCACGAAGGCCTCGCGGCACTTGCGCGGCAGCGCGCGGATCAGCGCGTCCACCCGCCGCAACTCCTCGCCCGAGACCGCGTGGCGCTCCGGCGTGGCCTCGTCGCGCAGCTCGCTCAGCCGTTCCACCTCGGCCACCGCCTCGATCGGCACGATGCGCGCGCGCCGCAGCTGCTGCAGCACCAGCGAGCGCGCGGTGGCGAACAGGTAGCTGCGCGGCTGGCGGATGTGGGCGACCTCGTCCAGCGTGGCCAGCACCGCATAGGCTTCCTGCACCACGTCGTCCACGTCCACCGACACGCCCATGCGCGCACCGAGCCACGCCCGCAGCGCGGCCTCGTGCGGCAGCACGTGCGCGGCCAGCCAGTCGGCGCGCTCGGCCGACAGCGGCGCGGTCGGTGCGCTCACGGCGTCGTCCCCTGCGCGGCCAGCCGCGCCATCAGCCGCTCGGCGGCGAAGCGGGCGAGCTCGGCGGTCTCGGCCTCGCCGGTCGCATCGCCGACCTCGTAGGTCGCCACCGGCGCGCCGTAGGCGCGGAAGGCCCAGTTCTTGAACACCGCGCTGGCGCCGGCCGGGCCGGGCCGCTCGCGGATGCGCTCCGGGAAGCGCGTCTGCAGGTCGTCCATCCAGCCGCGCAGCAGCCCGCCCGGCGCGCGCGACGGGTCCTCGGTCACCGTGTAGAGGATGTCGTACCAGGTGGAATGGAAATCGACGGCGAAGGCCAGCCGGCGCGCGCCGCCGTCGAGCTGCGCGGCGATCGCCGCCGCGGCCGCGCGCGTCTCCGGCTCGCGGAACGGGCCCCAGTCGCGGTTGAGGTCCGCGCCGTTGGCGTTGCCGCGCCAGTGGCCCTCGGCCACGCCGTCCGGGTTGAGCAGCGGCAGCACCAGCACCCGGTGGCGGGCGCGGAAGTCGCGGGCGCGGGCGTCGTCGCCGGCCAGCGCATCGACGAACGCCAGCAGCGCGCGCATGCCGGTGATCTCCGGCGGGTGCTGGCGGCCCAGCACCAGCACCAGGTCCGGCGCCGCCGGCTCGCCGAAGGCCAGCGCCTGCAGCGGCCGGCCCTGCACCGAGCGGCCGATGGTCTCCACCTGCCCGCCGACCCGCGCGGCCAGCGCCGCGCTCCAGCGCTCGACCTCGCCGATGCCGATCGGCTGCTGCGCGAACACCTCGACGGCGCGGTCGTCGAGGGCGAGGGTCAGCCGGGCGACGCCGTCGTCGCCGAGCGCGAACTCGTCCCCGCCGGCCGCGCGCCAGCCGGGCTCGCCGGCGCGGCGCAGCCAGGGCCGATAGCGGTGCCGGAAGGCGCCGTAGTCCAGCGCGATCTCGACCGTGCGCGGGCGCTGCGCCGCGACCCGGAAGCCGTACCAGGGGCTGGGGTTGATCGGCTGCGTCTCCGGCGTCACCGCCACGCCGTAGCGGCCGTCGCCGGCGCGGCGCACGCCCCCCAGGCGCGCGCCTTCCTGGCGGTTGTCGAAGACCACGCCGTCGTCGGCGAAGCGCCAGACGCCGCGCGCCTGCGGCGCGACCGCAGCCGGCGCGGACGCCTGCACCGCCGCGGCGGCGACGCAGGCCAGAAGCAGCAGCAGCGCGCCGCATGCGCGGCGGCGCCGGCCCCCCCAGCTCGAATCGTTGGATGTCACGCGTCCGGCTCCCCGTTGCGGCGTCTGCCCGATGTACCGGATGCGCCGGGCCGCCGCTTCCGCCATCCGGCCCGCGACCGACGCCGTAGTATCCTCGGCACGTTCCCCCCCGGAGGCTCGCAAGATGCGGCGTTCGTATTCCCTCGCCCTGGTGGCGGCGCTCTGCCTGCTGCTGGCCGCCTGCAGCACCGGCCCGGTGCGGCGTGTGTCCGAGCCCGCGGCGAGCATCCAGCAGCTCAGCGTCGGCGCCGACGGCCAGTGGTCGGTCGAGCTGCGGCTGCAGAACTACAGCAGCATTCCGATGCGCTTCGAGCGCATCCGCCTCGACCTGCGCACCGGCGACATCGCCGCCGGCACCCTCGAGGCCGCCCCGGCGCTGCAGATCGGCGGCGAATCGGCCGACGTGGTCACCGTGCGCCTGGCGCCCTCGGCGCAGGCGCGCCTGCTGCTGGCCGACGCGCTGGCCGCCGGTCGCGGCACCGGCTACGCGCTGGAAGGCGAGATCGTCGCCGCGCCGACCGACCGCGGCGGCGCGCGCGATTACCGGATCCGCCGCGACGGCGCGCTGAGCCCGGTGCCGGGCCTGCCCGGCGTGCTGCGCTGACCGCCGCACCGCTTCCTTCCATCGACGGGACCGACCCATGAGCCAGTACCAGGCACCGCTCGCCGACATGCGCTTCGCGCTCCACGACGTCCTCGGCGCCGAGGCGCTGTTCGCGCGCCTGGGCTTCCAGGAGGCCACGCGCGACATCGTCGATGCGGTGCTGGAAGAAGGCGCGCGCTTCGGCGAGGCGGTGCTGGCGCCGCTCAACAAGATCGGCGACGAGATCGGCTGCAGCTACGACAAGGCCACCGGCGAGGTCGCCACCCCGCCCGGCTTCCGCGACGCCTACGCGCGCTACGTGGAAGGCGGCTGGCCGGCGCTGACCGCGCCCGCCGAGTTCGGCGGCCAGGGCCTGCCGCACCTGCTCGGGGTGCCGGTGAAGGAGATCATCGACGCCGCCAACCTCGCCTGGGGCAACTTCCCGCTGCTCTCGCACGGCGCCACCGAGGCGCTGCTGCACCACGGCGAGGACTGGCAGCGCGAGGTCTTCCTGAAACCGCTGGTGGAAGGCCGCTGGACCGGCACCATGTGCCTGACCGAGGCGCACTGCGGCACCGATCTCGGCCTGCTGCGCACCCGCGCGGTGCCGCTGGACGACGGCCGCTACGCCATCAGCGGCACCAAGATCTTCATCACCGCCGGCGAGCACGACCTCACCGACAACATCGTCCACCTGGTGCTGGCCCGGCTGCCCGACGCCCCGGCCGGCAGCCGCGGGATCTCGCTGTTCGTGGTGCCGAAGCTGAAGGTGGGCCGCGACGGCGCCACGGGCGGGCGCAACGGCGTGCGCTGCGGCGCCATCGAGCACAAGATGGGCATCCACGGCTCGGCCACCTGCGTGCTGAACTTCGAGGACGCCGAGGGCTACCTGGTCGGCGAGCCGCACAAGGGCCTCGCGGCGATGTTCACCATGATGAACACCGCGCGGATGGCGGTCGGCCTGCAGGGCCTGGGCTTGGCCGACCGCGCATTGCAGAACGCCCTGCGCTACGCGAGCGAGCGGCTGCAGTCGCGCGCGCCGGCGGGTGCGCGCTTCCCCGACCGCCCCGCCGACCCGATCATCCTGCAGCCCGACGTGCGGCGCATGCTGCTGACCTGCCGCGCACTGGTCGAGGGCGGCCGCCTGCTGGGCTACCACGCCGCCTCGCTGGTGGACGTGGCCGCGCACGCGCCGGACCCGGCCGAGCGCGCCGAGGCCGAGGCCCTGCTCGGCTTCCTGACCCCGATCGTCAAGGCCTGCCTGACCGAATGGGGCGTGGAATGCACCTACCACGCGCTGCAGTGCTTCGGCGGCCACGGCTACATCCGCGAGCACGGCCTGGAGCAGCTCGCGCGCGACGCGCGCATCACCACGCTCTACGAGGGCACCACCGGCATCCAGGCGCTGGACCTGGTCGGCCGCAAGCTGCTGCAGTTGCGCGGCGCCGGGCTGCGCGCGTTCCTGGGCATGATCGGCGACTTCTGCGACCGCCATGCCGGCGACCCGGCGCTGGCCGAGTTCGTCGGCCCGCTGCGCGGACTGGCGGCGGAGTGGGAGGCGATCGGCCGCGACATCGCCGCGCGCGCGCAGCGCGATCCCGAGGAAGTCGGCGCGGCCAGCGTGGACTTCCTGTTCTACTCCGGCTACGTCGCCCTCGCCTACTGGTGGGCGCGCAGCGTCGCCACGGCGCAGAGCCCGCAGCACCCCGAAGCGCTGCGCGCCGGCAAGCTGGCCACCGCGCGCTTCTACTACGCCCGCCTCCTGCCGCGCACGCTGGCGCACAAGGCGGCCATCGCCAGCGGCGCCGGCACCCTGGCGCTGCCGGAGGCCGACGCGCTGGGCTAGCGTGTATCGGCATTCGACCTGCAGCGCCGAAGCTGCCCCGCCGTCTCCAGCAAGCGGGCCTGTCGTCTCTTCTCCCGCAAGCGGGGGCATGCCCTCCCTTCTCCCGCAAGCGGGGCAGCGCCGGATGAGGGCGCGCCTTTGCACGCCTGCGGCGTGCCCCAAGGAAAAACAGCATGCCCCCCGCTTGCGGGGGAAGGAAAAAACAGAGTGCCCCCCGCTCGCGGGGAAAGGGAAAGACGGCAAGGTCAACGCGGGAGAGCTTCGCGCGCCGAATGCCGGGACAGCCACGGGGCTGCCCACGCCAACGGCGCAAGCCGTCCGGGCGGCACGGCGCGCTGCCGGCGTATGCAAACCATCACACAAGGGGTATAAGCTGTCGTCCCGATGAAGGACGACGAAGCGCCGCTCCGTTTGATCCGCACCGGACCCCGCGTGGCGCCGGCCCGCTCCGCCCCCTTCGCGCAGGCCGCAGGCCCCGCCGCCCCGCCCGGGCGCGCGGTGCCGATCGACCGCGTGCGCCTGCTGTCGCTGGACGCGCACGGGCGCGCGCTGGGCTGGATGAGCTGGCAGGACGCGGCCTGCCTGTACGCCCGCGGCGCGGTGGCCTGGACCCTCGGCGATCCCTGCCTGCGCGTGCGCGGCGGCGTCAACCGCGACAGCGGCCAGCGCAGCGTACTGCCGCTGCACCCGATCGTCGCCGCGCGCGGGCACGCGCGCAACAAGGCGCTCGATCCCACCCCGACGCTGACCAACACGGCCCTGTTCGCGCGCGACCAGCACCTGTGCCTGTACTGCGGCCAGGCGTTCTCGCGCCAGGCGCTGACCCGCGACCACGTGGTGCCGCTGTCGCAAGGCGGGCGCGACATCTGGGAAAACGTCGTCGGCGCGTGCTTTCCCTGCAACTCGCGCAAGGGCGGCCGCACTCCGGCGCAGGCCGGCATGCCGCTGCTGGCGGTGCCCTACCGGCCGAGCTGGATCGAGCACCTGATCCTGTCCAACCGCAACATTCTCGCCGACCAGATGGCCTTCCTGCGCTCGCAACTGCCGAAGAAGCACCGCTTCGCCGGCGCCGCCTGAGCCGGGGCCACGAGGCGCGCCGCCGCCGCGGACTACTCCGGCGCCCGCGCAGCGCCTAAACTCGTCTTCTCCCCGGCACGGGCCCGCCCGCATGGGATTGACGATCGGCCTCACCAGCATGGACAAGGCGACCGAGACCGCCCTGCGCGCCGCGTTCGACGCGGCCGGCCAGGCGCTGCGCGGCGGTGTCGCGCTGGTCGGCGAGGAGTCCGCCGACTACGTGGTGGTCGACATGGACAGCATGTACGGCCCGATGGGCTGGCTGCGCCTGCACGCGGCCGGCAAGCAGGTGGTGGGCCTGACCTCGGCGCCGCGCACCCAGGCCGACTTCCACCTCGGCCGCCCCTTCGACACCGCCTCGACCGTCGCCCTGCTGCGCGAGATCGCCGCGCATGCCGGGCTGGACCCGGACGCGCTGGACGCGGCGGCCGACGCCGCCGCGCCCGCCCCGGTCCCAGCAGCCGGCCCCACGCCCACCACCGGCACGACGGCGGACGAGACGCCCGCGCCGATGGTCGCGCCCGGACCGCTTCCCGCCACGGCCTCCGACGGCGGCAGCCTGCCGGAGTGGCTGCGCCCGGGCCGCCTGAACGGCCGGCTGCGGCTGCGGCGCGATACCGCGCCGACGCTGTGGATCGATTGCGAGGCCCGGCAGTACTTCGGGCCCGCCCAGCTCAAGCCGCTAGCGCCCTACTTCGCCGAACCGCTGGACGCCACCGCGTTCGAGCCGGTCGACGAAGCGGCCTGGGCCAGCGGCATCCGGGGCGCCAGCGCGCACCCGATCGCCCGCCTGGTCTGGTTCGGGGGCCTGCTGGCCGGCCGCGGCCGCCTGCTGCCCGGCTTCGATGCCGAGGCGCGCTATCTGCTGTCGCGCTGGCCGCAGACCGAGCGCGAATTCCCGCGCCATTTCCGCATCGCCACGGCGATGATGAAAGGCCCGGCCACGCTGGCCGAGATCGCCGAGGCCAGCGGCACGCCGGATACCGAGGTGGCCGACTTCGTCAACGCCAGCCTCGCCACCGGCTACGCCGAGCGCTACGTGGAACCGCCCCCGGAGCCCGCGCCGCCGCCGCGCAGCGGACTGTTCGGGCGCTTCATCCGCAAATAGCTGAACCCGCGCCGCCCGACGTTTCCTTGCCCCCCGCCGCAGCGGGGAGGAAAATGCCGGGATGACCGATCCCACGCGCTATCCGCGCCTGTCCCGCATCGATTCCCCCGCCGACCTGCGCCGCTTCGACGAGGACGAGCTGCCCGCCGTCGCCGACGAGCTGCGCGCCTACCTGATCGAGTCGGTCGGGCGCAGCGGCGGGCACTTCGGCGCCGGGCTCGGCGTGATCGAGCTGACCACCGCGCTGCACTGGCTCTACGACACGCCCGAGGACCGGATCGTCTGGGACGTCGGCCACCAGTGCTACCCGCACAAGATCCTGACCGGCCGCCGCGACCGCATCCACACCGTCAAGCAGAAGGGCGGCGTGGCGCCGTTCCCCAAGCGCGACGAATCGGAGTACGACACGTTCGGCGTCGGCCACTCCAGCACGTCGATCTCGGCCGCGCTGGGCATGGCGATCGCCAACGCCCGCGCCGGCAACGAGCGCAAGGTGGTGGCGGTGATCGGCGACGGCGCGATGACCGCCGGCATGGCCTACGAGGCGCTCAACCACGCCGGCGGCATGGATCCCGAGCCCGACCTGCTGGTGATCCTCAACGACAACCGGATGTCGATCTCCGAGAACGTCGGCGGGCTGACCCGCATGCTCGGCCGCATGACCGGCAGCAAGACCCTCAACGCCCTGCGCGAGGGCGGCAAGAAGCTGCTCGGCGACAAGAACAAGCCGCCGGCGCGCTTCGTGCGCCGCTGGGAAGAACACTGGAAGGGCATGTTCGTGCCCTCCACCCTGTTCGAGGAGATGGGCTTCCACTACACCGGCCCGATCGACGGCCACGACCTGCCGGCGCTGATCGGCGCGCTGAGGACGCTCAAGGGCCTGAAGGGCGCGCAGCTGCTGCACGTCATCACCACCAAGGGCAAGGGCTACGAGCTGGCCGAGGGCGACCAGATCGGCTACCACGCCGTCTCGCCCTTCGACCCCTCGCTGGGCGTGGTCGCCAAGGGCGGCGCGAAGAAGCCCACCTACACCGACGTCTTCTCCGACTGGCTGTGCGACGCGGCGGCCGCAGAGCCGCGGCTGATGGGCATCACCCCGGCCATGCGGGAAGGTTCTGGGCTGGTCCGCTTCTCCAAGGAATACCCCGAGCGCTATTTCGACGTCGCCATCGCCGAGCAGCACGCGGTGACCCTGGCCGCCGGCATGGCCGCCGAGGGCGCCAAGCCGGTGGTCGCGATCTACTCCAGCTTCCTGCAGCGCGGCTACGACCAGCTGGTGCACGACGTGGCGATCCAGGGGTTCGACGTGCTGTTCGCGATCGATCGCGCCGGCGTGGTCGGCCCGGACGGCGCCACGCATGCCGGCAACCTCGATCTCAGCTACCTGCGCTGCGTGCCGAACCTGGTGGTGATGGCGCCCGCCGACGAGCGCGAGGCGCGACGGATGCTGAGCACCGGCCTGCAGTACCCGGGCCCGGCCGCCGTGCGCTACCCGCGCGGCGCCGGCACCGGCGTGGCCGCCGGCGACGACCTGGACACGCTGCCGATCGGCCGCGCCGAGGTCCGCCGGCGCGGCACCGGCATCGCCCTGCTGGCCTTCGGCGCGCTGCTGCGGGTGGCCGAGGCGGTGGGCGCCGAACTGGGCCTGACCGTGGTCAACATGCGCTTCGTCAAGCCGCTCGACCGCGACCTGCTGCTGGAACTGGCCCGCGAACACGAGGGCTTCGCCACCCTGGAGGACAACGTCGTCATGGGCGGCGCGGGCTCCGGCGTCGCCGAGTTGCTCAACGCCGAAGGCGTGGTGCTGCCGGTGCTGCACCTCGGCCTGCCCGACGCCTTCCAGCAACATGCCAGCCGCGAGGACCTGCTCGCCGAGGCCGGCCTGGACGCCGCCGGCGTGCGCGCCGCGCTGCTCGCGCGCTGGCCGCGGCTGGGCGAGGCCCGGCCGCCCCGCGTCGCCGCCGGCTGAGCGGCGCCGCGCCGCCGCTGCGGCGCCTCAACGCGGATCGCCCCCCGGGCCTCGTCCGTCGCCCCCGGCGCCGGTCGCATGCATCGCGTCGGCCGGCGGCACGATCTCGTAGCCGCGCGCGCGCAACCGCTCCAGCATCCCGCGCTCGCCGAGCAGCAGCGACATCGGCAGCGACGACACGGTGGACGCGTTGGCCGCGAGCGCGGCCTCGGCGGCCTGCAGCCAGGCCTCGATCGCGCGCGCGTTGAGCTCGTCCAGGCCCAGCCTGCGCCCCAGCGCGTGCGAGGTCACCGCGCGGAGGCAGGCGCGGTACTGGTCGTCGTAGCGCGCCCGCTGCAGATAGGCGACGTCGCCCAGCGCCCAGGCGTTGGCGCGGGCACGCATGCCCTCCAGATCGGTCTCGATCCGCTGCAGGGTGCGCTCGAAGCACGCGCCGTCGTCGAGGTCGACGGCGGCGAGTTCGCGCAGCGCCTGCCTGGGTGCATCGACGCGCAGTTCGACCTGGGTGGGTGTGCGCCGGACCCGATGGCGCCGCGCCGCGCGCGCCAGCACCCGGCCGACGCTGTCGTCCAGGGTCATGCCGGAGCGGCGGATCGCCGCCTCGTACAGCGCCTGCGCGGCGAAGATCGGGCGCCACCGTTCGACGCCGTCGCCGTCTCCGAGGTAGCGCGCCTTCAGCGGCTCCCAGCGCGCATGGGTCTCCGGCGGCAGCACCTCGGCCAGCGTCCGGCCGCCGGGATTGCGCCGCGCGCGCAGCAGCGCCGGCACCAGGGTCAGCCCGCGCAGCAGGCCGACGTCGGCGTCCACCTTGAACGAGGGCGGCTCGATCAGTTCCTGCGACCGCGCGACCAGCCCCTCCACCCGTGCCGACATCCAGCGCATGCGTCGCGGCAGCGGCTCGACGGTCCCCAGCACCCACAGCACGTGTTCGCCGCGGCGCACCTGCCACAGGCCCGGGCCGGGCTGCTCGCCGGCCACGACCAGGGTCTCCAGATCGACCAGGGGCGCTGCCGCAGCGCCACCGCCGGCATCCTGCGCCCAGACGCCCCCGGTCGCGGCCGCCCACGCCAGCAAGAGGGTAGCGAGCGCATAGCGCATGGCGGACTCTCCGAAGCGAACCCCGGGCGCGAGTATGCAACCGACACGGTCGACACGGGACGCGTACCGGCCCCGGCGCTCGACCGCGCGGCAGCGGCGCCGCCGGGCGGACGCCCGCGGCGCGGCCGGGACCTCGGGCCTATCGGCGTTGCACCTGCAGCGCCGCCGCTGTCCCTTCCCCCGCGAGCGGCCTCATGCTGTTCCTTCTCCCGCAAGCGGGTTCATGCTGCTCCTTCTCCCGCAAGCGGGAGAAGGTGGCGCGCAGCGCCGGATGAGGGCGACTTTGCACGCCTTCGGCGTGCCCCCCCATCCGCCTTCGGCACTTTCCCCCGCTTGCGGGGGAAGGAAGAAACAGAGTGCTCCCCGCTTGCGGGGGAAGGAAAAAACCGCATGGCCCCGCAGGCGGGAGGGAGGGCGCGCGGCACATGTCGATCCAGCCAGGCCCTAGATCCTGCGCTCGCGGGTCGGGCCGCTGCTCAGGCTGGGATCGTTGCCTTCCGCGCTGGGATTCGGATCGCTGACGTAGCGACGGCCCTTGGATGCGTTGCGGTCGCGTACGCCCTGGCGCTCGGCATCGTCCAGATGCACCCGCTCGGATTCGGTCTCCGGCGGCGCCTCGCGCGGCGGCCGCTCGCGGCCCGGCGCGTCCGGGTCGGTGCGGTCGCGCTCGGGCGGATCGATCGGGGTCGGCTGGTCGTCCGGGTCCTCGTTCGGAGGCGGCGGGACGTCGCGCCCGGCGGGCATGTGGGCCATGTCGGCTTCCTCGATGCGGGCGCTCGATGCTCGCAAGCCTGGCGTGAAGCGCACGCAAGGCCCGGGAACCCAGTTGCGACCGTTTATGCGCCTGGACGAAGACGGCCGCCGGAGACCGGCACCGTCGTTCGCAAAGAAAAGTCGGTATCTCTACAGAGTTAACCCACGGGGTCTCGCATTGCTGTCCGACTAAGCCCCGGGGTTTTTCAACAAATCCCCGGGCGGTTGCAGGGGCTGCGCCACAACCTGACGCCACCTATTACCGTGGAACACATAACCGACTTCTTCTTCTAAAGTCGGACAACAGCGGGGATCGTCAGGAGCATGCACCAGCGTCTTCACGAGCACGACGCCATCTTCCAATCTGACATCTTGGGCGCCGCCCCACACCGTGGTCGTCTCGACGTGCTTTAGTTGTCCCGCCTCACGCACAAAGACTGCCAGATTGCTCACCGAGCCATTGCCGCCACCCGCGCCCTCCAAGGTATACAGCGCCACCACCTCCGGAACGCCGTCCCCGGTCAGGTCGCCTATGATCGAATGACGCCCCTCCGCGTACTCGCTTGCCCCATCTTGCAAGGCGTGCGCGGCAATGGCCGCGTTGATGATCTCAGTGTCTGGCGTGATAAGCGCAGCCGCCAGCGTTGCTTTAGGCACAGGCAGCGAGGCCGCGGCGGTAGCAGGGTCCGACCGGATGCATGCCACCTCTTCGGCCTGCGCCGGTGTCAATCCAGCCGGCACTTCGCATCCGGCCAAGTTGATGTAACCAGCCTGGGTCAGCTGTTCCCCCTTGCATCCTGCCATCGCAAAGGCGGCCAGCAGGCACATTGACACCTTACGCAACCGCATAACGCTCACCTTCTCGAATTTTTTCAAATACTCCACGTATCAATGACTTGCCCTGGACGAAACCTAAGACTGGCGCGTTCGCTCTCTTTGCGCGAGGGCGAACGAATTCATACCCGATCCTCGGACGGATCCTCTCTTGAACCTGCATCAGCCCGATCCACCAGCAGGCTTGTAGAGTGACTGGCAGTCATTTGATTTATAGACTCGGTAGAGCAGCACCATCTGGCCATCTATGGTTGTCCGATACAGAGGAACGTCGTCCTGGAAGCGCTGATTCATTTGCAGCACAAGACGGCCTGGGTTATCGCCTTCCTCCTCCAGCTCTTGCATGTAGGGAAGCGCACTGTTCATCGCGGCTTCCGCGTGCTCTTCTTGCTCCAGCAGGGTGGCGACCTTTGCGCACTTGAATGCCTCGTACACATGATCCTCCGTGCTGCTTCCACACCCAGAAAGCAGCAGCGGCGGAATCACCGAGAGAGCCAGCATTTCCCCAAGCCGCCGACCAGACACCATCATCGAATTCACGACTTGCGTCCTCATCGCCGCGTACGCATGAAGAGCGTGGCATAGAGCAACAGCCCGATGACGATAACGCCACCAACCATCTGACCCAAAGCAGGCCAAAGGACACCAGGCCAGAACACGGCACGACCCAAGTTGTAGGCCGCGCCCCTATAGGCCGAAGCCCCCCAATTGGCCAAGTAGATCCAGAACGGCAGAATCAACACTACGTAGCAAACAACAATCTTCTTCATCCGAACTCCCTCTGTATTTATGACCACAAGCGCTACGCCTTCTCAAGCACGTTTACGAGGGCAGCCTCCGTTTCGCTGATGACTATGCCCATGAACTCACTCAATGCCTGATCATCTAGGACGCGATTCACAACGTCTGCGACGAACTCATTCAATTTAACGCGCGTCAACGCTGGGATGTCCGCTGCGTAGAATGCAGAAAGGTTCTTAATCGAGTGATTCAACGCTTCGACAGCACTTTCAGGTGACTGCTTGAAGACCAAGCCATACCGACCAAGCCGCCGCCGGAACTCCTGAAAGAATTGCGACTCACCCAACTCTTCTTGCGGTTTGGCAATGCTACGCAGCGTTCTGCGTTTACCAATGCCTTCGACATCGATGATGTAGAGCACCAACATCCTCAACAAGACAGGCGCGACAACTTCGGTGATTTGCTCCTCGTCCAATCCGGCCTCTTCCCCCAGCAGGAACTGGACGATTGCCAGCACATAAATGAGCACCTCCAGGCGCACTTGGTCGCTCGACAAGAGCGATCGCTCCACGGCCGTAAGCCCGAGGCCACGGCGCTGGATGAAGCGCTCCAACGACCTCGAGACCGGCAGAAGCTGCTTGATCAGTTCGGCCGTCAGCCAATCCTCCCGCGTCCGGGCCACTGTGATATCACGTGTGATATCACGCTGGATCTCACCCTCCAACTGGCTATAGAACCCCTGCCTCAGGCGACTGAACCATTGCACACCAGCCGGCCGGCCGGCGTCCTGATACCCGCCGTGCTGCTCCTCGTGGCTGGCGGTTGGAGAGGTGGGCATCTCGTTGCGCTGCTGGATGTACCTGTTGATTCGCTTGCAAAGCGATTCAATGTCGCGCTTCTCAGGAATGTTGAGCGTGGTGAACTCGTACCCATTGATATAGACGCAAGTGCCTTCCGCACTGATCTCCTGGACCTTGACCAACAAGTACCTTGATCCCGGCATGAGAACGGACTTGGCCAGGATTTCGTTCTCAGTGACCAACATCCCCTGCTTGGCGCCACCAAAGAATGTGTCGTCGATGAGTACGACTACGTCTCTCGGACGTATCCCGTTGCCATAGCTTTCGATGGCAGCAGCCAGTTTCTTCTTCGGGATATCCGGCGCAATGAAGATCTTTTGGAATGGCTCGGTCGTACACGCATAGCCCTGCAGTACCTGCCGCAAAGTCACCGATGGCACGGGCGGCTGCGTAGGTGGTGGTGGTCGCGATGATGGCGGCGACCCCGGACGCGGCGCCCGCGAGGTGTTTTCCCGGTCGAACCGGCTGCGCTCTGCGTCGTCCTTCAGGACGGCATAGGCCTGGTTGACCTCCTGCATCCTGGCTGTCGCCCACCTCTGGGTTTCGGCATCCGACTGAGCGTAACGGTCTGGGTGGTACTGGCTGCGCCGCCCCTTGTAAGCGAGCTCTAATTCCTCGCGCCCGGCATTCGGGCGGATGCCAAGAACCTCGTACGGATTCATCCTGATGCGCCCCTGTTCCCTATCGTTGCCGGCGCCTGCAGGAGCGGCGGCTTCTTCGAGCGTGGTAGCCTGCAACCTCTATCTGAGAGATAGAGTCTGCCACAGCGATAGAGGCTTCGTCATGATTCGAGCGCCTTCTCTGCCCTCGCTATCTGGTGTCCGACCAGCCCATCGCCCGCGCCGTGTTCGCCGCCCGCTTGGTTCAGGCGCGACAACTGCGTGGCCTAAGCCAACGGGCGCTGGGGGATCGCATGGGATTGGGTAAGGACAAGGGCTCCTCACGGATCAATCGCTATGAGCACCAAGTCACCGCCATTGGATTCGACAACTTGGACAGGTTGGCGCAAGTGCTTGATGTGCCGGTGGCCTACCTGCTGGCCGACGATGCGGCCATGGCCGACGCCATCCTTGCCCTATCCCAGGCTGACGAGTCCCAGCGGAATGCTCTGGCCATGCTGATCCCCGCTCTGGTTCAAGACCCACCCTTGTTAGCCAGCTTGGTGAAGCTACTGGAGGTGCCTAAGCACAAGCGGCCCGAGGCGCTGAGGGATCTGGCTCAAAAAGTCTGACCGCAGTGTCAGCGCATCGATGCGGTCGCGGCTTTCACAGTGCCGCGCAAGAGCGGACCGTCTCAGCCCTGGCTGTTCGCCTCACCCGGCGAGCTGGCGCCTGCGGGTCCAAGTGGCTCTGCCGCTTCGTAGCGCCCCCGCCTAAGACTGTTCAGATATCCCCGCTCTAGCCGACCTAGCATGGTGATAGCAGGCACGGAAAAACGGCCGCCGGAAACCCGGCGGCCGTCGTTCGCGAAGAAGTTGGTCGGGGTAGCCGGATTCGAACCGACGACCACTTGTCCCCCAGACAAGTGCGCTACCAGGCTGCGCTATACCCCGACGCGGGTGGAACCCCGCCAGCGGCGGGCCGGTCATTATAGCGGCTTCGCGGCGCCGCGTCCCGGTTCGGACGATGCCGGCGCTTCAGCGCTTGAGCACCTGCAGGATTTCCTCCAGCTCGGTGCGCACCTGGCGCAGGATCTGGCCGGACAGCGCCGATTCCTGCTTGGCGGTCTCGCCTTCCAGCCGCAGCCGGGCGCCGCCGATGGTGTAGCCCTGCTCGTACAGCAGCGCGCGGATCTGGCGCACCATCAGCACGTCGTGGCGCTGGTAGTAGCGGCGGTTGCCGCGGCGCTTGACCGGGCTCAGGCCCGGGAATTCGGTCTCCCAGTAGCGCAGCACGTGCGGCTTGACGTCGCACAGCTCGCTGACCTCGCCGATGGTGAAATAGCGCTTGGCCGGGATCGGCGGGAGTTCGCGGTTGCTGCCGGGATCAAGCATGGCGGCCTCCGTAGGCTTCCACCCGCTCCTTGAGCTTCTGGCCCGGGCGGAAGGTGACCACGGTGCGCGCGGAGATC
Organism: Luteimonas huabeiensis HB2; assembly: GCF_000559025.1. Classification (GTDB taxonomy): domain Bacteria; phylum Pseudomonadota; class Gammaproteobacteria; order Xanthomonadales; family Xanthomonadaceae; genus Luteimonas; species Luteimonas huabeiensis. The sequence continues at coordinate 411,272 of NZ_JAAN01000014.1, read as the reverse complement.
GGGATCTCCTCGCCGGTCTTGGGGTTGCGGCCCGGGCGCTCGTTCTTGCGCCGCAGGTCGAAGTTGCCGAACCCCGACAGCTTGACCTGGCGGCCGCTCTGCAGGGCCTCGCGCAGGGCGTCGAAGAAGGCGTCGACGAATTCCTTCGCCTCGCGCTTGTTCAGTCCGACTTCCTCGTAGAGGCGTTCGGCCATCTCTGCCTTGGTCAGTGCCATGCCATGCCTCTGCCTAGCTGCGGATCCGGGCGCCGTGGGCGGCCTGCGCGGCGGCGATCGCGCCAGCCACCACCTCGTCCACCTCCCGGTCGGTCAGAGTGCGCGATTTGTCCTGCAGAATCAAGCCGATAGTGAGGCTCTTGCATCCGCTTTCGACGCCCTCGCCCTGGTAGCGGTCGAACAGCTGCAGCCCGCTCAGCAAGGGGCCCGCGGCCTGGCGCAGGGTCGCCTCCAGGGCCGCCCACGGCAGGTCCTCGGCGACCACCAGCGCGAGGTCGCGCCGCACCGACGGGAACCGGGCCAGGGTGCCGGCGCGCGGCAGCGGGCGCCGGCGCAGCGGCTCCAGGTCGATCTCGAAGGCGACCACGCGCTGGTCCAGGTCCAGCGCGCGCAGCAGGCGCGGGTGCAGCTCGCCGATCCAGCCGATCCGCACGCCGTCGCGATAGACGTCGGCCGAGCGCCCGGGGTGGCCGAACGGCGCTTGCGAGGGTCGGTACTCGAGAGCGGCGCGCGCGGCGGCGGCCAGGCTCTCCAGGTCGCCCTTCAGGTCGTGGAAATCGACCGGGCGCGCGGCCTCGCCCCATTGCTCGGCGCGCGCCGGCCCGATCGCCGCGGCGGCGATCCGCGGCGTCTCCAGCGGTCCGTCGCCCTGCGCGCCCGGGTCCTGGGCCGAGAACGCCTTGCCGAGCTCGAACAGGCGCACGCGCGCTTGCTGGCGCGCGGCATTGCGCGCCAGCGCGTCCACCAGGCCCGGCAGCAGCGCGGTGCGCATGACGCCCAGCTCCGCGCTCAGCGGATTGGCCAGCGGCACCGCGCCGGCATCGAGCCGCCAGCGCGCCAGCAGCGCGGCATCGACGAAGGCGTAGCCGATCGCCTCCAGGTAGTCGCGCGCCACCAGTTGGCGGCGCAGCTCCGCGTCGGCGACCTCGTCCTCCGGCGGCGCGCTCATCGGCGCGGCCCCGCCCGGCAGCGTGGCCGGGATGCGGTCGTAGCCGTGGATGCGCGCGATCTCCTCGATCAGGTCCTCCTCGATGGCCAGATCGAAGCGGCGCGCCGGCGGCAGCACCCGCCAGCCGGCGTCGGCGGCCTCCACCTGCAGGCCGAGCGCGCGCAGGATGCGCTCGACCTCGGCATCGTCCACCACGCAGACGAGCACGCGCGCCAGCCGGTCGCGGCGCAGCGCGATCGGGACCGGTCGCGGCAGCGCCTCGGGCAGTACCGCCTCGGTCGCCGGGCCGGCAGCGCCGCCGGCGGTGTCCAGGATCAGGCGGGTGGCGCGCTCGATCGCCAGCCGCGGCAGCTCCGGATCGACGCCGCGCTCGAAGCGGTGCGAGGCGTCGGTATGCAGGCCCAGGCGGCGCGCGCGGCCGATGATCGCCGCCGGCGCGAAGTGCGCCGCCTCCAGGAACACGTTGCGGGTGGCGTCGGTGACCCGGGTGTCCTGGCCGCCCATCACGCCGGCCAGCGCGACCACGCGGTCGGCATCGGTGACGGCGAGGAACCCGGGATCCAGCACGACGTCGCGGCCGTCGAGCAGGGTCAGCGTCTCGCCGTCGCGGGCGTGGCGCACGCCGATCGGCCCGCGCAGCAGGTCGCGGTCGAAGGCGTGCATCGGCTGGCCGAGCTCGAGCATGACGTACTGGGTGACATCGACCAGGAAGCTCACCGGGCGGATGCCGCCGCGGCGCAGGCGCTCGGCCATCCACAGCGGGGTGCGCGCGGTCGCGTCCACGCCCTCGATCACCCGGCCGACGTAGCGCGGCGCATCGGCGCCGGCCTGCAGCGCCACCTCCAGCGCCGCGGACGCGGTCGCCGGCACCGGCTCGGCGTCCAGCGGCGCCACCGCGCTGCCGCAAGCCGCGGCCACGTCGAAGGCGATGCCGCGCACGCTGAAGCAGTCGGCGCGGTTGGGGGTCAGCTTCAGCTCGATGCTGGCGTCGGGCAGGCCCAGCAGCTCGGCCAGCGGCGTGCCCACGACAGCGTCGTCGGGCAGCTCCAGCAGCCCGGAGGCGTCGCCGTCCAGGCCGAGCTCCTTGGCCGAGCACAGCATGCCGTGCGACTCGATCCCGCGCAGGCGCGCGGCGCGGATCTCCGTGCCGCCGATCCGCGCGCCGACGGTGGCCAGCGGCGCGACCAGGCCGGCGCGGGCGTTGGGCGCGCCGCACACGATCTGCAGCGGCTCGCCGTACCCGGCATCGACCCGGCACACCTGCAGCCGGTCGGCCTCCGGGTGCGGGGCGCATTCGACGATGCGCGCGACCACCACGCCGTCCAGGCCCTCGCCCAGCGGCGTCAGGTCCTCGACCTCGAGCCCGATCGCGGTCAGCGTCGCCGCGAGCGCGTCGCGCGTGGCATCGGTGGAGACATGGCTGCGCAGCCAGTTTTCGGAGAATTTCATGATCTTTCCGGGACTCGGGACTCTGGGCTCGGGACTCGGAAAGACGGAGCGAAGGCCCGCTCGGCCGGATTGCGGCGCCTGCGGTTCCCGAGGCCCGAATCCCGAGTCCCACTCATCTAGGCGAACTGCCTGAGGAACCGCACGTCGTTGTCGAAGAACGCGCGCAGGTCGTCGACGCCGTAGCGCAGCATCGCCAACCGTTCCACGCCCATGCCGAAGGCGAAGCCGGTGTAGCGTTCGGGGTCGATGCCGACGTTGCGCAGCACGTTCGGGTGCACCATGCCGCAGCCCAGCACCTCGAGCCAGCGGGTGCTGCCGTCGGCCTGCTGCCAGGCGATGTCGACCTCGGCGGAGGGCTCGGTGAAGGGGAAGTAGCTCGGGCGGAAGCGCATCTCGAAGTCGCGCTCGAAGAACGCGCGCACGAACGCGGCCAGCGTGCCCTTGAGGTCGGCGAAGCTGGCGCGCTCGTCCACCAGCAATCCCTCGCACTGGTGGAACATGGGCGTGTGGGTCTGGTCGGAATCGCTGCGGTAGACCTTGCCCAGCGCGATCATCCGCAGCGGCGGCGCGTGCTCGGCCATGTAGCGCACCTGCACGCCGGAGGTGTGGGTGCGCAGCAGCCGCGGCACGCTGCCGCCGCCTTCGGCCGACATGTAGAACGTGTCGTGCATCGCCCGCGCCGGGTGGTGCGGCGGGAAGTTCAGCGCCTCGAAGTTGTGCCAGTCGTCCTCGATCTCGGGACCGTCGGCCTGGGCATAGCCGAGGCGGCCGAAGATGTCGGCGATGCGCTCCATCGTGCGCACGACCGGGTGCAGCCCGCCGCGGCCGGGATTGCGCCCGGGCTGGGTGACGTCGATCCGCTCGCCGGCCAGCCGCGCTTCCAGCGCCAGCGCGTCGAGCGCCTCGCGCCGTGCGGCCAGCGCCGCGGCGATCTCGTCGCGCACGCGGTTGATCTGCGCGCCGGCCTCGCGCCGCGCCTCCGGCGGCAACGCGCCCAGCGACTTCAGCCGCGCGGTGATCTCGCCGCTCTTGCCCAGCAGCGCCACCCGCAGCGCCTCCAGCGCCTCCGGCGATCCCGCCGCCTCGATGTCGCCCAGCGCGCGCGCGCCCAATGCCTCGATCTCGCTCATTCGCCTGCCTGTGTTGCCTGCCTGCCCGGGGCGCTCGTGCGCCACTGCACCGTAAACGAAAACAGGGAAGGGCCTGCGCCCTTCCCTGCATCGTTCGCCCGTTCTGGGCGCGCCCCGGCCGCGCCGGGAGCCGCCGCGGAACCTGCGTTATGCCGCCAGAGCGCCCTTCGCCTTCTCGGCCAGGGCCGCGAACCCGGCCGCGTCGTGCACGGCGATGTCCGCCAGCACCTTGCGGTCCAGGGTGATCCCGGCCTTGGCCAGGCCGTTCATGAAACGGCTGTAGCTCAGCCCGTTGATGCGGGCCGCGGCGTTGATGCGGGTGATCCACAGCGAACGGAAGTTGCGCTTCTTCTGCTTGCGGCCGATGTAGGCGTACTGCTGCGCCTTGATGACCGCCTGCTTGGCGACCCGGAAGACCTTGTGCCGGGCGTTGTAGTAGCCCTTGGCGAGCTTCAGGATCTTCTTGTGACGGCGGCGCGCCTGCACGCCACGCTTGACTCGTGCCATGGTTCGGTCCTCCCCTTAGAGATACGGCAGCATGCGGTCCAGACGGCCCGCATCCTCGGCACGAACGTGGTTCGTCTGCCGCAGGTTGCGCTTCCGCTTGGTCGCCTTCTTGGTGAGGATATGGCTGCGGTTGGCGTGGCCCGCCTTGTACTTGCCGGAAGCGGTCTTCCGGAAGCGCTTGGCCGCGCCCCGATGGGTCTTGATCTTGGGCATTGCGAGCGTCCTTTGGGAATCGTACGACTGACACGGCGGCGGGCGGTCCCGCGCTTTCCTTCCTGCCTATGCCGGTGGGTAAGCCGCCGATTCCAGAAAATCGGGGGCCGGTCCTGACTGCGCCCCGGCGAACCGGGCCGGCCATTATGCCGGGCGCGGATTGGGCTTGCAAATCATCGGATCGGGCCGCCGGGCGCCCTCTCCCGCGGAAACGGACGAGCCAGGGCGAGCGCCCGGGCCCGGGGACAGAAAAGGCGCCTTGCGGCGCCTGCTCCCCTTCTTCCCCCTCTCCCGCGTGCGGGAGAGGGGAAGTCGGCGTCGCGCCGAGCGCGAGCGCTACTTCTTCTTCGGGGCGATCATCATCACCATCTGCCGGCCTTCCAGGCGCGGGCGCGACTCGATCACGATGTCCTCGCCGAGATCGGCCTCGATCCGGGCGGCCATCTGCCGGCCCAGCTCCTGGTGGCTCATCTCGCGGCCGCGGAAGCGGATGTTGACCTTGATCTTGTCGCCTTCCTCCAGAAAGCCGCGCATCTTGCGCAGCTTGATCTGGTAGTCGCCCTCGTCGGTGACCGGGCGGAACTTCACTTCCTTGATCTCGACCTGCTTGGTCTTCTTCTTGGCGAGGTTCGCCTTCTTCTGCAGCTCGAACTTGTACTTGCCGAAATCCATGATCCGGCAGACCGGCGGATCGGCATTGGGCTGGATCTCGACGAGATCCAGGCCTTCGTCTTCGGCTTTCTGCAGGGCCTCGTCGCGGGAGAGGACGCCGATCATCTCGCCGTCGGAGCCGATCACGCGCACGCGCGGGACGCGGATCTCCTGGTTCCTGCGGTTCTGCTTCTCCGGGGTGCTGATATTGCAATCTCCATCATCGGGAATGCCGGCAGCTCGTCAGCCGCCGGGCCTGGGCGCGCACGGGCGCGCCGGTACACGGGACACTATGCTACGCGCTCGGCGGCGAGACGTGAAACGAAGTCGGACACCGGCATGCTCCCCAGATCCTCCCCGGTCCGCGTCCGCACCGCGACCGCCCCTTGCTCCTTCTCGCGGTCCCCCACCACGAGCAGGTAAGGCACGCGCAGCAGCGTATGCTCGCGGATCTTACGGCCGATTTTCTCGTTCCGCAAATCCGCCTCCACCCGGACCCCTTGATTCGCAAGGCTTTTCCTTACCTCGGCCACGTAATCGGCCTGGGCATCCGTGATGTTCATCACCACCGCCTGCACCGGCGCCAGCCAGGCCGGGAAGCTGCCGGCGTGGTGCTCGATCAGGATGCCGATGAAGCGCTCCATCGAGCCGACGATGGCCCGGTGCAGCATCACCGGGTGCCGGCGCTGGCTGTGCTCGTCCACGTATTCGGCGCCCAGGCGCTGCGGCATCATGAAATCGACCTGCATGGTGCCCAGCTGCCAGGTGCGGCCGATGGCGTCCTTGAGGTGGTACTCGATCTTGGGGCCGTAGAAGGCGCCCTCGCCCGGCAGCTCCTGCCATTGCACGCCGGACGCGCGCAGCGCCGAGCGCAGCGCCTCCTCGGCCTTGTCCCAGGTGGCGTCGTCGCCCAGGCGCGACTCGGGGCGCAGGGCGATCTTGATCTGCACGCTGCCCTCGGCGGACGGGTCGAAACCGAAGTCGGCATAGACCTTGAGCGCCTGCTCGTGGAATGCGCGCACCTCCGCCTCCACCTGGTCCTCGGTGCAGAACACGTGGCCGTCGTCCTGGGTGAAGCCGCGCACGCGCAGGATGCCGTGCAGCGCGCCGGAGGGCTCGTTGCGGTGGCAGGCGCCGAACTCGCCGTAACGGATCGGCAGGTCGCGGTAGCTGTGCAGGCCCTGGTTGAACACCTGCACGTGGCCGGGGCAGTTCATCGGCTTGACCGCGTAGGTGCGCTTCTCCGACTCGGTGAAGAACATGTTCTCCTTGTAGTTGTCCCAGTGCCCGGACTTCTTCCACAAGGTCACGTCCAGGATCTGCGGGCAGCGCACCTCGCCGTAGCCGCTGTCGCGGTAGACCCGGCGCATGTACTGCTCCACCACCTGCCACAGCGCCCAGCCCTTCGGGTGCCAGAACACCAGCCCCGGCGCCTCTTCCTGCAGGTGGAACAGGCCCTGGGCCTTGCCGATCCGGCGGTGGTCGCGCTTCTCGGCCTCCTCGATGCGCTGCAGATAGGCCTTGAGCTGCTTGTCGTCGGCCCAGGCGGTGCCGTAGATGCGCTGCAGCTGTTCGTTGGCCGCGTCGCCGCGCCAGTAGGCGCCGGAGATGCGCAGCAGCTTGAAGCTCTTGAGGAAGCGGGTGTTGGGCACGTGCGGGCCGCGGCACATGTCCACGTATTCCTGGTGGTAGTACAGCCCCATCGCGGCGACGTCGTCGGGCATGTCCTCGATCAGGCGCAGCTTGTAGTCCTCGCCGCGCGCGCGGAACACCTCGATCACCTCCGCGCGCGGGGTCACCTTCTTCACCACGTCGTAGTCCTGCGCGATCAGCTCGCGCATGCGCTGCTCGATCGCCGCCAGATCGTCCGGCGTGAACGGCCGCTCGTACCAGATGTCGTAGTAGAAGCCGTCCTCGATCACCGGGCCGATGACCATCTTGGCCTCGGGATAGAGCTGCTTGACCGCGTGGCCGACCAGGTGCGCGCAGGAGTGGCGGATGATCTCCACGCCTTCCGGATCCTTGGGGGTGAGGATCTGCAGGGCGGCGTCGCGCTCGATCAGGTCGCAGGCGTCGACCTGGCGGCCGTCGACCTTGCCGGCCACGGTGGCCTTGGCCAGGCCGGGGCCGATCGACTGCGCGACCTGCAGGACGGTGACGGGGGCGTCGAACTCGCGGCGGCTGCCGTCGGGAAGCGTGATGGTGATCATTTGAGAGCCGGGATTGGGGAGTGGGGTCCGGGAGTCGGAAGCGCGGGGGTTCGGCCTTTCCCAGTCCCGAATCCCCGATCCCGACTCCCTTGGGCCGCGAAACGGCCCCAAAAAAAAGCGCCTCGAGGGCGCCGGGTCGCGGATACCTCGAGGATGCGTCAGCAGTGGTCGGTGGTAGTGCTCATGTCGCACGCTCGGCCGGCGTTTCCGCGGGCCACCCGGAGTCGGTGTGGGGACATCGCGATTCTAGCAAGGCCGGGGGCCGTGCGGTCCAGCGCGCACTGCGTACGCCACCGCCCGCCGGCGCTCCGCGAGCAGGCCGCCCGCGCGGGGCGGCACGAGGCCCGGTTGGCCGCCGACCGGCGCCACGGGTGCGCGCCTTGCCCGGCAGGCGCCGGCAGCGGAACAGTCGAGGCCTCGACCGGGGACGGTCCGGGCGAAGCGCGACGCGACGCGCCCCGCCGCCGCGCGGTCAGCTGCGGAAACGCAGCGCCCGGTTGACGCCCAGCGCGACCAGCGTGCCGACCGCGCCCGAGAGCAGGTACGCGCCGACCCAGGCCAGGCCGAAGTGCGCGCACAGGCCCAGCGCGACCAGCGGCGCGAAGGCGGCGCCGATCAGCCAGGCCAGGTCCGAGGTCAGCGCGGCGCCGGTGTAGCGGTAGCGCGAGCCGAAGTTGGCGGTCACGGTCCCGGCCGCCTGCCCGTAGGACAGGCCCAGCAGCACGAAGCCCAGCAGCACGAACACCGACTGGCCCGGCCCTTCCGAGCCCAGCAGGGTCGGCGCGAAGCCGCTGAACATCGCGATGGCCACCGCCAGCCCGCCAAGCGTACGCGCGCGGCCGACCCGGTCGGCGATGTATCCGGACGCCACGATGCCGCCCGCCGCCAGCCCCGCGCCGACGATCTGGGTCACCAGGAACGCCGGCACCGACTGGTCGGAGTACAGCAGGATCCACGACAGCGGGAAGATGGTCACGATGTGGAACAGCGCGTAGCTGGCCAGCGCCGCGAAGGCGCCGATCACCACGTGCTGGCCCTTGGCGCGGAACAGCTCGCCGACCGGCGTCGGCTCGAGCTCCAGCTCGCCCATCTTGGTCTGGTACTCCTCGGCCACCACCAGGCGCAGGCGGGCGAACAGCGCCACCACGTTGATCGCGAAGGCGACGAAGAACGGGTAGCGCCAGCCCCACTGCAGCAATTCTTCCTCGGGCAGGCTCGCGTAGAGGAACGCGAACACGCCGGCGGCGACGATGAAGCCCACCGGCGCGCCGAGCTGGCCGAGCATGGCGTACCAGCCGCGGCGCTCCTTGGGCGCGTTCAGGGCCAGCAGCGAGGGCAGCCCGTCCCAGGAGCCGCCCAGGGCCACGCCCTGCAGCACCCGGAACGCGGCCAGCAGCACGATCGCGGTCGTTCCGAGGGTGGCATAGCCGGGCAGGAAGGCGATGCCGGCGGTGGCGGTGCCCAGCAGGAACAGCGCCACGGTCAGCTTGGTGCCGCGTCCCCAGCGCTGCTGCAGCCACATGCCCAGCACCGTGCCCAGCGGGCGCGCCAGGAACGCCAGCGCGAAGATCGCGAACGCGTACAGCGTGCCCTGCAGCCGGTCCACGAACGGGAAGAACACCGCCGGGAACACCAGCGCCGAGGCGATGCCGTAGACGAAGAAGTCGAAGTACTCCGAGGCGCGGCCGACCACCACGCCCACGGCGATCTCGCCGGGCGCGACGTCGGCGTGCGCCTTGGTGCCGTGATCGTGCTTGGAGAGGGTAGCGTCGGGGTGTTGTGCGGACATCGGAAGGGCTTCGCTGCGGCTTCGGGGTGCGCCGGAATGAAGTCCGGCCAGCCTGCGCAAGTTTCGCAGCCCGAGGGGCGCTGCGCGATGGGACAAAACGTCCAATCGCCGGTACCGCCGGTCGGCACTAGATTGTCGCGGCCCCCCTTGTACGTGCGACCCGGCCCGCCCGGGCCTTTGCCCTATGACTCTCTCCAGGACACTCCTGCGTCCCGCGCTCGCCCTCGCCGCCGTGCCGTCGCTGGCCGGCTGCAACCTGCTGGTGCTGAACCCGCCCGGCGACGTCGCCGCCCAACAGGGCAACCTGATCGTGGTGGCGACGGTGCTGATGCTGCTGGTCATCGTGCCGGTGATCGCGCTGACCCTCCTGTTCGCCTGGCGCTACCGCGCCTCCAACCGCAAGGCCACCTACACCCCCGACTGGGACCACTCCACGCAGCTGGAGCTGGCCATCTGGGGCATTCCGCTGCTGATCATCATCGCGCTGGGCGCGGTGACCTGGATCAGCACCCACCTGCTCGACCCCTACCGGCCGCTGGACCGCCTGTCCGCGGGCCGGCCGGTCCCCGAGGACGTGCAGCCGCTGGAAGTCCAGGTGGTGTCGCTGGACTGGAAATGGCTGTTCGTCTACCCCGAGTACGGCGTGGCCACGGTCAACGAGATGGCGGCGCCGGTCGATCGCCCGATCCGCTTCCGCCTCACCTCCTCGTCCACCATGAACGCGTTCTACGTGCCGGCCCTGGCCGGCATGATCTACACGATGCCGGGCATGGAGACCCAGCTCAACGCGGTGATGAACGCGCCCGGCGAGTACGAGGGCTTCTCCTCCCACTACAGCGGCCCGGGCTTCTCGTACATGCGCTTCCGCTTCCACGGCCTGTCCGACGAGCAGTTCGAGCGCTGGATCGCCGAGGCCCGCGAAGGCGGCGAAAAGCTCGACCGGCTGGAGTACCTGGAACTCGAGAAGCCCAGCGAGCGCGAGCCGGTACGCCGCTTCGCGAGCGTGGACAGCGGCCTGTTCGAGGCGGTGGTCAACCGCTGCGTCGACGTCGACCGCCTGTGCATGGACCAGATGATGGCCATCGACGCCGCCGGCGGCTACGGCCTGCGCGGCATCGACGCGCTGGCGATGCCGCGCCGCGGCGACCCGCGCCGCGGGCCGTTCGTCTCCGCCGGCGTCTGCACGGTGGACACCTCGCCGCTGCTGCCCTCCCTGCCCTCGGCCTCCGCGGGCGCCGCCTCCTCGATCGGCGGCCTGCAGGCGCCCTGACCCTTCCCGGGTCCCGTCGCCCCACGTTCTTTCCGGAAAATCCAGATGTCCCCTGAAAACGGCCTCGCGCCCACGTCCCCCATTTTCGGCCGCCTGAGCTGGGAGGCCTTCCCGACCCACGACCCGATCGTCATGTCCGCGTTCGTCGGCACGGCGGTGGCGGGCATCGCCGTGCTCGCGCTGATCACCCGCTACCGCCTGTGGGGCACGCTGTGGCGCGACTGGTTCACCAGCATCGACCACAAGAAGATCGGCATCATGTACATGGTGCTGGGCCTGGTGATGCTGCTGCGCGGCTTCGCCGACGCGATCATGATGCGCGCGCAGCAGGCGATGGCCTTCGGCGACAACATGGGCTACCTGCCGCCGCACCACTACGATCAGATCTTCACCGCGCACGGCGTGATCATGATCTTCTTCGTGGCCATGCCGCTGGTCACGGGGCTGATGAACTACCTGGTGCCGCTGCAGATCGGCGCGCGCGACGTCGCCTTCCCCTTCCTCAACAACTTCAGCTTCTGGATGACCACCGCCGGCGCGGTGCTGGTCATGCTGTCGCTGTTCCTGGGCGAGTTCTCCACCTCGGGCTGGCTGGCGCTGTCCAACCTGGGCAACCAGAACCCGGGCGTGGGCCTGGACTACTACATCTGGGCGTTGCAGATCGCCGGCGTGGGCACGTTGCTATCGGGCGTGAACCTGATCGTGACCATCATCAAGATGCGCGCGCCTGGCATGGACCTGATGAAGATGCCGATCTTCACCTGGACCTCGCTGTGCACCAACGTGCTGATCGTGGTGTCGTTCCCGGTGCTGACCGCGGTGCTGGCGCTGATGACCCTGGACCGCTACCTGGGCACCAACTTCTTCACCAACGATCTCGGCGGCAACGCCATGCTGTACGTGAACCTGATCTGGATCTGGGGCCATCCGGAGGTCTACATCCTGATCCTGCCGCTGTTCGGCGTGTACTCCGAGATCGTGTCCACCTACTCCGGCAAGCGCCTGTTCGGCTACTCGTCGATGGTGTACGCCACGGTCTGCATCACGATCCTGTCCTACCTGGTGTGGCTGCACCACTTCTTCACCATGGGCTCGGGCGCGAGCGTGAACTCGTTCTTCGGCATCACCACGATGATCATCTCGATCCCGACGGGCGCGAAGATCTTCAACTGGCTGTTCACCATGTACCGCGGGCGGATCCGCTTCGAGGTGCCGATGCTGTGGACGATCGGCTTCATGATCACCTTCGTGGTCGGCGGCATGACGGGCGTGCTGCTGGCGGTGCCGCCGGCGGACTTCGTGCTGCACAACAGCCTGTTCCTGGTCGCGCACTTCCACAACGTGATCATCGGCGGCGTGGTGTTCGGCCTGTTCGCGGCCATGACCCACTGGTTCCCGAAGGCCTTCGGCTTCAAGCTCGATCCGTTCTGGGGCAAGGTCTCGTTCTGGTCCTGGCTGGTCGGCTACTGGCTCGCCTTCACCCCGCTCTACGTGCTGGGGCTGATGGGCGTGACCCGCCGCGTGAACCACTTCCCCGACCCCGAGCAGGCGTCGCTGCAGATCTGGTTCGTCATCGCCGCCATCGGCGCCGCCTTCGTCGCGGCGGGTATCGCGGCGTTCCTGATCTGCCTGTACGTGAGCTTCCGCAAGCGCGAGCAGCTGCGCGACGTCACCGGCGATCCCTGGGACGGCCGCACGCTGGAGTGGTCCACCTCGTCGCCGCCGCCGGAATACAACTTCGCCTTCACCCCGGTCGTGCACGACACCGACGCCTGGTGGGACATGAAGCAGCGCGGCTTCCAGCGCCCGACCAGCGGCTTCGCGGCGATCCACATGCCCAGGAACACCGCCGCGGGCGTGGTCCTGGCGGCGCTGAGCACGCTGTGCGGCTTCGCCATGATCTGGCACATCTGGTGGCTGGCGGCGGCGTCGCTGCTGGGCGTGGTGGTCTACGCCATCGTGCACAGCTTCAACTACGACCGCGATTACCACATCCCCGCCGACGTGGTGGCCGCGACCGAGGCCGCGCGCACCGAGCAATTGAAGAACGTCCATGTCTGAATCCATCGCCCTGACCCGCGAGGACGGCTCCCCGGTCTTCCTCGACACCGATAACCGGCACCACCCCCAGAACGGCACGCTGTTCGGGTTCTGGCTGTACCTGCTCAGCGACCTGATGATCTTCGCCTGCTTGTTCGCCACCTACGGCGTGCTGGGTCGGTCCTACGCCGCCGGCCCCTCGGGCGCCGACCTGTTCGACCTGAGGCTGATCGCGGTCAACACCGCGGTGCTGCTGCTGTCGTCGATCACCTACGGCTTCGCGATGATCTCGATGCAGCGCAAGCGCGCCGGGGCGGTGATCGGCTGGCTGGCGCTGACCGGCGTGCTCGGCACGGCGTTCCTGGCCATCGAGGTGTACGAGTTCGCGCACCTGATCCACCTGGGCGCGGGCCCGCACCGCAGCGCCTTCCTCTCGTCCTTCTTCGCCCTGGTCGGCACCCACGGCCTGCACGTGCTGTTCGGCGTGATCTGGCTGGTGGTGCTGTGCCTGCAGGTCCGCAAGCACGGACTGACCCAGGCCAACGTGCGCCGGGTCGCCTGCCTGTCGATGTTCTGGCACTTCCTGGACGTGGTCTGGATCGGCGTCTTCACCTTCGTCTACCTGATGGGAGTGCTGCCATGAGCGCGAATCACGGACACGGCGGCGACCGGGCCACCCTGGACCCGCCGGAGAACCACCACGACGACGGCGTCCCCCACGTCTCGGCCAAGGAGTACCTGACCGGCTTCGTGCTGTCGGTGATCCTCACCGCCATCCCGTTCTGGCTGGTCATGGACGGCGTGATCGCCGATTCCACGATCGCCGGCATCGTCCTGCTGGCCTTCGCCGCCGTGCAGGTGGTGGTCCACATGATCTACTTCCTGCACATGAACGCGAAGTCCGAGGGCGGCTGGAACCTGTTCGCGCTGATCTTCACCCTGGTGCTGGTCGTGATCGTGCTGGCCGGCTCGCTGTGGGTGATGCACCACATGAACACCAACATGATGCCGGGCACGCACGACATGGACGAGATGCTGCAGAACCTGCAGTGACGCACGCCCGGCCAGGCGCGAGCGCCGAAGCGAGCGGGGCCCGCGGCCTGCGCCTGCTGTTCGCCGCCGCGCTGGCGGCGGCGTTCGCCGGCTTCGTCGCCCTCGGCGTCTGGCAGCTGCAGCGCATGGGCTGGAAGCACGCGCTGATCGCGCGCGTGGACGCGCGCATCCACGCCGCGCCGGCGGACCCGCCGCCGCGCGCGCAATGGCCTTCTATGAGCGCCGCGCGCGACGAGTACCGTCGCGTGCGCCTGAGCGGCCGCTACCTCGACGTCGAGCCCGCCCGGGTCCAGGCGGTCACCGAACTCGGCCCCGGCTGGTGGCTGCTGGCGCCGTTCGAGACCGAGGAGGGCGACGTGGTGCTGGTCAACCGCGGCTTCGTGCCCTCGGGGGAAGCGGGATCGCCGCCGCCCGCCGGGCCGACCACGGTGATCGGCCTGCTGCGCCTGGACGAGCCCGGCGGCGGCTTCCTGCGCCGCAACGACCCGGCCGCCGAGCGCTGGTTCTCGCGCGACGTACGGGCCATCGCCGCCGCGCGCGGCATCCGGGACGCGGCGCCGTACTTCGTCGATGCCGAACGCGACCCGGCCGCCCCGCGCTGGCCGGCCGGCGGACTGACGGTGGTGCGGTTCCGCGACCACCACCTGTCCTACGCGCTGACCTGGTTCGCGCTCGCGCTGCTGACCGCGTTCGCCGGCGCCCGGTTGTACCGGCTGGAACGGCGCGCGCGGCGATCCGCGGCGGCGCCGCTGCCCGGAGACGGCGATGCAGCGGACAGCGGACGCTGAGACCCGGCCGTCGGCGGCGCGCCCCGCCCCCGACGGGCCGCCCGACAGCGCCGGCCGCCGCAACCTGCAGCAGCTGATCCAGCTGCGCTGGATCGCCGTCGTCGGCCAGATCGCCACCATCGCCACGGTCCATTACGGGCTGGGGATCGCGTTGCCGCTGCAACCCATGCTATGGGTGCTGGCCGGCCTGGTGGCCTTCAATCTGCTCAGCCTCGCCTGGTGGCGTCGCCACGGCCGCGTCAGCAACGCCGCCCTGCTGCTGGCGCTGCTGGTGGACGTGGCGTCGCTGACCGCGCAGCTGTACTTCAGCGGCGGCATCACCAACCCGTTCGTGTTCCTGTACCTGCTGCAGGTCGCGCTGGGCGCGCTGCTGCTGCGGCCGCCGGCGAACTGGATCGTCGCCATCGTGGCCGGCCTGTGCCTGGTGCTGCTGGCGGTCTTCCCGGCGCCGCTGCGCATCCCGGTGGAGCCCTGGCGGGGGCTGGCCGATCCCTACGTGCAGGGCCTGCTGATCTGCGCGCTGCTGGTGGCGACGCTGCTGGCGGTGTTCATCGCGCGGATCGGCCGCATCCTGCGCGAGCGCGACGCGCGCCTGGCGGCGCTGCGCCAGCGCGCGGCGGAAGAGGAACACATCGTGCGCATGGGCCTGCTCGCCTCCGGCGCCGCGCACGAACTGGGCACGCCCTTGTCCACCCTGTCGGTGATCCTGGGCGACTGGCAGCACCTGCCCACCTTCGCCTCCGATCCGGAACTGCTGCACGACGTGGTGGAGATGCAGGCGCAGGTCCTGCGCTGCAAGGCGATCGTCACCAACATCCTGCTGTCGGCCGGCGAGACCCGCGGCGAAGCGCCCGCGCAAAGCACCCTGCACGCGTTCATGGACGGGCTGGTCGAGGACTGGAAGGCCTCGCGCCCGGTGCGCGGCTTCAGCTACCGCAACGACTGCGAAGCCGACCCGGGGATCGTCGCCGACTCCGGGCTGCGGCAGATGATCTTCAACGTGCTCGACAACGCGCTGGAAGCCTCGCCGGACTGGGTGGAGCTGCACGTCGCCTGCCGCGGGTCCCGGCTGGTCATCGAGGTGAACGACGCTGGCCCCGGTTTCTCGCCAGCGGTCCTGGAGCGCCTGGGCGCGCCCTACAACTCCAGCAAGGGGCGGCCCGGCGGCGGGCTCGGGCTGTTCCTGTCGTCCAACGTGGCCCGTACACTGGGCGGCACGCTCACCGCCCGCAACCGCAGTCATGGCGGCGCCGCCGTGACCATCAACCTGCCGCTGTCGGCCCTGACATTGGAGGAGCGCCGCGATGACGACGAGTGAACGCCGGCTGCTGATCGTCGAGGACGACGCAGCCTTCGCCCGCACCCTGGCGCGCTCGATGGAGCGCCGCGGCTACGTCGTGCGTACCGCCGCCAACCCGGACGAACTGGACGCGCTGCTGCCCGCCTACTCGCCCACCCACGCCGTGGTCGATCTGAAGCTCGCCACGGGCACCTCCGGCCTGGCCGCGGTCAAGGCGCTGCACGCCCACGACCCGCAGATGCTGATCGTGGTGCTGACCGGCTACGCCAGCATCGCCACCGCCGTGGAGGCGATCAAGCTGGGCGCCTGCCACTACCTCGCCAAGCCGTCGAACACCGACGACATCGAGGCCGCGTTCGACCGCGCCGAGGGCAGCGTCGACGTGGAGCTGACCGCGCGCAAGACCTCGATCAAGACGCTGGAGTGGGAACACATCCACGAGACCCTGGCCGAGACCGGCTTCAACATCTCCGAAGCCGCGCGCCGGCTCGGCCTGCACCGGCGCACGCTGGCGCGCAAGCTGGAGAAGCGGCGGGTCAAGTGATCCGGCGGCGCGTCGCGACCGGACGCGCTCAGATCGCCAGGGCGGCGGCCTCCTGCGCCCGCTGGCCGCGCTGCATCGCCTCCTGCGCCTGGTGCGCATGCTGCGCATCGATCCGCGCCAGGCTCTCGGCCGCCGCAGGCGCCGGCGCGGCCACGTCCACCTCGGCACGCCAGCCCGGCGCTGCGATCTGCACCCGCAACGTATCGCCCGCAATGACCACCCGCTGCACCCGGCCCGCGTCGCTCGCCCCCTGCTCGCGCGCCTGCGCCAGCGCATGCAGCACGTGGTCGTCGCCAATGTGCGCCGGCACGCCTTCGCGGATGCGCGCGTACAGCGCCTGGTCGGTGGGCGACAGCCGCGCAATCGCCTGCGACTGCTCCGGCGATCGCGCTGCCGGCACTGCGTCGCTGGCGTAGTGCGGCGACTGCAGCACCGCCCAGGCCCGCGAGCTCACCTCGATCGGCCGGTTGGAGAGCGCCGCCGCGTCGAATCCGAACCGCCGCTCGCCCGCGCCGCCGGCGCACGCACGCTCGACCAGCGCCAACCCGTCGGCCACCGTGCCGCGCACGAACGCGCGATCCAGGTCGATCCCCTCGCGCTTGGCCAGCACCGACAGCGACGCCGCCAGCCGCTCGCTGTAGGCGCTCTCGGCGATCCCGTGCTGGGTCTCGAACAGCCGCACCCGCTCGTAGGCGCGCTGGTACTGCAGGTGCCCGGGATGGCCGGCATCGCGCAGATCGGACGGCCGCGTCGCTGCGGTCGCCGCGACCAGGTACGGCGCCGTCTCCACCTCCGGCGCCTGCGCCAGCAGTCGCGGACTCCTGACGATCGGACGATGGCCGTCCTCGGGGTGGAACTGCTGCCGACGCTGCTGCTGTTCCAGGCGCAGCGCGTGGGTGTCTTCCAGCCGCTGCAGACGTTCGGGTTCGCGCACCGGCATCGTGGATACGCCCTGCGAGTGCTCGACGACCCACGACCACTTCCCCTCGCCCTCCCGCTGGTAATACACGTTGCGCGCGCCGATCCGGTCCGGATCGGTCGCCGGCAACGCGACCGCCGCCTCCGCGTAGGCCAGACCCACATCCCACGCGTAGCGATGTCGCTGTGGTGCCGGCAAGTGCTCGGCGACGTGGCGAGCAGTCGCAGCCGCCCGCGCAAGGCCGCGCGCATCGTTGTCCAGCATGTCGCTCCAGACCCGCTCGGCCGCCGCCTCGCCGCCCTGCCGGCGCGCCGCCTCCAGCAGCATTCGCGGCGTCCACGCATTGGGATCGATCCGGTGGTCGCGGAAGGCCTGGTCGTGGGATTCCTGCACGTCAAGTACAGGCAAATTGAGCGCGAGATCGGGGCGACCATCGTCAAGATGAGCGACGCGTCGCTTGAAATCTTCCTTGATCAAGCGCTGTCCGAAGCGATCCCACTCGCGCTCGCTGACCTGGTCCCGGTCGGCGAATTCGGAGCCGTGCCGGGTCTGCTGCACCTGTGCATAGCCCTGCGCATAGGCGTTGGCGGTGGCGCCGGGCATGTTGTCGTTGCGCACCACACCCAGTGCCAGCAGGCCGTAGCCGTCGTTGCCCGGCGTCTGCGCCAAGTAGTTCCAGTAGAGTTCGCGGTTGCCCTTGTCTGCGTACTCTCCAAGGATTGCCCTGTCCCGCTCCGTCAATCCCGCCATGTCGGTTCCCTGCGTTATCGCACTTTGTAGTCCCGCAAGATTTGTTTGATCCGGTCCTCGAAGCGCTTCCAGTCCGGCAGCAGCACGCGCACGTACTCGATCATGATCCGGATGTTGTCCTCTGGAACAACCAGATGATGCGTACACTGCGCCACCCGATCCTTCGGATTCGGACTGCGACGCAGCTCGCCCCCTTCGACGATCAACCCATCGGTGATCTCGCCGGTATCGCACTGGATGAAGGTGACGATCTCCCCATCGGCATCCCGCGCCACGTACCAATCCTTGCGTGCGCCCTCTGCGTACACATGGGGGTACCCGTAATAGGCCTCGGCCTCTTTCGCGTAGGCCTCGGCGGCTTCAGGGTCCACGTCGTAGCGGACCAGGCCCATCGCCTCCGGCTGCGCCACGCGCAGATCCAGCCGGTGCTCCGGGTTGCGATACTCGATGCCATCGCGCGGCAGTCCATTCATGTAAGTCCGCCGCAAGCGCTCCCGTATCGGCACCCGATCCACGTAATACAACGAGTACTTGATCGCCTTGTTGAACGCGTCCATCGTCTGCCGAGAGGTCTCCCCCGGCGGCATCGGCGCCAGGTCCGGCCACTGCACCCGCAGGCCCAGGCTACCGTCGAAGAACGGGCCCATCTGGTCGTAGTAGTAGTTCGCCGGAAAGCGGAACACATGCGGCCCCAGCCGCGCTTCAACCGGCGCATCGGTGTAGGTATAGCCGTCCACCGTGCGGCCGCGAGTCACCGTGTCGGGCATCGTCTGCGCCTCCCTGTCCACGAGCGCCGTCGCAGGCTGCGCGCAGGCGCCACCTGCCAGGCACCACAACAGCAATGGCAACCAGCCCGTAGACCTGGGCATGCCGGCATTCCCTCTGCCTCGACAACGCACGGAGTGTAGCAGCGCGCAAGGCGACCAGTAGTGCGAGAAACCAACGCTTGGAGGGCGACAGATCACGATCGGATCGATCGCCCCTGTGGCCGCGCGGTGGCGGCTGCGGGCATCGCCCGCAGCGCGGGATCCTGCAGCGGACGATCCGGAAACAGCGTCCACATCCCATGCGCCGGCACGGACCCCAGCATCGGGCACGGGCCCGCTTCGCCGTCGAAACCGTCGCGCCAGCGGCCGGCTGCCCCTGTTGGGCAGCACCGGCGCTCTGCGCCTGGCCCGCGCGCTCATGGACGCGATAGAACACCGGCGGAACGGTCGTTCGGCGTGCACTATCGCGGCGGCGGCCCGATCCCCTCCCAGCTGCGCAGCGCGGCCACCGGCACGCCCACGCGCCGGCACGCGCGCGGCGCGACGCCATCGGGCAGCGCCAGTCGGAACGCCGGCGCCATCGTCCGCAGCGCCTGCGCGCAGGCGCGATGGCGCGCGCGCTGCAGCGGCCCGAAGCCGAGCAGCGACTCCGCCCAGGACGGCAGCAGCGCCGCCCCCGCCCCAAGGAACAGATCGCGCACCGGCGCGGCGCCCGGCACCTGCAACCGCGCGCGCCGCAGCACCGTCAGCACCTCGCGCGAGCGCGCGTCGTAGCGCAGTTGCGGCCGCACCCGCGCGAAGTAGGCGTCCACCGCCGCGGCGCTGGCCGGCACCTCGCGCGCGCCGAGCGCCTCGGCCACCCGCCGCGCCTCGTCGTAGTAGCGGTCGTCCGCGCCCGGCGGCAGCGGCAGGCCGGCGTAGGCGCGGAAGCCGCGCAGGAACGCGTAGGCCTCGGTGACGTGCACCCAGGTCAGCAGCTCCGGTTCGTCGGCGGCGTAGGGCTCACCGTCGGCGGTCTCGCCGCGCACGCGCGCGTGGATCGCCGCCACCCGCGCGACCAGCCGCTGCGCCTGCGCGGTGCCGGCGAAGGTGGTGCCGGCCACGAACGCGGTGGTGCGGCGCAGCCGCCCGACCAGGTCGGTGCGGAAATCGGAATGGTCCCAGACCCCGGCCAGCGCGCGCGGGTGCAGCGCCTGCAGCATCAGCGCGCACAGGCCACCGGCGAGCATGCCCGGGAAGTCGGCGTGCACCCGCCAGGTGACCGCGGCCGGGCCGAACAAGCCAGGATCGCCGGGCGGGGCGTCGTAGTCGATGCCGCTCTGCCCGCGCGGAAACACGCCCAGCACCCAGCGGCGGATGGCGGCGGTCAGCGGCGCGGCGAGACGGGCGCGGGCGGATTCCATGCGCCCATGCTACGTCGCGGCGGAAGGCGCCGCCGCGACGGGCGCGCGACCGCGCCCTACTCCAGCGGAATGCGCGCGACGCTGCCGAAGCCGCTCGCCGAATAGTCCTTGTTGAACGGCGTCTTGATGGTGACGTAGAGCACCTGTCCGCTCGGATCCAGCTCCAGGCTGTTGGGATTGGGCGGCAGCTCGATCGTGCGCAGCACGCGGTAGTCGTCGGCATCCAGCACGCTCAGCGTGCCCTGGTCGCGATGGGTCACGTAGAGCTCGCCGCGCACCGGGTTGAACAGGATGCCCATCGAGTCGCCGACCGGCAGCCGCTGGCGCACGCGGCCGTCGCGGGTGTCGAGCACCAGCACCGTCTTCAGCTTGGAGTGATCAGTGACGAACAGCCTGTGCGTGTCCCGATCCAGCGCCAGGTTCAGCAGCAGCGCCTCCTCCTCCCCACCGGGCTTCCAGCGCTGCGCGATGGCATGGGTGGCGGTGTCGACGACCAGCACCTCGCCGTCGCCGTTGGCGGCGTACAGGCGCCCGGCCTCGCGATCCAGCAGCAGGCCGGTCACCCACTTGCCGGCGTTCTGGATCGTCGTGCGCAGGGTCAGCGTAGCGGCGTCCACGACCCAGATCACCCCAGGATCGCCCACCCCGCCGACGTACAGGGTGCCGGTGGCCGGATCGTGGATCACCTGCCGCGGGCCGTAGCGCGAGCCGTCGGAGGCGCGTTCCTCGAAGCGCAGGCGCCCCTTCACTTCGCCGGTGGTCGCGTCGAAGGCGGTGATACCGCTGTCGATGCTGTTGGTCGCATAGAGCGTGGCGCCGTCGGCATCGGCGGCCAGACCGAAGTTCTTGCTGTCGGTGTAGGTGATGCCGGTCGTCTCCAGCGTCCGCGGGTCGAGCCGGTACAACGCCCCGCCCTTGACGTTCGCAATCGCCTCCGACGAGGCCACGAACAGCGCGTTCGCCGCACGGCTGTAGCGCGCCTCGTAGACACCGCGGGCCAGCTCGCGGCGCTGCGCGCCGCCGGGCAGGGTCTGCACCGCCGCGGCGGGAGCGGAATGCAGCGCGGCGTCCTGCGCCGGAGCCTGCAGCGGAAGACCCAACGCCAGACCGACGGCGAGCAGGGACAGGGAGAATGGCAACATGCGCATGGTGGAAGCGTCCGAATCTGGAGGGGCGACGCGGGAGCGGCCGGCGTCGTGCGGAGAGCATGATAACCATTCTCATCGGCACGGGCGATACGACGTCGAGCGCGAGGTGCCGGACCTGCCGGCCGGGCAGGCCGCCGATGGGCGAAGCGGTGGACCGCACCTGTGCGGCCGCATGAGTTCCCGGCGGACGTCAACGGCCGGAAGACGCCAGCGTCGATGACGCTCCCACCGAGAACATCGGCAAGCGGCCCGATGCCGGCCCGCGCGGATGGCGATCGCACCCGGCCTGGCCCAAGCCGCGGCGCGCTTGTCCGCCCCCGGTGCCTGGGCTAGAATGCGCGGCCCTGCTCCACGGCAGGGCCCACGGGCGGTTAGCTCAGCGGTAGAGCACTACCTTGACATGGTAGGGGTCACAGGTTCGAACCCTGTACCGCCCACCACGAGTTCCCGGCATCCGCCGGAGCGCGTGCACCCTTCGAAACCCGGCCGGCGTGCCGGGTTTTTGATTTTTCGGCCGCGGATTCGCGGCCCCCCCCCCCCGGCGGACGGACTGGCTCCGGCGGCCTCAGCCCAGCGTGGCCTCCTTCAGCCGCCGGATCTGGTCGCGGATCTGCGCCGCCTCCTCGAACTCCAGATCGCGCGCGTGCTGGTACATCTTCTGCTCCAGCTCGCGCAGCCGGGCCGCGGCCTGGGCGGCATCGAGCGCGGCGTAATCCTCGGCCGGTTCCGCCACCCGACGGCCGCGCCCGCGGCCCTTCTTCTCCAGCGCCGGCTCCGCGCGCGCGCCCTCCATGATGTCGACGATCGCCCGCTCCACCGATTTCGGGGTGATCCCGTGGGCGGCGTTGTACTCCACCTGCTTCTGCCGGCGCCGGTCGGTCTCGTCCAGCGCGGCCCGCATCGAGCGGGTGACCGTATCGGCGTACAGGATCGCCTTGCCGCGCAGGTTGCGCGCGGCGCGGCCGATGGTCTGGATCAGCGAACCCGCCGAACGCAGGAAGCCCTCCTTGTCCGCGTCCAGGATCGCCACCAGCGACACCTCCGGCATGTCCAGGCCCTCGCGCAGCAGGTTGATGCCCACCAGCACGTCGAACTTGCCCAGGCGTAGGTCGCGGATGATCTCCACCCGCTCCACGGTGTCGATGTCCGAGTGCAGGTAGCGCACCCGCACGCCGTGCTCGCCGAGGTATTCGGTGAGGTTCTCGGCCATGCGCTTGGTCAGGGTGGTGACCAGGACCCGGTCGCCCATGCCCACGCGCTGGTGGATCTCGCCCAGCAGATCGTCCACCTGGGTCGCGACCGGGCGGATCTCTACCTCCGGATCGATCAGCCCGGTCGGGCGCACCACCAGCTCCACCACCTCGCCCTCGGATTTCTCCAGTTCGTACTTGCCGGGCGTCGCGGAGACGAAGATCGTCCGCGGCGCGCGTTCCTCCCACTCCTCGAAGCGCAGCGGGCGGTTGTCGAGCGCCGACGGCAGGCGGAAGCCGAACTCCACCAGCGTCTCCTTGCGCGCGCGGTCGCCGCGGTACATGCCGCCGATCTGCGGCACCGTCACGTGCGACTCGTCCAGCACCAGCAGCGCGTCGGGCGGCAGGTAGTCGAACAGCGTGGGCGGCGGCTCGCCGGGCGCGCGCCGGGTCATGTGGCGCGAGTAGTTCTCGATGCCGTTGCAGAAGCCCACCTCGGCCATCATCTCGATGTCGAACTGCGTCCGCTGCGCCAGCCGCTGCGCCTCCACCAGCTTGTTCTGCGCGTACAGCTGCTCCAGGCGTTCCTTCAGCTCCACCTTGATGGTCTCGATGGCGCCGAGCACGCTCTCGCGGGTGCTGGCGTAGTGGGTCTTCGGGTACACCGTGTAGCGCGGGATCCTGCGCTGCACCTCGCCGGTCAGCGGATCGAACAGGCTCAGGTTCTCGATCTCGCCGTCGAACAGCTCGATGCGCAGCGCCTCGGCGTCGGATTCGGCCGGGTGCACGTCGATCACCTCGCCACGCACCCGGTAGCTGCCGCGGCGCAGCTCGGTGTCGTTGCGGGTGTACTGCAATTCGGTGAGGTGGCGGATCAGCGCGCGCTGCTCGATGCGCTCGCCGCGCGCCAGGATCAGCCGCAGCTTCAGGTAGTCCTCCGGATCGCCCAGGCCGTAGATCGCCGACACCGTGGCCACGATCAGCGCGTCGGGCCGCGACAGCAACGCCTTGGTCGCCGACAGCCGCATCTGCTCGATGTGCTCGTTGATCGAGCTGTCCTTCTCGATGTAGGTGTCCGAGGACGGCACGTACGCCTCGGGCTGGTAGTAGTCGTAGTAGCTGACGAAGTACTCCACCGCGTTGTGCGGGAAGAACGCCTTGAACTCGCCGTAGAGCTGCGCGGCCAGGGTCTTGTTCGGCGCCATCACCAGGGTCGGCTTCTGCACCTGCTGGATCACGTTGGCGATGGTGTAGGTCTTGCCGGACCCGGTCACGCCCAGCAGCGTCTGCCGCGCCAGGCCCGACTCGAACCCCTCCACCAGCCGCGCGATCGCCTGCGGCTGGTCGCCGGCCGGCGAATACGGGGACACGAGCTGGAAGGGGGCGTCGCGGCGATCGCTCATGGGGGCGGGCATTCCTCAAAGAGCCAGTTTAGTCGCCGCCGCCGCGCACGGCGTGAGCGCGCGCCCAACGCCGATGTCGCCGGGTCCGGCGTCTTCCGAACCGGCCGCGGGGCGTTTTCCGACAACGCCAGGCGATCATTGCCTGATGGCGCGGCCGACAGCCGGTGGCGACGATGGGCCGCCGCACATGGCAAGGAGGCCGTTCATGGCAAGCAAAGACGCCGGCTTCACCCTGGTCGAAGCAATGACCACGATGGCCCTGCTCGCCATCGCGCTCGCCGTCGGCGTGCCGGCCTATGCGGAGCTGGCCCAGCGCTTGCGCCTGCAGACTACCCTGCACCACCTGAGCGCGGTCTTTGCTATGGCAAGGGCGACGGCGATCGCCCGTCGGGTCGAGGTCGTGGTCTGTGCCGACGACGGCCAGCACCGCTGCGCAAAGGAGCCGGACTGGTCGCGCGGCTGGATCGTGTTTCTCGATACCGACGGCGACCGACAGCCGAATGCGGCGGCAGATCTGCTCCGCGTCGGCGCGCCATCGCGCGGGCAGCGCCTGCACGCAACGCGCAGGTTCGCACGCTTCCAACCGGACGGTCGCGCAGCGGGCACCAACCTCAGCGTCCATGTCTGCCGGGGAACGACCGCGGCTGGCAGCGTCGTGGTCAACAACCTAGGCCGCGTACGCAGCACAAGGCAGGCCCGCGCCGCCTGCGACCCCTGACACGTTGCTGCCGCCACGAAACAGGAAAGCCGTGGATGCCCACGGCTTTCGCTTACGCATGTATGGCGCCCGAAGTTGGACTCGAACCAACGACCCCCTGATTAACAGTCAAGTGCTCTAACCGGCTGAGCTATTCGGGCATGGGGAGGCGTATTGTAGAGGCTTGTCGGCTGGGGTCAAGCGGCCCCTGGCGCCGGCACCACGGCAATCACGGCTGCGCCAGCGAACCGAACTGGCACTCGTCTACAGAACCGGCCGTGTGCGTCTTCACCCCCGCCTGGTTGATCGCCAGAA
Organism: Luteimonas huabeiensis HB2; assembly: GCF_000559025.1. GTDB lineage: Bacteria > Pseudomonadota > Gammaproteobacteria > Xanthomonadales > Xanthomonadaceae > Luteimonas > Luteimonas huabeiensis. The sequence goes on along the minus strand of NZ_JAAN01000014.1, from coordinate 386,572 downwards.
CGCCGCAGCGATCCTTGGCCTGCCCCCCCCCTGCCTGCGGCGTAGCGGTCAAGGTGAAGGTGGATTGACCCAAATTCGAAAGCGCAATCCCATAAAAAGCCGTCCCCTCCCGGGGCGACTGCAGGGGAACGGTGAACCCCTCGTAGGTGTTGTTCACTGCATGGTGCCGCTCCGCCAATTGAGCGTATTCCACCAGATCGGCCTTGGCCTGCCCCCGACGGGATTTGCGCAACTGCTCCTGGTACGAGGGATAGGCGATGGCGGCCAGGATCGCCACCACCGCCACCACGACCATCAGTTCGATCAGGGTGAAACCGCTGGTCGCGGGCAGCCCGGCCCGCCCCTTACCGCAAGCGCCGACACGCGACAACACAGTCATTGCACCTGTCTCCACGATTGGCGACCGCATGGGTACGGAAGATAGAGCGCGTCGGGCAGTCCGGCCGCTGTCACCGTCATCCAGCATCCCTGCGCGGGCGGGCTCGGCTGCGCCGGAAGTGGCGACCCGGGAGGCGACGCGTCCTGGGTCGCCGGCCCCACGCGCGGCAGTACGGTGACGCCTACATCTCTTACCGGAGCGGTGCCGGGCGTGTTCAGCTGCAACGACGCCGCTCCCACGGCGGGCGTGTCGCCATTCGGCCCGCCCCGCCGCACGTTGGACAGAGCCGCTGCACCGGTCCTCGCGTTGAGGCCGAACAGCCAGTTGAGACCTGTCGTGGAGCAGCCACCACTACCCACCTGTGGCGAGTACGTTGGCATGAAGACGACGCCCGACGCAATGCGAGGATTGCCGACGAAGCGCTCTCCTGCGGGCAGGTCGACGTACCAACCTCTAGCATTGGCCACCAAGGAAGGCGTGCTAAGGGCACGCGCGCCGTCCTGCGCAGTTGCCACCGTCCGCCGCACCAGATGTGTTCGCGTGATCGTGGTCTCTGTAATACCGGAAGCGTCGTCATTGACGGCGTACAGCGACTGCTGCGAGGTATCCGTGGCGTCGCCGACAAAAGAAAAACTGCCGGTACCAAAGTACAGCATTACCCCCCCCCGCGGCCCCGTCGCCGCCGTCATCCCCCCGATGATCGGCTGCCGGTAGGTCTGACCTGACTCTACGTGCGAACGTGTAGTGAACAACGGCACTGTCAAATTCTCACCCGTTTCCAGATCGAACTTCCAGATCGCCCCCTTCTGGTCGGCTGCATATACCGTGTCCGCGAACCCGTCGCGTATCGACCCTGACGCCCCCCGACGGTCAACCACGACGATATTTCCCAGTCCATTAGGGCCCGAGGGTGCCCCCGACTCGACCGCTTCGATCATCATGATGCTCGACGCCCCGAAGCCTCCGCTCAGATCGACCACGAACAGCACCGCCTTGCCACTGCGGCTGTTGTAACCATTGCCGAATATCGCTTTCCAGCTCACCGTACTGCCGCTCTTCACCGGCACGATCACCGGACGACCAAGCACGAAACCAATGTTGTCTCGAACATCTTCCGCAAGATCCGGGTTCAGATCGTTGATTTCCCACATACGGCGAGACGCCGAAAATGCTGTCGGGTTGGAAATGTCCAGCGCGAAGACACTGCGACCGCCGGCCCCGGCCGTCGCTACCAGCGCCGTCTTCCAGTGTGAGGCCGCCGTACAGCTCGTTGCGCAGACATCCGAGACAGAGACCGGTCCATCGACGAAGTAACGGTGATCGAATTTTTGATCTCCGCCATTGCTCGGATCGTACGGAAACAGCAAATTCCCCATATGACCGATCGACGTGGCCGGGATGTAGGCGAACTCCTGGCGCCCGCCACCGCTCACAACCTCTCCTTGGGCGTTCATCCCGCCATGGAAAGCATGCAGCATGCCGTCGTTGGCACCGACATACACCATGTACGGCCGCGTCTTCTTGGCGGCCAAGTAGCTTGTGTAGCTGGAACCGATAGTGCCGGCAAGGGACCGGTAACCATAGTCATCCCCCGGCGAGCTGACCACCGGCGTGGAATTGACGATATCCCCGAGCAACGCGGAACGATCGCGGAACGGGCCGTTGTTCCTGCGCTCCAGTGAGACGTCTCCCATTAGGTAACGGACGGCATTCTCAGCGGTGGCCCCGAGCACGCCGAGTTCCTCGGCACTGCATCGCGACATCCCCGGATAGCGGTCGGCAGGGGTACCGCACAACTCGGAAAGCCCGACGTTCGCTGGCGTGAACGGCAGCACCGCGCTGCCCCGGGCGAAGAAAGTCTGGCCGCTACGCGTACCATGCGCCGGGAAACGCGCCTGCCACGCTTCGGACTGGGTCACCCGACCATCAGAACTGACGACCGGGCGATAGGCGACCAGCGTTCCGATCCAGTCGGTTCCCTCGTTCTTCACCTCGTATCCCGGCTCAACTCCCAACGATCCGGTTCCGATCCGGGCCCCCGTCAACGCCAACGTACCAGATGGGGTAGCCCCCCCCGTCACGTTAGCCAGAATACGCCGCATCGCCCCGACGATGTCCGCCGGCGTTCGTGCGTTGATGAATTCGCCGCGCGTATTGACTGCGGCATGCCAGATGTCGTCAATGGTGCTGCGATTGTCGTTCTGGCGCGAAGGCCAGTTATGGTAGATCGCCGCGGTGGTGTATGGATCGGCAGGATTATCGGGATTGTACAGGTCGCCGCGACCGCCCAGCGTCACGCCGTAGAAGTTGACATGCAAATTGCTCTGGCAGTTGACGCGCGGATCATCGCTTGGACAGGACGACGGAATGGGTACTTGACCAGCCTGCATATCGGGCCGGATCGGCGATCTGCCCTGAGCATCATTGATGTAAAGCCGGGTAGCGATATCGGCCATCGTATCTGAATGTCCGTCCCGGAAGGGAGCACCAAGCGCCCCGTCCACGTTGCCGACACTGGGACCGTTGTTGTTGCTGAAGCCGTCGGTGAACAGCATCAGCGCGTTACGCTGACACGCGAGCGCAACCGGCGCACCACCACGATCGCTCGTCGTCCTGCGGAATTGTTCCCCGGCCGCGTAGACCGCCTGTCGGTTGGGGGTGCCCCCGCTGGCCGGCAAGGCCAGCATGTTTGACCACAGCGCATTACGATCTCCCGGCACGGCCATATCGCGCATCCAGACGCGCTCGTTTGCATTGCCAAGGGGGTTATCGAAGCTTGCGTGGCTGTTGATGGTGAAATACCCCACCCGCATGTTGTTAACTGTGGCCATCGAGCGGGTCATGCCTGCGACCATCGCGCGATTACGATTGCCGTAGAACGAATACCAATTTGCGAAATTCTGCAGCGCATCCCTATGCCCAGCACTACCAGTGATCGTGTATTTCCACATGTGGCATCCGTTGCCGCATGCATTCTGCACTCTGACCGGCGCAATGCCCGAATAACCCGGCGCGGAAATCGTCGGCGCCGTGTTCGGCGTCGTTTCCCGAAGGAAGAAGGTGGCGGGCCAGTATGCAACGTAAATTACGCAGTTGGCGGTAACCGTGCGGCCGCCCGCCCCGATGGTCTGCCATTGGCTAGTTCCGCCGTTCGAAAGGCCACCACAGCTCGCGTTATTGCTGCCGCTCAGCCGATAACGCGTGCCGGCTGGCAGAAACATGTTGTTGCGCGTATTGAACCTAGAGCGTTCCGAGACTTCGGCAAGATCGGATGCCAGCGAGATGGTAGCGCTTTCGCGCGGATCGATCCGCGTGCCAGCGATATCGGCGAACCCGCTAGGATTGGATGCCGTTGCACCATAGGGCGAACCGTCGGCACTCAACCAAGGCAGATAGGTGATCTCGGGATCGAAGTACGAAGGATTGAAATCCGGAGAACGTGCGAAACCATAGGTATCGACCGGCGGGATACCGAGGAAGCTCGAACCGGCCCGCGGCCCCGTATAGCTGTAAGCGAATGTGCAGGTACCGGAAGTACGCGGCACCCCGGCGCTCGCAAAGAATGAACTGCCCGACCAGCAGGCATAGCCGTCGTTTCCTGGAAACTGGTTGTGAAAGGTCATCGAGCCGGAGTCATCCACCGCCATGATGAATGCGGGCGGCACCTGAACCTGAGTGTTCATCGGAGCCTGCGCCAGCGGCGCACCAGGCTTCGCCTGAGCCGCGAACACCGAGTAGGCCAACCATCCGCCTATGGTGATTGCAGGTACTCCGACGCCAAACAAGATCCTGCCCAAGGTCTTCATGCGTAACCCTCAGAGCTTGAACACGGTATCGACTGCGGCGGCAGTCGTCGGAGCGGGTGCGCCAGCCGCGTTTTCGAAATCGGTATCGTAGCCGCTGATCTGATACATCACGATCGGGCTCGTCTCGCCCATCGGCCCGACCCCCATGGCGATGATGCTTTCACCGACCACGCACTCGTCGATCTTGCGCACGCTGATCGCAGGTGCGCTGGACAACGATTGTTGACTCACCCACACGCCTGTGTCGTGGCCGTCGTCGCATCGATATGAAATGGAGATTGCGGAAATTCGATCGACGCAACTGTGAGACCTGCGATTCTCAAGATCCTCGAGATTGCATTCCACATTGCGCACGAGCCCCTCCACACGCTGAAACGCCATATTCATTGCGTTGTAGTTGGCAGCCATCCTCTCCTGCATGCTGGCCACCTGCATGGCCACCAGCCCGATCAGCGCTAGCAGAACCAGCATAATCAGCGCGATGTACAGAACGGCGCCCCGTTGACGGCGAGCCGGGGCCGGCTTATGCATCGAGGTGGTCATATCAATTTCCGAAAAGCCGATTACGCAGCGCGACGGTGGACTCGTAGCTGGAGCGGAAGCGCCCGTCGTGAGTGGCGGGCGACTGGTAAACCGTACCCAGCACTCTAAGATTGTTGTCTTCATGAGCGATCTCCGGCGCTGCGGCGCGCGCAGGGCTTCGCATCAGCAGACCAACCTGAACCTGTCCCACGCGGCGCCACTGGTTGGCCTGTTGTTCCGCGGTGGTCGCACCGGCCAGCAAGGTGCTGGCGGTGTTGTGGAAGGTGATATTGCCCACCGGCGGCGTCGCAGTCGCTATCTGCGGGGTCGTGTCTTGCCCGAACAGCAGCTGCAGGCTTTCCACGCCTTCCACCAGCTCTTCGGGAACGTCGTAACCGCCCGTCGAGGTGGCCCGTGCCCGGTAAAGTGCTGGCTCTCCGTTGGGGTTTAGGGCGACGTAGTAGACCAGGGAATTTGCACGGTAAAGCAAGGTTTGCCCGGAGGGATGCGCGGTATAACGGCCGACTAGGCCCGTCGCGGGCGAGACCAGCGCGCTGCTTACGGCAACCTGGCCGCTGGTGCCGGTGCCGGGAAACACCGTGGCGTATGAGCAGTCTGCGATGCCAAACAGGGTCGGGGAGGTCACTCCATCCTCTGTCAAGCCTGGCCACCCGGTGGCCGAAAATGTCAGGATTTCGGCACCCGCAGCGCCGGATATCGCAGTCACCGGTGCGCCTCGCGCGCCGAGATAACGCAGCACGAGAATATCGCTTCCCGCAACCGGGCTCGGGACGAGTGTGGAAATCTGCGCCGGCAAGGTGGGATACCAAGCCGGGGTTGCGGCACCGATGGATAGCGTGTTGCCGGGCGCTGTCCCGGCCGCCTCGTATCCCTGGATCGATACTGCGAAATTGAGCGGATGGGCCAAAGCCAATCCTGTACCCAGGTGAACGCCCAGTCCTTCGACAGGATCCTTAACCCAGTGCGCCTGATCGTTGACGCAGCCGAAATGCCCGGCGAGCCGGATATCGCGCTGTAAGAAATCGAGAGCGAAGCGCGCGTTCTCCTGGACCCGCGACATGCCTTCGGAAAGCTGGTAAGCCGTTCGCGAGGCGCTGAATATCTGAACAAGGCCCAGCACCAGCAAGCTGCCGATCAGCAGTGCGATCAAGAGCTCAATCAACGAGACTCCCCGTGCGCGCGCGCCACGACTCATAGCGTCGTCCTTACGGTGAAGCTCGTGGAGGACGGACCGAGCTGGATACGCTCGCTCCAGCTCAGGGTCACCTCCACGTTTCGGTTATTGTAGGTCACCGTCGCCCGCGCCTGATCCCCTAGAGCAGCGAACACCTGGCATTGCCATCGTGCGACGTTCTGCTCGATGGTGACCGCACCCAGGGGACGTCCGCATGCCTTGGCGCTGACTTCGCCTATATCGAAGCTGGCCCCATGGGTGCCCGCGTACCATGCGGCGGCGTGCCGATTCGAGCGCATCTGATCGAGTAGATCGGCCGCAAGAGTGGTTGCTTGGGTCCGATAGTTCGCGCTCTGCGTGTAACGGAGATTCATCGCTTGCAGCAAGGCGAATCCGAGCAGGCCCAGCGCCAGAATCACCAAAGCGACCAGCACCTCGATCAGGCTGAAACCACCGGTTCTGCACCGATTCACGGAACGATTACGACCTGCCCGAGTCATGGGCAACTCTCCCTGGTCATGCGCGGCCGTCCCGATGAACCGAGGACGACTTTGCGCGCATAAGGCTGATTGGCGGCACAGCGCACAGGCCTGAAGGTGATCGTTCTTTCGCTGGCATCGTCGCTGCGCAGACGACCTCGCTGATCGAATCGGATCAGTCGGGACTGCGCATTGCCGGCCGTGGAAGTTGCGGCGAAGGTCAGCTTTGGGTTGCTCTGCGAAAACCGGACAATCCGCTCGCCGGCGTCCAAGGTGCCGTCGCCATCGGTATCGATCCACACCAGCCAGCCGTTGGACCAGTCCCCGTCGCAGGCAGTCCCATGGCGGCTGGCGCACAGCGCCGCTCCGTTCGGATTGCGCATCGCCTCCGAACGAGCCAACGAGATACTGGACAGCAGCTCGTTGGCGGTCGTCGCGACGCGGTTGGATCGCATCGTGGCTTCGAGATTCGGAAACGCGATCGCGGCCAGGATCGCCAGCACGGCGATCGTGACCATCAGTTCTACCAGCGTGAATCCCCGGCTCCCCACCATCCCGGCTCCGATCTCCCCCGCTCCGCTCAGGAGCGCCCGGGCCAGCCTAGCGTGGACGGCGCCGCGCGCAATCGACGGCGGACGGGCGGTCGCTCCGGATGGATGCGCGGCCGCCGCGGCCCCTTACCGGCCGGGCCGCGAGGGGAGCGGTACGGCCCGCCGTTAGACCACCACCTCGTAGCAGGGCCGATACTGGCCGGAGATCTTCATGCGCCGCTGCTCGACGAAGGCCTGCAACAGCGCGTCCAGCGCGCGCATGAACTCCGGATCGCCGTGGATCTGGAACGGCCCGAACGCCTCCACCCGGCGCATGCCGTCTTCCTTGACGTTGCCGGCGACGATGCCGGAGAACGCCCGGCGCAGGTCGGCGGCCAGCGCGTGCGGCTTGCGGCCATGGTGCAGGTCCAGCGCCGCCATCGCCTCGTGGGTGGGTACGAACGGCTGCTGGAATTCCAGGGGAATCGTCAGCGACCAGTTGAAGTAGAACGAATCCTTCTGCTGGATGCGGTGCTCGCGCACGCGCTTGATGCCCTCGGCCATGCGCCGGGCCACCTTCACCGGATCGGCCACGATGATCTCGTAGCGCGAGGTCGCCGCCTCGCCCAGGGTCAGGCGCAGGAACTGGTCGATCTGCTCGAAGTACGGCGCCGAGGCCGTGGGGCCGGTCAGGATCAGCGGGAACGGCACCCCGGCGTTCTCCTCGCGCATCAGCAGCCCGAGCAGATAGAGGATCTCCTCGGCCGTGCCCACGCCGCCGGGGAACACGATGATGCCGTGGCCGAGCCGGACGAAGGCCTCCAGGCGCTTCTCGATGTCCGGCATGATCACCAGGTGGTTGACGATCGGGTTGGGCGACTCGGCCGCGATGATCCCAGGCTCGGTGATGCCGATGTAGCGCGAGCGGTAGCGGCGCTGCTTGGCGTGGGCCACGTTGGCGCCCTTCATCGGTCCCTTCATCGCGCCCGGGCCGCAGCCGGTGCAGATGTCGAAACCGCGCAGGCCCAGCTCGTAGCCGACCAGCTTGGTGTAGTCGTACTCGTCGCGGTTGATGGAGTGGCCGCCCCAGCACACCACCAGGTTGGGATCGGCGGGTTGCAGCAGCCGCGCGTTGCGCAGCAGGCCGAAGATCTCGTTGGTGATGCCCTCGGAGTCTTCCGCCCCGCCCTCGCAGGCGTCGAACTCGATCGCCCGGTAGGCCAGATCGCGCACCACCGCGAACAGCAGCTCGGCGATGCCGAGAATGATCTCGCCATCGACGAAGGCCATCGCCGGCGCGTTGACCAGATCGATGCGGACCCCGCGGTCCTGCTGCGCCACCTGGATGTCGAAGCTCGGATACAGCTCCTGCGCGGCGCGCGGATCGTCGCTCGCGCTGCCGCTGGTCAGCACCGCCAGCGCGCAGCGCCTGAGCAGATCGTGCATGCCGCCGCTGGAGGCGTCCTTGAGCCGGGCCACCTCTTCGCGGGACAGCACATCCAGCCCGCCGCGCGGGTAGATGCGCGCGTTCACTACCGGCATCGTGCTCGATGCCACCTGCGTTTGGCCCATTTGCGTTCGTCTTCTTCTTGTCGGCGCGCGCACTTTAGCGCAGCCGCCGCCCCAAAAGGAAACGGCCGGGGAGACCGGCCGTTTCCGTCTTGCGCGCCCCTTGCAGGGCTCAGAACTTGTAGCGGAAGCCCAGCTGCAGGGCCCAGCGCGACTGCCCCTTGTCGTCGTACAGGGCCGGCGACCAGACGCGGTTGGGGTCGAAGTTGTAGACGTACTTGCCGTCCTGGACGCCGGCGAAGGTCACCGCGCGCAGGTCGCTGTACGGCGATTGGTCGACGATCTGCCCCCAGTCCTTGTTCAGCAGGTTGCCAACGTTCATGACGTCCAACCAGATCTCGCTCTTGTGTCCGTCGAAGAAGCCGGGCAGCTCCTGGCTGATGCGCAGGTCGAACGTGTTGATCCAGCCCGAACGGCTACCGTTGCGCTCCGCCGCACCGCCGGCATAGCGCTGCAGATCCGGCTGGCCGGACAGCCAGTCGAAGAACGCCTGCTCCATCGCGGCGCCGCCGGTGAAGATCACGTCGCCGGGGCCGGTGGGGATATAGAGCAGATCGTTCGTATAGCCGTCGCCGTTGGCGTCGTTGAGGAACCGCCAGCTGTGCGGACGGCCGCTGCGGCCTTCGTAGATCAGAGTGACGTTGGTGTTGTAGTCGCCGAAGAACGCCTTTTCGAAGGTCAGCGTGCCGATCACGCGGTCGCGGATCTCGTAGTTGGATCGCGCGGCCACGTCCTCGTTGGGATCGAAGATCGCCTTGTTGCTCCAGTTGGAGATGGCGCGCGAGGACGTCAGCGGGCTCACCTCGGTGGCGCGGGTGTAGGTGTAGCCCAGCGACCAGGCCCAGTTTTCGATCAGCGGCTTGCTCAGGCTGAAGGTGAACTGCTGGCCGCTGCCCTTGTCGGTGTTCTTCATCAGGATGACACCGTCGTTATGCCAGCCGGTGACGTTCTCGTAGCCCGGCAGCGTGTCCGCGATGTCCGCCACGCCCGTGTTGCCGTTGGCGCGCCGGCCGGTACCCGTCGCGTTGTTGCTCCAGTAGAGCGGACGTCCGTCGGGTCCGTAGCCGGTGGGCGCGCCCAGGTCGAGACGCTCGAAGTGCAGAGCGTCCTTGACGCGGGTGAACAGCGCCTCGGCCGAGGCCACGATGCCGTACCACGGCAGCTCGTGGTCGAAGGCGAGGTTGGCCTTCCACACGGAGGGCTGCTTGATGCCGTCCTCCATCAGGTTGACCATCATCTGGTAGCCCGCGGCCGGCGCCGGCGTGGTCGGGTTGTCCGGATCGGGCACGAACGGCAGCGAGGCCCAGATCGCATCGCGCTGGTCGACCGGCACATTTTCCATCAGCTGGTTGTAGCCGATCAGGCCGAAGCCGCTGTTCTGGTAGGAGTTGCCCACCCAGACGTTGGCGGCCGCGCCCTGGAACAGGCCCACGCCGCCACGCAGCTGGGTCGGGCGGTCGCTGTCGAAGGTGTAGTTGAAGCCGAAACGCGGCTGCCACAGCTTGGCATCAAGGACGTTGCGGTTGTCGAGGCCGTAGACCTCCTGCACCAGCAGGTTGTGGTCGGCCACGTCGTCCAGATCCGGGATGTCGACGCGCAGACCGAACATCAGGCTCAGGTTGTAGTTCACCGCCCAGGTGTCCTGCACGAACAGGCCCAGGTTCTTGTGTTCATAGTTCATCGCCACGCTGTCGAGACCGCGGCCGGGCACCGGCGCGTTCAACCTGTACTCCCAGTACTCGCCGTTGCGGAAGTGGTCGAGACTGGCGAACCGGTACGAACCCCAGATATTTTGGGCGTACAAGTTGTAGACGTCGTTGCGCTCCCAGTCGAAGCCGAACTTGACCGTGTGGTCGCCGGCATACCAGGTACCAGCGCCGAACAACGTGTCGGTGGTGGTCTCGATCTGATTGCCGTGGCGGAACTCGTCGGTACCGAAATTCAGGTACGGCGATGACGGCTCGTCCGGGCTGTCCTCGGGACCGAAGCCGATCGAAATCTGCGGCAAGCGCGAGTACACCGCACTGAGGGAGTCGTAGTTGCGGCGCGAGCCCTTGAACTCGGTGGAGAAGTTCGGCGACCAGTCGCTGAAGAGCTGAACCGAGTGGCTGTCGAAGGCCTTCTGGATCTCGTACCAGCGGCTGTTGAGACTCAGCGAGTTCTCGCCTGAGCCGGCCAGGACCGGATCGACCTGCTCGGTTTCCGAGTAGCGATAGGACAGGCGGTGGTTCTCGCCGATGTTCCAGTCGAACTTGACCGCCTTCTCCTCGAGTTCGGTCTTGATGCCGTCCGGCGTCTGCAGCGAGCCGATGTCGATGCCGTAGACATCGCGCGCGATCTGCTGCGCCTGGGCAATCTGGTCCTGGGTGATGCCGACGATGTTGGAGGCGCTGGAGCCGATCGGGCCGAAGCTGGCCGCCGGCGAGTTGCGGGTGAACTTCTCGTAGTTGGCGAAGAAGAACAGCCGGTCCTTCACGATCGGGCCGCCGAAGGTCAGGCCGTAGGTCTCCTCGTCCTCAAAGCCGGAGAACGGCGAACCGTCTTCGTTGTCGCGCACCCAATCCTGGTCGCGGTAGACGTAGTACACCGAGCCGCTGAAGTTGTTGGTGCCCGACTTGGTCACCGCGTCGATCACCGCGCCGGTGGCGCCGGTGATGGTGGTGTCGTAGTTGGACAGGTCGACGTTGATCGCTTCGATGGCGTCCATCGAAACCGGCTGGCGCAGCAGCGGGAAGTTGCTGGCTTCCAGGCCGAAGGTGTCGCTGGTGTTGACGCCGTCGATACGGATGGCGTTGTAGCGGGGGTTCTGGCCGCCAGCGCTGATCTCCAGCCGTCCCTTGTCGGTCTGGGCGACGCGCGGGTCGAGACGAACGAAGTCCTGCAGGTTGCGCTGGATGGTCGGCAGCGCCTCGATCTGCTCGAGGCCGAGGTTGGTCCCCGCCCCCATCTTCGCGGAACTGAACACCTCCGAACCTGCGGTCGCGGTGGCGTACACCGTACCCAGCGTGGTCAGGTCGCCACTGAGTTGGACGTCGACCTGGCCCGTCTGGTTCAGCGCCAGATAGATGTCGTCGCGGGTCGAGGTGCCGGCGCCGGCCTTGTTGATGGTGACGGTGTAGGGACCGCCCACGCGCAGGCCACGCGCGTTGTAGCGGCCGCTGGCGTCGGTGGTAGCGCGGCTGACGGTGCCCGACTCGACGTGGACGATGGTGACTTCCGCACCAGCGACGGGCTGACCGTCGTTGCTCATGACAGTACCGGCGAGACCGGAGGACGTGGTGCTCTGCGCGAACGCGGGCGCGGCGGCCAGGGCTGCGATCAGGCCGAGCGACAACCGGGAAAGGCGGACGCGATGCTTGGGAGTCATGGTGTTGGGCCTCGGAGATGCTGGGAAAGACGGGACCGTTCGCGAGAGCCCGCGGACGGGCATACGAATGCGGGTGTTGTGGAGGATTCCCCTGTTCGCCACGGCGGCTCGCCCCGCTGCGGTTAACAACAGATTAACATGGTAGGCGGGCGATATGACAGCGCGATGACGGGCGCGGAGGGCGCGCAAGCTACTGACTGGCCGTGGTTTTGCGGCCGAATCGAAGAACGGCCGCTAAGTCCTTGTCACAGCGGCATCACGGCCCCGCCACGCCGGCATGGGCGAGGTAGCCGGCGATGCCGTCGAGCAGCATCTGCACGGAGATCGCCACCAGCAGCATGCCCATCAGCCGCTCCAGCGCGGTCAGCGCGCGGGCGCCGAGCAGCTTGTAGAGGTAGGTGGAGGAGAACAGGATCGCCGCGGTCGCGCCCCAGGCGATCAGCAGCGCCAGGCTCCATTCGCCGAGACGGTCCGGCTCGTTGCTGCCCATCAGCATCACCGCCGCCATGCCGGACGGGCCGGCCACCAGCGGGATCGCCATCGGCACGATGAAGGGTTCGCCGTCCGGGATCTCCCCCATCAGCCCCTGCGGGCTGGGGAAGATCATCCGGATGCCGATCAGGAACAGGATGATGCCGCCGGCGATGGCCACCGATTCCTGCCGCAGGTGCATCAGTTCCAGGGCGTAGCGGCCGCCCCACAGGAACAGCATCAGCACCGCCAGCGCGATCAGCATCTCGCGCGCGAGCACGATCCGCTGCCGCTGCGGCGGCAGCCGGCGCAGCATGCTCAGGAACACCGGCACGTTGCCGAGCGGGTCCAGGATCAGGAACAGCAGCAGGGCCGCGGAGGCGATGGTCACGCCGCGCGCTCCCGGATGCGGCCGCGCCAGGCGGCGCCGTCGGCCGACAGCAGCTCGACGCAGGCCTGGGCGTAGTCGGCCGGATCGGCCGCCAGGCCGTCCTCGCCTTCCACGTAGGCCTGGGCGCGCAACGGCGTGCGCATCGGCCCCGGCCGCAGGCCGCACACCCGCACCGGGGTGGCGGCGAGTTCGGCGGCCAGCATCGACACCATCGCCTCCAGCCCGGCCTGCGACACGCCGTAGCCGCCCCAGAACGCCTGCGCGCTGCGGGCCGGGTCGTCGAGGACGAACACCACCGCGCTGTCCTCGGCGCGCCGCAGCCAGGGCATGCACGCCTGGGTGAGCCACCAGCGGGCGGTCAGGTTGACGTGCAGCGCGCGCGCGAATACGGCCGGATCGGTGTGCTCGAACGGGGTCAGCCCGCGGAATTCGGCGGCGCAGTGCAGCACGCCGTCCAGGCGGCCGTAGGCATCGCCGATGCGGGCGGCCAGCTCCGTGTAGTCGTCGGCGCTCGCGCCTTCCAGGTCCAGCGGATACATCGCCGCCTCGCCGCCGGCGGCGGCGATCGCGTCGTGCACGCGGGTCAGCCGCGGCACCTTCCGCCCCAGCAGCACCACCCGCGCGCCCGCGTCGGCGCAGGCCAGCGCGGCGGCGCGGCCCAGGCCGCCGTACGCGCCGGCGACCAGGATCACGCGGCCGAGCAACGGGCGGGCGCCCGGCAGCGGCATCGGCAGGGTCGCGCTCACGCCCGCTGCACCTCCGCCACCATGCGCGCCAGTTCGCCGGATTCGTGCAGCTCCACGGTGATGTCGCAGCCGCCGATCAGCTCGCCGTGGATGAACAGCTGCGGGAAGGTCGGCCAGTTGGAATAGCGCGGCAGGTTGGCGCGCACCTCCGGATCCTGCATCACGTTGACGGTGTGCAGCTGCTCCGGATCGAGGCCCGCCGCGCGCAGGGTCTCGACCGCGCGGCTGGAAAAGCCGCACATCGGATACTCGGGCGTCCCCTTCATGAAGAGCACGATGGGGTGCGACTCGACCTCGGCCTGGATCCGCTGCATGACCGCCATGATCAGCTCCTGCGTCGCGCGGCGGCGGCGACGCGAAGGATGCGCGAAGACCGACCGCCGGGCGTGGGATTAGAATCCGCCATTGTAAGCGCTCGCGCCCCCGCGCACTTTGACGGCCCCGCCCAGGCATGCCCATCGAACTCGCCGCACTCCCCTACGACCGCACCGCCCTGGAACCGCACCTGTCCGGCGATACGGTCGAGCAGCATCACGGGCACCACCAGCGGGCCGACATCGAGCGGGTCAACACGCTGATCGCCGGCACCCCGCTGAAGGACGCCAGCCTGGAGGAGATCGTGCGCCGGGCCCAGGGCGCGCTGTTCGAGCACGCCGCCCAGGCCTGGAACACCGACCTGTACTGGCGCTGCCTGCAGCCGGCGGCGGCCGGCGGCGGCGGCGAGCCCGGGCCGAAGCTGGCCCAGGCCATGGACGAGGCGTTCGGCGGCTATGCCGCGTTCCGCGAGCGCTTCGAGCAGGCGGCGCTGCGCGGTTTCGGCGCGGGCTGGGCCTGGCTGCTGCAGCGCCCGGACGGGCGCCTGGCGATCGCCGCCACCCCGAACGCGGTCACGCCGATCACCGGCCGCGACCACCCCCTGCTCGCCTGCTGCCTGTGGCAGCACGCCTACTACCTCGACTACCGCGACCAGCGCGAGAAGTACCTCGCGGCGTGGTGGCAGCTGGTGAACTGGCGCTACGTCGCCTCGCGGATGCGCTAAGCCGCATCGGCATTCGACCTGCAGCGTCGAAACCGCCCCTTTTTCCGCACGCGGGACCACATTGTTCCTTCTCCCGCAAGCGGGAGAAGGCGGCGCGCAGCGCCGGATGAGGGGACTCTTGGGCGCCTGCGGCGCGCCCCCATCCGCCTTCGGCACCTTCCCCCGCTTGCGGGGGAAGGAAAAAACAGAGTGATCCCCGCTTGCGGGGGAAGGGAAAAACAAGATGGCTCCCGCTTGCGGGGGGAGGACAAAGACAGCGCGCCCCCAACGAGGAGCCTCTTTCGCGCGCCGAATGTCGATACAGCCAGGAGCCCGGGCGGCAGAGACGTTCGAAGCGACGGTCCCCAGGCCCGGCGGCACGAACGCGCGCTTCTACGCCGACAGCGCGGCGACGACGGGCGCCACCTGGGGCTCCCGCCCCAGCGCCGCGCCGACCTGCGCCAGGGTCGCGGCCAGCGCCGCGGCATCGTCGGCGCGCAGCGTGGCGTGGCCGACCTTGCGGCCTTCGCGCGGCGCCTTGCCGTAGTCGTGCCAGTGCCCGCCCGACGCGGCCAGCACCGGCAGCGGGTCGGGCATCGCGCCGATCCAGTTGAGCATGCAGGCGTTGCCGCGCGCGTCGGTCGCGCCCAGCGGCAGCCCGAGCACCGCGCGCAGGTGGTTCTCGAACTGCGAGGTCTCGGCGCCCTCGATCGTCCAGTGCCCGGAGTTGTGCACCCGCGGCGCCATCTCGTTGGCCAGCAGCCGGCCATCGCGGCAGAACAGCTCCAGCGCGAACGCGCCGACGTAGTCCAGGCGCTCGGCCAGCGCGCACGCGTGCGCCTGCGCCTCGCGCGCCAGCGCCCCTGGCGCGGCGGCGGGCGCCAGGCTGGCCGAGAGCACCCCGTCCACGTGCCAGTTCGCGGTCAGCGGCCAGGCGCGGAAGGCGCCGTCGCGGCCGCGCACCGCCACCACGGAGTACTCGCGCTCGAAGGGCACGAAGGCCTCGACGATGAGCCCGACCTTTCCCGCCTGCGCGCCCAGCGCGTCCCAGGCGCGGTCGAGGTCGGCCGGCTCGCGCAGGCGGAACTGGCCCTTGCCGTCGTAGCCCAGCCGCCGCGTCTTGAGGATGCACGGCAGGCCCACACGGGCCACCGCGGCGTCCAGGCCGGCGCGCGAGTCCACGTCGGCGAACGCCGGCACCGGGATGCCGAGGTCGCGGAACAGGGTCTTTTCCGCCAGCCGGTCCTGCGCCACCGCCAGCGCGTCGGGATTCGGGAACACCGGCACCCGCTCGCTCAGCCAGCGCGCGCTCTCGGCGGGCACGTTCTCGAAATCGAAGGTGGCCACGTCCACCCGCGAGGCGAACTCGGCCAGCGCGGCCTCGTCGCGGTAGTCGCCCACCAGCAGCGGCGCGCACTGCCCGGCGCAGGCGTCGGCGGCGGTGTCCATGACCAGGAAACGCAGGCCGAGCGGAGCCCCGGCCAGCGCCAGCATGCGCGCGAGCTGTCCGCCACCCAAGATACCGACGGTGGTCATGCGAAGCCCGGCGGACGCGCGTCGATGCGCGGGTCGTCGTTGCCGGCCACGTCCTCGGTCTGGCGCGCGCGGAACGCCGCCAGCGCCTGCGCGATCTCCGGCCGGTCGCCGAGCATCGCGGCGGCGAACAGCGCCGCGTTGGCCGCGCCGGCCTTGCCGATGGCGAAGGTCGCCACCGGGATGCCGGCCGGCATCTGCACGATCGACAGCAGCGAGTCCAGGCCGTTGAGCGCCTTCGACTGCACCGGCACGCCGAGTACCGGCACCGGGGTCTTGGCCGCCAGCATGCCCGGCAGGTGCGCGGCGCCGCCGGCGCCGGCGATGATCGCGCGCAGGCCGCGCGCCTGCGCCTGCTCGGCGTAGGCGAACATGGCGTCCGGGGTGCGGTGCGCGGAGACCACGCGCACTTCGTGGGCGACGCCGAGCGCATCGAGCCGTTCGGCGGCATGCCGCATGGTGTCCCAGTCGGACCTCGAGCCCATGACGATGCCCACGAGCGGGCTGGCGGAATTGGCGGACATGGCGGATCCCGGGCGCAAACCGCCATTTTAGGGCGCTTCGCGCGCTCGCGGGCAATCGCGCCGCGCACCGCGCCCAGGATGCGTCGTGCCGGACGGCGGCGCGGCGCCGGTCGGCCGGGCCGCGGCGGCCGAGGTGGTACGCTCTTGCCCTCCTTTCAGCCCAGCCGCCCATGGACCGCAAGCTCCTCGACATCCTCGTCTGCCCGGCCACGCGCCAGCCGCTCTCGGTGCTCGACCGCGCCGGCCTGGATGCGCTCAACCGCGCCGTCGAGTCCGGCACCCTGCGTCGCGCCGACGACAGCCCTCAGGCCGAGCCGCTGCGCGAGGCGCTGGTGACGCGCGACCGCAAGCGGGTCTACCGGGTCGACGACGGCATCCCGGTGCTGCTGGTCGAGGAGGGCATTCCGACCGCGCAGGTCGAGGACTTCCCGGCCGCCGCGCGATGAGCCGGCCGGCGCCGCCGCCGGCGGACGCGGTCGCCGCCGACATCGCCCGCGCGCTGGCCGAGGACGTCGGCCCCGGCGACGCCACCGCGGCCCTGCTGCCCGACGTGGAGGATGCCGCCTACCTGCTGTGCAAGCAGGACGCGGTGATCTGCGGTCGGCCCTGGTTCGACGCCTGCCTGCGCGCGCTGGACCCGCAGGTCCGGATCGAATGGCGCATCGCCGAAGGCGACGCCGCCACCGCCGGCAGCGTGCTCGCCACGGTGGCCGGGCGCGCGCGCGCCCTGGTGACCGCCGAGCGCACCGCGCTGAACTTCCTGCAGACGCTCAGCGGCGTGGCGACCGCCACCGCCGCCTACGTGCGCGCCGTGGAGGGCACCGGCGCGCGCATCCTCGACACCCGCAAGACCCTGCCCGGCCTGCGCCTGGCGCAGAAGTACGCCGTGCGCGCCGGCGGCGGCGACAACCACCGCATGGGGCTGTTCGACGCGGTGATGCTGAAGGAGAACCACGTGCGCATGGCCGGTTCGGTCGCGGCGGCGATCGGCGCTGCGCGCGCGCAGCGGCCGGAGCTGCCGCTGATCGTCGAGGTCGAGACCCTGGCGCAGCTGCGCGAGGCGCTGGACGCCGGCTGCCAACGGATCCTGATCGACGACTTCGACGCCCCGACGCGGCGCGAGGCGGTGCGGATCGCGCGCGGCGCGCCCTACGGCGGGCGGATCCCGCTGGAGGTCTCCGGCGGGATCGAGCTCGACAGCGTGCGCGCGGTGGCCGAGGACGGAGTGGACTGCATCTCGGTCGGCGCGCTGACCAAGCACGTGCGCGCCGTGGACCTCTCGCTGAAGCTGGGCCCGCCGCCGGCCTGACGCGGCACGCGCCCTGCCGGCGCCGCCGACGGAAACGCCGGCCACGAGCGGCCGGCCGGATCGCCGCGCGCGATCCGCGGAAGCCCGGGGCCGGCGCGGCCGCGGCGCGCGCCCCGGCGGCGTAGCGCGCCCGCTGCGGGGCTCGGGGGCCCTGCGCGCTCCCTTGCGGTCGCGCACCGTGGTCGCCACAGTAGCGGCATGTCCGGCCCGATCCTGCTGATGATCCTCGCCGCCGCCGCCGCGGCCTGGTGGAGCGCCTCGCGCGCGGCCGCCGAGCGCGCCGAGCGCATCGGCCGCGAGGCCTGCCGCGCCGCCGGCGTGCAGTGGCTCGACCAGACCGTGCACGCCAGCGGCCTGCGCCTGCGGCGGCGCGAGGACGGCCGGCTCGGGGTCGAGCGCAGCTTCCGCTTCGAATACTCCAGCGACGGCGTCGAACGCTCGGTGGGCAAGCTGGTGCTGCGCGGCGACGAGCTGGTCGGCTTCGTCGGCCCGGTCGGCGCCGAGGGCGTACTGGAGGCGATGCGCTAGGGCCTGGGCGATCGAGACGTTCGAGGCGAACGGCCGGACGGCTTCTGCCGCCCGGGCGCCTAGGCTGTATCGACATTCGACCTGCGGCTCGTCCCTTCTCCCGCAGGCGGGTGCGGCTCGTCCCTTCTCCCGCAGGCGGGTGCGGCTCGTCCCTTCTCCCGCAAGCGGGTGCATATCGTTCCTTCTCCCGCAAGCCGCGCAGCGCCGGATGAGGGCTGCTTTGGACGCCTGCGGCGTGCGCTTGCGGGGGAGGGAAAAAACAGAGTGCTCCCCGCATGCGGGCGAAGGGGCCTGTCGCACGCTGAAATCGATACAGCCTAGGGCCCGCGGCGCGCGCCGCAGGCCGGCGCTGCCTACTTGACGACCCGCAGATGGCCGCGTTTCGGCGGCGCGTCCACGCCGGCGCCGTCGTCGGGCGGCGAGGCCGGCGGCTCGTCGTCCGGGTCCGGCGCATCGCCGACCGGCTCGTCGGGCAGCACCATGCCCTGCCCGGTCTCGCGCGCGTACACCGCCAGCACCGCCGAGACCGGCACGTCCACCGGCTGGCTGACGCCGCCGAAGCGCGCGGTGAAACGCACGCTGTCGTTGTCCATCTCCAGCCGCGCGACGGCGCGCTCGGCGATGTTGAGCACGACGCGCCCGTCCTTGACGGTATGCGGCGGCACCCGCACGCCGGGCCGGGTGGCATCGACCAGGATGTGGGGCGTCATCGCGTTGTCGGCGATCCACTCGTACAGCGCCCGCAGCAGGTACGGGCGGTGGCTGGTCATGCGGGGCGTTGCGGGTTCGCTCATGCGCTCAGTCTAGGAGCCCCGGGCGCAGAAATCATCCGGCGGCGACGCCGCGGACAGCCGGTCGCCCGCCTCAGGCCGGCAGCTCGCGCAGGTTCTTCTCCTGCGGGGTCAGGCTGCGCACGAAGCCGGGGTTGCGGAAGATGCGGTTGCCGTAGTCCTCGATCGCCTTGCCGTCCTTGGGCAGCGGGATGTCGAGCGCCTGCAGGCGCCAGATGATCGGCGCCATCGCGCAGTCGGCCAGGCTCATCTCGGCGCTGAGGAAGAACTTGCTGGCCTTGAACAGCGGCACCGAGGCGGTCAGCAGTTCGCGCAGGCGCTTGCGGCCGGCCTCGGCCTGCTGCTTGTTGCCGAACTGGATGGCCTGGATCTGCGGCACCCAGTCGTGCTCGAGCCGCAGCATCGCCAGGCGCAGGCGCGCGCGCGAAAGCGGATCCACCGGCATCAGCGGCGGGTGCGGGTAGCGCTCGTCGATGTACTCGCAGACCACCGAGGCGGCGTAGAGTACCAGCTCGCGCTCGACCAGCGTCGGCACCGAGTGGTAGGGGTTCAGGTCGACCAGGTCCTCGGGCGGGTCCTGGGGATCGACCGCGATCAGGTCGTAGGTGACGCCTTTCGCGGCCAGCACCAGGCGCACCCGGTGGCACAGCACATCGTCGACTGCGGAGAACAGGGTCAGGGCATTACGCATACGCGGACTCGACGCCATCATCAGGTTTTCTCCAACGGCCGGAATCCGCCGGCCGTATCGACGCCACCCGCCCTGTGCGAACGGCCGTCACGGTTCCCCGGTTGTCCAGGCCCGCGGGGCGCCTCCGGCGCCTCGGCGGGAGCCCGCCCTCGGCGGCGGGCCGGCGCGCGTCTGCGCTCAGTGCACGTCGCGCCAGTACTCCTTCTTCAGCAGCCACGCGAGGAAGGTGAAGAACGCCAGGAACAGGATCACCCACACCCCCAGGCCCTGGCGCTTGAGCGCGGCCGGCTCGGCAGCGTACTGGAGGAACGCGGCGATGTCGCGGGCGGAACGGTCGAATTCCTCCGCCGACAGCCGGCCCGGCTGCGCGATCTGCAGGCTTTCCACGGTCGGCTCGCCGATTTCGTCGGGCTCGCCGTACACCGGCCGCTGCAGGCCCTGCAGTTCCCACAGGGGATTGGGCATGGAGACGTTCGGGTACAGGGTGTTGTTCCAGCCCAGGGTCGCGTCCTCGTCCTGGTAGAAGGACTTGAGGAAGGTATAGACCCAGTCCGGGCCGCCGATCTTGGTGCGCACGGTCAGCGACAGGTCCGGCGGCGGCTTGCCGAACCAGCCCTCCGCGTGCACGGCCGGCATGGCCGAGACGATGTGCTCGCCGAAGCCGGCCCCGGTGAAGTTGAGGTTCTGCATTACCTCGTCCTCGCTCAGGCCGAGGTCGTCGGCCAGGCGCGAGTAGCGCAGGTACTTGAGGGAGTGGCAGCCCGAGCAGTAGTTCATGAACAGCTGCGCGCCGCGCTGCAGGGAGGCCCGGTCGGCGATGTCGGCGCCCGACTGCTGCAGCGCCGAACCCGGCCCGGCCGCCAGCGCGCTGCAGGTCAGCAGCAGGCCGCCGAGCGCGGCGGCCGCGCGGCGCGCCAGGCGCAGATAGCCCTTCTTCACGATTCCCGCCTCCAGATTGCCGAACGCCGCGTGCTCAGTCATGGGTCGTCACCCTCTCCGGCACGGGCTTGGTCCTGTCGAGCTTGGTCCACAGCGGCATGGTGATGAAGAACGCGAAGTAGTAGAAGGTCAGGAAGCGGCCGACGATGGTCTCCGTCGGGTCCGTGCCCGGG
Source organism: Luteimonas huabeiensis HB2 (assembly GCF_000559025.1). Lineage (GTDB taxonomy): Bacteria > Pseudomonadota > Gammaproteobacteria > Xanthomonadales > Xanthomonadaceae > Luteimonas > Luteimonas huabeiensis. The sequence goes on along the minus strand of NZ_JAAN01000014.1, from coordinate 365,611 downwards.
CCGGCGCCGATCTTGCCCAGCCAGACGAAGCTGAGCGCGAACAGCCCCAGCAGCACCTTCGACAACAGGCCGCGGTAGCGGTAGGACTTCACCTTGGCGCGGTCCAGCCAGGGCACCAGGAACAGGATCGCGATCGCGCCGAACATCACCAGCACGCCGGCGAGCTTGTCCGGCACCACGCGTAGCATCGCGTAGTAGGGCGTGTAGTACCACACCGGCTTGATGTGCTCCGGGGTGACCAGCGGGTTGGCCTCGACGAAGTTGTCGTGCTCGAGGAACCAGCCGCCGAACTCGGGCGCGAAGAAGATGACGAAGGCCGCCAGCATCAGCAGGAAACCGACGCCCACGATGTCCTTGACCGTGTAGTAGGGGTGGAACGGGATGCCGTCGGTCGGCGCGGTCTTCGACCAGCGGTTGCCCTTCGGCCCCTTCTTGATCTCCACGCCGTCGGGATTGTTGGAGCCGACCTCGTGCAGCGCGCCCAGGTGCAGCACCACCAGCAGCAGCAGCACCAGCGGCAGCGCGATCACGTGCAGGGCGAAGAAGCGGTTGAGGGTGGCGTCCGAGGGCAGGTAGTCGCCCATGATCCACTCGGTCAGGCCGTTGCCGATCACCGGGAACGCGCCGAACAGCGAGATGATCACCTTCGCGCCCCAGAACGACATCTGGCCCCACGGCAGCACGTAGCCCAGGAACGCCTCGGCCATCAGCACCAGGTAGATCAGCATGCCCAGGATCCACACCAGCTCGCGCGGCTTCTGGTAGCTGCCGTACATCAGCCCGCGGAACATGTGCAGGTAGACGACGATGAAGAACAGCGACGCGCCGGTGGAGTGCATGTAGCGGATCAGCCAGCCCCACTCCACGTCGCGCATGATGTACTCGACCGAGGAGAACGCCTCGGCCGCGCTGGGCTTGTAGTGCATCGTCAGGAAGATGCCCGTCACCAGCTGGTTCACCAGCACCAGCAGCGCCAGCGAACCGAAGTAGTACATGAAGTTGAAGTTCTTCGGCGCGTAGTACTCGGTCATGTGCTTGCGGTACGCCGGCATCATGCCCGGCGCGCGCGCGTTGACCCAGTCCATCACGCCCGTGGCCGTACGAGTGAAGATGTTCGCCATTTAAGCGGCCCCCTCCGGATCGACGCCGATGACGATGGTGTTGTCGTCGGCGTAATAGTGCGGCGGCACGACCAGGTTGGTCGGGGCCGGGACGCCCTGGAAGACGCGGCCGGCCATGTCGAACTTCGACTTGTGGCAGGGGCAGAAATAGCCGCCCTTCCAGTTCGGATCGAACGGCTCGGGCCGGATCTCGGCGGCCATCTCCGGCGAGCAGCCCAGGTGCGTGCACAGCCCGACCAGTACCGAGATCTCGGGCTTGATCGAGCGCAGCTCCGGATTGGCCTCGCGCACGTAGGCCGGCTGCTGGTCGGCGTTCTCGGAGGTCGGATCGCGCAGCAGCGGGTCCAGCGTCGGCAGCGCGTCGAGGATCGCCTTGGACCGCTTGACGATCCAGATCGGCTGGCCGCGCCACTCCAGGATCAGGCGCTGGCCCTCCTGCAGCGCGCTGATGTCCACGGTGACGGGAGCGCCCGCCAGCAGCGCCCGCGCGCTCGGGTTCCAGGACTTGATGAACGGCACCGCCGCTCCCACCACCCCGACCGCGCCCACCACCGCGGTGGTGGCGGTCAGGAAGCGGCGACGCCCCGTATTGACTGAATCCTCGCCATCGACGGGATTGATCACCGTTTCATTGGCCATCCGGCACTCCGCGAACCTTTCGGTAGCTGGTGAAAAAACTGGCTGCCGCGCGCGTCTTCCGTCGCCGATGCGCACGCCAAAAGACGATCAAGTGTAACGGAACGCTGAATCGGCCGACAATCTCCGACGCCCCGGACGTTTCGACTCAGCGCCCGCCGGCGCTGGCCAGATGGCCGCGGTAGCGTTCGGAGAGCACGTTCACCCGCTCCACGTAGCGCCGGGTCTCGCTGTAGGGCGGCACGCCGCCGTGGCGGTCCACCGCGCCCTCGCCGGCGTTGTAGCCGGCCGCGGCCAGGGTCAGGTCGCCGTTGAAGCGCCGCAGCAGCCAGGCCAGGTATTCCACCCCGCCGCGGATGTTCTGCGCCGGGTCGAACGGATTGGCCACGCCGAAGCGGCGCGCCGTGGCCGGCATCAGCTGCATCAGGCCCTGGGCCCCGGCGCGCGAGAGCGCGTTCGGGTTGAACGCCGATTCCGCGTGCATGATCGCCCGCACGATCGCCTCGTCGACGCCGAATTCCCGCGCCGCGGCCCGGACCTCCTCGGCGTAGGCATCCGTGTTCAGGCGCACCGTGCCGAAGTTCACCCCCGGCCGGGCGGCGCAGGCATGGCAGGTCTCGATGAAGCTGTAGCGGATCGTGCGCAGGGCGGTGGCGCCGGATCCGCCCGCCGGCGGCCGGCTGGTGTAGTGGCGGATCCCGTCCTTGACGTAGGAGTACAGCTGGCCCTGCACCTGCCGGGTGGCCGGCGCGGCCTGCCGAGCGGGGGCCCCGGCCGCTGCGCGCGGCCTGGAGGCCGCGGACGTGCCCGGATTCACGGTGGCCGGCGAACCGTCGACGCGGCCGGCGGCGGGGGCGCGGCCGGCCGCGGCCGTGTAGCGGCTGATCACCCGGCACTGGGCGCCCGGCACGCGCTTGCTGACGTACTGCGGCACGCCGTCGCCGCTGTCGCACCGGTACAGCGTGCCCGCCGCGGCCGGGGCGGACGCGAGCGCGCACAGCACGGCGATGGTCCCCTTGATCCCCATCGGGCGCAGTCTCGCCGCAAAGCCGCCGCTTGCCAAGGGGCGCCGCGGCACCCCAGGACGCGGCCGGCGACGCCTGCGGCCGGCGCTGCGTGCGGGTACACTGCGCGCCGGCCCGACGCGGGCCGCCCGTCGCCCGCCATCCGGCCCGGTTCCGCCTTCGCGCCCCGGACATGCCCACGACCCAGGCCCATGACCGCCCAGACCCGCCCCGCGCCCGCCGTCGGCGACATCCTTCCACTGGCCCGTCCCGCCGCGCCTGCCGGCTCGCCCGCGCGCGGCAAGCTGTTCATCCAGACCCACGGCTGCCAGATGAACGTGTACGACTCCGACCGCATGGCCGACGTGCTGGCGGCCGCCGAAGGCCTGGAGCTGACCGACCGCGCCGAGGAGGCCGACGTCATCCTGGTCAACACCTGCTCGATCCGCGAGAAGGCCCAGGAGAAGGTGTTCAGCCAGCTCGGCCGCTGGAAGGCTCTCAAGCAGGGCGACCGCCCGGTGCTGATCGGGGTGGGCGGCTGCGTGGCCTCGCAGGAAGGCGAGGCGATCGTCAAGCGCGCCCCGTTCGTGGACCTGGTGTTCGGGCCGCAGACCCTGCACCGGCTGCCGGAGCTGATCCGCGCCCGCCGCGAGCAGGGCCGGCCGCAGGTGGACATCAGCTTCCCGGAGATCGAGAAGTTCGACGCCATGCCCGAGCCGCGCGCCGAGGGCCCGACCGCGTTCGTCTCGATCATGGAGGGCTGCAGCAAGTACTGCAGCTTCTGCGTGGTGCCCTACACCCGCGGCGAGGAGGTCAGCCGGCCGTTCGAGGACGTGCTGGTGGAGATCGTGCAGCTCGCCGGCCAGGGCGTGCGCGAGGTCACCCTGCTCGGCCAGAACGTCAACGCCTACCGCGGCCCCATGGGCGGCGGCGATGCCGGCGAGGCGCATGCCGACCTGGGCCTGCTGATCCGCACCGTCGCCGAAATCGAGGGCATCGAGCGCATCCGCTTCACCACCTCGCACCCGCTGGAGTTCTCCGACTCGCTGGTGGAGGCCTACCGCGACGTGCCGCAGCTGGCCGACTTCCTGCACCTGCCGGTGCAATCGGGCAGCGATCGCATCCTGGCGGCGATGAAGCGCGGCTACACCGCGCTGGAGTTCAAGCAGAAGGTGCGCAAGCTGCGCGCGGTGCGCCCGGGCATCTGCCTGTCCTCGGACTTCATCGTCGGCTTCCCCGGCGAGACCGACGCGGATTTCGAGAAGACGATGAAGCTGATCGAGGAGGTCGGCTTCGACCAGAGCTTCTCCTTCATCTATTCCCGTCGCCCCGGCACCCCGGCCGCCGACCTGCCCGACGACATCCCGGCCGCGGTCAAGCACGCGCGGCTGGAGCGGCTGCAGGCCGCGATCAACGCCAACGCGCGCCGCATCGCCGAGGCGATGGTGGGGACCACCCAGCGGGTGCTGGTGGAAGGCGTTTCGCGCAAGAGCGAGCACGAGCTGACCGGGCGCACCGAGAACATGCGCTTCGTGAACTTCCCGGCGCCCAGGTCGCTGATCGGGCGCTTCGTGGACGTGACGATCACCGAGGCGATGAGCAATTCGCTGCGCGGCCGCGTGGCCGCGCCGGCGGCCGCCTGACGCCCCGCCGGCCCGGCCCGGGCCGCCGCGATGCCCCGGGGCGGCCGCTTCAGCGCTTGCGCTTGGGCTGCAGCATGGTCCCGGTGCAGTTGGGCTGGCCGCAGCGGCAGCCCCAGAGCTTCTTCAGCTTCGGCGTGTGCCGCTCCTCGAGGGTGATCCCGTAGTTGTAGGTCAGCTCCTCGCCGCGGGCGATGTCGCGCAGCGCCTCGATGTACACCCGGTCCTTCTCCGGGCGCCCCTTGTCGTCCTCCTCCACCACCGCCTCGCAGTTCGGCGCGCAGCTGTGGTTGATCCAGCGCGCGACGTTGCCGCGCACGTTGGCGTCGATGACGTACTCGTCGTTGAGGGTGAACAGGAACGTATGCCCGTTCTCCTCGACGTCGGCATAGGCCGCGTCCACCTCGTCGTGGGTGCGCAGCGCACCGACGTAGCGGATGATGCGCTCGCCCTTGCGGATCTTGCGCTTGGCGAACACGCCATTGCCGTGGATCGGGGACTTGCGGGCTTCGATCTTCAGGGGTTGCTTCGGCATCGGTCTGAGCGGAATGGAGAACCGGCATTGTGTGGCATGCGGCGAGCCGGCGCCATGCGACGGGCGGCCCCGACGCCCGCGCGGCACGGGCACGGGCGCGAATGAATCCAGGCGCACCGGCGGACTGGCCGCGCCGCGATCGAAAGAGTACAATTTCGGTCCGATTTGACGGATCGTCCCCGCCCCCCCATGCTCCGCGTCACCAGGCTCACCGACTACGCCACCGTCGTCCTGACCGCGCTCGCCGCGCGTCCGGACGCGGTGCTGTGCGCGGCGGACCTGGCCGAGCGCGCGGGCCTGGAAGCGCCGACCGTCAGCAAGGTGCTCAAGCCGCTGGCCCAGGCGGGCCTGGTCGAGGGCTTCCGCGGCGCCAACGGCGGCTACCGCCTGGCGCGCCCGGCCGCCGCGATCAGCCTGATCGAGATCGTCGAGGCGATGGAAGGCCCGCTGGCGATGACCGAGTGCAGCCTGGACGACAGCCAGTGCGGCATCTCCCACCAGTGCGGAGTGCGCGCCAACTGGCGCCGCATCAACGACGTGGTCGCCGACGCGCTGCGCGGCGTGAGCCTGGCGCAGATGCTGCACGACGCTCCTCTCCCCTCCCCCGCTACGCCGGCGCGCCGCATCGATGCGCGCCTGGCCGGCCCCTGACAGTAGGCAGCCCCCCCATGGCCACCGACATCGTCGAACCCATCGCCAACCGAGAGATCCACGAGCAGCTCGGCCGCCGCTACGAGGCCGGCTTCGTGACCGACATCGAGTCCGACTCGCTGCCGCCCGGGCTGGACGAGGACGTCATCCGCGCGCTGTCGGCGAAGAAGGAAGAGCCGGAGTGGATGACCGAGTGGCGCCTGGCCGCCTACCGGCACTGGCTGAAGATGCCGATGCCGCACTGGGCGAAGCTCTCGATCGAGCCGATCGACTTCCAGGCGCTGTCCTACTATTCCGCGCCCAAGGGCCCGAAGTACAAGTCGCTCGACGAGGTGCCGCAGGAGCTGCTGGACACCTACGACAAGCTCGGCGTGCCGCTGCACGAACGCGCGCGGCTGGCCGGCGTGGCGGTGGACGCGGTGTTCGACTCGGTCTCCGTCGGCACCACCTTCCGCAAGGAGCTGGCCGAGAAAGGGGTGATCTTCTGCTCGATGTCCGAGGCCATCCAGGAGCACCCGGAGCTGGTGAAGCGCTACCTCGGCACCGTGGTGCCGGTCGGCGACAACTACTTCGCCGCGCTGAACTCGGCGGTGTTCTCCGACGGCAGCTTCGTGTTCGTGCCTGCGGGCGTGCGCTGCCCGATGGAGCTGTCCACCTACTTCCGCATCAACGCCGGCCATACCGGCCAGTTCGAGCGCACCCTGATCGTGTGCGAGGACAAGGCCTACGTCTCCTACCTGGAAGGCTGCACCGCGCCGATGCGCGACGAGAACCAGCTGCACGCGGCGGTGGTCGAGCTGGTCGCGCTGGAGGACGCGGAGATCAAGTACTCCACCGTGCAGAACTGGTACCCCGGCGACGAGGAAGGCCGCGGCGGCATCTACAACTTCGTGACCAAGCGCGCCGAGTGCCGCGGGGCGCGCAGCAAGGTGACCTGGACCCAGGTCGAGACCGGCTCGGCGATCACCTGGAAGTACCCGTCCTGCGTGCTGCTGGGCGACGACTCGGTGGGCGAGTTCCACTCGGTGGCGCTCACCCACCACCGCCAGCAGGCCGACACCGGCACCAAGATGATCCACATCGGCAAGCGCACCAAGTCGAAGATCGTCAGCAAGGGCATCAGCGCCGGGCGCGGCCAGAACACCTACCGCGGCCTGGTCAAGGTGGACCGCGGCGCCGACGGCGCGCGCAACTACACGCAGTGCGACAGCCTGCTGATCGGCAAGCAGTGCGGGGCCCACACCTTCCCCTACATCGAGGTGAAGAACCCGGCCGCCACCGTCGAGCACGAGGCCACCACCTCCAAGATCAGCGACGACCAGCTGTTCTACTGCCGCAGCCGCGGCATCTCCGAGGAGGACGCGGTCAGCCTGATCGTCGACGGCTTCTGCAAGCAGGTCTTCCGCGAGCTGCCGATGGAGTTCGCCGTCGAGGCCAAGAAGCTGCTGGAAGTGTCGCTGGAAGGCTCGGTCGGCTGAGTCTCCTTCTCGCTTCTCCCGCCCGCGGGAGAAGGCGGCGCACAGCGCCGGATGAGGGCATGCGCTCTCGCCCCAGCCCTCTCCCGCCAGCGGGAGAGGGGGCTCAGGACAACTACGGAAATCCCATGCTCAAGATCATCGACCTCCACGCCAGCGTCGCCGGCAAGGACATCCTCAAGGGCCTTTCGCTCGAGGTGAAGCCCGGCGAAGTCCACGCCATCATGGGCCCGAACGGCGCCGGCAAGTCCACCCTGGGCAACATCCTCGCCGGCCGCGACGGCTACGAGGTCACCGCCGGCTCGGTCGAGTTCGACGGCCGCGCGCTGCTCGAACTGGAGCCCGAGGAACGCGCCGCGGCCGGCGTGTTCCTGGCCTTCCAGTACCCGGTCGAGATCCCGGGCGTGAACAACACCTACTTCCTGCGCAGCGCGCTCAACGCGCAGCGCCGGGCGCGCGGCGAGCCGGAGCTGGATTCCATGCAGTTCCTGAAGCTGGTGCGCGAGAAGCTCTCGGTGCTGCACCTGGACGACCAGTTGCTGCACCGCGGCGTCAACGAAGGGTTTTCCGGCGGCGAGAAGAAGCGCAACGAGATCTTCCAGCTCGCGGTGCTGGAGCCGAAGCTGGCGATCCTCGACGAGACCGATTCCGGCCTGGACATCGACGCGCTCAAGACCGTGGCCGGGGGCGTCAACGCCCTGCGCTCGCCCGAGCGCGCGTTCGTGGTGATCACCCACTACCAGCGCCTGCTCGACTACATCCGTCCCGACGTGGTGCACGTGCTGGCCGACGGCCGCATCGTGCAGACCGGCGGCCCGGAGCTGGCGCTGGAGCTGGAGCAGCACGGCTACGGCTGGATCCGCGAGCGCGTGGTGCCGGAGTCGGCATGATGAGCCCGCTGCTCGAATCGCTGGCGGCCGGCTTCCGCGGCGATGCCGCGCGCCGCGCCGCGCTCGACGAGGCCCTGCGCGACGGCCTGCCCGGCCCGCGCAGCGAAGCCTGGAAGTACACCCCGCTGCGCGCGCTGGAACGGCGCCGCTTCGGCGTGGCCCCGGCCGCGCCGGCGGCGCTCGACGAGGCCCTGCTCGCGCGCATCCCGTCGCCGCGGCTGGTGTTCGTCAACGGCCGCCACGTACCGGCGCTGTCGCGGCTGGACGACCTGCCCGACGGCGTCTCGCTGCGGCCGCTCTCCGAAGCGCTGGCCGGCGGCGGCGAGGCGCTGCGGTTCCTGACGCGGCGCTTCGAGCGCAGCGACGAGGTGTTCGCCCGCCTCAACGCCGCCCTGGCCGAGGAAGGCGTGCTGCTGCAGGCCGAGGCCGGCGTCCAGGCCGAGGCGCCGCTGCACCTGGTGTTCGTCGGCGCCCCCGCCGGCGAGGATCTCGCCTGGCACCTGCGCCACCGCATCGAGCTGCGTCGCGGCGCCAGCCTGCGCCTGGTCGAGCACCGCCTGCGCGCCGGCGCGGACGCGCGCCATCTCGACAACAGCCTGGCCCACGTCCACCTCGCCGAGGGCGCCCGCCTGGTCCATGCGCGCGTGCAGGACGACGACGCCGGCATGACCGCGCTGCTGCGCACCGACGCGGTGCTGGCCGCGGACGCCGAATACCGCCGCGTCGATGCGGAGCTGGGCGCGGCGCTTTCCCGGCACGAACTGAACGTGCGCCTGGAAGGCGACCGCGCACGCCTGGTCGCCAATGGCGTGCTGCTGGGCAGCGGGCGCCGCCACCTCGACACCCGCCTCGGCATCGACCACGTCGCCCGCGACACCGCGGCCGAGCTGCTGTGGCGCGGCGCCGCCGCCGACCGCAGCCGCGTGGTCTTCCACGGCGGCATCCTGATCCGCGAGGGCGCCGACGGCACCGACGCCCGGCTGTCGAACAAGAACCTGCTGCTGTCGGCCGAGGCGGAGATCGACACCCAGCCTGTGCTGGTCATCCACGCCGACGAGGTGCAGGCCGCGCACGGCGCCACCGTCGGCCGCCTCGACCCCGACGCGCTGTTCTACCTGCGCGCGCGCGGCCTGCCGGAAGCGCAGGCGCGCGCCCTGCTGACCGGCGCGTTCGCGCGCGAGCCGCTGGCCGCGGCCGGCGCCGGCCCGCTGCACGAGGCGCTCGACGCCGCCCTGGCGCGCGCGCTCGAAGGGGTGGTGGCGCGATGAGCGCACCGCATCCCGCCGCCGCGCCCGCCGCGGACGCGCCCGCCGCCGTCGACTGGGCGCGGCTGCGCGCGGACTTCCCGCTGCTGCATCGCACGGTGCACGGCCGCCCGCTGATCTATTTCGACAACGCCAACACCGCGCAGAAGCCGGCCGCGGTCATCGAGGCGGTGGACGGCTACTACCGCCGCTTCAACGCCAACGTCAGCCGCGCCGTGCACCAGCTCGGCACCGAGGCCACCGAGGCCTACGAGGGCGCGCGCAGGCGGCTGGCGCGCCTGCTCAACGTGCGCGCCGACGAACTGGTGCTGTGCAGCGGCACCACCTTCGCGATCAACCTGGTGGCCTACTCGTGGGCGCTGCCGCGGCTGGGGCCCGGCGACACGATCCTGGTCTCGCGCATGGAGCACCACGCCAACATCGTGCCCTGGCAACTGGTGGCCGAGCGCACCGGCGCCGCGATCCGGGTCGCCGAGATCCGCGAGGACGGCACGCTCGACCGCGAGGCGCTGGCGCGCGCGATGACGCCCGACGTCAAGCTGTTCGCGGTGGCGCACGTCTCCAACCTGCTCGGCACGGTCAACCCGGTGCGCGAGCTGTGCCGCGAGGCGCGCCGGCGCGGCATCGTCACCGTGGTCGACGGCTCCCAGGCGGTGCCGCACCGGCCCGTGGACGTCGCCGCCATCGGCTGCGACTTCTACGCCTTCACCGGCCACAAGATGCTCGGGCCCACCGGCACCGGCGCGCTGTGGGCGCGCCGCGAGCACCTGGAGGCGATGCCGCCGTTCATCGGCGGCGGCGAGATGATCAAGGAGGTCAGCTTCGAGGGCACGGTCTACAACGACCCGCCGCACCGCTTCGAGGCCGGCACGCCGAACATCGCCGGCTTCGTCGGCCTGACCGCGGCGGCCGATTACCTGGACGCGATCGGTCTGGCGCGGATCGAGGCCCGCGAGTCCGAGCTGCTGGCCCACCTGACCGAAGCGCTGGACGCCGAGGCCGGCGTGCGCATCCTCGGCCGCGCGCCCGACAAGGCGGCGGTGGTCTCGTTCCTGGTCGAGGGCGCCCACGCCCACGACCTGGCGACCCTGCTCGACCTGGAAGGCGTGGCGATCCGCTCCGGCCAGCACTGCGCGCACCCGCTGCTGCAGTTCTACGGGGTCGCCGCCACCTGCCGCGCCTCGCTGGCCTTCTACAACACCCACGAGGAGATCGACGCCTTCGTCGCCGCCCTGCGCAAGGTGCGCCGGCTGCTGGGCTGACGCGATCCGGCCGCGGCAGCGCGCTCGCGCGACCGGCGCGGCGGACGGGATGCATCCGCGCACCGCACCCGGCAACGACGGCCGGCGCCGCACCGCCGGGTTTCGAGCGAGCCCGCGCGCGCGGCTGCGTCCGCCGCGACGGCTTGCGCCGCGGCCGCGAACGCGCGAGAACAGCGCATCCCCCAGCCCTTCCCGCCCGATGACGCCAGCCCCGCTCCGCTTCCGCGCCGCCGTTCCCGCCGATGTGCCGGCGCTCGTCGCCCTGGTGACCTCGGCCTATCGCGGCGACGCCAGCCGCGCGGGCTGGACCACCGAGGCCGACCTGCTCGACGGCGAGCGCATCGCCCCCGACGTGCTGCTGGCCGACATCCGCCGCCCGCGCAGCCGGGTGGTGCTGGGCGAGGACGGCACCGGCCCGGTCGCCTGCGCGCACGTCGCCGAGGACGACGGCGCCGGCTATTTCGGCATGTTCGCAGTCGCCCCGCGCCGCCAGGGCGGCGGCATCGGGCACGCCGTGCTCGCCGAGTGCGAGCGCATCGCCCGCGAGGAATGGCGCCTGCCGCTGATGCGCATGACCGTGATCGACCTGCGCGAGGAGCTGATCGCCTGGTACCAGCGCCGCGGCTACCGCCGCACCGGCCGTCACCGCCCGTTCCCCTACGGCGACCCGCGCTACGGCATCCCGCGCCGCGACGACCTGCGCTTCGAGGTGCTGGAGAAGCCGCTGTCCTGACCCGCGCCGGTACAATCGCGCGATGGGCCAGGACTGGATCTTCGTGTGCGCGACCGCCGAGCTGCTGCCGGGCGAGAGCCGGGTGGCCTGGGACGGCGACACCCCGATCCTGGTGGTCAACCTCGACGGCGACTACTACGCGCTCGAGGACCGCTGTACCCACGAGGACTTCGAACTGTCCGCCGGCGCGCTCGATCCGGCCGAGGGCAGCATCGAATGCGTGCTGCACGGCGCCCGCTTCGACGTGCGCGACGGCCGTGCGCTGTGCGCGCCGGCCTACGCACCGGTGGCGAAGTTTCCGGTCGAGGTGCGCGACGGCGGCGTCTGGACCCGCGACGACCGCCAGGGGCCTGGGGGCTAGGCGCATCGAGGCGGACCGGCCGCCGCGCGCCGGTTTCCGCGCGCCCGCTGTCGCCGCCTCCCCGCGCGCTCCCCGGCCGCGGCGGTAGCGGCCGCCCTTGCCGCCGGGCACGGCTCGCGCGAGCGGGATCGGTCCCCTCGGCGCCGATGCGCCGGCGTCGTCCGCAGACGCCGGCGCCCGGGAATGGCATAGTGCGCAAGGCCGGATCGCGGGCGCCCCAGGAGGAGGACGCGGCCGCAGGCATCCGGCAGGGAGGCGAAGGGGCATGGAACGCGTACTCGTGGAGGTCGCGGCGAAGGACAGGATGTGGGAAGTGCGCTTCCGCGGGGAGCTGGTCGCCCGCGAAGCCGACCCGGTGCGCGCGTTCGATCGCGCCGATTCCCTGGCCCGCCTGCACCACCGCATCCACCGCGTACCGACCGGTGTGCGCATGCTCGACGAACGCGGCATGCCTTTCATCCATTCCGACTGGGACTGACGCCGCCCGATCCGGCGACGGCGCCGCATGCGGCCGACGCCGGGCGCCGCCGGTCGCGTTTCGCCCCGACCCGGCGGCGCCTGGCGGTCCCTGCATCGCCCAGGCGCGCCGCATGAGCGCCCGGGCGCGACAGCCGCGCGGGCCTGCGCCTGTCCCGCAGACCGGCAGCCTGAACGGATTGAATCAATAACAATTCTCATTATAATTGCGATCTCGATGCGCGTCGGTATCCGACCGCACCCGATCCACCCCGGGGCCCCCGCTTCACCCGAGCCACGTCGCGCGACGACGACGCGGTGCCCCGTGCCCGTACTTCTGCCGGAGTCCAGTGATGACGAAACGCCCGCCGCATCGTGCCTACCCGCACCGCTCCATCCTCGCCGCCTCGCTCGCGCTGGCCGCCGTCGCGCCGGCCTTCGCGCAGACCCGCACCGCATCGCAGGCCACCGACCTCGATGCCGTGGTGGTGACCGCGGCCGGCTTCGAGCAGAAGCTCACCGACGCGCCGGCCAGCATCACCCTGGTGACCCGCGACGAGCTGGCCCGGCGGCCCTACGCCAACCTCATCGACGCCCTGCGCGACATCGAGGGCATCGACGTGGGCATGGAGAGCACGGACAAGAACGGCGAGGCCACGATCAGCATGCGCGGCCTCGGCTCCGAGTACACGCTGGTGCTGATCGACGGCCGCCGGCAAAGCAACGTGGGCGACCTGTACCCCAACAACTTCGGCGGCGGCCAGTTCTCGTTCGTGCCGCCGCTGGAGGCGATCGAGCGCATCGAGGTGGTGCGCGGCCCGATGTCCACCCTGTACGGCTCCGATGCGATGGGCGGCGTGGTCAACATCATCACCCGCAAGGTCGGCGACCGCTGGCACGGCGCGGTCACCCAGGCCTTCACCTTCCAGCAGGACGACGACTTCGGCGACGACCGCAAGACCGACCTCTACGTGGGCGGCCCGCTGGTGGCCGACCGCCTCGGCCTGGCCGTGCGCGGCAGCTGGTACGACCGCGACGAGTCGATGCCCGAATGGGACCCGCTGCCCCTGCCCGACGGCACGATGTGGGAGCGCACGCTCGGCTTCGGCGGCGGCGGCAAGCGGGTCGGCGCGACCAACTGGAACGCCGGCGTGCGGTTGTCCTTCACGCCCAACGACGACCACGACCTCATCCTCGATTACGACATCGCGCGGCTGAAGTACGACAACTCCCAGGGCCAGACCGGCACCCTCGACAGCATCGAGAGCCTGTGGCGCAGCGGCAACGCGACCGTTCCCGCCCCCGGCGGTAACGGCACGGTACGCCGCCGCGTAGTGCAGCCGCGCGTCGGCTACACCGCCTACCAGCGCTACGAGCGCGACCAGCTCGCGCTGACCCACATCGGCCGCTGGGACTTCGGCACCAGCACCACCAGCCTGATGCACCACAAGACCAGCAACCTCGGTCGCTCGCTGCCGCTGACGGTGGACGAGCGCGACCAGCTGCAGACGCTGTGGAACGACGTCTGCGCACGCCGCGGCCTGCCCGCCTACTGCGACAACGGCACCGGCCTGGCCGGGATCGAGTCCAGCGGCCTCACCGCCGACGAACTGGCCCGGCTCCAGGCCTTCCTGCCGCGCCAGCTGCGCACCCTGGAACTCGAGGGCGTCATCCTCGACTCCATGCTGGAGATGCAGTTCGGCGAGCACCTGGTCACCGTCGGCGGCCAGTACAACGACACCGACATGGAGGACGGCGTGTTCGGCATGGACGGCGCCGGGTTCCGCCCGGGCACCAAGCAGACCCACAAGCAGTGGGCGGTGTTCGCCGAGGACAACTGGGGCTTCACCGACACCCTGACCGCCACCCTCGGCGTGCGCTACGACCACCACAACATCTTCGGCAGCCACGTCAGCCCGCGCGCCTACCTGGTCTGGGACGCCTCCGACGCCTGGACGCTGAAGGGCGGCGTGAGCACCGGCTACAAGGCGCCCAAGCCGAACTACCTGTTCCCGGGGATCACCGGCTTCGGCGGCCAGGGCGTCTCGCCGATGGTCGGCACGCCCGACCTGCAGCCCGAGACCAGCACCAACTTCGAGATCGCCGCCTATTACGAGGACGACGCATGGGGCTTCAACGCCACCGCGTTCTACAACCGCTTCAAGGACAAGATCGCCACCGGCGACAACTTCCCCAACTGCGAGGTCGCCCCCGCCGGCGGCGGCTACTGCGTCGACATCGGCCCGGGCTGGGCGGCGCTGGGCTACACCACCTTCAGCCAGCGCATCAACATCGACCGCGCCGAGACCCGCGGCGTCGAACTGGCGGCCCATGCCGACCTCGCGGCCGGCTTCTCCCTGCGCGGCAACTACACCTGGACCCAGTCCGAGCAGAAGAGCGGCGCCCAGGAAGGCCGGCCGATCACCGGCAACCCGGCCGAGCACATCGCCAATGCGACCCTGCAGTGGGCCGCGACCCCCTCGATCGACCTGTCGCTGATCGCCGAGGCCCGCTACGACCGCTACCGCGACTACGACGCCGCCACCGACCGCGAGCTCTACTACGGCGACTACACCGTGTTCCACCTCGGCGCCTCCTGGCGGATCAACGACGCCTTCGGCCTCAACGCGCGGGTGAACAACCTGTTCGACAAGGACTTCATCTCCCAGACCTGCACGCTGGCGGATACGCAGGACAGCTACCTCTGCGTGGACGAGTACCTCATCAAGGACCAGCGCCGCAGCTTCTGGATATCGGCGAACTACCGCTTCTGAGCGGACGGCGCGGGGCGGCACGGCCGCACCCGCGCCCCGGTCGGCCCGGGCGGGAATCGCCCGGCGCCCGGCGCCCCGGCACGGCGACGGCGCTCAGGCGCGGTCGCGCACCGAGATCGCCAGCAGCTCGCCCTGGCCTTCCAGCAGGACGCGCCGGCGCACCGGCGAGGCCAGCAGCGCCGTGTCCCCGGCCTCCAGCGGCGGCAGCCCGGCATCCGCGGCGAAGACCGCGCGGCCGGCCAGCAGGTGCAGCGCCCAGGTTTCGCCCGCACCGGGAAAGCACACCATCGCGCCGACCAGCGGACGGTGCCGGGCCTCGACCTCGACCGCCTCCGGGCGCCACATCAGGTTGAACGCCGCCACCCGGCCGTCGGGCTCGGCCACCGGCGGGCGGCCGCCGTCGAAGCGCACGCTGCCGCAGGGCGGTACGAGCCGTGCATGCGCACCGTCGGGCCAGGCCAGCGTCAGGCCCTCGCCGTGCAACAGCCATTGCTGGCGCATGACCCCGGGGTACGGCGAATAGGGAGCGGCACGTTCGATCTCGGCGATCGACAGCCGCCAGACCCAGTCCTGCGAAGCGGGCCAGGCGCCGATCTCGCGCGTCCAGCCCGCGCCGTTGCGCCAGCGCACGCGGGCGTACTCATGGGCGGTAACGACGCGGCTGGCGACCATGCGGCCAGTCTAGCGGAGCCGCTTCGCGCAGCGGATGCAACGCGGCCCCCGGGAAAAGTCGCCGCCCGCCCGCGCGTCCTGCACGGGCGGGCGGCGGATGACCTCCCTGTCGGCGGCGTCCTGCCGATCGATGCCGGTGCGTCCCTGCCCCGGCCGGCGCGCGCTTCCGTGCGCGGCGCCGGAGGCCGGGTTCAGCGCTGCAGGGTCGCCGGCCCGGCGGCGGCGCCGGCGGGGCGCGCGACGGGCGTCCGCGTCGGCGCCGAGCCGAGCTCGATGCGGTCGCGGTTGAGCTCGACGGTGCGCAAGCCGACGCCCTTGACCATGGCCAGCTGCTCGATGCTGCGGAACGCGCCGTGCTCGCGCCGGTGGGCGATGATGGCCTCCGCCTTGGCCGGCCCGATGTTGACCAGGACCCGGTCGAGGGTGGCGGCGTCGGCGGTGTTGATGTTGACCTTCTCGTTGGCCCAGGCCGCTCCGGCGAGCAGCATCGACAGCAGCGAGGCGACGGCGAACTTGTTGAGGATCTTCATCTGGGTCTCTCCATGAGATGGGGTGGACTTCCTGCCCGGCGGGGATGCCGGTGTGGTCAGTATCCCGGCCGGACCGGGCGGGACCTATCGCCCGATTTCCCGCGCGCCGGCAGGCATTGCCGCGTCCGCGCGTAGGATTTTTCCGAACTCGCGCACCGCCGCTCATCGCGCGTGCGCAGCGCGCCGCGGCCGGGCGCGCGGGCGCCGGCCTGGGGCTGGCCGGCGCGAAGGCCTAGAATGGCCGCCTTTCCCAGCGCCAGGAGTCGCCATGGACGCCCAGCAGGCCGACCGCTACGTCGCCGCCAAGTGGGACGACGAGATCGTCCCCCAGCTCGTCGAGTACATCCGCATCCCCAACAAGTCGCCGATGTTCGACGCCGACTGGGCCGCGCACGGCTACATGGAGGATGCGGTGCAGCTGATGGTGCGCTGGGCCGAGCGGCAGCCGATCCCGGGCATGCGGGTGGAGGTGGTGCGGCTGGAGGGGCGCACGCCGCTGATCTTCATCGAGATCCCGGCCGCGCACGGCGGCCGCGACGACGATTGCGTGCTGCTCTACGGCCACCTGGACAAGCAGCCGGAGATGACCGGCTGGGACGACGATCTCGGCCCCTGGACCCCGGTGCTGCGCGATGACCGCCTGTACGGGCGCGGCGGCGCCGACGACGGCTACGCCATCTTCGGCTCGCTGGCCGCGATCCTGGCCCTGCACGAGCAGAAGCTGCCGCACGCGCGCTGCGTGGTGCTGATCGAGGCCTGCGAGGAATCGGGCAGCTACGACCTGCCGGCCTACGTCGATCATCTCGCCGACCGGATCGGCCAGCCCTCGCTGGTGGTCTGCCTGGATTCTGGCTGCGGCAACTACGACCAGCTATGGTGCACCACCTCGCTGCGCGGGCTGGCCGGCGGCAACCTCGACGTGCAGGTGCTGGAGGAAGGCGTGCACTCCGGCGATGCCTCCGGCGTGGTGCCGTCGAGCTTCCGCATCCTGCGCAGCCTGCTGTCGCGCATCGAGGACGAGGACAGCGGCCGCATCCTGCTCGACGGCCTGCACGCGCCGATCCCCGAGGAGCGCGTCGCCCAGGCCAGGCGCGCGGCCGAGGTGCTGGGCTCGGCGGTGTTCGACAAGTTCCCGCTGCTGCCGGGCATGCGGCCGATGAACGACGACCTCGCCGAACTGGTGCTCAACCGCACCTGGCGACCGGCGCTGTCGGTGACCGGCGTGGGCGGCATCCCGCCGCTGGATTCGGCCGGCAACGTGCTGCGCCCGCACAGCGCGGTCAAGCTGTCGCTGCGCCTGCCGCCGACCGTGGACGGCAAGCGCGCCGGCGAGCTGCTGCACGAGGCGCTCACCCGCGATCCGCCCTACGGGGCCAAGGTTTCGCTGGCGCTGGAGAAGGCAGCCACCGGCTGGAACGCGCCGGCGATGTCGCCGTGGCTGGAGCGCGCCATCGACGAAGCCAGCCGCGCCTTCTACGGCCGGCCGGCGATGTACATGGGCGAGGGCGGCTCGATCCCCTTCATGGGCATGCTCGGCGAGAAGTTCCCGGGCGCGCAGTTCATGATCACCGGCGTGCTCGGCCCACACTCCAACGCGCACGGCCCGAACGAGTTCCTGCACATCCCGATGGGCAAGCGGGTGACCGCGAGCGTGGCGCGGGTGATCGCCGAGCACCACCTGGCCAGCGAGCGCGGCGAGACCACCGGCTCGGCGGTCGCGCCCGACAGCGGACAGCGCCACGGCGACCACGGCTGCTGCTGAGGCCCGCCCGCGGTCGCACGCCCCGCGCGGGCGCGCGACCGACGCGCCGTCGATGCTTGCGCGCGGCGCCGGCGCGGCTATCCTGCCGTTCTTCCCCGACGACACCCCGGATCGCAGCGCATGGCACCGTTCGGCAGCAGCAACTGGCTCTATATCGCCCTGGTCGGGCTGGTGGTCGGCGTGCTGGCGCGCTTCCTCACGCCGGGGCGCCGGCGCCTGGGCGTGATCCTGACCGCCCTGCTCGGCATCGGCGGCGCCCTGCTCGGCACCTGGGCCGGGCAGCAGTTCGGCTGGTACGCGCCCGGCCAGGCGGCGGGCTTCCTCGGCGCGCTGCTCGGCGCGATCGCGATCCTGGGCGTGCTGCAGCTGCTGCGGCCGGGCCGGTAGGCGCAGCGCGCGGCCGGCGCGGGCCGCGCCGGAACGGCGTCGGGGCGATCGCTCAGCAACGCCCGTAGACGTCGTCGTAGCGGACGATGTCGTCCTCGCCCAGGTAGCTGCCGGACTGCACCTCGATCAGCTCCAGCGTCTCGGTGCCCGGGTTCTCCAGCCGGTGTTTCGCGCCCAACGGGATGTAGGTGGACTGGTTGGGGTGCAGCTCGAAGACGTCGTGGTCGCGGGTCACCCGCGCGATGCCGCGCACCACGATCCAGTGCTCGGCGCGATGCCGGTGCGACTGCAGCGACAGCCGCCCGCCGGGCTTGACCTTGATCCGCTTGACCTGGAAACCGTCGTCGGCGTCGATGGAGTCGTAGCTGCCCCAGGGCCGGTGCACCTCGCGATGCAGCACCGCGTGGCTGCGCCGGTCGGCCTTGAGCCGCGCCACCACCTCGCGCACCTGCTGCACCCGGTCCTTGCGCGCCACCAGCACCGCATCGTCGGTCTCCACCACCACCAGGTCGTCCACCCCGACCAGCGCCACCAGCCGCCGCGCGTAGGCGTAGCTGTTGCGGGAATCGATCGCGACGACGTCGCCGTGGTGGGCATTGCCGTCGGCGTCGTGTTCGCTCACCGACCACAGCGCCGACCAGGAGCCGACGTCGCTCCAGCCGATGTCCACCGGCAGTACCCGCGCCTGCGCGGTGCGCTCCATCACCGCGTAGTCGATCGAGTCCGAGGGCGAGGCGGCAAAGGCCTCGCGCGCGAGCCGGATGAAGTCGCCGTCGCGGGTCGCGCCCTCGAACGCGCGCCGAACGGCCTCCAGGATGTCGGGCCGGAAGCGGCCGAGTTCCTCCAGGTAGCGCGAGGCGCGGAACAGGAACATGCCGCTGTTCCAGTAGTAGTCGCCGCTGTCGAGGTAGCCGCGCGCGGTAGCCTCGTCGGGCTTCTCGACGAAGCGCCGCACCGCGCGCACGCCCTCGCCGGGCTCGGCCTGGATGTAGCCGAAGCCGGTCTCGGGCGCGTCGGCGCGGATGCCGAAGGTGACCAGCGCGCCGGCTTCGGCGGCCGGCTGCGCCTGGCGCACCGCTGCGCGGAAGGCCTCGGCATCGCGCACCACGTGGTCGGAGGGCAGCACCAGCAGCACCGGGTCCTCGCCGTGCGCCGTGGCCTGCAGCGCGGCCGCGGCGATCGCCGGGGCGGTGTTGCGGCCCACCGGCTCCAGCACGATGGCCGGGGCCGGCGCGCCTGCCTGGCGCAGTTGCTCGGCGACGAGGAAGCGGTGCTCCTCGTTGGCGACCACGATCGGCGGCCGCGCCGACAGCGCCGCCACCCGCGTCCAGGTGTCCTGCACCAGCGTGGCCTCGCCGACCAGCGGCAGGAACTGCTTGGGATACGCTTCGCGCGAGAGCGGCCACAACCGCGTGCCCGAACCGCCTGACAGCAACACCACCTGCAACATGCGCAAATCTCGCTCGGCCGTTCGCTCGGGCCGGGCCGGCAGTTTACCCTTGGCGCGGCCCGCCCCCTCGGAACCGCCCATGTCCATTCCGCTCCGCGCGCCATGAAGGCGTTGATCTTCGCCGCCGGCCTCGGCGAACGCATGCGGCCGCTGACCGACTCGGTCCCCAAGCCGCTGCTGCCCGCCGGCGGGCAGCCGCTGATCGCCTGGCACCTGCAGCGGCTGGCGGCCGCGGGGGTGGAGGAGGTGCTGATCAACACCTCCTGGCTGGCCCCGCAGTTCCCGGCGGCGCTGGGCGACGGCACGCGCTGGGGCCTGCGGATCCGCTACCTGCACGAGGGCGACACCCCGCTGGAGACCGGCGGCGGCATGTGGAACGCGCTGCCGCAGCTGGGCAACGCGCCCTTCCTGGCGGTCAACGGCGACATCTGGACCGATTTCGACTTCGCCGCCCTGCCCGCCGAGCCGCCCGGCGACGCCCATCTGGTGCTGGTCGACAACCCGCAGCACCACCCCGACGGCGACTTCGCGCTGGACGCCGACGGCGACGTACGCGCCCACGGCGAGCCGAAGCTCACCTTCGCCGGCATCGGCGTCTACCGCGCCTCGCTGTTCGACGACTGGCCGCGCATCGTCGGCGACGCGCCCGGCGCGCGGGCTGAACCGCCGCGCTTCCGCCTGGCCCCGCTGCTGCGCGCGGCGATGCGCGAAGGCCAGGTCACCGGCACCCACCACCGCGGCCGCTGGACCGACGTGGGCACGCCGGAGCGGCTGCGGCGCCTGGAGCGGGAGCTCGGGGCGATCAGGGGTCAGGGGCCGGGGGCCAGAGGCCAGGGAAAAGCAGGAACGACGGTGACCCGAAGTTCCCGCACCAGCGATCGTTCCTGAGCCTTTCCCTGGTCTCTGCCCCCTGGTCCCTGGTCCCTGGGGTGTATCGACATTCGGCCCGCAGCGCCGGGCGGTCCCTGCCCCCGCAAGCGGGTACATATCGTCCCTTCTCCCGCAAGCGGGAGAAGGTGGCGCGCAGCGCCGGATGAGAGCGGCTCTCGCACGCCTGCGGCGTGCCCCCATCCGCCTGCTCCCCGCTTGCGGGGGAAGAAAATCAGGATGCTCCCCGCTTGCGGGGGAAGGGAAAACAAGATGCGCCCCGCTTGCGGGGGCAGGCCAAAGGCAGCGTGCCTCCAAGAGAGGGCCTTTCGCGCGCTGAATGTCGATACAGCCTAGCCCCTGGCCCCTGGCCCCTGGTCCCCGATCCCCGGCCCCCGATCCCTGCCCCCCAGCACCTGCCGCAGGAAGGGCACGGTGAGCCGGCGCTGGGCGGCGAGCGAGGCGCGATCGAGGCGATCGAGCAGCCCGGTCAGGCCGGCGATGTCGCGATCCACCCGGCGCAGCAGCCAGTCGATGGCGGCGTCCTCCAGCGCCAGGCCGCGGCGCTGCGCGCGTACGCGCAGCAGCTCGCGGCGGCCGGCGTCGTCCAGCGGCGCCAGCGCGAGCTGGGCGCAGGCGGCCAGCCGCGAGCGCAGGTCGGGCAGGCCGACACCCAGTACCGCGACCGGCTCGCGCGCGGTGTAGAGCACGTCGCGCCCGGCGTCGCGGGCACGGTTGTGGAAGTGGAACAGCGCCACCTCGTCCTCGCGATCGCCCGCGATCGCCTCCAGCCCGTCGAGCGCGATGAGATCCAGCTCGTGCAGCGCGGCGAGCGCGTCGGCGAGACGGCCGGCGGCGCTGGCCAAGGGCAGGAAGGCGCTGCGGCGCCCCTGCGCCTCGGCATGCGCGCAGGCGGCCAGCGCGAGGTGGGTCTTGCCCGCGCCGGCCGGCCCCTGCAGCAGCAGCCAGCCGGCGCCCGCGCCCGCGGCCAGCGCGCGCACCTGTTCGAGCGTGCCCGGCGGCGCGCCGACGAAGGTCTCGAAGCGCTGGTCGGGCGGGTAGCGCAGCGCCAGCGGCAGCTGCGCCGCAGCGCCGGAGAGTGCGGGATCGGTCACGGCGTCGCGCGGGCTCAGGCGTCGCCCTGGCCCTTCGCGGGCGCATCGGGCACGACGGGGGATGCGCGCTCGCTCACCACCAGGCTGCTCGGCTCGCCGGCGTAGAGCCGGCTGGCCTGGTAGCGCTCGTGCAGGAAGCGCAGCAGCACGTTGGCCACCGCCGCCACCGGCAGCGCGATCAGCATGCCGACGAAGCCGAACAGCTGGCCGCCGGCCATGACCGCGAAGATCACCGCCACCGGGTGCAGGCCGATACGGTCGCCGACCAGGCGCGGGGTGAGCACGTAGCTCTCCAGCAGCTGGCCGGCGGTGAACACCACGCTGCCCAGGATCAGCAACTGCCAGTTGAAGCCCTGCTCCTGCACCAGCGCGGCCAGCAGCATCAGGATCGCGCCCACCGTCGCGCCCAGGTAGGGCACGAAGCTGATCAGGCCGGCCACCAGGCCCACCAGCACGCCCAGCCGCAGGCCGACCAGCTGCAGGCCCACGGCGTAGAACGCGCCCTGCCCGAGCATCACCAGGAACTGCCCGCGCAGGAAGCCGCCCAGCGACTCGTCGGATTCCTTCGCCAGCCGGGTCACCGTGGCCAGGTGCTTGCGCGGGATCAGCTGCGCCACGCGCTCCACCAGCACGTCCCAGTCGCGCAGGAAGTAGAAGGTCAGGATCGGCAGCAGCACCAGGTTGATCACGAACGCGATCACCGCGAACCCGGAGCGCGAGACGTAGGAGAAGAACGTCGCCGCCGCGCCGCCGGCCTGCTGCCAGTGCCCACGCACCAGCTCGATCAGGCGCTGCGGATCCAGCCATTCCGACACCTCGATCCCGAAGCGAC
This sequence comes from Luteimonas huabeiensis HB2, assembly GCF_000559025.1. GTDB lineage: Bacteria > Pseudomonadota > Gammaproteobacteria > Xanthomonadales > Xanthomonadaceae > Luteimonas > Luteimonas huabeiensis. The sequence goes on along the minus strand of NZ_JAAN01000014.1, from coordinate 343,193 downwards.
CCTCCACCCACGGGATCGCGGTCTGCATGATCCAGTCGCGGTAGGCCGGCAGGCTGTCGATCAGGGTGCGGACCTGGCGCTCGATCATCGGCACCAGCAGCAGCACCACCAGGACCACCAGCAGCACCATGAAGAGGAACACCAGCGAGACCGCGACCGGCCGCGAGCGGCCGGTGCGCTCCAGGCGATCGACCAGCGGATCGCCGAGCCAGCCCAGCAGCGCGGCCAGCACGAACGGGGTGAGGATCGGGCCCAGGGCGCCGATGATCCACAGCACCGCGAAGAACAGCAGCCCCCACTGCAGCCGCTTCAGGAAGGTCGCGATCGCCTCGTCCGCCGTCTCGTTCATGGGGGTGCCTACCTGACCATCCGGAACACGGGCGTGCCGGTATCGACGAGGCCCTCGACCTCGACCAGCACGTCGTCGTCGAGCAGCCGGCGGAAGCCCGGCAGGCCGGTCACCAGCTCCAGCTCGTACTCCAGCGCGTCGGCGGTGGCGCGCACCGGCGCGATCCGCCGCACCACCGCCATGCCCTGCAGCGTCGAGGACAGGCGGATGAAATCATCGCTGCTGCCGATGCCGGCGAACACCACCCGGTAGTCGCCGGGCGCGCCGACCGGCGCGACGCGCGCATAGCGCTTGACCAGCGCATCGGCGGCGCCATCGGCGCCCGCGCTCATCGCCTGGCGCGCATCGGCCTCCTCGCTGGTCCATTGCGACAGCACGCGACCGTTGTCGACGAAGGTCCAGTCCGCGCGCCAGCCCGAGCCCGCGCGCTGCAGCTTGCCGATGAGCTGCATCGGCGGCTGGTACTGGGCCGACAGGCGGGCGATCGCGGCGGCGTCGCCGCGCCAGATCGCGCCCACGGCGGCCTGCTCGGCGGCGCTGCCGCGCGGCAGGCCGAGCCGGTAGCCGCGCTGCAGTGCGCGCTGCAGCACCGGCCGCGCGACGTTGTTGTGGTTGAGGCCGACCAGGCGCGGCCCCGAGCCATCGTCGATCGCCAGCCACAGCACCGGCTTGGGCCGCGGCTCCGGCCACACCGGCAGGCCCAGCGCCGCGGCGATGCCGTCCACCGCCTCGCGGTGGAAGCGCACCACCAGCGTGGTCTGGAAGGTCGGCGCGCCCGAGCCCGAGACGCCCTCGTCCTGGCGATAGTCGTAACCGGCGACGTATTGCGCGGCGCGGCGCAGTTCCTGGCTCACCCCGGGGCGGCTGGCCGCGGCGCGATCGCCCGAGACCTTGCCCAGCACCTGCGCCAGCGCGCGCCCGAACGCCGCGTTGCGCTCGCTCTCGCCCTGGCTGCCCACCGTCACCTCGGCCTCGTAGAGGCCCTGCGCCTGCGCGGTCTCGCCTTCCATGCGCTGCGCGTAGACCAGCCCGGGCAGCAGCGTACCCGCCAGCAACAGCCCCGTGGCCCAGCGCGCCCATCGACCAGCCAACGCCATGTTCGTCCCTTGCGCGATGCGGAAAACGCCGGAATGGTGCCACAAGGCGACGTGAGGCGGCGAACACGGGCCGGGGGCCAGGGGCCAGGGGCCGGAGGCCAGGGGTCAGGGAAAAGCAAAAGCGAGGCCTCCCGCCTTTCCCTGGCCCCTGGCCCCCGGCCCCTGGCCCCTGGCCCTGATAGAATCGCGGCCCGCCCGCCATCGGCCGCTCCCGTGACCCGCCCCACACCGCTCACCTACCGCGATGCCGGCGTCGACATCGACGCGGGCAATGCCCTCGTCGAACGCATCAAGCCGCTGGTGCGGCGGACGTTCCGGCCCGAAGTGATGGGCGGGCTCGGCGGTTTCGGCGCGCTGTTCGACCTGTCCGGCCGCTACCGCGAGCCGGTGCTGGTCTCGGGCACCGACGGCGTGGGCACCAAGCTGAAGCTGGCCCAGCAGCTCGGGCGCCACGACACCATCGGCATCGACCTGGTCGGCATGTGCGTCAACGACGTGCTGGTGCAGGGCGCCGAGCCGCTGTTCTTCCTCGACTACTTCGCCACCGGCAAGCTCGACGTGGACACCGCCGCGGCCGTGGTCGGCGGCATCGCCCGCGGCTGCGAACTGGCCGGCTGCGCGCTGATCGGCGGCGAGACCGCCGAGATGCCCGACATGTACCCGCCCGGCGAGTACGACCTGGCCGGGTTCACCGTGGGCGCGGTGGAGAAGTCGCGCCTGCTCGACGGCTCGGCCGTGCGCAGGGGCGACGTGCTGCTGGGCATCGCGTCCTCCGGCCCGCACTCCAACGGCTACTCGCTGATCCGGCGCATCTACGACCGCGCCGGACGCCCCGCCGACCTCGACCTGGACGGCACCCGCCTGATCGACGCGCTGATGGCGCCGACCGCGCTGTACGTGAAACCGGTGCTGGCGCTGCTCGACGAGGCGGCCGGCGCCGAGATCCACGCCATGGCCCACATCACCGGCGGCGGCCTGACCGAGAACATCGTGCGGGTGATCCCCGCGGGCCTGGGGCTGGCGATCGACGCCGGCGCCTGGACCCCGCCGCCGGTCTTCGACTGGCTGCAACGCGAGGGCGCGGTGGCGCGCGAGGAGATGTGGCGCACCTTCAACTGCGGCATCGGCTTCGTGCTGGTGCTGCCCGAGGCCTCGGTGGCGGCGGCCGAACGCGGCCTGGACGCCGCCGGCCTGGGCCACTGGCGGATCGGCGAAGTGATCGACTGCGCCGGCGACGAGCGCGTGCGCATCGGCTGAGGCCGCGCTTGTCCGCCCCGCCTCCGGCCGCCGGCCGCCGCTGCCGCATCGCCGTGCTCGCCTCCGGGCGCGGCAGCAACCTGCAGGCGCTGCTGGACGCGATCGCCACCGGTACGCTGGCGGCCGAGATCGCCGGCGTGCTGTCCGACCGCCCCGATGCGCAGGCGCTGGCCCGCGCCCGCGCCGCGGGCGTCCCGGCCCGCGCGCTGTCGCCCGCCGATCACGCCTCGCGCGCGGCCTTCGACGCGGCGCTGTTCGAGGCGGTGGACGCGCTCGCCCCGGACCTGATCGTGTGCGCCGGCTACATGCGCCTGATCGACGCCGCGGCGGTCGCCCCGCGCAGCGCGCGCACCATCAACATCCACCCCTCGCTGCTGCCCGCCTTCAAGGGCTTGCGCACCCACCGCCAGGCGCTGGCGGCCGGCGTCGCGACCCATGGCGCCAGCGTCCACTTCGTCACCCCCGACCTCGACGGCGGGCCGGTGATCGCCCAGGCCGCGGTGCCGGTGCTGCCCGGCGACGACGAGGCCGCGCTGGCCGCACGGGTGCTCGCGCGCGAGCACCCGCTGCTGGTGGAGACGGTACGGCGGCTCGCCGCCGGGCGCATCCGCCTGACCGCCGGCGGCATCGAATCCGACGGCCGCCCGCTGCCGGCGCCGCTTCAGCTGGGAGCCAACAACCGCTTCGCATGATGGCGACCTCATGAAAGCCTTCTTCCTGCTGTGCGCGCTGCTCACCGGACTGCTGCCCGCCGCGCACGCGGCGGAGCTGGCGCCGTTCGTGGCCAGCTACGAGGCCTGGTACCGCGGCAAGCACGCCGGCGACGCCACCATGCGGGTGGAGCGGCTGGACGCGGCGCAATGGAAGGTCGGCCTGGGCATCCGCGGCCGCCACGGCTTCGCCGGCCTGGCGCGGGTGAACATCGACCAGAGCACCGAGTTCGACGTGCAGGGCGCGGATTTCCGCCCGCTGCGGCAGGAGACGCTGCGCAAGGCGCTGGTGTTCACCCGCCGCGCCACCGGCATCTACGACTGGCAGGCGCGCAGCGCGCAGTGGACGGGCGACATCAGCAAGCGGCGCCGGGACCCGGTGCCGCTGCAGGACGGCGACATGAGCGCGCTGCTGATCAACCTCGCCATCGTCCGCGACGCCCGGCCCGGCGCCACCCTGCGCTACCGCTTCGTCGATGGCGGCCGCGCGCGCGACCACGTCTACCAGGTGGCGCCGGAACCGGAGATCGTCGAGGTCGGCGAGCTCAGCTACAACGCGCTGCGCGTTTCACGGGTGCAGGATGGCCGCGATGAGATGATCGTGTGGATCGCCGACGGCGTGCCGACGCCGGTGCGCATCCTCCAGCTCGACGAAGGCGAGGACGGCATCGACCTGCGCCTGACCGAATACCAGGGAGTCCCATGACGATGACGATCCGCTCCACCCAGACCGCGAACCCCTCCTCGCCCGCACGCCGCTGGGGCCTGCGCGCGGCCGTCGCCGCCCTGGCGCTGGCCGCGACCGGCGCCTGCTGGGCGTTCGAGCCCTTCACCGCGCAGTACCGCGCCAACTTCATGGGCATGCAGGCCGACGGCACCATGCGCCTGGCCCCGGCCGGCGACAACCGCTGGACCTACAGCCTGGAAGTGGCCGGCATGGGCGCGCGGCTGGCGCAGAGCACCACCTTCGAGCGCCACGGCAACGGCTACCGCCCGCTGTCGAGCACCGACTCGCAGGCCGGCGAATCCGGCGTGGCCGCGATGCTGGTCAAGCGCCAGAGCGTCGAGGCCACCTACGACTGGTCGAAGCGCGAGGCGCGCTGGAGCGGCGACGTCGATGCCGACAAGGCCGGTCCGGTCGTGCTGCGCGATGGCGATCTGGACGGCATGCTGATGAACCTGGTGCTGGTGCGGGACGTGGCCGCCGGCCGGCCGCTGAACTACCGCCTGGTCGACGACGGCCGCGCCCGCGAGCAGAACTTCACCGTGCAGGGCAAGGAGCAGATCACCGTCGGCGGGCAGACGCACCAGGCCACCAAGGTCATGCGCGACGACGGCCGCCGCCAGATCACCGCATGGATCGTGGACGGCCTGCCCGTGCCCGCGCGCATCCTGCAGCGCCGCAACGGCCGCGACCATATCGACCTGCAGTTGCAGTCGATCGACCGCTCGTAGAAGGCGCCGGCGCGCGCCCGGGCGCCGCCGCGCGGGTTCAGCCGATCCGCTGGATCCGCGCGCCCAGGCCCGAGAGCTTGCGCTCGATGCGCTCGTAGCCGCGGTCCAGATGGTAGATGCGGTCGATGACCGTCTCGCCCTCGGCCACCAGCCCGGCCAGGATCAGCGAGGCCGAGGCGCGCAGGTCGGTCGCCATCACCGGCGCGCCGCTGAGCCGCTCCACCCCGCGCACGGTGGCGCGATGCCCCTCGATGTGGATGTCGGCGCCCAGGCGCAGCAGCTCGTTGACGTGCATGAAGCGGTTCTCGAAGATCCGCTCGTCGATGGTGCCGGTGCCCTCGGCGATGCAGTTGAGCGCCATGAACTGCGCCTGCATGTCGGTGGGAAAGCCGGGATAGGGCTCGGTGACGATGTCCACCGCACGCGGCCGGCGCCCGCGCATGTCCACCGCGATCGCATCGCCCTCCACCGAGACGTCGGCACCGGCCTCGGCCAGCTTGTCGAGCACCGCCTGCTGGGTATCGGCGCGCGCGCGCGTGGCCACCACGCGGCCGCCGGTCATCGCCGCGGCGACCAGGAAGGTGCCGGTCTCGATGCGGTCGGGCAGCACCGAATGGCGCCCGCCCTGCAGCCGCTCGACCCCGCGCACCACGATCCGGGCCTCGCCCGCGCCCTCGATGTCGGCGCCGAGCGCGACCAGGCACTCGGCCAGGTCGACGATCTCCGGCTCGCGGGCGGCGTTGTCGATCACCGTGGTGCCGGAGGCCAGCGTGGCCGCCATCAGCGCGTTCTCGGTGGCGCCGACGCTGACCGCCGGGAACTCGATCCGGCCGCCGCGCAGGCGCCCGCGCGCCTTGATGTAGCCGTGCTCCACCTCGACCTCGGCGCCCAGCGCCTGCATCGCGTGGATGTGCAGGTCCACCGGCCGCGACCCGATCGCGCAGCCGCCGGGCAGCGAGACCTCGGCCGCGCCGTGGCGGGCCAGCAGCGGGCCCAGCACCAGCACCGAGGCGCGCATGGTGCGCACCAGGTCGTAGGGGGCGACGTGGCCGCGCGCCTCGCGCGCGTCGATCGCGAAGCGGCCCGCGGCGGTGTCGCGCTCGATCTGCGCGCCCAGCTCGCGCAGCAGCCGCGCGGTGGTGGAGACGTCGTCCAGATCGGGGACGTTGGCGATCTCGACCGGGCCGTCGGCCAGCAGCGCGCCGCACAGGATCGGCAGTACCGCGTTCTTGGCCCCGGAGATGACGACCTCGCCCTCGAGCGGGGCGCCGCCGTTGACGACGATTTTCTGCATGGCGTTGGCGCCTGGAGGATGCGGTGGGGAAAGGCGGGCGGCGCGCGGCCGGCGGCTCAGCGCCGCTCGTCGGGGGTCAGCGTGCGCAGCGCGAGCGCGTGGATCTCGCCGCCCATCAGCCCGCCCAGGGTGGCGTAGACCATGCGGTGGCGGGCCAGCGGCAGCTTGCCGCGGAACGATTCGCTGACCACCAGCGCCTCGAAGTGGACGCCGTCGTCGCCCTGGACGTCCACGACCTGCGCGTCCGGCAGCCCCTGGCGGATCAGATTCTCGATGGTGCGCGCGTCCAAGACCGGCGGCTCCTGCTGGATCAAGTTGGATTAAGCTCGCCTGAGCCGGGAAGCCCGGCGGGCGCCGCGCCGGGCCCTTCGACGCCCGGAACGCATAAAATGAGCCGCTTAGCCTAACGGAAAGGGTCCCGCCGAGAAATGGCCGTCGATGCAACAGCGCCCGCCTGCGATGCCGCCGGCCACGACTTCGCCGCCAGCGGGCGGCGCGCGATCGAGATCGAGACGCGCGCCCTGGCCGCGGTCGGCGCGCGCATCGACGGCGCGTTCTCCGCCGCCTGCCGCCTGCTCATGGCCTGTCGCGGCCGGGTGGTCTGCACCGGCATGGGCAAGTCCGGCCACATCGCGCGCAAGATCGCCGCCACCCTCGCCTCCACCGGCACGCCGGCGTTCTTCGTCCACCCGGGCGAGGCCGGCCACGGCGACCTCGGCATGATCACCGACGCCGACGCGGTGCTGGCGCTGTCCTACTCCGGCGAATCGGAGGAGATCCTCACCCTGCTGCCGGTGTTCAAGCGCCAGGGCAACCCGTTGATCGCCATGACCGGGCGCGAACGCTCGACGCTGGCGCGCGCGGCCGACGTGCACCTGGACGTCAGCGTGCCCGCCGAAGCCTGCCCGCTACACCTGGCGCCCACCTCCAGCACCACCGCCTCGCTGGCGATGGGCGACGCGCTGGCGGTGGCGCTGCTGGAGGCGCGCGGCTTCACCGCCGACGACTTCGCCCGTTCGCACCCGGCCGGCGCGCTGGGCCGGCGCCTGTTGCTGCACATCGCCGACGTCATGCACGTGGGCGAGGAGATCCCGAGCGTCGGCATCGACGCCACCCTCGGCGACGTGCTGCTGGAAATGAGCCGCAAGCGGCTGGGCATGACCGCGGTGGTGGATGCCGACGGCCGCCTGGCCGGGCTGTTCACCGACGGCGACGTGCGCCGCACCCTGGCCGACGAGCGCATCGACATCCGCGCCACCCGCATCGCCGAGGTGATGACCCGTTCGCCGATCACCATCGGCGCCGATGCGCTGGCCGCCGAGGCCGCGCGACTGATGGAGACCCACAAGATCAGCGCGCTGCTGGTGCTCGATGCCGAGCGGCGGGTGGTGGGCGCGCTGAACGTCCACGACCTGCTGCGCGCGCGCGTGGTATAGGGACCGGCCGATGACCCCGCCCCCTCCCGCCCCTGCCGTCGCGCCCTGGCCGGCGGACCTGCTCGCGCGGGCCGCGGCGATCCGCCTGGTCTGCCTGGACGTGGACGGCACCCTGACCGACGGCCGCCTGCTCTACGACAGCGCCGGCGTCGAGGCCAAGGCCTTCCACGTCCACGATGGCCAGGGCCTGGCGCTGCTGCGCCGCGCCGGCATCGAGGTCGCGCTGGTCACCGCGCGCCTGAGCCCGGCGGTGGAGCGCCGCGGCGCGGAGCTGGGCGTGGCGGTGCACGTGGGCGTGCGCGACAAGCGGGCCTGCATCGATGCGCTGCGCACGGGGCTGGGCCTGGGCTGGGAAGCGGTGGCGGCGATGGGCGACGACCTGCCCGACCTGGCCGCCATGCGCGCGGCCGGGCTGGCCGCGGCGCCGGCCGACGCCCACCCCTGGACCGCGCGCCACGCGCATTTCCGCAGCCGCGCCCCCGGCGGCGCCGGCGCGGTGCGCGAGCTGTGCGACCTGCTGCTGACCGCGCAGGACCGCCTCGGCGACCTGCTGCCCGGAGACGCGCAATGAACTGGCGCCTCGTCCTCACCCTGGTGCTGCTGGCCGCGGCGATCGCGACCGGCTGGTCGGCCTGGCTGCAGCGCGGCACCGCGCCGGCGGCGGCGGCCGCGCCGGGCCGCTCGGACTACGTGCTGCGCGACTTCGAGATGGTCGCGCTCAACGCCGAGGGCCAGGAGTCCTTCACCCTGCGCGCGCCGCTGCTGGAGCAGCACCCCAGCGACCGGACGATCTCGATCCGGACCCCGCTGTTCCTGGTCCCCGAGCGCGAAGGCGGCCACTGGCAGGCGCGCGCGCGCAGCGGCTGGGTCAGCGCCGGCCACGACGAGTTGCGCCTGGAAGGCGACGTGCGCATGACCAGCCCCGAGGAAGGCGGACGCGACGTGCTGCTGACCACGGAGTCCATGACCATCCTCCCCGACCCGAACCTGGCCCGCAGCGAGGATTTGGTGACCGTCCAGCAGCCCGGCTCTAGAATCACCGGTCGCGGCCTGGAAGTGGACCTCTCCAGCAAGCGCTACCAGTTCTTCTCCGAGGTGAAACAACGCTATGAGCCCAGGCGCCGCTAGAAGGAACCTCCTGCCCCGGTGCGCGCTGGTGCTCGCCGCGCTGCTGCTGCCGCTGGCCGCGCACGCGCGCAAGTCCGATCGCGACCAGCCCATGGACATCGACGCCGGCCACCAGGAAGGCTCGCTGGACGAGCGCGCGCCCACGGTGCTGTCGCAGGGCGTGGTGATCACCCAGGGCACCCTGCACATCCAGTCCGACCGCGCCGAGATCCACCTGCGCGACGGCGAGATCCGCCGCGCGGTTCTCACCGGCCGCCCCGTGCAGCTGCGCCAGGAAATGGACGACGGCCAGCCGATGCACGCCCGCGCCCGGACCGTCGACTACGACCTGGTCACCGACATCGTCACCCTGACCGGCGACGCCTACATCGAGCAGCCGCGCGGCACCATGGCCGGGCAGCGCATCGTCTACAACATGGCCACCGGCCACATCGAGAGCGGCGGCCAGAACGCCGGCCGCGTGCAGATGCGGATCAATCCCCGCAACCGCCAGGGCGGCGACTGATGCTGGTCGCCGAGGGACTGCGCAAGCGCTACCGCCAGCGCGAGGTCGTGCGCGAGTTCGGGCTGACGCTCGACGCGGGCGAGGTCGTGGGCCTGCTCGGGCCCAACGGCGCGGGCAAGACCACCTGCTTCTACATGATCGTCGGCCTGGTGCCGGCCGACGAGGGCCGCATCGTGCTCGACGGGCGGGACATCACCGCCGAGCCGATGTACCGGCGCGCGCGCCTGGGCGTGGGCTACCTGCCGCAGGAACCGTCGGTGTTCCGCAAGCTGAGCGTGGCCGACAACATCCGCCTGGTGCTGGAGCTGCGCGAGGATCTCGACCGCGCCGGGCGCGAGCGCGAGCTCGCCTCGCTGATGGAGGAACTGCAGATCTCGCACGTGGCCGACCAGATCGGCGCCAGCCTGTCGGGCGGCGAGCGGCGCCGGGTCGAGATCTCCCGCGCCCTGGCCGCGAAGCCGCGCCTGATGCTGCTCGACGAGCCCTTCGCCGGCGTCGATCCGATCTCCGTGGGCGAGATCCAGCGCATCATCCGCCACCTCAAGAACCGCGGCATCGGCGTGCTGATCACCGACCACAACGTGCGCGAGACCTTGGGCATCTGCGACCGGGCGTATATCCTCGCCGAAGGCAGCGTGCTCGCGCAGGGGGCTCCGGACGCGCTGCTGGCCGATCCCGACGTGCGTCGGGTCTACCTCGGAGACGCGTTCCGGCTGTAGCGCCGTGGACTCCGGAACGGCCCGCGCCGCGCGCGGACCACCGCACCGGAGCATGGCACACTCCCGGCCGACCGGCGCCTCCGCCGGTGCGGTAGGGGACGATGAAGCCAAGCCTGCAGACATCGCTCGGGCAACACCTGGTGCTGACGCCGCAGCTGCGCCAGGCCCTGCACCTGCTGCAGCTGTCCTCGCTGGAGCTGGAAGCGGAGATCGCCGCGGCGGTGGAGAGCAATCCGCTGCTGGACTGGCTGCCCGAGGACGCGGTGGGCGTGCACGCCTCCGGCGACGAGGCCGCCGGGCCGGACGCCGCGCGCGACGACGCGCCGGCAGAGGATGCGTCGCGCTGGGACGGGCTGGACGACGGCTGGCCCGCCGCGTCCGCCGGCCATGGCGCCGACGACGACGGCCTGGATCTCGCCGAGCGGATCGCCGAAACGCAGAGCCTGCGCGGCCACCTGACCTGGCAACTGCACCTGGCCACGCTTTCGCCGCGCGACCGCCGCATCGGCGAGGCGATCATCGACGCCATCGACGACGACGGCTACCTGCGCGCATCGTTCCGGGACGTCGCCGCGGCGCTGCCGGCCGGGGATCGCTGCGGCGACGACGAGCTGCTGGCGGTACTGCGCCAGGTCCAGCGCTTCGACCCGGTCGGCGTCGGCGCACGCGATCTCGGCGAGTGCCTGGCGATACAGCTGCAGGCGCTGCCCGAGGACACCGCCGGCCGCGCGCAGGCGCTGCGCATCGCCTGCGAGCTGATCCATGCGCTGCCGCGCCTGGGCGCCGGCGGGCTGGCCGAGGCGCTGGGCTGCGACGATCGCGAGGCCGGCACCGCGCTGCGCCTGCTGCGTTCGCTGGACCCGCGCCCGGGCGCGCGCATCGGCGGCATCGACCACGACGCCTACGTCGCCCCGGACTGCGCGATCGAGCGCCGCGGCGGCGTGTGGAAGGTCTCCCTGGTCGGCGGTCCGCACTCGCGGCTGACCATCCACCGCGGCTACGAGCGCATGATCCGCCACGCCAGCGAGGCCGATGCGGGCTACCTGCGCGGCCGCCTGCAGGAGGCGCGCTGGCTGCTGCGCAACGTGCAGGCGCGCGGCGAGACCCTGCTGAAGGTGGTGCGCTGCCTGGCCCGGCAGCAATCGGGTTTCCTCGAGTTCGGGCCGCAGGCCCTGCGCCCGCTGACCCTGCGCGAAGTGGCCGCCGAGATCGGCATGCACGAGTCCACCGTCTCGCGGGCGGTGGCGCGCAAGTACGCGCTGACCCCGCGCGGCACCCTGCCGCTGCGCGCGTTCTTCGCGTCCGGGATCGGCACCGAGGCCGGCGGCCAGGCCTCCAGCACCGCGATCCAGCAGATGATCCGCAGCCTGGTCGAGGCCGAGAACCCGCGCCGTCCGCTCTCCGACGCCCGCCTCGCCGACGAACTCAAGGCCGCCGGGGTTCCGGTCGCCCGGCGCACGGTCGCCAAGTACCGCGAGGCCCTGAACATCCCGTCCTCGCAGGAACGCGTGCGCCTGGACTGACGGTCCAGCGCTGCGGGAACGCGTGCGCCGCCGGCGCGTTGAACCTCCCGGCGCCGCCCGGGTCATACCCTGCGCGGCCCACCAGGACCGCGACGCTTCGCCCGGACGCGTTTAACCGCTTTTCAACCATCTCACCCGCGATCCGGGCGATGCTGGAACCGTTGACCACCACACGACGGAAAGAGGAGCCATGCCGATGCGCATCGAGACCCACGGCCATCAGATCGAGGTCACCCCTGCCCTGCGCGACTACGTCGAGACCAAGATGGAGCGCCTGGCCAGGCATTTCGACCGGCCCTGCGAGCTCCGGGTCCAGCTCAGCATCGACAAGCCGCACCACAAGGCGGAGGGCACCGTGACCCTGCCCGGGCGCACCCTGCACGCCGACGCCGGCGGGGTCGACATGTACGCCGCGATCGACCTGCTGGCCGACAAGCTCGACCGCCTGCTGGTCAAGCAGAAGAGCAAGATGGTCGACCACCACCGCGGCGAGAACCCGGCGCGCAGCGCCAGTTTCGGCTGACCCGCACGCGCCGCCCGCCCCCAGCGGGCGGCGCCCCGCATCCGGCCGCTGCGGCGGGAGGATTACAGCCGACCCCGACTGCGGGTACCCTCCCGCGTTCGCCGTGCGGTTGCGCGTGCGCACGCGGGCCATCGGCCTGCGGCGCGCGGCGGCAGCCGCGGCGGACCGTCGACTCACAGGGGCGCCCGGCCGCATGAACGCAAGTCTCTCCGCGCAGGATCTCTTCGACCAGCAGCAGGAACGGCTCGCGCTGCGCTGGATCGCCGGCGAACAGGGCCAGACCCGCCAGATCGAAGCGGTCGAAACCGTGGCCCGGCGCCCCTCGCTCGCCGGCTATCTCAACATCATCTATCCCAACAAGGTGCAGATCCTCGGCACCGAGGAACTGGCCTGGCTGGACGCGCTGGACTCGCGCCAGCGCTGGGAAACGATCGAGAAGATCACCCAGTTCCGCCCGCTGGCGCTGGTGATCAGCAAGAACCAGGCCTGCCCCGAGGACCTGCGCGAGGCGGCGGAGGACTCCGACACGCCGCTGTGGGTCTCGCCGCGGCGCGGCCACGAACTGCTCAACCACCTGCAGTACCACCTCGCGCGGGTGCTGGCGCCGCGGGTCACGCTGCACGGGGTGTTCATGGAGATCTACTCGATCGGCGTGCTGATCACCGGCGAATCGGGCTCGGGCAAGAGCGAACTGGCGCTGGAGCTGATCACCCGCGGCCACCGCCTGGTCGCCGACGACGCGCCCGAGTTCACCCAGATCGCGCCCGACGTGCTCGACGGCACCTGCCCGGAGCTGCTGCAGGACCTGCTGGAGCTGCGCGGGCTGGGCGTGCTCAACATCCGCGAGATGTTCGGCGACACCGCGGTCAAGCGGAACAAGTACCTGCGCCTGATCGTCCACCTCGCCAAGCCCGACCACTACGAGCCCAGCCCGCACCACGAGGGCATGGAACGGCTGACCGGCGACCTCGGCTCGCGCGCCGTGCTCGACCTGCAGGTGCCGATGATCACCCTGCCGGTCATGCCCGGGCGCAACCTCGCGGTGCTGACCGAGGCGGCCGCGCGCACCCACATCCTGCGCGCCAAGGGCGTGGACCCGGCCGCGGCCTTCCTGGCCCGCCATTCGCACTTCCTCGAGCGGGGGCTGCCATGAGCGACCTGCCGACCCTGGTCGTGGTGACCGGCATGTCCGGCAGCGGCAAGTCCGTGGCCCTGGCGACGCTGGAGGACCTCGGCTACTACTGCACCGACAACCTGCCCGCCGACCTGCTGCCCGACTTCGTGCGCAGCGTGGGGCGCGAGGCGGAGACGCCGCAGAAGCTGGCGGTGGGCATCGACGTGCGCAACCGCCACCAGCACCTGTCGCGGATCCCGCGCTGGCTGTCGGCGGTGGGCGCGCTCGGCTTCGATCCGCGGCTGGTGTTCTTCGACACCGCCGACCCGGTGCTCATCAAGCGCTATGCCGAGACCCGCCGGCGCCACCCGCTCAGCCACCGCGGGCTGTCGCTGGCCGATGCGATCGCGCAGGAACGGCAGATCCTCAGGCCGCTGCGCATGCTGGCCGATGCGGTCATCGACACCTCCGAGCTCAACGTGCACCAGATGCGGCGGCGGGTGACCACGGAACTGGGGCTCGGCGACTCGGAGCTGTCGCTGCTGTTCGAGTCCTTCGCCTACCGCCGCGGCGTGCCGGGCGATGCGGACTTCGTGTTCGACGCGCGCGGCCTGCCGAACCCGCACTGGGAGCCGCGCCTGCGCCCGCTGTCCGGCCGCGACCCCGAGGTCAGCGAGTACCTGGATCACAGCGCCGAATTCGGCGAGTACTTCGCCCAGGTGGCCGGCTTCCTGGACACCTGGCTGCCGCGCATGCGCTCGGGCACCCGCAGCTACGTCACCGTCGCCTTCGGCTGCAGCGGCGGCCGCCACCGCTCCGTGTACCTGGCCGAGAAGCTGGCCGCGCACGCGCGCGACCGCGGCTGGGAGGACGTGGCGACCTACCACCGCGAACTGGATTAGGCATCGCCCGCGACCGCCGCGCGTCTACGGCGCGGCGGGACGGTCGAGTTCGAGCTGGTCGGCGATGCTCAGCTGCGACAGCGCCCGGCGCAGGCGCTCGCCGCGCTCCACCCCCAGCGCGTGCATCCGCGCGTGCATCCAGGCCTCGGCCGCCTCGCGCCCCTCCTCGCGGACCCGGCGCGCGAACTCCGGCGCCGCGGCCTGCATCGCCTGCTGGACCGCCTGCTGCATGTCGTCGTACTCGCGCACCAGCCGTTCGCGGTCGTCCTCGGTGATGGCGTCGATGTCGCGCAGGCCGGTCACCGATTCCGCCCACTCCCGGCGCTTGCGCCAGGCCTCGTCGCGCATCAGCCGTTCCAGCCCTGCTGCACGCCGCCGAGGAAGGTGCCGGCCAGCGAGGCGGCGAAATTGCCGAACTCGCCGAGATCGCCGGCCTGCCCCAGCGCGCCGCTCGCGGCCGGCAGCAGCGCATCGCGCGCCAGCGTCTCGACCGCATCGAAGCCGGCGCCGACGATCGGGCCGCCGATCGCCTGGGCGAGCACGCCCGAGCCCGGCAGCACCGTGTTGGCCGCGGTCGACAGCAGGTTGGTGACCAGGCCCGGCGCCAGATCGAGGACGCGATCGAGCAGATTGCCGGCGAAGTGGCCGGTCAGGTTGGACAGACTGCTGGCGATGGAATCGAACATGGCGGCTCCTCGGTCGCGGGAAGCGCCCCGCACGCGCAGTCTGCTGCGCGGCGCCGATCGGCCGCCACCTGGGGCGTACCCTGTAGGCGCGGTCCAGGCGCCCCGAAGCGCCCGTCCATTGTCGCGATCGTGCAACGACCAGCGCAAAACCGCTTCCGGAATGCCATGGGCGTCTGCTAACGTGTGGCGATGGCCGTCGGCGTCCTTCTCATCACCCATCCAGGCATCGGCACCGCGCTGCTTGCGGTGGCGCAGCGGCTGCTGGCCCGCCTGCCGCTGAAGACCGCCGCGTTCGAGGTGCCGTTCGACGCCGACCCGGACGCCTTGCTGCCGGCCGCCAGCGCCGCGCTGCGCAGCGTGGACGGCGATGCCGGCGTGCTGGTGCTGACCGACCTCTACGGCGCCACGCCGTCCAACCTCGCCGCCCGCGTCGCCCGGCTGGGCACGCCGGTGCGCCGGGTCTCGGGCCTGAGCCTGCCGATGCTGCTGCGGGTGATGAACTATCCGGAGCTGGGCCTGCAGGAGATGCCGGCGGTGGCCGCCGCCGGCGCCCGCATCGGGGTGATCCATGACGATGCATGAGCACGGCGCGCCCGCGCGTCCGGCACGACCGGGAGGCGGCGCATGATCGAGCGACAACTGGTGGTGTCCAACCGCCTGGGCCTGCATGCCCGGGCCACCGCGCGCCTGGTGCAGCTGCTGTCCGGCTACAAGTGCAGCGCGACCCTCATCGCCAAGGGCCGCGAGGTCAACGCCAAGAGCATCATGGGGGTGATGCTCCTGGCCGCGGGCCCGGGAACGCCGGTGACGCTGCGGGTGGACGGCGAGGACGAGGCGGCCGCGGCCGAGGCGGTCGCCGAGCTGTTCGAGCGGCGCTTCGACGAGGAGAGCTGATGCGCCGGGCCTTCGTCGGCCATGGCGCCTCCCGGGGCAACGCCCTGGGCCATGCGCGGGTGCGGCTGCCGGCGGTGTTCGACGTGTCCGAGGAGCGCATCGCGGCATCCGCGGTGGAGGCCGAGCTGGCGCGCCTGCACGCGGCGATGGCGGCGGTGCGCACGGAGCTGCTCGCCGCGCGCGAACGGCTGCAAGGCGCGCTGGCGCACGAGATCGGCGAGTTCCTCGACCTGCATGCGCTGCTGCTGGACGATCCCGAACTGCTGCAGGGCCTCGACGCCCTGATCCGCCAGGAGCGCTACAGCGCCGACTACGCCCTGCGCCTGCAGCGCAACCGCCTGGCGGCGGTCTTCGAGGGCATGGACGACGACTATTTCCGCAGCCGCATCGAGGACATCGACCACGTCATCGGCCGGCTGCACGCCGCGCTGCACCGCGGCGACGCCGCGGTGCGCGGCACCGCCGGCGAGATCCTGGTCACCGACAGCGTGGCGCCCTCGGAACTGGCGCAACTGCAGGAAGAGGGCGTGCTGGCGGTGGTCACCTCGGGCGGCAGCCAGCTCTCGCACAGCGCGATCCTGGCCCGCAGCCTGCACCTGCCGCTGGTGGTGGGCGCCGCCGACGTGCTGCAGCACATCAACGACGGCGACGTGCTGGTCGTGGACGGCGGCGCCGGCCACGTCGTCGTGGCGCCCGGCGCGGCCGACCTGCGCGCCTACCGCGCGCGCAAGCGCGAGGAGAAGCGCGAGCGCCAGCAGCTGCACCGGCTGCGGCGCGAGCCCACGCGCACGCTCGACGGCGTCGACATCCGCCTGTACGCGAACGCCGAGTCGCGCCAGGACGTGGCCGAGGCGCACGCGCTCGGCGCGGCGGGCGTGGGCCTGTACCGCACCGAGTTCCTGTTCCTGCAGCGCGACCGCCTGCCCGACGAGGACGAGCAGTTCGCCGCCTATCGCGACGCCGTGCTGGGCATGACCGGGCGCATGGTGACCATCCGCACGCTCGACCTGGGCGCCGACAAGGCCGACCGCACCGGGCTGGCCCTGCAGCGCGAGCCCAACCCGGCGCTGGGCTGCCGCGGCGTGCGGCTGTCGCTGGCGCGCGGCGAGGTGTTCGCCACCCAGATGCGCGCGATCGTGCGCGCCTCCGGCTACGGCCCGCTGCGCATCCTGGTGCCGATGGTCGCCCGCCGCGAGGAGATGCAGCGGGTGGCGGCGCTGCTGCAGCGCACCCGCGAGGCCCTGCGCGCCGAGGGGCACGAGATCGCCGACGAGATCCCGCTCGGCGCGATGATCGAGGTGCCGGCCGCGGCGCTGGCGCTGCCCGGCTTCATCGACATGCTGGACTTCCTGTCGATCGGCACCAACGACCTGATCCAGTACCTGCTCGCGGCCGACCGCGACAACGACGCGCTGGGCGATCTCTACAGCCCGCTCCACCCCGCGGTGCTGCGGGTGCTGCACGAGGTGATCCAGCTCGGCCGGCGCCGCGGCAAGCCGGTGGCGGTGTGCGGCGAGGTGGCCGGCGATGCGCTGTTCGCGCCGCTGCTGCTGGCGCTGGGGCTGGAGGAATTCAGCCTGCATCCGGGCACGCTGCTGGAAGTGCGGCAAGCGATCCGCAACGCCGACCTGGGCGCGCTGCGCCGGCGCGCCGGCGCCCTGCTGCGCGCGCGCGACCGCGCCGGCATCGAGCGCTGGATGGCGCGCTGCGCCTGAAGCCCGGCCCGTCGTCGCCGCCGGCCGAGATGGGCAGCGCTCCCGGCTCGGGCGATAATGCGCGCATGAACGCCTGACCTGTCGCGCCTCACGGGCACGACGCCGCCGGAAGCCCCCATGGCCGAGAACGCCCGCCACGACAAGACCGCGCGCCAGCTGCGTCTGCTCTCCGACGCGCTCGACAGCGGCCGGCTGGGGCCGGTGCGGCGGCTGGTGCACACGCTGTCGCCGGCCGAGATCGGCAACCTGCTCGAATCGCTGCCGCACGACAAGCGCATGGTCGTGTGGGGCCTGGTCGATCCCGACGACGACGGCGAGGTGCTGCTGCACGTCGGCGACGAGGTGCGCGAGAGCCTGATCGCGGACATGGACCCGGACGAGCTGGTCGCCGCGGTCGAGGACCTCGACATCGACGACCTCGCCGACCTGGTCGAGGACCTGCCGGACACGGTCATCGACGAAGTGCTGAAGTCGATGGACCGGGAGAACCGCGAGCGGCTGGAACAGGCGCTCTCCTACGAGGAGGACACCGCCGGCCGCCTGATGAACCCGGACGTGGTGACCGTGCGCGCCGACACCACCGTGGACGTGGTGCTGCGCTTCCTGCGCCTGCGCGGCGAACTGCCCGAGCAGACCGACCATCTGTACGTGGTCAACCGCCGCCACCAGCTGATGGGCTGGGTGGCGCTGCAGGACCTGGTCACCCGCGAGCCCGGCACGCCGATCAACCAGCTCATCGACGACTCGCTGACCGCGATCCACGTCTCCGAGCCGGCGCAGGAGGTGGCGCGGCAGTTCTCCGACCACGACTGGGTCTCGGCGCCGGTGGTCGGCGACGGCAACGTGCTGCTGGGCCGGATCACCATCGACGACGTGGTCGACATCATCCGCGAGCAGGCCGAGCACCAGGCGCTGGGCGCGGCCGGCCTGGACGAGGACGAGGACCTGTTCTCGCCGATCCGCCGCGCGGTGCGCGGGCGCGTGGTCTGGCTGGGCATCAACCTGGTCACCGCCTTCCTCGCCGCCTCGGTGATCGGCCAGTTCGAGGCGACCATCGAGCGCATCGTGGCGCTGGCGGTGCTGATGCCGATCGTGGCCGGCATCGGCGGCAACGCCTCGGTGCAGGTGCTCACGCTGATGGTGCGCGGCCTGGCGCTGGGCCAAGTGGGCGCCAGCAACGCCGGCATCCTGCTGTGGAAGGAAATCCGCGTCGCGCTCATCAACGGCCTGCTGATCGGCGGGCTGGTCGGCCTGGTCGCGCTGGTCTGGTTCCGCGACTGGGACCTGTCGCTGGTGATCGCCGCCGCGCTGGTCATCAACTTCTGCTCGGCCGCGCTCGCCGGCGTGCTGGTGCCGCTGGCGATGAAGCGCATGCGCATCGACCCGGCCGTGGCCGGCACCGTGGTCGTCACCGCGGTGACCGACGTGATGGGCTTCTTCAGCTTCCTCGGCCTGGCGACGCTGATCCTGGTGCGCTGAAGGATTCGCGGGCATGCTTGCGCGCATGCCTTCGCTCCCCGCTCCGCGCCGCCTGCTGCGATGGGCCGCACTGCCGCTCCTGGGCCTGCTCGTGTCCGCCTGCGCCACCTCGCCGGCCCCGTCCACGGGCGCCTTCGTCCAGCGCACCCTCGAACTCGACGGCCGCAGCCACGCCTATCGGGTGTTCGTGCCCGCCGCCGGCCATCGCCGCGGCGAGCCGCCGGTGATCCTGTTCCTGCACGGCTCGGGCGAGCGCGGCGACGACGGCGACAAGCCGACCCGCGTCGGCCTGGGCCCGTATCTGCGCCAGCACGCCAGCGACTTCCCGGCGCTGGTGGTGTTCCCGCAGGCGGCGGAAGGCACCGAGTGGAGCGACGGCGCGCCGATCGCGCTGGCCGCGCTGGAAGCCGCCACGCGCGAGTTCGGCGGCGACCGCGCGCGCACCTACCTGACCGGCATCTCGATGGGCGGCTACGGGACCTGGGAGCTCGCGCTGGCCGAGCCCGGCCGCTTCGCCGCGCTGGTGCCGGTGTGCGGCGGCATGACCCCGCCCTACCCCGGCCGCCCCACGCTGCGCGTGTACGCGGTGGCCGGCGCCGCCGATCCCTACGCCGCCACCGCGCAGCGCCTGTCCGCGATCCCGACCTGGATCTTCCATGGCGCGCGCGACGACCTGGTGCGCCCGGAACAATCGCGGCGCATGTACGCCGCGCTGCAGGCCGCCGGCGCGCCCGACGTGCGCTACACCGAGTTCCCCGACGCCAACCACAACAGCTGGGACCCCGCCTACGCCACCCCGGCGCTGTGGGCCTGGCTGTTCGCGCAGCGGCGGAACCCCGCGAACTAGGGCGCATCGGCCGTCCACCGGCAGCGCCGAAGCGGCCCCCCTTCTCCCGCAAGCGGGCGCATGCTGTCCCTTCTCCCGCAAGCGGGAGAAGGTGGCGCGCAGCGCCGGATGAGGGCTGCTTTTGCACGCCTGCGGCGCGCCCCCATCCGCCTTCGGCACCTTCCCCCGCTTGCGGGGGAAGGAAAAGACAGCATAGGCCGCGCTCACGAGGAAGGAAGCGGCTTTCCCCGCTGAATCTCGATACAGCCTGGGGCCGGCGGTCACGGCAGGCGGTCGCACCAGTCCGAACGGGGGCGAAGCGATTTCGACCGGCCGGAACAGGTCGGCAACCCGATTCGTGCCAGTCCCACTTCGGACCGGCCGATGGCGCTCCGCGCTACGCGGCTGCCGGCGGATCGCCCAGCAGCGCTTCCAGCACCGCCGCGCGCACCGCGACGCCGTTGGCGACCTGGCGCAGGATCAGCGACTGCGGCCCGTCGGCGACCTCGTCGTCGATCTCCACGCCGCGGTTCATCGGCCCTGGGTGCAGCACCACCGCGTCCGCCGCCGCCCGGCGCAACCGCGCCGCGGTCAGGCCGTACGCGGCGTGGTAGGCCTCCAGCGAGGGCACCAGCCCTTCCTCCATGCGCTCGCGCTGCAGGCGCAGCATCATCACCGCGTCGACGCCGTCCAGGGCGGCGTCGAGATCGTCGTAGAGCGCGCAGCCGTCCAGCGTGGCGTCGTCGGGCAGCAGCGCGGCCGGCGCGCAGGCGCGGACCTCGCCGATGCCGAGCGTGCGCAGCGCGTGCAGGTCGGAGCGCGCGACCCGCGAGTGGCGGATGTCGCCGACGATCGCCACCCGCAGCGCGGAAAAATCCGCGCCCTTGGCCTGGCGCAGGGTCAGCATGTCGAGCAGGCCCTGGGTGGGATGGGCATGGCGGCCGTCGCCGGCGTTGACCAGCGCGGTGCCGGGCGCCGCGGCCGCGGCCAGGGCATCGACCGCGCCGTTGTCGGCATGGCGGACCACGAAGCCGTGCACGCCCATCGCCTCGATGTTCTTCAGGGTGTCGCGCGCGGTCTCGCCCTTGGTGGTGGAGGAGGTGGAGGCGTCGAAGTTCAGCACGTCCGCGCCCAGCCGCTGCGCGGCGCGCTGGAAGCTCATGCGCGTGCGCGTGGACGGCTCGAAGAACAGCGTGCACACCGCGCGCCCGGCCAGCGGCGCGGCGCCGGCGCCGCGCTCGGCGATCGCCTGCGCGCGGTCGAGCAACCGCTCCAGGACCGATCTCGGCAGGCCCTCCAGGGTGAGCAGGTGGCGCAGGCGGCCTTGGGCATCGAGCTGTTCGGTCATGGCGTGGGGTCGTGTCGGGCGCGGCAGCGGCGCGTCGTGGGAAAGGTCAGACCGGCACCGCGTCGTCGGGCGCGGCCAGCCAGCGTTCGACGATGATCGCCGCGGCCACGGCGTCGAGCGCGGCGGCGTCGCGGCGGCGGCGGCGGCCCTGCGCGCGCGCGTCGGCGAAGCGCTGCGCGGCCTCGATCGAGCTGGCGCGCTCGTCCATCAGCAGCACCGGCAGGCGGTAGCGGTCGCGCAGCTCGCGGGCGAAACCGTGGGCGCGACGGCGGTTCGGCTGGTCGCCGCCTTCGAGGGTCATCGGATCGCCGACGACGATCCCGTCCGGCTTCCACTCCTCGCGCAGGCGGTCGATGGCGCGCCAGTCCGGGCCGTCGTCGCGCACGTCGATCACCGCCAGCGCGCGCGCGCCGTGGCCGAAGCGGCTGCCCACCGCCACGCCGATCCGCCGCGCGCCGACGTCGAAGCCGAGCACGGTACCGTCGGGGCGGATGGCGCCGCTCATGCGTGGCCCGCGTAGTCCGCCATGCGCTGCATGTCGACGCCGATGCGGCCGGCGGCCGCTTCCCAGCGCGCGTCCAGCGGCAGCGCGAACAGCAGCTCGGCATCGGCCGGCGCGGTGAGCCAGGCGTTCTCGGTCAGCTCGTGCTCCAGCTGCCCGGCGCCCCAGCCCGCGCAGCCCAGCGCCACGGCGGCGCGCTGCGGGCCGTCGCCGCGCGCGATCGCCTCGAGCACGTCGCGCGAGGTGGTGACGTACAGGCCGTCGGCCACGCGCAGGCTGGAATCCCAGCCGCGCTCGCCATCGTGCAGCACGAAGCCGCGCTCGGGGTGCACCGGGCCGCCGGCCAGCACCGGCTGCGCGCGCAGCAGCGCGTCGCCGCCCTCGATGTCCATCTGCTCCAGCACGTCGCCCACGGTGTACTCGGAGACCCGATTGACGATCACCCCCATCGCGCCATCGGCGTCGTGCTGGCAGATCAGCACCACGCTGCGGGAGAAGTGGGGGTCGGACAGCGCCGGCAGCGCGATCAGCAACTGGTTGGCGAGCGGAGTGGGATCGGGGGGCATGCGCGCATTCTAGAGGGTGCGGCGCCCACGGCCCAGGTCGCGGCGCCCGCCGCGGGCCCCGGCCGCCGCCCGGTCTTCCGCGCGTCGCCGCGGCTCACCCCAGCCCGAACTGCAACTCGTGAGGCGTGGCCAGGCGCACGTCCACCACCTCGACCTCGGCGACGAAGGTGCGACCGGCCAGCGGATGATTGCCGTCCACGACGAGGGTATCGCCGTCGATCGCGGTGACGACCACCTCGAGCGGCCCGCGCGTGGTCTCCGCCTTCAGCTTCTGGCCGACCACGGGTTCCGCCGAGGCCTGCAGGACCTCGCGCGGCACCGACTGCACCAGCGCCTCGTGGCGCGGCCCGAAGCCGCGCTCCGGGGGCACCGTGACCTCGAAACGGTCGCCGGGCGAGCGCCCCTCCAGCGCCTCCTCCAGCCCTGGCACCACGGTGCCGGTACCGTGCAGGTAGACCAGCGGCCGGTGGCCGTGGGTACTGGTGATCTTTCGGCCGGACTCGTCCCGCAGCGTGAAGTGGACGGTGCCGACCCGGCGATAGGCGATTTCCATGGACCTGCCTGCACGAAGGGCGGGCCCGAATCTTTGCGCGCGCCGGCGGGCGGCGCAAGCGCGGCGCGCAAAGCGCAACGCCGGGCGGGGCCCGGCGTTGCGACACGCATCACGGAAGCGATGGCTCAGGCGCGGGCGGCCTGGTAGCGGCGCTCCACCTCGTTCCAGTCGATGATGTTGAAGAACGCGGCGATGTAGTCCGGGCGCCGGTTCTGGTACTTCAGGTAGTAGGCGTGCTCCCACACGTCCAGGCCCAGGATCGGCGTGTTGCCGGAGCCGATGCCCTTCATCAGCGGGCTGTCCTGGTTGGCGCTGTCCTCGATCGCCAGCTTGCCGTCCTTGTCCACGGTCAGCCATGCCCAGCCGCTGCCGAAGCGGCCCTTGGCGGCGGTGGAGAAGTCCTCCTTGAACTTGTCGAAGCCGCCCAGGTCGCTGTCGATGCGCTTGGCGACTTCGCCGGTCGGCTGGCCGCCCTGCGGCGACAGCACGGTCCAGAACAGCGAGTGGTTGGCGTGGCCGCCGCCGTTGTTGCGCACCGCCTTGCGGATATTCTCGGGCAGCGCGTCGATGTCGGCGATCAGCGTCTCGACCGGCGTATCGGCGTACTCGGTGCCCTCGACCGCGGCGTTGAGGTTGGTGACGTAGGTCTGGTGGTGCTTGGTGTGGTGGATCTCCATCGTCTGCTTGTCGAAGTGCGGCTCGAGCGCGTCGTAGGCGTACGGGAGATCGGGCAGGGTGTGAGCCATCGGTAGGTTCCAGTCCGGTTCTGAACAGGGCGCCCATTGTGCCGCGCACGGGGTAAAAAAGGGATCAACCGCGTCGCACGCTGCTTTCCACGCAACCTCGACCGCACTCCAGCCCGCGCGCCGCCCGGCGGCGTTCACCCGCCCTGGCCGCCGGCGGCCCGAAGCTTCGGCCTCCCGCCCGCCGGAGCCGGCCATGCCCCTGCCGCGCGCCCTCGCCGACAGCCGCGCACCGTCGCGCCGCCCGCCGTGACCGCCGCGCGCATCCGTATCGGCATTTCCGGCTGGCGCTACGCGCCCTGGCGCGGGGTGTTCTATCCGCGCGGACTCGCCCAGCGGCACGAGCTGGCGTACGCCTCGCGCGCCTTGGCCAGCATCGAGATCAACGGCACCTTCTACGCGCTGCAGCGCCCCGAGCGCTTCGCGCGCTGGCGCCAGGAGACGCCGGACGACTTCGTCTTCGCGGTCAAGGGCCACCGCTACATCACCCACCACCTGCGCCTGCGCGATGCCGGGCCGCCGCTGGCCAACTTCCTGGCCTCCGGGCTGCTGAACCTGGGCGAGAAGCTCGGACCGATCCTGTGGCAGCTGCCGCCGAACTTCCGCTACGACGAGGCGCGCCTCCGCGACTTCCTCCGGCTGCTGCCGCGCGACACCGGCCAGGCGCTGGCGCTGGCGCGCCGGCGCGAGCGCGCGCGCATGACCGGGCGCACGGCGCTGCCGCACGGCCCGGTGCGGCCGCTGCGGCACGCGCTGGAGATCCGCCACGAGAGCTTCCGCGACCCGGGCTTCATCGCGCTGCTGCGCGAGTACGGCGTCGCCCTGGTGGTCGCCGATACCGCCGGCCGCTGGCCGTTGCTGGAAGACGCGACCGCCGATTTCATGTACCTGCGCCTGCACGGCGACGAGGCACTCTACGCCAGCGGCTACGGCGACGCCGCGCTGGACGACTGGGCCCGCCGCATCGCCGCCTGGGCCCGCGGCGCGCAGCCGCGCGGCGCCCGTCGCGCCGGCCCCGCCAGGGTGCCGCGCATCCCGCGCGACGTGTACTGCTACTTCGACAACGACATCAAGGCCCACGCGCCGTTCGACGCGCAGGCGCTGGCGCGGCGGCTGGGCGAGGACCGTCCCGGCGCGGGCATCCTCAGCGCATCTCCGAGATCTCCACCCCGTCCAAGCCCTGGCTGAGGGTGCGCGCGTCGCCGCCCTGCGCCAGCTTGATGCGCAGGCGCACCTCGTTGGCGGAGTCGGCGTGGCGCAGGGCGTCCTCGTAGGAGATCTCGCCGGCCTGGTACAGCTCGAACAGGCTCTGGTCGAAGGTCTTCATGCCGAGGTTGGTGGATTCCTTCATCACGTCCTTGAGCTTGTGGATCTCGCCCTCGCGGATGTAGTCCTGCACCAGCGGGGTGCCGAGCAGGATCTCCAGCGCCACGCGGCGGCCCTTGCCGTCGGGCGTGGGCAGCAGCTGCTGGGCCACCACGCCCTTGAGGTTCAGCGACAGGTCCATCAGCAGCTGGCCGCGCCGGTCCTCGGGGAAGAAGTTGATGATGCGGTCCATCGCCTGGTTGGCGTTGTTGGCGTGCAGCGTGCACAGCACCAGGTGGCCGGTCTCGGCGAAGGCGATGGCGTGGTCCATGCCCTCGCGGGTGCGCACCTCGCCGATCATGATCACGTCAGGCGCCTGGCGCAGGGTGTTCTTCAGCGCCACCTCCCAGCTGTCGGTGTCGATGCCGACCTCGCGCTGGGTGATGATGCAGCCCTCGTGCTTGTGCACGAACTCGATCGGATCCTCGATGGTGATGATGTGGCCGGTGGAGTTCTGGTTGCGGTAGCCGATCATCGCCGCCAGCGTGGTCGACTTGCCGGTGCCGGTGGCGCCGACCATCATCACGATGCCGCGCTTGGTCATCGCCAGCGTCTTGACGATGGGCGGCAGGTTCAGCTCCTCGACCGTGGGGATGCGGGTCTCGATCCGCCGCAGCACCATGCCGACCTGGTTGCGCTGGTAGAAGCAGGAGACGCGGAAGCGCCCGACGCCGGACAGGCCGATGGCGAAGTTGCACTCGTGGGTCTTCTCGAACTCCTCGCGCTGCGGCGGGGTCATCACGTTGAGCACCAGATCGCGCGCCTGCTGCGGCGTGAGCGGGTTCTGGGTGATCGGCGAGATCCGGCCATGCACCTTGATCGACGGCGGCAGCCCTGCGGTCACGAACAGGTCCGAGGCCTTCTGGTGGGCCATCAGCTTGAGGAAGGAGGTGAAGTCGATGCTGCTCATGACGGAACTCCGGGGGTCAGGGGTCAGGGGTCAGGGGTCAGGGGTCAGAGAAAAGCACACGCAGGATCGGGAGCGGCTTCCGCTTTTCCCTGGCCCCTGGCCCCTGGCCCCTGGCCTCCGGCCCCTGCCCCCCCCAGCCCCTCACTCGAAGATGCGCTTGTCCTTCGCGTAGTCCTTCGCCTGGGCGCGGGTGACGAGGCCGCGCTTGACGAGGTCCTGGAGGTGCTGGTCGAGCGTCATCATGCCGTGCTGCTGGCCGGTCTGGATCGCGGAGTACATCTGCGCGACCTTGTCTTCGCGGATCAGGTTGCGGATGGCGGGGATGCCGACCATGATCTCCCAGGCCGCGGTGCGGCCGCCGCCGACCTTCTTCAGCAGCGCCTGCGAGATCACCGCGCGCAGCGATTCCGACAGCATCGAGCGCACCATCGGCTTCTCGCCGGCGGGGAACACGTCGATGATGCGGTCGATGGTCTTGGCCGCACTGGAGGTGTGCAGGGTGGCGAACACGAGGTGGCCGGTCTCGGCGGCGGTCAGCGCCAGGCGGATGGTCTCGATGTCGCGCATCTCGCCGACCAGGATGTAGTCCGGGTCCTCGCGCAGCGCCGAGCGCAGCGCCTCGTTGAAGCCGTGGGTGTCGCGGTGCACCTCGCGCTGGTTGATCAGGCACTTCTGCGCGGTGTGCACGAACTCGATCGGGTCCTCGATGGTGAGGATGTGCCCGTACTCGTGCTTGTTGATGTGGTCGACCATCGCCGCCAGCGTGGTCGACTTGCCGGAGCCGGTCGGGCCGGTGACCAGGATCAGCCCCTGCGGCTGGTCGATGAGCTGGCGGAAGATCGGCGGGCAGCCCAGGTCCTCCAGCGTCAGCACCTCCGAGGGCACGGTGCGGAACACCGCGCCGGCGCCGCGGTTCTGGTTGAAGGCATTGACGCGGAAGCGCGCCAGGCCCGGGATCTCGAACGAGAAGTCGACCTCGAGGAACTCCTCGTAGTCGCGCCGCTGCTTGTCCGACATGATGTCGTAGACCAGCGCGTGCACCTGCTTGTGGTCCAGCGCCGGGATGTTGATGCGGCGCACGTCGCCGTCGACGCGGATCATCGGCGGCAGGCCCGCGGAAAGATGCAGGTCCGACGCCTTGTTCTTGACCGAGAACGCCAGCAGCTCGGCGATGTCCATCGAATGTCCCCTGGTGCCCTGATGCCTGTCCGAGCCGCCGCAGGCGGCCGCGCGATCCGGGCCGGTGCGCCGTTCGCCTGGCGCCCGCCCCACCCCGTGAAGCAGTATAGCCGCCTCCCCGCACACCGGAACCCGCCGGCGTCCGCGGTCTTCGCCCGCGCCGCCGCATCGCCGACATGAACCAAACCGGCCCGCTCGCCGAACGTCTGCAGGCCGTCGCAGACAGGATCCAACGCGCCGCCCTCGCCGCCGGCCGGCCGCCGCCGCGGCTGCTGGCGGTCGGCAAGACCCGCGATGCCGAGGAACTGCGCGCGCTGTGCGCGCTGCGCCGCGCCGCCGGCGAGGACCGCCCCGCCTGCGGCGAGAACTACGTGCAGGAGGCCGCGCGCAAGATCCCGGGCGCCGGGCCCGGCATCGAATGGCATCTGATCGGCCACCTGCAGTCGAACAAGGCGCGCCAGGCGGCCGGGCTGTTCGACTGGGTGCAGACCGTGGACCGGCCCTCGCTGGTCGCCGCGCTGGCCCGCCACCGCGACCGGGCGCGGCCGCTGGAGGTGCTGATCCAGGTCAACGTGGACGACGAGGCGAGCAAGCACGGCTGCCGCCCGGGCGACGTGCCCGCCCTGGCCGAGGCCATCGCCGCGCAGCCGGCGCTGCGCCTGCGCGGGCTGATGGCGATCCCGGCGCCGCACCCGGACCCGGAGCGGCGGCGCCCGGCGTTCGCGCGGATGAAGGCGCTGTTCGACGCGCTCGCCGCGCAGGCGCCGGGCATCGACACGCTGTCGATGGGCATGAGCGACGATCTGGAGCAGGCCATCGCCGAGGGTGCGACCCTGGTGCGCGTGGGCACCGCGCTGTTCGGCGCTCGGCCCCCGCGCCCGGCGCCCGGCTGACCCCCGGCGGGCGCCCCGGCGGGCCTCTTTGTTATGGTGCCCGCCCACCCGCCGCCCCCGCATCCGCTCATGTCCGTGCCGACGCCCGACGCCCGACGCCCGAATCCCGACCACGTCGCCTTCGTCGGCGGCGGCAACATGGCGCGCAGCCTGATCGGCGGCCTGGTCGGCGGCGGCCTGCCGGCGGCGGCGATCCGCGTCGCCGAGCCGGACGAGGGCAAGCGCCGGGCGCTGGCGGCGGACTTCGGGGTGCAGGTCTTCGCCGATGCCGCGGCGGCCGCCGACGGCGCGCCGGTGTGGGTGCTGGCGGTGAAGCCGCAGGCGATGCGCGAGGTCTGCAGCGGGCTGGCGGCGCTGGCGCGCGCGCAGCGGCCGCTGGCGGTCTCGATCGCGGCGGGCATCACCCTGGCGCAGCTGGCGCGCTGGCTGGGCGACGGCACCGCCACGGTGCGGGCGATGCCGAACACGCCCGCGCTGCTGGGCGCCGGCATGACCGGCCTGTGCGCCAATGCGCAGGTCGATGCGGAAGGCCGCGCGCGCGCCGAAGCGATCCTGGCGGCGGCCGGCCGCACCGCCTGGATCGAGGACGAGGCGCTGATGGACGCGGTCACCGCGGTCTCCGGCAGCGGACCGGCCTATGCGTTCCTGCTGGCCGAGGCGCTGGAGGACGCGGCCCGCGCGCAGGGATTGCCGGCGGAGACCGCCCGGCTGCTGGTGCAGCAGACCCTGCTGGGCGCGGCGCGCATGCTGGCCGAATCCGGGGAATCGCCGGCGACCCTGCGGCAGCAGGTCACCTCGCCCGGCGGCACCACCCAGGCCGCGCTGGAGACGTTCGAGGCCGGCGGCCTGCGCCGGCTGGTCGCCGCCGCGGTGGCGGCCGCGCAGCGCCGCGGCGGCGAACTCTCGGCGCTGCATGACTGACCGCCGCGCCGCCGCGACCGGCCTGCTGGCGCTCGCGCTGGGCGCCTGCGGCATCGCCCCGACGCCGCCGGAGGGGCACGCCGCGCGCGCCCGCGAGGAAGCGGTGACCCGCAGCGACGACCTCACCGTACGCGCCAGCGTGGTGCCGACGATGGCGATCGGCGAAGCGGTGGCGCGCGAGTACGGCGTGGAACGCCACCCGCGCGCGCTGCTGCTGATGGTCGGCGTGCGCCGCGGCGAAGGCGCCGCCGAAACCGCGGTGCCGGCGCGGGTGAGCGCCAACGCCATCGACCTGCGCGGCGTGCGCACCGCGATCGCGCTGCGCGAGGTGGCCTCGGGCGCGCTGACCGACCACATCGGCGTCGTGCGCATCGTGCCGCCGGAGACGCTGCGCTTCCACATCGAGGTGCAGGCCGCCAGCGGCCGGCCGCTGGCGCTGCAGTTCAGCCGCGACTTCTACCCGTAGCCGCGCGCGGGACGCCCGCGATGCCGGCCGCGCCCACGGATCAGCGCTGGTTGGCGGAGTAGCGCCCCGGGCCGATCAGCGCGACCACGATCGCGCCGACCAGGAACATCGCCTGCAGCTCGAGCGCCCAGCCGCCGCTGTCGTTCAACCGGCCCAGCTCGCGCATGTGCACCAGGGCGATGGCGACCAGCATGTTGATCGCGACGATCGCCCCGCCGATGCGCGCGTGCAGGCCGATGATCAGCATCAGCGGCGCGACCACCTCGCCGACCAGCGACAGGTAGGCCAGCGCGCCGGGCAGGCCGCGCGCCTCGAGCATGCCCTCGATCCCGTCCACGCCGTGGCGCAGCTTGGCCAGGCCGTGCAGCAGCACCAGCACGCCGACGGCCAGCCGCAGCAGCAGCCGCCCGAGATCCTGCATGGCCGCCTGGTTCATCGCGCGCTCCGGGAAACGGGGAAAGAGGCCCGCCATGATCGCAGGCGGCCCCGGCGCGGGGAAGCCCGCGCGACGCGATCAGCCGTGGCGGTGCGCCCAGTCGCGCACGATGGCGGCGATCGCGCGCACGCCGTCGGTCAACGCGGCCGGGCCCGGCTGCAGGATCAGCGGCGACTTGATCTCGTGCAGCTCGCCGTCGCGCACGGCGGGGATCGCCTGCCAGCCCGGTCGCGCGGCCACGCGCTCGGGCCGGAACTTCTTGCCGCACCAGGAACCGAGCACGATGTCGGGCGCGCGCGCGACGACCGGATCGCCGCTGGGCAGGATCCGCGCCTTCGCCAGCGGCTCGGCCGCCAGCTCGGGGAACGCGTCGTCGCCGCCGGCGATGCGGATCAGCTCGGACACCCAGCCGATGCCGGTGATGATCGGCTCGTCCCACTCCTCGAAGTACACCTTCGGCCGCCGCGGCAGCGCCTCGGCCTCGCGCGCGACCTCGGCGAGGCCCTCGCGCAAGGTGTCGGCGTAGGCGCGCGCGCGTTCCGCCAGGCCGACCAGGGCGCCCAGGCGCTCGATGTAGCCGAGGATGCCCTCGACGCTGCGGTGGTTGGCGATCCACACCTCCACCCCGCGCCGCACCAGCTCGGCGGCGATGTCGGCCTGGATGTCGGAGAAGCCGACCACGAAGTCCGGCCGCAGCTTCAGGATCTCGCCGATCCTGGCGCTGGTGAAGGCGCTGACCTTCGGCTTCTCGCGCCGCGCCTGCGGCGGCCGCACGGTGAACCCGCTGATGCCGACGATGCGGTCCTGCGCGCCCAGCGCGTAGAGCGTCTCGGTCGGCTCCTCGGTCAGGCAGACGATGCGGGTCGGCCCCGCGGGCCGGCGGGACCGGGGCTCGGGGAGCGGGGGTTCGGTGCGGCTCGGTATCGCCGGCTGCCGCGAACCCCCGATCCCCGCCCCCGCACCCCGGCCCTTCAAGGAAACAGCATCCGCTTCGTCCAGGCGTCGGCGGCGTCGCAGGCGTAGAGCCAGCGCTGGTGCAGGCGGAACTGCGCGCCGTACCAGAACTCGATCCGCTCCGGGCGCACGCGCAGGCCGCTCCAGCGCGGCGGGCGCGGCACCTCGCGGCCGGCGAACTCGGCCTCCGCGTCCGCCAGCCGCCGCTCGAACTCCTCCACCGAGGCCAGGGGTTCCGATTGTCGCGAGGCCCAGGCGCCGATCTGGCTGCCGCGCGGGCGGCTGGCGAAGTAGGCGTCGGCCTCGGCCTCGTCCACCAGCGCGACCGCGCCCTCGATGCGCACCTGCACGCCATCGCGCACGCGCGGCCAGTGGAACAGCAGCGCCGCGCGCGGGTTCTCCTGCAGCTCGCGGCCCTTGCGGCCGTCGAGATGGGTGTAGAACACGAAGCCGCGCGCATCGTGGCCCTTCAGCAGCACCATCCGCGCGGAAGGACGCGCGTCCAGCCCGGCGGTGGCCACCGTCATCGCGGTGGGATCGGGCTCGCCGGCGGCCGCGGCCTCGGCGAACAGGGTGCCGAAGGTCGAAAGCGCCTCGGCGTACAGAGCGTCCTGGTCCATTGGGCTATTGTGGCCCGATGCCGCGGCCGACGCACCCGCCCTCCGACGCGCCCGCCTCCGCCCCGGCGGCGCGCGGCTTCGACGCCGGCTTCGTGGCGCGGGTGCTCGACGACGCCCTGCGCGAGGGCGTGCGCGTGTACGGGCTGAGCGGCCTGCAGGGCACCGGCAAGTCCACCCTGGCCGCGCAGCTCGCCGAAGCCGCCCGCGCGCGCGGGCGCCGGGTGGCGATCCTGTCGCTGGACGACGTCTACCTCGACCGGCCGCAGCGCGAGACGCTGGCGCGCGAGGTCCACCCGCTGCTGGCGACGCGTGGCCCGCCCGGCACCCACGACCTGCCGCTGGCGCTGGCCACCCTCGACGCCCTGCGCGACGGGCGCGCGGTGCGCCTGCCCCGCTTCGACAAGCTGGCCGACCGCCGCCGGCCCGAGGCCGACTGGCCGCCCGCGGAGGCGGTGGACCTGGCCCTGTTCGAAGGCTGGTGCCTGGGCGTGCCGGCGCAGGCGCCGGAGGCGCTGGCCGCGCCGCTCAACGCGCTCGAGCGCGACGAGGACGCCGACGGCCGCTGGCGGCGCTGGTGCAACCGGGCGCTCGCGCGCGACTACCCGGCGCTGTGGGCGCGAATGGACCGCCTGCTGTTCCTGCAGCCGCCGGGCTTCCGCATCGTGCCGGCGTGGCGCTGGCAGCAGGAGCGCGCGCTACAGGCCGCCGATCCGGCGCGGCGCGGCATGACCCGCGCGCAGGTCGAGCGCTTCGTGCAGCACTACGAACGGGTCAGCCGGCAGGCGCTGCGCACGCTGCCGGCGCTGGCCGATGCCGTCGCCCCGCTCGACGCCGCGCGGGTGCCGGCGGCGGACGCGCCGCGCGTCCGGCGGCCGCCGCCGCGCTGCTAGCATGGCGCGGGCATGAACCCCGCCCCGAATCTCGTCCTGGTCGGCCCGATGGGCGCCGGCAAATCCTCGATCGGCCGCCGCCTGGCCGGCCGCTTCGGGCTGCGCTTCGTCGATCTCGACGAGGAGATCGAGCGGCGCACCGGCGCCGCGATCCCGACGATCTTCGCCTGCGAGGGCGAGGCCGGCTTCCGCGCCCGCGAGCGCGCGGTCCTGCACGACCTGCTGCTGGAAGACGGCCTGCTGCTGTCGAGCGGCGGCGGCGCGGTGCTCGACCCGGACAACCGCCGCGCGATGGCCGCGCGCGGCTTCGTGGTGCACCTGCACGTAGGCGTCGAGCAGCAGCTGGCGCGACTGGCGCGCGACCGCAGCCGGCCGCTGCTGGCCCGCGGCGATCGCGCCGAGATCCTGCGCGCGCTGGCGCTGGCGCGCGACCCGCTGTACGCCGAGGTCGCCGACCTGCGCTTCGACACCGAGACCTGCGCCGCCGCCACGGCCACCGCGCGCCTGGGCCGCCTGCTCGCCCGCCACTGGCGGCGCAGCGCCGGCGAGGCCGCCCCTTCTCCCCCATCCGCAACGCCTTCGCCCCCCATGACCGCACCCCGCAAGACCGTCGACGTCGGCGGCGCCACCCCCTACCGCATCGCCATCGGCCCCGGCCTCTTGGACGATCCCGCCGCCCTCGCCGGCCCGCTGCGCGGCCGCCAGGCGCTGCTGGTCACCGATTCCCACGTCGGCCCGCTGTACGCCGGACAGGTCGCCGCGCGCCTGCGCGAGGCGCGTCCCGGGCTGGCGGTGGCGACGTTCGCGCTGCCCGCCGGCGAGGCGTCGAAGACGCTGGAGGGCTTCGCCCGGGCCATCGACGCGCTGGCCGCGCTCGGCGCGCGCCGCGACGCCTGCGTCTACGCGCTGGGCGGCGGCGTGGTCGGCGACCTGGCCGGCTTCGCCGCGGCCTGCTGGATGCGCGGCATCGACTGCGTGCAGTTGCCGACCTCGCTGCTGGCGATGGTGGACTCCTCGGTGGGCGGCAAGACCGCGGTCGACCTGCCGCAGGGCAAGAACCTGGTCGGCGCCTTCCACCCGCCGCGCGCGGTGCTGGCCGACACCGCGACGCTGAAGAGCCTGCCGCCGCGCGAGCTGCGCGCCGGGCTGGCCGAGGTGGTCAAGTACGGCGCGATCGCGGACGCGCCCTTCCTCGACTGGCTGGACGCGCGCGCCGACGCGCTGCTGGCGATGGACGACGACGCGCTCGCCGAGGCGATCGCCCGCAGCTGCGCGCACAAGGCCGCGATCGTCGAACGCGACCCCTTCGAGCGCGGCGAGCGCGCGCTGCTCAACTTCGGCCACACCTTCGGCCACGCGATCGAGACCGAGCAGGGCTACGGCGGACTCAACCACGGCGAGGCGGTGGCGGTCGGCATGGTCCTGGCCGCGCGCCTGTCCGAGGCGCTGGGCCTGGCGAAGCCGGCCGACGGCGAGCGCCTGCGCGAGCTGCTGGCGCGGCTGGGGCTGCCGGTCGCGCTGCCGCCCGGGCTGGACCCGGAGCGCCTGCTCGCGCACATGCGCCTGGACAAGAAGGCGCAGGCCGGCGGGCTGCGCTTCATCGTCTGGACCGGCGCCGGCCGCGCGCAGGTGCTGGCCGACGTGCCGGAGAGCGCGGTGCTGGGCGTGCTGCGCGCAGGCTGAGCGCACCGCGAGCCCAGGGCCGCCGTTCCCAGCGGACGCTCCACCATGCGGAGCGTCGCGCGTCCACGCGTCGCGCCTTTCGTCGCGCACGTCCCCGTACAATGCCATCCCATGCGACTGCTGCTGCAACAACCTGTCCAGGGCGACGCGCCCCCGCGCTTCGTCCAGCTGATGCTGCAGCCCGACCTGCTCGGCGGCTGGACGCTGGTGCGCGAATCTGGGCAGATCGGCGGCCGCAGCCAGTTGCGCACTCAGCAATACGCCGACGAGCCCAGCGCGCTGAACGCGATCGAACGGGCGCGCGACATGCAGCTCCGGCGTGGTTTCCAGTTGGTCCGGACGCAGGCGGCCGACACGCCGCCGTCCCCCTGATGCCCGCGCGGCGCACGCCGACGCACCAAGAAGGAAGATCGCCTTGTCCGCACCGCCGAAGAACGACCGCCTCCTGCGCGCCCTGCGGCGCGAACCCGTGGACCGCACCCCGGTCTGGCTGATGCGCCAGGCCGGCCGCTACCTGCCCGAGTACCGCGCCACCCGCAAGGCCGCCGGCAGCTTCCTGGCGATGGCCAAGAACCCCGAGATCGCCTGCGAGGTCACCCTGCAGCCGCTGCGGCGCTTCCCGCTCGACGCGGCGATCCTGTTCTCCGACATCCTCACCATCCCCGACGCGATGGGCCTGGAGCTGTACTTCGTCGAGGGCGAGGGCCCGAAGTTCCGCCACCCGGTGCGCGATGCCGCGGCGATCGCCAGGCTGGGCGTACCGGACATGGAGACCGAGCTGCGCTACGTGATGGACGCGGTGCGGACCATCCGCCGCGAGCTGGACGGCAGCGTGCCGCTGATCGGCTTCTCCGGCAGCCCGTGGACGCTGGCCTGCTACATGGTCGAGGGCGGCGGCAGCAAGGACTTCGCGCGGATCAAGGCGATGGCGCTCAACGACCCGAAGGCGCTGCACGCGCTGTTGTCGGTCAACACCGACGCGGTGATCGCCTACCTCGCCGCGCAGCGCGCGGCCGGCGCGCAGGCGCTGCAGGTGTTCGACACCTGGGGCGGCGTGCTCGGCCCGGCGATGTACCGCGAGTTCTCGCTGCCCTACCTGGCCCGCATCGCGCAGGAACTCGAGCGTGGCGACGGCGCCGGGCGCACCCCGCTGATCCTGTTCGGCAAGGGCGCCGCCGCGTACCTCGAGGACCTGGCCGCGACCGGCGCGGAAGGCGTCGGCATCGACTGGCTGGTCGAGCTGGGCGAGGCCGCGCGCCGCACCGGCGGCCGCGTCGCGCTGCAGGGCAACCTCGATCCGACGACGTTGTACGGCGCGCCCGACGCGATCCGACGCGAGGTCCGCCGCGCGCTCGACAGCTACCGCGACGGCAACGGCGGCTCCCGCGACGGCCATGTGTTCAACCTCGGCCACGGCATGTCGCCGGACATGGACCCCGAGCGCGTCGCGGTGCTGGTGGACGAGGTGCACGCCTACAGCGCGCGTTGAGCGCCCGCCGCGGGGCTAGGGCGCATCGGCATTCAGCGCGAAGGCTGAATCTGCCCCTGCAAGCGGGGAGCACGCTGCTTTTCCCTTCCCCCGCGAGCGGGGAGCACCTCGTTTTTCCTTCCCCCGCGAGCGGGGGAAGGTGCCGAAGGCGGATGGGGGCACGCCGCAGGAGAAGGGAGGGCATGCCCCGCTTGCGGGAGAATGGACAGCATGGCCCGCGTCGCGGGCCGAATGTCGATTCGGCCTAGTGCTCCAGCGCGGGCCGGGCGAGCTGCTTCTGCACGTCGTCGCGCAGGCGCGCCAGCTCCCCTTCCGCCTGCCGGCGCTGGGCGATGCCGTCGCGGTGGATGCCGCGCACCTCCTCCACCGTCTGGATCAGCTGCTCGTGCACGTGGCGCAGGGTCTCGACGTCGATGACCGCGCGCTGGTTGGCCTTGGCGGTCTCGACCGAGGTCTCGCGCAGCAGGTCGGCGTTGCGGCGCATCAGCTCGTTGGTGGCGTCGTCGATCGCGTTGGACAGCTCGACGGCGTTCTTCTGCTCGCCCAGCGAGAGCTGGATGGCGAACTGGCGCTTCCACGACGGAATCGTGATGTTGCGCACCGTGTTGAACTTCTCGACCAGCTGGATCGCGTTGGCCTGGATCAGCCGGATCATCGGCAGCGACTGGTCGGCCGCGTGCTGCATCACGGTCAGGTCGCCCACGCGCTTGTCGAGCAGGCGGATCGCGTTGTCGATCTCGGCCCGGCGCGTGCGCGAGGCCGGATCGTCGCGGCCGGCCAGGGCCTGCTGCTCGGCGGCCAGCGAGGCCAGCCGCTGCTTGCCGGCGGCCACGTACACGCCCAGCATGCGCCGCTCTTCCAGCACGATGTCGTGCATGCGGTCGAATTCGGACACGCGCTGGGTCAGCAGCCCCTGCTGGCGGCCGATGTCCTGCATCAGCCGCTCGATCTGTTCGTTGGTGCTGCTGAACTTCTGCACCAGCTCGTCGCGCGAGGCGCGCAGGCGGTCGATCAGCGGGCCGATCACCGGCACCTTGGAGCGGCCGGCGAAGCTGCCCAGGTCGAGCGAGCGGGCGATCCGCACCACCTCGCCGAGCTTCTCGCCGGCGCCGTCGAGGTCCTGGTTGCGGACCTGGTCGAGCAGCTGGCTGGAGAAGGCGGCGGTCTTGCCGGCGGCGTCGCGGCCGTAGACGTGCAGGTTGCCGGGGGTGATGTCCTCCAGCGCGCGGCCCGCCGCCTCGATCTCGGCGCGGTCGGCTTCGGTCAGCCCGAGCGCCTGCAGCGCGGCATCGTCGAGCGGCGCCGCCGCGGCTACCAGCGCGCGGTCGTGGGTGTCCTGGGTCATGCGGCGTTCTCCTGGTCTTGGGCCCGGGCGGGGCGGCGCCCGCCGAGTGTACCGGCCATGGCGGCGACTTCGGCGGCGATCTCGGACTCGACGCGGGCGGCGTCCGCGGCGCGCTGCGCGCCGTCCGCGGCGCCCTCGCCCAGGCGGCGCTGGCGCCACGCCGGCAGCAGCACGTCGCGGATGTTGCGGTAGCGGGCGAGCAAGCCGGCGCTCTGCTCCTGCAGCAGCGCGAGCTGCCGCGCGGCCAGCTCGTGGGTGGCCAGCACGGTGCGCAGGTGGTCGAGGCGGCCGTCCAGCGCCTCGCGCAGCGGCGCCGGGACGGCGTCGGCGGCAGCGCGCAGCCAGGCGCGGGCATCGGCCTCCAGCCCGGCGAGACGGCGGCAGCCGGCCTCGACCCGGCCCGCGCAGTTCGCCTGCCCCGCGGCGTGCGCGGCCAGCGCCTCGGCGGCGCGGTCGGCCTCGTGCAGCAGCACGCCGAGCCGCGCGGCCAGCGCGCCGGCCTCGGATTCCAGCGCCACGTCCCGCCCCAGCAGGCGGCCGATCAGGCCGACGCGGCGGCGCAGGCCGGCGGGGTCGGCCGATTGCATCGCCAGGCGCAACGACTCCAGGCGAGCGACCAGCGCGGCCGCCGGCGCGGGATCGAGCGCGGCGTCGACGCCGACCGCGGCGAGGTCGTCCAGCGCCGCCTGGCCGTAGCGCGCGGCGCCGGCCACGCTGTCGAGGCCGGCGGGCGCGGGCGGCACGGGCGGCGCCGCGTTCACGACGACGCGCTCCCCGGGCCGTCGAAGAACCGCAACTGGTCCAGCGCCTCGTCCAGCCGCCGCTCGGCCGGCGTGCGCTCGCGGCGCTTGCGCCCCGCCGCGCCCGCCGGCGCGTCGGCCAGGCGCTCGCGCATCAGCTCCACCAGCTGCACGATCACCGCGCCCAGGCCGGCCTGGTGCTCGTGCGTCTGCCGCAACCGCTCCAGCAACGGCTCGATCGCGCTGCGCACCGTCGCCGGCAGCGCCCGCGAGAGCGCCTCGTCCTGGGGCGCGGGCGGCTCGCGCTCGGCGATGCGCTGCAGCGCCGCCAGCACCTCCGGCCACGGCGCGGCGGCGGACGCGCGCTCGTCCCCGGCCGGGCGCGCGTCTTCGGCGCTCCCGAGCGCCTGCAGGCCCTGGGCGATGTCGGCCAGCTGCGCCACCACCCGCGCGCCGGTGTCGGCGTCGTCGCCGCCCATGGCCTTGTCGCGCAGGAAATCGCGCTTGATCTGCGCCCAGCGCGCGGCCTGCTCCGGGGTCATGGTGCCGCGCAGCTCGGCCAGCTTGAGCAGGTTCTCCTCGGCGCCGGTGGTGAGCAGCTGCGCCTCGCCCAGGTAGTGGTCGGCGATCAGCTGCTGCAGCTCGGCATCGTTCATCACCGGCGAGATCTTCTCGGCCAGCTTGTTCATGTTGCGGTAGCTGCCCTGCAGCCGGAACGGCGGCTCGGTGCGGTAGCGGTCGGCCTGCGCGGCGCTGGCGATGTACTGCTGGTTGACGCGGTAGACCACGTCGCGCACCTGCATCAGCCGCTGCAGCGTGGCGACGATCTCGTTGATCTCCGCGCCGCTGTAGGCGTGCGAGAGGTCGTTGCTGGAGATCTCCTTGCCCTCGGCGCGGTCGGCCAGCAGGTACAGATCGGCCATGTCGCGGGTGGCCAGCGGCGCCAGCACCGGATTGGAGGTCAGGCTGTTCTCGATGTAGCTGAGCTTGAACGCCTCCTCCATGCCGCCGAGCACGTCGCCCAGGTTGTAGATGTCGGCGCGGTTGGCGAGCATGTCCGGGATCTTGAACACCTCGCCGGACTCGGTGTACGGGTTGCCGGCCATGACCACGCAGAACTTCTTGCCGCGCATGTCGTAGGTCCGCGTGCGGCCCTGCCACACGCCCTCGATGCGGCGGGTGCCGTCGCACAGCGAGATGAACTTCTGCAGGAACTCCGGATGGGTGTGCTGGATGTCGTCGATGTACAGCATCGTGTTGCTGCCCATCTCCAGCGCCAGGTTGAGCTTCTCCAGCTCCTGCCGCGAGGTCGCGTCCGGCGCCTGCGCCGGGTCCAGCGAGCGCACCTCGTGGCCGAGGGCGGGGCCGTTGATCTTCATGAAGACCAGGCCGAGCCGGCTGGCCACGTATTCCATCAGCGTGGTCTTTCCGTAGCCGGGCGGCGAGATCATCATCAGCAGGCCCATCAGGTCGCTGCGCTTGTCCTCGCCCACCGTGCCCATCTGCTTGGCGAGGTTGTCGCCTATCAGCGGCAGGTAGACCTCGTCGATCAGCCGGTTGCGCACGAACGAGGTCAGCGGCCGCGCCTTGAACTCCGACAGCCGCAGCGCCTCGCGCTCGCGCGAGACGATGCGCTGGCGCACGGCCTGATAGCGGTGGAAGCCCGGCACAAAGCGTTCGCGGTGCGTGCGCAGGCGCGCCAGGAAGTCGTCGATCGGCAGCCGCAGCCGCCCGCCCTCGATCCGCGGGTGCTCGCCCAGCAGGCCCTCCACCTCGGCCACCAGCGCGACCTCGCGCACTTCGTGGCGCAGCTCGCGTCCGGCCAGCAGCAGCGCGATCGCCTCGGGCGCGTAGCCGGCCAGCGGCGCCCGCGCCGGGTCGCTGCACAGCCCCTGCAGCCAGTGCGAGGCCAGCGCCCACTGCGCGCCGGGACGGTCCGCCTGCCGTTGCAACGACCGCGCGAACGTTTCCTGCATGCCGGCCGTCGCCAGCGCCTCCTGCAAGGCATCGACGAGCTGCCGCGCGTAGCGGCTGAAGCCGAAGGTCGGCTCGCCCTTCTGCAGTTCCGCGAGCAGGTAGCGCGCGGCCTCGTCGCCCTGCGCCGGTTCCACCGGCAGCGCGGCGCGCTCGGCGAACGCGGCGAGCGCCGCGGCGATCTCGGCCTGCAACGCGTCGAGGCCGTCGTGGGTGCCGAACAGGCGCCGGATCGCCAGCGCGCCGGCGGCGCGCTCGGGCCACAGCGCGGCCGGCTCCGCGCCGCGCTCGCGGGCCCAGTACAGCGCCGCCAGCGCCCGCGCCGCCGGCGCGTGCACCAGCGGCCCCGCGGCGGCGTACACCGGCACCAGCGCGCGCAGGATCCGCGCCGCATCGTGATCATGGATGCCCTTCTCGTAGCCTTCGCGGTAGCGGGGCGCGGCGAACGCGCGCACCGTGCGCTCCAGCGCGTCGGCCTCGGACAGCTGGCGCGAGAGCAGATCCAGGCTCAGGCCCTCGCGGCCGTCCACGGCGGCTTCCAGCACCAGCCCCGCCAGGTACTCGGCGCGCGAGATCGCCGGCGATTCGGAATCCAGCGCCACCTGCCAGTAGTCGCGCAGCGCCTCCAGCGCCTCGTCGCGGATCGGCGCGTAGAAGTCGGTGCCGGTCAGGTGGATCGACAGCCCCTCGCCGCGCGGCAGGATGGTGAGGTCCAACGGCTGGGTGTTGACGCTGAAGCGGTGGCGCGGCCCGAGGCGGACCACCTGGCCGCCGCCCTCGAACAGCTCGGTGCGATCGCGCAGCGCGCGCACGGCTTCGTCGCGCACGCCCTTGAGCCGCGCCTCGACGTCGTCGGCCTTGACGTTGTCGCGATAGCCGCGCAGGCGCTCGGCCAGCTCGCGCAGCTTGAGGATCAGCGGGTCGCCGGCGAAGAACGCGTTCAGCTCGTCGGCGCTGGCGAAGCGCTCGGTGCGCCGCGGCAGCCCGTCGAGGATGCGCGATGCGGCGTCCAGCACCGCCTGCGCCTTGCGCTGGCGCTCGTCGAGCAGCGCTTGCTTGTGCGACTCGAAGGTCTCCAGCAGCTCCTCGCGCTTGGCCAGGATGTCGGCCAGGAACTGCTCGTGCTCGCCGAACTGGCTCTCCAGCTCCTCCAGCTGCACCAGCAGCCGCGACAGCTGCTCGTCGGCGCGTTCCGGATCGGTAGCCAGGCCGAGCGCGCTGGCGATGGCCTGGCCGAACAGCGCGAACTGGGCGCCGAACTGCGCCACCGCCTCGGCCGAGCCGAGCGCGCGCCGGCGCTGGTCGGCGCGCGCGCGCGCCTGGTTGAGGCGCGCGTACAGGCCCGCCACCGCCTCCACCACCCGGGTGCGCTCGGTGGCGTCGTCCACCTTCAGCGTGGCCATCAGCTCCGACAGCGTGTCCAGGTCGGCCGCCATCGCCTGCATGCGTTCGATCTGCTCGGCCAGCGCCTTGGCGGTCTGCGCCTGCTGCGCGGCGGCGTCGATCTCCTGCAGGCGCTCGGCGAACGGCCGCAGCGCCTGGTCGCCGGCCAGGAACGCGCCGGTCGCCGCGCCGACCCGGTCCTGCGCCTCCTGCAGCGCCTCGCCCATGCGGTCGATGGCCTCGGTATCGACGTAGCGCAGCTCGCGGATGGTCAGCAGGTGGCCGCGCTGGCGCGAGATCTCGCCCAGCGCCTCGACGAACGCATCGATGGCGTCCCAGTTCTCGGGCTGCAGCCGCGCCAGCAGCGCGCGATGCGCGCGCGCGGCCTCGTCCATCGCCCGTTCGGACTGGCGGCGGATGCCCTCGACCTTCTCGTACTCGTCGAGCACCGATTCGCCGGTGGCGCTGATCTCGTGCAGCAGCGCGCCCAGGTCGCCGCACTCCGGCGCTTCCAGCCAGTGGTGGGCGTCGAACAGGCGGCGGGTGTTGTGCACCAGCAACTGGTAGCGCTGCACCGAGACCTCGGTGCCGTCGATCTCGCGGGCCAGGTCCAGCAGGTTGGACAGGCCGCGCACCAGCTCGGGATTGCCGATCCGGCCCATGAAGGTGTTGGCGGCCGGCGCGCGCGCGGCGAACTCGTCGCTGGCGAACGGCGTCTGCCAGACCTGCATCGGGTGGATGCGGGTCGGCTCGTCGCCCTCGGCATGGAACAGCACCATGCGGCCGTCGTGCAGCAGCGCGTAGCCGTGGCCGAACACCGGGTTCTGCAGCGCGCGCCGGATGGTGTTGTAGACGAACAGGGCCGAGCGCCCGGCCTCGCGCTCGTAGAAGACGTACATCACGTCCTCGCCGTTGGGCGAGCGGATCGCGCGCTTGAACTGCATGCCCGCCATCTGCGCGTCGAAGGCCTTGTGCTCGCCGCTCTGCAGGTAGTAGCCGCCGGGGAAGATGATCCCGTGGTCCTCGGGCAGCTGCACGCAGGCCTGGACGATGGCGTCGTTGCGCACGATCGTGCCGGTCAGCGTGTTGTAGATCAGCCCGCGCCAGGTCTGCTCGCGGTAGGGCAGGACCTTGAGCAGGATCAGCGACCCCACCTTCGCGAAGTCGAACGTCGCATCGTCGATCGACTGGGTCCGGTCCTCGACCGGCTCGCTGTAGATGCCCTGCCCGGTCTCGGTGTTGTTCTCCACCTTGACCGTCAGGTCGCCGCCGGTGGTCTCGACGAACACCGTGTCGAGGATGTTCAGATGCGGGTGGCGCCCGTCCACGGCCAGCTCGCGGGTGGCGCGGGTCCACTCGAAGTCGAACGGCGGCGGCAACGCGATGTCGCGCTCGCCGCGGGCGTCGAGGTAGGTCAGCTCGCCGGTGTTGGCGATCGCCCAGCGGAACACGCGCACGTCGGTGCTGCGCTCGCCGATCTGGAACGCCGCCAGCAGCTTGCCGTCGCGCACGATCAGCTGCAGCAGCCGGGCGTGCTTGTAGTAGGCGTAGAGCTCGGTGAAATCGCGCACGAAGCCCGGCTGGCCGAGGAAGCTGCCCGCCGGGTCCACCGGCGTCACGTCGTAGCCCTCGGGCCCCTCGGTCAGGCGATACAGGCCGAACACGTCCTCGATCCGGGTCTGCGTCTTCAGCCCGATGTAGACGTTGTAGCCGAACAGCAGGTGGTCGCCGGGCACCTGCACGATGTCGCGGCCGATGCAGTTGTTCTCGGTGCGGATGCGGAAGCGCCCCGTCACCTCCATGTGGCTGTCGCCGAACTCCTGCAGGCGCTGCGCGTTCAGCGCCTCGGCCCGCTCGCGCAGGCGCGCGCCCTGCTCGCTCAGGCGCCGGCGCAGCACCTCGTAGGCGCCGCCCTGGGCGACCGCCTGGTCGACCTGGGAGGACGCGGACGCCGCCTGCGCGGCATCGGGGTTGGATTCGGACATCGGCGGCTATCCCGGCTGGCGCAGGCCCGCGGCGCTGCCGCGGGCCTGCCGGTTCGACGTGCGCGACGCGGCCTTCGCCGGCGGCACGATCACTCAGGCGGCGCCGTCGCCGGCGACCGCGTGCCGACCGTCGGCGCCCAGGCGCGAGGGCGCCGCGGCACCGTCGCCCTCGCGCGGGGCGGTCGCCACGCCCAGGTAGCGCTGCATCAGGTCCTGCACGATCGGGCTCTTGCCGGCCAGGCCCTCGATCGACTTGCCCAGCGACACCGCCTTGACCAGGCTGTCGAACATGCCGCCGTCGCCGCCGACCAGGTCGATGTCGGCGTTGCGCAGCGCGGTCGCGATGACCCCGGCGTTCTCCTTGGAGATCTCCTTGCCGGCCTCGATCGACGCCAGCGCCTGCTTGAGGCTGGTGTCGAGCGCCATGCGGAACTCCTCGTGCGAACGCGCGGTGTCGCTGAGCGCGTCGATGGCCTGGAACTTCCGGGTCAGGCCCTCGGCCTCGGCCAGCAGCTTCTTCTGCACCACCGTCGCCTCGGCGCTGCCGATCGACTCCACCGCCTCCGCGCGGGCGCGGCCCATCTGCGCCTCGCCCTGCGCCTGCGCGCCCAGCGTCTCGGCCAGCACCTTGGCCTCGGCGCTGCCCTGCTTCAGGTTGGCGTCGGCCTTGGCCTCGATGACGCGCGCCTCGGCGATGCCGACCTTCTCGATCGCCACCGCGCCGGCCTCCTGCACCTGCGCCTCGGCCAGGCCCGGCGCGGCGCGCTCGGCGCGCACGCCGTCGGCCAGCAGCTTCTTGGCCTCGGCCTGCTTGCCGGAGGCGTCGAACTCCGCCTGCGCCAGGGTGGTGATCTCCACCGCGCGGTGGCGGGCCGCGGTCTCGCGCGCCTCGGCCTCCTTCACCTGGCGCACCAGCGCCTCCTGCGCCTTGGCCTCGGCGTCGAGGATGGTGATCTGCTTCAGGCGGTCGGCCTCGGAGACCTCGCGCACTTCCTTGATCCGCTCCTCCTCCTGCGCCACGGTCTTGTCGATGGCGATGCGCTCGCGGGTGATGTTGGCCACGTCCATCCGGCCCTGCTCGACCACCTTGTCGCGCTCCACGCCCTGCAGCTGCACCTCGCGCTCGGTGGTCACCTGCTCCAGCTGGCGCGCCCGTTCCACCCGCTCGGCCTCGATCGCGACCGCGCGCTGGCGGTTCTGCGCCGCCACCTCGACCTCGCGCAGGCGGTTCTCCTCGCGGATGTCGATCAGCTGCTGCGCCTCGATGCGCGCGTTCTCGGCCAGCTGGCGCTGTTCCTCCTGCACCCGGGCGGTCTCGGCCTCCTCGCGCGCGCGGATGGTCTCCACCTCGCGCTTCTGCCGCGCCTCGGCCTCGGCCTGCTGCCGCTCCAGCGCCAGCGTCGCCTCGCGCGCCTCGACGTTCTTCTTGGTGATCGCCAGCCGCTCGTTCTGCTCCAGCTCGTTGGTGACCACGTTCTGCGAAGCGGTCAGCTCGGTGATCTTGCGGATGCCCTCGGCGTCGAGGATGTTGTGCGGATCGAGCACGCTCTTGGGCGTCTGCTCGAGGTAGTCGATCGCCACGTCCTCCAGCACGTAGCCGTTGAGGTCGTTGCCGATCACCTTGATGATCTCGTCGCGGAACTCCTGCCGCTTCTCGAACAGCTCGGTGAACTCGAACTTCTTGCCGACCGTCTTCAGCGCCTCGGAGAACTTGGCGTTGAACAGCTCGTCCACCGCGTGCTTGTCGCTGGCGCGGTCGGCGCCCAGCGCCTTGGCCACGCGCAGCACGTCGGCCTGGGTCTCGTTGACGCGCAGGTAGAACGCCACCGC
Organism: Luteimonas huabeiensis HB2; assembly: GCF_000559025.1. Taxonomy (GTDB): domain Bacteria; phylum Pseudomonadota; class Gammaproteobacteria; order Xanthomonadales; family Xanthomonadaceae; genus Luteimonas; species Luteimonas huabeiensis. The sequence goes on along the minus strand of NZ_JAAN01000014.1, from coordinate 298,806 downwards.
GATGTCGGCGCGCATGTTGTCGCGGCAGATCAGGCCCTCCTTGCCGCGGCGGTCGATCTGCAGCGTGATCAGGCTGATCTTCATCAGCTCGGCGCGGTAGAGCACCGGGATGATCAGCGCGCCGGTGAAGTGCACCTTCGGCTGCGCGCTCATGTCGTTGACGATCAGCGCGGTGCCCTGGTCGACCTTCTTGTAGAAGGCCTTGAACAGGCCGGCGATGCCGATGAACAACACCAGCAGGACCCCGATGCCGATCAGGAACGGGGCGAACGCGGCAATGCTCATGGTCGAAGGTCTCCTCAGCTCGTGGCCCGTACCCGGACGGGACGCGGGGATCAAATGTGACGGAACTCGTCTTCCGGGACGACGCGATAGGTGTTGTCGGGGGCGTTGAACTCGACCAGCACCACCCGGTCGCCGCGCCGCGGCGCGACGGCGGCGTCGCTGCGCACCTGCAGGATCAGGCCCGCGCCGCCGTCGTCGAGATCGGCGCTGCCATGCGACGCGGAGACCTCGGGCGAGCGCACCACCGCGACCCGGCCCAGCAGCGACTGCTGGGTGGGCGGGCGCAGCGCGAGCAGCCAGCGCCGCACCGGCCGCAGCACCGCCGCGGTGACCAGGGTCGCCGGTACCAGCGCCAGCAGCGCGACCACGGTCCCGGCCAGCCAGCGCAGCCAGCCCGACAGCGGCGCCAGCAGCAACAGATGAACGAAGTAGGTGCACAGCCAGCCCACCAGCGCCAGCAGCGTCAGCACCGCCATGATCGGCACGCGGTCCAGGCCCAGCCGCGCGAACACGCCGGCCACGCCGTGCGCCTCGCCCACGTCCACGCCGTCCAGCGCATCCAGATCGAGATCGACCAGGCCGGTCGCCGCCAGCAGCCAGTACAGCACGCAGAACGCCAGCGCCACGCTGTAGACGAGCGTGGGATAGCCGAGGGCGGTGGACAGAAACTCCGACATGGACGAAACGCTCCTGCACCGGCAGCGGCCGCCCGGCGGCGGACAAGAACCGGCATTTCCCCAACGCAGGCGAGCGCTGCGCCGCCCCCTATGATGCCAGCCCGAGGCGACGATCGGTCAAGTTCGCGGCGCCCGTCGCGCGATCCGGCGCGGCAACGGCACCTCGACCACCGCGTCCGGCGCGCAGACGTAGACGCGTTCGCCGGGCGCGGGTGCGATCGCCAGGCCGCCGGCGAACGCGGTGAACGCGGGCAGCAGGCCGCTGGCGCCGAAGCGGAACGCCGGCAGCCGCGGCAGGCCCGGCAGGCGCAGCACCGGATGCAGATGGCCCGACAGCACGTAGCCGGGCCGGTCGGCCGGCGCGTCCTCCTCGGCGTGCACGAACACGAACGGCGGTTCGTGCAGCCACGCCGCGTGCACCGCGCTCAGGGCCAGCGCCTGCGCGCGCAGCGGCTGGCGGCGCAGCGCGCGGTCGTGGTTGCCTGCCACCACCTCGACCGCGAGTCCCGCGTGGCGCGCGCGGAAGGCGCGCCAGCGCGCCAGCCACGGCGCGTCCGGGATCGGGCCGTGCAGCAGGTCGCCCAGCACCAGCAGCCGCGCGGCGCCGGTGCGCGCGAGCAGCGCGTCCAGCCGTTCCAGGTCGTGGCCGGTGCCGCCGGCCGGCAGGGCGATGCCGGCGCGGCGGAAATGATCGGCCTTGCCCAGGTGCAGGTCGGCGATCGCCAGCGTCCGCGCGCGCGGCCAGTACAGTGCGCGCTCGGCCAGCAGCAGCAGCGCCTCGCCGGCCACCTCGATGGCGCGCTCATCCGCCATGGCGGCGCTCCAGCTGCGCGGCGGCGCGTTCCACCCGCGTGCGCCAGTCCTCGTTGCTGAGCCGGCCGCGCAGGGCCTCGGCCCACAGCGGGAACGACAGCGGCGTGAAAGAACGCAGCGCGTGCAGCGACAGCGTGCGCTGCGCGCAGTCGTCCAGCGTCTCGCGCAGCCGCGCCACTTCCAGCTGCGCGGCGAACACCTCGCGCTCGGCCTGCTCGAGCAGCATGTGGCCGGGATCGAAGCGCTGCAGCACGTCGAACAGCAGCCCGCTGGAGGCCTGCAACTGCCGCAGCGAGCGCGGCGCGCGGCCGGGCAGCGAGGGCGGCAGCAGGCCGGCGACCCGCGCGATCTCGCGGAACTGGCGCCGCGCCAGCTCGCCGAGGTTAAGGCTTTCGCGCAGGTCGTCGATCAGCCCGACGGGATCGAGCAGCGCGCGCAGCCGCGCCGCGTCCATCGGCGCCTCGCGCGCCGGCGACAGCACCAGCCCGTAGTCGTTGACCGAGAACGCGAAGCTGTTGGCCTGCATCCGCGCCCAGCGCAGCGACAGCAGCGCGGCCAGCCCCTCGTGGACCTGGCGCCCGGCGAACGGGAACACGAACAGGTGCGCGCCGCCGCGCGCGCGCACCCATTCGGCCAGCAGCCGGCCCGGGCCCGGCAGCGCCGACAGCTCGCCCTGCAGCCGCAGCAGGCGGGCGATGGCGCGCAGTTCCGGCGCGTCGAAGGCGCCGTCGAAGGCGCGCTCCACCTCGCGCGCCAGCGTACCGGACAGCGGCATGCGCCCGCCCATCCACTTCGGCACGCTGCCCTCGCCGCCCTTGGCCACGCGCACGTAGGCGGTCATGTCCTCCAGCCGCACCAGCTCCAGCAGGCGCCCGGCGAACTGGAAGCGGTCGCCGCGGCGCAGCCGGCCGACGAAGCTCTCCTCCACCGAGCCGAGCCCGCCGCCGCGCAGGAACCGCACCCGCACCGCGCCGTCGCTGGCGATGGTGCCGATGGAGAGCCGGTGGCGCAGCGCGATGCGGCGATCCTCGACGCGGTACGTACCGTCCTCGCCGCGCACCACCCGGCGGAAGTCCGGATAGCTCGACAGCGCGCGCCCGCCCTGCACCACGAAGTCGAGCACCGCCCGCCACATCGCCGGCGTCAGCTCGCGGAAGGCGTGGGTGCCGCGCACCTCGGCGTACAGCGCATCGGCCTCGAAGCCGCCGCCCAGGGCCAGGGTGACGCAGTGCTGGGCCAGCACGTCCAGGCTGAGCCGCGGCGACGGCCGCGCCTCGATCTCGCCGCGCGCCACCGCCTCGCGCGCGGCGGCGTACTCCACCAGTTCCAGCGCGTGGGTGGGCACGCAGACCACCGTGCCGGACTCGCCCGGCCGGTGGCGGGCGCGGCCGGCGCGCTGCAGCAGCCGCGCCACGCCCTTCGGGCTGCCCAGCTGCAGCACCTGGTCCACGGCCGGGAAATCGACGCCCAGGTCGAGGCTGGAGGTCGCCACCACGCAGCGCACGCTGCCCTCGCGCAGGCCCTGCTCGGCGGCGGCGCGCAGCGCGGGATCGAGCGAGCCGTGGTGCAGCGCCAGCGTCTCCGCCGCCTCCGGCCACACCGAGGCCAGCGCGCGATGCCACAGTTCGGCCTGCGAGCGGGTGTTGGCGAACAGCAGGCTGGTGCGCTCGGCCAGCAGCGTCTCCAGCACCCGCGGCAATTGCGCCAGGCCGAGGTGGCCGGCCCAGGGGAAGCGCTCGTCCTCGGCCGGCAGCAGCGTGCGCAGGGCGAAGCCGCGCGGCGCCGCGCCGGCGACCACGGCGGCATCGGGCGCCTGCGGCAGCAGCGCGTCGCGGGCCTCGTCGAGGTTGCCCAGGGTCGCCGAGAGCCCCCAGGTCCGCAGCGCCGGGTTCAGCGCGCGCAGGCGCGCCAGGCCCAGCTGCAGCAGCACGCCGCGCTTGTTGCCCAGCAGCTCGTGCCACTCGTCGACGACCACGCAGCGCAGCCGCGCCAGCTGCGGCGCGGTGTCCGGGTAGGACAGCAGCAGGGCCAGCGATTCCGGGGTGATCACCAGCAGATCCAGCCGGCCGGCGCGCGCCAGCCGCTTGTCGCGCGCGCTCGCATCGCCGGTGCGCAGGCCGAGCTGCCAGTCCAGCCCGGTCGCCTCCACCGCCTCGCGCAGCGCGCGCAGCGTATCGGCAGCGAGCGCGCGCAGCGGGGTGATCCACAGCACCCGCAGCTGCGGGCGGCGCTTGCCGCGCGCCGGCGGCGCATCGCGCTGCTCGGCCAGCGCCTCCAGCAGCGGGCCGCCGAACGCGGCCAGGGTCTTGCCGCTGCCGGTGGGCGTGTGCAGCAGGCCGGACTCGCCGGCCAGGTAGCGGCGCCAGACCTCGCGCTGGAACGGCGCCGGCCGCCAGCCGCGCGCGGCGAACCAGGCCGCCAGCGGGGCATCGAAGGCGCGCGGGCGGGCGCGGCGGGCCGGCCCTGTCACCGCGCCAGCGCCTTCAGCGCGTCGAGCCGGTCGGCCTCGACGACCGGCTTGTCGTGCCGCCAGCGCAGGATGCGCGGAAAGCGCACCGCCACCCCGGACTTGTGCCGGCTGCTGCGGTTGACCGCCTCGAAGCCCAGCTCGAAGACGTGGTGCGCGGGCACCGAGCGCACCGGCCCGAAGCGCTCGAGGGTGTTCGCGCGGATCCAGCGGTCCAGCGCCAGGATCTCCTGGTCGTCCAGTCCGGAATAGGCCTTGGCGACCGGCACCAGCGCATCGCCGTCCCACAGGCCGAAGGTGTAGTCGGTGTACAGCGTGCTGCGGCGGCCGTGGCCGGACTGCGCGTACAGCAGCACCGCGTCCACGGTGAGCGGATCGACCTTCCACTTCCACCAGTCGCCGCGCCGGCGCCCGGCCTGGTAGGCGGAGCCGCGGCGCTTGAGCATCAGCCCCTCGACGCCGCGCTCGCGCGATGCCTCGCGCAGCGCCGCGGCGGCGGCCCAGTCGGCCGCGCGCACCTCGGGCGACAGCGCGATGCGCGGCTCGCCGTGCGCGGCCAGCAGCCCGGCCAGCAACGCGCGGCGCGCGTCGAGCGGCCGCTCGCGCAGGTCCTCGCCGTCCAGTTCGAGCAGGTCGTAGGCCAGCACCCGCACCGGCGTGTCGGCCAGCGTCTTCGCGCCCGGCTTGAGCCGCTGGATGCGCTTCTGCAGCGCGGTGAACGGCAGCGGCGCCTCGCCGTCGGCCCAGGCCAGCAGCTCGCCGTCGATCACGCAGCGGCGCGGCAGCGAGGCGGCCGCCGCCTCGATCTCCGGGAAGCGCCCGTCCAGCCGCTCCTCGCCGCGCGACCACAGCGCGGGCTCCGCATCACGGTGGATCAGCTGCAGGCGGATGCCGTCCCACTTCCATTCCAGCAGCCAGTCGTCGATCGCGCCCAGGCGCTCGCCCGGCGAGGCCTCGGCCTCCAGCTCCAGCGGCGAGGCGAGGAAGAACGGGTACGGCTGCTGGCGGTCGCCCGGCAGCGCCTCGGCCGAGAGCAGGTCGCGCACGAACGCCGGCGTCGGCGCCCAGGCGCCGAGCATGCGCTGGGCGATGCGGGCGATGTCCACGCCGCTCAGCTCCGCCAGCGCCTGCTGCACCAGCCGCTGCGACACCCCCACCCGCAGTGCGCCGGTCAGCAGCTTGTTGAAGGCCAGCCGCTCCTCGAAGCACAGCGAACGCCACGCATCGGTCACCACCGCACGCCGCACTTCCGGCGCCTGGTTGGACACCGGCAGCAGCCGGGTCTCGATCCAGTCCGCCAGCCCCAGGTCCGGCGCCGGCCCGGCCGGATCGTCGAGCAGCAGGGCCAGGGTCTCGGCCAGGTCACCGACCTGGTCGTAGCTGTCGTCGACCAGCCAGTCGGGCAGCCCGGCCTCGGCGGCGATCCACTCGCGCAGCTCGCGGGTGCCGGCGATGCGCCGCTTCGGCCCCGCCACCTTGCCGCCGGCCAGCAGGTGCAGCGCCCAAGCCGCATCGCGCGGCGGCGCATCGCGGAAGTAGGCGACCAGCGCCGCGCGCTTGTCGAGCGTGGCGGTGCTGCGGTCCAGCTCCGTATACAGCGCGGCGAAGCGCCTCATCGCCGCGCCCCCGCCGGCCGGCGCGGCTCAATCCTCATCGCCATAACCTGTGCGGAACGCCTCAGCCGCGATGCCGTCCTCGACCAGCGCGCGGACGATGGCGTCGGTGTTGCCGTGGGTGGCGATCACCCGCCGTGCCCCGGTCTCGCGCACGGTGCGCATCAGGTCCGGCCAGTCGGCGTGGTCGGAGACCACGAAGCCGCGATCGTAGTTGCGCCGGCGGCGGTTGCCGCGCAGCCGCATCCAGCCCGAGGCGAAGCCGGTCTGCGCGCGGCGGAAGCGGCGCATCCACGCGCTGCCGGCCGCCGAAGGCGGCGCCAGCACCAGCTCGCCCGCGAAGTCCCGACCCTTCGCCTCCTCCGCCACCGGACGCGTCGGCGGCAGGTCCACCCCGGCCTCGCGGTACACCTGCACGCCCGCGGCGATCGCGCCGTGCAGCAGCACCGGCCGCCGTTCGTGCGCGCCGATCTCGGCCAGCACCCGCTGCGCCTTGCCCAGCGCGTAGCAGAACAGCACCGCCGCCTCGCCGCGCGCCTCGCAGCGGCGGCGCCAATCGACGATGTCGGCGGCGACTGCGGCGGTGTCCGGCCAGCGGTACACCGGCAGCCCGAACGTCGCCTCGGTGATGAAGGTGTCGCAGGGCACCACCTCGAACGGCGCGCAGGTGGGATCGGCCTGGCGCTTGTAGTCGCCGGAGGCCACCCAGACCTCGCCGCCGGCCTCGATGCGCACCTGCACCGAGCCCAGCACGTGCCCGGCCGGGTGCAGCGACACCGTGGCCCCACCCAGCCTGAAGCGCTCGCCGTGCGCGTAGGCACGGTAGCGCTGCTCCCCCAGCCGCCAGCGCAGGATCGGCAGCGACGCCTCGCTGCAGTGGTACTCCCCCATGCCACCGCGCGCATGGTCGCCGTGGCCGTGGGTGATCACCGCGCGCGGCACCGGGCGCCACGGATCGATGTGGAAATCGCCAGCGGGGCAATAGAGACCGTCGGCGGTGAGCACGACGAGGTCGCGGGAGGCAGGCATGGGGGCATCAGGGCATGGCGCGCGTGCACGCGGTGCCAAGCCTGGGTGGGGGGTGTCTCAGGGGTTGAGACGGTAGGGGAGCCGTGCCGGCCTCGCTTCGTTAATGGCCGCGCAGCTGCGCTCGGGCTGAGGCGCGCCGCGAAAGCGGCATCCGCTTCGATGAATTGGGTTAGGCAACGCCAGAAGAATGGTCGTGATGCCTCGTCGCGGCTGCTGCAGCCGAATTGACTTGGCACGCAGGGGCAAGGTGTGGGCCGCGCCGGCCGCGGGCCATCGTCCCCAGGCTGGGGCCGCAACAGGTTGAGGCGTTCTCCGCCGCCTCCGTAGAAAGTCCTACATGGAGGAAGTGGGATCAAAGTCCATCCTTGGCTAGACTGCCACCGTGTGTTAAGCGGCGGGAGAGCGGCATGCCCCCAGGGAATCATCGAACAAGCAGCTTCGCCCGCTTATTCGCGGGTTTCGCCCTGATCGGAATCATCCCCCTGGCCGGTTGCAGCGACTCTCTATCGCTGCACGCCATGGATGGGCCGAGCCCAACACAAGCCCCCCTCAGTTCGCCCGAGGTGGCGCCCGCATCGGGCCATGGCCCGGCCGACGACTCCAGGCTGCGGATCAGGGTGTTGCCCGGCGAAGGAGAATGGACGTTCCAGGCAACCGCCGGCGACGACTCCTCTTACGCAATCCATGTGGTCGACGATCACGGAAGGGTCGTACAGACCATCGGAAACATCGTGTCGAGACCGCCGTTTACGACGAAAGATTTGCTCGACATACGCGACTACAATGCTGACGGCTACCCCGACATCCTTGCACGCACGCTCCCAGTCGGCGCAAGCGCCATGACCGGCGGATTACTGTATCTCTTCCACGCCGACTCCCGGACCTTCGTCGAATCCCCTGGAATCGATCAGGAAGGCGACATTGCCATCGAGTCCAATGGCTGCATTTCCGTGGAGTACCGCAGCGATGCAATGAACTACAGCAAGGACCATTACTGCTGGAAATCGGACCGATGGGAGTTTCAACGCACGACAAAGGACTGACTTATGCCTTGGGACCAACAGCGATACGAAGCATTGCGCCTTGAACTGATCGATCGGAATGAGGCGCGAGTCGACAACGTCTACCTGGATACGCTGGGAATCCCCACCGTCGGATTCGGCGTCGCGCTGACCGCTCGCCAGCGAGACCGCTCCATGCGTGTCGATCAAGAGCACGTGGACGCCTTGGCCGACGTACTGAATCTCGACCCGGCACGCAGAGAGCAGCTCAACGCGCTGCTGTCCGATTACTCCAAGGTCCAGAATCGGCATATCGATGAGAGATTCAGGAATCTGGGCGCTTTCCAGCGGTCGCAGTTCGGACAAGAGGCGCAGGAGGTTCTAGGACCGACGACGAACACTCGCCATGAGGGGCCCAATGGCGCTTTCTATTCTTGGGACGTGCTTACAGATCGCCAGAGTCCCTTGCAACTGTCGCTGACCCACGAGCAGTCGCTCGAACTGTTTCAGCGGATCGCGCCTGTTTACGAGAGTCGCCTGAACAGGATCCTCCAGCGTGCGGACTGTCCTGCGGAAGCATTGTCCGAGGAACAGCGTGCAGCGCTATATTCGATGACCTATCACGGCGCGACGGGCAAGGCGAACCGTGTTGCCGAGCCCATCGGCGAGTACTGGCGAGGAGAGATTTCCGAAGAACAGCTCCAGACCGAGCTGCGACGTGCGGTACATGACCCGAATTTCCCTCAACGATCCGCCAACGAGCTTGAGCTTCTCCAGAACATCGAGCGACGGCCAGTGCGTGAAACCGATGCTCCGGAACATCCGCAGCAGGGCCTCGATAACGCAACGCCCGCCAACTCCACTGGCGGCGCGCGCCCCGTGGATGATCTGCCGCCGCAGGGCGAGCAAGAACGTCGGCGCATGATCGGCGATGACCGCCACCGCAACGATGAGGCGCTGCCCCGGGAGAACCCGACGGCATTCACGACCGGCGACCCCGACCTCGACAAGCTGGCCGCCGCACTGTTCGCCGATGACGAGGCTGCGATTTCACGAGTGTCCGCGCAAATCGAGCAGTCCCCCCAGGTGCAATCGTTCGAGCAATGGGGACGCGGCCTCGTTGCAGCACAGCAGCGAGAAGAGCTCCAGCAAGAACCGGCCCCGCAGCAGGGCCCCGCAATGAGAATGTGATAACCAACCGGCACCGGAACGCCCATGTCCAGCGAGCGAGAACTCCCCGCCTTACTGACATCGCTTCAGAACACGCTCAAGCTCCAATCCGCGTTGATAGCCAAGTTCGAGCAACGCGAAGCGCGTATGCAAGCCGCGTTTGAACAGCGTATGCAGGCATTGCAAAGCGAGGTCGCGCAGGTTCAGCGCCGGGTGGACGGCATCGTGGGCGGAGCCAGTTCCCAGATCGCCAAGGAGGCGAAGGATGCGTTGGCACCGGTTGCGGCCCGGTACGACCGCGACATATCCGCCACGTCCGCGCAGCTGCAAAAAGCGAACAAGACGGTAGGGATGTGGCTCGGCGCCGCCGGGGCGATCCTGCTGCTCGTGCTTCTCGTCGGCTGGGCCTTGCTGGGCTACTACCGCCGCGAACTCTCCACCGTCAAGGAAGAGCTGCAGCGCTACGAGAACGCGGCCTCCGTCCTCCAAGCCTATTACGCATCCGATGCGGTCATTTGTGGTGGCCGCGTGTGCGCCAATGTCGATCCAGATGGGCAACGGGAGGGCGACAAGCGCCAGTATCGGCAAGCCAAACCTCGAACCCGGCAGTAGACGCGGGTAAGAGGGGGACAGACACCGTGGGCTGGGTTCGCTGGCCAGAGGCCCTCGATCCGCCCGACTGGATGCAAGCCCCTCCCGAGACGAAGGGTTGAACATCCTGCCCCGTTCGACGTCAAGGCGAACCGGACTCTGCACCCCGCGCCGCCTGCACCGGCCCGATGCGCGCCAGCGCGTCGGCCAGGATCGCGCCGGTCAGGGGCTTGCGCAGGAAGGCGTCGAAGCCGGCCTGCATCGCCAGGGGCTCGGCGTCGGCGTCGGCGCGGGCGGTGATGGCGATCAGCGGCCGGGCGAAGCCTTGCGCGCGCATCTGCCGCGCCAGCGCGAGGCCGTCGATGCCGGGCAGGTCCAGGTCCAGCAGCGCGGCGTCGACCTCGGCGGTGGCCAGCGAGACCAGCGCCGATAGGCCGTGGGCGACGTGCAGCACGCGGTGGCCCTGCGCCTGCAGCAGGCCGACGATGACCTCGGCCACGGTCGGGTCGTCCTCGACCAGCAGCAGGAACAGGGTGCCCGGCGCGCGGGCGTGCGCGGGGGCGTCGCTGCGCTGCGCGGGCGCGACCTCCGGCAGCGGCAGCTCGACCGCGAAGCGGGTGCCCTGCCCCGGCGCGCTGTCGACCTCGATCCGCCCGCCCATTTCCGCGGCCAGTTCCTGGCAGATCGCCAGGCCCAGCCCGCTGCCGCCGTAGCGGGCGGAGGTGCGCGCGCCGTCGGCCTGCTCGAAGCGGCGGAACAGGCGCTCGCGCTGTTCGCGGTTGAGTCCGGGGCCGCTGTCGCCGACGAGGAAGCGCACGCGGTCGTCCTCCAGCCGGTCCACCTGCAGCTCGACGAAGCCGTGGTCGGTGAACTTGATCGCGTTGCCGAGCAGGTTGAGCAGGATCTGCCGCACGCGCACCGCGTCGCCGCGCACCCAGCGCGGCAAGGTCACGGCGATGCGCTCGCGGAAGGCCAGGCCGCGCTGCGCGGCCATCGGCGCCATCAGGCCGCTGGCTTCGCGCAGCAGTTCGTAGAGGTCGAAGGGCTGCGGATCGAGGCGCAGCTTGCCGGCCTCGATGCGGGCGAGGTCGAGGGCGTCGTTGACCAGGCGCAGCAGGTGCTCGCCGGCATCGCGGATGGATTCGGTGTAGCGCCGCTGCTCGGCGTCGAGCCGGGTACCCAGCAGCAGTTCGCTCATGCCCAGCACGCCGGTCATCGGCGTGCGGACCTCGTGGCCCAGGGTGGCCAGGAAGCGGGTCTTGGCCTGCGAGGCCTGCTCGGCTAGTTCGCGCTTCTGCTCGGCCAGTTGCCAGGCGTGGCGGCGGCGCAGGCGGTTGCGGTAGATCCAGCCCAGCCCCAGCGCGACCAGCGCGGCGAGCGCCAGGAACAGCACCCGCGCCGGCAGCGCCCACCACCAGGGCGGGGTCACCTCGAAGCGGATCGTGCGCGGCGCCGACAATGCGCCGTCGGCGTCGCGCACGCGCGCCTGCAGCGTGTAGCGGCCCGGCGCGAGCTGCGAGAACACGCGCTCGCCGGTGGCGCCGGTCTCGATCCAGTCCGGGTCGTGGCCGAGCAGGCGGAACGCGTAGACGTGCGCGGCCGGGTTGCGGAACGAGGGCAGCCGCACCACCACCTGCAGGTCGCGATCGTCGTGGCGGATGCGGAACGGCGCGTCGGACAGCCGGCGCAGCGGCGCCGCGCTGCCGAGCAGGCCGATGCGCTCGACCACCAGTTCCGGCGCGCGCGTGGACGGGACCAGTTGCAGCGGATCGAACGCGACCAGCCCGTCGGGCGAGCCGACGAAGAGCCGGCCGTCGTGCGGCCGCGCCACCAGCGGGAAGGCGAACTCCTGGCTGGGCAGGCCGTCGGCGATGCCGTAGCCGCGCACCGTGCCGGCCGCGGGATCGATCCGCCACACGCCGCGCGCGCTCGACAGCCACAGCGTGCCGCCGCCGTCGCGCTCGATGCCGGAGAACGAGACGATCGGCAAACCGCCATCGGCGTCGAGCTGCCGGCGCACCCGCAGCCCGGCGCCGTCCCATTCCGCCAGCACGAGACGCCCCGGGCCGCCGAGCACGACCTGGCGGCCGTCGGCCTCCAGCGCCGTGTACGCGGCCGGCGGCGCGCCCGGCACCGGTTGCCAGCGGCCTTCGCGCAGGTGCAGCGCGCCGCGCGCGGTCGCCAGCCAGGGCGTGCCGTCCGGGCCGACCACCAGGTCCTGCGCCAGCTCGCCGGGCACCAGCCCGTGCGCGCCCTGCCGGTACTCGGCCAGCACGCGGCCGTCGCCGTCGCGCTGCTGCACGATCGCGTTGTCGAACAGCAGCCACAGACCCTGCGCGTTCTCGGCGATGCGGATCACGCTGCCGTAGGCGGGGTTGCCGATGCCGCCCGGCTCGCGCCAGGTGCGCAGTTCGCCGGTGGCGGGGTCGAAGCGCGCCAGGCCGCGTTTCCAGCCGATCCAGACCCGGCCGCGCGCGTCCTCGAACACGCTGTCGAGCACCAGCCCGCCGGCGACGTCGCGCAGGTGCGTGCGCAGCTCGCGGCCGTCGGGCCCCAGCGATTCCAGCGCGCCGCCCGAGCCGACCAGCCACATGCGGCCGTCGGCGGCGGGCGCGATCCCGCGCACGTGCGAGTTCGCCAGCCCGTCGGGATCGTCGGGGCGCGCGGCGAGGATGGAGAACAGGCTCCAGTCCGCCGGCTGGTGCCACAGGCCATGGGAATGGCTGATCAGCCACACGCCGCCCTCGCGGTCCTCCAGCCCGCCGGTCCACTGCGGCCGCACCGGCGCCTGCGCCACCGGGCTGTACAGCGGCACCGGGTGCACCTCGCCCTGCTCGATGCGGCCCAGCCCGGCCTGCACGTCGACCCAGAGCCCGCCGCGCGCGTCGTGCACGAGCAGTTGCAGCGGCCGCAGCCGCGGCTCGGCGATCCGCGCCGGCACCGGCTCGAGCCGGCCGTCGGCGCCGAGCAGTGCGGCGCCTTCGCGCCGGCCCACCCACAGCGTGCCGGCGCGGTCGAAGGCGATGCCCAGCGGCAGCGGCGCGCCGTCCACGCGCTCGAAGTCGCGGCCGGTCCAGCGCGCCACGCCGGCGGTGGTGACGACCCACAGCGTGCCGTCGGGCGCGCGCTGGAGATGGGTGACGCCGGCATGCGGCAGGCTGCGCGGGTCGCCGGGCGCGGGCGCGAAGCGTTCCAGCGCGCCGCCTTCGCGCAGGCGGTACAGGCCAGAGTCCGAAGTGCCGATCCAGACCTCGCCCGGCACCTGCGCATCCAGCGACCAGATGTCGTGGCTGCCCAGGCCCGGCAGGGTCGCGCGGTCGTGCACCTCGAAGCGGTCGCGCACCGGGTCGTACACCGCCACGCCGCCGCGGCGCGTGCCGATCCACAGGCGGTCGTCGGCGCCCCAGGCCAGCGACCACACGAAGTTGTCGGGCAGGCCGTCCTCCTCGCGCAGGATCTCCAGCCCGGCGCCGTCGTAGCGGCCCAGGCCGTCGCTGGTGGCGATCCACAGGTAGCCGCGCGGGTCCTGGACCACGGCGTTGACGCGGTTGGAGGGCAGGCCCTCGGCGACGCCGATCTGGCGCAGGCGCAGGTTGTCCGGGTGCAGCGCCCAGGCCGGGCCGGCGCAGGCGAACAGCGCGGCCAGGCCCAGCAGCAGGCGCCGGGCGGCGCCAGCCACCGCAGCGAGGGCGCCGCCTGGCCGGCCGCTCACGCCGCCGCGTCCGCGGCCGGACGCGAGCGCGCCTGCAACAGCGCCGCGGCGAGCAGTTCGCCGGTCAGGGGCTTGCGCAGGAAGCCATCGAAGCCGGCCGCGCGCGCGGCCGGCTCCGCGTCGGCATCGGCGCGCGCGGTGATCGCCACCGCGCACAGCCCCGGCGCCTGCGCGCGCAGTTGCCCGACCAGCGCGAAGCCGTCGATGCCCGGCAGGTCCAGGTCCACCAGGGCCACGTCCGGCACGCGCTCGCGCAGCGCCAGCAGCGCCGCCAGCGCGTGCGGCGCATGCGTCACCGCATGCCCCTGGGCGCGCAGCAGGCCGGAGATCACGTCGGCCACGGTGGGATCGTCCTCCACCACCAGCAGGCGCATGGGCGGCACCGCGTCCGCATCCGCCGGCGGCGGCGATGCGGGGCCGGGTTGCGTCGCGGCGGCCAGCGGCAGCGTCACGCGGAAGCGGGTGCCCACGCCGGGCGCGCTGTCGACCTCGATGCCGCCGCCCATCTGCTGCGCCAGCTCCTGGCAGATCGCCAGCCCCAGCCCGCTGCCGCCGTAGCGCGCGGCGGTGCGCGCGCCGTCGGCCTGCTCGAAGCGGCGGAACACCCGCCGGCATTGCTCCTCGTCCAGGCCCGGGCCGGTGTCGGCTACCTCGAAACGCACGCCGGCCTCGGTGCGCACGGCTTCCAGGGCCACGTGGCCGGCTTCGGTGAACTTGATCGCATTGCCCAGCAAGTTCAGCAGGATCTGCCGCACCCGCACCGGGTCGCCGAGCAGCCAGCGCGGCAAGTCGGGGTCGATCCGCTCGCGGAAGCCCAGCCCGCGCTGCATCGCCAGCGGCCCCATCAGCGCGCTCACGTCCTGCAGCAGCGCGCGCGGGTCGAACGGCTGCGGGTCCAGCTCCAGCCGCCCGGCCTCGATGCGCGCGAGGTCGAGGGCGTCGTCGACCAGGCGCATCAGGTGCTCGCCGGCGCGGCGGATCGATTCGGTGTAGCGCCGCTGCTGCGCATCCAGCGGCGAGCCGAGCAGCAGCTCGCTCATGCCGAGCACGCCGGTCATCGGGGTGCGCACTTCGTGCCCCAGCGTGGCCAGGAAGCGGGTCTTGGCCACCGAGGCCTGCTCGGCGACCTCGCGCTTGTGCACCGCGAGTTTCCAGGCGTGGCGCCGGCGCAGGCGGTGCCGGTAGCCGGCGGCGGCGGCGACGATCAGCAGCACGGCGAGCGCGGCGAACGCCGCCAGCGCCGCCGGCGTGCGCCACCACGGCGGCTGCACCACGATCGCCAGGCTGCGCTCGACCGATTCGGCGCCGCGCGCATCGGCCGCGCGCAGGCGCATGGTGTAGCGCCCGGGCGCGAGGCCGACCAGGACCCGGTCGCCCGACTCGCCGTGCGCCAGCCAGTCGGTGTCCACGCCGTCGAGCTTCGTCCAGTAGCGGTTGGCGGCCGGGTCGTCGAAGGAAAGCAGCCGCGCGCTGACCCGCAGCTCCGGCTGCTCCGGGGTCAGCGTCACCTCGGCGGGGCCGGGCCGCTCCCGCCACGCGCCGCCCTCGCGCACCGCCACCCGGTCGATCTCCAGCACTGGCCTGCGCAGCGCCCCGTCGGGCGCCTCGGTGTCGATCATCACCACGCCGGCGTCGCGGGTCGCGCCGGCCAGCAGGCCGGATTCGGTCAGGGTCAGCGCGCGGTAGACGAACTCCTGGTTGCGGAAGCCGATGTGCACGCCGAAGTGCCGCATCCGCCGCGCCTGCGGGTCCCAGCGGAACAGGCCGCGGGTGGTCGAGACCCAGATCCGGCCGCGGCGGTCGATGCGCAGCGCCGAGGCCGACAGCGCCGGCAGGCCGTGGCGCGTGTCCACGCGCTCGGCGAAGCGCCAGCGCTGGCCGTCGCGACGGTAGCGGTCGAGTCCGTTCATGCTGTGCATCCAGAGCGTATCGGGGCCGGCGAAGGCGAACGCGACCACAGTATGCCCGCCGCGGCCCAGCACCGGTTCCAGCACGCCGCGCGCCGGGTCCAGCCGCGCCACCCCGTAGTCGCCCGAGGTCCACAGGCTGCCGTCGGGCGCGATCTCCATCCATTCGTGGTCGCCCAGGTCGTCCGCGGGCACGGTGCGCAGCACGCGCCCGCTCTCGGCGTCGCGCTGCTGCAGGCCGCCCTGCCGGCTGCTGGTCCACAGCGTGCCGTCGGGCGCGATCAGCGCCTGGTCGGTCATGATCCCCAGCGCGGCGTCGCGCGCCTCGCCGGGCGCCCAGTGCTCGACGCTGCCGTCGGTGCCCACCCGCACCAGGCCGCCGCGCACGCCCAGCCACAACGTGCCGCGCTCGGTCTCGGCGATGGCGTACACGCGGTAGTCGGCCAGGCGCCGGTGCAGCGGCTCGTCGAACGACTCCACGCGCCCGTCGGGCGACAGCCATTGCACGCCGGACATGCTGCCCAGCCAGATGCCGCCGTCGCGCGCCGGCGCCAGCGTCGAGTACAGCGTCGGCATCAGCCCGTCGCGGGTGTCGAACTGCGCGATCTCGCGCCAGTCCGAGCGCAGGTAGCCCAGGCCGGCGCCGTGCAGCGGCACCCACAGCGCGCCGTCGTCCTGCAGCAGGATCTGCATGATCGCGCGGCCCTGCAGCGGCGCGCCGGTCTCCACCGGCCGCGGGATCCCGCCCGGCGCCACCCGCCACAGGTTGCGCTGCGAGCCGATCCACATCGAGCCGTCCGCCTCGCGCGCCATCGACACCGCGGCGTTGGGGAGCTCGAACATCGGCGACCATGCCGGCGAGCGCCACTGGCCGTCGTCGCCGAGGTAGTACACGCCGTCCTCGCTGCCGACCCACACCGTGTCGCCGAGCCAGCCGACGAAGTACACGCGCGGGTACGGCGCATTGCCGGGCAGGGCCACGCGGCGGATCGACTCGCCGTCCTCGCTCAGCGCCAGGCCGCCGAAGGTCGCCGCCCAGACCCGGCCGCGGGGGTCGGTCGCCATCGACAGCACCGGCGCCTCGGCCAGCGCGTGCGGGTCGTCCGGGTCGGGCCCGAAGCGGTGCAGGCCGCGTTCCTCGGACCAGCGGTAGACCGCGCCGTCCATCGCGCCGAACCACAGCTCGCCGTCGCGATCGGTCATCGACAGCACGTTGGGATCGGTGATCGCCTCGGCGCCCGGCAGCGGCCGGAAGCGCTCGTCCTCGCGCGAGAACCGCGCCAGCCCGCCGCGCTCGGTCGCCACCCACAGCCGGTCGTGCGCGTCCACGTGCACCGCCTGCACGTAGTTGTCGCGCAACGAGCCGGGGTCGTCCGGATCGTGCCGCCAGACCCGCATGTCCACGCCGTCGTAGCGCGCCAGGCCGTCGGCGGTGGCGATCCACAGATAGCCGGCGCGGTCGCGCGCCAGGCCCAGCAGCTCGGTCGAGGGCAGCCCTTCCTGCACGCCGATCGGGCGGAAGCGCGGCGTCTCCGGCAGCGCCGCCATGCCGGACACGACCACGCCCAGCCAAAGCAGCCACCCCACCAGCACGCGCACCATCGCCCAGTTCTCCCCGTGTCGACCGCCCTTCCCCGGCAGCGGCTGGCATCCTCGCAACGCCGGCGCTGCGGCGCAAGCATGCGCACCGAGCGGCCCGGAGACGCCACGATCCGGGGGCGCCGGCGCGGGTGAACGCCAGCGTCGCCGACAGGCCCTAGAATCGGATCGATGCCGACGCCCCTGCGCTCGCGTTCCGCCCCGCTCCTCGCCGCCCTGGCCCTCGCCATCGGCGCATGGCCCGCCGCCGCGGCCGAGCGCTTCGCGCTGGACCCGGTGCACACCCGGGTCGCGCTGGCCATCGACCACGCCGGCTACTCGCGGGCGCTCGGCACGGTCTCGGGCAGCACCGGCGTGCTGGCCTTCGATCCCGACGACTGGTCGGGCGCGCGGCTGGAAGCGACGGTCCCGCTGGAGCGGATCGACTTCGGCGACGCGCGCTGGAACGAGGCCGTGCGCGCGGCCAACCTGCTCGACACCGGCCGCCACCCCGAGGCGCGCTTCGTGTCCCGGCGCATCGAGCCGATCTCGCCCGGGCGCGCCTACGTGCACGGGGAGCTGACCCTGCGCGGGGCGACCGCGCCGGTGACGCTGGACGTGCGCTTCAACGCGCTGCGCCGCTACCCGCTGCCGCCATTCCGGCGCACCGCCGGCTTCTCCGCCACCGCCACGCTCAGCCGCAGCGCGTTCGGCATCGACGCCTGGCCGTCGCTGATCGGCGACGAGGTGGAACTGCGCATCGAGGCCGAGGCCTTCGCCTCGCGCACCGCGCGCTTCGGCGACGAAACGGCGGCGCCCGCGCCCGGCGGAGACGAGGCCGACGCGCCCGCCGGAGACGCGCGATGACCTGGCGCAACACCCCGACCCGCTGGGGCGCGGTCAGCCAGGCGCTGCACTGGCTGGTGGTCGCGGTCATCCTGTTCCAGGGCGTATCCGCGCTGTGGATGGTCGGCCTGCCCAACAGCCCCTCGAAGATCTCGCTGTACGCGCTGCACAAGTCGCTGGGCCTGAGCGTGCTGGCGCTGGCGGCGCTGCGGCTGGGCTGGCGCGTGCACGCCGGCGCGCCCGCGGCGCTGCCCGGCCCGCGCTGGCAGCGCGCCGCGGCAGCGGCCAGCCACGTCCTGCTGTACGCGCTGCTGATCGCGGTGCCGCTCAGCGGCTGGCTGTTCAACTCCGCCGCCGGCTTCCCGCTGCAGTGGTTCGGGCTGATCAACCTGCCCGCGCTCGCCGCGCCCGATCCCGGCCTGCGCGCGCTCGCGCGCACCGCGCACGAATGGCTGTTCTGGCTGCTGGTGCTGGTGGCGCTGGTGCACGCCGCCGCCGCGCTGTGGCACCACCTGTTCCTGGGCGATGCGACGCTGGCGCGGATGCTGCCGCGCGGCTGGGCCCGCCCCGACCCCGACGCCCCGCCTCCCGAGGATCCCCGCCATGCCTAGGTCCCTGCTCGCCCTCGCCCTGTGCGCGCTCGCCGCGCCCGCCCTCGCCGCCGACTACGTGCAGGCGCCCGGCTCCAGCCTGGTCTTCGCCGGCACCTACCAGGGCGAGACCTTCACCGGGCGCTTCCCCGAGTTCCGCACCACCCTGCGCTTCGATCCGGCCGATCCGGCGGCGGCGCGGCTGGAGGTGGACATCCCGCTGGCCTCGGCGACCACCGGCAACCCCGACTACGACGGCGAGATGCGCGGCCCGTCCTTCTTCGACAGCGCGCGCTTCGCCACCGCGCGCTACACCGCGCAGGGCGCGCGCGCGCTGGGCGGCGACCGCTACGCCGCCGACGGCACCCTCGCCCTGCACGGCGTGGAGCGGCCGGTCACCCTGACCTTCACCTGGACCCCGGGCGAGCGCCCGGTGCTCGCCGGCCGCGCCACCGTGCCCCGCCTGGCCTTCGGCATCGGCGCCGGCGAGTGGGCCAGCACCTCGATCATCCCCGACGACATCGCGGTCAGCACCAAGGTCGTGTTCGCGCCGGCGCCCTGAACGCCGGCGCGGGCCGCGCTCGGCCGGCTCAGCCCGCCAGGAACGCGCGCACCGCCCCGGCGTCGAACGGCCAGTCCAGTTCGCCGCCGTCGGCGCGGCGCAACACCGGCACCCGCGCGCCGTAGCGCGCCTCGAGCGCGGTGTCGTCGTCGATCCACACCGTCTCGAACTCCGGCGCCCGCGCCCGCGCCAGCACTTCCAGCGCGCGGTCGCACAGCGGGCAGTGGTCGCGCTGGAACAGCTGAAGCGGGGCGGTCCGGGGCATACGCGCGGGCACGGTGCGGCGAGGGCGGCCGCGTAGAATAGCGCGATGGCCGTCAGCACCTTCGACCTCTACAAGATCGGCATCGGGCCGAGTTCCTCGCACACGGTCGGGCCGATGCGCGCGGCCGCGCGCTTCGTCGAGAAATGGCTGGCCGAGCCCGGCCGGCTCGCCGAGGTCGCGCGCGTGCGCGCCGAGGTGTTCGGCTCGCTCGCGCTCACCGGCCGCGGCCACGGCACCGACAAGGCGGTGCTGATGGGACTGGAGGGCCACTGGCCCGACCGCATCGATCCCGACCTCATCCCCGCCGCGCTGGAGCGCATCCGCACCGAGGGCCGCCTGCGCCTGCACGGCGAGCACGCCATCGCCTTCGACGAGAAGCGCGACCTGGTCATGAACAAGCGCCAGAAGCTGCCCTTCCACACCAACGGCATGCGCTTTACCGCCTACGACGCCGCCGACCAGCTCATCGCCACCCGCGACTACTATTCCGTCGGCGGCGGCTTCGTGGTCAACCAGGACGAGGCCGCCGAAGACCGCATCGTCGCCGACGACACCGAGCTGCCGCACCCCTTCGCCAGCGGCGACGAGCTGCTCGCCCGCTGCCGCGAGACCGGGCTGTCGATCGCCGCGCTGATGATGGAGAACGAGACCTGCTGGCGCAGCCGCGACGAGATCCGCGACGGCCTGCGCGCGCTGTGGCAGGCGATGCAGGACTGCGTGGCCCGCGGCATCCGCCAGACCGGCACCCTGCCCGGCGGCCTGCACGTCTCGCGCCGCGCCCCGGCGCTGTATCGCGAACTGTCTTCGCGCCCCGAGGCGGCCATGCGCGACCCGCTGACCGTGCTCGACTGGGTCAACCTCTACGCGCTGGCGGTCAACGAGGAGAACGCCGCCGGCGGCCGCGTGGTCACCGCGCCCACCAACGGCGCGGCCGGCATCATCCCCGCGGTACTGCACTACTACGACCGCTTCTGCCCCGGCAGCAGCGAACAGGGCGTGTTCGACTTCCTGCTCACCGCCGCGGCCGTGGGCATCCTCTACAAGGAAAACGCCTCGATCTCCGGCGCCGAGGTCGGCTGCCAGGGCGAGGTGGGCGTGGCCTGCTCGATGGCCGCCGCCGGCCTCGCCGCCGCGCTCGGCGCCAACCCCAGCCAGATCGAGAACGCCGCCGAGATCGGCATGGAGCACAACCTCGGCCTGACCTGCGACCCGATCGGCGGGCTGGTGCAGATCCCCTGCATCGAGCGCAACGCGATGGGCGCGGTCAAGGCGATCAACGCCGTGCGCATGGCCATGCGCGGCGACGGCAAGCACAAGGTCAGCCTCGACAAGGTCATCAGGACCATGCGCGACACCGGCCGCGACATGCGCGACAAGTACAAGGAAACCTCGCGCGGCGGACTGGCGGTGAACGTCATCGAGTGCTGAAAGGCCGGGACTCGGGACTCGGGACTCGGGACTCGGGACTCGGGATCGGATCATCCGGCGGCAGGCCCGGCTGCACCAGCTCGCCGAGCTGCCCGACGTGCCGATCCTCGCTGCGGCGCCGCATGAATCCGCGGCCGCGACAGCCGCGACCTCCCCCGATCGTGATTGGCCTCGCATATCCGCGCATCGCGGATTGACAACGTTGTCTTGCGCCTTCCAGATGAGGCGCGTCGCATCCCGATTTCCGGCCCCGTACCGATTTCCGCCGCCCCCTGAGCGCAGGAGGCGGCGGAAAGGGCATCCGGCCGCGATCGCACCGCCTGTGCGGCACGCGTCCGGCCGGCGCCCGTACCCCAGGCATCGGAAAGGGAGGATTCGTCATGATGCATCGCAGACTCGCCGCGCTGTCGCTGTGCCTGCTCGCCACGGCGGGCGCCGCCTTCGACGCGGACGCGCAGAACGCCGCATGCGCCGGCGTTCCCGCATGGAACGCCGCCACCATCTACTACCCGGGCGACCGACTGGTCTACCAGAACCGGCTGTACGAGGCGCGCACCCAGATCTGGAACGCCGCCCCGGACTATTGCGCGTCCTGCGGCTGGTACCAGGACCTCGGCGCCTGCGGCGCCGGCGGCGCGAACCAGCCGCCGACCGTGTCGCTGACCGCCCCCGCGCAGGGTGCGACCTTTCCCGCCGGGGCCACCATCGGCCTCGCCGCCGACGCCGATGACAACGATGGCGCGGTGACCTCGGTGGAGTTCTTCCGCGGCACGGTCTCGATCGGCACCGACACCACCGCGCCCTATTCGATCGCCTGGCAGAACCCGCCGGCCGGCCAGCACACCCTGACCGCCCGCGCCACCGACGACGACGGCGCCACCGCCACGTCGGCGCCGGTCACGATCACCGTCGGCGGCAACGGCGGCCCTGACACCACGCCGCCCAGTGTCCCCACCGGCCTGCAGGCGACGCAGCGCACGGCCGCGAGCATCACCCTGTCCTGGTCGGCCTCGACCGACAACGCCGGCGGCAGCGGCGTGGCGGGTTACGACGTCTACCGCAACGGCCAGATCGTCGGCTCCCCGACCGCTACCGGCTACACCGACAGCCCGTTGGCGGCCGACACCGCCTACGCCTACCGGGTGCGCGCGCGCGACCGGGCCGGCAACGCCTCGCCGCCCTCGCCCGAGGTGGTGGCACGCACCGCCGCGGCCGGCGGCGGCAACGACGACAAGCGCGTCATCGGCTACTTCACCCAGTGGGGCATCTACGGCCGCAACTACCGCGTCCGCGACATCGAGACCAGCGGTTCCGCCGCCCGGCTCACCCACATCAACTACGCCTTCGGCAACGTGCGCAACAACCGCTGCGAAGTCGGCGTCACCCAGCCCGCCGACCCGAACACCGGCGCCGGCGGCGACGCGTTCGCCGACTACACCAAGGCGTTCTCGGCGGCCGAAAGCGTCGACGGGGTGGCCGACACCTGGGACCAGCCGCTGCGCGGCAACTGGAACCAGCTGCGCAAGCTCAAGGCGCGCCACCCCGGGCTCAAGGTGCTGATCTCGCTGGGCGGCTGGACCTGGTCGCGCGGCTTTTCCGAGGCGGCGCGGCCGGAGAACCGGCAGGCCTTCGTCGCCTCCTGCATCGACGCCTACGTGCGCGGCAACCTGCCGGTCACCGATGGCGCCGGGGGCCCGGGCGCGGCCGCGGGGGTGTTCGACGGCATCGACATCGACTGGGAATATCCGGTGGCCTGCGGCCTGTCCTGCGGCACCGCCGAAGACCGCCAGAACTTCACCGCGCTGCTGGCCGAGTTCCGCCGCCAGCTCGACGCCGTCCGTCCCGGGCTGCTGCTGACGGTGGCCGTGGGCGCCGGCATCGACAAGATCCGTGTCACCGACCCGGACCTCTACCACCCGTACCTCGACTACATCAACGTGATGACCTACGACTTCCACGGCGCCTGGGAGTCGCGGACCAACCACCACTCGGCGCTGTTCGCCTCGCCGGCCGACCCGTCCACCGGCGACGTGCGCCTGTACAACACCCACGATGCGATCCAGGCCTTCCTCGATCGCGGCGTGCCGGCATCCAAGCTCAACCTAGGCATCGGCTATTACGGCCGCGGCTGGACCAACGTGCCCAGCGCCGGCAACGGCCTGTACCAGAGCGGCACCGCCGCGCCCGGCACCTACGAGGCCGGGATCGAGGACTGGAAGGTGCTGAAGACCCTCGCCTGGCCGCGCTTCGTCGATCCGACCGCGCGCGCGCAGTGGATCTACGACGGCAACACGTTCTGGTCCTTCGACGACCCGGCGCTGATCGCCGAGAAGATGGAGTACGTGAAGGTGCAGGGCCTCGGCGGCGCGTTCTTCTGGGAGTTCAGCGGCGACGACGCCGCCGGCACCCTGACCCGCGCGATCGAGGAAGGATTGCGGTAGCGGCATGAGCCGGCCGACTGCCGGCCGGCTTCGCCGGGCGGGTCCAGGGACGGACCCGCCCGACGCGCGTTTGCGCATCGCGAGATTCGCGCGCCGCGGCGAAGACATCGTTTAGCATCGGGCGGACCGCTTCACGGAGACCCCCATGCCCGCTCCCGCTTCCCGCGCATCCGCCTGGCGCGCCGCCGCGCTGCTGGTCCTGTTGCCTGCCGCGCACGCCATCGCCGCCACGCCCACGTTCGGCCCGCGCCTTGAAGGCTTCGAGTACCCGCACCCGGTGCGCACCTTCGCCTTCGATTCGCAGCGGCAGCGGCTGGAAATGGCCTACCTGGACGTCGCCCCCACCGGCGCCGCCAACGGCCGCAGCGTGGTGCTGCTGCACGGCAAGAACTTCTGCGCCGCGACCTGGGAATCGACGATCGCGGCGCTGGCCGGCGCCGGCTACCGCGTGATCGCGCCGGACCAGATCGGCTTCTGCAAGTCCGACAAGCCCGAACGCTACCAGTTCTCCTTCGCCCAGCTCGCCGCCAACACCCGCGCCCTGCTCGATTCGCTCGGCATCGAGCGGCCGGTGGTGGTCGGCCACTCGATGGGCGGCATGCTCGCCGCGCGCTACGCGCTGCAGTACCCGGACGCGGTGGAGCGGCTGGCGCTGGTCAACCCGATCGGGCTGGAGGACTGGAAGGCGCTGGGCGTGCCGTGGCAGGACGTGGACGCCTGGTTCGCCGCCGAGCGCCGGACCACGTTCGATTCCATCCGCCGCTACCAGCTCGACGTCTACTACGGCGGGCAGTGGAAGCCGGAGTACACCCGCTGGGTGGAGATGCTGGCCGGGCTGTACGCCGGCCCCGGCGGCGAGCGCGTGGCCTGGAACCAGGCGCTGACCTCGGACATGGTGTTCAACCAGCCGGTGGTGCACGAATTCGGGAACATCGCGGTGCCGACCACGCTGTTCATCGGCCAGAAGGACCGCACCGCGATCGGCCGCGACCGCGCGCCCGAGGCGCTGAAGGCGCGGCTGGGCGACTACCCCGCGCTGGGCCGCCGCGCCGCCGAGGCGATCCCGCGGGCGACCCTGGTGACCTTCGACGATCTCGGCCACTCGCCGCAGGTCGAGGCACCGGCGCGCTTCGAGCGCGCGCTGCTCGACGCCCTCGCCGGCGACTGAGGCCATCGCAGCCGGCCTCGAAGCGATCCGCGCCGTCCCTTCTCCCGCAAGCGGGGAGCGACATGCCGTTCCTTTTCCCGCAAGCGGGTGCATATTGCTCCTTCTCTCCCGCAAGCGGGAGAAGGTCGCGCGCAGCGCCGGATGAGGGACCAGAGCGCCCCCCGCTTGCAGGGGAAGGGATGATCCCTCCCACTCTCGAACGCCGGGCCCGCCCAGCGCCCCACGCTCAGCCGCGCACGATCGCCAGCACGTCGTCCAGCAGCCCTGCGGCGGTGACTTCCGCGCCGGCGCCCGGGCCCTGGATCACCAGCGGCTGCTCGGCGTAGCGGCAACTGGCGATGGCGACCCGGTTGTCGGTGCCGTGGCCGGCGCACAGCGGATGCGCCGGCGGCAGCGCGCGCAGGCCGACCTCGGCGCCGTCGGCATCGAAGCGGGCGACGAAGCGCAGCCTCATTCCGCTGCGGTGCGCGTGTACGAAGCGCTCGCGCAGCGGCGCGTCCAGCGCGGCCAGCCGGGCGTCGGCGTCCTCCGCCGCGGCGGCGGCGAGCGCTGCCGGCAGCAGCGAGTCCACCTTCACTTGGTGCGCTTCCAGCGGCACGCCGGCGGCACGCGCCAGGATCAGCAGCTTGCGCCGGACGTCGTCGCCGGACAGGTCGATGCGCGGGTCGGGCTCGGTGTAACCCAGCGCGCGCGCCTCGCGTACCAGGTCGGAGAACGGCCGGCTGTCGTCGTAGCGGTCGAGCAGCCAGGCCAGCGAGCCCGACAGCACGCCTTCGATCGCGCGAATGCGGTCGCCGCCGGCGACCAGTTCGCGGATCGTGCGCAGCACCGGCAGCCCGGCGCCGACCGTCGCCGCGTCGCCGTAGCGCGCGCCGCCGGCGGCCCGGGCCTCGGCGATCGCCTGCGCGCGGGCGAGGTCGCCGCCGTTGCCGAGCTTATTGGCGGTGACCACGTGCACGCCCCGGCTCAGCCATTCGCTGTGCCAGCCGGCGACGCTGTCGCTGGCGGTGGCATCGACCACGATGTCGCCCGGGCGCAGCCCCTCGGCCTCCACCCACGGCGCCCAGACGCCGCTGCGCGGCGGCGCCGCGCGCACCAGCGCCAGCGCCTCGAGCGGGTCGGCGGCGCAGGACTGCAGCGCGCGGGAGTTGGACAGCCAGGCGAAGCGCGGTACCGGCGCGCCCTCGCGGCGCAGGCGCTCGCAGCGCGCCAGGAACGCGCTGCCGACCACGCCGGTGCCCAGCAGCGCCAGCCGCGGCGCCGGCGTCTCGGCGCGCCGCGGCCGCGGCGACGCGGAAAGCGGCAGGCGAACGACCGTGCTCATGCGTCCACCCGCTTGCGTTCGGCCATCGCGGCGGCGGCCTCGGCGCGCGCCAGCGCCGCGTCCAGGTCCGCCTGCAGGTCGGCGCAGGCCTCGATGCCCACCGACAACCGCAACAGGCCGTCGGAAATCCCGGCCAGCGCGCGCGCCTCGGGCGTCATCGCCGCGTGGGTCATCGTCGCCGGGTGTGCGATCAGGCTTTCCACGCCGCCGAGCGACTCGGCCAGGGTGAAGTAACGCAGGCCTTCGACGAACGCGCGCACCGCCGCCTCGCCGCCGTGCAGCTCGACGCTCAGCATCGCGCCGAAGCCCTTCTGCTGGCGCGCCGCGACGGCGTGGCCCGGATGCGATTCCAGCCCGGGCCAGTACACGCGCGCCACCGCCGGGTGCGCGTCCAGCTGGCGGGCGATGGCCTCGGCGTTCTCCTGGTGCACGCGGATGCGCGCGTCCAGGGTGCGCAGGCCGCGCAGGGTCAGGAAGCTGTCGAACGGCGCACCGCTCAGGCCCAGCGCGTTGGCCCACCACGCGAAGCGCTCGTGCAGTTCCCGCGTGGCGCAGACCACCGCGCCGCCGACCACGTCGCTGTGGCCGTTGACGTACTTGGTGGTCGAGTGCAGCACCACGTCGGCGCCGAACGCGATCGGCGTCTGCAGCGCGGGCGACAGGAAGGTGTTGTCGACCGCCACCAGCGCGCCGGCGCGGTGCGCGGCCTCGATGACGAAGCGCAGGTCGGTGACGCGCAGCAGCGGGTTGGAGGGCGTCTCCACCAGCACCAGCTTCGGCGAGCGGGCCAGCGCCTCGGCGAGCGCGCGCGGATCGGTGAGGTCGGCGGTGACCAGCTCGAAGTGGCCCTTGCGCGCCAGCGCGTCGAACAGCCGCCAGCTGCCGCCGTAGGCATCGTGCGGCACCACCAGGCGGTCGCCGGGCTCGAGCACCGCGTGCAGCAGCAGGGCGATCGCGGCCATCCCGGTCGCGGTGACCACGCCGCCGGCGCCGCCTTCCAGCTCGGCCAGCGCGTCGCCCAGCAGGTCGCGGGTCGGGTTGCCGCTGCGGGTGTAGTCGTACTCGCGCTTCTGCGCGAAGCCCGAGAAGCTGAAGTTGGACGACAGCACCAGCGGCGGCGTTACCGCGCCCCAGGCCGGGTCGCGGTCGATGCCGGCGCGCACGGCGCGGGTGGCGGGGGTGCAGTCGGGGGCGATGGCGTCGAAGGTCATGCGGCGTCTCCTGGGTTGCGCAGCGCCACGCTCAGGATGGCGTCGATGCGGTCGGGTTCCTTGAGAAAGGCGTCGTGGCCGTAGGGCGAGCGCAGCACGCGCAGGCGCCCGAGCGTGCCCAGGCCCTCGACCAGGGCCACCGAGTCCGACAGCGGCACCAGCCGGTCGCCCTCCACGGCGACCACGGTGGTCGGCACGCGCACGCGCGCCGGGGCGATCCGGTGCAGGTCGATGGACTCGGACAGGCGCAGCCAGGCGGCGACCGGCGTACGCGCCACGTAGCGCGCGCCGGCGGCGTCCAGGTAGTCCTCGGCGGCCACGCGCACGCGGCCGTTGACCAGTTCCGGCGGCGCGTCGAAGCGCTCCTCGAATTCCTCCGGCGTGCGGTAGCTCAGCATCGCGAACTGCCGCGCCAGCGACAGCCCCTGCGCATCGGCGCACTGCAGCTGGCCCAGCGCGACCGCGCGGCGCTGCAGCGCGCGCCAGGCGGCGGCGTAGGGATGGGCACGGTGCGCGCCGCTGACCGCGACCAGGCGCTCGAGGCGCTCGCGGTGGCGGATCGCGAACTGCAGGCCGACCAGCGCGCCGTAGGAGTAGCCGACGAAGGCGTGCAGCCGGCGCACGCGCAGGCGCTCGAGCAGCGCCGCGATCGCGTCGGCCTGGTCGGCGGTGTCGATGGGCGCATCGATGCGGCCGTCGGCGCCGACGTAGTCGAACGCGACCAGGCGCAGGCAGGCGGGATCGAGCGCGCGACCGCGGCCGGGCAGCGCCTGCAGCCAGCCGGCCTCGGGGAAGGTGGCGCTGGCGCACAGGTGGCGATGGGCGGAGATGCCGCCGGCGACGAACACCACCGGCGCGTCGGCCGGGCCGATCGCCTCCCAGGCGAGGCGCACCTCGCGACGACCGGCATGGCGCATGTCCAGCGTCAGCGCAAACTCACCGCGCTCGGCATCGGCGCACGGCGCGTCGCAGACCGGCTGCGGCAGGACCGGTTCGGGGAAGGGGGCGGCGTATTCGACGAGGCTCATGGCGCGGACCTGGGATGGCGGGGCCATCGAGGTCTGCGGGAAGCCGCGAGGATCGGATGCATCCCGCCGTGGGGGTGGCGGAAGCTGCGACCATCTGCCGGTGGACGCTCAGGTCCCCGCAGGAATTGGCACCTTGCCCGGGCTTGCGCCCGGTACAGGTTGCCCCGGCATCAAAGGGCCTGCCCCTCCGCCGGTCTCGATGGATGCGCGCAGGTTGCCACCCCGCCCCCCGCATGTCAATCGCTTCATACGGATCGAGCGATGGATGACGGGCGACAGCTCCGCCGCTGCCGCGCGGCGCCGGTCGCGCTTTCGCGCATAATCCGCGCATGACCGCCTTACGCCTGCTCCCGTGCATTCTCGGCCTCGCCCTGCTGGCCGCCTGCACCGGCCCGGAACAGGCGCGGCGGACGCTGCCGGTGCAGGCGCCGTACGCGGCCGCCGGAGCGGTGTTGGTGGAAGAAACCTTCGTCACCCGGCCCGAGCGCGAGGACGAACTGGATTCGCTGGCGACCTGGGTCGGCGAGGACGGCATTACCCGGGTCGTGGCCACCGCGAAGTCCGCCCACCGGCTGGTGGTGTTCGACGGCGAGAGCGGCGAGCGCCTGCGCGAGGTCGGCGAGCGCGGACGCACCCCGGGCCGTTTCGAGCGCCCCAACGGCATCGCCGTCTTCGGCGAGCTGGTCTTCGTGGCCGAGCGCGACGCACCGCGGGTGCAGGCGCTGCGCCTGCCCGACTTCGTCCCGGCCGGCAGCTTTGGCGAGGACGAACTGCGCAGCCCCTACGGCCTGTGGCTGCACGAGGCCGCGCCGGAGGAACTCGACGTCTACGTCACCGACAGCTTCATGTACGGCGCCGACCACACGCAGTTGCCGAGCGACCACGAACTCGGCGAGCGCGTGCGCCGCTACCGGGTCGACGCATCCGGGGAGGAACTGCGCGCGCAATTCCTGGGCGCCTTCGGCGCCACCGAAGGCCGCGGCCGGTTGCGGGTGGTGGAATCGATCGCCGGCGATTCCGCCCATGGCCGGTTGCTGATCGCGGACGAGCACCGTCGCGACGGCGACTCCTCCACCCTGCACGAATACGACCTCGAAGGCCGCTATACCGGCCGCAGCCTGCCCGACGGCACCTTCGTCGGCGAGGCCGAGGGCGTGGCGCTCTGGGACTGCGGCTTCGACCGCGGCTACTGGGTCGCCGCCGACCAGCTCCTGCCGCACACGGTGTTCCGCCTGTTCGATCGCGTCAGCCTGGCGCCGCGCGGCAGCTTCCGCGGTCGCGTGACCGCCAACACCGACGGCATCGCCCTGCACGCGGCTGCCACGCCGCGCTTCCCCGCCGGCGCGCTCTATGCGGTGCACGACGACAGCGCGCTGGCCGCCTTCGACCTGCTGGAGGTGATCCGCGCGCTCGGCCTCGACCCGGCCTGTGCGCGCTGACGGACCGGCCGGCCGCGCGCTCGCCGCCCTCCTGCTGCTCGGCTGCGTCGGCGCCCAGGCGGGCGAAGCCTGGCGCCGGACCGGTGCCGACGGCGGCGTCCACGACGGCGAGCGTCCTCCGGCGGCGGCGGCCAGGCGCTGGCCCGGCGGCGCCCCCGCGCCGATCGCGCGCCTGCGCATCGAACAGGGCGAGGGCGAAACCCTGGCCTGGGCCCAGAACCCGCTCGACGGTCCGGTGCAGGTCATGCTGCGCGCCGAGGACGGTACCGCGCCGCAGGCCGTTCCCGCGCTGCCCGCGCGGGCCACGGTACCCGCCCGCACCGAAGTGCTGCTGACCCGCATCGCCGGTCACGGGCCGCCGGCACGGCTGGCGCTGTCGGCTGTCCCCGGCCCGCCCGGCGCGCGACCGCGCGAGGTCGAGTACGGCTACCCGCTGGACACCGCCGACCTGCGCGTCGCGCAGGGCTGGGGCGGCCGCTACAGCCACGCCGACGCGCAGAACCTGCATGCGGTCGACTTCGCAGCGCCGGTCGGCACGCCCGTGCTCGCCGCGCGCGACGGTACGGTCATGCAGATCGAATCCGGCTACACCGAGGCCGGCACCGGCAGCGAGGATCTCGCGCGCGCCAACTTCGTGCGCATCCTCCACGACGACGGCAGCATGGCGCTCTACGCCCACCTTGACGCCGGCGGCGTGCGGGTCCGCCCCGGCCAGCGCGTGCGCCGCGGCGAGCGCATCGCCCGCTCCGGCGACACCGGCTTCAGCAGCGGCCCGCACCTGCACTTCGCGGTGCAGGCCAATCGCGGCATGCGCCTGGAGACGGTGCCTTTCCGCATGTTCGGCCCACGGGGCGTGCTGCGTTTCTACGCCTCGCCCCCCTCACCGGCGGACTGAAGCGCGAGAATGCCTTCCTCGAACAACCGGTGCTCGGATTCGATCCGGTGCATCTCGGCCCCGTCGAGCGCCGCAGCGACTTGGCCCACGAGCGACTGCACGAGCCCGATCGCCTCCCGGCTCAGCACCCGGTTGGCATAGTCGCACCGCACCACGCCCGAAGCGGCATCGAAACCTCGCACCAGCGGGCCGAGCCGCACTTGCAGCGAATCGAAATCGACCGGCGGCGGCGGCGGCTCGAGCGCGCGCTCGACCGCCCCGATGAATCCCCTCTCGAACTCGGCAGGCGACCATCTGGCGTCGATGTACCGGCGCCCGCGCCCGCACGCGGCGGCGATCGCCTCCGGATCGCGCACGCCCTCCATGATGGCGTTCGCCACCGGCAGGAAGGCGGCAGGCGAGACCTGCCCTCCGGCGTCGGGCACCATCCGCTCCGTCTCGAGCACCGCGATCCCGTGCCCGGGCGGCAGCAGGAAACGGTTGTTTCCGACCCCATTGGTATAGACCGGGCAGCCCGCATGGACCGACTCCAGCACATAAAATCCGAACGGCTCCGGAAAATGGTTGTACGCGAGGCCGAAGCGCGCCGCGCGAAACAGCTCGAAGACCGCTTTCTGGTGAAGATGGGGGAGCGGCAGGAAAAGATCGGCGCAGGTCATCCCCGTGCCTGCGAGCAGGCCGTCGACGGCCGCGCGCCGCTGCGGAGGCAACGATTGCTCCGAAATTGCGAGCATGGCGCGGCGACCGTTCGCGCGCCGCGCCAGGTCGTTGAGCCCGTACATGACGCCCACCGTCGCAAGCAGATCCTGCTTGCCAGGTTGCATCGCGTGACCGAGCAGCACGCCGGCATCGAGGGCCCGGTGGACCTCCGCAGGCAGACTCGCCCCCATGGAGAAGCCGGGATTGCCGGAAGGGTTCGATACGCAGGGCACCGGCATCGGGACATCGACGACCCGCGCAAGGGCCCGAGGGTCGAGCAGGCGGCGGCGACGCCAATCCGGCGTCGCGAACAGGGATCGCAGCGTCCGGGCGAGATACGGCGAGTTCGCGCAATGCACGTCGATCGCCTCGTTGCCCAGCCATGCCCCGGGACTGTAGGCAAGCCCGTGGTAAAGCACGAGGTGATGCCGCGCCCAGGCCCGCGAAGGCGTGCGGATCGCCATCCCGGCATCGTCGTGGATCGCCAGCAGGGGCGTCGCGCCATCGCCCGGATCCACGAACGCGCGCGCCATCCCCAGCGGCACCAACGACTCCTGCGCCAGCCGCTGCCGGGGGCGCGGGAGCGCGAAGGGACGTACCGACCAGCCGCGCGCCCGCATCAACGGCGCGATGCCGTCGTTCACGTAGCCGACGGAACCGTTGAAGGGCGGCCCCCCTGTCCTGGAGAGATGAAGGCACGCCAAGCGGTCCGCCTGCGTCATCGCCCGACTCCGGTGCGCGCGCCGATGCGCGGGGCCCGGATTATAAGAGCGGACGGCGGCGCATACCTCGCGGACTGCGCTCCAACCCCAGGCCGATCGCGGCATGCGCCTGGAGACGGTGCCTTTCCGTATGTTCGGCCCACGGGGCGTGCTGCGTTTCTACGCCTCGCCCCCCTCGCCGGCGGACTGAAGCGCCGGGGCCGGCGCGGCGGCGCGTCGCCCTATAATGCGCGGCTACGTCTCACGCCTCCCGCCGGCCCCGCCATGTCCGAACTCCAGCGCACCGTCGCGGCAGAGGCCGCGCGCCGCCGCACCTTCGCGATCATCTCGCACCCCGACGCCGGCAAGACCACGCTGACCGAGAAGCTGCTGCTGTTCGGCGGCGCGATCCAGATGGCCGGCTCGGTCAAGGGCCGCAAGGCCGCCCGCCACGCGACGTCCGACTGGATGGCGCTGGAGAAGGAGCGCGGCATCTCGGTGACCAGCTCGGTGATGCAGTTCCCCTACGAGGGCCGCATCGTCAACCTGCTCGACACCCCGGGACACGCCGACTTCGGCGAGGACACCTACCGGGTGCTGACCGCGGTCGATTCCGCGCTGATGGTGATCGACGTCGCCAAGGGCGTGGAGGAGCGCACGATCAAGCTGATGGAGGTCTGCCGGCTGCGCGACACCCCGATCATGACCTTCGTCAACAAGCTCGACCGCGAGGGCAAGGAGCCGATCGAGCTGCTGGACGAGGTCGAGCGCGTGCTCGGCATCCAGTGCGCGCCGGTGACCTGGCCGATCGGCATGGGCCAGCGCCTCAAGGGCGTGGTGCACCTGATCAGCGGCGAGGTGCACCTGTACGAGCCGGGCCGCAACTTCACCCGCCAGGACTCCACCATCTTCGCCTCGATCGACGACCCGGGGCTGGAGGCGCGCATCGGCGCGCAGATGCTGGCCGAGCTGCGCGACGAACTGGAGCTGGTGCAGGGCGCCTCGCTCCCGTTCGATCCCGCCGCCTACCTGGCGGGCCGGCAGACGCCGGTGTTCTTCGGCTCCGCGGTCAACAACTTCGGCGTGCAGCCGCTGCTCGACTTCTTCGTCCGCCACGCGCCGCCGCCGCAGGCGCGCGCGACCACCGGCCGCGAAGTGTCGCCCACGGAGCCGAAGCTGACCGGCTTCGTGTTCAAGATCCAGGCCAACATGGACCCGCAGCACCGCGACCGCGTCGCCTTCATGCGCGTGTGCTCGGGCCGCTTCGAGGCCGGCATGAAGGCCTTCCACGTGCGCAGCGGCAAGGAGGTCAAGCTCGCCAACGCGCTGACCTTCATGGCCAGCGACCGCGAGATCGCCGCCGAGGCGTATCCGGGCGACGTGATCGGCATCCACAACCACGGCACGATCTCGATCGGCGACACTTTCACCGAGGGCGAGGCGCTGAGCTTCACCGGCATCCCCAACTTCGCCCCCGAACTGTTCCGCCGCGCCCGCCTGCGCGATCCGCTCAAGCTCAAGCAGCTGCAGAAGGGCCTGGCCCAGCTGGCCGAGGAAGGCGCGACCCAGTTCTTCCGCCCGCTGATGTCCAACGATCTGATCCTGGGCGCGGTGGGCATGCTGCAGTTCGACGTGGCCGCCTACCGGCTCAAGGACGAGTACGGCGTCGATGCCGGCTTCGAGCCGGTCGGCGTGGTCACCACCCGCTGGGTGCGCTGCGACGACGCGAAGATGCTCGAGGAATTCCGCGAGAAGAACGCCCCGAACCTCGGCGTCGACGCCGCCGGCGAGCTGGTCTACCTGGCGCCGACCCGGGTCAACCTGCAGTTGGCGCAGGAGCGATGGCCCAAGGTGCGCTTCCTCGCCACCCGCGAGCATGCCCCCGCGCGAGCGGCGGACTGACCGGCGCCCACGCGGGGTCTGACAACGCCCGGACGCCGCGCCATAATCGGCGCCAGGACCTCCCCCACAGGCCCGCCATGACCGCCGCATCCCCCCTGAGCCTGCGCGCCAAGCGCGAGGAATTGGCCAGTGCGCTGACCCACGGCCTCGGCGCGGCCGCCGCGCTGGCCGGTGGCGCCGTACTGATCACCCTGGCCGCGCTGTACGGCAACGCCTGGCAGCTCGGCGCCGCGATCGTCTTCGGCGTCACCCTGCTGCTGCTCTACCTCGCCTCCACGCTCTACCACTCGTTCCAGCACCCGGTGCTCAAGGGCCGGCTGAAGGTGTTCGACCACTGCGCGATCTACCTGCTGATCGCCGGCACCTATACGCCGTTCACCCTGATCTCGCTGCGCGGCCCGCTGGGCTGGGGTCTGTTCGCCGCGATCTGGACGCTCGCCCTGGCCGGGGTGGTGTTCAAGCTGTTCTATACCGGCCGCTTCAAGCGCCTGTCCACGCTGATCTACGTCGCCATGGGCTGGCTGGTGATCGTGGCGATCAAGCCGGTGCTGGCCGCGCTCGATGGCTGGACCTTCGGCTGGCTGATGGCCGGCGGCGTGTTCTACACCCTGGGCACGATCTTCTACCACCGCGAGTCGATCCCCTACGCCCATGCGATCTGGCACCTGTTCTGCATCGCCGGCAGCGTCTGCCACTACGTGGCGGTGATGGCGCAGGTGGTGACGTTACCCTGACCGCGCGCCCCGCGATCGGGCGCGCCTACGCACCGGAGCCCGCCATGAAGTCCGTCGTTCTCTCCACCTGGATCCTGCCCGCCCTCCTGCTGGCCGCCTGCAGCGGCGAGGCGCCGCCACAGGCCCCGGCCGAGGTGCCCGCGCCGGCCGGCGCGCGGCCGCCCGAGGGCCCCGTCGATGCCACCTACCTGTGCGACGGCGGCCACCGGGTCGACCTCGTGGGCGGCCGCGCCTTCGCCCGCGTCGCGATGAGCGACGGCCGCGTGGCGCGGCTGGGCAGCATCGGTCGCAGCGAGCCGCCGACCTGGTCCGACGTCGGCCTGCGCTTCGTGGTCGGCAGCGACTATGTCGAGCTGTCGCAGGACGGCGGACAGACCCTGCGCTGCGAGCAGCAGGCCCCGGAGGCCGCCGACCCGGACGCCGTCGCCAGCTGACGCGCCCGTGGGC
Organism: Luteimonas huabeiensis HB2; assembly: GCF_000559025.1. Lineage (GTDB taxonomy): Bacteria > Pseudomonadota > Gammaproteobacteria > Xanthomonadales > Xanthomonadaceae > Luteimonas > Luteimonas huabeiensis. The sequence goes on along the minus strand of NZ_JAAN01000014.1, from coordinate 264,283 downwards.
GTCTGAACAGCCCGCAACGCATTCACCGGGGTTTGATACCGGCCGGCGGAAGGTGGCCGCGTCCCGCACGCGAGCCCCCCGATGCCGCCGGAAACCGCCGTCCCGCCCGCGCCGCCCCCTGGCCCCGACGCGCCGCCGCCGCGACGTCCTCCGGGCCGGCTGACCGCGCATCCGTGGCGGACCGCGCTGGGGATCCTGGCGCTGGCGCTGATCGCCTTGATCGCGCTTTGGGACTGGAACTGGTTCAAGGGCCCGATCGAGCGCATCGTGCAGGCCCAGACCGGGCGCACCTTGACCATCGGCGGCGATCTCGACGTCGATCTCGGCCGCGTGACCACGCTCCGTGCCGACGCGCTGGCGTTTGGCAACGCCGATTGGTCGGACGCGGCCACCATGGCCGCGACCGACCGCCTCGAACTCTCGATCGAGGTGCTTCCGCTGTTGTTCCGGCGCCAGATGCGCATCCCCGAGATCCGGCTGACCCGACCGCAGCTGCGGCTGGAGACCGGCCCCGACGGCCAGGGCAACTGGGACTTCCTGAGCGACGACGAGCCCGGCGGCGAGCCGATGCAGTTGCGCAGCCTGTGGGTGGACGACGGCCGCCTGCTCTTTCTCGATCCCGCGAGCAAGACCGACATCGACCTCGCGGTGGCGAGCCGCGAACCGGGAGCGGAGGACGCCGCGCCGCCGGTGGATCTCGCCGGAGACGGCCACTGGCGCGGAGCCGCGTTCGAACTGGAGGGCCGCGCGCAGTCGCCGCTGTCGCTGCAGGACCAGGAGAACCCCTACCGCATCGACCTGCGCGCCCGGGCGGGCGCCACCCGCGCCCGTGCGCGGGGGGCGCTGATCGATCCGTTCCGCCTGCGCAGCTTCGACCTGCAGATGGCGCTGTCCGGGCGCAACTTGGAGGAACTCTACCCGCTGCTGGGTCTGGCCCTGCCGGCAACCCCGCCCTATTCGCTCGATGGCCGCCTGCGTCGCGAGGGCGACACCTGGCGCTACCAGGGTTTCGCCGGCAAGGTCGGCGACAGCGACCTCGGCGGCGACGTCACCATCGAGACCGCGCGCGAGCGCCCGCTCTTCAAGGCGGACCTGGTCTCGACCCGGCTGGATCTGGACGACCTGGCCGGCTTTCTCGGCGGCACCCCGCGTTCCGACGCCGGCGAGCCGCTGGATCCCGCACTGGCCGCGCAGGCGCAGGAGCAGACCGCCCGCGGTCGGGCGCTGCCCGACACCGCCTACCGCCTGGACAAGCTGCGCGCCATGGACGCCGACGTGCGCCTGCGCGCGCAGCGCATCGAGGCGGACCTGCCGCTCGACGACATGGACGCGCACCTGCTGCTCGAAGACGGCCTGGTGCGCCTGGACCCGCTCAATTTCGGCGTGGCCGGCGGCGACATCCGCGCTACCGTGCGCATGGACGCGCGGCAGAAGACCATCCGCACCCGGCTCGACGCCAGCGTGCGCGGTCTCGACCTGGGCGGGCTGTTCCCTGATTCCGCGCTCGCCAACGACGCGGTGGGCCGCATCGGCGGCCACGCGCGCCTGGCCGGCACCGGCAATTCGATCGCCGCCATGCTCGGCAGCGCAGATGGCGAGATCGCGGTCGGCATGGGCCGCGGCCAGGTCAGCGCGCTGCTGGTGGAACTGGCCGGCATCGACATCGCCGAGGCCCTGGGCTTCCTGATCACCCAGGATCGCAAGATCCCGGTGCGCTGCGCGTTCGGCGACTTCGCGGTCGAGCAGGGCGTCATGCAGACGCGCGCGCTCGCCTTCGACACCACCGACACGATCATCGTCGGCGAAGGCACCATCGATCTCGGCGAAGAGCGCCTGGATCTGCTGTTGCGACCGCGGCCGAAGGATCGCAGCCTGCTGAGCCTGCGCTCGCCGCTCGTGATCGGCGGCACCTTCGCGGACCCGAGCTTCCGCCCCGACATGAAGCGCCTGGGCCTGCGCGGCGCGCTGGCGGTGGCGCTGGGCAGCATCGCGCCGCCGGCCGCGTTGTTGGCCACGCTCGAGCTGGGCGGCGGCGAGGACAGCGGCTGCGGCGGCGAGTACGCGCGCTGAGGGCCGCGACCGCCGGCCCGCGCGGCGCCTTCAGCCGGCGATGTAGCGCTGCAGGTGATCGAGTTCCTGCTGCTGCGCCTCGATCACCGCCTTGACCAGATCGCCGATCGAGACGACCCCGATCACCGCCCCGCCCTGCAGCACCGGCAGGTGCCGGAAGCGGCCCTCGGTGACCAGGCGCATGCACTGGTCGACCGTGGCCTCCGGCCCGACGCAGGTGACCTGCTCGGTCATGATCTCGCGCACCGCGGTGTCGCGCGACGAGCGCCCGGCCAGCACCACCTTGCGCGCATAGTCGCGCTCGGAGACGATCCCGGCCAACGCCCCGCCGCGCAGCGCCAGCACCGCGCCGATGTGATGCTCGGCCATCAGCCGGAGCGCGTCGATCACCGGTGCATCCGGATCGATCCCGTAGACCTCAGGAGCCTTGGATTCCAGCAGTCGCCCGATCGTGGTCATCGCCGCGTCCCTCCGAGTTGGGTGGCGCCCCGGAGGATACGCCCGGCGCCGGCAGCCAGGCGTCGACGAGGTACAGCGGCCGCTGCTTCGATTCCTCGTACAAACGCCCCAGGTACTCGCCGATTACGCCCAGCGCGATCAGCTGCATGCCGCCCAGGAACAGGATCACGCTCATCATCGTCGGCCAGCCGGCCACCCGGTCGCCCCAAATCAGCGCCTTGACCACGATCCACAGGCCGTAGGCGAACGCCAGGAGCGCCGTGCCACCACCGACGTATGTCGCCAGGCGCAGCGGCGCGGTGGAGAAACTGGTCACGCCCTCCAGGGCGAAGTTCCACAGCCGCCAGAAATTGAACTTGCTGCGCCCGCCCAGGCGTGCATCGCGCTGGTACGGCACCGCGATCCGCTCGTAGCCGATCCAGCCGAACAGGCCCTTCATGAAGCGGTGCCGCTCGCGGACCTGGCGCAGCGCCGCCAGCGCGCGCGGCGACAGCAGCCGGAAGTCCCCGGTATCCACCGGAATCGGCGTCTTCGACAGCCGCTGCATGATCCGGTAGAAAGCGTGCGCGGAGGCGCGCTTGAACCAGGTCTCGCCCTCGCGCTCGAGCCGCGTGCCGTAGACGTCGTCGTAGCCTTCGCGCCAGCGTGCGACGAACTCGGGAATCAGTTCCGGCGGGTCCTGCCCGTCGGCGTCCAGGATCACCGCGGCCCCGGTCTCCACCAGGTCCAGCCCCGCCGTCAGCGCCGCCTCCTTGCCGAAGTTGCGCGACAGCCGCAACCGCGACACTCGCGGGTCCCCGGCGGCCAACTCGCCCATCGCCGCCCAGGTGCCGTCGCGGCTGCCGTCGTCCACGTACAGCAGCGAGGCCGCGATGCCATCGGCCTCCAGCCGGTCCAGCACCGCGACGATCCGGCCATGCAGGATCGGCAGCACGTCGGCCTCGTTGTAGGCGGCGACGACGATGGTCAATTGCTCGCGGGTCATGCGCGCATCGTACGGGATCGGTCCCGGGCCGGCGCGCTCAGCGCAGCTGCTGCAGGTGGGCCTCGCCGCCGATCTGGCGCATCTGCCGCTGGATCGCCTGGGTGCGGCGTTGCACGTAGGGGCCGGGACGCGCCGCGCTGTAGCGCCGCGGGCTCGGCAGCACCGCCGCCAGCCGCGCGCTCTCGGCCCAGTCCAGCGCATCGGCATCCTTGCCGAAGAAGGCGCGCGCCGCGGCCTGCGCACCGTAGATGCCGTCGCCGAACTCGGCGACGTTGACGTAGACCTCCAGAATGCGCTGCTTCGGCCACAACAGTTCGATCAGCACCGTGTACCACGCCTCCAGCCCCTTGCGCACCCAACTGCGACCGCTCCACAGGAACAGGTTGCGCGCCAGTTGCTGGCTGATCGTGCTGGCCCCGCGCATGCGGCCACCGCGCGCGTTGTGGGCGCGCGCCTTCTCGATCGCCTCCAGGTCGAAGCCACGGTGGCGGAGGAAATTCTGGTCCTCGGAGGCGATCACCGCCAGCGGCAGCCCCGGCGCGATGCGTTCCCAGTCGCGCCACTGATACGCGATGCGCACCTCGCCGTCGCGCCCGGTCCACGCCCCGATCTGGCGCGCGGCCATGTAGGCCGAGAACGGCGGATCGACGAAGCGCAGCGCCAGCACCTGCAGCACGCTCAGCACCACCGCCAGCAACGGCGCCTTCCACAGCCAGCGCCAGAGCCGGCGGCGTCCGCCCCCGTGCGCAGGGTATTCACTTCGATCCCGGCCCCGTGCTTGCATCCGCCCTCCGTCGCCCCCAGCTCAGCGGGCTCGCCCATCGCGACGCCCATTATCCGACAGGACGCCGCCTCTCCCATGCCGATGCCCTCCGACACCGACCGCCTGGACCGCTTCCTCCTGCCGCACGCCGGCGTACGCGGCGTGCGCGTGCACCTGCGCGACGCCTGGGCGCCCATCCTCGCCAGCGACGACTATCCGCCCGCGATCGCGGCCATCCTGGGCCAGGCCGCGGCGGCGGCCGCGCTGTTCACCGCCAACGTCAAGGTCGACGGCCGCCTCTCGGTGCAGTTGCGGGGACAGGGGCCGCTGAACGCGCTGATGACCGAATGCACCGCCGGGGGCGACCTGCGTGGCCTCGCCCGCTTCGACCATGCCGTCGCCGAGCCGCCCGCCGACCTGCGCGAGCTCGCCGGTGCCGACGCCATGCTCGCCATCACCATCGAGAATCCCGGCAGGGGGCGCGAACCGCTGCGCTACCAGGGCCTGGTGGAGATCGCCGGGGGCTCGCTCGCCGCCGCCTTCGAAAGCTACTTCGCACGGTCCGAGCAGTTGCCGACCCGCCTGCTGCTCACGGCAGACGATCGGGTCTGCGCCGGGCTCATGCTGCAGAAGCTGCCCGGCGATGCCGGCGACGAGGACGGCTGGAACCGCGCCGGCATCCTGTTCGACACCCTGCGCGCGGGAGAGCTTCGCGCCTGGAACGCCCAGGCGCTGCTGCAACGCCTGTTCGCCAGCGAGCAGCCGCAGCTGCTGGAAGGCCGGGCGCTGCGCTTCGGCTGCTCCTGCTCTCGCGAGCGGGTCGCCGCAGTGCTCGAATCGCTGGGCCGGGACGAGGCCATGGCCGCCACCGAGCAGAGCGGGCAGGCCGAAGTGCGCTGCGAGTTCTGCGGCCAGCGCTACTGTTTCACCCCGGCCGAGATTGACGGCTTGTTCACCGTTCCGGCAGCTTCAATGAGCGCGCCCGACCGGCTCCAGTAGCCGCTCGGAGGGCCTGCGGGGATTGTTAAAGAAACATAAACCAGCTAGGATCGGGCTCCCGATACGGGGAACTTCCGGTCCGGCTTACGGGTCGACGCATTCATCATGCCGCTGCGCCTCGCACAGCTCGCTCTCGCCACCCTGCTCGCCTTCGGCGCGGCCGCGGGCGCCCATGCGCAGGCGCCCGGGCGGACCGGCGACCAGGCGGTCTTGCCGATCTGGAACAACACCAACGGCAGGCTCGAGGCGCTGCTGGTGCTGGAACCCACCGAGGAAGGCGGCGCCCAGGCCGGTGCCCGCTGGCGCTTCGGCGGCAACCGCCTCGATGCCGCCTTCGGACTCGAAGGCGGGGATTCGCTGGGGCTGCTGTGCGACTACCGCGGCAGCATGACCCATGCCCTGGGTACCCTCGCCAACAACTGCGCGCTGGCCTCGCTGGATCTGGACAACGACGACCGCGGCCAACGCGGCGTGGCCACCGCCGCGCTCAGCCGCGCCAGCGGCCAGGTCGGCGTCTCCGTCGGCGAGACCCGCGGCAACCTGCCGGCCTGGCTGGGCCCCGGCGGCCGCAGCGCGCTCGCGGAGATCGACTCCAACGACCTCACCGTCTTCGCCCAGCGCAACATCAGCGACCAGGGCTACGTGTCGATCGCCGGCACGGTGGCCAAGGCGCGCCTGATCCCCTACGCGCAGGCGCCGTCCAGCCTCACCGACCGCTGGGACAGCAAGTCCCTGAGCGTGGGCGGCGGCTACGGCAACTTCGGCGCCAACATCATCGGCCAGGTCATCGACACCCCCGGCCAGCCGCGCTGGGAAGGCCTTGGCCTGGGCCTGACCTGGCGCACCCCCTGGAGCGGCCAGCTCACCGTCGGCGCGGAGAACATCGTCACCCGCGGCCGCAATCCCTTCTCGCCGCGTGGCGAGAACGGCGAGGACGAGGGCACCGTGCCCTACGTCCGCTACCAGCAGGACCTGTAAAGCCGCACCGTCGCGCAGCCCCCAAGCCGGGGGCCAGCGCACCCATCTCGTCGAACGCAGTCGCGGCCTTACGCGCGATTCGGGCGTGCCCGCTGTCCATGGCCCGGCCGGTTTCACGCGCTTCATCTCTTTTCTTAACGACACTTTAATTTCTCTCGGATCGGGGCTAGTATCGGCCCGGCCTTGCCGGATTTGGCGTTTCGCTTGACGCCCCTGGCAGGTTCCTTTGGGGATATCCCAAGACTCACTTGGAGAGAGAGATGACTTTGAAGACCACCAAGCTCCGCGACGCGATCGCCTTCGCGCTCGTTGCGGGCACGACGGCCACGGCCGGGGCCGGCGTCGCCGTCGCACAGGAGCAACAGACGACGACCCTGGATCGCATCGAAGTGACCGGCTCACGCATCCGCAAGGTCGATGTCGAGACTGCGCAGCCGATCCTGTCGATTTCGCGCACCGACATCGAGAACCAGGGCTTCCAGTCCGTCGGCGACATCCTGCAGAACCTGGCGGTAACCGGCTCGCCGGCGCTCAGCCGCACTTCGCCGCTCAATGCCGGCGAGAGTCCCGGCGGCACCTACGTCAACCTCCGCAACCTCGGCTCGCAGCGCACCCTGGTCCTGTTGAACGGCCGGCGCCTGGGCATCAACAACGACGGCCTGCAGGATCTGTCGACGATTCCGTCGTCCTCGGTCGAGCGGATCGAAGTGCTGAAGGACGGTGCGTCCTCGCTGTACGGCTCCGACGCGATCGCCGGCGTCATCAACATCGTCACCCGCCGCAACTTCGACGGCGCCGAAGCCAACGCCTACATCGGCCAGTACGGCGAGGGCGACGGCCAGACCCAGTCATTCGATTTCACCATCGGCTCGGTCGGCGAGCGCAGCTCGATCGTCTTCGGAGCGCAGTACGACAAGGAAGACCCCATTTGGGCCCGCGATCGCTGGTGGGCGATCGACCGCTATCCGGGCATTCCGCAACTGATCGGCCAGAGCTACACGGTCGTCGGTGCGATCGGCAACATCCGCAACCCCAATCAGCCCAACGCGAACGCTGCGGATGCCTGGCTCGTCCTGCGCGACGGCGGCGACCCGTCCAACCTGGCGGACTATCGCCCGCAGGTAGGCGGCCCCAATGGCGATACGAGCAACGCTTCCGAGCAGATGATGGCGCGCACCGCAATGGAGCGCACGACCATCTACACCGCCGCAGACTTCGACCTGACCGACAGCATTCGCTTCCTCGCCGACGCCAGCTTCAACCGCCGCGAGACCAGCGTGCAGGTCGCAGGCTATCCGTACCAGAGCGGTAACGTCGACGTGCAGACGCCGATGAGCCCGGACAGCTACTTCAATCCGACGGATGATGCGCTCAACTTCCGTCGCCGCGGCTGGGAAGTCCCGCGTGTCACCAACCGCAAGCTGGACACGTATCGCTTCAGCGGCGTGTTCGAGGGCACTTTCGACTTCGGCGATCGCTTCCTCGATTGGGATGCCGGCTACATCTTCCAGCGCAGCGATGCGACCAACCGTGCGCGTGGCGACTTCAACAAGCTGGCCGTCGCCCAGGCCGTGGGACCGTCGTTCCTCAATGCCGACGGCATCGTGCAGTGCGGCACCCCGACTGCGCCGATCCCCCTGAGCGACTGCACCCCGTGGAGCCCGACCGCCAGCGAAGGCCGCTACTCGCTGGCCAATCCGGACATCCAGAACCGCTTCTTCCTCTGGGAGAACGCCACTTCCGAAACCACCACGCACAACTATTTCGCCAACGTCAGCGGCGTGATCGCCACGCTGCCGGCCGGCGAGTTCGGCTTCGCGGCCGGTGTCGAGCACCGCAAGGTCGACGGCCGATACTCGCCCGATGCCTTCGCGCAGACCGGCAACTCGACCAACCTGGCGGCGCAGGAGACTTCCGGCAGCTATTCCACCGACGAAATCTACCTGGAGCTGGACATTCCGCTGCTGGCGGACCTGCCGGGTGCGCAGGAACTGGCCCTCAACGTCGCCAGCCGCTATTCCGACTACGATGCATTCGGCGACACCACCAACAGCAAGGCCAGCTTCCGCTGGCGTCCGTTCCAGGATCTGCTGGTCCGCGGCACCTGGGCTCAGGGTTTCCGCGCCCCGTCCATCGCGCAGCTGTACGGCGGCACGGGCCAGAGCTTCGACTTCTACTCGGATCCTTGCGACACGGTGTCGGGCTTGGCGGCTCGCAACCCTGACGTCTATGCAGCCTGCGCCGCGGCGATTCCGAACTACGCCACCATCGGCCCCAACGGCGGCGGCTTCCGCCAGCTGGGCCAGGGCGGCGCGGTTGCCTACGGTGGGCAGAGCGGTGTCCCGTTCCTGACCGGTTCGGACCCGAATCTCACTCCGGAAACATCGGTCAGCCGCTCGCTGGGGCTGGTCTACAGCCCCAGTTACGCGGAAGGCCTCGGCATTAGCCTGGATTGGTGGAAAACCCGGATCGACAATGTCCTGACCTCCTTCACCGCGACCGGCATCCTCAACGACTGCTACGTCAACGACATCCCCTCGCAGTGCAATTACTTCACTCGCGGCGCGGACGGCGTGGTGAACTCCCTGACCCGCACCGGCCGCAATGCCGGCTTCTGGGAGATCGAAGGCTACGATCTGGACGTGAACTACCAGTTCCAGGAGACCGCCTTCGGCCGCTTCGGGATCAACTGGGCCAGCACGTACTACAGCAATTTCGAAATCAAGTCGGATCCGCTGCCCGCCACGGTGCCCGCACCGCAGGTCGGCATCGCCGCGACGTTCCGCATCCGCTCGGTGGCCACGCTGAGCTGGGACTATGGCGACTTCGGTGCCACCTGGACCGCCCGCTACTTCTCGGGACTGCGTGAGAACTGCGGACTTGCCTCGCCGTATCAGTGCAATGCTCCGGACTACATCAACTACCTGGGCAATCGGGTGCCGCAACACTACACGGGCTCCAATACCTTCAACGACGTACAGGTTCGCTGGCAGGCGCCGTGGAACGCGACCATCTCGGTGGGCGTCAACAACGTGTTCGATCGCGAGGGGCAGATTCTGTTTACCCAGCCCAACAGCGGCTTCTCGTACTACAGCGGCTTCGACCTGGGTCGCTTCGCTTACATGAAGTACCAGCAGCGGTTCTGATCCGGAAACGCAGAGCGACGGATGGGGTCCTTCGGGACCCCATTCGTTTAAGGGGGAATCGACCTGGGCATGCGATTCCGCCGGCACCAGAAACGTGATCGCCATCCGATCCCACCACAGCAACCTGGCCTAGCATCGAGAGGCCCGCATTCCCGGGCTATGGCCGATGGAGCCGACACACGACGCGATATCCGGGGACGGCGGAGCATCCCACCAGCATTCTTAAGGAGCGAGATGATGAAGATCAGATCTTTCGTCGTGGCGATGGCCTTGCTCGGCGGAACCGCCTGGGCGGGCGCAGCGAACGCGCAGCAGGCGTCTCTGGATTGCAGCGGAAGCAACTTCTGCTGGGTGACGTCGGGCCCGGCCTACGACACGCTCGCCTGGAGCTTCGACACCGCCGGTACCGATGCGCTGTTCCCGGCCAACTGTACGAACTCCTATGTTTGCCAGTTCTATTGTCCGCGCAACCCCGGCTGGGTCACCGCGAACGCGCTCTTCATCGTCGGCGGCCAGATCGTGGCCACCGCAACGTCGCGCGCACGCTGCACCGCGGAGCCGATCTGACGCCGGGCCGCCGGCGCCGATCCCGCGGACGCCGGCGGCTTTTTCAGCCCATTTGACGCCACAACCCCGGGCGCAGCCCTTCGACGAAGCCGCGCGCCTCTTCGGACTCCTTCGACCAGGCCTCCGGGTCGACCTGCATCAGCGCGTCGAAGTCGCAGTCCTCCAGCCCGGCGAGATCGATGTCGCCGCGTCCGGGCATCGGGCCCAAGCGCGATTCCACCGCCCCCGCACTCCCCTCCACCCGCCCGACGATCCATTCCAGCACCCGCATGTTCTCGCCGAAGCCGGGCCACAGGAAGCGGCCGTCGGCGTCCTTGCGGAACCAGTTGACGTGGAAGACCTTCGGCAGTCGCGCGCCGGGCCGGTCGAACGAGAGCCAGTGGGCGAAGTAGTCGCCGAAGTGATAGCCGCAGAAGGGCTTCATCGCCATCGGGTCGCGCCGGACCACGCCGACCTGGCCGGTCGCCGCGGCGGTGGTCTCCGAGGCCATCGAGGCGCCGATCCGCACGCCGTGCGTCCAGTCGCGGGCCTCGAACACCAGCGGCACCAGCGAGGCGCGGCGGCCGCCGAAGACGATCGCCGAGATCGGCACCCCCTGCGGGTCTTCCGCGTGCGGCGAGTACGACGGGCAGCGCGAAGCGGCGACGGTGAAGCGCGAGTTGGGGTGCGCGGCCGGCCCGTTGGCCGGGTCGTAGGGCCGGCCTTGCCAGTCGAAGGCCGGTACGCGATCGTCCAGGCCTTCCCACCAGGGCTGGCCGTCGTCGGTCAGCGCGACGTTGGTGAAGAGGGTGTCGCGCTGGAGCATCGCCAGCGCGTTCGGGTTCGACTTCGCCGAGGTGCCTGGCGCCACGCCGAAGAAGCCGGCCTCGGGGTTGATCGCCCACAGGCGGCCGTCCTCGCTGGGGCGCATCCAGCAGATGTCGTCGCCGACCGTCCACACCTTCCAGCCGCGCTCGCGGTAGCGCTCGGGCGGGATCAGCATGGCCAGGTTGGTCTTGCCGCAGGCGCTGGGGAACGCGGCGGCGACGTAGTGGGTGTCGCCGCGCGGAGTCTGGATGCCGACGATGAGCATGTGCTCGGCCAGCCAGCCCTCCTCGCGCGCCTGCCAGGACGCGATGCGCAGCGCGTGGCACTTCTTGCCCAGCAGCGCGTTGCCGCCGTAACCGGAGCCGTAGGACTGGATCGACAGTTCCTCGGGGAAGTGCATGATGAAGCGCCGCTCGGGGTCGAGCTCGCCCAGCGAGTGCAAGCCGCGCACGAAGCGCCCTTCGCGCTCGATCCGCCGCAGCGCGGCGGCGCCCATGCGGGTCATGATCCGCATGTTGGCCACCACATAGGGCGAGTCGGTGATCTCCACGCCGCAGCGCGCCAGCGGCGAGTCGATCGGGCCCATGCAGTACGGCACCACGTACATCGTGCGCCCGCGCATGCAGCCCTCGAACAGTGCGTCCATCTTCGCGTGCGCTTCGTCCGGGGCCATCCAATGGTTGTTGGGGCCGGCGGCGTCGCGCTCGCGGGTGCAGACGAAGGTCAGGTGCTCCACGCGCGCCACGTCGTCCGGATCGGAGCGGTGCAGCCAGCAGCCGGGATGCGTCTCGGGATTGAGCCTGATCAGGGTGCCGTCGGCTTCCATCAGCGCGAGCAGGGCGTCGTACTCGGCGTCGCTGCCGTCGCACCAGTGGATGCGGTCCGGGCGCGTGCGCCGGGCCACCGCGGCGACCCAGTCCGCGAGCGCGGGCGGAACGCTGCCCGCCGGCATCTGCGTGGGGACGTTCAGGGGCGCGACCGCGTTCATGCACTGCTCCACTGCGGCGCTCGCCGCGTTGTCCAGCGGGACATTCTAGGGACAGCGGCTGCGCGGGTCTTGCTGCACCTGCGTCAACGCCCGAGCGCGCTGGGAAGCGGCGCGGCCTGCCGCTACGGCCGCGCAGGCGGGATCAGCGTCGCCATCACGTGCTCGATATAGGCGTCGAACTGCTCGTGATCGAGCCGCGACTGCGGCAGCTGGATCGACAGCTGCAGGAAGCCGACGTACGCGGTGTAGGCCAGGCGCGCGCGGTGCCGCGCCTCGCCCTCTGCGAAGCCGACCTCGCGGTAGGAGGCGGTCAGGTAGGCCAGGCGGCGCTCGGAGACGCGGCCGATCACCGGCTGCACGATCGGGTGGTCGAGCGCCTGCAGCAGCGCGCTGTAGATGACGTGCAGCTTGATCTCGTGCGCGACCATCTGGATCAGCGCGCGCAGCCGCTCGCGCGGATCGGAAATCGCCTCCAGCGCGCCGAACACGGCCTCCTGCTCGACGTTCTCCCAGCGCTCGAGCGCCGCCTGCAGCAGCGCGTCGCGCGAGGGAAAGTGCCAGTAGAAGCTGCCCTTGGTGACGCCCAGGCGGCGGGCGAGCGATTCCACCGCCACCGCGGCCACGCCCTGCTCGGCGATCAGGTCGAGCGCGGCCTGCGCCCAGTCGTCGGCGCTGAGCCGGCCCTGGCGTTCGCCGGTACGGGAGGAAGGGGACTTGGCGGCGGCGGTCGGCTGGCTCATGGCGGCGAAGTTTAACCATACGCATGCAGGCGCAGAAGTATCGTCGGATTCGGAAAAATGACGCATTGCAAGATTGACAGGCGTTTTTCCCCACGACCATACTAATCCGTATGGTGTAGCCGGCTCGCATCCGGCCGCCGCCCTGCCCGCCTCGCATCCCGCCCCGGAGCCTCCGCCATGAGCGCCGCGATCCCGTTCCTCGCCCTTCTCCTCACCGGCATGTTCGCCGCCTACCACCGCATGCGCTTCCCGGTGTGGGTGGCGATCGCCGCCACCGCGCTGGTCGCCTGCCGGCTGCTGGGCGCGAGCGCCACCGCCACGCTGGTCGCGGCCGTGCTGCTCGCCCTGGTCGCGGTGCCGCTGCTGGTCTCGCCGCTGCGCAAGGCGCTGATCTCGGCGCCGATGCTCAAGTTCTTCCGCAAGGTGCTGCCGCCGCTGTCGCAGACCGAGCGCATCGCGCTGGAGACCGGATCGGTCGGCTTCGAGGGCGAACTGTTCACCGGCGACCCGGACTGGCAGAAGCTGCTGTCGTATCCGAAGCCCGAACTGACCGCCGAGGAACAGGCCTTCCTCGACGGCCCGGTGGAGGAGCTGTGCCGCAGGATCGACGAGTGGCGCATCACCCATGTCGATGCCGACCTGCCGCCGGAGCTGTGGGACTTCATCAAGCAGAACCGCTTCTTCGGCATGATCATCCCGAAGGAGTACGGCGGCCTCGGCTTCTCCGCGCTGGCGCACCACAAGGTGATCCAGAAGATCGCCTCGATCTCCAGCGTGGTCAGCTCCACCGTCGGCGTGCCGAATTCCCTGGGTCCGGGCGAGCTGCTGGTGCACTACGGCACCCAGGACCAGAAGGATCTGTACCTGCCGCGCCTGGCCGACGGCCGCGAGGTGCCCTGCTTCGGTCTGACCGGTCCTTTCGCCGGTTCCGACGCCACCTCGATCCCCGACTACGGCATCGTCTGCAAGGGCGAGTGGAACGGCGCGCAGGTGCTCGGCGTGCGCCTGACCTTCGACAAGCGCTACATCACCCTGGCGCCGGTGGCCACGCTGATCGGTCTGGCGTTCCGCATGTACGACCCGGACAAGCTGCTGGGCGACGTCGAGGACATCGGCATCACGCTGGCGCTGCTGCCGCGCGACACCCCCGGGGTGGAGATCGGCCGCCGCCACTTCCCGCTCAACTCGCCGTTCCAGAACGGCCCGATCCGCGGCAAGGACGTCTTCGTCCCGCTGAGCCAGCTGGTGGGCGGCCCGGAGAAGGCCGGCAAGGGCTGGAACATGCTCAACGAGTGCCTGGCGATCGGCCGCTCGATCACCCTGCCCTCCACCGCCAGCGGCGGCGCCAAGGCCGGCGCGGTGGTCACCGGCGCCTACGCGCGCATCCGCAAGCAGTTCGGGCTGTCGGTCGGCCGCTTCGAGGGCGTGGAGGAGGCGCTGGCGCGCATCGGCGGCAAGGCCTATGCGATCAGCGCGCTGGCGCAGGCCACCGCCGCCGCGGTCGACCGCGGCGACGTGCCGGCGGTGCCCTCGGCCATCGCCAAGTACCACTGCACGACGATGGCGCGCGAGGTTTCCAGCGACGTCATGGACGTGATCGGCGGCAAGGGCATCATCCTCGGCCCGCGCAACTTCGCCGGCCGCGCCTGGCAGGCGGCGCCGATCGGGATCACCGTGGAAGGCGCCAACATCATGACCCGCAGCCTGCTGATCTTCGGCCAGGGCGCGATCCTGTGCCATCCGTGGGTGCTCAAGGAGATGCAGGCCGCGCAGGACCCGGACCGCCGCGCCGGCCTGGACGCGTTCGACCGCAACCTGTTCGGCCACATCCGCTACGGCATCTCCAACGCGGTGCGCTCGTTCTGGTTCGGCATCACCGGCGCCCGGATCGGCGCCGCGCCCGGCGACGACTACACCCGCCGCTTCTTCCGCAAGCTCGATCGCTATTCCGCGAACCTGGCGCTGATGGCCGACGTGTCGATGATGACGCTGGGCGGCAAGCTGAAGTTCAAGGAGTCGCTGTCCGGGCGCCTGGGCGACGTGCTCAGCCACATCTACATGACCAGCGCGATCCTCAAGCGCTACCACGACGAGGGCGCCCCGGCGGCGGACAAGCCGCTGCTGGCCTGGGCGTTCCACGACAGCGTGCACAAGATCGAGACCGCGCTGTCGGCGGCGCTGCGCAACTTCCCGGTCCGCCCGATCGGCTGGCTGATGTGGGCGCTGATCTTCCCGCTGGGCCGCCGCGCCGAGGCCCCGGGCGACCGCCTCGGCCACCGGGTGGCCTCGCTGCTGATGAACGTCAACGAGGCGCGCGACCGGCTGGCGCAGGGCGTGTTCCTGACCCCGTGCGAGAACAACCCGGGCGGCCGCATCGCCAGCTACCTGGCCAAGGCGGTCGCGGCGGAGCCGGTGGAGCGCAAGTTCCTCAAGGCGCTGAAGTCCAAGGGCATCCAGGCGCTGGACTACGACGCCCAGCTCGAGGAAGCGGTCCGGGCGGGCGTCATCACCGCCGAGGAGCGCCAGTTGCTGGAGGAGCTGCGGCGGATCACCCTGGACACGATCACCGTCGACGACTTCGACGCCCACGAGCTGCGCGCGGCCACCTACTACGACCGCGAAGGCACGGGCCGCGCGCGCGAGGCGGCCTGACCGCCCCGCGCCCGCGGGCCCGCCATGCGTCATCCCGCCACGCCACGCCCGGCCTCGCGCCGGGCGTGCGCGTTCGAGGCACCGGCCATTCGCCGGGCCAGGGGCCGCGCGACGTGAGCGCCGGGCTCGCGATCGCGCTCTGCGCCGTGCACAGCGCCGCCTTCGGCGCGTTCCACCTGCTGTTCTGGCGCCTGTTCGACTGGAAGCACGAGCTGCCGAAGCTGCGCCCGGCCAACCGCGCGATCGTGCAGATCCTCAACCTGCGGCTGACCTACGTGTTCTTCTGTGTAGCCGCGTTGTGCGCGTTCTATCCGGCCGAACTCGCCGGCACGCCGCTGGGCCGCGCCATGCTCGCCGCGATGGCGCTGTTCTGGCTCGGCCGCTCGGTCGAGCAGGCGGTGTTCCTGCGCCGGCTGCGCCACCCTGCGGTGCACGCGCTCACGGTGCTGTTCCTGCTGGGGGCGGCGCTGTTCGCCTGGCCGCTGTGGCGCGCTCCGTAGCAGCCGCCGGCTCGCGGCGCAGCGTCAGCCGCGAGATCTCCGGCGGCATGCCGAAGCGGAACGGCAGGATGCTGGTGCCGATGCCGGAGGACACGAACAGGTGCTGGCCGCGTTCGACGAGGTGGCCGGTCAGGTAGTGCCCGCCGATCTTCGCCGGCAGCGGCGGATCGCCGGGCCAGGGGATGCCGAGCTGGCCGCCGTGGGTATGGCCCGACACCGTGAGCGCGGCGCGCGAGGGCACGTCCGGGAACAGCTCGGGGTTGTGGGTGAGCGCGAGCACGGGCACGCCGTCGGGCAGGCCGGCGAAGGCGCGTCGGGGGGCGGGCCGGCCCTCCCACTTGTCGCCGATGCCGGCGATGGCGAAGCGGCAGTCGCCCAGCCGCACGGTGGCCGATGCGTTCTCCAGCACCGTCACGCCGGCGGCCTCGAACGCGCGGCGCACGCGCGCGCCGCCCTTCCACCAGTCGTGATTGCCGAGCACCGCGTACACCGGCTTGGCGCGCGCCAGGCGCGCGAAGCGCGGCGCGATCCGCTCGGCGGGCACGTACTCGCCGAACAGCACGCTCAGGATCACGTAGTCGCCGGCCAGCAGCACCGCGTCGGCGTCGCTGGCGACCAGACGGTCGACGATGCGGTCGAGCTTGTCGAGCCCGTTGTGCGGCGAGCCGGTGTGCAGGTCGGCGACCACGTCCACGCGCAGCCCGTCGCAGGCGGGCGACCAGCGCGGCAGCGCGAGCTCGTAGTCGCGCTCCAGCAGGCGCCCCGGCTCCCAGACGAAGGCCCACAGCAGCGCGGCGATGGCCAGCACGAGCAGCGCACGGAACGTGCCGGGCGGGCGACGCAAGCGCTGCCGGCGCGGCTGTGGAGACGGGGAAGACACGCGCATGGCGGGCATTGTCGTCGCGCCGGCCCGCGCGGGTCCGCCGGCGCGGTCCGCCGTTCAGCGGCAGTGCGGCCACGCGATGCGTGCGTTCATGCACGCGAAGGCGCGGCGCGCGCCGCTAGCCGGCCGGAGGCGCCGAGGTCCGCGCGCGGTGCCAGGCACGCAGAACCGCGGCCTCGCGCGACGGGGAAAGCCCCGCCTTCGGCGCGGCACGGCGCGCCTCGGGCTGCTGGCGCCACCATTCCAGCGTCGCCGCCGCGGTGTCCTCGAGCGGTCGCAGGCGCAGGCCCGCGGCCTCGGCACGGGCGGTCGAGGTCAGGGCGAACCCCGCGTATTCGCCCGTGGCGGGCATCCACACCGGCAGGTCCTGCCAGGGCCGGACCTCCTGCGCGGCGAGGAACCCGGCGGGCACCCAGGTGACCGTGGAGTCGTGGCCGGGCGGCTGCTCGCAGGGCGCGCGGACGCACTGGATGGTGTTCATGCGCCGGGCGACGGCCCGGCAGGCGTCCAGCAGCGCGCCCATCGTCAGCGCGCCGGGCGGCGAGTTCGCGTTGTAGGTGCCGGTGCGCCCGCGCTCGATCAGGTGCAGCAGGAAATCCGCCAGGTCGCGCGCGTCGATGCACTGGATCGTGTCCGAAGGCGCGCCCGGCGCGAGGATCTCGCCGCCGCGGTCGGCGCGCGCGGGCCAGTAGGTGAAGCGGTCGGTCTCGTCGCCGGGCCCGACGATCAGCCCCGGGCGCACCACCGCGGTGCGGCCCGGGAACGCGCGCTCGGCGGCCGCCTCGCACAGCGCCTTGAGCCCGCCGTAGGTCTCGCCGGTGACCTCCTCGACGGTGGGGTCCTGCAACCGGGCCAGTGCGCTGTCCTCGTCGTTGGCGCGGTCGTGGCGCGCGTAGACCGAGATCGTCGAGACCAGCAGGTAGCGGTCGGCACGCTCCGCCAGCAAGGCGGCGCTGCGGGTCACGTCGGCGGGGAAGTAGGCCGAGGTGTCGAGCACCGCGTCCCAGCGCCGATCGCCCTCCAGCGCGGCGAGGTCGCTGCGACGATCCCCGCGCAACTGCTCGATACCGGCGAAGCGGGCGCCGTCGAAGCGGGTGGGATGGCTCCGGCCGCGGTTGAACAGGGTCAGCCGATGCTCGCGCGCGAGCGCGGCCTCGACGAAGTGCGGACCGAGGAAGCCGGTGCCGCCCAGCACCAGGATCCGCAGCGGCTGCCCCGCCTCGCGGCCCGCGCCGCCGGTCCGGGCGCAGGCCGACAGCAGCGGCCACGACAGGCCGGCCAGCCCGGCCATCAGGATCTCGCGACGCATCGCCATGTCCGCCGGCCTCCCGGTCTTCAGGAATCGCTGTCGGGCAGCCTGCGCTGTTCCCGCACCACCCGCCATGCGCCGAACGTCATGCCCGCGGCGATCGCGAGCCCGGCCAGGAACACCACCGACGAGCCGAAGCCGGCCAGCAGCTTGTGCAGCCAGACGAAGCTGAAATCGCCGCCGCGGTAGACCGCGGTGTCGATGACCGACTTGGCCTTGTAGCGGCGCTCCCGGTCCATGCGGGTGTAGAGCGTCTCGCGCGCCGGCTTGGCGAGCGAGAACTCGCTGGCGCGGGTGACCACCTGCACCCCGGCCACCAGCAGCGGCAGCGGCGAGGCCGACAGCAGCGCGAAGCCGGCCACGATCGCCAGCGCCGGCAGCAGCAGCAGGGGCGCCACGCCGTAGCGCCGCAACAGCCAGCGGGTGAGCAGCACCTGCACCAGGATGGTCAGCCCGTTGACGGCCCAATCGAGCGTGGAGTAGTAGCGCGTCGCCGCCTCGGCGGTGGGATAGAAGCGGCGCACGATGGCGGCCTGCTCGTTGTACAGCAGCGTGCCCACGCCGACGCCGAAGAACATCAGCATCGCCAGCGCGCGCAGCAGCGGGTCCTGCCAGACCAGGCGCAGGCCGGCCCAGACCGAGCCGCCCATCGCGCGCTCGCCGCTGGCATCGCGGTGGGCGCGCTCGCGCAGGATCGCCCAGCGCCGCAGCCGCACGATGCACAGCAGGCACACCAGCAGGAAGCCGCCCGAGACCAGCAACAGGTTCGCCACGCCGACCTGCTCGACCAGCGTGCGCGTGAGCGCCGGGCCGGCCAGCGCGCCGAGGGTGCCGCCGGCGCCGATGTAGCCGTAGACCTGCTTGGCGTGCTCGTTGTCGAACACGTCGGCCATGAAGCTCCAGAACACGGTCACCGCGAACAGGTTGAACACCGCGATGAAGACGAAGAACGCCCCGCCCCGGCCCGGCACCGCGGCGTGGAAGGCCCACCAGAAGCCGCCCAGGCAGGCGATGAAGAACAGGTACACCACCGGCAGGAACACCCGCCGCGGGAACCGCGCCACCAGCGCGCCGTAGACCGGCTGCAGCAGCAGCATCGCGACGAAGGTGGCGGTGAACAGCACCTGCAGCGTGTAGGCGCCCAGGGCCACGCCCTGCCGCTCCGCCAGCGCCAGCAGCCAGCGCGGGAACACCGCCGCCGGATCGCTGGACGCGCCCATCGCGTCGCGCACCGGGCGCAGCACGTAGTAGCCGCACAGCAGGCAGAAGAAGTACAGCAGCGCCCACCACAGCGCCGGCGAGGCGGCCAGGGCGGCGCGGAAGCGCGCGAGACGCGTCGGCGGAGCTTCGCGGGTCATGGCGGGCCGGGCGGGAACGTGGCGGCACGTTAGCCGATGGCGGCGCCGGCCGCCATCTCGCCGGCGCAACGCTGCGGCGCGCCCTCGCCGTACACTGCGCGCCTGTCCCTACGACGCCCCAGCCAATGACGCCCGTCTACGACTACATCGTCATCGGCGCCGGCTCCGCCGGCTGCGCGCTGGCCGGTCGCCTGAGCGAGGACCCGGCCGTGCGCGTGCTGCTGCTCGAGGCCGGCCCGCGCGATCGCCACCCGCTGATCCACATGCCGGCGGGGCTGGCCAAGCTGGTGCGCAAGCGCGACCTCAACTGGGACTACCTCACCGCGCCGCAGGCCGCGCTCGACGGCCGCGCGCTGTGGTGGCCGCGCGGCAAGGTGCTCGGCGGCTGCAGCGCGATCAACGCCATGTGCTACACGCGCGGCGCCCCGGGCGACTACGACGCCTGGGCCGCGGCCGGCGCGGCCGGCTGGGGCTGGCGCGAGGTGCTGCCCTACTTCCGACGCGCCGAGGGCAACGCGCGCGGCGCCGACGCGCTGCACGGCGCCGACGGCCCGCTCTCGGTCTCGGACCTGCGCCACGTCAACCCGCTGTCGCATGTCTTCGTCGAGGCCGCCGGCCAGGCGGGGCTGCCGGCCAACCCGGACTTCAACGGCCCGGAACAGTACGGCGCCGGCCTCTACCAGGTCACCCAGCGCGACGGCGCGCGCTGCTCGGCGGCCACCGCCTACCTGCGCCCGGCGCGCGGCCGGCCCAACCTGACCATCGTCACCGGCGCCCTGGTCAACCGCATCACCGTGCGCGACGGCCGCGCCGACGGCGTGGTCTACAACGCCGGCGGCCAGCCGTTCCACCAGCCCGCGCAGCGCGAGATCCTGCTGTGCGGCGGCGCGGTGAATTCGCCGCAACTGCTGATGCTGTCCGGCATCGGCCCCGCCGACGCGCTGCGCCGGCACGGCATCCGCGTGGTGCAGGACCTGCCGGGCGTCGGCGCCAACCTGCAGGATCACCTGGACATCTGCACGCTCTACGCCTGCACCGAGCGGATCACCTACGACCGCATCGGCGACCTCGGCGTGGCCTGGAACTACTACCTGCGCGGGCGCCGCGGCGCGGGCACCAGCAACATCGCCGAGGCCGGCGGCTTCGACCGCTCGGAACTCGCGCCCGACGAACGCCCGGACATCCAGTACCACTTCGTGCCCGCCCTGCTCGACGACCACGGCCGCCACCGCCTGCCCGGCGACGGCTTCACCCTGCACGCCTGCTTCCTGCGCCCGCGCAGCCGCGGCCGCATCCGCCTGGCCACGGCCCGGGCCGGCGACCCGCCGCTGATCGAGCCCGACTACCTGAGCGATCCCGAGGGCTTCGACCTGCGGATGATGGTGGCCTGCGCCAGGCGCGCGCGCGACATCCTGCGCCAGCCCGCCTTCGACCGCTGGCGCGGCGCGCCGATCTACCCGGCGCGCGAGGACCTGGACGACGCCGGCCTGGCCGCCTTCGTGCGCGCCAAGGCGGAGTCCATCTACCACCCCGCCGGCACCTGCCGCATGGGCGCGGCCGACGATCCCGGCGCGGTGGTCGATCCCGAGCTGCGCGTGCGCGGCATCGAGGGCCTGCGGGTGGTGGATGCCTCGGTGATGCCGACCCTGCCCGGCGGCAACACCAACGCGCCGACGATCATGATCGCCGAGCGCGCCGCCGACCTGATCCGCGGGCAGGGCCGCGCGGCGATCGCGGCCTGACCGTCGCGCAATCCCGCGGCCTCCGCGCTCAGCCCGCCAGGGCGGCGCGCACGCTGTCGCGCAGCGGCGTGGTCGGGCGGCCGATCAGCGCCGAGAGCTGGCGACCGTCGTCGAACAACCCGCCTTCCGAAGCCCCGCGATCAGAATCGGCGAGCAGCTTCGCGAACGCGGCCGGCATGCCGGCCGCCTCCAGCGCCGCCGCATACTCCGCCTCGGTCATGTTGCGGTACGGGATGTCGCGACCGGCCTGCCGGGAGACCTCGGCGGCCAGATCGGCGAGCGTCCAGGCCTCGTCGCCGGCCAGTTCGTAGACGTGCCCGGCGTGCCCCTCGTCCGTCAGCACCGCGACCGCCGCATCGGCATAGTCCTCGCGGGTGGCGGAAGCGATCCGCCCCTCGCCGGCGGCGCCGATCACCGCGCCCGCGGCGAGCGCGGCGGGAATCGAGCCCGTGTAGTTCTCGGTGTACCAGCCGTTGCGCAGCACGGTGCAGGGAATGCCGGACGCGCGCAGCGCCTCCTCGGTGCGCCGGTGCTCCTCGCCGAGGCCCAGCGGCGAAGTATCGGCGCGCAGCAGGCTGGTGTAGGCGATGCGCTTCACGCCCGCGCGCTTGGCCGCCTCGATGACGTTGAGGTGCTGAGGCACGCGCTGTCCGATCTCGCTCGACGAGATCAGCAGCAGGACATCGACGCCCGCGAGCGCGGCATCGAGCGTCTCCGGCCGCGCATAGTCGGCAACGCGCACGGCCACGCCCAGGTCGGCCGCCTTGGCCGGATCGCGCGCGAGCGCGACGATTTCTTCCAGCGCGACCTTGCGCTTGAGCTTGTCGACGACGAGACGGCCCAGTTGGCCGGTGGCACCGGTCACGGCGATGGTCATGGTTCGATCCTCATGGGGGGGGGGAGGAATGGACTCTAGACCCATCGCTTACGTAAAGTAAGTACTCACACGAAGGTTAGCTAGAGCCGTGCCCCGACCCCGCCCCGCACCCGATGCCCCACCCCGCTCCGCCCGCGCTGCACCGGCGCACGCGCCGATCGCGCTCTCGGAGAAGCTCGCCCGCGGCGACGTGATGGCCGCCGCCTGCCCGTCGCGCGCGGTGCTCAAGCACCTGACCAGCCGCTGGGGCGTGCTGGTGCTGATCGCGCTGATGCCGGGAACGCAACGTTTCAGCGACCTGCGCCGCCGGATCGGCGGCGTCAGCGAGCGGATGCTCGCGCAGACCCTGCAGGCTCTGGAGGGCGACGGCATGATCGTGCGCCGCGCCTACCCGGTGGTGCCCCCGCGCGTGGAATACACGCTGACCGCGCTGGGCGAGGAAGCCGCCGTCAAGGTGCGCGAGCTGGCGGACTGGGTGGAGACCAGCCTGCCGCGGATCGAAGCGCAGCGGGTGCGCTCGGGGTCGGGCTGAGCAGCGCGCGGGCGGCGACATCGGGGGCGGACTCCGCCACCCCCGACGCCCGTCCCTGGGGTGCCGCTCGAAATGCTGTTTCACACCATTTCGGCGCGCAGGCTAGATTCCCGTCACTGCCTCGCTCAGAGAATGCAGGTGTTGATGGCGTTCTGTAGCGAGACGCGGTAGGCCAAACTGACATCTAGGTAAGCGAAACCCGCCGGCGGCGCCGGACGGTTGGCCTGGGTGGCCAGGAAGTAACCAAGCAGGTTGCGCAGCGCGTCGCGGTTAGCCACGCTGTTGCTGCGGTAGCCCGCCAGGTAGGTATAGGCCAGGATCGGGTACATCGCCGCGCCGGCCGGCCTCGTGATCGGGTTGACCAGGCGCAGGCAGTGGGGGTTCGACAGGCCAGCCACCGGGACTGGCTGGTTGTTGGCATTGAGTACTTGACCAGACAGCGGTGCGGGGATCGCGATCGAAGCCGGCAGACTGCCCGGGCTAATGCCATTGACGGTCGGGTACTCCACGCCCTGGGCTGCGACTTCCGCAAAAGCGGCGTAGCCGACGGTGTTGACCGTGGCATTGACCCGCGCCACCAAGCCGGGATCGCCTGATGTTGCAGAGGACGCGGCATAGGTGGGCGCGACCGTGCCGGGCTGACCCGGCACCGCCGGCACCGCGGCGGCGAAAACGGGTCCTGGCGTGAAGTAGCCCGGCGGCAGACCAAAATTGCCGTTACACGCGCGGCTCAGGAAGCTGGTGAACGCGAAGGTCGTCCCACTGCTGTCTTGGCGATAGACGACGTGGATCGGCGCGTTAGAGGCAGAGCCCGGAATCTGCGACCAGTTGGTGATGCGAGCTGAGAAGACTTGACAGATCTGCTGGGTGGTCAGGTTCGGGAAGTTCAGCGCTGCGTGGCGCGGAAACGCGATCGAGCCGGCCAGGGTCGGGATCTGCCAAAGGCTACCGCGTGCGGCACGCGGACCACCGACAAAAGCAGTCGCGTTGGCCTGGTTTATTGGAATGTCCGTAGCGATGTAGTCGGGCGCGATGCTCGGAGCGCTGTAACCCAGTGGGTTTCCGGTGACATAGTTGCCGCACTCGCCGCGTGCGTCGGTCACGCTGCCCGAACCGGTCAGTAGCGAGAGAGCGATTCCGCTACCGCTTTGGCAGTAGGAGATGCGGTTCGCACCATTCGCGATGAAGCGGGCGAACAGCGAATTAGGCGGAGTGAGGTTGGCAATCGGCGTGGTGGCGACGGGATTGACGGTGTTGCGCGACAAACGTGCATCCACCGGAAGGGTGGTCAGGAAGTCGTAGCCCACGTACGACTGCACCGGGAAGGTCGCGCCGCCACCGTAGAGGTCGCCTGCATTGGCGGAACCGCCAGCAAGCGCGAGAGCGGCGAGCAGATTGAAACTCAGGACGAGCTTTTGGAGATCCGATGACATGGCAACGCTCCTTGTTGTCGTGTGTATCGAACTTTCCACGCCGCTCAACGGAATTCAGTTGGAGAGCAGGCGCGAAGCCGATACGCCTATGCTGGGGGAAAACAGGGAGGAGGCGGACGACCGCCCCCTCCCTGTGCTCGTCTGAAGCGATTACTCGATGCAGCTGTCG
Organism: Luteimonas huabeiensis HB2; assembly: GCF_000559025.1. GTDB lineage: Bacteria > Pseudomonadota > Gammaproteobacteria > Xanthomonadales > Xanthomonadaceae > Luteimonas > Luteimonas huabeiensis. The sequence goes on along the minus strand of NZ_JAAN01000014.1, from coordinate 240,326 downwards.
ATCGTGTCCTGGATCGATCCCCGATATGCGTCGTTGCCGTCGAGGTAGGCGAAGCCTGCCGGCGGGGCCGGACGGTTGGCCTGGGTCGACAGGAAGTACCCGAGCAGGCTGCGCAGCGCGTCGCGGTTGGCGACGGTATTGGTGCGGTAGCCGGCCAGATAGGTGTAGGCCAGGATCGGGTAGCTGCCAGTGGCCGCCGGGGTGCCCGGCGGAATCAGGCGCAGGCAAGCGGCGCCCGTCGCGGGCACCGGCATGTTGGTGGTGGGGTTGAGCACCTGGCCGGACAGCGGCGGAGCGACGTTGACCGTGGGGCTACCGGCACCGCCGAGCGAGGCCGGGCTCAGACTGTTGACAGTGACGAACGAGGCGCGCTGGGCGGCGACTTCCGGATAGTCGGCGTAGCCGATGCTGCTGGCGGTGGTGGTAACCGCCGTCACCAGGCCCGGGTTGCCGGAGGCACTGCTCAGCCGGCCGGCCAGCGGCCCCGTGGGCACGCCGCTGGTGAACACCGGGTTGGCACTGAAGTAGTTCGCCGGGACACCAGAGCTGTTGGCGTTGTTGTTGCAGCTACGGGCCAGCCAGCCGGTGAACGCGAACGAAGTGCCGCTGCTGTCGCTGCGATGGACGATCCGGATCGGGGCAGTGGAACCCGAGCCAGGAATCTGATTCCAGGCGGTGATGGTGCCCGCGTAGATCTGGCAGATCTGCGCAATGGACAGGTTGGCCACGTTGGTCCCCGAGTGGCGTGGCAGCGCAATGGCGCCGGCCAGGGTCGGGATCTGCCACATGCCGCCGCGCGCGGCGCGCGGACCGCCGCTGAAGGCGGTGATGTTGGCCTGGTTGATCGGCGTATCCGTACCGATGTAGTCCGGTGCCACGTTGGGGGAGCTGAAGCCCACCGGGCTGCCGGTGTAGTTGCCGCACTCGCCGGTGGCGTTGGTCACGCTGCCCGAGCCGGTCAGCAGCGACAGGCCGGTGCCGCTGCCGCTCTGGCAGTAGGAGATGCGGTGGCCGGTGCCAGCGGCGAAGCGAGCGAACACCGTGTTGGGCGGGGTCAGGTTGGCGATCGGCGCAGTGGCGACCGGGTTGACCGTATTGCGCGACAGGCGCGCGTCCACCGGCACCGTGGACAGGAAGCTGTTGCCGACGTAGGACTGCACCGGGAACGTGGCACCGCCACCGTAGAGATCGGCGGCGCCGGCGGCGCCGGCGACGACCATCGCGGCGGCGAGCAGGTTGAGACGGAGGAACGATGTGCGCAACATGTGGCTCTCCTTGAGGAAGGAACACGACGTTCGGTTCGATGCGGCCGTCGTGCGAACTGCTTCCGGCCGCAGCGCGCCCGGACCTCCGGGCGCACTTCCCAGACTGCGCGCCGATTCTTCCCGCAAGGAGAAGCCCCGGAGACCGTCGCGTGAACCGGCGGTCATGGCTTCTACACATCGCCTCAGCGGTGCCGCTGCAGGCGCTCGCGCAACACGCCGGCATTGGCGGCAGCGAAGCGCTCGATCGCGCGCTCGACCTCCGCCTCGCCGCAGCCGCTCATGTCGAACATCGTGGCCAGCGATTTGCGGAACATCTCCACCTTGCCCCGCTCATGCCAGATGCGCGCCGGCAGGAAGTAGCCCATCGGCATGCCGCGATGCGAGATGACCAGCGGATGCTCGGCGTGCAGCAGGTACTGCTCCAGCTTGCGGCGGAACTCGTTCACGGTGACGAACGCTTCGCTCATGGCCTCTCCTCCTGATGTGAGGCCGCGAGCGGTGCCGCCCGCGGCCATTTCCTGGCATGCATGACGCGAGCCGTGCGACGCGCCGGTCGCGCCGGCGGAGCAGGCGCGAAAGTCATTCCAGCGCACGCCGCTCCGCCGTGGTCAGCCGGGCGCGCTGCGCGTCGTCGAGAGCGCCGTGGCCGAGGACCTGGAACGCGCTGCCGGGGTCGTAGCCGCGGAGCGCCGGCGCCGAGGCGCCGTCCCGACGCGTGTCCCGCTCCTCGCGCGCGCCGTCGCCGAAACCGAGCACGCGCACGTCGATGACCGACGGCCGCGCGCGCTGGGTCTGCTGGCGGACCACATCCTGCGCCGCCTGCACCGCGCTGTTGGCCGCGGCGCTCGCGGCGGTCAATGCCGCGACGTTGACCGAAGCCGTGGCCGGCAGGCCGGTCGATTCGCCCTGCACCTGGATGTTCTCGGCGTTGAGCACCTGCAGCGCGGCGAGGTTGACGTTGCCCGAGACGCGGATGCCCGCCTCGCCCGCGTCGATCGTGCCCAGCGGCGCGATCAGGTCGATGTCGCCCGGCTCCACTTCCGCGATCGGGTTCAGGGTCGCGATGCCGGCACCGGTCGTCGGCGCCTGCGGCGACAGCGACACGTTGCCGAGATCGTCGTAGACGCGGCGCGGCGGCGTATAGACGACGGACGTGTTCGCGCCGCGGCCGGCGTTGATGTCGCCCTCGGCCGACCACATCGTGATCGAGCCGCCGAAGGTGGTGAACACGCGCGACAGGCCCAGCAGCACGCTGTCGCGGGTGAACACCTCGATGTCGCCGCGCCCCTGCGTCATCAGGCCGGTGCTGGCCGGCGGGGCGACGCCGTCGGCACCGAGCGTCAGTCCGCCGCCGGGGGCCAGCACCTGGATGTCGCCGCCGCCGTAGGTGTGGACGCCCGCCGCCTCCTGGAACACGATCGAGCCCATGTAGTCGCCGGCCTCGTCGCCCTCGCCCATGCCGGGCAGGAAGCTCGCGATCGCCTCGCGCCCGCGCAGGTAGCTGCGGAAGCGGCCGCTGTCGGGATCGTTGTACTCGCGCCCGGCCTGGCGCAGTTCCTCGAAGTAGATGTCGCGCAGGAAGATGGCGCGCTCCTCATCGGGCAATGCCTGGAACCGCGCCAGCGCGGTATCGGGATCGCCGGCGTCGCCGTAGCGCGCCTCCAGCCAGTCGATCAGCTCGTCCTGGTAGGTGTGCGCCACCATCCCGGGCTGATCGGCCAGCGGACGCCCGGAATCGGCCAGATTGGCCGGGTCGAGGTACCGCGCCGCGAAGCCATCGAGGTCGGGCCCCGCCGCACCCAGCCCGGCGGAAAGCACGATGCCGGCACCGGGGAGGGTATCGCCCGGCACGACAGCGCCCAGGCTCTGGAAAACGCCGAGGTTCGCTGCCGGCCCCTCCACGTCGGACGGGGGCGCTTGGTAGATGCTGCGGCCCGCGCCGATATCGAGCAGCCCCGGTCCCGCGACCCGCACGCTGGTGTTGAGCAGGTCGCGCCCGGCGCGAACCAGCGAAATATCGCCGGAATCGCGATTGAGGATCACATGGCTTCCGCCGACGACGTCGCGACCTGCGCGCAGGTGCAACGGCCGGGCCGCCACGTAATAGCTCTCTCCACGCCTATTGTTCACGTCGATGCGCCCGCTGCTCAGGGCCACGTCGCCGGTCAGCGAATACACGCGATCCACGCCGCCCGCGCCCTCTGCCGTCGCCGTATCCGGGCCGAACGGAAACAGCGTGGCACCCTGATTGATCGTATAGCCACGAAGGACGTCCAGCCGGAAAACATCGCCTGGGGCGTTGCTGGATCCGACGGTTGCGAAATCGTCGACGAGCATCGCCCAGAACGGGTTGTCCAGTGCCGCGGTGGCGGCCGTGGCGCCGCCGGATGCCGCGACCTCGCCCCGGACGTGATCGCGGGCCAGCAGCTCCAGGCGTCCCTGCGGCGATGGTGCTAGCAGCAATTGACCGAATTGCGCGCCCGAGCCGACCTGGATCGAACCGCCCGCGGCCACCGCACTGAAACGGCCCGGATCGTAGTAGGTAAAGGAGGTTTCGCCAACACCCGTCTGCACGATGTCGCCGCCGGCCGCAAACAGATCCAGACCACTGCGCTCGGTCCACAGCGAGAACGAGCTGACCGCTTGAGCCGCCTCGCCCGCGCCGCCGGTGACGGCGGTACCGCCACCGATGCTGACGACGCGCCCGGGATCCACCCCCGTGGCCACGTGCAGGCCGCCGCGAGCGGCCACGTAGGCCTCGCCATCGCCCACCGCCAGTGCCAGCGGGGCATACCCGATCCGGCGCGATGCCGTACTGGTGTCCACGGGCCGCGGGTCCGCCGCGGCATTGATGCCGTAACCGGTCGCCTGCGATTGGCCGATCGCGGCAGCGCGCACATCGATATCGCCACGGACGTTGACCACCATGCCCGCCACGCTAGGAGCAATCGTCTCGATCAGGCCGGTATTGACCCGCCCCCCAGCGCGCAGACGTAGATCGCCTCCGCCGTACTGAATCAGCCGTCCACGCGTATCGACCCGGCCGCTGGCGCCGACCGCTACCAGCAAAGCTTCCGTCGGGGCCAGTGGATCAGACAGCGACAGGTCGCTCGCCGCACCGACGTTTCCGCCTGCCCGCAACTCGACGTTGCCGCCGCCCAGCGTACCGATGCCCGCGAAGCCACCGAACACGACCGACGGCGACCAGTTCACCGTTTCCGAATGATACTGGCCGAAGTTGATTCCCCACGCAGTGGCCTGGCCCAACGCCTCGCCCCCCTGGCGCCAGAGCCATTCACCGATCCTGGGGGTGAGACTCTCCCCATCGTCTTCAATGCGACCGCGAATATCCCCTTGTGCAGCCAGGAGCAGATCGCCGCCGCCATCGGGCAGGAACATGCGCTGCGGATCCAGCGTGGCCTCGTACCCCTCATGGCCCCAGCCCAGCACGCTGCCGCTGCCGTCGAAGGCCAGCGCGCGCGGAGCGACGATCTCCATGCTGCCATCGGCGACCTGGGTACCGGCGGTGTAGACCCCGTACAGGCTGTGCTGGCGGTAGTCCCCACCGGCGAGTACGTCCAGATCGCCGGTACCGGTACGGATCACCGAGATCGGGGATTGATCGTGCTGCGGCCCGATCCGCCCTGGGGCATCGAGGACCACGTGGCCGCGGTCGTTCAGTGCCGAGGCGGCCGCCAGAAGACGGCTGTCGGCGGCACCCAGGTCGGCGCCGCCGACCAGCCGCATCGACCAGGACTGCAAGCCCGGCGCCAGCATCGGCGCAGCGGCCCACACCCGGCCGCTTTCGTAGGTGGTGGGCTCCACCAAGGTGTAGGCGGGCAGTGCCGTGTTGGCTTCGAAGGCCGTGTATGAGGCCATCAGCGTCGTCCCGGCGGGCACGATGGCCCCGGGGCTGTACAGGTTCCAGTTGATGTCGTACACGTACCCCTCCCAGTTCTGATAGAACGGGGTATCGGGTACCTGCCAGTCCTCATCGATCGTCAGGTTACTCTCGAGCCACCAGACATCCGGCCGCGTGGTACCGGCTGGTATCTGCACGGTCTGCCCGGGAATCTCGACGAACTTCGCATCGTCGGGCGTGGCCGGCGGCGGCGCGAAGCCGTCGTTGATGCTGCCGGTCACGCGCAGATCGCCCCCTGCGCGGACCACCAGCATGCCGGGATCGCCGCTGCCGCGCAGGTCGGGATCGGCATCCGGGCCGTAGCGGTAGCCGGACAGGTCGAGATCGCCATCGACGATCAGATCGCCGTCCGGCGTGGCGCTGCGCAGCTCCACGCCCGGGCGCAGCGCGAACGCATCGCCATAGGCCGACAAGCCGGCCAGGCGCCCTGCGAGCGCATCGTTGGCCAGCGCGGCATCGATGAAGGCGGTGCTATCGAGGTGGATGAGATCGAGCCCGGCCTGGTCGATACGGCCGTCATCGGGCACGTAGGTGCGGAAGGCGTTGACCGCGACCGCCTCCGCGCCGCGCACGTCGATACGCCCGGCCGCGTCCACGGCGACATCGTCGCCGCCCACGCGCCCGGCATTGAGCTCGACCCGACCGCGGGCGATGCCATCGGCGGCACGCACGTCGATCGTCGTACCCTCCGCCAGCGACACGCGCCCTTCGCTGCTGGTCAACGAAACCCGGGCGCGGTTGGCGGCGCCGATCGCGTCGCCACGACCATCCACCTGCAGTCGCGTGGAGCGTGCGTCCAGTAGCGCACCAGACGCCAGCAGCAGATCGTCGCGGGCGGCCAGGCGGATGTCGCCCGGCGCCTCGCCGCTGGCATCGATGCGCCCGGTCACCGTGAGGCTGCCGCCATCGGCGGAGACCGCGACACGGCGCGCGCGCAGGATGCCGTCGATGACGAGATCGCCGCTGCCGACCGCGAAACTGCGGGCCTCGTGGAAACCGCCCTGGTCGAGACGGCGATTCAGGCCAGCGAAATCCTCCAGCGCATGCGCGCGGAGGTCGATCTCGCCGCTGCTGCGGCCGGCACCGCCGGCACCGAGCAACGCGCCCGCCAGCGTGACGCGGCCCTCGCCGCCGCGTGCAGTGACCTGCACGGTGCCGGCGTCGGCATCGGTCGCCGAGACATCGATGCGCGACCCCGCGGCCTGCCGGATCGCGCCCTGCGCGCTCTCCATCACCAGATCGCCGCCCCAACTGGCGCGGGTCGCATCGAAGAACTGCAGCACCCGCCCCGACAGATCGACCCGCGCGCGACCGGACAGATCGATGTCCTGCGCCGCCTCCAGCACCAGCCGGCCGCTGGGAAGCGCCACCGTGCCGTCGATCCGCACCCGTTCGCCCGCCAGCCGGACCTCCGCGCCGAGATCGTCCAATCCCGAGGTTTCGACCGGCAGCGCGCCCTCCGGGGCGACCAGGCTCACCTCGCCACCGGCCCGATACGCCATGAACGCGCCGGCCTCGCCGGTCAGCAGCGGCGTGGACAGGCGCAGATCGCCGCCGCTGCCCAGCGCACGCCCATCGGCGTGGACCGAGAGGGTGCCGCGATGGTTGGCGGTGATGCGCTCCGACGCGCGGATGTCGACGCCGGCGAAGCCCGCCGCTACCCGGTCCACCTCGATCTGGTCCTGCGCCTGCGCCCCCGGCAGATAGCCGAACTCGACCCGCCGGGCCTCGATCGCCAGCGTCCCGCGACCGGTTCCCGGGCCGCCCTCGGCGACGTTGCTCGGTTCGAGACTGACGTAGGGACGATCGGGCGCGCCGGCGCCTGCGGTCAGCCCGCTCCAGATCACCGTGTCGGCCGCCAGCCGTGCGGTCTCGCCGACCTCGCCCCAACCGTAGAGCGCGGGCGTCGCGAGCCAGAGCTGCGCTCGACCGTCCCCACCGCGCGCGAGATCGACGTCGACATCGCCGAACAGATTGATCGAACCGCTCACGCTGAGGCTCAAGCGTTCCGCCGGCACCTGGCCCGGCGCGGCAGGCCGCATCAGCCGATCGAGTACCGACTGCGAAAGCCGGACGCCCGGGCCGAGCGCACCCGCAGCCTCGGCGCGGGCGAACGACGCCTCGGTACCGAGGTGAAGCGTGGGCGCGCTGAGTGCGAGATAGCGCGCATTGAACTCGGCATCGCCCAGGTCCAGGGTGCCATTGGTCGAGAACGCGATGGTGCCCGGCGAGCGCAGCGCCGCGCCATCGGCGATACGAATCGCATTGGCCGACGACGCCGAGCTGCCCACGGTCGGCGGCGCGAACCGCACATCGCCATCCGTGACCGCCAGGATCGCGCCGCCGGTGGCGTTTAGGTCGTTTACCGTATCCGAGAACACGTAACCACTGACCGAGTCCATCCGGCGGGGGCCGGCGTCGATGGCCTCCAGCACCGCGCCACCGTCGACGTCCACCCGCGTCGTGCTGGTCAGGAAGATCTGCCCTGCCCGGAGGTGAGCGCCCTCGCGCACGGCCACGTCGCCGGAGCCACCGCGGAACACGACCCGCGGGCCGAGTGCGTGCCCGCCGAGTTCTGGTGCTGCCCTGGCATCGATCAACCCGAACAGCCCGCCGATGGTGAGCGTGCCCGGCAAGAAGCGGGCCAGATCCTCGGCATCGACAGCCGCGAAGCCATCGGTCGCCTCGGCCTCGGCCGTCTTGACTTCCAGTGCCTCGAACGAAGTCAGGAACAGGTTGCCTGCGACGCCCTCTTCGTCGCCGCCCATGCGTACCTCGCCGCGCATGTCCAGCACATCGCCCGTGGCAGCGCCGAAATCCAGATGCAGGCTTTGCGCATCGCGCTCCAGGCGCGGCGCACGCGCTCCGAAGCGCGCGGCCTCGGCCAGGGCGAACTCCGCGTAGCTGGTCTCGTTGTACTGGGACAGCGACCTGATCGCGTCGGCCGAGGTCAGGGTCACCGTCGTCGGCAAGGCGTCCCGCACCGGCGTGTTGGCGATGCCGAGCAAACCGCTGGCGCGCACGCTGCCGTCGGGCAAGGCCACCGCGGCCGCATCCAGACCGGAACCTGCGGAGGGGACCTCGACCCGGTACGCGCCCGGCAGCAGCGCGTAGGTGGACGGCATCAGCGTATACGTGCCCGCAGGCAGCTCGCCGACCGCCTCGGTCAGGGTGATCTGCCGGCCGACCTGCGGCGCGCCCGCGCCTGCATCCGGCACCACCGGCGCGTAGGCGCCCTGCATCGAGGGCACGATCGCGTACACCTCGGCGCCGGCGTCGCTGAAGGCATAGGCGGGGTTGGCGCTGGCCAACGGCGTGCGCAGCACGTCCACCGAACCGCCTCGGCCGGTAAAGAAGCCTGCGCCGGTCAGCTCGCCGCCGCCGGACACGTCGATCACCGCACCGGCCTCCGCGCTCAACCGGACCTGCCCCATCACCACGCCGCGGTCCACCGAATTGAGTTCGGTTTGCCCGCTGCCGGTTCTCGCGAGATCGTCGAACACGACGCGCTTGCCCGCATGCATGTAGTTCAGGCCGTCGGCGGTGCCGCCGTAGGGCATGGTCAGGCCGGCCGCGCTGGTCGAAGTCAGGCTGCCGGCGCGCAGCGTCACGTCGTAGACGTCCTCGCGGGGGCCGCCCGTGTTGAAGTCCCCCGGCAGCGTGCCCAGGACGATCCGCCCCAGGGGCGCTCTCAACACGCCGCCCTGGTCGATGCTGGCCGCCCTCAACTGCAACGAGCCGAAGACGGAGTACGGCATCGCCGGAGCCTGCCCGCGCCCACGGATCGTCAGCGTGCGTTCGGGATCGAACGCCATCCTCGCGGTATTGGCGATGCCCGCACGTACTTCGCCGCTGGCATGGCTGGTGGGATAGAGCTGCGCGGCGGTCAGCGTCATGTCGCCCGCCGTCTGCAGAACGCCATCGGTGAAGCGGATGTCGCCACGGCTGTCGAATCCGACGTGGTCGAAACCGGCCAGATCGAGCGGTGCGTAGCGCCAGTCCCCCGCCGCCGCTTCGACGCCGACCCGCCCCTGCCCACCGAAGAACACGTAATCGCGCACATCGACCAGATCGGCACGAATGTCGAGCGTCGCGTGGTTGCGCGTACTCGGCTCGTACCTGATATAGCTGCTATCGAGACTGTTGACCAATCCCGGATGCGGGGTGACGAAATCGGTCGGCTCGCCACCTGTGGTCGCCACCTTGCCCACCAATTCCACGTGCGGGGCCGACAGCACCACCTGCGCACCGGGCGCACCATCAGCCACCGTGAGCAGCCCCCGCTGCAGACTCAGCCGTTGCGACAGCGACAGGTCCACGTCCCCTTCGAAGGCGATGACGTCGCGGCTCCACAGATCCAGGCTGCCGAAGCCGCCGGCCTCGATTTCCTCGACGCTGATCCGCGCGGTATCGCGCACCAGCGTGGCGTCCGCCGCGCCGGCCACGGCATCGGCCGCCAGCCCGCTGGCTGCGCGCTTCTGCGATACGGTCAGCGTGCGCACGCCCTCGCCGGCATAGGCGCGGTTCTCCAGCGCCATGTGCAGGGTACCGCCCGCGGCGCCCGCGCCGCCCGCGGCGGCGCGCAGGGTGCCGTCGTTGAAGATGCCGCCCAACGAACCCAGGCGGATCAGGCCGCCATCGCCGGCCACGTCGACCGCCTGCGCCAACGGCAGGAATCCCGCCACCAGATCGACCGTCGCGGCGGCGCCGGACGCATCGAGCAGCGCCCCCTCGCGAATCACCACCGAGGCCGGCGAGGCGTCGAGCAGGTCGCCCTGCACCCGCTGCGTGTCTTCCAGTCCGATACGGATCGATCCGCCGTCCTGCACGAGCCCGTAGCGGTGGCCGCGGCCGTCCTCGGCGACCCACGCCCGCCCGGCCGCATCCAGCACTGCCTGCGCGCCGACCCACAGGCTCGTTCCTGGCAGGGCGGCGACCTGCAGGCCGCCGACGCGTCCGACGATCTCGCTGGCCAGGGCGATGTCGCCGCCCGGGGCGATAAGGTGACCTTCCATGGTCAGTTGGCGTCCTGCCGCGATCGCGATCTTGTGTCCGGGATCGACCTCGATGCGCGCGCCTTCGCCGACATCGACCGATGCGCCGCGCAGTTCGAGATCCGCGCCCTCGCGCAGTTGCAGGCGGGCCGCGAGCGGATCTTCGAGCATCACCGGCGGCGTCCAGCGCTCCAGCGCCGCCTCGCGCGGGCTGTCCGAGCCGATGTCCAGGATGTCGGCGCGCGGCCGCAGCACCGGCATGGTCACCGCCAGCGCGGTCCCCGGCACGACCACCAGGCCGGCGCGGCTGGTCACGCTGTAGCTGGAAAAGCCGCTGTCCAGCAGACCCGGCTCCAGGCGCGTAGCGGCCTGGAAACCGACCTGCTGCGCGAACGCGGCGCCGCGCGGCATGACCTGCCCGGCCACGTAGGTGACCTCGACCGGCGCCGTCTCGCCGGCCGCCATCGACAGCGCATGCGGCAGGATCGGAATCCCATCGGGGAACGCCGCCGAAGGCAACACGGTGCCCGCCGGCAACTGCGTACCCGACAGGAACATGATCGCGGAGCCGGCCGCGATCGTCTGCCCCGAGGTGTACCAGGCACCACCCGCTTCGACCCAGAAACCGCCGGCCGGGACGGTCCAGTCCGCAGCCAGTTCGACCGGACCGGCGCTGATGTCGGGGTATACGGACGGCAGGGGCTGGTCCGGCATCGCCCGGGTCAGCGTCACGCTCGTCGGCAACGGCAACGGCGTGCCCGCCGGCAGGGTCAGGTCGGCATCGAGCACGATGTCGGCAGGCAGCGGCGTGCCCGCGGGCAACACCCCACTTTCCAGCAGCGCGTGTTCGCCGAACACCAGCGGAGCCGGCGACTGCAAGGTCAGCGTGCCGCCGCCGGTCACGCCGTGGGCGCGGATGGTGCCGTCCAACACCAGCTCGCGCCCCGGCAGCTCGATTCCGGACGGGTCGTTGCCGAAGCTGCGCTCCTCGTTCGCGATCAAGGTCAGATCGCCGCCCCGGCCGCCCACCAGGCGCCCGTCGGCCCTCAGCGTCGCACCCGAGGACAACTCCACCAAGGTGTCCTCGCCCAGGCGGATCGAACCCTCGACCATGCGCACGGACAATGCGCCGCCGTCGACATGGGCGATGGACTCGCCGCCGTCGCGCGCGCCGTTGGTCCAGACGCCGCCGAGATCGAGCGCCGCGCCGGCGCCGAGCGAGAACGAGGCGTTCCCGTCATCGTCGAGCAGGATGGCATCCTGCGGCTCGGTCTGCGTCGCGACCCGGACGCGGTTGCCCGCTGTCATGTGGCCGCTACGCAGCGTGACGTCGGCCTCCACCGCGATGTCGGGCGCGATCAGGTCGAGCGTGCCGCCGTCGGCCAGTTCCAGCGCGTCGTCGATCGCGATCGTGCCGGTGCTCGACAACGACAATGCGCCGAGTTCGGATTCGTTCAACCACGACGCGTCGAGCAATACGCCGCCCACCCGATCGTCCGGCAGCGCATCGCCCGCAGCGAGCGGTCCGGCGATGTCGTCGAACGCGCCGATCTCGATCCGGTCCGCGCGCGGCCGCGCCACGCCGGCCGCGTTCAACGCACCGATCGTCAACCCGCCGGCGCGCGCCACTGCGGTCTGCGCCTGCCGATAGCCATCGACGCCGGCGTCGCGCGCACGGGTCTGGTGCTCGCCCTCGAACACCGACGCCTCGATCCGCCCCTCCAGCACCGCGGTCGGCGCGTCGACCACGAGCGTGCCGCCATCGCGGCCGACGGTGTAGCCGTTCTCCAGCCGCTGCACGGGCGCCAGCAGCGGGCTGAAATGGCGATCGCTCACGCCCCAGCGCTCGTGGCGGGACTCGAAGCCGGTGTACACGCCGTCGTAGGCCAGGTGCGCGGGCGCATCCTGCAGCGCGTGGATGCGGCCCTCGCGGTCGCGCAGCCAGGTCTGCCGGACGTAGCCGGTCTGCACGTCGAGTGAGCCGCCCGAGAGATTGACCGTGGACCCGGCCTGGGTCACCACTTCGTCGCCGCGCAGGACCACCGTGCCGCCCTGCGCCGCCCACTCGCCGATCGAGCGGCCCTGGGTGCCCAGCCAGCCGCCGACCTCCAGCAGGCCGCCGGCCGCGTACCAGCGGTCCGAGGCGTAGCCGCCGGTGCCGGCCGGCACGTGGATCAGGTCGCGGCGATCGACCCACATGATGCTGTTCTGCAACCGGCCGCTGTCGCGGTTGTGCGGCGAATCGCGCAGTTCGTTGCCCTGCACGTTCACGCGGACGGTGTTGCTCTCCATCGACACCTGCACGCCGACCGCGCCGGACACGTCGAGCGTGGCGTCCGCGGCGACGAAGGTCCGCCCCTCGGCGCTGACCGCGATCTGGCCGCCGGTGGCCAGGGTGGTCGAGTCGCCCTCGAACACCACGTCGTGGCCGGAGACGATCTCGACCCGCGACTGATCGCGCCGGTCCGGCAGCCGCGCGTAGTTGTCGAACACGCCCGGAGCCACGCCCAGCCGCAACCGGTCCTGCTCCGCCGATTCGGCGATCAGCGCGTCGCGCTGGCCGTCCAGCGCGGTGGTCTCGCCGTCGTCCTCGATCAGCACGGCGGTGGTCGCGCCCTCGCCCAGCGTCACCCGTCCCTCGGCGTCGCTGGCGGAATTGAGCAGGTGGATGGTGCCGCGCGTGTTGACGGTGGTGGTCGCGATCGCCACGCCGTCCTGCCGCACGTCGTGGCCGGTCAGGGTGATGTCGCCCTCGCGGGCATGGATCAGGCCGCTGTTGCGCACCCGGCCCGTATCGCCGCCGGTGTCCGCATCCCCGCCTCCGGCCCCGCGCAGCGCGGCGACCTCGTTCCCGCGCACGGTCGAGGTGGTGTTGCCCTCGGTCCCGACGCCGCGGCGGATGGCGAAGGCATCGCCGGCGGCCAGCGCGGCCTGCCCCCGCGGCGTGGCGATCTCGCCGGCGTTGTCCACCGCCTGCCCGAGCAGCAGCACGTAGCCGCCGCCCTGGGTGACCGACTCGGGGGCGTGGGTGGCGATCCGCGCGCCCGCTTCCACCGTCACCGCGCCGCCGGCATCGGTGAAGGTCGCCGCGCCATCGGTACCGTACAGGCCGCGCTCGCGGAACTGCGCATCGTCGATGCGGGCCGCGGCCGCGACCAGGTTGCGCACGTTCACCTGGCTGGCGCCGTCGAACACCACGCCATTGCGATTGACCACCAGCACCGTGCCGTCGGCCTCGATCCGGCCGTGGATCTGCGAGGGCCGCGCGGCGGGATCGTTGACCCGGTTGAGTACCGCCCAGTCCGCGTCCTGGCGGAACGACACCGTGGTGTCGCGGCCGATGTTGAAGGTTTCCCAGTTGAGCACGGCGCGCTCGCCGGTCTGCTCGATGTCCACCGCGACGCGACCGTCGCGCTCGGACTGCACCGGCGCCTTGGCGTTGTGCCAGCCGGCGGTCAGCGGATTCTCGTCGATCTTCAGCCCGCCCTCGCCGAGGCCATCGGGCACGCTGCCGGGCCGCGCCAGCGCGGCCTCGCGCGCCTGCGCCTGCAGGCGCTGCTGCATCGCGATGGCCTGCGCGGCGGCGCCCAGGTTGTCGATCGAGGTGCGCAGGCGCTCGCGCGCGGCCTCGGACTGCCGCTGCGGGCCGCCGATCGTGGCCGCCGGGTGGCCGTTCGGGAGCCTGCCGGTGCGCGCGGCCGCATCCTGCACCGCGCCCTTGTTGGCGAACCAGCCGGCGCTGAACGGCTGCTGCGCCTGCGCGGCGCCGACCGTGCCGCCGGCCAGCAGCAGGCCCGCGATCGCGCGCGACAGCGGATGGGCGACCAGGCGCCGACGGACGATTCGGGACGGGGATGCCGGAGTGCTGCGCATCGACTTGCTCTCTCGCTGGGGCCGGGGGCGGGCGGCGCTGCGGCGCGCAACCCTGTTCCCCTATCGACGCTTGCGCCCCGCGCACCCCGCAAACGGCGCGGGTCAGCCCAGCAGCACCACGTCGCCCGGCAGCCGCGCCACCCGCGCGGAGAATGCGCGCTGGATCTGCGCCACCACCGTATCCATGTCCGCGGTCGAGAAGCGCCCGCTCACCGACTGCCGCTGCAGGCGGCGGCCCACCAGCACCACGCGGCCGGGCCGGTAGCGGTTGATCTCGGCGACCGCCTCGGGCAGCGGCGTGGCGCGGAACACGACCACGCCGTCGCGCCAGGCCGAGTCGAGGTCCGGATCGATCGCGGTCACCGCCTGCAGGCCCGCCGCGTCGTAATCCACCCGCTGCCCGGCGAGCAGCGTGCACAGGCGTTCGCCGCGCCGCACGTCCACGCGCCCCGCGTGGCAGGCGACCCGGGTGCGTCCATCGAGGTGGCGCACCTCGAAGCGCGCCGGCAACGCGGCCACCGCGTCGCCGTCGCCGGCGCGCACGCGGAAGCGGCCGGGCGGCGCGTCCGGGGCCTCGATGGCCGCCTCGCCCGAGAGCAGCGCCAGGCCGCCAGCGCCGCCCTCGGCCTCCAGCACCGCGACGCGGGTCTGGGTGTTCATCGCCAGTTCCACCCGCCCCGGCAGCCGCACGCGGCGCTGTTCGCCGGTGGCCGTACGGTAGTCGGCCTCCCAGTCGGGCCAGGGCGCCCACGCCCGCAACGGCGGGTGCAGCGCCAGCGCGATCGCGCCGGTGGCCGAGGCCGCGGCCAGGCCGCCGAGGAACGCCCGCCGGCTCAGCCGCCGCCCGGATGCGGTCGCACCCGGGCGCGCGCGCAGCAACTCGGTGGCCGGCCCGAGATCGCGCCACAGCCTCCTGGCCTCGTCGAAGGCCGCGCGGTGCGCCGGATCCTGCGCGCACCAGCGGCGCAGGGCGTGCGCATCGTCCTCCGTGGCCTCTCCGGAGGCGAGGCGGCGGACCCACGCGTCGGCCTCGCGGCGCAGCCGCGCCGTCTTGGCCTCTTCGTTCGATCCGGAAACGTTCATGCCGCCACCCGTCCGCGCGCCCGCTGCGCCGTCGTTCGGGGACGGCGCCCGCAAGCCCTGTTTACCAAGACGTTCCGACGGCGCCAACGCCGCATCCCCGGCGCTGCCGGGCCGCCTACCCGTTTCCCCGCACGGGCTCAGCGCCCCAGGCGGGACGCGCAGTATGCCTGCGCCTTCTGCAGCTCCAGCTCCACCAGGCGCAGCGAGATGCCCATGCGGCGGGCCACTTCCGGCTGCGTGAGCCGTTCCATCCGCACCGCCAGCAGAATGCGCCGGCGCCGCTCCGGCATTTCCTCGATCGCCTGCGCCAGCGTTTCAAGATCGGAGCGCGCGCCCGCCGATTCCGCCGGCCCCGGCGCCGGGTCGGGCACTTCGAGCAGGTCGTCCACCTCGTACAGCGTCAGCCGGCGGCCGGCGGCGCGGCGCTGGTCCACCGAGGCGTTCATTGCCATCCGGAACAGGTAGCTCCACGGACTGGCCACCGTGCCGGCGATCTGCCGCGTCGACAGCCGCAGCCAGGTCTCCTGCAGCGCGTCGCCGGCCATGTCGTCCGAGCCCAGCCGCTGGGCGAGGCGACGGCGCAGATCGTCGTAGCGCGCGGCCAGGAATTCCTGCAATCCGATGCCGACGCTCATGCCCCACCGCCCTCGTCCGCCGCGGCCGCATCCGGTGCCGGACAGTTCCAGTGATAGCCGGCGCCGCGCGGCAGCACCAGCAGGGTGAACGGCTGCGCGATGCCATCGGGCACCGGCGCGCCCAGCTCGATCCCGCGCAGCGCCGTGTCCACCGCCGCCGCCAACGCCGGGTCGCCGGCCGTATCCAGCAGCGTCGAGCGCCGCAGCCGCCCGGCGCGGTCGAACCAGAGCTGCAGCGCCAGCCGGTGCCGGCCTTCGGCCAGGCGCGGGCAGGCGCACAGCCGCGCGGCGACCTGACGTTGGACCAGGCCGTAGTAGCGCTCGCCCTCGCCCGCCGGCAGCGCAGCGGCGGCCGGCGCGGCCGCTCGCGTCAGCACCAGCGCATCGGCGCTCACCCGGCGCGCATCCAGGCCGCTGCCATCGAGCAGCCGGGCCAGCGCCTCGTCGGGTCTCATGCGGCCGCGCACGCTTGGCGAGACCAGGCCCGAGGCCAGCGCGCTGTCGTAGACGACCGACTGGCCGGTCGCGGCGCCGAAGGCTTCGATCGCGCGTGCCAGCGGTTGCGGCGGAATGTCGAAGGCGACGCAACCGGTGCAGTCCGCGGCGCCAGCCAAGGCCGGCGCGTCCCGCTCCCTGGGGCTGTCCGTCGCATGCGCCCGCACCAACGGAACGGCCGACGCCGTCATGGCCACGACTCCATAGAGAATCCAAGCAGAACGGACCGCGGCCATTCAACGCCCTGGTCGTCCCCGGGGCGGAACCGCCCGCCTTCGCGCAAGCCAAGATAGGGAGCCGTCATGACAGATGCGTGACGCAGTCCGCAGTCGCCTGCCGCCGGAGATGGCCAGCCTAAGGTGGTCTCGCTGGCGGGACGGCGCTCCTGCGGGCATGCGGCACGTCGGGCCGACGAGCGACCGTCGGCAACGTCGCGATGCCGCGCTCCCGACGCCCTGCTGCGCCCGCACGAACGCCGGACCCTCCTTCGCGCCGACGCTACGTCAGGCCGCGAAGCCAACGCGACGCCGCCCGCAGCGGCGCGGTGATCCGCCACGAATGGCTGCGGTGAACGTCGGCGAGCGCTCGTTCGCACATGGCGAGCGCGGCGTCCCGTTCCTGGACCAACGCCAACGCGGCCTCACGCTCCGCCACCGCCACCGCCGCCGACGCCGCCGACGCCGCCTCGCCCGCCGCGGCCATCTCCGCTTGCAGCGCGGCGATACGACGCGTGCGTTCCTGGAGCGACGCCTCCAGCGCCTCACAGCGCGCCTGCGCAAGGCGCCGCCCTTCCTCGGCATCTTCGAACCGCCGTGCGGCCGCGGCCGCTTCGGCCTCGCGCTGCGCAACCTCTGCCAGCGCCACGATGCGCGCGCCCAGCGCTGCGAACAGCCGATCCAAATGGATACGCCGCTCCTCCGTACAGGCGGCAATCTCCGCGAGCGCGCTCGCCGGCTCCTCGCCCACCAGCAAGACGCCAAGCCCGTAGGAATGCCGGAACTCGAAGGATGGGTATTCCGCCGAGATCTCGCGCCAGAAGCGCCAGACGCCGAAATCCAGGTGCCGGCACACGGTGTCGTGGAACAGCACGACCCCGCGCGGCGACAACTTGCGCTTCCAGGCCAGGAAATCGTGACGCACCGCATCGTAGGTATGCAGGCCATCGATGTGCAGCACATCGATGGTGCCGTCTTCGAACTGCGCCAGCGCCTCGTCGAAATCGCAGCGCAGCAGCGCCGAGAAGTCGACGTAGTGCCGAGCGTTGTAGGCGACCACGTCCTGGTAGACGTCCTCGCCATACTCGCCGGCATGCTTGTCGCCTCGCCAGGTGTCCACGCCGTAGCAGAAGGCACGCACGCCCGATTCCTGTACCGCCTGGCAAAACGCGAAGTACGACGCCCCCCGGTGCACGCCGAGCTCTACGAGAATTCGCGGCCTCGCCACTTCGACCAGCCAGCCTGCGAACGGAATGTGCCCGAGCCAGGCGTTCGCGGCGATCAGCCGCCTGGGCACCATGAACATCCCGCCGTTGAGACGACGCAACACGTCTGCCTCGCCGCGCGCGTCGAGCGTATCGGCGCCCCGCTTCAGCCCCGCACGCGCCCGCTCTTCGGCATTCGTTTCCAGCGCCGTTGCCTCACAACCGCTCATCCGCGTCCCCCTTCAATGCCTTTCTCCGCACGTCGCCGCTCCGTGCCGCCGTGGCGCCCGATTCCGGTCCGCACGACCGTCCTCCATGACCGACCGCAACGCCGCCGCTCACCCAACGGCGTTCCTCGCGACGCGTCCAGCGCCGCGCACGCTCAGAACCCGGCGTTGACCTCGAGCTGGAACACGTCGATGGACAGCGGCGCGCCCATCGCCTCCTTGGCGGCCATCCAGCGCCCGGTCAGCCAGACGTTGCGGTCGAACATCCACGAGCCGCCCAGGTAGTAGCCCTTGGCGTTGGTGCCGCCGAGATGGAAGTTGGGATCGTTGTAGCCGTCGGGCAGCGCATCGGGCTCGATCCGCTTGTAGCCGAGCCAGGCGTGCCAGTCGCCGCGCTCGCGCAGCGCCAGCGCGCCGAAGGTGGCCTGCGCCATCCACGCCACGTCGCCGCTGACGATGTCGTCGGCGCTGGGCGCGGCGCCGTCCGGGGTGGCGACGTTGGTGACGATGCCGCCGTTGGCGCGGTCCCACATGCGCCGGCGGTCGAAGCCCAGGTTCTGCAGCCAGTTGGCCTCCAGGCGCAGCGCATGGCCGGCGAACGCCGGCAGCTCCCAGCGCAGGTTGACGTCGAGCAGCTCGAACTTCGAGGCCAGCCCTGCGTACTGCGGCATCGGCGTGTTCGCCGGGTCGAGCGGATCGAGCGCGATGTCGCGCAGCAGCATCAGCGTGTTGCCCTTCTGCATGAAGGCCGGGCGGGTCCAATCGGTGCTGCAGTGGTCGGCGCCGGCGTACAGCGCGCAGGGCTCCGACAGCCGGCCGGCGATGTTGCGGAAGTCGTAGTAGGCCAGCGCGCCGCGCAGGCGATGGTCGTCGGCGAACGCCCACTGCGCCCCGAGCTGCAGGCCGTTGAGCCACTTGTCGTTGCTCTTCATCTTGTCCTGGCTGGTGCCTGGGAAGCTGTCGGAGGTGTACTCCAGCGGGGTCAGGCCGAGGTTGGCGAACAGCGACAGCCCGTCGGCGCCGACGTCCTGCGCATAGCGGATCGCCAGGCCGTCGAAGGCGAGATCGTTGGAGAACAGCATGTCGGTGGACCAGTACGGGTTGTCGAAGCGGCCGCCGATCACCTCCAGCCAGTCGGCGGGCTTCCAGGCCAGCCAGACCTGGTCGAGCCAGGCGTCCTTCTTCTCCAGTCCGCCGCCGAGCGCCTGGGTCGCCGACACCGGGCCGTCGTCGTTGCCCGAGGCCAGGCGGATGCCGGCGCGCACCTGCTCGCCGAGGCTCGCGGTTACGCCCAGCCGCGCGCGGACCCGCCACAGGTTGTCGCGGTCCTCGCGGGTGTTGCGCAGCGGCGGGAACTGCAGGTTGGTGTTCGGGTTGACGTCGTAGCCGGCGCCGGCGTTGATGCGCGTCCAGTCCACCTCGATGTCGCTGTTGCGCTCGGAATACAAGCGCGATTCGTTGCGCACGCGCACGTCGCCCTGCACCTGCAGGCGCTGGGTCCAGGCCGGCACCGCGTCGGGCGCGGCCCAGCGCTCCTCGCGCGCCTGCGCCAGCACCTCGGCCTTGACCTCCTCGCGGATCTCGTCGCGTACCGTCTGCGGCACGTAGGGCACGCGCACGTCCCCGGGCTGCAGCTCCGGCGCGGGTCGGGCGGCGGTGGCGCGCCCGGCGGCCGCCTCGCGCGCGGCTTCCTCGAGCAGCGCGTGGCCGGCCTCGGGCGCCAGCGCGCCGCTGTCGATCAGGCCGCGGATCAGCTTGACCAGGGTGCTCTCGCCGGCCTCGGGCTGCTGCGCGCGGGCCTGCCCGCACAGCAGCGTCGCGCCCAGCGCCGCGGCGAGCGCGGCGAGCCGCAGCGGGCCGGGGGTGAGGAAGGAAGGATGGGTCGTCATGGGATCGCTCGCTCGTAGGGGAATCTCGAAGCGGCCGGGCCTGCGCCCGGCCGCGGATGGATCAGCCGGCCGGCCTGCGGCCCTGGACCAGGACCCGCGCCGGGAACTGCAGCGACGGCGGCGGCCGCTCCTCGACGCGGCCGAAGCCGCGCACCGCCTCCAGCACCGCCTCGTCGGCCTCCGGGTTGCCGCTGCCGCGCACCAGTTCGACGCGGCGGATCTCGCCCTCGGGCGTCAGCCAGACGTCGAGCTGCAACTGGAAGGCCAGCCGGCGCACCCGCGCGTCGCGCGCGATCGCCTGCTGCAGCACGTAGCCGAGGTAGCGGCCGTAGGCGGCGTTGCCGGCGCCCGCCGCGCCGCTGCCGCTCATGCCGCCGCCGCTGCCGCGCTGGATGCCGAAGCTGTCGGTGCCGGCCTGGGCGTCGGCATCCATGGTCACGGGATCGGCGGCGTCGGGCGTCGGCGCCTCCTCCTCGCTGGGCTGCGGCGCCTCATCCAGCGGCTCCGGCTCGGGCGCCAGGTCCTCCGGCTCCGGCTCGGGCTCCGGCGGCGGCTCCTCCTCGGGCGGCGGCGGGGGCGGTGGCGGCGGCAGCATCAGCATCGGCGTGTCCGGCACCGGGCGGCGCGTGCTGGCGGTGTCGCGCACGAGCAGCCACCAGAACAGCGCGCCCAGCGCGGCGGCGAGCAGCAGCAGCCCTGCGGCGGGCGCGGCCCAGCGCGGCCATCGCTGCGGCGGCCGGGGCTGCGGATCGGAGCGTCGCGGGCGATTCCTGGCGTCCACGCGCGCTCAGCCCTGCACCCGGCCCGTGACCAGGCCGACCTGGTTCAGCTCGATCCGCCGCAGCAGGTCGAGCACTTCCACCACGCGCGCGTACTGCACCTGCGCATCGCCGCGCACGATCACCGGGAAGTCGGGGTTGAGCGCCTTCTCCTGGCGCAACCGCGCTTCCAGCTCCTGCAGGGTGACCGGGTAGGCGTCGAGGAAGATCTGCCCGCTCGCGTCCACCGTGACCGCCTTGGTCTGCGGCCGCTCCAGCGCGACCGTGGCGCTGGCCTTGGGCAGGTCGACCTCGATGCCGGGGATGGTGGCGTTGCTGGTGAGGATGAAGATCACCAGCACCACCAGCAGCACGTCCACGAACGGGGTGACGTTGATGCCCTTGTCGCGCTTCTTGGCGCCGAACCGCCTGCTCGCCATCGCCGCGCCTCCTAGAGGTGCGCCGCGGCGGCGGGCGCGAACGGTGCGGGGGCTTCGTCGTACTCCTCGGCCAGGCGCGCGGTGAACTCGTCCACGAACACCGCCATGTCGGCGGCGATCGCCTCCGAGCGCGCGACCAGCCAGTTGTAGCCGAACAGCGCCGGGATCGCGACGCCGAGACCCGCGGCCGTGCACAGCAGCGCGGCGGCCATGCCGGGCGCCACCGAGTTGATGTCCACCGCGCCGGCCATCGCCGCCACCGCGAACACCAGCATGATGCCGATGACGGTGCCCAGCAGGCCGATGTAGGGCGCGCCCTCGATGGTGGTCGAGAGCCAGTTCATGCGCCGCGACATGCGCTCGGACTCGCGCACCACCTCGGCATCCATCGAGGCCCGGATCGCGGCGATCGAGGCCGCGCCCAGGCGCGTGCCGGCGCCATCGCGCGACTGCCGGCCGCGCACCTCGTCGAGCGCGATGCGGTACAGCCGCCACAGGGTGGAGGTCTCCTGCACCTCGCGGTCGATGCGGCCCTGCTCGGCCAGTTCGCCGAGCGTGGCCAGCGGCGCGCCCGCGGCCTCGTGGTAATGCCGGGCGAACACCGCGTTGGCCTTGGCGATGGCGCCGAAGTAGCGGCTCTTGGCGATCATGATCGCCCACGAGGCCAGCAGCATCAGCGCCAGCACCGCCACCACGACCCAGGCATCCACCGGCATCGCCTGCAGGATGAAGCCGAAGTGGCTGACCCCGGCCGACTGCTCGTCCTCGCCGAACGCCACCAGCCGCGATTCCGGCCCCTGCGAGGCCACGTCGGCCTGGATCGACACGGCCGGCCGCGCGACCTTCGACACCCGCAGTTCGTCGATCGCGCCCACGAACGGATTGCCGCGCACGGCGGCGGCGACCGCCGCCGCGTCGTCGTCGGCCCCCTCGACGGTCGCGGGCGGCGCGTCGGCGCCGATCCAGGCGTCGCCGTCGAGCGCGGGCAGCGCCGCCTCCAGCCGGGCCGCCTCGGCGCCGTCCACGTACAGCACGACCTGGCCGTCGCCGGCCACCGCCGCCAGGTGCGACCAGGCGCCCGCGGCGATCGTGCGCGGCGCCACCGCGCGCGACTCGCCCACCTGCACGAACGGCGCGCCGGCGTCGAGCCCGAGGACGAAGACGCCCTCGCCGCCGCGGCGCGCGAACACCGTCTGTTGCGGCCCCGCCGCCTCCGGACGCACCCAGGCCGAGACGGTCAGCGCGCCGCCCGCGGCCGCCGCCAGCGACGGCGAGGCCGGAACCGCCACGCCCTGGCCCTGCAACCGCAGTCCGCGGCCGATCGCCGCGCCCTCGTCGCGCTCGCCGGCATCGCGCGTATGGTTGCCGTAGGCGGTGGTGTCGCGCGGCGCGCCGTCCTCGGCGAAGTGGTAGACCAGCACGTAGTCGGGATCGAAGGCCAACTGGCCGTTGCCGGAGGCCGGCGCGGTCGCGTTGCCGTAGTACATCCACAGCGTCTGCGCGGCCGCGCCCAACTGCGGCACGTCCACCCAGATCAGCGCCAGTCCCAGTTCGGGGTCGAACCGCTCGATCTGGTGGTTGAGCACGGTGCGTCCGTCGGCGCCGACGAAGCGCAGGTCGCTGCCGTCCGCGTTCACGCCGTCGAAGGCGAAGTTGCCGGCGTGCAGGCGCACCAGCACCGGCGCGCGGCCGATGCTGCCAGCGATCCCGGCGCCGCCGGCGTCGAGGGTGATCGGCTTGCGGTACTGCCATTCCGCCTGCCACCAGGCCGTCTCGGACTGGGCGGATGCCGCGGCGGGCAGGAGCGCGCCCAGGAGCAGCAGCAGCGGGATCAGGTAGCGTTGCATCGGGACATCTCCGGAACGTGGAAGCGGGAATCGTCAGTAGCTGGCACCGATGCTGAAATGCAGCCGGTGCGCGCCCTGGGTGGTGGTCGGCCCGTCGTCGAGCGGGTAGCCGTAGTCGAAGCGGAACAGCAGGTGGTCGGTGAGGCGGAAGCTGCTGCCCACGCCGACCGAGCCGAGCACGAAGTCGTGTTCCTGATCGGGCAGCGGACGCCGCAGCCGCAGCCAGGCGCCGTCGAGATAGGCGTACAGGCGCCAGTCGAGCAGGTTCCACAGCCCGAGCGGCCGGGTGCGCCATTCGATCGTGCCCAGCGCGCCGTAGTCGCCGATCGCCTCGGCCGAGCGGTAGCCGCGCACCGTGTACATGCCGCCGGCGGCGAACTGTTCGCCGGACACCAGCGGCGCGTCGGTGAGCTGCGCCGACAGCCGCCCGAACCACTGCGCGCCGCTCTGCGCGGTATAGGTGTCGCTGACGTCGGCCTTGACCGCGAAGAAACTCGGATCGGCCGCGTAGCGGCGGTCGTCGAACGCGTCCGCGCCGCTGCCGTAGCCGAGCAGGCTGCGCACGCCGAACACCGTCTGCAGGCCCAGGCTCAGCTGATGCCCGCCGCCCTGGCGGAAGCCGCTGTAGGCGAGCGTGATCGGCGCGTAGCGCAGCGGATAGGTGGCGACGTCGTCGCCGAACGCCAGCGTCTCGTCCATGTCCTTGAAATCGACGCCGGCCGACAACTGGTGCCACCACGCGCCATCGGTCGCCAGCGTGCGCGCGAGCCGGGCGCCGACCGCGTGTCCCTTGCCGGTGACGTTGGTGGCGCCGGAGGCGACCACGTCGCTGTCGGACACGTAGCCGGAAAACTCCAGCGTCCAGTCGGGGTTGCGCAGCGGCAGCGTGTAGGACGCGGAGAACACCTGCGCCTCTTCCAGGTCCTCGGGCGCGGCGAAGAAGGTCAACGAGGCCGCGTGCTCGCGCTGCCAGAGGTTGTCGTGGCCGAGGGTCAGGATCGAGCGCAGCGCGGTGGTGTCGGCGCTGTGGTCGTTGTTGACGGTGGCGCCGAAGCGCCAGGGCGAGCGGTCCTCGACCTTGAGCTCGACGTCCATCGTGCCCTCGCGCGCGCCCTGCCGCACCAGCGGCACCACCTGGCGCTTGGCCCCGCGGTTGAGCGCCGCCAGATCGGCCTGCGCGCGATCGAAATCGGGCACCTCTCCGGCGCGCAGCGACGGCACCCGCGCGCGCAGGCGCTCGGGGTCGTTGTACCGCGCGCCGGCCACCTCGACCTCGCCCACCCGCGTCTCGGTCACCTGCAGATACACCACGCCGCCGCTTACCTGCTGCTCCGGCAGGTCCACGTACACGGACTGGTAGCCCCGCGCCTGGTATGCCGCCTGCAGCGCGGCGCGGGCGGCCTCGATGTCGTCCATGCTCCGTCCCGGCCCCAGGAACGGAGTGACCGCGCGCTCGATCGCGCGCGCATCGAGCACGGTGTTGCCGCGCACGACGTACTCGTTGAGGTTGACCCGCTGCGCGCTCGGCGCCGGCGCCTCGGCGGCGGGCGCAATCGCGCCGGCCTCCGGTTCGCCCGCGTCCTGCGCGAACGCGGGCGTCGCCAGCGCCAGCGCCGCAGCCGTCGCCAGCGCCGCGATCGCGGGCGCCGCATCTTGTCCGAACATCTGTCATCCACCCGAAACGAAGAACGTCCGCGGCCGGTTCGGCACCGCTCCCCGGCCGACCGCTCTTGGCTAGGACGTTCGCCGCGGCGCAGCCCCGCAAACCGATCCGGCCGCACCCCGCGCGAGGCATCGCCCCCGCCGGTTCCACATGACGGTTTCGCGACAGCCGCGCTTGAAGCGGGCGCGCGGCTGGGCGAGGATCGCCGCAACCCGCCGCAGCCGGAGCCGCCCGTGCGCCTCATCGCCGCCCTGCTCTGCCTGCTGTCGCCGGCAGCGACGCTCGCGCAAACGCCGCCCGTGCCGCCGGCCGACGGCGGCTGCATCGAGGTCGTCGTCGACGGCCAGCGCGTACGCGACTACGCCTGCCTGGGCCGGCTGATGGCGCCCGCCACCGCGGCTGCGGGCGGCCCTACGGCGCCGACCGCCGCCGAGGCGATGGCCCGGCGCGCGCCGACGACGCTCGGACTGGCGCATTCGGAAGCGACCCGGCAGCGCCTGGGCAACGCTTTCGGCCACGGCGTGCGGCCGCAGCGCCCGCCGCCGCCCGCGCCCGCGCTGCCGCCCGCGCTGCGGCGCAACCCCTGAGCGCGGCGTCGGCCGCGCGCGGCTTCGATACCGGCGCGCGACCGCGTTTTCTGCGCCCTCAGCCCGGCAACCGGCCCGCGCGGCGGATCAGCGCGTGGATGTAGGCCATCTTCTCCGTCACCGGCGGCGCGATCGCGAACGGGTACAGATCGGGCTGGCCCATGGCGCGGTTGAGGCTGTTGACGGCGTAGGTCAGCGGCAGCCACGCCTCGATCAGGCGATCGATGCCGGCGACGCGGTGCGGATCGAACGAGATGTCGGCCTCCATCGCCGGATCGTCGACGATGTCCGGCGCGATGCGGATGCCGAAGGCCGCGGCTATTTCCAGGGTATCGACGATGTGCAGGTAGTGCGCCCAGGTCTCGGCCCAGTCCTCCCAGGGGTGCATCGTCGCGTAGCGGCTGACGTGGGTGTGGAGCCAGTCGCCCGGTGCGCCGTCGGCGTAGTAGCGCCGCAACGCCTCGCCGTAGTCGTCGCGCTCGTCGCCGAACAGCGCGCGGAAGCGCGCGAGTTCCTCGTCGCCGCCGTCGCGCACCAGCCGGTCCCAGTAGTAGTGGCCGATCTCGTGACGGAAGTGGCCGAGCAGGGTGCGGTACAGCTCGCCCATCGCGACCCGCGCCGCCTCGCGCGTGGGGTCGTCGGCCTCCGACAGCGCGATGGTGATGTGGCCGCTGTCGTGCCCGGTCGTCACCGGCGGTCCGTGCTCGGGATCGGCGAGGAAGTCGAACGTCAGCGGCTGCGGATCGCCGCTGTCCACGGTGGGCGTGGGCAGGCGCAGCCGCAGCAGGCTGTAGAACAGCCGACGCTTGGCCACCTCGATCCGCCGCCACGCCTGCAGCCTGCCCTCGTCGCCCAGGTGCGGGATGGTGCGGTTGTGCCGGCAGGCGCGGCAGTAGGAACCGGGATCGTCGGCCGGCAGCATCCAGTTGCAGGCCGAGTGTTCCCAGTTGCGGCAGAAGCGGTAGCGCACGCCGGGCCGCGCGTGCGCCACCCAGGCCGCGCCGTCCGGCTCCAGCGCGCTCAACGCCATGCGCTCGGGCAGGAAGCCGAGCTTGGCGCCGCAGCGCACGCACTCGGTGTTCTCGAAGTAGAGCACCTGGTCGCAGCGCCCGCACTTGAACAGTTGCATCGCGGCGCCCCCGGATCAGCCGTCGCCGTCGAGCTCGGTCCAGACCTGGACCGAGACCGCGCGCAGCGGGCGGTAGCTGGTGAGAAAGGCGACGTCGGCCGCATCGCGGCCGCGCGCGATCACCACGCGGCCCCCGCGCGGCCGATCCTGGGTCGCGTCGAAGGTGTGCCACGCGCCGCCGACGTAGGCCTCGAACCAGGCGTGCATGTCCATCGGCTTGAGCGCGTGCAGCCAGCCCGCGACCATCCGCGCCGGGATGTCCAGCGCGCGGCACAGCGCGATCCCGACGTGGGCAAAATCGCGGCAGACGCCGGCGCCGTGGACCAGCGTGTCCTGCGCGTCGGTGCTCGCATCGCTGACGCCGTGACGGTACGCCAGATGGGTGCCGATCCAGCGGCGGATCGCCTCCACCTGCGCGTAGCCGGGCGCGGTGTCGCCCGCGATCGCCTGCGCCCGTTCCAGCATCGCGCCGCGATCGGACGGGCAATACCGGCTGGGCAGCAGGAACTGCAGGGTCTGCGCCGGCAGCGCGGCCGGGTCCACGGCCGGCGCCTCGGGGGCCACCGCCAATTCCGGTTCGGCGCGCGCATGCGCATCCACGCGGATGCGGGTGAGCCCCTCGGGCAGCGTGAAGCGCTGGCAACGGTTGCCGAAGCCGTCGACGTACTCGCCGAAGCCGTGCGCCGGCGCGAAACCGGCGCGACCGTTCACCCGCCAGCGCGCACGCCCCGCGCGCGGCCGCAGCATGGCGACCACGGGGCAGGCGGCGTCGGTCTCGATCGCCAGTTCGCAGCCTGCGCGCACGTGCATCGGGTCGCTTCCATGAGGGGCAGGCGAGCGTAGGCACCGCCGCGTGCAGTCGCCGTGAGACCGCGCAGGCGCCTCGGCGGCGCACCGCTCGCGGCCGCGGCAGCCGCCTCTGCCCGCATTCACCCCTCCTCGACCCGTGGCGCCGCAACCTGCGCTTCCGCACGGCGATGAGGCAGCCGCGGCGGGACCTCTCCACGAAGAAGGCAGGCGCGATGTCCGGACGATTGGAAGCAGGCCAGATGGTATTCGTGGCCGATGGCGAACTCGGCATCGGCGCGGTGCGCGAAGTGCGCCCGGGCTCCTCCGAGTTCGTCGTCCACATCCAGAACGGCGGCGACTTCGTACTGCCGATGGATGCCGTTGCCGATGTCCACTTCGGCAAGGTGATCCTGCGCGTGGACCGCCTGCCGCAAGCAGTACGCGACGCCATGCGCCACCCGCACGACGACGAGATCCGCGCTTCGACCTACGCCGCCACCGATCCGCGCGACGGCGCCCTGAAGGAATGATGCGGGCGATCGGCAACCCACAACGCGCATCGCAGAGACCCTGACATGCCCCCAATCCCATCCTGGCATTCCGTTCGTGCGCACGTCGCACGAACCGCCGCGGCCGCGCTGATCGCCGGCTCGCTCGTGGCCGGCTGCTCGCCGTCGCCCCAGCCACCCCATCTCGCCCCCGCGCCCCCCGCCGAGGACACCGCACCGGCGCAGGCGCCCGCGCCACCTTCCGACCCCACGCCGGCGCCTGCCCCGACGCCCACGGCGCCCACCGCGTCCCGAGGCGAAACCGTCGGCGGCGACGGCTCGGAAATCCGGCTGGACCCACTGACGGAAAGCGACCTGAAGGAAGCCGATCTGCCGGGCGAACTCGCCTGTAGTTTCTCGGTCGGAGACGAGGGACCGATCCTCTACGCCGCCGGCGACGTCGACTCCGACGTCGGAGCGCAGGGCATCGTCAAGGGCTCCGGCTATGTGGAGCGCGTAGGCGCACCCGGCGGCTTCGACGGCCTGCTCGACAACCCCACGCTCAGCGGCCGCGGCAAGACCATCCTGATCGCCCTGACCGGCCCTGCCGAGGGCGGCGGCGAATCGCCCTCGCGCCCCGCGACGCTGACCTACCACCGCGCCGACGGCGCCAGCCGCGTCTTCGAAGGGCGCTGGGAGTGCGGGCCTTGAGGCCCCTGAGGGATTGCGCCCCGAGCCACGCACGCTGACCGGATGTGGCCGAGCGCGGCCCTCGCATCACGCGAACGGCGGTTCATGGTCGAAGTCGGCGCCCCCCACGCCGCCCCTCTAACGTACGCGCCGCCGAGCCAGTGGATCGACACACGATTCGGATACATCATGGGCGCCTCGGCGAACGTCGAACGAGAACGCCCCCATTCGATCTGCCGCGCCAGACCGGCCCAGTCGCAACCGGTCAGCCAGGCGGCGCGTCCGGCCAGAAACCTGCTCCGCCAGCACGGAAACCTCGGTTCCTCGTGCGATACCCCTCATTTCGAGCGACGGTGGGACAGACCGTACAGCAGCCCGGCGGGCTTGCGCACATACCCACCAGCCAGCGCCAACACTAAGAAGCGATGACCTAGATGGATTGTGCAACATAGCGGTCTGTGCTTGGATCCCCGTGCATATCAGGGGATCTTCGTGTCTATCCGCAACTTGTCACCCTTCATCCGCGACCACTATGAAATTCACGAATGGCGGCACGCCAGCGCCATTCTTGCTGCTGACTTCCCCAACGAATGGGCCGACATACAGGCTACGCTGGAAGGCTTTCGCCTCAATCGCAGCCAAATCATCACGCCTGGCGGACGCAAGTCCGACATTGCCGGCTGGCTGGATGGACAACTGGAAGCCAGGGGCTGGCGAGAGAAGAAGTTCACCACGCAAATCAAGGTGGACGAGCGCACCATGGACGCCCCCACCCACAAGGTGGATTGCTTCAAAAACGGGGTCGCCCTTGAAATCGAATGGAACAACAAGGATCCGTTCTACGACCGGGACTTGAACAACTTCCGCCTGCTTTTCGACCTGCGTGCCATCAGTGTGGGCGTCATCATCACCCGCTGCAGCGAACTCCAAAGCATTTTTGCCAACCTAGGTCGCGGCGCGTCCTATGGCAACAGCACCACACACATGGCCAAACTGCTGCCGCGCATTGAAGGCGGCAGCGGTGGCGGATGCCCATTGCTGGTATTCGGGATTACGCCTGCGCTCTACGTCGAGGACTGATCGCAACAGGCTCCAGGACCCGGTGCGCCTGGGAGTGGTTGGCGTAAGTGTCCCAAGTAGGAGTGTAGTCCTCGGACTGATTGCCCCACACCGCCCAGCCCTTGCGCGGGCCTCGGGCGAACATCTCCAGGAACGGACCCGGACTGCAGGCTTCGATCAATGGGTATTGCTCGTCAGGCTTGCGTGAGTGTTCGCGCTTTTGTGTGGCCAGGAAATTGACCTGCCGGCGGCCGGCTTCTAGTGTGCGGGCGTTTTTGCCGCGCACTCCGAACAAAATCAGCTCAGTGACATTGCGAAAGTAGAAGCCCACACCGCGCCCATCAGGCCCGCCGTCCTTGCGCACTTTGTGCCAGACCAGATTGGACTTGTAGGTAAATCCCCAGGCCTCCATGACGCGCAGGCCATCGGGCAGCAGCGCATTGGGCACCCATAGATACAAGTGCGCCGTGTCCGCGACGATGTCCGACACGGGCAAGGCGCAGATGTCCGCCAAGGTCATGGTGCCGTAGCGGTTCAAGCGCTTGTGCTCAGGCGCCACCTTGCCTGTGCGGTTCTGGAATTGCCAAGGCGGGTCCGCCAGCACAGTGCGGAACGGCTCGGAAGCGGCGAGGGCCCGCAACTCGCTGGCGGGCGTGGAGAGTTTTGGGGACACAGATGGCGACTTCTTGAAGACTGCCACCATCCTACCGGTTCCCCTGTCTCGCGGGTTGCGACTGTTGACCGCCGTCGCGTGGGTATACGCCGTGGGTAGTCATCAGACTTACGCTCGCCTGCGAGGCGGAAAATCTTCGCCGACACCCGCGGCGTGGCATCAGTGCCGCGTTGAGCTTGTCAAGCATGTCGGCAAGCGGCGGCGCGAAGACGACTCTTTGGGGTGAATTTTCGCGAGATGGAGCGGGTGAAGGGAACATCACGCCGCACTCAACCCGTTGATTGATAACGGGTTTCTTCCGTGAGCGCCACGGAATTAGACCAGATTATGTACCAGCCCCACCTGCCCGGCAACCCGGGATCGTCTGCCATCGCCCAGCAACGTCCATGCACAGCCACCAGGGTCCTGTCCAGATGCGCCTATAGGCCGAGACTGTGTTTCGCTGCGCCGAAGTTTGGGGCGTACTCCACACCAACGTCCTCTAGATCGGCAGCGATTTCATCTTGAAGACGTCGGGTGTTCGGCGCGAAATACTCCTTCGTATTCGACGAGGCGAACACGATCGGCGCCACCAGCCCTGCGGAGCGAAGCTGGCCAGCCGCCTCGATATAGGCTTCGACGATCACGCAATCCTTCATTGATTCTTTACCCAGTCGGGCGGGAGCACGAGGTTCGTTGACTCGCTTGAACGCACGGCTGGCGACCCCATCGTTGTGCGGCACCACGCTGGCAACGTCCCGCCACCTGTTCAGCACTGTCCTGGCCCGCGCGACGTGTCCCTCAAGGTGGTCCAGCGGCAGCATTCCCTGGGCACCGTAGGCCAAGGCCACTTCATGGATACGTTGAGCTTGTGCCCGGAACCTTGCCAAAGCGTTTCGAGCCTCTACCTCGACGCCAGCGACATGAGCAGCAAGTTCGATGGTCACCTGTTCTGCCATCAGAACAATCAGATCGGAGCCGGCCTCGGCTGCCGCAAGCAAGGCAAGCCCGGCGTTGGCATCGTGTGCTACCGCTGTTTCGCGCGTGATGTCACGGATGACGTCAAGGACGGTGCATGTATCCACGCACAACACAGGCGCGTTTAAAGCAGCCAAGTCGTCAATGACTGAAGTATTCAGGCTCATGTATGCGACTGGTCATACTGTTCAAGCAGTCCGAGTGCGAATTCATAGTCGATGGCCAAGTCCTGCGCCCGCCCTGCGGACCAGGCCTCCACCTCGACAAGCCACCGTGCCAATTGGTCACTATCCAGTCGTTTCGATGCACGGTGCGCGGCAATCAGGAACGCGTACCAGCGCTCCCTGTCCATGGGATGGGCCGCACCTGTGGATTTATTGGCGAGCCGCGAGAAGCGCCGCAGGGCTGCTGCCGGTTCGGCATCCAGCCAATCCTCAAGAGTCTGGTTGGGAGAGGTCAGTTCGACGCCGAAACCGCCGGCCCGGGACGCCGGTTCCGCGACTTGGGCGACGAAGTCGCGAAGAATCGCGTTGTACTTGTCAATACAAAGCTCACCGACGTTTCGCGGCACGATATTGGAAACCTTGTAGCCATCAGGCTCTTGCCACAGCACCAGAGCCGATTCATCGACGTCGTCGAATGCAGATCGTACAAGCACGATCACATCGTCGTCGCCCAAGTGTTGCTTGAGGTCTTCTTCCCGCTCAGCGTCGTGACGCCAAGAGCCACCAACCTGCGCGAGGATGCCACTGCGCATTGCGGTTGCTGTCTTGCCCCTGAGGTGAAGATGCTGGAAGACCGTGATCGGCTTTTCTGTCATGTCGGTTGCCCGCAATAGAACTGTTGATGTTCTGAGACTTGTCGGTGAATCGATGGCATTCGCCTGTCATTCTTTCTTGATCTGAACGAAGACCCGTGCCGTCTGGCTCGAAGCCTCATCGTTGCCCGTCGAGACGGCGTCGCCGCGCCTGGTGCCACCCGAACCGCGTCTGCTGAAAGACCCTCGGCGTCTGACATGCGGGTGATGCCCAGACTTGAAAGCACGTAGACCGAATGCGTCTTTCGCCGCGATGGCATCTGTAGCAAAACCTCACCACCAAGCCTCCCCGCCTCGGGCGAGAAACATCTTGAAGCATACCGCCACGCAGAGGCTCGGTGTTGGTGGACAAGGTGCCACATCGACTGGTTGCTGGGGTGAGCATTGCAGCCATTCGCCGTCACTACAACCTTTCCACAAGCCAAGTCGCCACCGCTCCGCGCCGCGAAGGTGTGGATGGCGTCGACCAGACCACGAGAAAAGCCGATGTCCTGAACCCGTTCACCAGGGAGTAGCCCATGAGAAAGTCATCTTCTTCCGGCGCCCAAGCCAAGGTCTTCTATCGTCCGATCGAGGCGGCCATCCAGTGGGCGGGACTGTCACGCTTCGAGCGCCGTATCCTTGATATTGCCGAAGGGATGAACCGGCTGCCGGAGCACGCTGCGCTGGCGCGCTGGCCACAGCTTCGCCTGAACGCGGAACGGATCTACGACGCACTGGTGCATCTCGACCTTCCCTACGGCAAGGATGGCCTCACGAGCAACGATCCCGCCTTGCTCGATGATCCTGGCCTCACGATCCGCCACGTCGATCTGAAGGCTTGGATGATCCGTTTCTATCCCGACCAGCGACCGGCATTCCTGTTCGATGCCTTCGAGCGTCACCTGCATCCGGCCGTCAGTGTCGATGCCGTGCAGGCACTGGTCATGGATCGCGAGGCGTTGAAGCTCCAGCTTGCCGACAAGGTGCAGGCCTGGGACGCGCTCTATGAGCAGTTCCAGACGCTCAGCCAGGAGCACCAGGCGCGCACGGAGCGCGAGAAGCGATCCGGGATGCCGGGCGCCCGCAGTGAATCCACCTACCTGAACATCGTTGGCGGTCTTCTGACCCTGCTGTTGGGCAAGTCACCCAATGGCGTTCCCTATTCGTCTTTCGAGACGCTGGAATCGGTCATCAATGCGCTGGTTGCCCATTACGGCGACAAATCCGGAATCAGCGAGCGAACGCTGTGGGCGAAGTTTTCGGCAGCCAAGCGTCATCTCGCTACCCAGGACCGCTGACTGCAAGTGCAGACGGCGTGTCTGCACTTGCGGTGACCGCGCGGGAACCGCGCTATTGAATACGGGGCACTTCCATCATCGCCGCTACACAGCGCCAAGGAGTGTCCCTCGTGACTGCCCAGACCATCGCCACCGCGACGCCGAACGAACACCGCATCCTGCGCCGCGCGGAAGTCGAGGCCAAGACCGGCTTCAAACGCGCCCACATCTACAACCTGATCAAGGAGGGCAAGTTTCCTAAGCCCCTGCGCCTCGGGGTACGCGCCATCGGATGGGATTCGGTGGAGATCGATCAGTGGATCACCGATCGACTCAGTGAGCGGGCGTGAGCCCGCGCCCCCCGGAATCCCTTCCACGAGGAGTCGCACCATGCAGGTGGTATCCATCATTTCGACCAAGGGTGGCGTCGGCAAGACGACCACCGCAGCGAACCTGGGCGGCTTCATCGCCGATGCGGGACTGCGCGTGCTGCTGCTGGACCTGGACGTACAGCCCACCTTGTCGAGCTACTTCACGCTCGGCACGCATGCGCCTGCCGGCATCTATGAGATGCTGGCCTTCAATGAGCAGCGTATCGAGCAATTGGCTTCGCAGACCGCTGTGGCGGGTCTCGACCTGGTGGTGTCGAACGACCATCGCGGCGAACTGAACACACTGCTGCTGCACGCACCCGACGGTCGGCTGCGCCTGCGTCACCTGCTCCCCGCGCTGGCGTCGCACTACGACCTGCTGCTGATCGATACCCAGGGAGCGCGCAGTGTGCTGCTGGAAATGGCGGTACTGGCCTCCAGTCTGGCGCTGTCACCGGTGACGCCGGAAATCCTGGCGGCGCGTGAGCTGAGGCGCGGCACGCTGCAACTGATCGAGGACATCGCTCCGTATCGGCACCTCGGCATCGAGCCGCCACCGCTGCGCTTGCTCATCAACCGTGTGCATCCGGTTTCGTCGAACGCCCGACTGATCCAGCAGGCCCTGCGACAAGTGTTCCAGGCGCACGCTGGCATACAGGTCCTGAGCACCGACGTCCCGGCCATTGAAGCCTACCCACGTGCCGCAACACGGGGGCTGCCAGTGCATCGCGTCGAATACCGGCAACCAGTGGGCCGTACTGCGCCTGCGGCGTTGGAGACGATGCGTGCGCTGGCTGGCGAGCTGTTCCCGGCATGGCGGGAGCGCTTTGCATGCGTTACCGGCAGAGGCCGCGCAGGAGGAGCCAGTCATGGCGATCGCGCATGAACTGGCCCGCGGCCATGCGCGGCTACGCGCGCTGATCGAGTTCGCGCTGGGCGAAGGTTGGCACGTGAAACGCACGCGCGGCGGGCACCTGATGTTCACCAAGCCCGGCTGCGCCGCGATCTATACCAGCTCGACTGCGAGCGATCACCGCGCCAGCCGCAACGCACGCGCGCAGCTTCGCCGCGCCGATCGACAGGCACTGACGGCATCTCGGGAGAGCAGCGATGGCTGATCCGACGCCGCAGGACATGGCCACCAAGCTGCTGGCCAAGGGCTTCGAACGCAACGGTCCTTCGGCCGCGGCGTTGACCGACCCCATCGCCGACACACCGATGGTGGTGACGCTGGACGAGCTGCGCCCCTATGAACATGACCCACGCGTGACGCGCAACCCGGCCTATGCGGAGATCAAGGCGTCCATCCGCGAACGTGGGCTGGACGCGCCCCCCGCGATCACGCGCAGGCCGGGCGAGGCGCACTACATTATTCGCAACGGCGGCAACACGCGGCTGGCGATCCTGCGCGAGTTGTGGAGCGAGACCAAGGAGGAACGCTTCTTCCGCATTGCGTGCCTGTTCCGCCCGTGGCCGGCGCGCGGCGAAATCGTGGCGCTGACCGGGCATCTGGCCGAGAACGAGCTGCGCGGCGGCCTGACCTTCATCGAGCGGGCCTTGGGCATCGAGAAGGCGCGCGAGTTCTACGAGCAGGAAAGCGGCCAGGCGCTGTCGCAAAGCGAACTCGCGCGGCGACTGGCGGCCGACGGCTATCCGGTGCCGCAGTCACACATCAGCCGCATGAACGATGCGGTGCGCTATCTGCTGCCGGCGATCCCGACGCTGTTGTACGGCGGATTGGGCCGGCATCAGGTGGACCGGCTCGCAGTGCTGCGCAAGGCGTGCGAGCGCACCTGGGAGCGGCGTGCGCTGGGCCGGCCGCTGACCGTGGACTTCGCTTCGCTGTTTCAGGATGTGCTGTCGCAGTTCGACACGCAGCCGGAGGGCTTCTCGCCCCAGCGCGTGCAGGACGAACTGGTGGGTCAGATGGCCGAGCTGCTGGAAGCGGACTACGACACGCTGGCATTGGAGGTCGATGACAGCGAAAGCCGTCAGCGAGTATTGACCAGCGAGCCGGCCGCGCCGAACCCGGCAACGCCTGTCGCACCTGCGGCGCCAGCCATCACGCCGCAACTGTCGCCCGCGGCGCCAACGCCACGGGACACCTCGCCCGTCGCGCCACCGGCAGAGACACCCTCGGCACCACCTGCCGCTGCACCAAACGCCCGGGACGGGCAGCGCGACGAGCGCCTGCAGGGGCACATCGTGACGCCGGCCCCAACCACCGAGCGCCTGCAGTCCATCCAGCGGATGGTCGCGGATCAGCTCGGCGACAAGCTACCCGACTTCGAGGCAGATGCGCTGCGTGCGATCCCGGTGCAGGTTGGCGGGCTCTTTCCCATCTCGGATGTCTGGTACATCGAGCCGGGCCTGGACGTGCCGGATCGCCTGCGCGTGCATATCGCGCAGTTCGCTCGCGAGATCGCGGGGGAAGCGGCGGTGGGCGACCACATCGAAGCCAGCGATGGCGGCATCGGCTTCGTCTGCGTGACGCCGGCCGTGGGCCAGGCGAAGGCGCTCCCGGCGTTCGCGCGTGCGATGCTGACCCTGCTGCACGCGCTGAGCACCGCGCCGGCACCCGCGACCGGGCTGGACAGCGCGCGGCTGGCCGATGACCTTGGGCCGCTGCTGCATGGTCACGGCGGCTTGGTCACGCGCCTGAGCGATGCCGGGCTGGTAAAGCTGTTCCGTCTGCTGCGCCTGGCGCGTCGGCTGCTGGATCTGGAAGCCGGCGTAGCGAGCCAGGATTCCTGAGCGCAGGAGGCTCCCGTATGTCGGCACCGCACCCGCTCAACCAGGCCGTGATCGCCCAGGCCCTGCATGACCTGCGCAACGGCCAGTTGCGCCGCTGCAAGGCCATGGGCTTCGGTGAGGAGGAGCTGGATGCGCTGAAGCACCCAGAACTCGTGAGCATGCTGGTGAATGCCACGGTGTCGTGGTGTTCGGTGTCGGTGAACCGGGAAGTGTTGAAGCGGCTGCTGAGCCAGGTGCACGACGTGGAGCGGGAGATCGCCACGGTGGACCGCATGCTGCGCCTGGGGGCGAGCACGGAGATGGTCAGCAAGTTCTACGGCCTCACGCATCAGGAAGTGGCGCTGCGCCGCGACATCCTCGGGCTGCCCAAGCGTAAGGGTCGGCATCCGGTGCTCGACGAGGCGCAGGACGTGGCCCTGTGGGAACGCTGGAAGGCCGGCATCACGGAGCGGCACATCGCACTGAACGACGACATGGCGATGCTGGCGCTGACCATGGACCTGGCCGAGGCCATGACCCTGCCCATGTCGGTGATCTGGTCGGCGATACGGAACTGGGTCGACCAGGGGCTGGTGTAGGTCATGACGACGGGCGACGCTCCACGGCGTGATGGCCCGGTTGCGCTGTCGGCGTTGTTCGACGAGGCGCTGCGGCACCTTGAGCCGAAGGAACCGGCGCAGGGCACGGCGCCGAGCCAGGACGGCTTTCTCTACAGCGGCAACCGGCACGAGAGCGTGCCGCGCGCGTTGTTCCTCGACCGGCGCCTGACGCCGCTGGAGCGCAATGCCTGGCAGGTGTTCCGCCTGCAGCTCAACGACGACGGCGTGACCGCCTTTCCCACCTACGACCAGCTCCGCCCATATCTGGCGTCCATGCCCTGTGCGGCGCAAGCCTCGCACGAGACCGTGGCGCGCGCCTTGACGCTGCTGCGGCTGACGCGCTGGCTCAGCCTGGTGCGGCGGCGGCGCGATCCCAAGACCGGCCGTATCCAAGGCAACCTCTACGTGCTGCACGACGAACCGCTGTCACCCTTCGAGGCGATGCAGCTCGACCCGGACTACCTGGGCCTGGTGAGCCAGGCGCTCACGCACGCGGCGAAGGCGGTGCAGGTCGTGGGCATGAACACGCTGCGGGAGATCGCCGAAGACCCGCTGCTCAGCGGGCGCACACTGCCGACCCGTCTGCAAGTGCTGGCGCAGCGCATGGCGCGGCATGGCTGGACGACGCCAGGTTATCCACAGGAGGGTGCGGACCACGAATCCGAAGAAGGCCAGGAAGCCCTTCTTCGGAATGCTGCGCGCCCGTCTTCGGAATCCGAAGCAGGGCCGAAACCCGCGCCGGACAGCTCTCTTCGGATTCCGAAGGAGGACCGTACAGTACGTAATGATCGTATAAATGAAGTACGTACAGTACCGCGCGCGAGGGCCTTGCAGAACCTGCGACTGCCCGAGCGTTTCCTGCGCTTGAAGGACGAGCAGCAGGCCGGCGCGCTGGTGGCGCTGCAGCAGGTGGACGAGGCGCAGAGGCAGGCCGTTCTCGACGAGTGGGCGGCACGCTGCCACAACAGCGCGGTACGCAACCCGGCCGGCTACCTGTTTGGCATCATCCAGAAGGCGATCCGCGGGGAGTTCAAGGCCTGGGCCGGAGAAACTGCATCGACGCCGCCAGCGCCCCCGTCACCTGCGCCCTCGTCACCGCCAGCATCCCGTGCGGCTGACCCCGAGGTGGCACGTGCCTACCTGGCTCAGCTCCGAGAAGCCTTGCGTGATCGCCGATGTTGACTATCCCCAGGGGATAGCTGGAACAAACACCCTTCCGCCGTGCTCGATTGCTGCCCGCCGAACGACAGGCGAAACTGTCGCCTGTGAATCAAACGAGGACAGCCACGCACGAGCCCGGCCAACGATGGATATGACGACTTTCCCCGTCACAAACGCACTGCAACCACTACAGCGAGACGTTCAGCGCTTGCTGGGCAGATGCCTGTTGCGCCTTCAACAATACGAGCGCCTCATGAAAGCCATCGTGGCCCACCACGAGATTTCAGGCCCGGCGCATTCGCTGGAGGCCATTCGCGCAGCGCGGATTGAAGATGCCGCGACCAAGACCCTGGGCACGTTGATCGGACAACTGTTTGGTTCGTATGTCGTCACCGATGGAAATGGCGGCGAGGAACGCGACGACGATCTTCCTGGCGACGTGATTTCCTTTCGCACGCGCGTGCAACTGAGCCTGTCTGCGCAGGACTACGCCAAAACCCAGGCCGACCTCAAAGACCTGGTATCGCTGCGCAACACCCTGGTGCACCACTTCATCGACCAGCACGATCTATGGACCGTGGACGGGTGTCGCGCTGCACAGGACGAACTCGGTTCCGCCTACACGCGCATCG
This sequence comes from Luteimonas huabeiensis HB2, assembly GCF_000559025.1. Taxonomy (GTDB): domain Bacteria; phylum Pseudomonadota; class Gammaproteobacteria; order Xanthomonadales; family Xanthomonadaceae; genus Luteimonas; species Luteimonas huabeiensis. The sequence goes on along the minus strand of NZ_JAAN01000014.1, from coordinate 201,850 downwards.
ATCAACACTTTGAGCAGCTGCGCGGCTGGGCCGAGCACATGGATCAGGCGCGGCGCCTGGCAGCGGAGTTCGTCCAGTCGGATGTGTTCCACGACCTGGTGGTCAATGGCATCGCGCCGGACGGCACGGTGGACTGGCCGGCCGCCGGCATCGTTCGCGCGCTGCGCGAGGCCGCCGCGCAGTTGGCCGTCGAGGGCTGGACACCCATTGCCGCCGCTGGCCGCTGGATCGCGGACCAGCATCCCGAGCAGCTTCCAGCCAAGTACGGCTGCAGCAGTTGGCGGCAGGTGGTGCACGAGTGCCGCCTGTTCGAGCTTCGCTACCGTGAGGTGGAGGGGCAACGGGCCGCCTGGTACAGACCTCGCGAGGCATAGCCCCGCAACGCGGTCTCACCTCCGCGCGAGCCGCGAACAACTCCGCCGAGCTATCCCCAGGGGATAGCCGGCACACACAGCCTTCCGTGCGGAACAAACCGGGCGCGCATGGGCTGCGGTTTGTTGACTGACAGCCTTCCGGCCGATGCCGATGCTGGCGACTCGCCCCTTCACCGCGAGTCGCTCCCATGGCCAACGAACGCACAGAACCCCTGCAACTGAATCTCGGATCGCTGCGCAGCGCGATGTCGCTGACGCTGCACACGCACCACGCTTCGCGCATCTGGCACGGCCGCGCGCCGACCGAGGGGCGCCCCGGCATCATCGGTCTCAACGGCTTCATCGGCGCCATGAACAAGATGAAGCGCGGCGCCGAGCAGGACGACCCGTACTCGGATTGGTGGATGTTGCGGATCGAGGACAAGCTCGCCGACACCAAGACCCGTCTGCAGACCCTGCGCGAACAGGTGGATCAGGCCTTGGCCGACGTGCCAGCGGCGCTGTCCCTGGGCGAGAACATGAACATGCAGCCGGTTAAGCTGCCGCTGTTCGTGAACGCCCAGCTCGGCTTCATGGCGGTGTACCTGCTGGCTGACTACGACGACCTGGCGCGCAAACTCATCCTGGCGCACCACACGGCGCTGATCGACCGCAGCACCTTGGAGCGCTGGCTCAATGATGGTGCGCACGCGCTGCGCAGCCTGTTCTCGCTCGCCCAGCAGTACCGCTACTCGGGCACGACGCGCGACGACTTCGCGGCGAAGAACGCCGCGGCGCGAGCGGCGCTGGAGAAGTTCGGCGAGCTGCCGCAAGACGTGCTGGAAGGCACGCGCCGCTCGCGCTTCGCGCCACCGATCGCGCGGCGGACGACCAAGCCCGGCACGCCGCCTGCTGCGCCCGCCATCGTGCCCGATGCGCCGGCTCACACGGATGGCGCAGCCAATCCAGCGACGGGTAATGAGGGTGCTGACGCATGACGGCATCGCCCCCCATCGGTCACTCCACGCGCTTCGTGGCGCTGGAACAGGCGGACTTCCAGCGGTTGGAACACGCAGGCTACCTAAAAGGCCTTTTACAGCCTTTTAAGGGTAAGGGGAGTCTGGTGACCTGGGCCAGCCAGTGCGCAGCGCTGCGCGACGACGTGATTGGCCTGGCGCAGCGGCGTGTGCTGCCCCAGGCACGCGCCTACCCCTTCAGCCTGCTCGACGTGCAACTGGCCCAGCAGGCCACTGGCGCAGGGACGACCTTCCTGCGCTGGCGCAACCTCGACCGTTCCTCCATGGGCGTGGCGTTGTGGGAGGCCCTGCTGGCCAACCCCGCGACGCCGGCCTCGCTGATCGACGAGCTGTACGCGATCGAACTGCAGCGCATCGTGCTGAACATGCAGATCAGCCTGACCCACAGCATCGCTCGCCAAGCCCTGGAATGCGCCAGCAAGGCCGCCCAGGCCGAAGCGGCTTACCTGCGGCGTGTCCACGGGCATACCGCGGCCGTTCCACCCACCACCAAGGAGTCACCATGAGCACGCACTTCGTCGGCGAGGGCAACATCGGTTCTGCGCCGGACTACCGCGAATTTCCGAACGGCAACGACGAGCCGCGCCGGCTGCTTCGCCTGAACGTCTACTTCGACAACCCGATCCCGAAGAAGGACGGCGAGTACGAAGATCGCGGCGGCTTCTGGGCGCCCGTGGAGCTGTGGCACCGCGACGCCGAGCACTGGAAGACGCTGTACCAGAAAGGTATGCGGGTGCTGGTCGAGGGCCGCACCGTGCGCGACGAATGGGAGGACGCCGACGAGAACGAGCGCGTGACGTTCAAGGTCGAGGCGCGGCGCGTGGGCATCCTGCCGTACCGCATCGAGTCGGTGGCGCTCAGCACCAAGCCGGCCGGCGGACAGTAATTCGCCCATCGCCGTTCCCCCGAGGGCGGCTGTAGCAACCGTCATACGCCCGCGATGCACCAGCGAGCTATCCCCAGGGGATAGCTCCAAGGTCGTCCACGGAGTTCCAGCCGCCCTCCCGAAACGACGCTCTTGCTGTGCCAGCTCCTGCGGTCTATGCACACCGCTGCGGGAACGGGCCGCCTGCCGATCACAAAGCGGTGTCTGCATCAATCGGCTTCCTTGCTGCCGGCATCTCCTGGCCCCGCCAAGCTGACGCCCATCCGATGAACCGCACATTTCCAAGGAGGCTTCATGCGCGTGTTCCTGTGCGAGAAGCCCTCCCAGGGCAAGGACATCGCCCGTGTGCTGGGTGCCGTTCAACGCGGCAACGGCTGCTACAGCGGCGCGGGTGTCGTCGTGACCTGGTGCATCGGTCATCTGGTGGAGGCGGTTCCGCCCGAAGGCTACGGCGAGCAATACAAGCGCTGGGCCATCGAGCAACTGCCCATTCTTCCCGAGCGTTGGCGTGTCGAGCCCAAGGCGGCGACCGCAGCGCAATTCAAGGTCGTGCAGCAGCTCGTCGCCAAGGCGGGCGAGCTGGTGATAGCGACCGACGCCGACCGCGAGGGCGAGATGATCGCCCGCGAGATCATCGACCTGTGCGGCTACCGCGGGCCGATTCAGCGCCTGTGGCTGTCGGCGCTCAACGATGCGTCGATCCGCAAAGCGCTGGGTGCGCTCAAGCCGTCCGCCGAGACGCTGCCGCTGTATTTCTCCGCACTCGCCCGATCGCGCGCCGACTGGCTGATCGGGATGAACTTGAGCCGCTTGTTCACACTGCTGGGGCGTCAGGCCGGCTATACGGGCGTGCTGTCGGTGGGGCGCGTGCAGACGCCGACGCTGAAGTTGGTGGTGGATCGTGATCGCGAGATCGCGCGCTTCGTCTCTGTGCCGTATTGGGCCGTGGACGTGCTGCTATCCCATGCCGGCCGGTCCTTCACCGCGAGCTGGATACCGCCCGAAGGCAGCACGGATGCAGCGGGTCGCTGCCTTCAGCAGCCGGTGGCGCAGCAGGCTGCGGATTGCATTCGCGCCGCACGCGATGCGCAGGTCGTGTCAGTGGACACCGAGCGCGTGCGCGAGGCACCGCCGCTGCCGTTCGACCTGGGCACGCTGCAGGAGGTGTGCTCCAAGCAGTTGGGCCTCGACGTGCAGGAGACGCTGGACATTGCCCAGGCGCTGTACGAGACGCACAAGGCGACAACGTATCCGCGCTCGGATTCGGGCTACCTACCCGAGAGCATGCTGGCCGAGGTGCCGACCGTACTCGACAGTCTGGTCAAGACCGACCCCAGCCTGCGGCCGCTGATCGAGCGCCTGGATCGCCAACAGCGCTCGCGTGCATGGAACGACGGCAAGGTGTCGGCTCACCACGGCATCATCCCGACGCTGGAGCCCGCCAACCTGTCGGCCATGAACGAGAAGGAGCTGGCCGTCTACCGGCTGATCCGCGCCCATTACCTCGCGCAGTTCCTCCCGCACCATGAGTTCGACCGGACGGTGGCGCAGTTCTCGTGCGGCAGTCAGTCGCTGGTGGCCGTGGGCAAGCAGATCGCCGTCATCGGCTGGCGTGAGGTGCTGGCGACGCCGGGGCCGGACGATGCCGGTGGCGAGGATGCGCAGCGCAGCCAGGTGCTGCCCGCCCTGCATGCGGGCCTGTCCTGCCCGGTCGGAAAGGTGGATCTCAAGGCGCTGAAGACGCTGCCGCCCAAACCCTACACGCAGGGCGAGCTGATCAAGGCCATGAAGACCGTCGCCAAGTTCGTGACCGACCCGCGCCTGAAACAGAAGCTGCGCGATACCACCGGCATCGGCACCGAGGCGACACGCGCCAACATCATCAACGGTCTGATCGGTCGAGGCTACCTGGTCAAGAAAGGCCGCGCCGTCCGCGCTTCCGACGCGGCATTCACGCTCATCGACGCGGTGCCCTCGGCCATCGCCGACCCCGGCACCACGGCGGTGTGGGAGCAGGCGCTCGACATGATCGAGGCCGGCCAGATGGCGCTGGACACCTTCATCGAGAAGCAGTCCGTGTGGGTCGGCCAGCTCGTGCAGCAGTACCGCGGCGCAACGCTCTCGCTCAAGCTGCCGCCGGCGCCGGCCTGCCCGCAGTGCGGCGCACCGATGCAGCAGCGCACGGGCAAGAGCGGCGCGTTCTGGTCCTGCTCGCGCTACCCGGACTGCAAGGGTACGTTGCCGATCGAGTCCCCGACGGGCCGGCGCAGCGCACCGCGCAAGCGGCGCGCTGCCTCCAAGGCGTCCTGATCCTCGCTTTCCCCCTGCCGCGCCGGCCACTTCACTGGCGGCGAGGCAAACGTCCCGCACCGCGCGGGACTCCAAAGCGCGCGTCTCCTTCTGCAACGGTGTGCGCGCCCCGTATGCCCGCCATCGGGCGACGGGGCGAGAAGGTCATTGCTCCCACGAATCGCGCCCGCCGCCATTCCCTTGATCGGTGTGCCTTGCCTCGGTCACGAGGGGCTTCCTGACGCCTTGCCGCCGCGCGAGCCGTGAGGAGGCCCCTTGGGCCGAGGGTATTCCGTGCCGGTGCCCGCCGGCGGAACAACGGGCTCCCTTTGTGTGTGGATGCACGCCAGAGGTTTCCGGCCCCAGCCACGAAACGGGCCGGGTGCGATTGCTGACGCAGCGAACGGCTTTGACGACGGCCCGCGCTGACGCAGCCCACAGGTGGTTTTCCTTCCTCTCCAGCCGAAGGCCCGCGTGGCCTTCGGCGCCCTGGTCCTTGCCTTGTCACGTGACGCGGGCCTGCCCTAAAGCGGGCCGTCCGCGATTCGGTTTTCCCTGCGACGGCAGCCATGCTTCGCGCCCATCCTCACGCCATGCGTTGCTGACAGTCGTCAGCGGCATGCCCCGGCAGTCCCGGTCTTCAAGACTGCAACGCGGTTCGCCGCGTCGACCGATCCAGTCCGCTTCGCATCGCCCACCGCGGACGCTCGCCGGCCTGGCGACGATGCACTTTTCTCAACCACCCGAGGGGAACTCCATCCTCTACGGGATGCGTGCTCCTCGACCCACCAAGGAGCACGGCATGTCTGAACCTTCTGCATCTTCCTCTGCAACCGCAGTGCGCAGTGGTGCGCTGGCGCTGGCCTGGACCGGCAAGCGTTTGCCGCTACAGGTGCTGCGCAGCGCGGCCGGCCACTACATCGGCACGCAAGACGACGAAGGCCCGGTATCGCGGGAGTCCGTCGAGTATTTCCCGACCCACCTCGCAGCACAGCGCGCCCTGGATACCCATGCCTGGACACAGCGCGCTCACCCCTGATTCCCACCCTTCAAGGAGTTCTCTCATGAATCTGTCTTTACCCGAAGACGTGCTCGATCAGATGGCGCTGGAACAGGCGCACTTCGACGCTGCACCGCAGGCCTTCTTCGAGGCCTGGAAGCGCGGCGCGCAGATCGCCGGCCACGAGTGGTTCGGCGACGGCACACGCGAAGGTCTGCAGCGTGCCACCACCAAGTGGGACCTGCGGCCCAACATGCTGATGCTCAACGACGCCCTGGGCGTGCTGAGCAGCGGTCAACGCATGTTCCTGTCCGCGATGGTGAGCTTCTACAACTCCCGCGAGGGCGGCGCGATGCTCAAGCGTTGCGGCTTCGAGGGGCTGTCCGACTTCGGCGGCCTCGATCTGGAACGGCGCCAGGTCATCGCCGACCTCACGCTGCACTACAACGGCTGGTGAGCCGCGCCTGGCAACCCACCGTCCTTTCATCCCACCCCACGAGGGACATGCATCCCCGTTCGGGGCCATGTCCCTCCTTCTTGTCGCAGGAGCGGCCATGTCCCGAATCACCATCTTCCACTGACCTGCACCGCCCGCCACCAGGGCGGCCCGACGCCGCGGCCGGCTGACCGGTTGCCACTTCATCCACTCGCTGGGGTTCAATCCCCGGCAGGGGATTGCCTCGGCCATCCTCTGCTGGAGGAATCCCATGTCTCATTCCAAAAACCCCTTCGTCCGCGGCTACGATGGCCTGTCCGTGCAGCGGCTGCTGGCGATTTCTTACGACGACGACTGCCCGCTGAGCTATCTGCCGCTGCACGTCTCGCAGTCGCACCTGCCGCTGCACGTCTCGCAGTCGCACCTGCCGCTGCACGTCTCGCAGTCGCACCTGCCGGACAGCCAGGTCGAGCGCCATGCCTGCGTCTTCTGCGACGACTTCGCGCTGATCACCGAGGGCCAGAACGTGCCGCCCGAGCTGGACGCGCAGTGCCCCAGCCACGGTATCGCCCGAAACCTCGTCTACGCCGTCATGGCCGAAGAAGCCGGCCAGCCGCTGCACGTCGGCGATACCTACTCCGAGGAAGCCGCGCGCGAGGTGGTACGCCGCCTGCGCTTCGAGACCGGGTTCTACAGCCGTGCTTGGGAAATCAGTTCGGCGCATATCACCGAGGAGGCCGGCCGCTTCCTCGCCGAACTGGCGGACATCGCCACGCCGAGCGGTTTTTTGTTTGTGGCCTTCCGCATTCCCTACAGCCCGGCGGTCGGCGTGAAGCTGATCGCCACCCCCTGGACGGATGCGAACCTGCAGCATGTCGAGGGCATCACCGCCGAAGAGCTGCGGCAGGAGCACCGGGCCAAGGGCGTGCCGGAGTCCCTCGTGGAAGTGTTGCACCTGGCTGCGCTCGCCGACGTTCGCATGTTGGTGTTCGATGCCGGCGCGCCCGTGCTGGACGGGCTGACGCTCTACGACGACGAGTAACCCGCAACCCATTCGAGCCCCCACGTCGGGGCTCTTCTTTTTCGCGGAACGCGGTGCCGGCGCATTGCCGATTCCCAACGGACGGTCGCCGCCATGTGCCGCACGCTGGCCGCATGTTCGCTGGCGTTGCCGGCAGCATGCCCAGGCAGTCGAGACCTTCAAGACTGCGGCGCGGTTCGCCGTGCTGGTTGCTTCGTTCTCCGGGCGCACCCGCGTCCATCCACCTCACCCTCAAGGGACAGACCTCCCTTGCGGGCGGGAGTCCCTTGGTTGCCACAAGGAGTCTCCCCATGGATACCCAAGCCATCCGCGCACAGATGCCGACGCTCGTTGTCGGTCATGTGCCTTCCAACGTCCGTTCGTTCAAATTCAACATCTTCGACGGCCAGCCCAAGGTTTCGACGCTGGGCTTTCACATCGACCCGAAGCCTTTCGAGGGCAAGGTCATCGCCACCACCGACGAGGCCATCGTCGTCAAGACGGGACGAGCCGAGTTCGCGGTGCTCGATCGCACGCTCGTGACCGAAGTGCCCGACGAGGGCGCCAAGGTGCAGGTCGAACCCTATGTCAGACGCCGCTTCGACGGTCAGCGGGCGGACACGCCCGAGGAGCAGACCGAGTTCACCGCCGACGGCCAGCCCTACACGGTGAAGCGGTTCGTGCTCGGGTCCGCACCGGCGAAGCTGCCGATCCCCGAGCCGCGCTGCCCCGAGCTGCAGGAACTGATCGTCCAACTGGAGCAGTTGCCCGCTCCCGACGGTTTCCGGCGCATCACCCACATGCTGGTGGATGCCGGTGCGCGGGACATCACCTGGGTCGATCCGCTGCCCGCCGACATCATCCGCACGCCACCGGCCATCGGCTTCACCGTCGCCACGATGAAGTTCCAGGGTCGCGTCACCGTGCTTTATGAGCGTGGCCTCGACCTCTACGCGGTGGAGCTGCACCGCGACGGCGAGCTGGTCGAACGGGTCGATGAGGTGTTCTTCGACACCCTCGGCGAGACGCTGGAACGGCTGATCGACGACGGGAGCTGGAGACGCATCCGCGTGCAGTGCCTGTCGGGTCGCAAGGCTGTCCGGCACTGAGCTCCCAGCAGCTTCCCGCCCTCGCGGCGGGAAGCCTCTCTTCCTGCCCCCCTGGAGATCACACCCATGACTGTTCGATTCAAAGGCACGGAGCTGCGGCCCGTGCTCGCCGAAGCGGTGGCGAATCAATGCCGCGTCATCCTGGTCAAGGATCAGGGCGTGTACTTCCTGGCCGAGTGCGGCGAGCGCCGACCCGATGGTCGCCAGAAGACCATCGCCTATGCCGCCGGTTGCAACCCGGATGTCGATGCCTTCGACGAATGGTGGGAACTGGCGCGTGCCGAGTTCGGTGGCGACGACTTCGGCGAGTTCTTCGATCCGCAGGAGGGCGTGTTTGCGCGCATCCTGCGCAGCGAGGACGACCTCGACGTGTCCGCCACCGCGACACACCTGTCGCTGCAGGCGGTTCCTCCCACGCCCAGCGGTAACTGACCGCCCATCCCTGGCCCCCGCTCCGGGGGCCTCTTTCTTCCCGGCAATGCGGACAGCCGCGAGTGCCGATTGCCGCTCGCCTGCGCGCCGTCCCGGCGCCACGCTTCCGGCCATGTTCCGCTGACGTCCGTCAGCGACATGCCCAGGCAGCCACGATCTTCAAGGCTGCGATGCGGTTCCGACCGCGTTGATCACTCCAGTTCGCACCGGCATCCATGCGCGAACGGCCATCGGTTCTCGATGGCGATGCCACCAAGCTGTTCCATCAACCCACGCGGGGGTTCCACACCTTCCCCGCCTTGGGTCGGGTGTGTCTCCGCCTCATTGTTCCCAGGAGATTCACCATGACCACTTCCACCGAAAAGTCCTACTTCGATCTGCACATCACCGGCCTCGGGTATCTCAATCGCATCCGCGAAGTGAAGCCCAAGAAAGGCGATGCGTTCCTGGCCTGCGACATCGCAGCCCTGAACGGTCCCAGCGATGACGTCTCGTATGTGCGTTTCGACACGCGCGTATCGGGATCGGAAGCGCAGCACCTGGTGCGCCGCTGCATTCAGGCGGTCGACGCCGAGAAGAAGGTGATGATCGGCTTCCGCCTGGGCGACCTGTGGACCGACACCTTCACCTACTCCAAGGGGAAGCGTGCCGGCGAGCAGGGTGTGAGCCTCAAGGCCCGCCTGCTGTTCGTCAGTTGGATCAAGGTCGACGGCAAGCTCGTCTACAAGGCCGAACCCAAGCCGACCGAGACCGACGAGCGCGACCCGGAAGTCCCTGTGACGTCCGACGCGCCCGCCGCGCAGCAAGCCTCGGCACCGGAGCCTTCCAAGCCCGTCGCCGATGCTGCCGACGACGCTGCCGATGCCCCCGCATTGGCCGTTGCCGAGTCGTTCTGATCCGCAAGGCCCCATCCCCGGGGCCTTGTCTTCTCTTCGTCAGCAGGAGACCTTCATGATCACCATCCCCGGCCAACTGGCCATCAAGACCATCCACGGCAGGAACGGCGACTTCAACGTCGGCCGCCTGGCGACCTCGATCGGCGAGTTCGTCGTGAAGAACGCCGAACTCGATCAGTACCGCGAGGGCAAGTACGACGGTGATTTCGTCATCGTCGAGATTCGTCCCTCCACGTACAACGCCAACGGCCGCATGGTCATCGAGATCCGCGCCCATCTGGGCGGGATGACACTGTCCAACATCGACGCCCTGAGCCGCGACGAAGCCCGCCGGCTGAGTCCGCAGGAAGTTGATCCGATCGACGAGGAGGCGCAGGCCCCCGTGCCGGCAACGCCCCCGGCCAAGCCGAAGGCGAAGCCGCGCAGTCCGCGCGATCCCCTGGTCGATACCACGCCGTTCGGCAGCGAACCGGCTCGTGTGTCCGCTGCGGCCTCGGCCGAGGCAGACGACGCGGCGCTGTTCGGTGCCTTGTGGCCCCTGGGTGAGACCGTGAAGCTCGATGCGACCGTGGATCGTCGTGTGCTGCGTCAGCAGCGCGACCGTCTCGACAAGCTCGGCTACGAGTTCGCCCCGTTGTCCCAGGACTGGCACCTCAAAGCTGCCTGATCCATCTGCCGCCTTGCGCGGCATTCCGCCACCCGCCGGGGTTCTTCCCCGACGGGGAGGGCTCCGGCCTTTTCTTCAAGGAGACCCTCATGGGCTGGACCTTCGTTCGTCAGACGCGCGATCAGTTGATCCGCGAGCTGCTCGCTCCGCAGGCGTCCGAACGCGCTTGCTGCGAAGTCATCGACCACACACTGGACGGCGACGTTCTGTGGACCGTGGTTCGCGTCACCGCCAGGCAGGCGGGCGTCATGGGCCTCGCGGCCGGTGAGTCCGTCTGCTACATCGGCTGCCATCTGCTGGAAAGCTCGGGCGGCGATTGGGGCTACAAGTCCCTCGATGAGTCCGTGCATCCGTACTACTACTCGTGCCCGCTGCGCTATCTCGACATGGCGCCGGTGCAAAGCTCCGAGTGGCGCGAGCGGGTTCACCGCTTCCACGCGGGACGCGCTGTCTAGCGGCACGCATCTTCCTTCACCCAACCGGGGCGAGCATGGCCCCGCGGGCTGTGGTTGCTCCTTCATTTTCAAGAGGACATCACCATGCCTGCACCTTCTTCCGCGAAACCGCTGTACCGCATCGACGAATGCCCCGACCTCATGGCCGACGGTTGCGTCGGTGACGAGCAGGGCAATCTCGTCTTTCTCTCGATCTGGGCGCGCGACACCGCCGTTCAGGAGTTCCTCGCCCGCCTGACCCTCGGCCGGGACGAACAGGGACTCGATCAGTTCCACGTCATCACCGAGCAGGGCGCATCCATCCCCGTCTTCGTCGGCAACGTCGAGAACCTGGAAAAGCGCATCACCCGCGCCTATCGGCGAACGCTGTTCGGTTCGCTGACGAACGTGTGGCTGTTCGATCGTCGCTGCGTGAAGCCAGACAAGGCCAACGCCAGCGCGCTGGCGCTTCTGCCCAGGGATTCCGCTCACCGGCTCGACCGGCTGTGGACGCTGGTGCAGGACACCTGCCCGCTGCCACTGCTCGACCACTGGCGCGACACCGTGCTGGAGCTGTTGCAGTCACGGCGGATGCTGACCGGTCTTCCCTTGGCCCTCGGGCCGCTGGAAGGCCATCGGCTGGCCCTCAATGTCCCGGCGCTGACGAAGGCGTTGGGCGAGCTGATCCGCAACGGCACCCTCGGCGCCACGCAGTACGAACTGGCCGCGAACGCACCGCTTCGGCGTGTGGCGTGAGCCATCCCCACGGGCATGCGCGCCGCGCGTGCCCGCCTTCCCTCATCCATCATCAGGAGAAATCCATGGCTCTCATGTTTCCGCGCCTGGCGCGCAACTTCATTCGTAACGGCTACTTCCCCACCGACGAGCCGACGCTGGAGCGGGCCTTGTCCGCACTGGCGCCGTCTCCCGGCTCGATGTCCATCCTCGATCCCTGCGCCGGCGAAGGCGTGGCGATTGCCGAAGCCGCCCACGCCCTCGGGCGCGAGCAGGTCCAGGCCTTCGCCGTCGAATACGACGCCGAGCGTGCCCGCCACGCACGGCAACTGGTCGATCGCTGCATCCACGGTGACCTGATGGACACGCTGATCTCGCGCCAGTCATTCGGGCTGCTGTGGCTGAACCCGCCGTATGGCGATCTGAGCAAGGACGTGAACGGCAACATCGGCTATCAAGGCCAGGGCCGTGCGCGGCTGGAAAAGCTGTTCTATCAGCGCGCGCTGCCGCTGCTGCAGTACGGTGGCGTGCTGATCTTCATCGTGCCGTCCTACGTGCTCGACGCCGAGCTGGTCGGATGGCTGACGCGCCACTTTGCCGAACTGCGCATCTACCGTGCGGTGGAGACGCAGTTCAAGCAGGTGGTGATCTTTGGCCGCCGGGTTCGCCAGCGCGACCAGGCGTCGGAGTCGGCCAAGGCCCTGCGTGGTCTGCTGCTGCAGATCGGACAAGGCGATGCCGAAGCCGAGGAGCTGCCGCTCGAATGGCCGTTCCTGCCGTACACCGTCCCCGCCAGCCCGGCCGAGCCGGAGCACTTCTATCGCGTCACGATGGAGCCCGAGCAGTTCGCCGATGAAGTCGGCCGGCTGCAAGGACTCTGGCCGGCGCTCGATACCCACCTGGGCGCCGCGCAGCAGTCGCTGCGTCCGCCCGCGCGGGCCTTGTCGCACTGGCATCTCGCCCTGGCCTTGGCCGCAGGCGCGATCTCCGGCGTAGTGAAGTCCAAGAGCGGGCGCGTGCTCGTCGTCAAAGGTGATACCCACAAGGAGAAGACCCTCCAGACGGAATACACCGAACGCGACGACGGCTCCGTGGCCGAGACGCGCATCCTCACCGACAAGTTCGTGCCGGTCATTCGTGCATGGGACTTGACGCTGGGCTCGCCCACGTGGGGCGAAGTGCTGATCATCCGCTGATCGCTGTTCCCTGACGGTTCGCCGTCGCTTTCATCCACCCACCGGGGTCACGTCGCCCCGATGGGGTGCCGTGGCCCCTTCTTCCAGAAGGAGAAATCACCATGGCACTCGCAGTCCTCAACCTCGCGTCACAAGCACGCTTTTCGCCCGGGCAGGTGGTCATGACCGCCGGCGTCGACGAGCTGGTCCGACAGGGCCGGCTCAACCCCACGCCGTACCTGCGCCGCCATCTTCATGGCGATTGGGGCGACCTGGACGACAGCGATCGACGGCAGAACGATGCCGCGCTGAAGTCCGGCGAGGATCGTCTGTTCTCGTCCTACCAGGTCACGCGCGACCTGAAGCTCTGGATCATCACCGAATGGGATCGCAGCGTCACCACACTGCTGCTGCCCAGCGAATACTGATCCGCATCCAGCGGTCTCGCGCCGCTTCTTTCTTCCCACCCAGGGGCATGTCACCGCCCCGTGGGGGAGGTGCATGCCCCATTGCTTTGGAGCATCACCATGTCCCTCGATCTCGAAACCGTTCCCGAAACCGCTGTGCAGGGCGACCTGCTCGAAGCGGCAGCTTCACCCCTCACGCTCAGCCTGCAGGACTTCGTATCGGAGTTCGGCGACGAGCTGCTCGATTCGCTCAACCGCGCCAATCCTCCGGTCTACACCGGCCAGGTGCGGGTGCATCGGCAACTGATCCTCGCCGCGCTCAAGCGCAAGCTGTTCCCGGCGCAAGCCGATGTGGTCCACGCCGTCACCGAGCTGTTGGTCGATCGCGGCGAACGCGCCGCGATCGTCAATGGCGAGATGGGCTGCGGCAAGACGACGGTGGGTATTGCCACCGCCGCCGTGCTCAACGCCGAAGGCTACCGCCGCACCCTGGTGCTCTCGCCACCCCACCTGGTCTACAAGTGGCGGCGCGAAATCCAGGAGACGGTGGCCGGTGCCAAGGTCTGGGTGCTCAATGGCCCGGACACGCTGGTCAAGCTGCTAAAACTGCGCGAGCAGTTAGGCGTGCCGGCCCAGGGCCAGGAGTTCTTCGTCCTGGGCCGCGTGCGGATGCGGATGGGGTTCCACTGGAAACCTGTCTTCGTTCGGCGGCGCACGCCTCACGGCGACGTGGGGGCCTGCCCGGATTGCGGGCATGTCATCACCGACCTCGACGGCGAGCCGATCAACCCGGTCGAACTCGAAGCCGAGGAGTCCCGCCGCAAGTGCAGCCACTGCCGTGCACCGCTGTGGTCGTTGATCCGTCCCAGAGGCCTGTCCGCCAGCGACCAGTCCTCGACCGTGCTCAAGGCCCTGAAGCGCATCCCGACCATCGGGGAAGTCACCGCGCAGAAGCTGATGCAGAAGTTCGGTGACGCCTTCCTCGCGTCGATGCTCGGGGACAACATCCACGAGTTCATCAACCTGATGGATGGCAACGGCGAGCTGGTCTTCTCGGACCGGCAAGCCCACCGGATGGAACGCGCGATGGCCAACATGGAGTTCGGCTTCGGCGAAGGCGGCTACCAGCCGTCCGAGTTCATCAAGAGGCAGCTTCCCCAAGGCACGTTCGACCTGCTCATCGCCGATGAGGCGCACGAGTACAAGAACGGCGGCTCCGCCCAGGGCCAGGCCATGGGGGTGTTGGCGGCCAAGGCGCGCAAGACGTTGCTGCTCACCGGCACACTGATGGGCGGCTACGGCGACGACCTGTTCCACCTGCTGTTCCGAGCCCTTCCGGGGCGAATGATCGAAGACGGGTACCGCCCGACGAAGAGCGGCAGCATGACCTCGGCCGCGATGGCGTTCATGCGCGATCACGGTGTGCTCAAGGACATCTATTCCGAGAGCACCGGCACGGCGCACAAGACGGCCAAGGGCACCAAGGTATCGGTGCGCACGGTCAAGGCGCCGGGCTTCGGCCCGAAGGGCGTGCTGCGTTGCGTTCTGCCGTTCACGGTCTTCCTCAAGTTGAAGGACATCGGCGGCAATGTGCTGCCGCCCTACGACGAGGAGTTCCGCGAAGTCGCGATGGACACGGCGCAAGCCGCGGCCTACCGCGATCTGGCGGGTCGGTTGACCGCAGAGCTGAGGCAGGCCCTGGCGAAGCGGGACACGACGCTGCTCGGTGTGGTGCTCAACGTGCTGCTGGCCTGGCCAGACTGCTGCTTCCGGTCGGAAACGGTGGTGCATCCGCGCACGCGCAATACTTTGGCGTTCGTCCCCGCTCAGTTCAACGAGCTGGAGGTGATGCCCAAGGAACGCGAGCTGATCGAGATCTGCAAGCAGGAGAAGGCAGAAGGTCGCAAGACCCTGGTCTATTCGGTCTACACCGGCACGCGCGACACCACGTCGCGTTTGAAGGTGCTGCTGGAGCAGGAAGGCTTCAAGGTGGCGGTGCTGCGCGCGAGCGTGGATGCTTCCCGCCGCGAGGACTGGATCGCCGAGCAGTTGGACCGTGGCATCGACGTGCTCATCACCAATCCCGAGCTGGTGAAAACCGGCCTGGACCTGCTGGAGTTCCCGACCATCGTATTCCTCCAGTCCGGCTACAACGTGTATTCGCTGCAGCAGGCCGCCCGGCGCTCATGGCGCATCGGCCAGAAGCAGCCGGTGCGCGTGATCTACCTGGGCTACGCCAACTCCTCGCAGATGACCTGCCTGGGGTTGATGGCCCGGAAGATCATGGTGTCGCAAAGCACGTCGGGCGACGTGCCGGAGTCCGGGCTTGATGTCCTGAATCAGGACGGAGACTCGGTGGAAGTCGCGCTGGCACGGCAGTTGGTGTGCTGAACTTCACTGCTTCACTTCAACGGCTCCTCCGGGAGCCGTACTTTTTTGGTCATCCAGACGGTGACCTTGATCCGGGAAGCGGAAGACAGGGCCTCATCCACCGCCATGGGCCATGCGGGTCGCCTCGTAGGCCTGCATGTGTGCAAGGCTCACCCTCAGCAGCGGCGCATCCAGTCGAGCTTCATGCGCGCGTCGCAGCATGTCCCCAATGATGTGCTCATGCTCGGTGGGGCCACCACGTTGCAGATCGCGCAGCATCGATGCGGTGCCGGTGGACCCGCGCTCGGACAACGTCGTGAACATGCGGGCATAGGCGTCCTGCGATGGGATGTACCCTGAGGCGGCGGCGGTCGCCACGCATTCGCCGAGCATCTGGCGCACCAGCGCTTCGCCATCTTGTGCCTGCACGATTGCGCCAACTGGCGCGCGCATCAGCGTGGTCATGCCGGCATAGGTCGTGAGGAATACGAACTTCTCCCACATCTCCTGCAGGATGTCCTGGCTCAACACCGGTGCGAAACCGCCGCGCTCCATCAATCCATGCAACGCCTGCGCCGCGTCCTGCTGGCTGTGGGTGCGTGCGCCGAGGGCGAGGCGCTGCAGCGTGTTGAGATGCTGGATTTCACCGGCCGGGCCGAGCGCCACACCGATGTGGCACAGGCCGCCCAGAACGCGCTCGGCGCCGAAGCGCGCATCCAGGTGATCCAGATGCCGCACCCCATTGAGCAGCGGAACGATGCATGTCGAGGGGCCGATGGCGGGCGCGATGGCAGTCATCGCGCCCTCAAGATCGTAGGCCTTGCAGGCCAGCAGCACGGCATCCACGGACGGCGGTGCCTCGACGACTGTTTTCACGGGAAGGGTCAGGTCACCCAAAGGGCTCTTGATGACGAGCCCGGTCTCGGCGAGTTGTGCGGCGCGTCTCGGCCGGACCAGGAAACGCACGTCCACGCCGGCCGCGGCCAGACGCCCGCCGAAATAGCCCCCGATCCCACCTGCACCCAGCACCAGAAGACGCATGGCCATGCTCCTGTTTGAATTTGAGAATTTCTACTATAGTAGAAATTCGTGGCGCGATCGATTTCAGCGCCATTGATACCCCACGCATCCATCCTGACTTGATTGCGGCCCATGCCGAATTCCTCCGCTCCTCAGACCACGCCGAAAGGCGAGCGCGCCGAAGCGCTCCCGAGCAATCTTCGGCGTCTGCGCCTGGAGGCGCAGCTCACCCTCGATCGGCTCGGGGCGTTGTCGGGTGTGAGCCGCGCGATGATCTCCAAGATCGAACGTGGCGCGTCGGTTCCCACTGCCACGGTGCTGGGCAAGCTTGCCGCCGCACTGCAGGTCAGTCTGTCTCAACTCCTGGGGGGATTCCATGCGCGCCAGCCCAGGCTGCATGGCAGGGAGCGCCAGGCGGTCTATCACGACCCCGCTTCCGGCTTTGAACGCCGTTCTCTTTCGCCGCTGTTCGAGGATGGCGCGGTCGATCTGGCCTTCAACGTGTTGCCTCCGGGCAAGTCCGTCGAGTTCCCCCCGCACCATGCGGGCGTGGAGGAGTTTCTCGTCGTGCATGAGGGGGCGCTTACCGTGGTCATCGACGGAAGGCGCTTCGACGTCGCTGCCGGAGATACGTTGTTCTTTCCTTCGGATTGCGTGCATGAGTTCCGCAATGAAGGCGGCGAGCCGGCTGTCTTCTATATCGTGATCAACGATCGGACGCGGCGTTAGGCGGCGAGATCCCCCCGGCACGACCATTCGCCGCGGCATGATCCCGACATGCGTCCTGGCGACCGCGCGGTTGCCGGCATTGCTTTCGGCAAATCGGGAGCCGACGGATTCGCTTTGTTTGCTGTGACAAAGGGCCGGCGCGGCGATGGTGATGGCTCGTTGTTTCAGGACACCGATCCATGCGCCCATCCCGCCAGCCCTTCCGTATTGCCGGACGCAGCCATCCGATCCGTTTGCCCGGCTTGCTCCTGGCCGCCATGGCCAGCGGCTGCGCGATGACGAACGCCGTGCCACCGACGCCCGTATCCAAAGTCACCGACATCGCGCCCGAAGCCGTGATGGAGTTCGTGCCGGTGACGCGGTATGGCCGCTACACCCTGGTCGAACTCGCGCCCACAGCGGCCCAGCACGACCTGTTGCTGCAGGTGGTGGATGTGGAGATCCCCGGCACGCTGGGCGCCACCGTCGGGGATGCCCTCCGGCACCTCGTTCTGCGTTCCGGCTACCGGCTGTGCGATGAGCAGTCCACCGATCTGTTGGCCTTGCCGCTGCCGGCGGCTCACTACCGGCTCGGCCCGCTCCTGCTGCGCGATGCGCTCTTGACACTGGCCGGCCCCGTCTGGGATCTGCAGGTCGACGACGGTGAGCGGAAGGTGTGCTTCATCCGCAGCCTCAGGGAGGCTCATACGCCACACGAGCCCAAGCCACCGGAAATCAACCGTTCGGCGGAGCCCCCTCCGCTGATCCGGGAGGTTTCGCCATGACCATCCGGGACTCGGCGACGGGCCAGCGCACGACGCTGCTGCGGGTCGCGGCCGCAACCTGGTTGTTGCTCGTCAGCGCGGTGGTGCTGGTGGATCACATGGCCTTGTCCGGGCTGGCGGAACAGACCCAGGCCTTCGCGCCCACCGCGCAGGTGTCCCTGCTCGAATCCCGACTGGACGGCCTCTCGCATCGGATCGAACAACGCCATACTCAGCCCGCCGCCTTGCCGCAGGCGCGCTACGAGCAGGACACCGCGGCGTTGGACCAGCGGCTGGCGGCGATCGAGCTGGCGCAGGCCCAATACGCCGCCACCGATGCGCTGCACGCATTGGAAACCCGCGTCACGCGACTGGAAGCCCGCCTGGTCTCGCGCCAGCCCAAGCTGCCCGCACCACGGCCATCCCAACCTGTGGCGGCCCAACCCAAGCCTGTTGAGCCTTCATTCCGCCTGATCGGAGTGGAACTGCGTGCGGGAGAACACTTCGTGTCGGTGATGCCTGCCGATGGCACCGGGCTGGCCGATGTCCGCCTGCTGCGCGCCGGAGAGTCGGAGGGTGGCTGGCGACTGGACGGGATCGAGCGCGATGGCGCCGTCTTCCGGCAGGGAGACGAGATCCGCAGGCTGCCCATCCCGCCCCGATAAGGAGGCCCACACCGATGGTCCCGCGCCACTTGACCCCGCCGTTGCTGGTTGCATTGCTGGCCGCCTCCGCCATGCAGGCGGCGCTCGCGCAGCCCACCGGCGCAACCACCGCGGCCAGGACGGCGCCGAGCCGTGAAGCGCCTGCGGCCATCGCTCGCAGCGACGAACAGCGGGCGCAGGACTGGGGGCTGCGCACGGATGAATGGACGCGCTATCGCGAGTTGATGCAGGGGCCGCTGGGCGTCTACTCGCCCAGCCTCGACCCGCTCACGGCCCTCGGTATCGAAGCACGTTCCGACGAGGAGCGCCGCCGCTACGCGGAATTGCAGGTTCGGGCTGAAGCCCGGCGGGTCGAGAAGACGCTGGCCTACCAGCGTGCCTACGACGCCGCCTGGCAACGGATCGCGCCGGGCATGGCGAGGGTCAACCTACCCGGTGCCAAGCCGACCGGCGCGGGCACCACCATCGCATCAGGCACCGACCGAACCGCCGTCTTCGTGAAGGACGGCTGTACCGCCTGCGACCAGGCCGTGCAGCGGCTGCAAGCGTCGGGCGTCGAGTTCGATGTCTATGTCGTCGGCAGTCGCACCGACGACGCGCGCATTCGTGAATGGGCACGCCGGGCCCGTATTGACCCGGCGAAAGTGCGCGCACGGCACATCACCCTCAACCACGACGGTGGCCGCTGGCTGTCCCTCGGCCTGCAGGGCGAACTGCCCGCCGTCGTGCGCCAGGTCGGCGGTCAATGGCAGCGGCAGTAGGCCTCGCGCGTCTCGCGCTCCTGCTGCTGGCTTGCTGGCCACTCGGCCAGGCGAAGGCCGGGGAGGTTCCGCCGCCGGCCTACCAGTTCGCGGCACAGCGTGCGGGCATTCCGGCGGCGGTGTTGTACGCGGTGGCCTTGCAGGAGAGTGGCACCCGGTACCACGACCGCCTCGTGCCCTGGCCCTGGACGCTCAACGTGGCTGGGGCATCGCGTCGATTCGCCACCCGTACCGAGGCCTGCGCCGGCCTGCACCAGGCATTGCGCGACGTGCCGCGCACCCGCATCGACGCCGGCCTGGGCCAGATCAACCTGGGCTACCAGCGTCACCGCTACGACCACCCCTGCGAACTGCTCGATCCCTATCGGAACCTAGCGCTGGCCGCGCAGATCCTGCGCGAGCAGCACGCGCCGGGCCAGGACTGGCTGATCACGATCGGCCGCTACCACCGTCCCGCTGGTGGCGCACCCGCTGCGCGCTACCGACAGAGTGTTGGCCGCCACTTGGCCCGCGTACTGGGCGAGCCAGCGCGGGGCGCGGATACCCGGAGAACCCTGCCATGAAGCCTCGAATCTTCCGTCCGGCTACGCGGTGGCTGCTCGGCTTGCTGCCGCTCGTGTCCGTGCCAGCCGCTTTCGCACAATCGCCGCCCTTGATCGTCGTCGAGGATCACGGCGGTGCCTCCGCGCTGCCTTACTACCAAGCCCTGGACCTGCAACCGCGCACCGGAAGCAGGCCATCTCCCAGGATCGAGATGCCACGCCTGCCCGAAGGGCCTTCTGGCGAGGCGGCCATGCTGCCGGTGCGTTCTGCCCATTTGGCCCCTGGCGATGTGGCTCCCCGGGCGATCCAGGCGCCGGGGCTCACGCCGATGTTCCTGGTTGGTGATGACCAGCGCTCCCATGCCTGGCTGCGCCAGCGTGCCCCGGCGCTGCGCGAGCTCGGGGCCGTGGGGTTGGTGGTCCAGGTCGAGTCACCGCAGGCACTGGCGTCACTGCGTGCCCTGGCGCCCGGGCTGATGCTGGCACCGGCGTCCGGGGACGAACTGGCCGAGCGCCTGGGGCTGCGCCACTACCCGGTGCTGGTGACCGCCACCGGCATCGAACAGTGAGAACTGCCCGATGGCCCAGCCGCACGCCGTCGAAGTCCTGCTGCGGCCAGCGGTGGAGCTATACACCGTTGCCGTATGCGCAGGCGCCGCGGTGGTGTGCGTGGTGGCACCGTGGTCGCTCGCGTTGAATCCGGTACTCGGCCTCGGCAGCGCGCTGGCCTTCCTGGCCTTCGGCGCGATTCGCCTGCGCGACGCCTGGGCCATCCTGCGGTACCGCCGCCACATCCGTCGTCTGCCTCGCTACGTGATGACGAGCCGTGACGTGCCAGTGAGCCAGTACCGTCTGTTCGTTGGGCGTGGCTTCCGCTGGGAGCAACGACACACCCATCGGCTGACGCAGACCTACAAGCCCGAGTTCCGGCGCTACGCCGAACCGACGACGTTCTACCGCCTGGCGCGCCGCCTGGAGGAGCGGCTGGAGTTCGCGCCGCCGCCGCTGCCTAGGCTGGCGCGGGCACTGGCCTGGGACAACCCGCTCAACCCGGTCCGGCCTTTGCCGCCAGTGGGTGGCATGCCGCGCCTGCATGGCATCGAGCCGCACGAGACCGACGTCACCCTGCCGCTGGGCGAGCGTGTGGGCCACACCCTGGTGCTCGGTACCACGCGCGTGGGCAAGACGCGCCTGGCCGAACTGTTCATCACGCAGGACATCCGCCGCAAGGTCCATGGCGAGCACGAGGTGGTGATCGTCTTCGATCCCAAGGGCGATGCCGATCTGCTCAAGCGCATGTATGTCGAGGCCAGGCGAGCCGGACGCGAGGGCGAAATGTACGTGTTCCACCTGGGCTGGCCCGACATCTCGGCACGCTACAACGCCGTGGGCCGGTTCGGGCGCATCTCGGAGGTCGCCACGCGCGTTGCGGGGCAGCTTTCCGGCGAGGGCAACAGCGCCGCGTTCCGCGAGTTCGCCTGGCGCTTCGTCAACATCATCGCGCGCGCCCTAGTGGAACTGGGGCAGCGGCCAGACTACCTGCTGATCCAGCGCCATGTCGTCAACATCGACGCGCTGTTCATCGAGTACGCCCAGCACTTCTTCGCCCGAACCGAGCCCAAGGCCTGGGAGGTGATCGTCCAGCTCGAAGGACGCCTCAACGACAAGACCATCCCGCGCCACATGGTCGGGCGAGAAAAGCGGGTGGTGGCACTGGAGCAGTACCTGTCGCAGACGCGAACCTATGACGCGGTGCTCGACGGCCTGCGCTCCGCGGTGCGCTACGACCGCACCTACTTCGACAAGATCGTCGCCTCGCTGTTGCCGCTGCTGGAGAAGCTCACCACCGGCAAGATCGCGCAACTGCTCGCGCCGAACTATTCCGACCTGTCCGACCCGCGCCCGATCTTCGACTGGATGCAGATCATCAGGAAGCGGGCCGTGGTCTATGTGGGACTGGATGCGCTGTCCGACGCCGAAGTGGCGGCGGCCGTCGGCAACAGCATGTTCAGCGACCTGGTGTCGGTAGCGGGGCACATCTACAAGCACGGCATCGACGATGGCTTGCCTGGAGCATCGGCCAATGCCAAGGTCGCCATCAATGTCCATGCGGACGAGTTCAACGAACTGATGGGCGATGAGTTCATCCCGCTCATCAACAAGGGTGGCGGTGCAGGCATGCAGGTCACGGCCTATACGCAGACGCTCTCGGACATCGAGGCGCGCATCGGCAATCGCGCCAAGGCCGGCCAGGTCATCGGCAACTTCAACAACCTGTTTATGCTGCGGGTGCGCGAGACCGCCACCGCCGAACTGCTGACACGACAACTGCCGAAGGTGGAGGTCTACACCACCACGCTGGTCAGCGGCGCCACCGACAGTTCCGACATCCACGGTCCGACCGACTTCACCAGCAACGCGCAGGACCGCATCAGCACGTCGAGCGTGCCACTCATCGAGCCTGCGCACGTGGTCGGCCTGCCCAAGGGGCAGTGTTTCGCCCTCATCGAAGGCGGTAACCTGTGGAAGGTCCGCATGCCGTTGCCTGCGCCCGATCCGGACGAAGCCATGCCCCGGGACCTGCAACAACTGGCCGGCTACATGCGCCAGCACTACGCCGAGGCGGGGGAATGGTGGGAGGGCAACGGGCTGCCCCGGTCGCACGACGACGCGTTGCCAGCGGATCTGGCCGAGGAAGTGCAAGAAGGCACGCCGGATGAAGAGGCGCCATCGTGAAAGAGCCCGCCGCGACCGCCGAGCGACAGCAGGCACGCCAGCGCGGCCTGGTCGCCAGCGTGGTCACGCTGCCATGGCGCCTGTTCGGCGTGTTGGTCGCCTCGCTGCTGCTGTCCATCGTCATCGAATGCGTCGGCATGCACCTGTTCTGGCCCGACCAGGGCTGGCGCCACGCGCAGGGCATGCTCGACTACGAACTGAACCAGCTCTCCACCCATTTCACCCGGAGCGCCGTTGTGCAGGAGCCGGGACGCACCGCGCGCTGGCTGGTGGAGAGCACCTACGAGTGGGTTTTCGTGAAGACGGGCTTGTTGGACTGGATGCGCGACGCCTCGGCGCAGGCTAGCGCACCTAGCCGAGGCGTGCACCGGGACTTCCGCTATTACCTCGCCCAGGTCTATGTCTGGACCGAGCGCTATCTGATTGCCGCCGGCTTCACCGTCCTGACATTCATCGTCCGCCTGCTGGTCTTGGTGCTCACGCTGCCGCTGTTCCTGCTCGCGGCCTTCGTCGGCCTGGTCGATGGACTGGTTCGCCGCGACATCCGCAAGTTCGGCGCGGGGCGGGAATCGGGCTTCGTCTACCACCGGGCGAAGGCGGCCTTGATGCCGCTGGCGGTGTTGCCGTGGGTGACCTACCTGGCGTTACCGGTGTCATTGCACCCTTTGATGATTCTGCTGCCTGCGGCGTTTCTGCTGGGACTGGCGGTGAACATCGTGGCGGCGAGCTTCAAGAAGTACATTTAGCCGATTGTTGGACCAGGACTACACACTACGACCTTCATCGACCCACGGGTCATGGCGACGTAAAGGTTCTGTGCGCTCATACCCTCGATATTTAGCAGCACCGCGACTTCGGCTTCCAGCCCCTTGAGCAACAGCGTGCTGCCGACGGCGCGTTTTGGTAGCGGGCGCCCCAACAGCCGGTTCTCTTCCCGCACGCGCCGGGCCGCTTCTGCCAGAGGGACGGCCCCCGACGAGGCTTCCCGGAGCGCCTTAAGCATCCCGTAGAGGATGACCGGCCGATGCACACGTACGTTCGGCAGTGCCCGCAGTTCCGACAACAGCGCGGCGGCCGCAGCGAGAGAGGGCGCGCGCCCGAACGCCAGTGCGCGGCTTTCTGCCTCGTTCGGAGGATTCCTTGCAGTTCCCTTTGCCAACGACTCCAGGCGCCGCGTCAACTCCGCCACGCCCACATTGGTCATAACGCTCTGCGCCAGCGCCAGTAACTGCGCGAGAGCATTCGGTGCCCCCGCATCAAAGTTGCTAGCGAAGGCGATGAGGTCTTGCAGATCGACGGCCTCGACCGTCGAAGCGCCCGGCGTCTGGCTCGCAAAGTTCTGCTGTGCTGCTCGGTTGCGGCTATCGGCGATGATGAGCACGCGCCCGTCAGCGGTTGGCGATGCCGTCCTCGCAGCGGCTAGGCGCTGGGCATGGTCGTTGGGTGGTACGGCCTGCATCCAGGTCACATGCTCCGGTGGCCCACTACGCAGATCCACCGACTGCCCTGCCGCCAACAACCGGCGGGCCTCCAACAACCATTGTCCCAGCGCTTCCGCGCCGGCGTTGCGCCATCGCCAGGGCGTTGCCAGTTCCCCGACGACAGGAAAATGCGCGCACACGTGCTGGTTCCAGTCGGCCAGCGTATTGCCCCGGAACCCGAAGATCGCCTGCATGGGGTCGCCCAGCACGCAGGTCGGCAGGATCAACGAGAGGAAATAGACGATGTAGTGCTGAGGCACCGAACAATCCTGGTACTCATCCACGATCAGATGCGCATACGAGGCTTTCAGCACCTCACTGACGTGCCCGGCCTGCAGGAGCTTCCAGGCGGCGTCGCGGATAGCCGGGTAGTCCCGCGCAGGTGCAGCCAGCCGCAGAATCTCTGGATCGTGGGCGCTGCGGCCCGGAAAGGTCGAGATGAGCCGGATAGCCCAGCCATCGATCGTGCTCAATCGATAGGCGCTGGCTGGCACACCGGCGCGGTCCAGCCGGCCACGCAAGGCCGCGACCCCGGCATTCGTGTGTGTCAGCACGAGAATGGGCTTGTTGCCCCGATGACCGGCAAGCGCGTGGGCAATCAGCTGTGTCTTGCCGCAGCCGGCCGGTGCGGTGACGGTTCCGCGTTGGATTGCACGAAGGTCGATTTCAACGTGGTCCATCAGTGGCCCACCCGAATACCTGGTCCATCAGAGCGCGGAATCCCTGATCGCAAAGATGCAGGTCCGGTGCAACGATGGTCCTCGCCACGTCCTCCATCCACGAGATTTGCTTGAACCAGCCAGCTTTTCGGATGCGCGCCGCCTGACCAAGAATGGCCCTGCGTTCGGCCGACAGGAGGCCGGTGTTCTGGATCTCGTCCCAGATCTGCTGGAAGGTGAGCGTGTTGTTCGAGACAGTGCGCAGGTGTTCGACGATCAGGTCGCCATGCAATTCGTTGGCGTAGCCGATCAGCCTCTGGCAGGCAACCGGCGTGAGACTTCCGAACAGCTCGTCCTCCAGCGCACGGCCCGCGCGGTAGGCGACGACGGTGCCACCGTTCTCGACAAAAGCCTGCTCGACCGCAGGTGTGGGCTTCTTGTCGTCGTCGCGCAGCACCATCACCCGGTAGCCCAGAGACTGGAATGCGGAGGCGCGCGCATACGGTCGATCCGGCTCCCCGCCACCGCAGTCGACGAGCGCCACGCCCAATGCAGCCAGTGACGCATTCCTCTGGTCAAGCCTGTATAAGTCCAGCCCGCGCAGCAGGCCTATCTCGCTGGCTCCCTCGCACACGACCACGGAGCCAGCCAGAAAGGCCTCGGGATAGAGGCGGATCGTGCTCTGGATGTCATTGTCGGCGCCGACCAGGCGAGCCTCATGGCCGAGGGGGCCGCGGCGCAATACGAAGAGCTGGTCGCCCGACAGTTCTCTCAGCGCCACGGGTGAGTGGGTGGTGAGGAACACCTGCAGCGGAGCAGCGGCCTCCTTGGCTCCGAGGGAGCCCAAGAACCTCGCGATGCGGTGCGGCTCCAGCCCGTACTCCAGTTCGTCCGAGAGCACGATTGACGCCTGACCGGCCGCCTTGCGCTGTAGGCCAGCGACAAGCAGACGCGTGGACCCGACGCCCAGGCTGCGAAGCGGGATGCCGCTTTCGTTGTGCAGGGAGATGGTGCCGCCACCGAACGACACCGAATGCGAATCCAGCAGCGCCTTGGCCTTGGCGCCGATGTTGACGCCCAGCTCCTGAGCAGTGGTGGTGACGATCCCCAGCGCTTCTCCCAACTGTTGTTCGGCCTGGTCTCCGAAGCCACTCCGCGCATCTCTGGCGGCCTTGACGAGGGCGGCCGAAGCGTCGGCTCGCTCTTCCGAGATGCGGTTCAGTACCGAGCCGCGCTGCCATCCCAGGTTGAAGTCCGTCAGCGCGCCGATGCGAGTGGGCGCCAGGGCGACGCGATCCTTCCATGCGAGCGTCTTGACGATGCCTTGCTGTGCGGCGCGGTCGGAGACGAGGGTCCACGAGGGCTCCAGGTCACTGGCGACCGTCAGGTTCAGGCAGAGCACAACCTCCGCGCCGGCAGAGGGCTCGTCTTCGACGACGCCAGTGTTGGCGTGGTATCCGCGCAGGAATGCACCAAAGCCCTCCAGCGTCCTCATGCTGTCATCGAGGTCGCCGAGCGTCAGCGTGATGCTGATTGGGGTTGTGATGTCCAGGCCGAAGAAGTCCGCATCCGAGAACTGGACATTGCGTCTGGCCCCCAGACATAGGTCGATCGCGTCCAGCACCGTGGACTTGCCGCTGTCGCCCGGACCGATCAGGCAGTTGATGCCAGGCGTCGGGCACCAGGTCAGCAGCTGGATGCCGCGGAAGTTGGCGATCTGGATTTTTCTGATTCGTGCCATGCGTATCCCCCGCGCATTGAAGCCGCTCCCACTGAAATCGCAACACCTCACTATCCACTCGGGCCGCCTGCTGCAGGCCTCCTGCCCAGTTCTCTACTTGGTAGGGCGAGACAGCGACTCGGCAAGCTCCAACAACTTTGCGACGTCCTCTGCGGGCAATGACGCCTCCTTGAGGTATCGCACTAAAGCCATCGCTTCAGGCTGCGTGTGCAAGTAGTCGACGACTTCAGGGTCAGTCGAAGGCGATAGGCGGAACAACACGTCGGGATCTGCCGCCAGCACCTTCGCTAGAGCTTTGATGACCTCAGGCCTAGGCGGAGACTCCTTACCACGCTCGATACGGCTCAAGTAGGCCGGCGAAATGCCGACTAAGCCTGCCGCCTCGCGTAAGCCAAGGCTCTGTGCCACCCGAAGGTCGCGAATCGTCTCTCCAAAGCTACTCATACCGCGCATCCTACCTCAGGTGTTTAGTGTTGTGCAACACTTAACACGCTTAGTAGACTACTCCATTGTTTGGTAAAGTTTGCTCTTTCCTGCCGATCTTGGGCCAGGACCATGCCGGCCAATCTGCCCACGTCGTCACTTTTCAGGAGCGAACAGATGCTTGGGGAAGAAGTGTTCACGGTTAAAGAGGTCGCCACGCTCTTAAAGGTCGGCGAGAAGACGGTCTACTCCATGGCCCAGGCTGGAGAACTACCTGCGTTCAAGGTGCGAGGTCAGTGGCGATTCGCCCGAAAGGACATCGATACATGGATAGAGCAGCAGAAACACACAACCCATGATTTCGGCGAGGAAGACCAGAAATGACCCCAGCCTCGGTGAGCGGAGTTTTTATATGAGCAGAAAGAAGAACAAGCAGGCCGAGAACACCATCCCAGCTGGATACACGCTCGACTACGTTTCCGGCAGACAGATCAAGGAAACGAAGAAAGAGCTCGTTCGGCAGCGGGTAGTTCGTGCCCTGATCCATGAATACGGATTCTCTCCGGAAGACATGGAGTTGGATTTCTCCATTGGCGGGCGCAAGAAGGTGGATGTGGCCATCTTCCACCACGGCAAGGACCACACAATTGAGAATCTCAGCCGCGCAGTGATTTGCCGCCAAGAACCGAACGTCGGCAAAAATGCCATGCGCATCCGCGATTACGAGCAGGCCGCCAAAGACCTCGAAGAGATCGAAACCATCATGCGCGAGGTCGATGCCGTTCAGTACGGCTTGTGGACCAACGGCCTGGAGTTCTTCTTTGTCGAGAAAGAGCAAAAGCGCTTCGAAACCAAGTGCAACCCCATCGGCGACTGGCCGATGGCCGAAGAGTCGGTCGGCACTAAGGAGGTCATCTCCGATGCCCATACCCGTGTCGCCGACAACGAGATGCTGAAGATCACCTTCCGGCGTTGCCACAACTTCATTCATGGCAACGAGGGCATGCCCAAGGACGCCGCCTTCTGGCAATTCCTGTACCTAATATTCTGCAAGATGCACGACGAGAACCTGCGTGCCAAGCAGCGGCAGGCCTGGCAGCGCCGTTTCTGGGCTGGACCCAAGGAGCAGTTCGAGCCACAAGGGCGCAAAGCCATCCGCGTCCGGATCGAGGAGCTCTTCACCGAGGTCAAGAAGCAGTACAAGAATATTTTCCGAGGCAACGAGGAGATCACTCTCTCCGACCGGGCGCTGGCCTTTATCGTTTCGGAACTGGCCAAGTACGACTTCACCCGAACTGACGTCGATGCCAAGGGCGTGGCCTACCAGGAGCTAGTTGGCGTTAACCTGCGTGGCGACCGGGGCCAGTATTTCACTCCTAGAGGCGTCGTGAAGCTGGTCATTGAGATGCTCGACCCCAAAGAGACCGAGACTCTGCTGGACCCGGCCTGTGGCACCGGCGGCTTCTTGGTCGCGACCCTGGGGCACATGCTGAAGAAGTTCCGCGAAGAGCAAAACATCCAGGCCGGAAACGAGAACACCACCGAGTTCCTGAACATCCACGAACGGCTGAAAGAGTATGCCGCCGCCAATGTCTTCGGCACCGACTTCGACCCGTTCCTGATCCGCGCCGCTCAGATGAACATGGTGCTGGCGGGCGATGGCCGTGGACATATCTACAACATCAACTCATTGGAGTTTCCGCTGGGGCATCTAGCCGACCTGCCCAGCGTCAAGAAGGAGATCCCGCTGGCGTCGGTGGATATCATCGCCACCAACCCTCCCTTCGGCTCCGACATCCCGATTACGGACAAGCACATTCTGGAGCAGTACGAGCTGGCTCATGGCTGGGAGCCGGACGGCGAAGGCGGGTTCCGCAACACCGGCGTCCTCAAGGGCAGCGTTGCCCCCGAAATTCTCTTTATCGAGCGCTGCATCAAGTGGCTCAAGCCGGGAACCGGCCGCATGGGCATCGTTCTTCCCGACGGAGTTCTTGGCAATCCGGCCGCGGAATACATCCGCTGGTGGATCATGCGCGAAACGCAGGTGCTTGCTTCCGTCGACCTGCCGGTAGAAGCCTTCATTGCCGAAGCCAACGTCAACATCCTCACCAGCTTGCTGTTCCTGCGCCGCAAGGACGACCAGGAGAAGCATCGCGAGGCCCTAGGTCGTGCCGAGGAATACCCAGTCTTCATGGCCGTTGCCGACAAGGTTGGCTTCGACCGCCGTGGTAACAAACTCTACAAGCGCACCCCGGACGGCGAAGAGATTGTCGAGCCCAAGCAGCATATCGAGCGCATCCGTATCGGCGGGCGCTTCGTGGAACGGACCCTGACCCGCAGTGAAAAGATCGAGGACAACGATCTGCCGGTCATCGCTGAGAAGTACCGCGAATTTCTCAAGGAGCAGAACGGGTGAGCGATCAAGACGACATCATCGAGACCCCGCAGGATGCTGCCGAAGAGAGCGGCCCGGATAACTTTTTCATCGACATCCTGACCGGCAACAAGGAAAGCGCCTCGGCCAAGAAGCTGCTGGTGCAGAAAGTTCTGCGCCAGCTCATCGAGAGCTATGGCTTTGACCGAAACGATCTGGAGGTCAACTACAACCCGCAGATCCCCGGCCAGGGGCGCAAGCGCATCGACATCGCGATTTTCCGCCCCGATGCCGAGCACAATAACGACAACCTGCAGCGGATCATCGTCTGCAAAAATCAGAAAAAGCGAGACAAGCTCCGCTCCATTGCCGAGGCCGACGCCGACCTGCGCGAGCTCAAGGAGCTGCTGGAACTGATCCCGGGCGCGACGCTGGGCATGTGGACCAACGGTCAAGAAGAGTTCCTGTTCCAGGTCGAGCGCACCCGTTTTGAAGTCCGGCCCAAACCGCTGGGTGTCTGGCCGGTTCCGGGCGAACGCACCTCCGATCTCGATCGCACCGGCGGTGTCATTCAGGTCAGCGCCGAAGCGGAAGATCTGGAAGACGCCCTGATGCGCTGCCGTCAATATCTGAACCGGAATCTTGGTCTCGATCACAAGGATTCCTTCAAGCAGTTGGCCGTGCTGATGCTGGCCAAGATCCATGACGAGACCCTGCCCACCGGTGGGCGCAAGTTCTGGATCAGGGGTGACGAGCCTTTCACCGAGGCGGGCCAACAGGCCATTGCCCAGCGCATCACCGAATCCATTGCCGCCGCCAAGGCCTGGCAACCGAACCTGCTGACCCGTGGCTGGGATCTGACGCTGGAACCCCACGAGACCGCCCGCGTGGTCATGGAGCTGGCCCGTTACTCACTGAGCGAAACCCAGCCACGTTACCGTACCGAGGCCTTCCGTGCGGTTGCCCGCAGCGTGATGGACGGCCGCGAGGGCCGCTACCCTACGCCGCTCAACGTGGCCGAAATGGCGGTGGAGATGCTCGACCCGCAACCCGGCGAACGCATCATGGACTGCTCCAGCGGCACCGGCACCTTCCTGGCCATGACCGCTGCGCACATCTTCAGGAAAAAGCTGGCGGCCGTGGGCACGACGCCTGAAGAGGCCACCAACGAACAGATCCGCCAGGCGCAAAACGAAACCGCCGCCTGGGCGGCCAGCAATGCCCTCGGCTGCGACATTGATCCCTTCCTGGCCGTGGCCAGCCGCATGAACCTGCTGTTCACCACCGGCAATCCCGGTCGTGTGTTCCGCATCGATGCTCGCACCTTCCCGGACGGCGATCTGGATGGCATTGAGGCCGCTCGCCCGGCCATGCCGCTAGGCAGCATGGATATGGTTCTGCTCAACCCCTGGTTCTCGACACAAGACACGGTCAGCGACACCTCCATCCTGGAGCGCTACGACCTGGGCAACAACTGGGAGCGCGACGAAGAAGGTGGATTCCGCAACACCGGCAATCTAAACATCGGCGGTGTGCCGCCCGAGGTGCTATTTATCGAACGCGCCCTGCAATGGGTGAAGCCTGGCACCGGCCGCGTGGGCATCCTGTTGCCCGATGGTTTGCTGGGCAATCCGGGCGATGAGCACGTGCGCTGGTGGATTCTGCGCCACTGCGAGGTCCTGGCCTCGGTTGACCTGCCGGTGGAGCCGTTCAAGGTCACGGTGAAGGAATATGGCCTGACGCCCGCCTTGCCCAGTCTCCTGGTACTGCGCCGCCGCAGCCAGGAAGAGCTCATCAATACCGAACACCCGGAATACAAGGTCTTCATGGCCGTGGTGGACCGGGCTGGTGTCGACGCCCGGGGCAATCTCCTGTTCCAGCGAGCCCCCGATGGAGAGGAACTGGTTTTCGATGAGGAAGTGATCGAGCGGGTTCGAGAAGGTGGTGAAGTAGAAATCCGCCGGACCACACGTCGCAACCGCCGCGTTCATGACGAGCTGCCGCTGGTGGCAGAGAAATACAAGGAATTCCGCGCAACCGGCGAGGTGACGTTATGAGCAGAAAATTCCAGGTAAAAGCTGTGCCAAGTTCTTGGCTGGAGCACAATGGCCGTCGCTTGGACTGCGGGCCTTATATGTCTGGCGCTATAGAAGCTGCCGAACTAATGAGGCAGTTCAGCGTAGAACCACTTGAGAGCCTTACAAAAGACATATTTCATGCAGGCAGAGAGGGCAGACAGTATGTTCTGGATGCTCAGCATGGTGTTCCCTTTATGGGAAGCACAGATATTTTGGCTTTCGACCTCACGTACCAACCCCTGCTTTCCAAGAAGCAGGTAAACAGAAACCCACAGTTCACCATACGGAAAGGCTGGACGCTGATTACTCGTTCAGGTACGACAGGGAGGATGGCGTTTGCTCGCGAGAGCATGGATGGCATGGCCTGCTCTGAGCACGTAATGCGGATAGTTCCCGACGCGAATAAAGTGCCAGAAGGCTACATCTTTGCTTATCTGTCATCTCGCTTTGGAATTCCTCTTGTTGTCTCTGGCACTTACGGCTCGATAATTCAAAGTATAGAACCACACCATGTTAGCAACTTGCCTGTGCCACGATTAGGAGAAGTAGAGTCTGTTGCAGACCGGTTAATCCAGCGCTCTGGAAGCCTTCTTAGTAACAGTCAAGCAAAGCTTAACGAAGCTACGGAACTCTATTTTGATTCTGTTGGGCTTTCAGATATTAATCCAACGGAGTGGCACTCGTGGGGTAGCGATCTTGGATTTGCCACCCCTGTAAGTTCGAAGTCTTTGCGGGCTTTAAACTTTAATCCTCGATTCGAGCGGCTTTGCTCGCAAATTAAAGAAGGACAGCATAAGTTGCTTGGCGAATTATGCCTTGAAGGAACATTGCGCCGGGGCAATATATTCAAGCGAATTGATGCAGCTCCAGAACACTCGTATCAACTGGTTGGCCAGAAACAAATTTTTTGGCTGCGACCAGAAGGTCGCTGGATTTCTAAAGCATCCGTTCGCGAGGAAGTTCTCGTTTCCGATGGAACGATTCTGGTGGCCGCTCAAGGAACGCTTGGTGAGGGAGAGCTATTCTGCCGTGCCGAGTTTATAACTGGAAGTACGCTGGAGAGGGCCTATTCGGAGCACTTCCTACGAGTCATTGCCGACGAGTCGCAGATCGAACGGGGGGCGCTGTTTGCATTTATGCGTTCAGAAACGGCATTCCGTATGCTTCGCTCCGCCTCGACAGGAAGCAAACTCCAAGATTTTCACTATGCAGTTTTGCCGTCTTTACCGATCCCTTACCCAGAACAGGCGGTCCGCAAGAAGTGCCATGACTTGGTCATGGAGGCTTATGAGGCCCGCGATGAGGCCATAAGGTTCGAAGACGAAGCCCGTTCCCTCGTCGAGCGCACCATTGAGGAGGGGGCTCGCTAATGGCAAAAGTCATACCCATCGGGCAGCCCGCGAACGAATCTGAACGCCAGGCCATCGGCTTCCTTCGGGATCATCTGCCCGATGGTTGGTTGATCTTCCACAACTTCGAGATGCGCCAAGGCCAGGAGGTATTCGAGATCGACATCGCCATCCTCGCGCCTCACGCGGTGTATCTGGTGGATGTCAAAGGGACGCGGGGCAACATCGATGTGTATGGCTCCAAGTGGTATCCGCAGGGGCGGCAACCGTTTCACTCGCCCCTCGCGAAGCTTCGTCACCACGCGAAGGTGATGGCCAGCTTCATCCGCGATAGCAATCCCGGACAGATCGAGCTGCGCAAGGCTCATGTCCATGCCGCCGTGTTGCTTACTGCCGATGACGCCACCGTGTTCGATCAGGCGGGCATCGACAGCCCGGACGTGACCGACTTCAAGCACTGCCTGAAATACTTCCGCGACGCGAGCCGCATTCCTGACAACCGGCTGGATAACATCACCCGCTTCCACTCCCAGATCGCCAAGGCGATCACCGGCAACGCCAAGCCCAAGAGCGCGGCGCTGGTGTTCCGCGACTGGCAGGTGGAAGAGAAGCTGGGCGGCACCGACCGCTACACCGAGTACCGCGCCAAACACAACCTGTTGGGCAAGAGCGGCGGCATGGCCCGCCTGCGGGTCTACCAGGCTGACCCGTACCAGGACGAGGCCGCCCGCAAGGAAGAGTTCAAGAAGATCAGCAACGCCTATCGCGCCGTGGCACACATGCCGACCCACGCCAATGTGCTGGCGGTGAAGGATCTGTTCGTCTCCGACGATGAAGACAAGGTGGTGCTGGTCACTGAGGATCTGCCTGGCCAGGCCCTGCGCCTGCACATCAACAAGGTCTCGATGGCGCTGACCTTCGATCAGAAGCTCCAAGTGATGCGCGACGTGCTGTCGGCCCTGGACCATGCGCACCGGCATGAGGTGATCCACCGCAACCTGACCCCGGACGCCATTCTGCTGACCAAGGGCGGCCAGGCCCGGGTAACCGATTTCGATTTCGCCAGGGTGGGCAAGAACCGCACCTCTACCATCGCCGATCAGGTGGTGGATGATCTGGATGCTACCTACCAGGCTCCAGAGTGCTTTAAGGACCCGACCCAGGCCAGCATTGCCTCCGACCTCTATGCCGCCGGGCTGATCTTTTTTGAACTGCTGACCGGCGAGCTGCCCTTTGAAAGCGTCGACCAGATGATGGAGGCCGACGGCAAGTTCCCCATCAAGCCCTCGGAGCACAAGCCGGACCTGCCCAAGGGGATCGACGAGTGGTTGCAGAAGTTCTGCGAGTTTGACCCGGAGGAACGGCACACGAGCGCAGCCATCGCTCGCAA
Organism: Luteimonas huabeiensis HB2; assembly: GCF_000559025.1. Classification (GTDB taxonomy): domain Bacteria; phylum Pseudomonadota; class Gammaproteobacteria; order Xanthomonadales; family Xanthomonadaceae; genus Luteimonas; species Luteimonas huabeiensis. The sequence goes on along the minus strand of NZ_JAAN01000014.1, from coordinate 167,912 downwards.
GGCCCTGGATGATCTGATTCTGCCTGAGGCCAAGAACGACTCAGGCCCGGATGTGAGCGGCCCGGCCGTGGTTGTGCCACAGCTCCCAGATAACCTGATGAACTTGCCGCAGGATTTCATCCTGGCGGATCGCTTCCGCATTCAGAAGAAGCTGGGCAGCGGCGGCTTCGGCGTCGCCTACAAGGTGTTCGATTCCCTGGGCGATGTGGTGCGCGTCATCAAACTGGTGACCAAGGACCGCCGCAGCGTGTACGAACGGCTGCGCCGCGAGTACAAGACCCTGACCAATCTCCCCGAACATCCGCATGTGGTGAAGGTGATCTGGGCGGATCGCATGGCCGATGCCAAGCAGACGCCTTACATTGTCTTTGAGTATGTGGAAGGTTTGGATGTTTCCGATCTGATCGATGCCGAGGCGTTGTCGCTGGATGATGCCGTACGCATCGTGCGCGAGGCCGCCGAGGGGCTGGCCCATCTCCACAAGCACGGCGTTTACCATCAGGACGTCAAGCCCTCCAATCTGCTTTGGACGGACAAAGGCGTCCGCATCATCGATTTCAACGTCGCGGTCTCCGAGAACGATGAGGTTCAAGGTGGTGGCGGCACGCGCCGTTACCTGCCGCCGGATTACGACTACTCCTCCGAGCCGGATGCTTCGGATCGAATGGATCGTGACCTCTATGCCTTGGGCATCTCCTTCTATGAGTGCCTGACCGGCAAGTATCCATTCGACGATCCCACGCCGCCGATCAAGACTCAGCCCAGGGACCCCAAGCAGTTCAAAGGCTGCGCCGACCTCAGCTCGTCGCTGGTCAATGTGCTGGCGAAGATGATCGCGCCGGAGCGCAAGGATCGTTTTGCGTCGGCGGAGGAGTTCTTGATTGCCCTGGCCGAGGTCAAGCGCCTGCGCTCGGTGCTGACGACCGGCGAGATTGGTGCCGGACCCAAGGTGGTGTCCAAGCTGGGTTTCGAGCCGACCAAGCCCAACACCAACCCCTTTGTAACCCACCTGCTGACGCTCTATAGCCAGAGCCAGGTGTCCAACGCAGGCACCCGTGGCCTCGACGAAGTTGGCAAGGCCACCTACGTGTCGACTTATCTGGACGAAAAGCTCAAGCCCGCGCTGCTCAAGGGCGAGTTCCGTTTGGTCATCATCAGCGGTAACGCCGGCGACGGCAAGACGGCCTTCATCCAGCAGTTCGAGGCCTTTGCCGAGAGCAAGGGCGCACAGATACAGCGCGGCGCGAACGGGGCTGTGTTCCAGCTCAAGGGGCATACCTACCAAAGCAACTACGACGGCAGCCAGGATGAAGGCGACGAGCGCAACGATGCCGTGCTTCAGAAGTTCTTCGCTCCCTTCGCGGGCAAGGATGCCTCCGGCTGGCCCGAGAATCAGACCCGCCTAATCGCCATCAACGAGGGACGGCTGGTCGACTTCTTCCTTGAGCATGAAGAAGAGTTCCCGTTGCTTGCCAAGCAGATCCAGCAGGGCTTGGCCGGAGCTGCTCCGGAAGGTGGTATCGCAGTTATCAACCTCAACCTGCGCTCGGTGGTCGCCGAACCCGAGGAAGGTCAGCCTTCGATTCTGGAGCGACTGATCGCCCGCATGACGCAGCAGGAATACTGGCAGGCATGCGACAAGTGCGATCTCAAGGGCAAATGCTACGCCTATCACAACGCCCGGACCTTCCAGGACCCGGTTGCCGGTCCCAAGGTGATCGAGCGCCTGAAGATGCTCTACACCATTACGCACCTGCGCGGCCGACTGCACATCACCATGCGCGACCTTCGTTCGGCGCTGGCCTTCATGCTGGTAGGCACCCAGGATTGCGACGGCATTCACCACCTCTATCAGAACGGCGGAGAAGAAACCCAGAATCGCATCCTTGACGGTTTCTATTTCAACTCGTGGCTTGGCGGGGCGGAAGGATCCAATGACCGGCTGATTGCCTTGCTGCGCGAAATTGACGTTGCCGAAGTCAGCAATCCCGATCTGGACCGCGAGCTTGGCTTCCTCAATCCCAAGACCAAGGCCATGAGCCGCTTCTCGTTCGCGGAGCGGGCTGGGTATGACGATGAACTTGTGGCAACGCTGTTCCGCAATCTGCCTCGCGATTACTCGTCGAAGAACCGTGATCGACTGATCGCCAAGCACCGCAATTATCTATCGCATATGCGCCGTCGCCATTTCTTTGAGCGACGCGACACCGGCTGGAAGGAGATGCTGCCATATGGAAGCATCGATCCCTTCCTGGATGCCATTGAGCAGCCGGGAGCGAAAAGCGCAGATGAGGTTACGGCCATTCTTCGAGCCATCAACCGGGGCGAAGGTCTGAGCGATCCGGCGCGTTTGGGCAACCAGTTGGCGCTGCGTGTTCGCCAGGTGGATAAGGGCACCATCCGCAGTTACCGTCTCTTTGACGGCGACCATTTCACGCTCCGCACCGAGCAGGAAACAGCGGCTCATCCTTTCCTTGAATGCCTGTCTCAGGCGCTGGTGCTGCTTTACGACTCCGGCGACGGGCACAAGGCCAGCCTGCGCATCAATCTTGATATCTATGAAATGCTGATGCGGCTCAACAACGGCTACCGTCCCAGCATCGAGGAACAGGAAGGTTTCCTGTTAAGTCTGGCGGTATTTAAAAACCTGTTATCTGCTGCACTCTATCAAGAAGTTCTGCTGACGGAAAATGGGCTCCGGTTCTACCAGATAAACAGAAAAGAGGATGGCGTATTGGCATTGGGTGTTTCTGAAAAGGGGGCTGAATATCATGTCAATCAAGGGTAGAGACAAGGAATTCAGAACACCTAAGGTCAGTTATTTGCATTGGCAGCACACGGAAATGGATCGTGTGCTGACCATGCTATTTCCTCGCCTCAAATTCAATGGCTATGGCAGTCGCAAGCCGCCACGCGCAAATATTTTGCAGCCAGAAGAATTTGCAGATGAAATGATGCTGTCCGAAGAGGTTAAGCAGTATTTTGAGGGCTTTGACGAACATCCATCCATTGTCCACAAGTGGGTAGAGACCGAACTTCTTGATGTGGTAAATCGGGGCAAGTCGAATCAGGCTGTCGCCTCTCCGCGCCCGCTTCATGGAGAGACCTATAAGTTTCGAAATGCAAAGCACTGCCGTGACTATGGGGCAGCCGAGCAGATTTATTGGATGCTCTACTATGCCCGCAAAGGCAAGGGCCAGGCCGCCCGAGACACGCTAAAACGCTTCTTTTTCCCTGGGATTGACCATGTAACCGGCAGGCATGAATCCGGCACGGTCGTCGATGTAGAAACCCAAGCGCTACTTCGCTTCGACTCCCAAGTTACTCAGGACACACAGGACTCCAAGGAGCCAGAGCGCTTTCCACCACTTCTGATCGATCAGGCCGACATCATGGCCGACGACATTCTGCGGCTACTGGCCTATGAGCCCTATATTCCTCGCTCGGTGCTGGTGGATTACCTCAAGACCCTGATGGCATTCCATCTGGCGCTCTACCACCTCAAGTTGTTGCAGATACTGCCCAAGCTGGTGAAGCAGCGCTCGGACAATGCGCTGGAGAGTTCACCTGATCCCGTGGCGCTGGTCGTGGATATGGGGGACGTCAACAATCCGCATATGGTCGAGCTGGCTCGCAAGTCCACTGACCGGCTCTATCGCCAAATTCCTGCCTTTGTGCAGGCCAATTTCGTCGTCAAGAAGCTCGATGAGATGGCGGAATACCTGAGCAAGAAGACGGGCAAGCTGGCTACTCCAGGGGGCGGCGTGTTCACCGTCGGCGATCTGGTTTCTCTACTGAAGCCCGAGCACGACGCCGAGCTCCAAGCCTACTTCAAGTTCCGCCTGGCCAGCCTGATCGAGGAATCGACCTCTGGAAACGAGGACATCGATCCGGAGATCCGGGAAGTCACCGCCATGGGCCTTGGTGAGTTCGAATCCTTCATCGAAATCCTTATGGCATATCGCGGCAAGTATCACCGCCAGTACATCACTGAGTGCCTGGACTCACTGCTGCTGAAGAACAAGGAGAACGGCCTGCTGGCCCAATCCCGAACCAAGGGAAGTCCTCGGCGGTTTGTGCTGGGAAGCAAGCTTCTTGAAGTGCTCCTTCAGGTGGCTGTGCTCACTCAGGATGACGGGCGTTTCGTGACCCGCGAGGTTCGCATCGAGGAGTTGCTGGCCTTTTTGAGAAGCCGCTACGGCCTTCACATCGACCGGCTGCCGGAAGGAGCACAGGCCAACAGCAGCATCCTCGACAGACGCGCCCTGCGCCTCAACCTCGAAGCCTTCAAGCGTCGCCTGCGTGAAATCGGGTTCTACGAGGACCTGTCGGATGCCTACGTGACCCAGAAGGTATCGCCCCGCTATGCGATTGAGAGAAATGACGGAACAGATAAAAACGGGAGGCACGCATGAGTAATGCGTTCACCAAGCTTTCCCAGGATAAGTTGAACGCGGCGGTCGCTTGTCTGCTGTGCCCCCGTATCGAAGCGATCCTGGGTGACCGTGGCCCAGGCCACTGCATGCGGGTCACCGATCTCGATGACGAGGTAATGGAGTCGGTCTGCAAGGAACTACGTCGGACCCGGCCCGACGGAAACATCTTTATCCTCGGCAGCCATGATCAGGAGGGCCAGCCCTTCCGAGTCACTTCCACCAAACTGGTGGAGTTGCGCAACCCGGACGCGAACGGCGAGCTGCGTCAGCCGTTGCTGGTCTTCATACCGACTTCGCTTCGCACCAGCGCCGAGGACTCTTTCGGTGTGGCGACCTTCGAGGAGCTGACCTTCGCCGGTATCTACGAGGACCTTATCGACTCGCTGCTTGATCGGCTCCCGACAACACTGGTTGGCCATGCTCGCGATCTTCTGGGCATCCTCACCGAGGAGGAGTGGCTGTTTGCCGACCATGTTTCCCGCGTGCGGTACCTCCTCACTGCGCTCGAAAACGGGATTGATGGAGAAACCCTCGGGGCCAGCCTGTATGAATTGACGTTGATTCCAGACTTCAAGCTCTTTGCTGATCCCGGCATGGTCAATGGCAAGATTCGCCGTAACCTCGGCAGCGTCCGCAGTCTGATGGCCTCGCACAAGTCGGTTCGTGGTCGTATCGCCGATCTGGGACTCAGCGACAAGGCATTGGAGTCGCGACTATTCACCTACTTTGAAAAGTACGATGTCCAGGAGCCCGAATCCTGGACGCCGCCCATCGCGACCGACAAGAGCTGGTGGAGCATTTCTTTCGACAAATGGACGTTCCAGGAAGAGCTTTCGCTGGACAAGGTCCTGCTGACAGTGCTGGAGACCGACTTGCCGGTCGTTCAGGAGGATGAGACCGACGACCAACTCTCCGGCCTCATCGGGCAACAGGTTCTGGTGCCGAACGACCGCCGCAAAATGAACGTGGTGTTCGAGGTTAGCCCTCACCCCGGCAAGGTCAGCGGGCTTGATCATTTTACGGTTCAGATCATTTCGCAGAACGACGGCCCGGTAGGAAAATCTAAAAAAGTCAAGGCCTGGACGCCGAACCGCCTGCAGTGCACGACCAACTTGGCCAAGCTCAATAAGATCGAATTCGAGGAAGGATGGCATTTCATCCGTGTAATGCCTTGGACGGCCGATGGCGATCCGATTCCGCTGGAAGCGGATTCCGCCTCCGAGGGCGCAAGACGTTCCTACGAGAGCGAACCTTTCTACGTCCTGCCCGGTGGCAACATCGAGGAAGAACCACCCCAACGCGCCATACCCATTGAGCAGAGCCTGGAGCATGCGCGTTTCCGGCTGCAACTGACTGCCCTGGGCGATGAACGCGATCCCGATGATATCGCCATCAGTGGTGTCGCCTGGGCCGAGGGCGGTCGTTCCAAGAAGACCTCTCGCCAGGAAACCCTACACGCAAAATTCGGTCGTGAGGGCGCGGTTCAGATTCCGCTTTCGCGTATGCTCAAAACCATCGAGCAGCGCGTCTTGGCGGAGCCTAAGCACCCGTCAGGCTGGCGAATGCAGATCAATCTGGATACCGCTGAGCCGCCTTCCGAGGTTGGACTCACGCTGCCATCTTCCGCCGCGATGGCTTCCTTCTTGGCTGCCCGCGAAGAGTTTTTTGCAGCAGTGCGCAAAGACACTGCCGAGCTGATCATGCAGGGGCTTTCGTTCCGCGACTCGGAAAGGGAATGCCTCGCGTATGCTGAAAGCTACCTTGACTTGGTCAGGAACCTCATCCGTCAGGCCGAGACGACTTCTGGTGCCGAGCGTCAGCAACACTTGCAAGCGCTCAAAAATGTGCTGGCCGTCGATTCCATTCATGTCATCTTGACCGACTTCGGTGGAAGGCACCGGGAGGCTGTTTTGGTCTCCCCAACCCATCCGCTTCGTGCCTTGTGGCTGAGCAGTTGGGTCGCCCTGGGTAAGGATTGGATTGAGAAGATCAAGTCAGGCGGAAAGGATCACATTCCTCACGTCCGTTCCGCGCTGTTGGATGGCCTTGTGCCCTCTGCCTATCCGGTCGGTATTCCCGTCGAGGATGGCCGCATCTTCACTCCGGTGGACAACCTGAATGCTTTCTGGGCGCTCTACGCCCCGACGACCGAGGAAAATTCCCGTGGTCTGATGGCGGAAATCTGTTCAGCGCTCGGCTTGGCCGAGCCCTCTGCGGCGGGATCAGATATTTCCGGACAAGTCATTGCGGACAAGATCGAGCGCTATCTCTCTCAGCATCCCTATGTTCGAGAGTTATCACTGAACATCTTCAACCCTGGTGCCGGATCGGTGATTGCGGAGGCTCTGCTATCGCTCCAGCAGAAGCGCGAGCATGCCGATTTGCGCTATGACGTGCGGCTCTTTACCACCGATCCCGACTCACCTGTTTTGGGCGAGGCTCTTGAGTCGATGGTCCGTCCCGGAGCCACGGTAAACGAGGCCGCCGACGCATTTGCGACCTCAACGGGCAGCCATCTGTTCTCCAAACTGAACTTGGCCAAGCACCCCCTGAATGAATTCCATGCAAATTCCAAGGAGTTCCCGGCCCACATCAGTGTTCTTCTGGATGTGTTTCCCGCCGAGGAGCTTTCCATTGCAGAGAAGCCGATGGGCGTGACCCCACTGCATGGGCTGATACAGGACTTTGACACTGAATTCGTTGATGACGATTCGGGAACCTTCTGGAACAAGCGGCCGATTGTCGGGCGCTCCCTCGGCGCGGACAACCATGCGGCGTGCTTCGATTTGCTGTCGTCCCTGAGCCGACACCTCTGCTTTGCTACCTCAGCGGTTGCTGCTTCTGGTGCCAGCTTCAAAGCTGTGCCTGTGGTGACCCTTGGCCTCGATGTGGCCCAACGAGAACTGATCTACGAGGTTCACCAGATCAGCGATTGGGTGTTCACCATCGACCGAAATATGGGGATTGAGTTCTTCGACCACGGCGGCCGGAAGAACAGACCGGACTATCTGATTGACTATGTGCCGGGAGCCAGCTCCCAGGCGACACACAACCTGATCATCTCGTCGCGCTCGAACGATGAACTGGAGGCGATGCTGAAGCCGGTGCTGCTTGAGCATGGCTTGTCCGCCGACGGCGAGCAGTCGGTTCAGATCCTGGCAAATCTGCGGTCGCTGTCCGGTCAACTAGCGCTCAAGCTGATTTCTGCTCGCACACAACAGGCGGAGGCACTTGGTCTGGCTTTGGCTCGGCTCTACCTCGAATATCAGGGCGCATTGAGCAATCAGGTCATTGTGCCGTTGGATGCGCACACGGACCTTTACCGCTCAAGCGGTGAGTCAGACGATGTCAATGATGCAATCAGTCTGCAACGCACCGACTTGGGATTGTTCGACTTGGATTTGAACACCAGAACGATCACTTGCAACCTGGTCGAGGTGAAATGCTATTCGCAAGTGGGCGACTTTGCGGCCTTCAACCAACTGAAGGAGCGGATTTCCGCCCAGATCAATCAGAGCGAGCGCATCCTCCAGCGCCACTTTGACCCGGCCTTGAAGAAGCCCGACCGGCCGGATAGGTTGCTCAAGAGCCGGGAGTTGGCTCAGATCCTTCGTTTCTATCTAGAGCGCTCACTACGTTACGGGATCTTTGATGCGACTGCTGCGCAGGAAGCACGAGGGCTACTTGAATCCATCGAGCAGGGCTACTCGCTTCAGTTCAGACGCTGCGCCCTGATCTTCGACTTCGACAAGACCGGAACCGAGGCCCCCGACAACGAGGTTGGCATTGAATTCCACCGCATCGGTAAGGATCTCATTCGCGCCTTACTGGAGAACTGCCGCAAGCCTGTTTCCGTCGAGATTGAGGAAGAACCGACCACACACCTTCTTAGCGAGCAGTTCATACCGAACGTGCCAAAACTTGAGACAGCGGCCTTTATCGCACCCAAGAGAGCGCGGTCAACGTCCTGGACGGTGGATGAGCTCTGGGACGATGATCCGGAGGTACCAATCACCGCGCCAGCACCCCCGGCCGCAGAGGGAGCACCTGCGCCTACTCACCAAGAGGCAGAAGAACAGGCGAGCCCTGTCGAGCCAACCCCTCCGTCTTCTATCGCTTCGGAAGTCGAAAAGGATGACGAACAACCTGCCGTGGCTGCCGTACCGGAAGCGCATGCTGAACCAGAGCATGGAGGGCACCCGGCGTCCGAGCCTGTGCCTCAAGCAGAGGCCTGCTATGACATCATGCTCGGCGTCAATGGCGACTCGCCTCAGTACGGATTACTCGGAGAGGTCTCCGGTAGAAAGGTCGCGCTAGATCTCAACCACACCCACACGATCAGTCTCTTTGGGGTTCAAGGCGGCGGCAAGAGCTACACACTTGGAACGGTGATCGAGATGGCCTCCATGCCGTTCCAGCATATCAACGTGCTGCCAAGCCCGCTTGCCACGGTCATCTTCCATTACAGCCCGACGCAGGATTATGCGCCGGAGTTTACCTCGATGATCAATTCGAACTCGGTGGATGAGGAGATTCGCGTCCTTCGCGAACGTTACAAGGCCAACCCAGAAGCGCTGAAAGATGTGCTGATTCTTACCCCTGCGAACAAGGTGGATGATCGCCGGGCCGAATACCCGGATATCGAGGTTAAGCCGATTGCTTTCTCTGCCTCCGAGCTTAAGGCCACCCACTGGAAATTCCTGATGGGTGCGATTGGCAGCCAGAGCATGTACATGCGCCAAATCAATCTCATAATGAGGGGGCTGCGCGACAACCTGACCTTGGACGCCCTACGAGCAGGCATTGATAACTCTGGCCTGTCCGATCACCTGAAGGAGCTGGCCCAGACGCGCCTGCTGTTCGCCAGTGAATACATCAACGATAACCAACGGCTTCAAGACCTGATTCGTCCGGGCCGCTTGATCATTGTGGATCTGCGTGACGAGTACATTGAAAAGGATGAAGCGCTCGGTCTGTTCGTGGTGATGTTGCAGATTTTCTCGGAAGCCACTTACCAAGGAGGCGCCTTTAACAAGCTCGTGGTATTTGACGAAGCCCACAAGTACATAGAGAACGATGATCTAGTTTCCGGATTGGTTGAAGTGGTTCGGGAAATGCGACATAAAGGCACCAGCATCATGGTCGCGTCCCAAGACCCGCCATCGGTTCCCGTTTCTCTAATTGAGCTGTCCTCACAGATCATCATGCACAAGTTCAACTCACCAGCCTGGCTTAAGCATATCCAGAAGGCCAATGCCGCCCTCGGAGAGTTGACTTCCGAGAAAATGAGTCACCTCGGTGCAGGCGAAGCCTATGTTTGGTCAAGCAAGGCCTCAGATGACTCGTTCACCCGCGGCGCAGTGAGAATCAAATGCCGTCCACGCATCACCCAGCATGGCGGCAGCACAAAGACGGCAGTTGCTAACCAGCAATAGCAATGCGAGCAGGCCTCACCAATCTGAACAAAACGAAGGCGACCTCCACCAAATGAGAACTCCCTTCCTGTGGGAGTGAGTTAGGCACTTTAGCCCCCTCCTGGAACCCATTTAAGGACGGGGTGCGGCTCTCCTGCTCCCGCACCCCAACCGCGCCACGCCAACCACGAACGTAAATCCGGCACCCTGCCGATTCCGATTGTTTGCGGCAGGTTCCAGCCGACCACCGCAGCATTCCGCCATCCAGACGACTGCGGAATGGCGTGATGACGACCACAGGCAAACCAACGACCGACTGCCGCGGCGCGCCGGCATTGGCCCTAGTCCTAGCCGTCGCGCTGACCAATGCCACGCCCGCGTCAGCGGGCGATGCCTCCCCAGAGCATGCGCAGTTGGCGACCCTCGCGCGCCAGCTCGATCTGATCGACCGCCTCGCCGAGCACGCCGCCCATACCGCTCCGCAGGAGCGCGCCCGCTACCACTTCGACCATGCCCGCCTGCGCGAGGACCTCCAGCGCGTTCGGGCCGGTATCCAGGACTACCTGACGCCGCCGCGCGCCCAGCCGCGCGATTCGGTCGAGCTGTCCGGTGACTACCGCCAGTCCAGCCCGCCCTCCGACCAGGAGGCACCCCAATGAACGCCGCCCAGGTCAGCGCCTTCCAGGCCAACGGCGGCTTCGCCCCCGCCGCCGTGGCCACGGTGGTGCTCGGTCTGGTGTTCGCCGTCCTGCTCCTGTGGGGCGTGTGGGCCATGCGTACCGCCTACACCGGCTGGGCCGAGCAGCGCCTGTCCCAGCGTCAGTTCCTGGGTGTCGTCGTGCGCTTCGTCGCGATGTACCTGGTGCTGACCTATTTCCTCCTGTCCTGACCACCACGAAAGGCCCGACCGCCATGAAGACCCATCCGATTCCCCATCGCATTGCCACCACCATCCTCGCGCCATTGATGCTGATGGGCTTGCCATTGGCGGCCCGGGCGCAGGGCCTGCCGACCATCGAGGACCCCTCGCGCGGCCAGGGCAGCGGCATCATGCAGACGCTGCAGAACTACGGCTACGACATCGTGCTGCTGGTCGCGCTGCTGGTGGTCGCCTCGATGTTCGTCGGTGTGTGCTACCACGCCTACACGCGCTACTCGGAGATCCATACCGGCCGCGCCACCTGGGGCCAGTTCGGTCTCACCGTGGCCGTGGGTGCGATCCTGCTGGTGGTCGGCATCTGGCTGCTGACCAAGGCCACCGGCGTGCTCTGAGCGGCGATGGCTGCCTTGAACGATATCGCGCGCGACGGGCTGGTCACCTTCCTGCCGCACAGGCTGAACCGGCAGCCCGTGGTGGTGAGGGGCCTGACCGCCGACGAACTCTGGATCTGCGCCGGCCTGTCCGCGGTGGCGGGGTTCATCGCCGGCGTGCCGCTGGCCTGGGCCACGCACAGCGTCGCCATGGTGCCGACCCTGGTCGTGGCCGGCGTGGCGGCTGGCGTGTTCGGGGGTGGCGGATTCCTGCGCCGGCAGAAGCGCGGCCGCCCGGACACCTGGCTGTACCGGCAACTGCAGTGGCGCCTGGCGCTGCGCCATCCGCTGGCAGCGTCCTGGCTCGGTGGGCACCGTCTCATCACGCGGTCGGGTTACTGGACCACCCGGCGCTCACGCGGAGCAGCCGCCTCATGAGCCGTTTCAGGAACGAAGTCCATCACCTGCAGGCCCATGTGCGCACGCTGCGCCTGGGCGCCGGTGCGTTGTTCGTGGTGGCGCTGCTGCTCGGTTTCGGCTGGTGGAGTGCGCCGAGGCAACTGACGATCCACGTGCCCCCCGATCTGCGCTCGGGCAGCACCCGCGCCTGGTGGGATGTGCCGCCCGAGAATGTCTATGCGTTCGCCTTCTACGTCTGGCAGCAGGTCCAGCGCTGGCCGACGGATGGCGAACAGGACTACCCGCGCAACCTCCACGCGCTGTCGGCCTATTTCACACCGGCCTGCCAGGCCTTCCTGCGCCAGGACTACGAGCACCGGCGCAGCAGTGGTGAACTGCGCCAGCGGGTGCGTGGCATCTACGAGATTCCGGGGCGCGGCTTCGGCGACAACCCCACGATGCGGGTGAAGACGGTTTCAAGCCGCGACTGGATCGTCACGCTCGACGTCAGCGCTGACGAGTACTACGGCGCCGAGCAGGTCAAGCGGGCCCTGGTGCGCTATCCGCTGAAGGTGGTGCGGCTGGACGTCGATCCCCAGCACAACCCCTTCGGCCTTGCGCTGGACTGCTATGACGGCGCGCCGCAGCGGATTGAGGCACCGTCGCCGGCAGTGCCTCCGTCCGGCACGCCCGACGGCGGCCTTTCGCAGGGAAGCAACCCATGAAACACCACGTCTTCACCATCGTGGCGAGCCTGGCCCTTGGCTTCGGCTTGGTGCCGGACAGCCATGCCATCGAGATCCTGCGCTGGCAGCGGTTGCCGCTGGCCGTCCCGCTGGTCGTCGGGCAGGAACGCGTGGTCTTCATCGACCGCAACGTGCGCGTCGGCCTGCCCCCGAGCCTGGGCGAGCGGCTGCGCGTGCAGAGCGCGGGCGGCGCCATCTACCTGCGCGCCAGCGAGGCCATCGCGCCGACGCGGCTGCAGCTGCAGGACGTGGAATCCGGCGCCATCGTGCTGGTCGACATCGCAGCCACGGACGCCGGGGAAGGCGAGCCGCCGCTGGAGCCTGTACGCATCGTCCTGCAGGACGCCGCCGAGGATGCCAGCGGTGACACTGCCGCCGGTCCGACCCAAGCAGCGCAACCCGGCAGGCGTCGGCAGACGCCGATAACCGTTGTCCTGACGCGCTACGCGGCGCAGAACCTTTACGCACCGCTGCGCACCGTCGAGCCCGTGGCCGGCATCGGGCGCGTGCCGCTGCGGCGCCCGCTCGCGCTGGACACACTGCTGCCAACGCTGCCGCTCAAGGCGCGGGCACTGGCGGCCTGGCGACTCGAAGACCAGTGGGTCACCGCCGTGCGCCTGACCAACACCTCGCCTCACCGTATCGATCTCGACCCAAGGGCGCTGCAAGGCGACTTCGTGGCCGCGACCTTCCAGCATCCCGACCTGGGGCCTGCGGGCGCTTCGACCGACACCACGGTGGTCTATCTGGTCACGCGCGGCCGTGGCCTGGCCGAGTCCCTGATGCCGGTGCTCGGCCCCATCGATGCCGGCACGAACTTGCCGCCGGCCGCCGCTGCGGGGAGGACGTCAGATGAGGAGTAATCCCCTGTTGAAGTGGCTGCTGATTCCGATGGCATTGTTGCTGGTGTTCGTCGGTGCCAGGCTGTTCTCAGGCAGTGACGCTGCACCTGGCAAGCAGGATGTCCCGGGGCAGCTCACTCCCGAGGAAATGAAGGCGCTCGGCATCGCGGGCGACACCCCGCGCGATACCGTCGCCACCCTGGTCGCGCAGGTCAAGCAGCTCCGCACCGAGCTGCAGACCGCGCTGAGCGACAACCGCCAGCACAAGGCCGAGAACGAGCGCCTGCGTACCCGCGAGGGTGCGATCGACCAGCGCATCCAGAACGCCCTCGACAGCGAACGTCGCCGCCTGGAACAGGAGCGAACCCAGGCCGCCAGCGACCGGCAGCACACGCAAGGGCTGATGCAGGAATTGCAGCGCCGCCTGGACGGACTGTCCGGCAAGGGCGATGTCGCCGACCTGCCGATCGGCCTTGGGCTGGACGGGCATGACGGCGGACCGCTCAAGGATGGCAGCATGCGCTGGATCGAACCGGCTGACGCCCGGCCCGATCCGAAGGGCGGTTCGAGCAGCCTGCGCTTGCCCGCCTTTCCCTCCAGCTTCGGCCCGGCCTCGCCGGAGCTGTCGGCTGCGGCGGAGGCCGTCAGCGACAGGACTGCGCAAGCCGTTGGCGGCACCGCCCAGGCGGTCTATACGGTGCCCGCCAATGCCACGCTGATGGGCTCGGTCGCCATGACCGCGCTGATCGGTCGCATTCCCATCGACGGCACCGTCAACGACCCGTTTCCCTTCAAGGTGCTGATCGGGGCCGACAACCTGGCGGCCAACGGCATCGAGATTCCCGACGTGGCCGGTGCGGTGGTGAGCGGTACGGCCTCGGGCGACTGGACGCTCTCGTGCGTGCGTGGGCAGGTCCGTTCCATCACCTTCGTGTTCAGCGACGGCACCATCCGCACGGTGCCGGAAGACGACGGCAAGCGCAGTCGAAGCCAGAACAGCACCAGTCTGCTGGATGGCCTGGGCTGGATCAGCGATCCCTACGGCATCCCGTGCGTCTCGGGCGAGCGCCGCAGCAATGCCCAGCAGTACCTGGGATCGCAGGCGTTGATCACCGCGGCCGGCGCGGGCGCCGCCTCGCTCATCAAGTCCGACAACGGCAGCGTGGCCGTGGTCGCCAACAACAACGGTTCGCTGGGCACGGTCGGCATTTCGGGCAACGAGGCCATGGGCCGCATCCTGGCCGGTGGCGTGCGCGACATGGCCGACTGGGTCAACAAGCTCTACGGCCAGGCCTTCGCTGCGGTCTACGTGCAGCCCGGCGCCAGGGTGGCCGTGCACCTGGAGCAGCCGATCGCCATCGACCACGACGCCAAGGGGCGCCGGGTGAATCACCTCATGGGAGAAGCACATGCGTCGGACCTGGATTGACCGTCCCCTTGTCCTGCTCGCCGCCGCCGTTCTCGCGGGTTGTGCCACCAGCTCGGAAAAGCTGCTGCCCCGGGGCGAGCACACCATGCTGGACATCTGGCAGCACGAGACTGGCGGCTATAGCGGCGGCCAGGCCGGCCGCCTGCTGCTCGACGCACGCCAGGACCTGCGCCGTCCGCTGACCGACGCTGACACCCTCGCGGCGCCCGCCCGGAACGCGGCCTACACCCGCACCGCAGCGAACGAGATCCAGCGACAGTTCCATCGACTGCCAAACCCCGATCTGGTCATGTACGTCTTTCCGCACCTGGCCGGTACCGACCCGGTACCGGTGCCCGGCTACAGCACCGTCTTCCCGCTCTACCAGCGCGTGCAGTACGCGATGCCCGGCGAGCGGCTGGAGGACTACTGATGGGCTGGCGACTGCCGTGGCCGCGTCGTCCGGCCCCCAGGCCAGGCCAGGCCGACACCGAGCCGGACGCCTGGACGCGACATGTCGCCCGCCTTGCCGCGCACGGCATTGAGGCACCTGGAGCCGCCCCTGGGCGGCATCATCGGCGACCCGCGACGCAGGCCGACCACGCGGCGCTCTACGACGTGGCGCCGTCCTTCGCCGACCTGCTGCCCTGGGTCGAGTACCTGCCAGCCACGAGGTGCATGCTGCTCGAAGATGGCCAATCGGTGGCGGCGTTCTTCGAGTTGCAGCCGATCGGTACCGAAGGGCGCGAGACCGCCTGGCTGTGGCAGGCCCGCGATGCCCTGGAGAACGCGCTGCAGGACTCCTTCGACGAACTGGACGAGAACCCGTGGGTGGTGCAGCTCTATGCGCAGGACGAAGCCTATTGGGACCACTACCTGCGCACGCTGGGGGCGTACCTGCATCCACGCGCGCAGGGCAGCGCGTTCAGTGAGTTCTATCTGCGCTTCTTCGGTCACCACCTGCGCGCGATCGCCAAGCCGGGCGGCCTGTTCGAGGACACCACGGTCACTCGCCTGCCGTGGCGCGGCCAGACCCGGCGCGTGCGCATGGTGGTTTATCGGCGCACCCCGGACGCAGCATCGGCCCGGCGGGGGCAATCGCCCGAGCAGGCCCTGGCGACGATTTGCGACCGCCTGGTCGGCGGCCTGGCGAATGCCGGTGTCAAGGCCCGGCGCCTTGGCGCGGCGGACATTCACGACTGGCTGCTGCGCTGGTTCAACCCGAATCCCGGCGCGCTGGGCAGCACGGCCGAAGACCGGGAACGCTTCTACGCGCTCGCCCGCTACCCGGAGGAACAGGAAGAGGGCGAGATCGAACTGGCCAGCGGCGACTTCGCGCAACGCCTGTTCTTCGGCCAGCCGCGCTCGGATGTCGCCCGCGGCCTGTGGTTCTTCGACGGCATGCCGCACCGGGCCATCGTCATGGATCGTCTGCGCTCGCCGCCCGCGACCGGACACGTGACCGGCGAGACGCGCAAGGGCGGCGATGCGATGAACGCGCTGTTCGACCAGATGCCCGAGGACACGGTGATGTGCCTGACCCTGGTCGCCACGCCGCAGGACGTGCTGGAGGCGCACCTCAACCACCTGGCCCGCAAGGCGGTCGGCGAGACGCTCGCCAGCGAGCAGGCGCGCCAAGACGTGCAGCAGGCCCGCGGCCTCATCGGCAGTGCGCACAAGCTGTACCGGGGTACGCTGGCGTTCTACCTGCGCGGCCGCGACATGGCGCAGCTCGACGCCCGCGGCCTGCAACTGGTCAACGTCATGCTCAATGCGGGCTTGCAGCCGGTGCGCGAAGAGGATGAGGTGGCGCCGCTCAACACCTACCTCCGCTGGCTGCCTTGTCTGTTCGACCCGGCGGCGGACAAGCGGCAGTGGTACACGCAACTGATGTTCGCGCAGCACGCGGCCAATCTGGCGCCGGTGTGGGGGCGCAGCCAGGGCACCGGCCATCCGGGCATTACCTTCTTCAACCGGGGCGGCGGCACGATCACCTTCGACCCACTGAACCGGCTCGACCGGCAGATGAACGCCCACCTGTTCCTCTTCGGTCCCACCGGTTCCGGCAAGAGCGCCACGCTGAACAACATCCTCAACCAGGTCACGGCGATCTACCGGCCCAGGTTGTTCATCGTCGAGGCCGGCAACAGCTTTGGCCTGTTCGGTGACTTCGCCGCTCGGCTGGGCCTGAGCGTGCATCGCGTGAAGCTGGCACCCGGCGCGGGCGTGAGCCTGGCGCCATTCGCCGATGCCTGGCGACTGGTCGATACACCGGGCCAGGTGCAGACGCTGGATGCCGACGCTCTGGACGAGGACGGCGACACCCATCAGGCCGACGACGGGGATGACCAGCGGGACGTGCTCGGCGAACTCGAAATCACCGCCCGGCTGATGATCACCGGCGGCGAGGACAAGGAGGAAGCGCGCATGACGCGCGCCGACCGCAGCCTGATTCGCCAGTGCATCCTGGGCGCCGCCCAGCGCTGCGTGGCACAGGCGCGCACGGTGCTGACCCGCGACGTGCGCGACGCGCTGCGCGAACGCGCCCGCGACGCCAACCTGCCGGATGCCCGGCGCGCGCGGCTGCTGGAGATGGCCGATGCGATGGACATGCTCTGCCAGGGCGCAGACGGCGAGATGTTCGACCGTCCGGGCACGCCCTGGCCCGAGGCGGACATCACCATCGTGGACCTGGCCACCTTCGCGCGCGAGGGCTACAACGCGCAGCTCTCCATTGCCTACATCTCGCTGATCAACACTGTGAACAACATCGCCGAGCGCGACCAGTTCCTGGGCCGGCCGATCATCAACGTCACCGACGAAGGCCACATCATCACCAAGAACCCGCTGCTCGCGCCCTACGTGGTCAAGATCACCAAGATGTGGCGCAAGCTCGGTGCGTGGTACTGGCTGGCGACGCAGAACATCGACGACCTGCCCAAGGCCGCCGAGCCCATGCTCAACATGATCGAGTGGTGGATCTGCCTGTCGATGCCGCCCGACGAGGTGGAGAAGATCGCCCGGTTCCGCGAACTTTCACCCGCGCAGAAGGCGCTGATGCTGTCCGCGCGCAAGGAGGCGGGCAAGTTCAGCGAGGGCGTCATCCTGTCCAAGTCGATGGAAGTGCTGTTCCGCGCCGTGCCGCCCAGCCTCTATCTGGCCCTTGCGCAGACCGAACCGGAAGAGAAGGCCGAACGCTACCAGCTCATGCGCCAGTACGGCATCGGCGAACTGGATGCCGCCTTCAAGGTGGCCGAAAAGATCGACCAGGCGCGTGGCATCGCATCGCCTCCGCTGTTCCTGCCGAAATAACCGGAGCGCGTGATGTCCTCGAAGCGAACCACCTTGCCGAGCCGATCCCAGGCCATTCGCAAGCGCGCCGGGCGCCTCCCACGGCTGTCCTGGGTGGTCGCTGGCATCCTTGTAGCCGGCCTGCTGGGCTGGCTCCTGTACCGCACTCCCGGTGCGCCGACACCGCGCACGGGGCCTGAGGTCGCGCAGGCGCATCCGGCCGGCCCACCCTGGCGCCACGGCCCCGCCGATGCGCGCTTCACGCTGACGCTGTACGCCGACCTGGAGTGTCCGTTCTGCAAGGCCTACTACCCGACTCTGATGGCCTGGATCGATGCCCACCCCGAGGCCAGCCTGCGGTGGCATCACCTGCCGCTGGCGATGCACGATCCCGAGGCGAGTCGGCTGGCCGGCGTGGCCGAGTGCGCAGGCGAAGCGCAAGGCCACGAGGCCTTCTTCAGTGCCATCGCCTGGCTCTACCAGAACACCCGCGGCGATGGCCAGGGGCTGCCGACCGATCAGGCCTGGCCGGGTCTGACGACCGCCATGCGGACCTGCCTGGACAGCGACCGCCCCACAGCCATCGTTCGCGCGCAGGCCCACGAGGCTGTGCGTAGCGGCATCAACGCCACGCCCACCGTGCGGCTTGACGACGGCCTGACGGGGAAATCGCTGCTGCTGCACGGTCCGGTCGAGGGCGATGCGCTGCTGTCGGCGCTCGATCTGGTGGCGTCGCCGGACAGGCCGGACGCTCGTTCAGTGGGGGCCGCCGACGCCGCCGGCACGGCGGTCCGTGGCCGCCGTCATGGCCTCGCCGAGGCCCAGTAGTCGCGGAGCGCGCGCACGCTGTCCGATGGCGAAGGCATGTAGCCGCTCAGGTTGACGAGCCCGACGTTCATGCCGCGTTCGTCGGTGGTGCCCCTGAGCATCAGCCGTTGGAAGCGGCCGGTGTTCAGGCCATATCGATGCGGATCATCGACTTTCAGCGCCAGTAGGTGCAGGTGCGAGTTCCAGATTCGGAACTTCGCATGTTCGATGGACTGTATTGCCTGCCAGGGAACGAAGACCCGCTGGGGGCCTTCGCGCGTGAGGCCGAGGGCATCGGCCACGAGGTCGGCGGGTGGGTCGAGGCGACGCAACCGCCGCACGAGTGTTCGCACGATCGCCCGTGTGAGCGCCACGGCCAGGATGACGCCGCCCAGCGCAAGAGCGAGCACGACAGGGTCCGTCTCGTGGATGTCCTTGACGAGGGGCCGCAGCACGACGACCAGCAGAGGGAACACGATCCCCATGCCCATGAACAGCACTTCCCACCACGCGGCGCGCGCGATGGGAATGCGCAGCGTCGCCGGGAAGCGGGGCAAGGGCATGTGCCTACCTCGCCAGCGCAGGCGGCGTCCATACTGTCGGACCAGGACCATGAGCCCCATGACGGAGGTGACGAGGAAGACGGCGGCAGCCAGTCTGGCGGGGCCAGGGTCCGCGCGCAGGGACGACAGCAACGCAAGCACCAGCGTCAGGCCCGACACCAGGAGCACCGGCTCCACCACGAAGACGTAGATCCTTGTCCACCAAACGCTCCCTGCCTGCTGCTCGCTCATGGCCCTCCGTCCCGATCCCGCTTCGATGCCGCTCCCATCCTGGTCATCCACTCGCTGCAGTCGAAATACACTTCGTTGCGGCGAATCTTGCCCGCATGGTCCAGTTGTACCAGGCATACGCCGACCACGGTCAACACCTCGCCACCGACCGGGATGTCGGCACACCATTTGTTGAGGAAGCCATCCTGCATGGGGATGCCCTCGACCTGCGTCCAGACCCACGCCGGATTGCGCGCCAATAGGCGCTCGAAATAGCCCAGCAACGCGGGCTTTCCCCGCAGCCCTTGGGGTACGGCAGGGTCGAGATAGAAGGCATCCTCGGAATAGAAGGCAGCCAGCCGCTGAGGATCGTTGCCGGTCCAGGCGGGCAGCCACGCCAGCGCAAAGCGCCGCGCCTGCTCCGCATCGAGGGCGTTCATCGTGATGTACCGGGCCGACCCGGAACGCGCGTCATCGGTGCGCCGCTTTGCGGGTACCGCTGTCGATGGCCTTGAGCAGCGCTGCACCAAGCACCGACTTGAGCGCGCCGCCGAGGACGAAGGGGGCCACGCCCACGGCGATCGCTTTCTGCACGCCAACCATCGCGGCCAGCCAGGCGCCGCCGAGCAGCAGGCACAGGGCGTTGCCGATCAGCATCGCCGCGAAGGCCAACACGACGCGCCCGCCATGCCAGCCGCGTTCGACCAGCCAGCCGGTCAGCGCGCCGGCCACGGGAAAAGCCAGCAGGTAGCCACCCGTCGGTCCCAGGAAGCGCGCCAGACCTCCCGTGCCGCCGGCGAACACCGGCAAGCCGAGCGCGCCCTGGGCCAGCCAGACGAGGATCGTCAGGCCACCCAGGCGCCAGCCGTACAGTGCGCCGACCAGCGTGACGGCCAGCGTCTGCATGGTCATTGGCACCGGCACCATAGGCACGCTGACGTGGGACGACGCGGTGAGCACGAGGGTGCCGAACAGCACCGCCAGCACCTTGGTCGCGTTGGACTGTCCGCGCAGCCAGCGGGTTGTGTCGAGGGTCCCGAGGGTTTGGGTCGAGGTTGGGGTCATGGGTTCTCCTTCATGAATGGCGGCACTGGCCGCCGAGCGCATCCTTGCGCGGACACCGGAAACGTCATCGATCCTGCTTGCCCTGCAGGCAGATCAGGGTTTGCTGGCCGAGCGCCACCTGGGCCCGTCCCTGCTCGGTGACGCCGAAGACTTCGAGTTGGCAGATGGTCAGGGTGCGTCCGGAGCGCACCACCGTGCCGACCGCTTCGAGGTAGTCGCCCTGCGCGGGGGCGAGCAGGTTGATCTTGAACTCGACGGTCAGCACGGAGCTGTCCGGTGGAAACAGCGTGAAGCCCGCGTAGCCACCGGCCGAGTCGGCGATGGCGCTGGTGCCGCCGGCATGGAAGTAGCCATGCTGCTGGGTGAGGGTTTCGCGGAACGGCAACCGGATGCTGACCCGCCCGCGCGCAACCTCGTGCAGTTCGGCGCCCAGGTGGTGCATCAGGCCCTGGCGGGCGAAGCTGTCGCGGACGATTCGCTCGACCTGGGGATCGAGCGGCAAGGATGGGGCGGCTTGGGTCATCGTTCTAAGGTTCCTTTGCAGTGGAGAGGGGGTTGAATCGAGGTGGCCGCTTCTCCAGGAATGCACGCATGCCTTCCTCGTGGTCGGGCAGCGAAAGGGTGTGGTGGAAGGCGGCCCGCTCGCGGCGCAGTCCTTCGTCCATGGGCAGGCTGGCGCTGGCACGCGCGGCCTGCTTGATCAGGACCAGCACCTCGCCCGACAGCGACGCCATGTCGGCGGCGAGCCGGCGGCCCTCTTCGAGCAGGTGATCGGGGGGCACGATGCGCGAGACCAGCCCGCTGCGTTCGGCCTCGCGGGCGTCCATGCGGCGCCCGGTCAGCAGCAGGTCCATCGCCTTGGCCATGCCGAGCAGGCGCGGCAGGCGCTGCGTGCCGCCCGCACCGGGCATGGTGCCGACGCGAACCTCCGGGTGGCCGAACACGGCGTTCTCGGCCGCCAGCACGATGTCGCACATCTCGACCAGTTCGCAGCCGCCGCCGAGCGCGAAGCCCTGCACCAGCGCCACCACGGGCTTGGGGAACGTGCCCAGCGGCGCGCAGCAACCGGCGAAGTCAGTGGCCCGCGCCTGCTCCGCGCTGATGCCCAGCATTTCCTTGAGATCGGCACCGGCCGCGAAGTGTTCGCCTTCGGCACGCAGCAGGACCACCCGCACGGCGGCGTCGGCCGCCAGCCTGTCGAGGTGCGCGGCCATCGCATCGGTCAGTGAGCGGCACAGGGCGTTGCGGGCTGCCGGCCGGTCGATGACCAACTCGGCATAGCCGTCTGGGTGCGACGCGCATCGAATGAAATCGGAAGACATGGGTTCTCCTGCGAGGAACCGCCCGAAGTGCCGGGCCGTCATCGATTCGGCAGCGCCGGGCAGTACCTGCGAAGTCTGCTGCGCGATGACGCTTGCGGCCAAGCGCGAATATCTCAGGTGGGACTGAAAATTTCTCGCTGGAGCCGACGCCATGCCCGGCCCAGAATCAATTCGCGGACGGGCCTCGTCTTTCCCTCAACGCCCCGGTACTCCCCGTCCCAGCGAACTCCCATGGAACATACCGCCCTCGTGGCGCTGATCGTCTACGCCTTCGTCATGTCGATCACGCCCGGCCCCAACAACGTGATGCTGATGTCCTCGGGCCTGCTCTTCGGCCTGGGCCGAACCTGGCCGCACCTGCTGGGCATCCCTGCGGGCGTGATGGTGCAGCTCGGGATCACCGGCGCCGGCCTCGGCGCGGTGTTCGCCCTCGAACCGCGCCTGCAGGTCGCATTGAAGGTCGTGGGCAGCCTCTACCTGCTCTGGCTGGCCGCGCGACTGTGGCGCGCGGCCGAACTGGAGGAGACCGAGGCCGGCCGGCCCATCGGCTTCATGCAGGCGCTGGCCTTCCAGTTCGTCAATCCGAAGGCCTGGCTGATCTCGGTGACGGTGGTGTCCACCTTCCTGCCGCCGGGCGAAGGCTACGCACTGCGCCTGCTGGTGGTCAGCCTGGTGTTCGCCGCCATCGGACTGCCCTGCATGCTGGTCTGGGCCGCCTTCGGCGCCGGCCTGCGGCCCTGGCTGCGCGACCGCACCGTCGCTCGCGTGGTCAATCGTGCCATGGCGACCCTGGCTGCCCTGACCGTTCTTCTCTTCTGGATGTGATGCCATGACGACACTCTCTCATGATCAACTCCGGGCCCATGCGCTGGCCTGGATCGATGACTGGAACCGGCGCGACGTGCCGGCGGTGTTGGTCGCCTACGCCGACGACGCACTGTTCGTGAGCGCGCTGGCCCAGCCCTATACCGGTGGCACGCGGGTACAAGGCAAGGACGCGCTGCGCCGCTACTGGCTGGCCGCGCTCGCCGACAGGCCGGACCTGCGGTTCGAACTCATCTCGGCCATCTGCGACGTCGAGGCGCAGACCGTCGTCGTCCATTACGTGGCGCAGGCTGGCGGCAAGCGCACGCGCATGTGCGAGATCATGCGTTTCGAGAATGGACGGCAGGTCCAAGGCGAGGCCCTGCACGGCGTCCCCGCCGAGGAGGGCACGTCATGACGGCGCTGCTGCGCGCCGTCCGGCCCGACGACGGCAACCGCTATGACTGGGGTGGGGTCTGCCTGGGCTGGCGACTGCTGGAACTGCAACACATGCAGGTGCGGCAGGAATGGATGCCCGCAGGCGGCGCCGAGGCACCCCACTGGCACGCCAGGGCTCACCAGTTCTTCTACGTGCTCGGTGGCCACCTGCGCCTGAGCACGCCCGACCAGGACGTGTTGCTGGAAGCCGGTCAAGGCGTACATGTCCCGGCCGGCACTCGCCACATTGCCGCCAATGGTGGCGACGAGGACGTGAATTTTCTGGTGTTCTCCAGCCCCAGCACACAGGGCGACCGCATCGAATCGGCCTCGGCCGCCAAACCGGATCGCCGTCGCGACGAGGAGCCTGCGTCATGACCGTTTTCGCCATTGCTCAACTCACCATCCACGACCGGACCGCCTACGACCGCTACCAGGCCCGCTTCATGGAGGTGTTCCGCCACCACCGGGGACGTCTGCTGGCCGCGGACGAGCAGCCTCGCACCATCGAAGGCACCTGGCCGCACCAGAAGCTCGTGCTCATGTCCTTTCCCGACGAAGCCGCCTTCCATGACTGGGCGGAATCGGACGAGTACCAACGCATTGCCCAGGATCGCATGGCCGGCGCGCAGGCCGTGGTGCTGCTGGTCCAGGGTCTCGCTGTGAATGACTGAGCCCATCGACATTCGCGCCGCCGACGGCTATGCACTGGGTGGATTCGCCTGGCGCCGCCCCTGCGATCCACGACGCCCGCATCCGGTCGCGGTCATCAACGCTGCCACCTCGGTGCGCTGCCGGTACTACGGGCGCTTTGCCGACTGGCTCCACAGCCACGGATGGGACGTGGTGACCTACGACTACCGCGGCATCGGCGAATCGCGACACCGTGGGCTGCGTCGGCTGCAGGCCGACTGGATCGACTGGGGGCAGCACGATTTCGAGGGTGTGCTGCAGTACCTCGCCTGGCGATTCCCCGGCCAGCCGATCGACGTGGTCGGCCACTCCGCTGGGGGCTTCGTGATCGGGCTGGCCGCGTCCGCACACCGCGTGCGGCGCATCTTCACCATGGGGGCGCAGTACGCCTACTGGCGCGACTATGCGCCCGCCGCACGCCGCGCCATGTTCCTGCGCTGGCACGTGGCCATGCCGCTGCTGGCGCGGGTGCTTGGCTACGTGCCAGCCAAGCGCCTGGGATGGATGGAGGACACGCCCAAGGGCGTGGCACTGGACTGGGCACGCATGGGTCCCCGCTTCGAGGGCACGGTGCGCCGAGGCCGGGAGACACTGGAAGGTGAGCCCGAAGCCGAAATGCTGGCACGGCGCTTCGGCCAGGTGCGCGCACCGATCCTGGCGCTGGGCATCGAGGACGATCCATTCGGCACGGTACCGGCGCTGGACCGCCTGCTGGATTACTACACCGGCAGCGAGCGCCATCACCTGCGCTTGGCTCCCGCGGCCATCGAGCAGGCCGAAATCGGCCATTTCGCCTTCTTCCACGAGCGCTTCCGCGAGGCGCTGTGGCCCCTGGCGCTGGACTGGTTGCGTACCGGCGAGCCACCAACCCACCCACTCGGCGCACTGAAGCATCGACCTGCGGACGATCCTCGGGCAGCGAGAGGTACGGCATGACTGTGGATGAGGCCCATTCACCACGACTGAAGCGGAAGCGCTGGCCGATCAAGATCACATCAGTAGCGATTCTGCGGCTTGACTGAACGTGATCGTGGGGTGCTCACTGACATGCACCTGTCGCGATCATTCAATACAGGGGATGAAGCCTGGCCCAGAATCCATTTCTCCATCTAACTTGGAGAGCTGAGATGATTTTCAGATACACGATTCTCTACGTCGAAGACGTGGCCGCCTCGCTGGCCTTTTACGAACGTGCTTTTGCCATGGAGCGGGGTTTTCTGCACGAGTCGGGGGACTATGGTGAACTCGTCACGGGGGCAACCAAGCTGGCTTTTTCTTCCGTCAAATTGATGCGAACTCTGGGCAAGACACCCGGCAAGCCCGCACCCGAAACCCCGGTATTCGAGATCGCCTTTGAAACGGAAGACGTATATGCGGCCTATACGCGTGCCGTAGCCGCCGGCGCACAAGCTGTGCAGGAGGTTAGAAGTGAACCTTGGGGGCAGACGACGTGTTACGTCACCGATATCAACGGTTATCTGGTGGAGATTTGTTCGCCCGCCCAGTTGCCCAGCCCGGGTTGACGCAGGCGCTCAAGGACGTCGGCTTGCCTGCGCAACTGCGCCGGAGAATGGCCGAACCAGCGGACAAGTTCGCGGGTCATGTGGGCTTGGTCACTGAAGCCACATATGCTGGCTATTTCGGCAAGAGGTTCACCCGACGAAAGCAGTCCGGTTGCCCGGCGCGCTCGTCCCAAGAGCCGCCAGTAGTCCGGCGGTGGGAGTCTTCTGCCCAGAAAGACTCTTTGCATCGTTCGGATGGAAATGCCAATGCTGCGGCAGGCGGCGCCAACCGTTGCACCCGGAAAACTGAGCGCCAGGATGGCCTCGTCCAGATGCGTCCAGGCTTCGCACTGCTCGTCGAGAATTTCCCCGATTCGATCATGGTCTGCGGCAATCGCCTGCATGGCAGGCGCGCTCACGCCCGCGCCCGGGCGCAACCTATAGCCTGTGATCGTGGTGCCGGGGAGCAGATCGACCAGCCGAGGCCGAACATCAAACCCGGTTGACACGATCTGAACCAAGCCATCCGCATGGCGGATGCACAGTACGTCTCGGCATCCGTCGGGCAGCACCAGATAGCGCTCGGCCCTGTTCACCGGGTGAACCCAGCGGTGGAAGCTGGCAATGTCTTGCATGTCGGGAAATTCACTCCAGGAACCGCCGAACGATCCGATATTCATGGTTTGCCGGATTGATTGGCATGATGGCCTTTGAGCCACTCGATGACATCGTCGGCATTCCGGTCCGGCGGGAACACCGGATAGAACACATGCTCGATCACGCCATCGTGCGCAATCAGGGTCAGCCGCTTGAGCAGCGTCAGGCCTTGCACCTCGAAGACCGGCAGACCGAGCGCGGTTGCGAATGAAAGGCGGTTGTCGGACAGCAACGGGAAAGGCAGGTGGAGGCGCGCCACCGCCTCGCATTGGTACGCGGTGTCCTGCGTCGACACGCCGAACAATTGGGCGACGCCCAAGGACTTCAGTTCGGCGAAATGATCCCTGAAGGCACAGGATTGCGGGGTGCAGCCCCGTGCTCCTGGAATCTCGTCCCAGCCTGGAGGCAGTGCGATATCCGGCCGGCCCGTCATCGGGAAGAGATAAAGCACCGTGCGTCCGCGCAGGCGCGAAGGGTCGACACGGCCACCATCCGTCGATGCCAGTTCAAGCGTGGGCAGGCGCATGCCCGCGAGGTGGCGGGCGCCGCCATCATCCTCCGGCTGCGGAAGACGCGACCAATCGACCTGCTGCAGGTTATTCATGGCTTCACCACCGCTCGCTACCGGCCAGCCAAAGCACGTAGCTCTTCCAGCCGGCGGGTTCGGCGAAGCGCGCGTAGGCCCGGATGGCATCGGGGTTGTCCTCGGGGACCAGCCAGCGCAGATGGATCCAGGCGCGTGATCGACCGGTATCGGCGATGGCCGCGATGAGCCGCTGAGCGAGTCGTTTTCCGCGCGCGGCGGGCAGGACGTACAGGTCGTCGAGCTGGCCCGACCGCCCTCCGGAGATCGCCTCGGGCAGATCGAAGAACACTGCGAAGGCGACGAGTTCGTCGCCGAGAAAGCCACCCAGCACTTCCGCGATCGGATCGGCGATCAAGGCATTGGCATGAGCCAGTGCATTCGCCCCGGCGCCTTGCCCGTGGCGCATCTCGTCGCCATAGGCGGCCAGCAGGGAGGCAAGCGCAACGGCTTCATGGGCAACGAGCCGTCGAAGCGTCACATCGTCATCCGGCGGTGCTTTCTGGTCTTTCGGATATGCGGTATTCATACGTGTCTATGCTGTCCGCGCTTCTGGGTTCCGAGTTCCGCTTTCCGACTGACATTGCTCGCGCAGCCAGCCGCGCAGGTTCTCCAGCCGTCGATCCTCGGATAGCGCCTCGGGATAGACGAGCCAAAAGCCGACACCCGCGCTCACGGGGTGGTCGAAGACCGAGGCCAGGCGTCCGAGCCGGACGGCACTCTCGGCCAGTTCGCAGACGGCGATCGACACGCCAGCCCCATCGGCGGCCGCCTGCATCGTCAGGCCGCCCGAATCCACGCGGGTCACGACAGCCGGCTCGAACGGCCCGCCGGGCAGGCTGTCCATCCAGCGCTGCCAAGTGAGGCAATGCCGCGAAACGAACAGGTTGGCGCGCGCGACCTGCTTGAGGCGTTCCCGGCGCGAGCCGGTGGCAAAGCCCGGGCGCGCGTACAGATCGATGGTGGCCTCGAACAACAGGTCGGCCTGCAGGCCGGCCCACTGGCCGTCGCCATACCAGATGCCGGCATCGGCCACGCCGGCGGCCAGATCCACGTCGTCCTGCGTGGTGGAGATGTCCAGCGAGAAGCCGCGCCGCTCGAACGGATACAGGCTCAGGCGGGGCGACAGCCAGTTGGTCGCGAAGGTAGGCAGCATGTTCACGCGCAGGGGCCCGTCGCGCCGCTCCTCGCGCAAGCTGCTCACGCCCTCGGCGATCAGGGCGAAACCCTCGTTGAGGCTAGGTGCCAGCCGGCGGCCGGCGCTGGTCAATTCCAGCCGCGTACCGATGCGGCGCAGCAGTTCGACGCCGAGCATGTCCTCCAGCGTGCGCAACTGGTGGCTGACCGCCGAGGGGGTGACCGCCAGTTCCAGGGCCGCGTCCTTGATCGAGAGATGGCGCGCCGCAGCCTCGAAGGCGCGCAAGGCATTCAACGGGACAGGGATGCGCATGGGGGATTCACCCTCCTGGAAGTCATTGGTCGTTCATGGACTCATTAAACCGGAAATCGTCGTCTCCACGCTCGCCGACACGAGGACCAAAACTCAGCATCGTCTGAGATTTGCTCACTCGTGCCGACGGCGAACCGGCCGCACACTGACGCCATCGACAACCTGTACAGCGGTGCGCACCATGCTCAATTCCCTTGACGATCGCGATGGCCTGATCTGGCTCGATGGCGAGCTGCTGCCCTGGCGCGAAGCACGCCTGCACGTGCTCACGCATGCGCTGCATATGGGCGGGGCCGTCTTCGAGGGCATGCGCGCCTATGGCGGTCATGTCTTCCTCAATGCGCCTCACCTGGAACGCTTCCAGCAGTCCGCCGCGCTGCTGGACTACCACCTGCCGTGGTCGCAAGGCGAACTGACACAGGCCATCGAGGCGGTGCTGTGGGCCAACCAGCTCGACGACGCCTACATCCGCCCGGTGGCCTGGCGCGGCGCGGAGAGTGTTTCCATCGCTTCGCCGCGCGCCCGCATCCACGTGGCGATCGCGGCCTGGGACTGGCCCACGGCGGCGTCCCAGGGCCGCGCCGAGGAAGGCATCCGGCTGCAGCTGGCGAGTTGGCGGCGTCCCCGTCCTGACACCGCACCCACCGCGGCCAAGTGCTCGGGGCTGTACATGATCGGTACCCTTGCGCGCCATGCCGCCGCAGCGGCGGGCTGCGACGACGCACTGCTGCTCGACAGCGAAGGCCGGGTCGCCGAGACCACGGCAACCAACCTGTTGATGGTCCATGACGGGGTGCTGGTGACCCCATTGCCGACCTGCTTCCTCGACGGCATCACCAAGCGGCACGTGATGGGACTGGCGCGCCAGCGCGGGCTGCGGGTCGAGGAGCGGACCGTGACGCTGGACGAACTGCGCGCCGCCTCCGAGGTATTCACCGCCGGCACCTCGGTCGAACTGCAGCCGGTGGTGGCGCTGGTCGAGGATGCGGCGACCACCGAATGGCCCGTGGGGCCGGTGACGCGACAACTGATCCGGGACTTTCGCGCGTCCGTGACCGAGGCGAGCCAGGTCGGCCGGACGCTGCGGGAACGGGAGACCGGCTTGTTGGAACGGCGCCCGTGGCCCGCTCGCGTCGCCTCCGCCTTGCAGGCGCCGTAGCGCGCCATGGACCGGTACGCAGACGGACCCGCGAGAGGACAGGCACGATGCCATGCAGACTGGCTTCATACACGCCCCAGACAGTCGCGCAGTTGCGCGGCAAAGCGCGCCGCGTCCCCGGGTTCGAGCGTCGAGACCGTGACTCGCAGCGCGGGGGCCGCGGGCGCGATCGCGAAGGCATCGCCGGTTCGCACGGCCCAGCCGCAGCGTGCGAGGCTTTGCGCGGTGCGGTGAACGTCACGGTCTTCCGGCAACGGAATCCACACATTGAACCCGTCGCAGGGCTGCCTGGCGGCGATGCCCACGGCGCCGAGTGCATCGATCAGGGCCTTGCGACGCATGGCGTAGGCGGTCTTGGCCGCATGCAGGCGCGCCGTGGCCGCGTCGGATCCGAGCAGGCCGCGCACGGCCGCCTGCAGCAGGTGGCTGACCCAGGTCGTGCCGGGAGCCAGTCGCATGCCGAGCCTTGCGGCGGTCCCCGCATCGGTAGCGATGAAGGCCAGCCGCAGGTCCGGGCCGAAGCCCTTGGACACGGAGCGCACCAGCGCCCGCCGCGTGGTGGCCGCGGGCGCGATAGAGAAGTACGGCGTCTCGGCCAGCAAGGCGAAGTGGTCGTCCTCGATCACCAGCACGTGCGGATGGCGGGCGAGCACGCGGCGCAGTTCGCGGGCGCGCTGCTCGCTCAGGCCGCAGCCGGTGGGGTTTTGCGCCCTTGGTGTGCACAGCACCGCCTGGGCGCCATTGGCCAGCGCCGCTTCCAGCGCCTGCGGGCGCATGCCGTGCGCATCCATGGCCACGGGCACCGCTGCCAGGCCCGTGCTGTGCAGGATGTTGAGGCTGCCGAGGAAGCACGGGTCCTCCACCGCCACCTTGTCGCCGGCGACGAGGTAGGCAGCCAACAGACGCTCGATCGCATCGACCGCACCATGCGCCAGCACCAGACCGTCACCCTCCCGGAGATCCGCTCCGAACCACTGCCGCGCCAGCCGTTCGAGTGCTGGGTCGAGTACAGGCTGGCCATACAGCGCGGGCCGGTAGCCGCTGGCTGCCAGCGCCTGCAATGGATCGGGCAGCCAGGCCGGGTCCGGATTGCCGCTGGCCACATCCGCCAGCGCCGAGCCGGGCTGCAGGCCCTCCTGCTCACCGAGACGCGCCGCTGGCCGGATCACCGTCCCGTTGCGCCCCAGCGTCTCGGCAATGCCTGCGGCCACCAGCTTCCGGTACGCGGCGGCGACCGTGTTGCGGTTGACGCCCAGTTGATCGGCCATCTCGCGCACGGACGGCAGGGTCTGGCCCGCGGCAAGCCGGCCCGCATGTGCTTCGCGGCGAATGCGCTCGAAGATGTCCGATGCGGTCTTTTCTGCCATTCCCGTTTGTCCCGTGACAATGTATATTTTGTCCTATGACAATGTTAGCAGCACGGAGAACCCCTTGTCCATGAACGCGCAGACGCATCCCTGGCCCACCGCACACAGCGTCGAGGACTTTCGGCGCAATCTGGCGGCGGTGCATCGGCGCATCGCCGATGCCTGCTCCCGCGCGGGACGCGATCCGTCCGATGTGCGCCTGCTGCCGGTCAGCAAGACCGTGCCGGAGGAGCGCATCCGTCTGGCTTACGCCGCCGGCTGCCGCGACCTGGGTGAGAACAAGGTGCAGGAGGCGCAGCGCAAGGCCGAAGCGATGGTGGATCTCGCCGACCTGCGCTGGTCGGTCATCGGCCACCTGCAGACCAACAAGGCCAAGGTCGTGGCACGCTTCGCCAGCGAGTTCCAGGCCCTGGACAGCCTGCGTGTGGCGGAGGCGCTGGACCGTCGCCTGCAAGCCGAAGGGCGCGCACTGGATGTGTTCGTGCAGGTCAACACCTCGGGCGAGGCCAGCAAGTTCGGCTTGCCGCCTTCCGAGGTGGCCGGCTTCGTCCGGGCGCTGCCGGGCTTCTCCACCCTGCGCGTGCGAGGCCTGATGACACTGGCGCTGCTGTCGGCCGATCCGGCGCGGGTCCGTCCCTGCTTCGTGCTGTTGCGCGAACTGCGTGATCGGCTGCGCCAGGAGGCGCCGGCGGGCATCGGCATGGACGAACTGTCGATGGGGATGTCCGGCGACTTCGAGCTGGCCATCGAGGAAGGCGCCACCGTCGTGCGCGTCGGCCAGGCCATCTTTGGCGCTCGCGCGACGCCGGACAGCCATTACTGGCCCGACGACGATCGGGCTGCGACATCGACCGCATCGGAGCAGACCGCATGAAGACCGCCCTGGCCCTGCGCCACATCCATTTCGAAGACCTCGGCACGCTCGAACCGCTGCTGCGCGAGCGTGGATTCGACGTGCGCTACCTCGACCCCGCGACGGACGACCTGGCCGGTGAGGAGGCCGCGGCAAGCGATCTTCTCATTGCACTGGGTGGGCCGATCGGCGCCTTCGACGAGCGGGCCTATCCCTTTCTTGCCGACGAACTGCGTCTGCTCGAACGGCGCTTGGCCAGCGGCCGGCCGCTGCTCGGCATTTGTTTGGGCGCGCAATTGATCGCGCGCCTGCTCGGCGCCGCCGTCGCCCCCATGGGCTTCAAGGAGATCGGCTTCGGCGCGCTGACGCTGACGGATGCGGGCCGCCGCTCGGTGCTGGCACCGCTGGCCGGCGTGCCGGTGCTGCATTGGCACGGCGACCGCTTCGAGCTGCCTGAGGGCAGTGAACTGCTGGCGAGCACCGAAAGCTGCGTGCAGCAGGCCTACGCGGTCGGCAACCGGGTGCTGGGTCTGCAGTTCCACCTGGAAGCCGATGCCAGCCGAATCGAACGCTGGCTGGTCGGCCATTGCTGCGAGCTGGGCCAGGCCGGCGTCGATCCGCGCACGCTGCGCGCGGATGCCGAGCGGCATGGGGCAACGCTGAAGGCTGCGGCCCACCGCACGATCGGCGCGTGGCTGGACCGGCAGCAGGACACGGGGGGGCGTCCTGAATGACGGTGACCCAACCTGTGCCCATCGATGTCATCAGCATCCAGTCCCAGGTGGTCTACGGGCGGGTCGGCAACAACGCGGCGATTCCCGCGTTGGAAGCCTGCGGGCTGCTTACGACCGCGGTGCCGACCGCGCTGCTCAGCAACACCCCGCACTATCCCTCGGTCCATGGCGGTGCCGTGCCCGACGCGTGGTTCGCTGGCTGGTTGGATGACCTGGAGGCGCGCGGCATCCCCGCGTGCGCTCGCGTTGTGCAGGTCGGCTTCCTCGGCGCGCCGTCGCAGGCACGGATCCTCGCATCCTGGTGGTCGACGATGCGCGAGCGCCACCCGCAACTGCGCCTGCACCTGGATCCGGTCATTGGCGACTACGACCAAGGCGTGTATGCGGCGGCTGGCATGGCCGAGGCCTGGCGCACGCTGCTGATTCCAGAAGCCCACGGCCTCGTCCCCAATCGGTTCGAGCTGGAACAGGTCACCGGCAGAACGCTGCAGGGTCTGGCGGATTGCCGCGAGGCTGCCCGTGCGCTGTTGCGCGGCCCCACCCAATGGGTGGTGGTGACCAGTGTCCAGGATGATCCTGAAAGCGCCGTCGTCCAGACGCTGCTGGAGACGCGAGAGGGGGTATCGCGCCTCTTCGAGCATCCCCGCGTGCCCTGCGTGGTGAAAGGGGCCGGCGACTACTTCGCCGCGCGCCTGACCGGCCATTGCCTGCTTGGCATAGAGATGCCTCAGGCCGTCGAGCGCGCCTGCGGCGAAACCGCCGAGCAACTGACCCGCACCCGGCGCCTGGGCTGGGAGGAAATGGCCATCCACGCTATGGCCGGGAGCGTCCGGCCATGAATGCCTACCGCCTCGTGATTTCCCGGCATAGCCGGCTGCTGGGTCAGTTCGACAGCGAAACGCCCTGGGCGGGCGACGCGATCCGCGACCTGCTACAGCGACTTCCCGAATGCGATGGCTATCGCACCGAACTGTTCGTCGCGCGCGAAGAGCGCCGATTGCTCGAAAGCGGTCCTGGCGGCCTGAAGGTCCTCGGCCGCGAGCTCTTGTTCCAACCCTTGCCGATCACGGCGCTGCTGTCTGGCACGGCGCCCGAGGAGCCGCTCGCGTGAATCAAGCTCCCGGCCTCATGTACGCGTAGGTGGCGCGATGGAGCTGCGACACCTGCGCTGTTTCGTGGCAGTGGCCGAGGAACTGCACTTCACGCGTGCGGCGGTGCGGCTCCATATCGAGCAGTCTCCGCTGTCGCGCACCATCCGGGAACTGGAGTCCGACCTCGGCGCCACGCTGTTCGAACGCAATCGGCGCGGCACCCAGCTCACCTGGGCGGGCCAGGTGCTGCTGGAGGATGCCCGCCGCGTGTTCGCGGTGCTGGAACAGGCACGAACCAACGTCCGGGCCGCCGCCACGGGCTATCGCGGCATGCTGCGCATCGCGCTGTCGGACGGTATCGCGCAGACACGCCTCGCGGCACTCCTGGCCCTGTGCCGGGAAGAGGAGCCCGATGTGGAGATCCGCCTGTTCGAGACGCCGCTCGCATCGCAAGTGCGCGGGTTGCGCGACGACACTTTCGATGCCGGGTTCGCGCAGTCCGACGAAGCTGGAGAGGGCATTCTGTGCGAGGCGATCTGGTCCGATCCCATCCTGGTGGCCATTCCGACGCGCCATCCTTTGCTGGCCTTCAGGCAGGTCCCTCTGGATGAACTGCTGCGCTATCCCCTGATCAAGTGCCACCCGGAAGCTTGCGAGGGCGCGTACCGGCAGATCAAACGGCTGCTCCGCACGGCCGCCATCCAGCCCCGGATTGCCGAGCGGGTCGCGACACTGGAATTGATGTTGACGCTGGTGGCTGCGGGCTACGGACTGGGTCTCGCCACGGCGGCGCAGATTTCGGTCTGCCGCCATCCCGAGATCATTGCGCGGCCCCTGTCGGACCCGTCGGCATGCATGACCACCTACCTGTTGCGGCCGGACAGCGAGCCCTCGGAACCGCTGCAGCACTTCATCGAACGCGCCATGCTCTCGCGCGACGACAGTCCCTCCGTCGATCCGATCTAGCCCTGCGCAACCGCCTTCGTCGCAGCACAGGCCTTCGTCGGGGACGCCGCGCAGGCGCCATGGTAAGCCATGGGCGACCGAGCGGCTGAACGTGCCGCCGCGTCTACAGATGCAGGGTGCCGCTGGCGACGGTCACGGCCTGGCCTCCGACGCGCACCGTCAGTTCGTCGCCGTTTCGGGTCCATTCGACATGGATCAGGCCGTCGCGTCCCATCTCGATGCCTTGCTCCGCAAGGTAGCCACCCTGGAGAGCCGATGCGTGCCGGTGCCTTGCCAGGAATGCCGCGACACACCCGTTTCCAGACCCGCAGACGGGATCCTCGGCCACGCCTTCGCCTGGCGCGAACGTGCGCAGGCGCAAGCGTACCGGCGCCTCGGCCTCGTGCTCGGCAAAGACGGTCACGCCGACGGCACCCGATGCGCGGCAGCGTTCGGCGATGCGAGGCAGGTCGGGACGCAGCGACGCCAGGGCGGCGACGCTGCGCAGTTCGGCGATCAGCCACGGGATGCCAGTGGAGACGACGTCCACAGGCATCGCGGCCAGCATGTTCGCATCGCAGCCCAGCAGGGCCGACATTTCTCCCGGATCGATGGCCGTGTCGCGGAACTGCGGGCTGGCCTGGGTCATCCAGTAGATCGGCGAGCCCTCGGTCGGAACGACTTCGACAGGCACGATGCCGATGCCGCAGGCCTGCCGCAGCAGACTTGCATCGGCCAGGTCGCCACGGTGCGCACGCACCGCGCTCGCAGTGGCGATGGTGGGGTGCCCCGCGAACGGCAACTCGCTGGAGGGCGTGAAGATGCGCACCCGATAGTCGGTGTCGGGCGATTCCGGGGCCAGCACGAAGACCGTCTCGGACAGGTTCATCTCGCGCGCGATCCGCTGCATGGTTCGCGCATCGAGGTCGTCGGCATCGAACACGACGGCAGCCGGGTTGCCCCTGAGCGGCTGGCTCGTGAACACATCGACTTGCAGGAAGGATTTGTTCATCGCTTCTCCAGGTTCGGTCGCACCGCCTGTGCTCGGTTGCGTGCGCGTGGCCGGGGACGAATCACGCGGCCAATGCCTTGGCGCCGCTCGACGGTCTCCACAAAAGAATCCATGCGGCGAATCCGAGGAAACCGATCCCCGCCAGGCGCGTGCAGCGCTGGCGCCAGACGGAGGTGCCCAATGCTCCCCGCACCCGGCTTGCAATGGCGGCATAGCCGGTCAAGGTGGCGCCGCTGAGGATCACGAAGATCGCGGTCAGGCCCATGAACTGAGGGATGAGCGCCTGGTCGGCCCGGATGAACTGGGGGAAGAAGGCGGTGAAGAAGAGGATCGACTTCGGATTGGATGTCGCCACCAGGAATCCCTCCTTCGCCAGCGCGAAGGCCTGCACCGGCCCTGCGTCATGGGCACCGGGGTCCGGCGGCCGTGTGTGTCTGCCCTGCACAAGCAGGCAAAGACCGAGGTACGCCAGATAGGCGGCGCCGGCCAGCCGCAGTGCGGTCATCGCGTGGGCGGAGGCAAGCAGGAACAGGCCGACGCCCCACGCGGCCGCCGCGGAAACCACGAGCAACCCCAACATGTTGCCCAGCGTCGACCACAGGCTCGCGACCACGCCCTGGCGAGCGCCATTGCGCATCGCCAGCAGGATGGCCGGGCCGGGCGTAAGGATGGACAGCCAGGCCGCCAGGACGTAGGAAATCAGGAGCGGGATATCGAACATGGCGAACTCGGGGAGCGTCCTCGTCGGTTGTGAAGGAAGGGCACTTCGACGATAGCCAAGGCCATTCGAGCTGACCATTGAGCTTTTCTCGACGCTTGCTGAGACCTTCTCACTCGGCAATTCGACGCATCGGTCCTAAGGTTTCCAGCCAGACAACCTCACCCCGGATTTCCGCGCACGCCACCATGAGCCACCTTCAGACCGTTCGCCTCTTGATGCTTCCCGGTATCGGCAATTCCGGGCCGGAGCATTGGCAGACGCGCTGGGCGTCGCGCCAGGAGCATGGCCGGCGATTCCAGCCTGCCGACTGGGACAGGCCGGACCTGGCCGACTGGCTGCAGGCACTCGATGCGGCTATCGACGAGTGCGGTGCGCCCGTCGTCTTGGTCGCACACAGCCTTTCGTGCCTGCTCGTCGCGCACTGGGCATCGCGGCCGGGAATCGGAGAAGACATCCAGCATCGGATCGCCCAGGTCCGGGGCGCCTTCCTGGTTGCCGTCCCTGACCCCGGCGCACCGGCGTTTCCAGGCGAGGCGAGCGAGTTCGGCCCGCCACCGACCGAACCCCTGCCGTTTCCCGCACTGGTGGTCGCCAGCAGCGACGACCCCTATGGCTCGCCGGAGCACGCCCGGCGCATGGCCATGGGTTGGGCAGCGGGATGCTTGGAAGTCGGCGCCCTCGGGCATATCAATGCCGCCAGCGGCGTGGGCGACTGGGACACCGGCTGGCATCTGCTGCAGGCATTCGGAGCGGGGCTGCGCGTCCAGATGCCGGCATCGAATCGACCGGGAGCATGAGCATGCGCGCGTACCGCTACCTGACCGGCATCGACGACGCGGCGTTCTGCCACCGCGTCACCGCGGCCCTGAACAGCGGCTGGGAGCTGTATGGCGCGCCGAGCCTGACCTACGACGCGGCGCGTGGCGCAGTGATCTGCGGCCAGGCCATCGTCAAGACCATCGAATCGACGACGTACAGCGAGTCACTGGACTTGTCTGTGCTCTGACGGAGATCCCCCAATGGATGCATCGACTGCGATCCTGGGCTTCACGCTGACGGCGCTGCTGCTCACCTTGACCCCCGGCCTGGACACGGCGCTGGTACTTCGCACGGCCGCTGTGGAAGGGGGGCGCAAGGCGATGAGGGCGGGCGGCGGCATCGTGACCGGCGTGCTGATCTGGGGGCTGATCGCGGCCCTCGGGCTCGGCGCGGTGCTCGCGGTCTCCCGACTCGCCTACACCCTGCTGCAGATCGCGGGCGCGGCCTATCTGCTCTGGCTCGGCTGGAAGCTGATCTCTGGCGCGCTCAAGAGCCGGCCGACGCTGCCCGCAGACGATCCGCCGCTCGTGCGTGGCGAGCGCTGGTTCCTGCGCGGTCTGCTGACGAATCTGCTCAATCCCAAGGTCGGGGTGTTCTACGTGAGCCTCCTGCCACAGTTCGTTCCCGCCGATGTGCCGGTGGTCGCGTTCAGCGTGCTGTTGGCCGGCATCCACGCCGCGATGGGACTGCTCTGGTTCGCCGCACTGGTGCTGGCCACGCGGCCCCTGGCACGCTGGCTGCGCCGGCCCACGGTGATGCGCTCGCTCGATGCGCTCACCGGCCTGGCACTGATGGGGTTTGGCCTGCGTCTGGCCCTGTCCAGGCCGACGAGCTGAGGTGCGAGCGGCATGGACATCGGAACCTTCCTGCTGCTGGCCGGTGCCGGCATGATCGGCGGCATCTGCAATGCGGTGGCCGGCGGCGGCACATTCTTCACCTTTCCCGCGCTGCTGGCTGCCGGCGTACCACCCGTGGCGGCCAACGCCACCAGCGCGGTGTCGATCTGGCCGGGGCATGCGAGCAGTCTGCTCGGCTATCGCAGCGAACTCGGGCGCCACCGCGCCGCGTTGCGGCGCAGCCTGCCCGTGGTCGGTGCCGGTTCGCTGGTGGGCGCCGCACTGTTGGTGTTCACCGGAGATGCACAGTTCAGCCGTCTGGTGCCGTGGCTGATCCTCGTCGCGAACGTTCTGTTCGCCCTGGGGCCCTGGCTGCGCCAGGCCATCGAGCGGCATGCTCGCGGTCAGGTGCCGCACCTGGTGGCGGCGGGGGCGGAGTTCCTGACCGCACTCTATGGCGGCTACTTCGGCGCCGGCCTGGGCATCATCCTGATGGCGATCCTGACCTTGCTGGGTGTGCGCGATGTCCAGGAGGCCAACGCCGTCAAAAATGCGATGGCTACCGTCGTGACCAGTGCCGCGGTGATGCTCTTCGTCGCCACCGGGTCCATCGCCTGGACGCAAGGCAGTGCGGTCCTGCTGGGCGCGATCGTGGGGGGCTATACCGGCGCGCGGTTGGCGCGCTGGATTCCGCCGCTGGCGCTGCGTTGGACGATCGTGGCGACCGGCCTGGCGCTCTCTGCGTACTTCGGGCTGAAGGCGGGCGCATGATGGATCGCTTGCAGCGGGCGCGCGACGCCCACGCCTGTGCGAATACGGCGCTCCCCGGCATCGCCAATGGCGCGCGATGCTGCTTTCCGCGGTCCGCTGCGTTTGCGGACAACGCGGCGCCGACCCTGCCTCCCGCCTGGATCTGCCAACCCGACTCGGCCGACGGGGTAGCGTGTCGATTTAGTTGGCGAACTTTCTGTGAGGAGTCCATTCGATGAATCCACTCGATGCACTGACTGCGCTCTGGTCGCTGGGCGGGCTGCCGCCGCAGGCGCTGGCCGGGATCGCGCTGACGGGCAGCGACCCGGTGTTCCCCTCGTCCTTCGCCGTCGGCACCGCCGCGCAGACCAGCATTGCCGCGGCTGCGCTCGCCGCCTGCGAACTCGGCCATGAGCGGGGTGCTCCGCGCCAGCGTGTCGCCGTGGACATGGCTCACGCCGCCGCCGAATGCACCGGCTGGTTCACGCTCGACGGCCAGGAGCCCGAGCTGTGGGACCCGTTCGCCGGCCTGTACCGCTGCGCCGATGGCTACGTGCGTGTACACACCAACTTCCCGCACCACCGCGATGGCGCGCTGCGCCTGCTGGGCCTGGACCCCGCAACTGCCACACGCGCCGACGCAGAGCAGGCCCTGCGGGGTTGGAAGGCGCTGGACTTCGAGCAGGCCGCGGCCGACCACGCGCTGGTGGCCACGGCGTTGCGCAGCTTCGCCGAGTGGGATGCCACGCCCCAGGGTCAGGCGGTGGCCTCGCAACCCTTGATGACCATCACCCGAATCGCCGATGCGCCACCGCGCGCACTGCCGCCCCTGGCGGCCGATGAGCGGCCGCTCGCCGGCCTGCGCGTGCTCGACCTCACGCGCATCCTGGCCGGCCCCGTCGGTGGGCGGGCGATGGCGTCGTTCGGCGCGGACGTGATGCTGGTCAACTCACCGAACCTGCCCAACATCGCCGCTATTGCCGAAACCAGCCGCGGCAAGCGCTCGGCGCACATCGACCTGCGCAGCGATGCCGGGCGCGAAGCGCTGTGGCAGCTCCTGGAAGACGCCCACGTGTTCTCGCAGGGGTACCGGCCCGGCGGCCTGGCCGCGCTCGGCTTCTCGCCCGAGGCCCTGGCCGCGCGCCGGCCCGGCATCGTCGCCGTGTCGCTGACCGCCTACGGCACGCAAGGGCCCTGGGCCGACCGGCGCGGTTTCGATTCGCTGGTGCAGACGGCAATGGGCTTCAACCACGCCGAGGGCGAGGCGGCGGGCGACGGCAAGCCGCGCGCGCTGCCGATGCAGATCCTCGACCAGGCCAGCGGCTTCCTGATGGCTTTCGGCGCCGCCGCCGCGCTGTGGCGACAGTCGCGCGAAGGGGGAAGCTGGCACGTGCAGGTGTCGCTGGCGCAGACCGGGCACTGGCTGCGCGGGCTGGGGCGCATCGAAGAGGGTCTGCGGGCCGGCAGGCCGGACCTCAGCCCCTGGCTCGCCGACGAAGTCTCCGGCTTCGGCCTGCTGCGCGCCGTGCGCCCCAGCGCGCAAATGGCGCGAACACCGGCCGGCTATGCGCGACCGTCAGTGCCGCCGGGAACGGATCGCCCGAACTGGTGAGAGCTTGTCCGCAAGCCGAGAGTTGATACGGCCGGACCCCTTGAATGAGCAATATCCCAGGTCACCCCGGCGATGCATCGCGTGCCGCACCGATGCCTGCCACGTCAGCCTTGCCCTCCCATCTGCTGTGGACCATTGCCCTGGCGGCGGGCGCATCCGTGGCCAACAGCTACTACAACCAGCCGCTTCTCGGCGAATTGAGCCGGGAGTTCGCGCTCTCTGCGGGGACCGTGACCTGGCTGCCCGTGCTCACCCAGGCGGGCAATGCCCTGGGCGTGCTGTTCCTGGCACCACTGGGTGACCGCCTGGAGCGCAAGTCGCTCATCCTGCGAACGCTGGCGGCGCTGGTGCTCTCCCTGGTGCTGGCAGCCGCGTCCTCCGGCTTCGTTCAATTGGCACTGGCGAGCCTCGCCGTGGGTTTGTGCGCCACCGTGGCGCAACAACTGGTTCCCTTGGCCATCCACCTGGCACCCTCCCACCGCAAGGGGCAGGTGCTCGGCGTGGTGACGGGCGGCATCCTGATCGGCATCCTGGCGGCCCGTGTGGTGAGCGGCTGGATGACCGAGCTTTGGGGCTGGCGGTCCGTCTTCGGCTTTTCTGCGGCACTGATGCTGGTACTGGGCTTTCGGCTGGCATGGACGCTGCCGGTGGTACCACCGTCCTCCGATCTCGGCTATGGACGATTGCTGCTGTCGATGTGGCATTTGGTGCGCAAGCACGCTTCCTTGCGCCAGGCTGTGGCCGTCCAGTTCCTGCTGTTTGCCAGCATGATCGGCTTCTGGGCAACGTTCGCGCTCTGGCTGGAGCGGCCGCCACTGCAGCTCGGCGCGGTATCCGCCGGCCTGTTCGCGCTGGTCGGCGTGTGCGGCGCGTTGGCTGCACCGGCGGCTGGCCGGTTTGCCGACCGACGCGGACATGACGCAGTCGTTCGTGCAGGCGCGGTGGGAACCGCAACGGCATTTGCCGTGCTGTACCTGGGTGGCTCATCGATCCCCGCACTCGTCCTCGGCATCTTCTTGCTCGACGTGGCCGTGCAGTCGGCCCAGGTGGCGAACCAGACCATGGTCTATGCATTGGATGCGGGTGCGCGCAGCCGGCTGAACACCGTGTTCATGGGCACGATGCTGCTCGGCGGGGCCTTCGGCGCTGCTGCATGCGGGTGGGCCTTCACTGCCCATGGATGGGCCGGGGTCTGCGCCTTTGGCATGCTCAGCACCACCATTGCGTGGGGCCTGTCTCTTCGGCTAACCAATGATGACAAGTGAATTGACAAACCGTCTGCTGGTCGAAGAAAACCCTGACATGACGCCGATGCCACCTCAGGTGGTCATATCGGGGTGCTCCGGCGGCGGCAAGTCGACCCTGCTCGGGGAACTGCGGCGGCGTGGTCATGCGACCGTCGCCGAACCCGGGCGGAGGATCATCGCCGAGCAGATTCGACAGGGCGGCAACGCCCTGCCATGGACCGACATGGCGGCCTTTCTGCGCGAGGCGCTGAGCGTCGCCGCCATGGATCTCGAAGGCGCGGCACGGGACGCTGGTCCGGTTTTCTTCGACCGAGGGCTAATCGACGCAGCCGCAGCGCTTCAGCGACTGTTCGGTGTACCTCTGTCGGAAAGCCTGGGCGAATCCCGCCCCTATGGGCGGCTCGTGTTCCTCGCTCCGCCCTGGCCGGACATCTATTGCGCCGACGAGGCGCGGCGGCACGGCTTTCCCGAGGCTGAGGCGGAATACGCCCACCTGGATGCAACCTACCGGGCACTCGGCTACGAAGTCAGGTTGCTTCCGCGCGCCAGTGTGGCCGAACGGGCCGACTTCGTTCTCCAGGCGATTCATCGCCGCTGAAGGCGAGACCGACTTGTGGCGGCCGCCTTGGCTGTCGATCCGAACGCGGCCTTGTCGCAGGCGCACTCGCAGGCACCGTTTGGGGTGATCACGCGATGACAGGGATGGCGAAAACGGGATGAGGCGGTCTCCGGATTGTTTGTCGTGTCGAAGCCGGATTTCGGTTCGACTGTCACCGGATTGGCTTCCCTCCGGTGTTGTCTCATGGACTCTTGCGCTATTCCTCATGCCACTCGCACCCGCCCAGCATGGCTTGCTCCGGGCATTGCCATCCTGACGTTGGCCACCCGCGCCGCCGCAGCGGAAGTATGGGTCGTTACCGACTCGCATCATCCGGTCCTTGGCCAGGCTGACCGACACCTCATCTTGGACGCGGCCGCGGTGCTCGAAGCGGAGCTGGCCGACAACCTGCCCACCGATCCTGAGCGCGCCAGCGCCATCGTCCAGCAACGCCTGAAGCTGGGCGGTACAGACCTGCAGCGAAGGATCGGCACCGCCTACCAGGGCGTTGCCGATGCCTGGAGCCTTGGCGTCGCCAAGGTTCCGGCCATCGTGGTGGATCGCCGATACGTGGTCTATGGCGAGACGGACGTGGCCCGTGCGGTTTCCCGCATCGACCAATACCGGAGGACGCAGCCATGACGAGGCGTCCGTTCGCACCATCCCGGCGCCAGCGGTTGGCCATCGCAGCGCTGTTGCTGGGGTGTTCCGCATCGTCCTTTGCACTGAACACCGCCACCATCGTGACCTCCACCCTGTCGCCGGATTGCCTGGAGTACCGCGTCACCGGCATCTGCTACTGGCTCTATTGCACCTGGACGGGATGCACCGTGCGCACCTCGGTCAAGGTGCGCCACTACATCCCGGATGCCGTGGTGTCGAGCTACTCGAACACCGGCGAGAACCCTTGGGTCGAGGTGCGGGCGATGAGCCTGCCGAACCCGACCGCGAAGGCCGGCGGCGACGGCACCACCAACGAGGATCACGAGAACAACCTGGCGAAGTTCAAGAACGCCGACGTCATCGGCCATCCCGGTGGCCATGTGTTCAGCCAGTTCGCCAGCGCGTCCGGCTACACCTGCGAGGGCGCAGGCACCGCCTTCATGCCCTATCTGCTGAGCACGCTCGACACGCTGGCATGGCGCTACAACATCCCCGAGGCGCTGTATCCGGAAGCACTGATTCCCGGCCGGCGCGAGATCGGCACGCGCACGGCCATGAATCTCTGGGGCAACGTCTATCCGCGTGGCGGCTTCCTGCACCAGGTGGATGACCACAAGGCCGCAGCCGTGGTCGCCCAGCGCGCGGGTGACATCGTGACGCGCCGCAACCAGATCCACGTCTACCAACCGCTGCTCGCCAGTTCGCGCGATGGCTATTGGCCGGCCGGCGCCCTGATGGAAACCGATGCCGCCACGGGCAAGTGGCAGGAGCTGACCCCCACGCTGTCCAGCAGTTGCGCGGTATTCCCCCACGGCAATGCCAAGGTGCAGGCCCGGCAAGGCGACTACGCCTGGGCATTGTGGCGTCCTTATAGCTGCTGCCAGCGCCGCGGCCAGGTGTTCCTCGGCAGCGTCGATTTCCTGTGAGACCCGATGCCATGACGACTTCATTTCCGAGCGCCC
Source organism: Luteimonas huabeiensis HB2 (assembly GCF_000559025.1). Lineage (GTDB taxonomy): Bacteria > Pseudomonadota > Gammaproteobacteria > Xanthomonadales > Xanthomonadaceae > Luteimonas > Luteimonas huabeiensis. Next base: position 124,662 of record NZ_JAAN01000014.1, on the reverse strand, counting down.
GTCGATTTCTGTACGTCGCATTGGCCGTTGTCGCAGCGTTGTGCTACTCCAGCGCCGGGGCGCAGACCAGCGTCAACGAGTACGGCGTCCAGCATCAAGGCAGCGTGATAGGCGACGACGTGCTCTACAGCATTGGGGGCGGCCGCGCGGTGTCCATGAGCGGTGCGGCCAACATGCACTCCATCGGCGTTGGCGTCGGCTGGAACAGCAACCTGATCTGTGGCGACATGAGCATCACCACCACGCTGCAGAACCAGTTGAACGGCATCACCAATGGCTTCCAGGCCATCATGTCCTCGGTGATCCAGAACGCCACCGCTGCCGTGGCGTCGCTGCCCGCCTTGATCATCCAGCGCGCCGATCCAGGGCTGTACAACCTGTTGACCAATGGGGTGCTGCAAGCCAGGCTGGATTTCGATCGCAGCAAGCTGACCTGCCGTGCCATCGCCAATCGCATGGCCGACATGGCGGGTGGGCAGCTCGGCTGGGACCAGCTCGCCGAAGGTATGGCGCTGAAGCAGGCCGTCGCGAGCACCGATGCGGTCTCAGCGATCGACGACGCCGAGGCGAACCGTGGCAACAATGGCGTGCCGTGGGTCGGCGGAGACAACGCTGGCGGCGCGGGCCAACGTCCGGTGCGTGTGGTCGGCGACGTGACCCGCGCCGGCTACAACCTGCTCAATGGCCGTGGCGTCGGCGATGCCAGTTCGATTCCGCAAGCCAGTTGCAGCGGCAACCTGGCATGCCAGACCTGGAGTTCGCCCGATGCCGCCGCAGCCTGGGCCATTCGCGTGCTGGGCGAGCAGGAGCAGCGCACCTGCGATGCATGCACCAAGACCGTCACCACGCCGGGCGTTGGCCTGACCCCGCTGATTCAGGAGGAATACGAGGACAAGCTGCAGGCCCTGCAGGAGCTGGTCGCCGGCAGCCGTCCGACCACGGCGCAGAACCTGCAGGCTGCGAGTAGCGCGTCGCTGCCCATCACCCGTGGCGTGATCGAGGCGCTGCGCGACGAGACGGACCAGGACATCCTGGCTCGGCGCCTGGCCTCGGAGGTTGCGCTGGCCAGCGTGCTGGAGAAGGCGCTGCTGCTGCAACGCACGCTGCTGACCGGGCGCAAGGAGCCCAACGTGGCCGCCAACGAACTGGCCCAGAAGGCCGTCACCCACGAAAGCGACATCCTCGATCGCGAGATTCACAACCTGAAAGCAGAGCTGGAGCTGCGCCGCGAACTGGCCAGCAATTCGCCGATGGCGATCATCCAGCGCCACAGCACCCGCGCCGCCGGTGCGCGTGGCATCTACGAGGGTGACCCAGTGCGCAATCGGGTCGATGAACTGCAGCGGCCGCCGTCTGGCGGAAGCCATCCATGAATACCGTGGGGCGGTGCCTGCGCTGGCTGTCCAGCCGGCGTGCCATCCTGGTGCTGGTGTGGGCGGTGTCGCTGCTGATCGCCGCGACCGCCGTCAATGTGGTCGGCATCCGCATCGCGGGCGGCATCGAGGGCTGGCAGCGCTGGATGGCGGCGCAATCCGGGGCCTTCCTGGCCTGGCGGTTGTTGCTCTACGCCGCCACCGCCTGGGGTTGGCTCTGGATGCGACGTCGCCTGCGCGCGCGGGAACCGGAGCGCGCTGCCGGGCAACGGCTGCTGCGCGCGGAGGTTGCGGCCATCGTCGCCGTGATCGTGCTGGAAGCCAGCCTGCTGATGCAGGCACGGTAGCGCGAGGTTCGCCATGACGCTGTACACCACCGACTACCTGGAGTACTACCTGACGCTGGTGTCCTGGGTGGTCCACAACGGCATCTGGTCGGTGCTGGTCGCCAGCGGCGTGTTCGCCGTCCCGTTCCTGGCGATCGTCATCCAGGAATGGTTGAAGGCCCGCGCGGAAGGCGCGGACGAAGGCAACAAGGGCGTGCTGTCCTCGGCTCGCATCGAGAACCGCGTCTTCGTCGCCATCGTGGTGATCATGTTCGCGGGCATTCCCTTCATCGACGTCGATTTCAACACCATCAAGTACGACCGTTCGCGTTCGACCCAATGCCAAGTAAATGTCCCAGAGCCGACCGATACGGGCTGGTCGCAATCGTTTAGCACGATCAACAACCAGTCGGCCAAGGTGCCGGTGTGGTGGTTCGCCATGCACGCGATCTCGCGCGCGATCACCGGCGCTTCGGTCGCGGCCATTCCTTGCGGCACCGACCTGCGGCAGATCCGCATGGACATCGACGCGACCCGCATCGACGACCCGGTGCTGGCCCAGGAGATCAGCGACTTCACCCGCGACTGCTACGGCCCCGCCCGCGCCAAGCTGTTCATGACCCGGCCCAGCCTGAGCGAGGAGCAGATGCACGACGTCACCTGGATCGGCTCCAGCTACTTCGTCGGCACCGCCGGCTTCTACGACAGCTACCGCTCCAGGACTCCGCGCGATGCCTGGCCGTTCGACGCCACGCGCGACGCCGGCCTAGCCCAGGTGCCCGGCGGGGGCGGCTACCCGACCTGCCGGCAGTGGTGGTCCGACGGCGACCACGGCCTGCGGGCACGACTGCTGGCCCAGGTCGATCCCAGCCTGCTGACGCGACTGGTCGGCTGGGCGGGCTTCCTGAGCCAGTCCGAGGTCAACGACTCGGTGATCCGCGCCGTCGCAAGCCCTCGCCAGCAGAAGCTCAACCAGGGGGCGGTCTACACGGACTACGGTGGCCAGATCGACATGACGCTGCCCAATATCGTCACCCGCGCCGCCAGCGACGTGGGGCTGACCGTCGGATCACTGGGCTATTTCCCGGCGATGGACGTGGTGCGGCAGGCGCTGCCGATGGTGCTGTCCCTGCTCAAGATGGCGCTGGTCATCTGCATCCCGCTGGTGATGCTGACCGGCACCTATGACCTCAAGACCGTGGTCACGGTGAGCGTGGTGCAGTTCGCGCTGTTCTTCACCGAATTCTGGTTTCAGCTCGCCCGCTGGATCGACTCGACGATCCTCGATGCACTCTACGGCTGGGGGTGGGGCTGGAACCGGCCGCACACGAACTTCGATCCGCTGGTGGGCCTCAACAACACCTTCGGAGACATGCTGCTGAACTTCGTGATGGCCACGATGTTTTTGATCTTGCCCACGTTCTGGGTGGCGGCATTGGCCTGGGCTGGTATCCGTGCAGGCAACGTGCTTCAAGGATTGAGTACTGGCACGCGGGATGCCGGACAAGCCGGTGGCAGGGGCGGCGGCTTGATGATCGGTGCGGCCAAGCAGAAATAGCTCCAACCGCCGGTTCAATCGTCTTCGAATCGTGGATCTGGGTCATCGCTGTAGTTGATGGGGTCGTAGGCAAGGCTTTCGCGATGATCCAGCTCTTCGGCCTTGCGTCCGAGGAAATCATCGTCACCTTGCGGCGCTTGCTCCGCCATCCTGGCTGCCACAGCGAGAGCGACCAGCAACAGCGCCGCCCAGACCGAGACATACAGCAACACGCCGAGGGTCGCCAGCTTGACCCCCCAGATCAGCACCGCTGCACCGCCCGCCGGCAGTCCTTGCGCCATCAGCCATTGATGCACCCGACGCTCCGCGCGCAGGCAACCGCCCCATACACCGCCCAGCCAGCGGCCGAGTCGCGCTGCGGTGGTCATGCGTGCGGTGTGCTTCATGGTTGGCTACCTCATGGTCGTTCCACGGTCGTTGGGCAAGGCCGTGCCGGTTTCCTTCATGCCTGCCGCGCCGCGAATGCTTCGGCGGTCATGATCAAGCCGGGAAAGTCCTCTCGCATGGCGAGAATGTCCGCATCCCCCGTGATCAACGCATCCGCCTTGCCGACATGCGCGAGCACCAGGAACACCTGGTCCTTCTTGTCGCGGCAGACCGGCAGGTCTGGCCATGGCGCAGGCAGTTCCACCACATCGGCGTAGGGCAGAAAGTCCGCCAGCAACTCCTGCTGTTCCGAGGTCGACAGCTTGAACTTGGGATAGGCCAGGACGCGCAGGAGTTCACTGGCCGTCTCCCGGCAGACCAGCGGCTGCAACTGCTGGTGCTGCCAGGCGTGGCGTATCCAGGCCAGGCGTCCGGCACTGAAGATCAGCGCCGACAGCACGATGTTGGTGTCGAGGACGACCCTGCGCATCACTGCCGTGCCCAGGCCACGGCATCCTCAACGTCCTGCTCGGTGATCCCGAGTTGCTCCAGCTTCTCGCGCACAGCCTGTGCCTTCTGGACGCGCACGGGGGTCAGGACGATCCGACCGCCCTCGACGGTGACGTCGAAGTACTCCGCCGCATCCACGCCGGACACGGCCGCCTTGGGCAGCGTGATCTGATTTTTCGATGTGAGCTTGGCAAGCATGGGAGGCCTCCATAAGTTTCAAAGGAAATCTTACTTCCTTACTTCATTCTCGACAAGCATGCCTTCGGGCGCAGGGGTTTCAGGGCCTGCTGCGCTTTCAGCGCCGGTTGAAACGGACTGATCTGGTGAAAACACAGTGCCTGTTCCGCTCGATCCTGGAGCGCACCGGCTCCGCATTGATTGCGGCACACGAAGCCGACTGCCCCTATATCAAAGGGCTTGTCGAAGGCCAAAGGGCTGGGGATGGAGCAAGGGAGTGGCCTCAAGGGGAAAGGCCCTACCCGAAAAGGCCAAAAGGCTCCTCCGGCCAGCCCATCACCAGGATGTCGCCATGCTTTCGCTGTTCCAGCGCAAACGGGTGCCGCTGGCCACCGCCGCCGCGCCACCTCCTGCCGAGCCTGCCAAAGGGCTGACGCCACCGCAGTCGGCCGCAGCGCTGCTGGCGGAGCCGCGCCGGCAGCGGCTGCTGGAACACATCTGGCAGCGCACCTCGCTGTCGCGTCGGCAGTTCCGCTCGCTGTACCTCGCGCCGCTGGAGCGCTACGCCGAGCTGGTCCAGCAGTTCCCGGCCTCGGAGGCGTATCACCATGCATGGCCGGGCGGCATGCTGGACCACGGCCTGGAGATCGTGGCCTACGCGCTCAAACTGAGGCAGTCCCACTTGCTTCCGGCCGGCGCCTCGCCCGAGGCCCAGGCCGCGCAAGCCGAGGCCTGGACCGCCGGGACCGCCTACGCCGCGTTGCTGCACGACATTGGCAAGATCGCGGTCGACCTGCACGTCGAGCAGGCCGATGGCCTGGTCTGGCACCCCTGGCACGGGCCGCTGCGGCAGCCGTACCGCTTTCGTTACCGGACGGATCGCGAGTACCGGCTGCATGGCGCCGCCACGGGACTGCTCTACACCCGTGTGCTCGATGCCGGCATCCTCGACTGGCTGAGCGACTACCAGGACCTGTGGTCGGCGCTGCTGTACGTGCTGGCGGGCCAGTACGAGCATGCCGGCACGCTTGGAGAGCTGGTCGTCAAGGCTGACCAGGCATCGGTGGCCCTGGCGCTCGGCGGTGATCCGGCCAGGGCGATGGCGGCGCCGAAGCATGCGTTGCAGCGCAAGCTGCTGGATGGCCTGCGCTACCTGCTGCGCGAGGAATTCAAGCTGAACCAGCCCGGCGGCCCGTCGGATGGATGGCTGACCCCGGAGGCACTCTGGCTCGTCAGCAAGACGGTCAGCGACAAGCTGCGCGCGCACCTCCTGTCGCAGGGCATCGAAGGCATTCCATCGAACAACACCGCCGTCTTCACGGTGCTCCAGGACCATGGGATCGTGCAGCCCGCCCCGGATGGGAAGGCGATCTGGCGGGCCACCGTCACGAGCGGCACCGGCTGGTCGCACAGCTTTACCTTCCTGCGCCTGTCGCCGGCCTTGATCTGGGAGTCCGGCGAGCGTCCCGCACCGTTCGCCGGCACGGTCACGACGGAAGAGGCCCTCCCTGGCGATGAGGCAGCGCCGGCCTCCGCCGGCATCCCGGCCACCTCACCGTCCCCTGGGGTGGCGGATTCCCCGGCCGGGATCGCGGACCCGGTCTCCGATCTGCTGTCGATGCTTGATGCGTCCGACGCAGCCACCACCAGTGCATCGTCCGCCAGCGCGGAACCGCCATCACCATCCGCCGCCGCAACTGCGGTGACTCATTTGTCGCCGACCAGTCCTGCCACCATGCCGGCTCCCACCAAGGCCACGCCGTCCGGGGAAGACTTCATTGCCTGGCTCAAGCAAGGCATCGAATCGCGCAAGCTCATCATCAACGATGCGAACGCACTGGTGCATACCGTCGATGGCACGGCGTACCTGGTCAGCCCCGGCGTTTTCCAGCGCTACGTGCAGGAACATCCGGAGATCCAGGTGCTGGCCCGGCAGGACAATCTGCACGACTGGCAATGGGTGCAGAAGCGCTTCGAGAAGCTGGGACTGCACCGCAAACAGGACAGCGGCCTGAACATCTGGACCTGCGAAGTCACCGGGCCGCGCAAGTCGCGGCGGTTGCACGGCTATCTGTTGGCGACGCCTTCGACATTGTTCGCGGAAGTCCCGCCGGACAACCCCTACCTGTCCCTGACGCGGAGCTAGCAGCACGAAAGGCGCCAGCGCGCCTCATGGTGATCGGCGACACAGCGCACGCAGCACGCTTGCCAGCTTCTTGACAGCGATCTCCAGTTCATGGGGTGCATGGGCAGCAAATCCCATGAGGAAACCGGCCCCATCCCTGCCCGATGCATGGCGGCGCGATGCATGCAGCGCGGTCAGCCCCAGCAGGTCGATGCCGACCCGCCGTGCCGATTCCACCGCCTCGCGCTCGGGAATGTCGCGGATGAACACGCAAGGCATCTGCATCCCGCCAGCGGGCACCCTGGGCTCCACGAAGTCGGCCAGGTGCTGGCGCACCAGCTGCGCCAGCACATCGCGGCGTTCCGCATAGACGGCCCGCATGGTTCGCACATGGGCTCCGAAATGCCCACCCTCGATGAAGCGAGCCAGGGTGAGCTGCGGGATCGGTGCGCTGTGCCCATCCAGCAGGGTGCGGGCCACGGTCATGGGCGACACCAGAGCCTCCGGCAGCACCATGTAGCCGATGCGCAGGCCGGGGAACAGCGACTTGGTGAAGGTGCCGATGTAGATCGTGCGGCCGTGGGGGTCGAGCCCCTGTACGCATGCGGTGGGCTTGCCTTCGTAGTGGAATTCGCTGTCGTAGTCGTCCTCGATGATCCAAGCCTGGTGCTGGCGGGCCCATTCGATGACGGCCAGGCGCCGGTCCAACGCCAGCGTAGCCCCGGTTGGGAACTGGTGCGAGGGCGTCAGGAACACCACCCGGGCGGCATTGCAAGGGGTCTGCGCCTTTGCCAGCAGGTGCGCTATCTGCATGCCTTGGTCATCCATCGGCACGGGCACGCAATCCAACCCGGCGGCGTCAAATGCCTTGCGCGCCCCGTGGTACACGGGGTCTTCGATGAAGATGCGCTCGCCAGCATCGAGCAGCACGGTGGCGCACAGGGTCATGGCCTGTTGGGAACTGGTCAGCACCAGCACGCGCTCGGGTGTGGCCTGCGCGCCTCGTTCGAGGTTGACGTAGGCGGCAATGGCGCGTCGCAACGGCTCCATGCCCTGCGGTGGGCTGTGCAGCAGCGCCAGGGTGCCGTACTCCTTCAACACCTGCCGCTGCAAGCGCTCCCAGGTTGGCAGCGGAAAGCTGCGCGTCTCCGGCACGCCGGGCGCGAAGGGGCGCGACATCAGGAAGTCGCGCACGCCGCCGCCCTGGAGCATGGCATCGCCGCGCCGGCTCAGGCGCAGGGGTGCGTTGCGATCCACGCTCGTGCGCCGTGGTCTGCCGCGCCCGGGCAGCCACCGGGCCTGCTCGGACACGAAGCTGCCACTGCCGACCCGCCGCTCAATGAAACCTTCGGCGTGCAACTGGCCATAGGCCGACTCCACCGTGTCGCGGGACACCCCCAGCGACTTCGCCAACGCGCGCGACGCGGGCAGGGGGCGGCCTACATCGAGCGCGCCATCCAGGATCAACTGGCGAATGGCCCGCTGTACCCGTGCATGCAGGGGCAAGGCGCCGTGCGCGGGGTCGCCGAGCCAGGCTTTGACGGATTCAAGTTGGGCATGCTTGAACAATTGGTAGGTACTTCATCTGGAAATTGGTAGGGAACATCATGCCATTACAAGTCTATCGTCTCATGGTCATTTCATCCCCATGCCAGGAGCCCAATTCAGATCATGCCGTCGGATCCTTCAGCTTCGCCCGTTCGTTGGAACGATCTCACCCATCCCGTCGTGGCCGGACTGATTTCGGTCATCGTCAACTATGGCGGCACTTTCATCCTGGTGTTCCAGGCAGCCAAGGTCGCGGGCCTGAGCCCGGAGCTGACGGCCTCGTGGGTGTGGTCGATTTCCATTGGCGTGGGCGTGACAGGCATCATTTTGAGCTGGGTATCCCGCGAACCGATCATCACCGCCTGGTCCACGCCGGCAGCGGCGTTTCTGGTCACAGCACTGGCAACCACACCTTATGCCGAGGCCGTCGGGGCATACCTGATCTCGGCTGCCGCCTTTGTGCTGCTGGGCCTGTCGGGTTGGTTCGAGCGCGTTATCCGTTTGATACCGCCAGGCGTGGCTGCCGGGCTGCTGGCCGGCATCCTGCTGCAATTCGGCACTGGCGCCTTCGGCGGCTTGAGCGTCGATCCGCTGCTGGCGGGACTGCTGATCGCCGCCTATCTGGTGTTCAAGCGCTTTTCCGCGCGCTATGCGGTGGTGGGCATCCTGGTGCTGGGATTGGTATTCCTGCTGGCGCAGGGCCGCGTCGATCTGTCGGGACTGAGCCTGAAACTGGCCGCGCCGGTGTTCACCATGCCCGCGTTCTCGCTCAACGCCTTGTTGAGCGTGGCGTTGCCGCTGTTCCTCATTACCCTGACCGGGCAGTACATGCCGGGCATGCTGGTATTGCGCAATGACGGCTTCAAGACCAGCGCCAACCCCATCGTGACCATCACGGGCCTGGGTTCGCTGCTGATGGCGCCGTTCGGTTCGCACGCCTTCAACATCGCGGCGATCACCGCCGCCATCTGCACGGGCCGGGAGGCACACGAAGACCCGTCCAGGCGTTGGATCGCGGGGATGGCCGCTGGGGTGTTCTACGTTCTGATCGGCGTGTTCGGGGTGACGTTGGCCGCGGTCTTCATGGCCTTCCCGGCGACCTTCATCACCACGCTGGCGGGCCTGGCCCTGCTGGGGACGATCGGCGGCAGCCTAGCCACCGCCATGTCCGATGCCAGGACCCGGGAAGCCTCACTGATCACGTTTCTGGCGGCCGCCGCCAACATCACCCTGCTGGGCATTGGCGGGGCGTTCTGGGGGTTGGTGCTAGGGCTGGCGGCGCATGCTGTGCTCAACGGGCGGGTGCTGCTGCGGGTACGTACATCGGTCATTACGCCTACGCCTGCAAACGAGAGGGTGAAGTGATGACCGAGGCTTTCAACACACGGACTGACGGTTGCGCCAACCGTGCCGAATTCGAGGAATCTCCCATGCAGACGACCGGCCCTCACCTGATGCGCGCCTACGCCCGCCAACCTGTCTCTTTCGTGCGCGGTAACGGCGCGCGGCTCTGGGACGATCAGGGTGTGGAGTACCTAGATGCCATTGCCGGTGTCGCGGTTACCAGCCTGGGTCATGCCCACCCGGAAATCGCGGCCGTCATCGCCGAACAGGCCGGGGCGCTGCTGCACACTTCCAACGTGTTCCGCATCGACTGGCAGGAGCAGTTGGGGGAACGCCTGTGTGCGCTGACCGGGATGGAAAGCGCCTTCTTCTGCAACTCGGGTGCGGAAGCCAACGAAACCGCCCTCAAGTTGGCCAGGCTGCATGCCCATCGCAGGCAGGTGGCACGACCGCAGATCCTAGTCATGGGCAACGCCTTCCATGGCCGCACGCTGGCCACGCTCGCCGCCACAGACAACGCGGCCAACCAGCAGGGTTTCGGGCCGTTGCTGCCTGGCTTTCTGCGTGCTCCCTACGGTGATATCAGCGCGGTACGCCAGGCGGCAGAACAATCCCCGGACATCGTGGCGGTGTTGATCGAATCTGTACAGGGCGAGGGCGGCATTCGGGTGGCCAGTGCCGAATACTTGCGCGAACTGCGCGCTTTATGCGACCAGAGGGACTGGTTGCTGATGCTCGACGAGATCCAGGCCGGCATGGGGCGCACCGGCGCGTGGTTCGGATACGCGCACGCGGGCATCTCACCGGATGTGGTGACCCTGGCGAAAGCGCTGGGCAATGGCTTTCCCATCGGCGCGTGCCTGGCGCGCGGTATTGCGGCAGACCTGTTCTCGCCGGGCCAGCACGGCTCGACCTTCGGCGGCAATCCGCTGGCTTGCCGGGTGGCCTGCACCGTCCTCGACATCATGGCCCGTGACAGGATGCCCGAGCGCGCCATGGTGCTGGGCGCTCGCTTGCTGGTGGGCCTGCGCAAGGCGCTGGCAGGTCACCCGCACGTCCTCGCCATTCGCGGCCTGGGACTGATGGTGGGTATCGAACTGGACCGGCCCTGCAAGGAACTAGTTGGGCGCGCGCTGGCTGAGCAGCGCCTGCTCATCACCGTGACCCGAGACACCGTGATCAGGCTATTGCCACCATTCGTTTGCGACGAGCGTCAGATTGACGACATCGTGGTGCGTGTAACGCGCCTGCTTTCATCGGACCTGGTTGATTGCGAGGTTTGGTCTGTTCCGGCTCAGCCGATGGACATCACCGTATGACGTCCAACCCCAACCGCTATCCGCCCGACCAGGACGCACACCATGTATGACACTTCTGTTGCCCTCGCCGATTTCGACCCGGAACTTGCCCTGGCAGTCCACCACGAAGCGCGCCGTCAGGAGGATCATGTCGAACTGATCGCCTCCGAGAACTACGCGAGCCCTTTGGTGATGGCCATCCAGAATTCGGTGTTCACCAACAAGTACGCCGAGGGTTACCCAGGCAAGCGCTACTACAGCGGCTGCGAGCATGTGGACGTGGCCGAACGCTTAGCCATCGAGCGGCTCAAGGTGCTATTCGACTGTGATTGGGCCAACGTCCAGCCCCATGCCGGCGCCCAGGCCAACGCAGCCGTGTTTCTGGCGCTGGCCAACCCCGGCGATACCGTGATGGGCATGAACTTGGCTCAGGGTGGCCACCTGACCCACGGTAACCCATCCAACTTCTCCGGCCGCCATTACAAGATCGTGCCTTATGGACTCGACCCCCTAACCGGGCTGATTGACTACGACGAGATGGAGCGCATCGCGATGCAGGCACGGCCGAAACTGCTGATCGGCGGCTTCTCCGCCTATTCGCGGCACAAGGACTGGGCACGCATGCGCGCCATCGCCGACAGGGCGGGTGCCATCTTCTGGGTGGACATGGCCCATGTCGCCGGCCTGGTGGCGACAGGCGAGTATCCTGACCCGTTGCCCCACGCTCACGTGGTCACCAGCACCACCCATAAGACCCTGCGCGGCCCGCGTGGCGGTATCATTCTCTCGAAAGGGCAGGACGAGGGCCTTTACAGAAAGCTCGACTCCGCCGTATTCCCCGGCGTCCAGGGCGGGCCGCTGATGCATGTTATCGCCGCCAAGGCGGTGGCGTTCAAGGAGGCGCTGCAACCTGCATTCAAGGCCTACCAGCGCCAGGTGGTGGCGAACGCTCGCGCCATGGCCGCCGTGATCCAGCAGCGCGGCCACAAAATCGTTTCGGGCGGTACCGACAATCACCTGATGCTGATCGACCTGTCCGCCAGGCCCTACACCGGTAAGGATGCGGACGCGGCGCTGGCCGATGCCTGGATCACCACCAACAAGAACAGCGTGCCGGGCGACCCGCGTTCGCCGTTTGTGACCTCTGGCGTGCGCATCGGCACGCCCGCCGTGACCACGCGCGGCTTCGGCGTGGCCGAGTGCGAGGAACTGGCCGGCTGGTTGTGCGACGTGCTGGATGCATTGGAAACCGGTGGTGTTGGATTAATTGCCGTGCGGGATCGAGTAAGACAGCAGGTGGCGGATCTGTGCCGTCGCCATCCCGTCTATCGATAGGTAATCACTGACGGCAATGCGGCGCCTGCGTACTACCTCGTTGTAGGTGAGAGACGCAACGCCGACCTAGACAGCGTCTTCCTGTTTTTCGGACAGTTGCGCCTCGGTCGCAGCCATCAGTGCCGCGGCCGAGCAACCCAGCCCCTTCGCGATCCGCAGGATCAACACTAGCGTGGGCATGTGCTCGCCGCGCTCGATCTTGCCCATGTGCGATCGCGCGATACCCGCCTGTTCCGCCAGCACCTCCTGCGCCAGCGCCTTCGCGGACCGTGCCTCGCGCACGGCAACGCCGAAAGCGCGCGCTGGCTCGCTTTCATAGGTTCTTGTTCCCGCAGGTCTCCCGCGTTGCACTGATCGCTTCTGCATCAACAGAAGCGTCACGTTTCACTCGAATTTAAACCACGTTAAACTTATCTCATTGACCGATGGCACGCGGTTTTTTCCAGTGTCGGCGTTGTGCGGGTGACACGATGATCGCTTCCGATCCTTTGAACATTGCCCTGTCGGACTGCCTGGCCTATCCCAGGTTGTCGGTACCGATGGCGGTACACCGTCGGCGCTATCCGGACAACCCGATTCGTCTTCACGAAGAGCGCTTGGAGGATCAGCATCGAGGACTGCTCGCGGGGGCTTTCGAGGCGGGCCTCTGCCAGTCGCCCACAGCCCCTGAAGGCATCGATGTCCGCCCCGTCTGGCGCGATGCGCTGGCGCTGGCCGTGTCGGCCCATCACCCCTTGCTGGCCTTCGCGTCAGTGTCCCTAGATCAGGCGGCCGACTACCCTTGGATCGCCCTGGATGGCCGTGGCTGTGTGGGCTACTGCAGGCAAATCGACTCACTGCTGACGGCAGCCAGCGTCGTCCCCTCGGCCGTCACGACGGCCACGTCGTTCGGGTTGATGATGACCTTGGTGGCCGCCGGCTACGGCGTCTGCCTGGCACCCGCCGCCCGCATCGAGGGTCATCGTTCCCTTGGCGTTGTCCAGCGTCCCTTGCAAGAGGGCGCGCTGACGCTCACCACGTACTTCCTGAGCCGTCGAAATACGGACAGCACCCGCCTGGAGCCGTTCTTCCAAGCGCTCCTGGCAAGCGCCTGACCGAACTTCGGCGCGCCCCTGGCTTGATCAGTCTCCGGGCGCCACTTCGGCGGCATCGGCAGCGACGGCTTCGCGCACCAGCCGCTGCACGCTTTGCCGGACCTGCTCAGGGAACTCTGTCGTCACGACTGGCTCGCTCGCCTGCATGCACTGTGCGGCCACCAGCCGCGCGGCAAGGTGCAGGTTCGTTGGGTTGACGGCTTCGATGGCCGGCCGTGTCCCGAGAGCCTCGTACGAGCGCAGGAGTGCGTGGTAGATGTCCCAGGTGTCGACGCCCCGTGGCAGTTGCTTCAGGACAGACTGGACCAGCCTGCGCTTGAGCGGATCGAGCTGCCAGTCTGGCACGCGCTGCCCGCGGTGCCCCATGTGGATCGACAGCAGGTTGCCGGCCTGGATCTCGTAGGTGATCCAGCGGCGCGACTTGCCCGCGAGCTTGGCGTAGTCCGCCACCGAGAGGTTGTGCGGCGCCTCGAAGGTCTCCAGCACCTGCAGGCGTCCGCGCTGCACCTCCGACAGGCGCGGCCGCGCGTACTCGGGCATGCGCACGGCCGACAGCCGCTGCACCGATGCCGGCGCTTCGGGTTGGTTGGACGTCGGCGCGGTCACGATCAGCTGCGGCGCGGTGAGGTCGACCACCGGCGGCTGCACGGCCGCCTGGCCGGCGATGGTCGGCAGGCCCTGGAGCGTGATGGTCAGATGCCGGCTGGCAACCTCGACCTGGTTCTGCTCGAACAGGTCCAGGCGATCAGCCCAGTCCTGCATCATGACGCGGCGTTGCTCGACGTATTCGGCATGGTTGTAGGTCGCGCTGATCTTGTCTGGATCGGCATGCGATAGCTGGGCATCCACCCATTTCTTCGGGTAGCCGAGTTCGTTCAGCGCCGTCGAGATCGTCGCCCGGATGCCATGCCCCGTGAGCTGGTCCTCGTAGCCCATGCGCTTGAGCGCGGCGTTGAGCGTGTTCTCGCTGATCGGGTTCTTCAGGCACCAGTCGCCTGGGATGAGATGGACCTGGGCAGGCTTGCATTGGTCCAACAGGTGGCGAACGATCTCCTGCGCCTGCACCGACAGCGGCACGATGTAGGGCGGGATGTCGATGAGACGCTTGCGCTTCTTCTTGGTCAGCAGCGCGCGCTGCTTGAGCCTGGCCACCGGGATGACCCACAGGCCCCGGTCGAGGTCGAACTGATCGGGCGTGGCGAAGCGAAGCTCGCCGGTGCGCACACCAGTGAGCATCAGCAGCCGGATGCCCAACTGCGTGTTCAGGCGCCCGCGGTACTTGCGCAGTGTCTGCAGCATAACCGGCAGCTCGTGCATGCGCAGGAACGGGTTGTGTTCGACAGGCGGCAACGGCAGCGCGACCACTTCCAGGTCCCTGGACGGGTTATCGCCCATGTTGGGAATCGCCACCGTGGCGTAGGTGAACAACTGGGTGAACCAGGTCCTCAGCTTCTCGGCCACGGACAGCGAGCCGCGCTTCTCCACCTTGCCGATGATGTCCAGCAGGTGCGCGCGGGTGATTTCGTAGATGGTCAGGTGCCGTAGCGAGGGGAACACATCTTTCTTGAAGACGCGCCCGATCTGTTCCAGGCTGGTCTGCCGTCCTTCCTCCAGCGAGAGCCGGCGATGGGCCAGCCATTGCTCGTAGACGGCCATGAAGGTGTGCTCGCCGGCCAGGACGATCGCGTGCCGCTTGCGCTTGCGTTCGCTGTGGGGATTGACGCCCTTGGCGAGCAGCGAGCGGGCTTCATCGCGAAGTGCACGGGCGTCCTTCAGGGAAAGCGCCGGATAGTTGCCTAGGGTGATGCGCTCACGCTTGCCAAACCACGAATAGCGGAAGTGCCAAGCCTTGGTGCCGATGGCGGAAACGTAGAGATAGAGGCCGTCGAAGTCGGCCAGTGCGTATGGCTTGCCGGTGGACTTGGCCTGCCGGGCCATGAGGTCTGAAAGCATGATCCCAACTCCATGAAAGCGAGTTGAGTGCCATGTTTCCCATCGGACCTCGGCTCCTCCAGCAACAATGCGGCAGGGGAAGTTCGCGCATTGTTTGGGCCACTTTTTGTACCAGTTTGGGCCGGCCGTCAGTGGATTTCGCTGGACGTCACTGGAACGGCTTTTCTGGAAAAGCCGAACCGTGACAATGACTTGCAACACTCCATGGACGTCCTTGGAACACCATGGAAAGCTGAAGTGGAGCGGGTGAAGCGAATCGAATCCAACTCCTATGTGGTTGAGTTGGAACGCTTTTCCCGCTAGTCCGCGCAGCGCTTGGACTGACGCTTGGACTTAGTCTAGCCGGCTTCACAAAGCTGGGCAACGCAGACGTTCCACCGGGGGCCAACGACGGCTACCGACAGCCAGTGTCAGGGCTCCCACGCTGCCAAGCGGACCGCCGCAGACGGTGCCGCGACAGTCTCGGAGAAGTTAACGCTATTATGGACAATCTTCATACGTTTTGCCCAAAATAGAAACATGCCTCGCAAACCTCCCGTCGTTTTCCCACAGGAGCAACGTCTGCTCTCCGACCTGGGCGAGAGGCTGCGCTTGGCCCGCTTACGGCGCAAGCTGAGCAACGCCGTCGTGGCGCAGCGGGCGGGTATCTCACGGACCACCGTATACAAGGTGGAAGCCGGCGACCCGGGTGCGACGCTGGGTTCTTACGTCCGGGTGTTGGCCGTGCTCGGTCTGGAGGAGGACCTGCAAGCGCTTGCCGCCGACGACAGGGTTGGACGGAAGCTCCAGGACCTGGCCCTGGCACCACCGCCCGCACGCCGATTGCGCGCCACCGGCAAGCGCACCAGCTCAGCCCTACCGCCCGACACGAAGTCCATGCCGTGACTCTGTCGAAAACCAGGCTGGAGGCCTGGCTCGACTTGGTAGCGCCCGGCGCGGACATTCCGCAGGCCAAGCTGATAGCGGCAGCCGCCGAAAGCCTGTTCGGCGTAGCGCCGTAGCTCGGCTGCCGTGGCCGGCATCTGCCTGGCATCGCTGCGCCTGGCGCCCCATGCGATCAAGCCGGAGGGGTCGGCTACGCTCGCGTCCACCCGCTTGGCAATTCCATTTCGATCTATCAGCAGACCCAACGGGTCTGCAACAGGTGAGATCGACCCGGTGCCAGGCATCACTTGCGACGACAGGACCGGATTTCGTCCCTCGATAGATCGCAAGTAGCACACAGTATTCGGAACGAGACTTGTCAAGCACGGCGGCTCACTGGACGCTCACGACCATGACAGTGGTGTGACCTGCCGCCTGTCGCCGTGACGATCCGCATCGTCACCACCAGCGCAGTCACCCTCCGCCAGCCCGCCATCGGCGGACGTGGCTGTTGGCAGTTCACATGCTACGCCCAGAGGGGTCGAAGGGTAACTCCCTCTCTTCGTGCGGCTGAACACCCTCCGGCAATGTGGCCCGTTACCCGACCACGCCGGTCTCAGGATATCGACGCATCAGCCTTGAGCTGGGCGCAGAGGAGCCTTCGATGAGGTAGCGGCAGCACGGAGACAGCCACATGCAACGGAACTCACTTTCGGCCGTGTACTACCGGCCTATTGATGCCGCGATCCGATGGGCCGGGCTGTTCCGGTTTCGGGAGGACATCCTGGCCGGTGTGCGATCACGGACGCTTCCGGCAACCCTGGATTGCCCGCATTGCAACGAGCTGCGCCTTTACTCCGATCGCATCTACGACGCGATCTTCCACGGCGAGCTGCCCTACGGCCAGAACGGCATCACGATGCACGACGAGTCGCTTTGGGACTCCCCCGACCTCACCATTCGCCATGTCGACCTGAAGCGGTGGATGCTTCACACCTATCCCGAGCAGCGTCCGCCCTTTCTCTTCTCGCGCTCCGAGCGCATTGCCCACCCGGTCATCACCATCGAAGCCGGCCGTGCCCTGCTGGTGGAACGCGAAGTGCTGAAATCACAACTTGACCTGTGCCGCCATCAGTTGCGGACGCTGCAGGAACAGATGAAAAAGCAGGATGCTCCGGTTGCGTCCTGCGCACCTTGTCCGCTCAGCGATCGGTCCGAGTCGACTTACCTGAACGTCATCGGCGCGATGCTCGATGTCATGCTCGGCCGCACCCCATCCGGCGTACCGTACTCACGCTTCACCAGCCAGGAGGCGGTGATCAGCGCGCTGATCGCGCACCATGGATCCCTGATGGGTATCACCGAACGCACCTTGCAGTCGAAGTTCGCCCAGGCACGCCGCAAGTTGCGCGCGGCGCACTAGCGCAAACGCAAGCCCGTATCTGCGGTCGCGGAAACCGCATTTGCGGTGTTCATCCCCGGCAAGGACTAATCAACTACGGATCACCCTAACAAGCGCTCCTGAGCGCTAAGGAGTGATCCCCATGACGGAGGACCAATCCCTTCCGCTGCCGGCGGGCGAGCGCCGCATCCTTCGCCGCGACGAGGTTGAGGCAAAGACCGGATTCAAGCGCGCGCACATCTACAACCTGATGCGGGCCGGCAAGTTCCCGCAGGCCATTCGTCTCGGGATTCGCGCAGTCGGTTGGGACTCGCACGAAGTCGAGCAATGGATCGCTGAACGCCGCAACCAGCGCGTCTAGCCCCGTCCTTCACCTACGCGACGAGGAATCAGACGATGCTGGTCATCTCCATCATTTCCACCAAGGGCGGCGTCGGCAAGACCACGACGACCGCGAACCTGGGCGGG
Organism: Luteimonas huabeiensis HB2; assembly: GCF_000559025.1. Taxonomy (GTDB): domain Bacteria; phylum Pseudomonadota; class Gammaproteobacteria; order Xanthomonadales; family Xanthomonadaceae; genus Luteimonas; species Luteimonas huabeiensis. The sequence goes on along the minus strand of NZ_JAAN01000014.1, from coordinate 106,921 downwards.
TTCGCCGCCGACGCAGGGCTGCGCGTCCTGCTGGTCGACCTGGACGTCCAGCCGACGCTTTCGAGCTATTACCCGCTCGCGCATCGCGCACCGAGCGGGATCTACGAATTGCTGGCCTTCAACGAGCGCGACCTGGAACAGTTGGTTTCCCGGACGTACATCGATCGGCTCGACGTGGTGCTCTCCAACGACGACAAGGGGCAGTTGAACACGCTGCTGCTCCATGCGCCCGATGGGCGCCTGCGGCTCCGGCATCTGCTCCCCACCTTCCAGGCGAGCTACGACCTGGTGCTGCTCGACACGCAGGGAGCGCGCAGCGCGCTCCTGGAGATGGCCGTCCTGGCCTCCGACATGGCGCTGTCGCCGGTGACGCCGGAAATCCTCGCGGCCCGAGAGTTGCGGCGAGGGACGCTGCAGCTGATCGAGGACATCGCGCCTTACCGGCATCTGGGCATCAAGCCGCCCCATCTGAGCCTGCTGCTCAACCGCGTGCATCCGGTGTCGGCCAACGCCCGCGTGATCCAGCAGGCATTGCGCCAGATATTCGACGGGCGCAGCGACGTGCGCGTGCTGGACACCGCCGTTCCGGCGATCGAAGCCTATCCGCGCGCGGCGACGCAGGGACTGCCCGTGCATCGGGTGGAGAACCGGCGCCCCACCGGACGCAGCGCACCAAGCGCGCTGGAGACGATCCGCGCGGTCGCGTGCGAGCTGCTGCCGCATTGGCAGGCGGCCTTCAGCCAGGTAGACGGGAAGGCGCCGCGGGAGACAGGCCATGTCCAGCGCCCATGACCTGACGCGCGGGCACAAGCAGCTTCGCGGCCTGATCGCCTTCGCGCTGCGCGAGGGCTGGGAGGTGGTACGCACGCCCGGCGGCCACCTGAAGTTCACGAAGCCGGGCCTGCCGCCCATCTATACCTGCTCCACGGCCAGCGACCACCGGGCCGCGCGCAACGCGCGAGCCCAGCTGCGGCGTGCCGATCGGCAGGCCAGCGAGCCAGGAGACGGCCATGGCTGAGCTGACGCCGGCCGACATGGCCTCGAAGCTGCTGGCCGAGGGCTTCCAACGGCAAGGCCCCGCCGCACGGACACTGAGCGATCCCATCGCGGACACGCCCATGGTCGTGACGCTCGACGAGCTGCGCCCCTACGAGTTGGATCCGCGCATCACCCGCAATCCGCTGTACGACGAAATCAAGGCGTCGATCCGTGAGCGTGGCCTGGACGCGCCGCCACCGATCACCCGACGTCCCGACGCCGACCACTACATCATCCGCAATGGTGGCAACACGCGGCTGGCGATCCTGCGCGAGCTGTGGTCGGAGACGAAGGACGAGCGCTTCTTCCGCATCTCCTGTTTGTTCCGCCCCTGGCCCGAACGCGGCGAAATCATCGCACTCACCGGTCACCTGGCCGAGAACGAACTACATGGCGGCCTCACGTTCATCGAACGTGCGTTGGGCATCGAAAAAGCACGCGAGCTGTATGAGCAGGAGAACAGCAAACCGCTGTCGCAGTCCGAACTCGCCCGCCGCCTTGCTGCCGACGGCTATCCGATCCAGCAATCGCACATCAGTCGCATGCAAGACACCGTGCGCTACCTGCTGCCCGCGATCCCCAACATCCTCTATGGTGGGCTCGGCCGACATCAAGCCGAGCGGCTGGCCGTCCTTCGCAAGGCCGCCGAATGGGCTTGGGAGACGCGGGCACAGGGCAAGGCGCTGCCGACCGATTTCACTACGCTGTTCCATGAAGTCCTGGCGCAGTTCGATACCCGGCCCGACGCCTTCACCGCCCAACGCGTCCAGGACGAACTGATCGGCCAGATGTCGGACCTGCTGGGCATCGACTACAACGCGCTGGAACTGGATATCGTCAATGTCGAAAGCCGGCAGCGCGCCGTGACCAGTCCGCCGAGCTTGCCTACTGAACCTTCGACGCCGGAGCCTGCCTCCATGTCGGCCACGCCGCCGCTCAGGCTCCAACCCCTAGCGGGAACTCATCAGGCGGCCGACGTCACGAAGGAGAGCCAATCCCAGCCCGCCATCAGGCAGGCCCAGCCACCCAAGGCTCCATCGGCGGCCCCTTCGACGCACGCGCCATCCGAAGGCGACGAAGAACACCGACTGCAAGGCCACATCGTCTCGCCCGCGGCAAGCACTGAGCGGTTGCAGGCGATCCAGCAACTGGTCGCGGAACATACCGGCGAGGATCGTCCCGACTTCCGAGACAGCGTGCTACGGGCAATTCCCGTCCAAGCCGGCGGCCTGTTTCCCATCTCTGACGTCTGGTACATCGAACCGGGGCTGGATACGCCTGACGGACTGCGCACACACATCGCGCAGTTCGCCCATGAGATCGCCGGAGAGGCGCAGCTTGCCAACCGCATTGAGGCAACCGACGCGGGCGTCGGCTTCACGTGTCACCTCGATGACCCTTCCTCGTTGCCGACATTCGGTCGAACCGTCCTGGCGCTACTGCATGCCCTGAGCCAGCGCCAGGGCGCCGAACGGCCGCCTCAGCCGCTGGACTTGGAAGCGACACTCGGTGCGCTGTTGTTAGGAAGCGCGCTCGGCACGGCGGACATACCCCGTCTCAGCGACACCGGACTGGTCAAGCTCTTTCGCCTGCTCCGGTTGGCACGTCGCCTGATGGACCTGGACGCCGATACGACCAGCGGCTCCACGACCTGAGCAGCGGACCGGAGGCGATCATGTCGGCACCCCATCCCTTGAACCAAGCTGTCGTCGCCCAGGCACTACACGACCTGCGCAACGGCCAGCTGCGCCGCTGCCTGGCGATGGGGTTCGGAGAGCGCGAACTGGACGTGCTCAAACAACCGGCGCTGGTCGCGCTGCTCGCCAATGCGCGGGTGCCCTGGTGCTCGGTCAAGGTGAACACGGACATGCTATGGCGGCTGGTCAGCCAGATGCACGACATCGAGCACGAGATCAACACCGTCGATCGCATGCTCCGGCTGGGCGCCAGCACCGAGATGGTCAGCAAGTTCTTCGGTCTTACCCATCAGGAGGTCGCGCTGCGCCGTGAAATCCTGGGGCTGCCAAAGCGCAAGGGTCGGCACCCGGTCCTGAACGAAGAACAGGAAACAGCGCTGTGGCGCCAGTGGAAGCCCGCCCTCGACGAACGCGGCATCGCCCTGAACGATGAAACGACGATGCTGACATTGACCATGGACCTGGCCGAGTCGCTGTCATTACCCATGTCCGTGATCTGGGCCGCGATACGGAGCTGGATCGATCAAGGGCTGGTGTAGGTCCATGGTGACGCCTGGATCCAGCACGACTGGTCCCGTATCGCTATCGACCTTGCTCGACGGCGCATTGGGGCGCCTGGAAGCGGCACGCACCGGAACCGGCACGAGCACGCCGCAAGATGGCTTCCTGTTCAGCGGGAACCGACACGAAGCGGTGCCGCGGGGCCTGTTTTTCGACCGCCGGCTTACCCCGCTGGAACGCAACGCCTGGCAGGTGTGCCGCCTGATGCTCAACGACGATGGCCTGACTGCGTGGCCGACCTACGAGCAGTTGCGCCCGTGGCTGACATCAATGCCCTGTGCGCCGAAGGCTTCCCACGAGACCGTCGCACGTGCCCTGACAGTGCTGAGGCTCACGCGCTGGCTCAGCCTGGTGCGACGCCGCCGCGACGCCAGGAGCGGCCGCATCCTCGGTAACCTCTACGTGCTCCACGACGAACCACTGAGCCCGTTCGAGGCGATGCAGCTCGATTCGGGCTACCTGGAACTGGTCAGCCATGCGCTGACCCATGCGAGCAAGGCGATCCAGCGCGTGGGGCAACAGGCACTGCGGGAAGTGGCCGGCGATCCGCTGATCAACGGCCACGTGCTGCCGACCCGTCTCCAGGTACTGGCACAGCGCATGTCCCGGCAGGTCGAAGGCGAACCTCAGACTTATCCACAGGACGACACCGACCACGAATCCGAAGAAGGCTTCGCGGCCCTTCTTCGGAGCCGATCACAGCTTGCTTCGGATTCCGAAGCAGGCCCGGAAGCCAGCAAAACCGACCTCCTTCGGAATCCGAAGCAGGACCGTACTGAAGTACTCAGTATCAAAGAAGTACGTACAGTACCGCGCGCGTTGCAGCACCTTCGCCTCCCGGAACGATTCCAGCAGATGAAGCATGAGCAACAGGCCGGAGCCTTGGTGGCCCTGCAGCGGGTCGATGCCGAACAGCGCCAGTCGGTGCTCGATGAGTGGAACGCGCGTTGCCGGGGCAGCACGGTGCGCAACCCCGCCGGTTACCTGTTCGGCATCATCCAGAAGGCCATCCGCGGTGAGTTCAAAGCTTGGGCCGGACAGGGCGACACCAGGAGTCCGCCAGCGGCGACTCAACCGATCGCGCCTCCACCGAAGGCCGCCAGCCCCGACGTGGTTCGCGCCCACCTTGCGCACCTGCGTTCGATGCTGGACAAGTCCTGATCGAGCGGATGTCCTTGGCGCTCCATGGCGCTATCCCCTGGGGATAGTTGCAGCAGGAAGCCTTCTCGCCAGCCGTTGCCAGAACCAAGCCCAATGTTGACGCGCTGACGTCGAGCCCTGTCCGACTGGATTTCCTTGGCCTTCCATAGCGCTATCCCCTGGGGATAGTTGCGACAGGAAGCCTTCCGCAGGCTTCCCAAACCGGCATCGTGCTCGTTCGATTTGTTGACTGACGGCCTTCCCGCGCGCCGGGATGCTGGCGGCTCGTTCATCACCCGCGAGTCGTCCTCATGGCAAACGAACCCCTGCAACTCAATCTCGGATCGCTGCGTAGCGCCATGTCGCTCACGCTGCACACGCATCACGCCTCGCGCATCTGGCATGGTCGCGCACCGTCGGAAGGACGGGCGGGCATCGTCGGGCTGAACGGCTACATCGCGGTCATGAACAAGATGAAGCGCGGCGCCGAGCAGGACGACCCGTATTCGGACTGGTGGATGCTTCGGATCGAGGAGAAGCTCACGCAGACCAAGGCCAGCCTGCAGGCGCTGCGCGAACAGGTCGACCAAGCGCTATCGGATGTGCCGCCCGCCTTGTCGTTGGGGGAGAACCTCAACGTGCAGCCGGTGAAGCTGCCCCTGTTCGTGAACGCGCAACTGGGCTTCATGGCGGTCTATCTGCTGGCGGACTACGACGACCTGGCCCGGAAGCTGATCCTGGCCCACCACACCGCGTTGATCGATCGTTCGACGCTGGAACGCTGGCTCAACGAAGGCGCCCACGCGCTGCGCAGCCTCTTCTCGCTGGCCCAGCAATACCGCTACTCGGGCTGCACCCGCGACGACTTCGCCGCCAAGAACGCCGCGGCGCGTGCTGCCCTCGAGAAGTACGGAGAACTGCCGCAGGACGTGCTCGAAGGCACGCGGCGCTCGCGCTACGCCCCGCCCATCGCGCGGCGCTCTCCCTTGTCGTCCTCGCCCCGCCGCCAGGCGATGGAGGACGGTCAAGCTGCGCACGAAGTCGACGACGGTCAGCCAAGCGCAGAACCGAGCGCGGCCGACGAGGGTGAGCCGGCATGAAGCCCGCGACCGACGCCAGCGCTCCCCGGCGCTTCTTCAGCCTGGAACAGACTGACTTCCAGCAACTGGAACACGCAGCCTCTCTAAAGGGCCTTTTACAGCCTTTTAAGGGTAAGGGACCTCTCCAGGACTGGGCCAGCCGGTGTCACGCGATGCGGGATGCGCTGATCGAACTGGCGCAGCGGCGCGTGCTGGCGCAGGCCGGCACTTATCCCTTCCGCCTGCTGCCCATTCAACTGGCCCAGCAGACCACTGGCGCAGGCACCGTCTTCCTGCGCTGGCGCAGGCAGGACCGCTCCGCAATGGGCGTGGCCCTGTGGCAGGAATTGATGGAGAGCCCGGCCACGCCGGACACCTTGATCGACGACCTGTTCGCGATGGAGGTCCAGCGCGTCGTGCTGAACATGCAGATCAGCCTGCTGCATACGCTCGGACGACAGGCTCTCGAATGCGCCAGCAAGCTCGATCTGGCGCACGAGGTTTACCAGCGCCGCAACGGGGCCAGCACGGCCCGAAGCGCGTCCAACGGCGCCACCCGCACCTGATCCGACACCACCCCCAAGACCTGCGCCAACCATCGGTAGCGCCGGTCATCCCACCCACCCAAGGAGTCCAAACATGAGCACGCATTTCGTTGGCGAAGGCAACATCGGTTCTGCGCCTGACTACCGGGAGTTCCCGAACGGCAACGAGGAACCGCGCAGGCTGCTGCGCCTGAACGTCTACTTCGACAATCCGATCCCGACCAAGGATGGCTACGAGGACCGCGGCGGCTACTGGGCGCCGGTCGAGCTGTGGCATCGCGACGCCGAGCACTGGCGGACCCTGTACCAGAAGGGGATGCGTGTGCTGGTCGAGGGCCGCACGGTCAAGGACGAGTGGGAAGACGCCGAGGAGAACGAGCGCACCACGTTCAAGATCGAAGCGCGCCGCGTCGGCATCCTGCCGTTCCGCGTGGAGTCGGTGAAGCTCAGCGCCAAGCCGGCCGGCACCGACTCGGATTCGGGCTCGGACTCCACATGAAACCTGGTGGAGCGGCGATCCGTTCGCCGATCGCTGCTCCGCTTCCTCGCCGCATCCAGCCGCCGGCTATCCCCAGGGGATAGCTCCACTGACGTCCATGGAGCGCTGCGCCGCCAATGCAGACGCTCCTGGTACAGCGCAGGCCGTCGCGCTATTGCGGCAATCCATGCCGGCAACCTGCCTGCGCCAGCGCGCGACTTCCGGGCGCTGCGCCAGCGTCCGCAAAGCGGGAGTCTGCGGTTTCCACGTTGTTTGCTGCCACAAACGAGTCTGCCGGGAATGCTGAGGGCCATTCGATGACCGTCACGCACACCCAGGAGGCTTCATGCGCTTGTTTCTGTGCGAGAAGCCGTCCCAAGGCAAGGACATCGCCCGCGTGCTGGGCGCCAGCCAGCGCGGCACCGGCTGCTACAGCGGCGCGGGCACCGTCGTCACCTGGTGCATCGGCCACCTTGTCGAGGCCGTTCCGCCCGAAGGCTATGACGAGCGCTACAAGCGCTGGTCCATCGAACAGCTACCCATCATCCCCGATCGCTGGCGCGTCGAGCCCAAGGCCGCGACCGCCACGCAGTTCAAGACCGTCAAGCAACTGATCGGCCAGGCCACCGAGCTGGTGATTGCCACCGACGCCGACCGCGAAGGCGAAATGATCGCCCGCGAGATCATCGACCTGTGCAGCTACCGGGGGCCGATTCAGCGGCTATGGCTGTCAGCGCTCAACGATGCGTCGATCCGCAAGGCACTCGGCGCGCTGAAGCCTTCCGGCGAGACATTGCCGCTGTACTACTCGGCCCTGGCGAGATCCAGGGCGGACTGGCTGGTGGGGATGAATCTCAGCCGGCTGTTTACCGTGCTCGGTCGACAAGCTGGCTACAACGGCGTGTTGTCGGTCGGCCGCGTCCAGACACCGACGCTGAAGATGGTGGTGGATCGCGACCGCGAGATCGCGCGTTTCGTCTCCGTTCCGTTCTGGCCCATCGACGTCTCGCTAACCCATGCGGGCCAGATTTTCACGGCAAGCTGGACGGCGCCGAAGGGCTGCACCGATGAGGCAGGCCGCTGCCTGCAGCAGCCCGTGGCGCAGCAGGCGGTCGCCAGCATGCGCGCCGCCGGCAGTGCCCGGGTGGCGTCGGTCGGGACCGAACGCATGCGCGAAGGTCCGCCGCTGCCGTTCGATCTGAGCACACTCCAGGAAGTGTGTTCCAAACAGCTGGGGCTCGATGTGCAGGAGACCCTGAACATCGCGCAATCTCTTTACGAGGTACACAAGGCAACGACTTATCCACGGCCGGACTGCGGCTACCTGCCCGAGAGCATGCTGGCTGAAGTACCGACCGTGCTCGACAGTCTGGTCAAGACCGATCCGAGCCTTCGCCCGCTGGTCGCCCGGCTTGACCGCAGCCAACGCTCGCGCGCGTGGAACGACGCCAAGGTCACCGCGCACCACGGAATCATTCCCACGCTCGAACCGATCGACCTGTCGGCGCTGAACGACAAGGAATTGGCTTTGTACCGGCTCATCCGCGCCCGCTATCTCGCGCAGTTCCTGCCGTTTCATGAGTTCGACCGCACCGTGGCCCAGCTGACTTGCGCCGGACAATCGCTCGTGGCGGTGGGCAAGCAGATCATCGTCCCCGGATGGCATCAGGCGCTGGCGGCGCCGGAACCGCATGATGCGGACAATGAGGACACGCAGCGCAGCCAGGTGTTGCCGGCGTTGCACACCGGCCTGTTCTGTCCGATCGGCGCCGTCGATCTGAAGACACTGAAGACCCTGCCGCCCAAGCCGTATACCCAAGGCGAGTTGGTCAGGGCCATGAAGTCCGTCGCCAAGCTGGTCACCGATCCGCGGCTGGCACAGAAGCTCAAGGATACGACCGGCATCGGCACGGAGGCCACGCGCGCCAACATCATCAGCGGCCTGCTGGGCCGTGGCTATCTGCTGAAGAAGGGGCGCGCGATCCGCGCGTCCGACGCGGCTTTCACCCTGATAGACGCCGTGCCCGCAGCGATTGCCGATCCCGGCACAACAGCGGTGTGGGAGCAGGCACTGGACGTGATCGAAGCCGGGCAGATGACGCTGGACACGTTCATCGCCAAGCAATCTGCCTGGGTTACCCAGCTCGTGCAGCAGTACCGCGCTGCAACGCTTCCCATCAAGCTGCCGCCTGCACCGGCCTGTCCGCAGTGCGGTTCGCCAATGCGCCAGCGCAGCGGCAAGAGCGGCGCCTTCTGGTCCTGCAGCTGGTATCCGGACTGCAAGGGCACGATGGCTGTCGAATCCTCGGCCGGCAAGCGCAGCGCGCCGCGCAAACGGCGTACCTCACCCAAGGCGTCCTGACGCTCTCGAACCCTGCGCCACGTCGGCCGCGCCAGCGGCGGCGAGGCCCGTTTCCCGCGCACCCCGCGGGACATCCCTAGCGCGCGTCACCTTCTGCGACGGTGTGCGCGTCCCGCCGCGCCCCCAAGGCCCGCGGGACGAGAAGGCCCTTGCTCCCCGAATCGCGTTCGACGCCATTCCACTGATCCGTGTTCTTCCGCCTCTCCCGAGAGGTCCCCCGAGGATTTGCCGGCATCCGTTGCCCAGCGAGTCCTCGGGAGACCCCTCGGGTCGACGGTAATCGATGCCGGTGCCCGCCGGTGGAACAACGGGCTCCGTTTGTGCACGGATGTGTGCCGAACGATTTCGACCCCAGCCACGACATGGGTCGGGTGTGATTGCTGATGCAGCGACAGGCTCCACCGACGGCCAGATCCCTGCGACAGCCCACGGGTGGCTTCTTCCTTCGCAGCCGAAGGCGCTAGCCGCCTTCGGCGTCTTCTTCCCGCTTTCCTGAGCTACGGCCCCGGCACACCGAGCCTTCGCTCTCCCGAGCAGGAGACCCCAAACACCACCTCGCTTCCCAGCCCCGACGTCGCCGCACGACAGCGGCGTCGCCGACCGGCAATCGGGGGAGCGATGAATGCCGATTTCCGCATGACGCGCCCACGCGCGCGGCCAATCCTGCGCACATGTGTCGCTGACGTCCGTCAGCACCACGCCAGCAGCCCCGGTCTTCAAGGCTGCGATGCGGTTCCCCGCACCGACCGAACCAGTCCGCCTCGCATCGTTTTGCGGACGAGCGTCTTCCCCCGACGCCGATGCTTTCACCTCCACCCCACGGGAGTTCCATACCCGTCGGGATATGGCCTCCCGGTCCTCAACCAGGAGAAGCCATGTCCCTTGGATCCACACCGGCGTCACTGAACGCCGCAAACGCCCGAGCCGAGTCCATCGGCTATCTCGCCCTGGCCTACACGGGCAAGCGCCTGCCGCTGCGGATACGCCACAGCGCCGCGGGTCACTACATCGGCACAGCCGATGACGACGGTCCCGTCTCCCGGGAGTCCGCTGAGTACTTCCGTTCCCGGCACGCCGCAGATCGCGCCCTGGCAACCGGGCGTTGGCAGCAGCGTCTCGAACCCTGATTCCAACTCTCCCTCCGGAGTACCGTCATGAACTCGTCTCTTCCGTCCGACGTACTTGATCAGATCGTGCTGGAACAACAGCACTTCACCGACGCGCCCCAGGCTTTCTTCGAGGCTTGGAAGCGTGGCGCCAGGATCGCCGGCGCCGAATGGTTCGGCGACGGCACGCGCGAGGGCCTGCAAAAAGCCACCACCAAGTGGGACCTGCGTCCGAACCTGCTGATGATCAGCGACGCCCTGGGCGTCCTGAGCGGCGGGCAGCGGATGTTCCTCGCCGCAATGGTGAGCTTCTACAACAGCCACGAAGGCGGAGCGATGCTCAAACGCTGCGGCTTCGAGGGCCTGTCCGACCTCGGCGGCCTCGATCTGCAGCGACGCAAGGTTATCGCCGACCTGACGCTGCACTACACCGGCTGGTGAACCTCATCCGGCAAGCCAGCAGCTTTCTCTTTTCCAACCCCACGAGGGACATGCGTCCCCGTTCGGGGCCATGTCCCTCCTTCTTTTCCCAGGAGCGACCATGTCCCGAATCCCTTCCATCGCCGTCGTCCTTGAAGGCGGCCTCGTCCAAACCGTCATCGTCCAGGATTGGTCCGGTGCGATCCCGCATCCGCGGATCGTGATCGTCGACTACGACACCGAAGGTGCCGACGACGACGAGATCACTCAATTCTCCATCGGCAGCGAGCAGACCGAGGCGGTCTGCCGCATCGAAACGCCGGAAGTGTACGAATCCCTCAAGGATGCGCTGTCGCCCAAAGCCGTACTCACGGCGCTGGGCGCGACCGACGATGGCGAGAAACCCTCGCCAGCCCTGGTGCTCGCCCGTGAAGTGCGCCAGAGCATCCTCGACCTCGATGCCCGGCTCGACCGCCTGGAGCAGGTGCCGACCGGCGACGACTACAACGCGCTGTACCAGCTCGCCAACGGCGGCTTGATCGATCTGTTGAAGGCCCTGGGCGATCCCACGGACTTCGGCGACTGATCCTTGCCGGCCTTTCACCGCCCGGAGCCTTCGTGGCCTCGGGCTTCTCCCTGCGGATGCCATCGTCCGCAGGGGCGTGGCTCCGCGCTTTCATCCCAAGGAGCCACCATGGCCAACAACTACTACGACGCCACCGGCGTCCTGATGCTCGAAAGGGTCACACCCGTCATCACCGCGCTGTTCGACGGTTTCAATCTGGATGCGTCCTATCCTGGCAACGGACAGACCTACATTGCGCGCATATCCGAATCCAACGACCCGCAATGGGACGACGTACTGGAGGCGCTGACCGACCTCGCTACCGTGCTCGATCTTCCGGTCCCGGACGAGGAAGACCCGTCGATGGCAATGATCCTTGAAGTGCTGGCCCCGCACTTCGGCGCAGATCAGAACCTGGAGCTGCAGAACCTCATCGAACATCATCGGTTCGAGGATTCCGCGGACCTGGACGCATTGCTGCTCATCGCCTCGTGCTTCAACGACGGCCATAACCTGGCCGCCATCCAGTTCGAGGGCTGCTGGCATTGCAGCAAGCCACGCCTGTTCGAGTTCGGCGGCGAGGGTTGCTTCCTCAGCCGTGAGCTGAACGTGTTCAGTAGTTCCCGCCAGGCACTGGACCTGGGGCTGGATCTGCACCAGGCGCTTCTTGCTGACGACCTCGATAAGGCCGCCGCCAGGATCGCCAAAGAGACGCAGACGCTGCTTGCAGGCATCAGCGAGGAATCAATTCGCGAACGCCTGCGCAGGCGTGTGATCGAGCAACTGCTCGGTGATCCACCGTCACCTGTGCCGGCCTGACCGGACGCCACTTCTATCGACCCGCTGGGGAATCTATCCCCAGCCGGGGATGGACCCAGCCATACTCTGCTGGAGCGAATCCCATGTCTACCATCGACAACCCCTTCGCCCGCGGGTATCTGAACCCGCGCATCGTTCATACCCTCCTCATCACGCATGAGGAGGACTGCCCGCCGGTTTGGCGACCCTTGCACGCCAGCCAGGCGTACCTGCCCGACGATCAGGTCGCGCTGTTTCCCTGCCTGATCGGCAAGGATTTCGCGCTGATCACCGAAGGGCAGGAAGTGCCTGAAGAGCTGGAATCCCAATGTCCGACCGAGGGCATCGTGCGCGCGGTGGTCTACGCCGTCGCTGCGGACGACTTCGACGGCCAGCCCGTGCACGTGGGCGACACGTACTCCGAGGAAGCTGCGCGCGAGGTCGTGCGACGCCTGAAGTTCGAGACGGGCTACTACAGCCGGTGCTGGGAAATCAGTTTCGCGCACATCACCGAGGAGGCAGGCCGCTATCTGGCTGATCTGGCCGATCTTGCGACCCCGAGCCGCTTCCTGTTCGTCGCATTCCGCATCCCCTACAGCCCGGCGATCGGCGTAAAGCTGATCGCCACGCCCTGGACCGACGAGAACCTGCAACTGGTCGACGGCACCACCGCCGAACGACTGCGACAGGAGCATCGGAAGAAGGGTATGCCGGAATGCCTCGTCGAGGTGCTTCATCTGGCCGCGCTGGCCGACGTCCGCATGCTGGTGTTCGACGCCGATGCGCCTGTGCTGGACGGCCTGCCGCTGTACGAAGACGAGTGAACCCTGAGCCCCCATGCCGGGGCTCTTTCTTTTCCGGAACCCGGTACTGGCGAAGTTCCGATTCCCCGGCGATTCCAGGCATGCACTCCTTCAGGCTGTCTGCATGTTCGCTGGCGTTGCCGGCAGCATGCCCAGGCAGTCGAGACCTTCAGGACTGCGGCGCGGCTTGCCGTGCTGGTCGTTTCCTCATCCCCGGACGCGCTTCGCGTCCATCACGCAACCCACAAGGGACGATCCTCCCTTGCGGGCGGGAGTCCCTTGACTTTTCCTCAAGGAGCCTCCCATGGATACCCAAGCCATTCGCGATCAGATGCCGACACTGGTTCACGGCCATGTGCCTTCCAATGTCCGCAGCTTCAAGTTCAACATCTTCGACGGCCAGCCCAAGGTTTCGGCCCTGGGATTCCAGGTCGACCCGAAGCCGTTCGACGGCAAGGTGATCGCCAAGACCGCCGAGGTCATCGTCGTCAAGACAGGCCGCGCTGAGTTCGCGGTGCTCGATCGGGCACTCTTGACCGAGGATCCCGCCGAAGGCGCCAAGGTTCACGTGGAACCCTACGCCAGACGCCGCTTCGACGGCCTGCGGGCCGACACACCCGAAGAGCGGACCGAACGAACCGCCGATGGTGTGCCCTACACGGTGCAGACGTTCGTGCTGGGCAGTGCACCGGCCAAGCTGCCGATACCGGCGCCGCGTTGCCCCGAGCTGGCCGAGTTGATCAATCAGCTGGAGCAGTTGCCAGCCCCCGATGGTTTCCGTCGCATCACCCACATGCTGGTCGATGCGGGCGCCAAAGACTTCAGCTGGGTCGATCCGACGCCGGCCAATATCCTCAAGACGCCGCCAGCCATCCGCTTCTCCGTTGCAACCGGGAAGTTCGAGGGCCAGGTCACCGTGCTCTACGACCGCGCTGCCGACCAGTACGTGATCGAGCTGCACCGGGACGGCACGCAGGTTGAACGGGTAGAGGACGTGTTCTTCGACGATCTCGGCAGCGTTCTGGAACGCCTGATCGACGACGGCACCTGGCGCTTCATCCGCATCCAGCACCTGTCTGGCCCCAAGTCCGTCCGGCATTGATCCCGGCCTTGCTTCCCGCCCTCGCGGCGGGAAGCCCTTCAGATTCAGGCGGCCGCCTTCGGCCAATGCGGTCTCGGACGGATACCCATTTCCGCTCGCGACGGCAGGCCCCGCGCGTAGGCTGCAAATCACGTTCCGCTGACGTTGTCAGCGTCAACCAGGCAACTTTCGGTCTTCAAGGTTGCGCACGGCTCACCCGTGTGACTGAACCAGTTCGCATCGCATCCTCGCGCGAACGACCGCCGGCTCGCCGGTGGTGATGCACCCATGTTCCTCAACCCATCGCGGGGTTACGCACCTCCCCGCCGTGGGAAAGGTGTGTCTCCGCTGTTCTTGATCCTAAGTCTGGAGATTCACCATGACCACAGCACTCAATCAGAAGTCCTACTTCGACCTGCACACCTCGGGCATCGGCTACATCCAGCGCGCCCGCGTTGTGAAAGCCACCGGCGGCCGCAAGGCACAGCCGTTTCTGGCCTGCACCATCGCCGCCCTCGTGGGTTCCGCCAACGACGAGAAGCGCCGCTACTTCGACGTGAAAGTGTCCGGTGCGGAGGCGAAGAAACTGGTCGAACGCTACGTCGGCAACGACGATCCGGAGCAGCGTCCGCTCGTGCGCTTCCGTCTCGGCGACCTGTGGGTCGATCCGTTCATCCGTCCCAAGGGCGACCGCAAGGGCGAGCCGGCAGCCAGCCTCAAGGCGCGTCTGCTCAAGGCCGAGCCGCTGGATCCCGCCGAACTGGCGACGATCGAGCAGTACGACCTGATCACCCATGGCATCGGCTACCTCAACCGTCCCAAGCTGGTGAGACCGGCGGAGAGCGATCCGTTCCTTGCGTGCACCCTCGGTGTGCTCAGCGGACCGGTCGACGATCCGGACTACCGGTACATCGACACCATCGTTGCCAACCGCGACGCGGAGCACCTGGTGCGGCGCTGCATGCAGGCCGTCGAGGCGAAGAAGAAGGTACTGATCGCCTTTCGTCTGAACGGCATGAAGGCCGAGCCGTACATCCGCACCAAGGGTGAACGGGCCGGCGAAGCCGCGGCGAGCCTGGAGTCGAAGCTGATCCACATCGGCCTGATCAAGGTCAACGGTCAGCGGGTCTACCCGACCACTTCCGAAGCCGACGCACCCCAGGACGCTACCGCGTCCGAGGCGAGCGCCCAAGCCGAGGACGTCAACGGCACCCAGACGCCCGCGCAGCCTGCTCCGCAGGAGGCGAACGTCGAAGTGCCTGAAGAGGAGCCCGCCCTGGCGGCTTCGTTCTGATCTGCAAGGCCCATCCGGGTCCTGCGTGTTCCTCCCAGTCTTCATGCCGCCGGCACCTCGGTGTCGGCGGCGTGAGGCTGCACCGGGTTCGACCCGGATTCCCTCGGCCCTTCCGGGCTGTTCTTCATCCCTGCAATCGGTCCTCGCCGGCCTCTGGCCTGCGGGACTGCTTGCGTTTTCTCCAAGGAGACTGCCATGCAACTCGCATCCCGCTTTGGGTCGCGATCCCCCGTGCTGCGTTCGGATCGCCCGCTGTCGGACGATCAGATCCGCACCGTCGCCCCATCCATCTTCGCCGAGGCCGCGCACGATAGCCGGTCGGAGCGCTATAGCTACATTCCGACCGCCACCGTGCTGGAGAAGCTGCGCAAGGAAGGCTTCGAGCCGTTCTTCGTTTGCCAGACCCGCGTGCGGCAGGAGGATCGCCGCGATTTCACCAAGCACATGCTGCGGCTGCGGCATGCCAGCCAGATCGATGGCCAAGCCGAGGCCAACGAGATCATCCTGCTGAACTCGCACGACGGCACCAGCAGCTATCAGATGCTGGGCGGCATGTTCCGCTTCGTCTGCCACAACGGCCTGGTCTGCGGCGACACGACCCTGGACGTGCGCGTGCCCCACAAGGGCGACGTCACGAGCCACGTCATCGAAGGCGCTTATGAAGTCCTCAGCAGCTTCGAGCGGATCGAGCACTCCCGGGACACCATGCGCGCCATCACGCTGGACGAAGGCGAAGCAGAAGTGTTCGCGCACTCGGCCCTGACGCTGAAGTACGCGGGCTCGGGCTCGGTGCCTATCACCGAAAGCCAGCTGCTGCGGCCGCGGCGCTTCGATGACCGGGAATCCGACCTGTGGTCCACGTTCAACCGGGTCCAGGAGAACCTGGTCAAGGGCGGACTGGACGGCCGCACGGCCAACGGCCGCCGGCAACGTACCCGGCCGGTGCAGGGCATCGACCAGAACGTGCGTTTGAATCGCGCTCTTTGGCTGCTGGCCGAAGGCATGCGTGAACTGAAAGCGTATTACCCAACGGACCACCCCATCGGGCGTGGTCCGTTTTCTTTGCGCGGAAGACCGCCGGCACCGCAAGAACACGCCGCATAGATCAGAAACAGGGGAGCAACCGGAATCGCATTGCCGCTCCCCTTGGCGTCGAACCTCGCCGCAACCTTACCCCCATGTCCGCCGGCGTCGCCGGCAGCATGCCCAGGCAGCCTAGACCTTCGAGGCTGCGGTGCGTCACACCGCACTGGTTCTGATCCGTCCTAGCGCATCCCGCGTCCGTCATCTCCCTCCCGGTTCCGGCCCTTCGCGACCGGCACCCGCTTCCTTTTCCCATGAGGTCATCCCCCGTCCATCCGGCCGGTCGGGAGCCTTGTTTTCTATCATCAAAGGAGTCGTCACATGAACGCTGCACGTCACGCCCACCTGGAGTCCATCGTCGTTCCCGGCCAGCTCAAGCTGCGCACCATCCGGGGCCGCAACGGACCGTTCAATGTCTGCCTGCTCACCTGCTGCTTGGGTGATTTCGTTGTCAAAGATCCGGAGTTCGAGCAGTACAAGGAAGGCAAGTACGAGGGCGAGTTCGCCATCCGGCGCATCTTCAACAAGCCCGTCTTGTCCCAAGGCGGCGTCCGCATCGAACTGCGCGCCAGCCTCAACGGCATGACCCTGTCCGGCATCGACAAGCTGGGCAAGGAGGACGCCCGCACCTTCAACGTCCAGGAGGTCGATCCGATCGACGAGGAACAGCCGACGGCGATGGCGGCAACGCCAGCAGCCGTACCGGCCTCGACCACGAACGATCCTCTGATCGACACCCGGCCCTTCGGCATGGAAGCGCCCGCAGCCCCTGTGGCAGCTGGCAGTTCCGACGCCGAAGACGTCGCACTTTTCGGCCTGCTGTGGCCGCTGGGCGAGACGGTCAAGCTGGACCCGACCATCGACCGCCGCACGTTGCGCCTGCAATGCACCCGCCTCAGCAAGCTCGGCTACAGCTTCGATGCCACCTTGCAACAGTGGCAGCACGAAGCGGAGCTTGCCGCGGCCTGATCGCCACGCCGCATCCGCGGTGTTCTTCATCCACCCGCTGTGGTTCCTTCCCCATGCGGGGGAGGCCCTGGCTTTCTTCTGGAGGTCTCCATCATGTCCACCATCGCTCACGACACCACTCGTTCAACGCTGGATGAACCCGCGTGGCGGGAAATCTGCAAGACGGCCGCAGCAAACGCCCAGCGCGGCTGCGGCCTGTCCTGGGACCACTGGGTCACGCTTTTCAGTTCGGAGATCGACGCGAAAGTCAGTCGATTGCCGGAAAGCCAGCGTGCTCAGGCCCTGGAAATCGCGGCCCAGGAATGGGGTTACGCGACACCTGCCGAACGGCAGGAAACCCAGGACTGGCTCGCCGAAAACGGCTTCTGCACGCACGGCATCGAACTGGGCTACTGCCCGGCCGGTTGCGGCTCCTAGTCCGCACAGGAGGAATCGACATGGACTCGATCCTGGCTGCGCTCCCGCCCTCGCTGTTGAAGCTCGTTGAAGGGAGCTTGTCCAACGACGAAGTTTCTTCCGACGAGGAAATGCTCGAGTACTTCATCAGCAACGGCCTCACCGAGGAACAGGCACGGCAGGCATTGACCTACCGCGACCAGTACCTCGGCAGCATCTACCTGGACGGCTTCACGCCGATCACCGCGGTGGACGAGGCGCTTCACTTCAACCCGCACACCCGGCAGTTCGAGCCGGACTGAACGGTTTTCTTCCACCCCCTGGGGCAGCACTTGCCCCAGCGGGCGGTGCTGTTCCCGTTCATCCGAGGACACCACCATGCCCGCAAACACTTCTTCCACCACACTGTACCGCATCGACGAATGTCCTGACCTCATGACCGACGGCTTTGTCGGCGACGAACAGGGCAACCTGGTCTTCCTCTCCGTCTGGGCGCGCGATACGGCCGTCCAGGAGTTCCTGGCTCGCCTGACCCTCGGGCGCGACGAGCAGGGACTGGACCAGTTCCACATCCTGACCGAGCAAGGCGGCTCGATCCCGGTGTTCGTCGGCAACGTCGAACATCTGGACAAGCGCAGCACCCGTGCTTACCGCCGCACGCTGTTCGGGTCGATGGTCCATCTGTGGCTGTTCGATCGCCGCTGCGTGAAACCCGACAAGGCCAACGCTAGCGCGCTTGCACTTCTGCCACGCGACTCGGACCACCGGGTCGAACGGTTGTGGGCGCTGGTGCGAGACACCTGCCCGCTGCCGCTGCTCAATCACTGGCGCGACACCGTGCTGGACCTGCTGAAGACGCAGGCGATGCTGACCCGCCTTCCTGCCGCCCTTGGGCCGCTGGAAGGCCACCGGCTCGCCATCAACGTACCCGTGCTGAGCAAGGCACTGGGTGCGCTGATCCGCGACGACGTACTTACCCCGGACGCATCCGCGATCCGAACCATCTCCGAACGACTGCTTGCAGAAGTGGCGTGAGGACTTCCGTTCCGGACGTGCACGTGTACGTCCGCTTCCTTTCATCTTCGCTACCAGGAGATTCCGATGGCTCTGATGTTTCCAAGACTCGCCCGCAACTTCGTCCGAAACGGGTACTTCCCCACCGATGAACCCACGCTCGAAAGAGCGCTCGCTGCACTGGCGCCCGCTACCGGGCCGATGTGCATCCTTGATCCGTGCGCCGGCGAAGGCGTCGCCGTGGCCGAAGCCGCTCACGCCCTCGGGCGCGAGCAGGTCCGGGCGTTCGCCGTGGAGTACGACGGCGAGCGCGCCCGGCACGCGCGGCAGATGGTCGATCACTGCATCCATGGCGACCTGATGGACACGATCATTTCCAGGCAGTCTTTCGGGCTGGTCTGGCTCAATCCGCCCTACGGCGACCTGTCCAAGGACGTGAACGGCAACATCGGCTATCAGGGCCAGGGCCGTGCCCGACTGGAGAAGCTGTTCTACCAGCGCTCGCTGCCGCTACTGCAGTATGGCGGGGTGCTGGTGTTCATCGTGCCGCACTACGTCCTCGACGCCGAACTGGTCGGGTGGCTGGTGCGCCACTTCGCGGACCTGCGCATCTACCGAGCGGTGGAGACGCAGTTCAAGCAGGTGGTGATCTTCGGTCGGCGCATTCGCCAGCGCGACCAGGCATCGGACTCGGCAAAAGCCACGCGCGGCCTGCTGCTGCAGATCGGGCAAGGCGATGCCGAAGCCGAAGAACTGCCCATCGAGTGGCCGTTCCAGCCGTATGTCGTTCCCGCCATCCCGGCGGAGCCGGAGCACTTCTATCGCGTGACGATGGAGCCCGAGCAGTTCGGCATCGAAATCGGCCGGCTGCAAGGACTCTGGCCCGCGCTCGATGTCCATCTCGGGCCGGCACAGCAGTCGCTGCGGCCGCCGGCGCGGGCCTTGTCGGAATGGCATACCGCCCTGGCCTTGGCTGCAGGCGCGATCTCCGGCGTGGTGACGTCCAAGACCGGGCGCGTGCTCGCCGTCAAAGGCGACACGCACAAGGAGAAGACGCTCCAGACCGAGTACACCGAGCGCGACGATGGCTCTGTGGCCGAGACGCGCATCCTGACCGACAAGTTCGTTCCGGTCATCCGTGCGTTGGATCTGACACCCGACTCGCCGACGCGCGGCGAGGTGCTGACCATTCGCTGATCGCCTGCTGCACGACGCAGCTTCTGTCCACCCCATGGGGCCACGCCGCCCCGATGGGCTGCCGTGGCCCCGTTCTTTCCACGAAGGAGCTACCACCATGGCAAAAGAAGCCGTTTTCATCAGCCTCGTGCCCCAACCGCGATTTTCGCCGGGGCAGATGATCGTCACTCGTGGGATTTCCGACCTGATCCAACGGGGCCGGCTCAATCCCAGCGCGTACCTGCGCCGCCATCTCAGCGGCGACTGGGGCGACCTGTCCGACGAAGACCGACGCCAGAACGACCTGGCGCTGGCTTCGGGCGAGGATCGTTTGTTCTCGTCCTACCAGGTCGCGCCAGACCTGACTCTCTGGATCGTCACCGAGTGGGACCGCAGCGTCACGACGCTGCTGCTGCCCAGCGAGTACTGATCCCAGTTTGACGGCGCAAGCCGTCGCCATTCTTCCCATCCACGGGGCACATCATCGCCCCACAAGGGAGGTGCGTGCCCCATTCATTTGGAGCACCACCATGTCTCTCGATCTCGACACCGTTCCATCCGCGGAAGGCACTGCCTTGCAGGGCGAACTGCTCGATGCGGAATCTTCCTCTCTCACGATGAGCCTTCAGGACTTCGTCGCCGAATGCGGCGATGACCTGCTGGAAGCCCTCAATCGGGCCAACCCGCCTGTCTACACCGGGCAACCGCGGGCACATCGCCAACTGGTCCTGGCAAGCCTGAAGCGCCAGTTGTTCCCGGCCCAGGCCGACGTGGTCCACGCCGTCAGCGAGCTGCTGATCGATCGCGGCGAACGCGCTGCGATCGTCAATGGCGAAATGGGCTGCGGCAAGACCACCGTCGGCATCGCCACGGCCGCCGTGCTCAACGCCGAAGGCTACCGCCGCACGCTCGTCTTGAGCCCGCCCCACCTGGTCTACAAGTGGCGGAGGGAGATCCAGGAAACCGTCGCCGGTGCGCGCGTCTGGGTGCTCAATGGCCCGGATACGCTCGTCAAGCTCATGAAGCTGCGCGAGCAGCTGAACGTGCCGGCGCAGGGCCAGGAGTTCTTTGTCCTTGGGCGCGTCAGGATGAGGATGGGGTTCCACTGGAAACCCGTTTTCACCCGGCACCGGACGCTCGACGGCGACGTGGGCGCGTGCCCCGACTGCGGCCAGGTCATCACCGACCTCGACGGCGAGCCGATCAATCCGGTCGACCTCGAAGCCGAGGAGCAGCGCCGCAAGTGCAGCCACTGCGGCTCCGCGTTGTGGAGCCTGATTCGTCCCCGGAGCCTGTCCGCCAGCGACCAGTCCTCCGCCGTCCTCAAGGCCCTGACCCGCATTCCGACGATCGGCCAGGTCACCGCGCAGAAGCTGATGCAGAAGTTCGGTGATGCCTTCCTGGCATCGATGCTTGGGGACAACATCTATGAGTTTGTCAACCTCATGGATGAGCGTGGCGAGCTGATCTTCTCGGATCGACAGGCGCACCGGATGGAACGCGCCATGGCGAACATGGAGTTCGGATTCGGCACGGGAGGTTATCAGCCCAGCGAGTTCATCAAGCGCTACTTGCCGCACGGCACGTTCGACCTGCTGGTCGCCGACGAAGCGCATGAGTACAAGAACGGCGGAAGCGCCCAGGGCCAAGCCATGGGCGTCCTCGCCGCGAAGTCGCGCAAGACCTTGCTGCTCACCGGCACCCTGATGGGCGGTTACGGCGACGACTTGTTCCACTTGCTGTTCCGGGCGCTGCCCGGACGCATGATCGAAGACGGCTACCGGCCGACCAAGAGCGGCAGCATGACGTCGGCCGCGATGGCGTTCATGAGGGACCACGGGGTCCTGAAGGACATCTACTCCGAGAGCAAGGCCACCGCGCACAAGACGGCCAAGGGCTCGAAGGTGTCGGTGCGCACCGTCAAGGCGCCGGGCTTCGGTCCCAAGGGCGTCCTGCGTTGCATCCTGCCGTTCACGGTCTTCCTGAAGTTGAAGGACATCGGCGGCAACGTGCTGCCGCCCTACGACGAGGAGTTCCGCGAAGTCGCGATGGAGGCGGAGCAAGCCGCCGCCTACCGCGATCTGTCGGGTCGGCTGACCCAGGCGCTGAAGCAAGCCCTGGCGAAGCGCGACACGACCCTGTTGGGCGTAGTGCTCAACGTGCTCTTGGCCTGGCCGGATTGTTGTTTCCGGCCTGAAACCGTAGTGCACCCGCGCACGCGCGGCACCTTGGCGTTCGTCCCGGCTCAGTTCACCGAGTTCGAGATCACGCCGAAAGAGCGCGAGCTGATCGACATCTGCAAGCAGGAGAAAGCGCAAGGGCGCAAGACCCTGGTCTATTCGGTCTACACCGGCACGCGCGATACCACGTCGCGCCTCAAGGTGTTGCTCGAGCAGGAAGGCTTCAAGGTGGCCGTGCTGCGCGCAAGCGTGGATGCGTCCCGCCGGGAAGACTGGATTGCCGAGCAGCTCGATCGCGGGATCGATGTCCTGGTCACGAACCCGGAGTTGGTCAAGACGGGCCTCGATTTGTTGGAGTTCCCCACGATCGTCTTCATGCAGAGCGGCTACAACGTCTACTCGTTGCAGCAGGCAGCACGGCGCTCGTGGCGCATCGGGCAGAAGCAGTCCGTGCGCGTGATCTATCTCGGCTACACCAACTCCTCGCAGATGACCTGCCTGGGGTTGATGGCGAAGAAGATCATGGTGTCGCAGAGCACGTCGGGAGACGTGCCGGAGTCGGGACTCGATGTCCTGAACCAAGACGGGGATTCCGTCGAGGTGGCGCTGGCCAGGCAACTGGTCGCCGCCTAGTTCCTCCATGCCGGCGGCTCTTTCGAGGGCCGCCTTTCTTTCTTCCGTATCCCTACCTCATCACTCATCCTTCCCAGGAGAATCATCATGCAAGACGACAAGCTGTTTCGTACAGAAGTGTCCTCCAGCGACGAGTTTGCTGATTTGCCGGCCGTCGTCGAGTTCTCGATCGACCTCTCCACCGCGCGCAAGATTCTTCGCCTCGCGGCGGTGGTGAAGGAGCATGGCCTCTACAAGGTCGAGAAGTTCGACTACCGCGCGCAGTACCTGTCGCATGACGACGAGGAAGGCTCGGACCAGACGGATTCGAGCAGCGACGACCGTTTCGTTAGCACGGAGGCCGACACGCTCAACGTCTCCGACAGCCATTTCTGGTTCGCGGCATTCCTCAAGCACACCGACGTCGAGATCACCAGCGAGCAGTTGCCGATAGGCGAACTTGTCTCGCACTTCAACCTTGCGCCAGGTGAAGAGAGTCCAGCTCCCACCAATGCCGACGACTGACGCAGGCACTTCCTCCACTACGACGGCCCTTCGGGGCCGTTCTTCTTGGTATCCGGATCTAGCTGTGGACGATCACATCAGCCGGATGACCAGCCCATCGCTCGCGATCGTGTTCACGCCAAAGCGGGTCGAGCCTTGCCGTCTCATCATCCACGACCCTCGATATGGGATCAGCGGCGCGCGGATCGTCGAACGCCGTTGCAATGGCGTCGACCACGCCGCGCCCGTATTTCTGCACCAGCAGGGCCGCAAGCCGTGGAGTCTCTGCGCCTCGCGCTACGTCCTTTGCCCGCCCATTGGCGTAGTCCTTCACCTGTTGAATCAGCCGTTCGACTGCGATTTTCCTGTCCATTCCGATGCTCCTGTCCTGTTGCCCGAGAGCCGGATCCGGTCGTGGACAAACACTAGCACCCAGGCGGCTTTCTTTGCGCATCCCCCGCGCCAGTTAATCCGGCGCGGAAGGATTCGCTTTGTTTGCTGCCCGAAGGGATCGCCGCGGCGATGGTGATGGCTCGTCGCTTCAGGACGCCACGCTATGTGCCCCTCCGATCCTTGGTTTCGTGATCCCGGACGCCACCTGCTGTCCGGCCTGCTCGGCTTGTTCTGGGCCGCGTTGCTCGGCGGCTGCGCGACGGCGCCCACGCCGACGCCGACGCCCGAGGCACCGGCCGCCGTCGCACCCGACCTGTCGCCAGAGTCCGTCCCGGTGGTCCGGTACGGCCGCTACACCTTGATCGAATTGGCGCCCAGCGCCGCGCAGCGGGACCTGCTGCTGCAGGTCGTGGAGGTGTCCACGCCGGACACGCTGCATGCCACCGTCGCCGACGCCTTGCGCCATGTCCTGCGGCGTTCGGGCTACCAGCTCTGCGGCGGCCAGGACACCGAGGCCCTGGGCAGGCTGCCGCTGCCGGCGGCCCATTACCAGCTGGGGCCGCTGGTCCTGCGCGACGCCTTGCTGACCCTGACCGGCCCCGCCTGGGATCTCCACGTGGACGACGGCACGCGCTTGGTGTGCTTCAGCCACGTCGCCTCAGCGCCGACCGAGACCGAACCCCGGCCGACCACCGCTCCGGATGCCGACGTCCAGGTGCAGACCTTCCCGCTTGCGGTGGAGGACCGGCCATGACCCCGACGATGCCGGGCACCGCGTACCCGCGGCGGGCGACCTTGCTGCGCGTCGCCGCCGTCACCTGGGTGCTGCTGATCAGCACGGGCGTGGTGGTCAACCACGTCACCCTGACCAAGCTCGCCGACACGGCTGAGGCCAGCACGGTGGATACGCAGATCGCCGCGCTGGAGCAGCGCCTGGCCGAGCTATCCCAGGACTCCGAACAGTCGCGCACGCGGCCGCCTGCCGTGCCGCAGGCTCGCTACGATGCCGACCGCCAGGCGCTCGACCGCCGGCTCTCGGCGCTCGAACAATCCCTGGGCGACCGGTCCGCGGATGCCGCGCTTCAGGCCATGCAGGCGCGCATCGAACGGTTGGAGGCGCGACCGACCGCCCGGCCGGCGCCGCGGCCTGCCACCGCGCCTGGTACGGCTCCCGCGACCCCGCCGAAGCCGGTCGAGCCGCCGTTTCGCGTCATGGGCGCTGAGCTTCGTGCCGGCGAACGGTTCCTGTCGATTCTTCCGGCCGAGAGCAGCGCCCTGAACCAGGCCCGGCTGCTGCGGCCGGACGAGGAGGAGGCCGGCTGGCGCCTGACCGCCATCGAGGGCGACATCGCGGTGTTCCAGCACGGCACCGAGACCCGTCGCCTGACGGTGCCGGCTCGGTAGGTGTCGCCGATGAAGCACGCCACCGTCGCCCTTAGCCTGCTTGCCGCGCTCGCACTTAGCGCGCCGCAGTCCCTATTGGCCCAGCAGTCGCAGGCTGCTGCAACGAACGTGGCCCCCAGCCGTGAGCGGCCTGCTCCTATCGCACGCAGCGACGAGGACCAGGCGCGCGACTGGGGGCTACGACCGGAAGAGTGGGTTCGCTACCGCGAACTGATGCAGGGACCGCTGGGCCTGTCGTCGCCGAACCTGGACCCGCTGACCGCCTTGGGCATCGAGGCCCGCTCGGACGAGGAGCGGCGCAGGTTCGCGGACCTGCAGGTCCAGATCGAAGCGCGACGCGTCGAGAAGCTGCTGGCATACCAGCGCGCCTACGACGCCGCCTGGCAGCGGCTCGCGCCGGGTATGCAGCGCGTCAACCTGCCCGGCGCGGGTGCGGCGCCCCCCGGCATGACGCAAGCGGACGAACGGATCGCGGTCTTCATCAAGGATGCCTGTTCCGGCTGCGACGAGACCGTCCAGCGCCTGCAGGCCGAAGGAGCGTCCTTCGACATCTACGTCGTCGGCAGTCGTGGCGACGACGCGCGCATCCGCGAATGGGCTCGCCGCACCCGCATCGACCCGGCCAAGGTGCGCAGCGGCCACATCACCCTCAACCACGACGGCGGCCGATGGCTTTCCCTCGGCGTGCAGGGCGACCTGCCCGCCGTCGTGGGGCAGGTCGGCGGCCAATGGCAGCGGCAGCAGTAGCGCGCATCGCGCTGGGCCTGGTGTTTGGTCTGGCCGCGATCACCGCCGCGGCGCAGGAGGTTCCGCCACCGGCCTACCAGCTGGCCGCGCAGCGCGCCGGTGTTCCGTCCACCGTGTTGTACGCCGTGGCCCTTCAAGAGAGCGGAACCCGGCTCAACGGCCGCCTGATCCCTTGGCCGTGGACGCTGAACGTCGCGGGCGCCTCGAAACGCTACGGCACCCGTGCCGAAGCCTGCGCCGGCTTGCAGCACGCGCTGCGCCGGGTGCCCCCGACCCGCATCGACGCAGGACTCGGGCAGATCAACGTCGGCTACCAGCGGCATCGCTACGCGCACCCCTGCGATCTGCTCGATCCCTACCGCAACCTCGCCATCGCGGCCGAAATCCTGCGCGAGCAGCACACCCCCGGCGAGGACTGGCTCGTCGCCATCGGCCGTTATCACCGTCCCGCCGGCGGCGCACCCGCCGCGCGCTATCGCCGCAGCGTCGACAAGCACCTCGCGCGCGTGCTCGGCGAACTCCGGCTGGATGCCACCACCAGGAGAAACCTGCCATGAAGTCCTTTCGTGCCGCTGCCGCGCTGGCGGTGTTGTCGTGCCTGTCGTTCGCGACGCTGGCGCAGTCTCCGCCGCTGGTCGTCGTCGAAGACCGGGGCGGTGCGTCCGCGCTGCCGTACTACGAGTCGCTGAATCTCCAGCCCCGCGCGGACCGGCCGCTGCCGCGCATCGAACTGCCCCGCGTGCCCAACCATGCCTTCGACGAGGCGGACATGCTGCCCGTGCGCTCGGTCCGTCTGTCGCCCGGCGACGTCGCGCGCCGGGTGATCCAGGCGCCGGGACTCCGGCCGCTATTCCTGATCGGCGACGACGACCGCTCGCGCGCCTGGCTGCGCCAGCGGGGACCGGCCTTGCGCGAACTGGGCGCCGTAGGGCTGGTGGTCCAGGTCGAATCGCCGCAAGCTCTGGCCTCGCTGCGCGCACTGATCCCCGAGCTGCCGCTGGCGCCGGCCTCCGGCGACGAACTGGCCCAGCGCCTGGGGCTGCGCCACTACCCGGTGTTGGTGACGGCCACGGGCATCGAACAGTGAAGCCCCCGCGATGGCCCAGCGCTACGCGATCGAGGTATTGCTGCGGCCAGCGGTGGAGCTTTATACCGTCGCGGTGTGTGCGGGCGCCGCGCTGGTGTGCGTGGCGGCACCGTGGTCGCTCGCGCTAAGCCCGCTGCTGGGCCTGGGCAGCGCCTTGGCCTTCCTCACCTACGGCGCGATCCGGCTGCGCGATGCGCTCGTGATCCTGCGCTACCGGCGCAACATCCGCCGGCTACCGCGCTACGTGATGACCAGCCGTGACGTGCCGGTGAGCCAGCAACGGCTCTTCATCGGCAGGGGCTTCCGGTGGGAACAGAAGCACACGCACCGGCTGATGCAGACCTACCGGCCGGAGTTCCGGCGCTACGTCGAGCCGACGACCGCCTACCGGATCGCACGCCGGCTCGAAGAGCGGCTTGAGTTCGCGCCATTTCCCGTCTCCAAACTCGCCAAGGCGCTGACCTGGGACAGCCCGCTCAATCCCGCGCGGCCGCTGCCGCCGGTCGGCGGCATGCCGCGGCTGCACGGCATTGAGCCGCACGAAGTCGACGTTTCCCTGCCGCTGCCCGAGCGCGTGGGCCACACCCTGGTCCTGGGAACCACGCGCGTCGGCAAGACCCGGCTGGCGGAACTTTTCATCACGCAGGACATCCGCCGGCGCAACGCCGCGGGCGAGCACGAAGTGGTCATCGTATTCGATCCCAAGGGCGATGCCGATCTCCTGAAGCGGATGTACGTCGAGGCCAAACGCGCCGGCCGCGAGGGCGAGTTCTACATCTTCCATTTGGGCTGGCCCGAAATCAGCTCCCGCTACAACGCCGTGGGGCGCTTTGGCCGTATCTCGGAAGTCGCCACGCGCATTGCCGGACAGCTCTCCGGCGAGGGCAATTCAGCCGCCTTCAGGGAGTTCGCGTGGAGGTTCGTGAACATCATCGCACGTGCCCTCGTGGAGCTGGGACAGCGCCCGGATTACCAGTTGATCCAAAGGCATGTGATCAACATCGACGCGCTATTCATCGAGTACGCCGCCCACTTCTTCGCCCGGACCGAGCCGAAGGCGTGGGAAGTCATCGTCCAGCTGGAAGCGCGGCTCAACGAGAAGAACATCCCGCGCAACATGATCGGCCGCGAGAAGCGGGTGGTCGCGCTGGAACAGTACCTGTCGCAGGTGCGCGTATACGACCCGGTGCTCGACGGCCTGCGCAGCGCGGTGCGCTACGACCGGACCTACTTCGACAAGATCGTCGCGAGCCTGCTGCCGCTGCTGGAGAAGCTAACCACCGGCAAGATCGCGCAGTTGCTGGCGCCGGACTATACCGATCTCGCCGATCCGCGCCCGATCTTCGATTGGATGCAGATCATCCGCAAGCGCGCGATCGTCTACGTCGGCCTGGATGCGCTGTCGGACGCCGAGGTCGCCGCCGCAGTCGGCAACAGCATGTTCAGCGATCTCGTGTCGGTGGCTGGGCACATCTACAAGTTCGGCATTGATGATGGCCTGCCAGGTGCCACGACAGATGCGAATGTGCCGATCAACGTCCACGCGGACGAGTTCAATGAACTCATGGGCGACGAGTTCATTCCCTTGGTGAACAAGGGCGGTGGCGCCGGCCTGCAAGTGACCGCTTATACGCAGACGCTAAGCGACATCGAAGCGCGCATCGGCAATCGTGCCAAGGCCGGCCAGGTCGTCGGCAACTTCAACAACCTGATCATGCTGCGCGTGCGCGAGACGGCGACGGCGGAACTGCTGACCCGGCAGTTGCCGAAGGTCGAGGTCTACGCCACGACCCTGATGAGCGGCGCCACCGACAGCTCGGACATCCACGGCCCGACCGACTTCACCTCGAACACGCAGGATCGCATCTCCAGCACGAGCGTCCCGATGATCGAATCGGCCCACGTGGTCGGGCTGCCCAAGGGCCAAGCCTTCGCGCTGATGCAGGGCGGCAACCTGTGGAAGATCCGCATGCCGCTGCCGGCCCCCGATCCCGACGAGGTGATGCCGCACGACCTGCAGCAGCTCGCCGGCTACATGCGCCAGCACTACGCGGAAGCAGGCGACTGGTGGGAAGGCAACGCCGCAGCCGGATTGCAGGACACGCCGCTGCCGGACGATCTGATTGAAGGCTTCCGGCACATCGCCGGCACCGAAGCCGCGCCGGAGGAAGCGCGGCCATGAAGGATCCGGCCACCACCGCCCAGCACCAGCAGGCCCGCCAACAGGGACTGCTGGCCAGCATCGTGACGATGCCGTTCCGGTTCCTCGGCGTGCTGATCGGAGCGCTGCTGCTGTCCATCGTGATCGAGTGCGTCGGCATGCACTTCTTCTGGCCCGAGCAAGGCTGGCACCACGCCCAGGGCATGCTCGACTACGAACTCGGGCAGCTGTCCGCGCACTTCACCCGCAGCGCCGTCGTCCAGGAGCCCGGCCGCACCGCGCACTGGCTGGTCGAGCGTTCCTACGAATGGATCTTCGTGAAGAGCGGCCTGCTCGAATGGATGAGCAACGTCTCGGCCCGTGCACGCGCGCCCAGCCAGGACAGCGCACGCGACTTCCGCTACTACGTGAGCCAGGTCTACGTGTGGAGCGAGAGCTACCTGATCGCCGCGGCCTACACCACGCTTACCTTCATCGTCAGGCTCCTGGTGCTGACCCTGACGCTGCCGCTGTTCCTGATGGCGGCGTTCGTCGGCTTCGTCGATGGACTGGCGCGGCGCGACGTGCGCAAGTTCGGCGCCGGCCGCGAATCCGGCTTCGTCTACCACCGCGCCAAGGCGGCGCTGATGCCGCTGATCGTGCTGCCCTGGATCGTCTACCTCGCGCTGCCGGTCAGCGTGCATCCGCTGCTGATCCTGCTGCCCAGCGCGATCCTGCTGGGCGTGGCGGTGTGCATCGCTGCCAGCACCTTCAAGAAGTACCTCTAGCGCCACCACGCCCGCCCATCAATCGGACCGGCGCCAGTCCGCATTGTTTGCGGCGCGCATCGGACCGCGCCGAGAGCATTTCGCCATCCCTCGTGATTCGCGGATTGGCAAATGCGGATGACCGTTCCTCCTGCCGCCGACTGGCGTTGCGTGCTGGGCCTGTTGCTGGCGTTGTGCATGGCGTTGGGCGTCTCGCCCCACGCCCATGCCGACGACGCGAGCCCCGAGCATGCGCGCTTGGCCGCTGCGCTGCGCCAGCTCGACGCGATCGACCAGCTGATCGCGCAGGAGACCGTGCGCCCTCGCGACGAGCGCGCTCGCTACCACTTCGACTACTGCCGGCTAAGCGCCGACCTTGAGCGCGTCCGCGCCGGCATCCGCGACTACCTGACGCCATCGCGCGCCCAGCCACGCGACCCGGCCGTACTGCTCGGCGACTACCGCCAGGCCGCGGCCTCCGCCTCCCGTGAACCGGAGGCCACGCCATGAACGCCGCCCAGACCGCCGCCTTCCAGGCCAACGGTGGCTTTCCCCCTTCCGCCGTCTCGGTCGTCCTCGTTGGCGCCGTATTCGCCGTGCTCCTCGTGTGGGGCGTGTGGGCGATGCGGACCGCCTATGTCGGCTGGGCCGAGCAGCGGATTTCCCAGCGTCAGTTCGCAGGTGTCGTGATCCGTTTCATCGCGATGTACCTGGTGCTGACCTTCTTCCTGCTCTCCTAAAGGTCGCCCCATGAACCCGGTATCCCGTCGCTTTCGCTTCCCGCGTCTTTCGCAACTGGCCGCGCTGCCGGCCGCCGTGCTGTTCGCGCCGCTCGCCCAGGCCCAGGGCCTACCGACGATCGAAGACCCTTCGCGCGGCCAGGGCAGCGGCATCATGGAGACGCTGCGCAACTACGGCTACGACATCGTGATGCTGATCGCCTTGCTGGTGGTCGCATCGATGTTCGTCGGCGTGTGCTACCACGCCTACACGCGCTACGCCGAAATCCACAACGGCCGCGCCACGTGGGGCCAGTTCGGCCTGACGGTCGCTGTCGGCGCGATCCTGCTGGTCGTGGGGATCTGGCTGCTGACCGAAGCCACCGGCATCCTCTAAGGCCGTCGGCATGGCTGACCAAGACTTCCGGCCGGACGGCACGGTTGCGTTCCTCCCGCATCGGCTCAACCGACATCCGGTCGTCGTGCGCGGGTTGACCGCCGACGAGTTGTGGGTCTGCGCAGGCTTGTCGGCGGCCATGGGGTTCGGCGTTGGCGTGCCCCTGGCATTGGCGCTCTCGACGATCGCGCTGCTGCCCACGGCGATCGTCGCGGCCGTCGCCCTCGGGGTGTTCGGAGGCGGTGGGGCGCTGCGCCGTCTCAAGCGCGGACGCCCGGACACCTGGCTGTACCGGCAACTGCAATGGCGGGTGACAACGCGCCACTCATCACTAAGCCGGTTCGTCGGCGGCCGTCACCTGGTGACGCGTTCGGGCTACTGGACCACGCGTAGGAGCCGGACACCATGAGCCGGTTCAAGAACGAGGTCCTGCGCCTCGAAGCGCACATCAAGACCCTACGCATCGGGGCTAGCGTGGTCGTCGGACTGGCGCTGGTGATGGGGTTCGGCTGGTGGAGCGCACCGCGCGACCTGACCATCCACGTGCCCCCGGACCTGCGCTCGGGCAGCACGCGCAAATGGTGGGAGGTGCCGCCCGAGTCGGTCTACGCCTTCACGTTCTACGTCTGGCAGCAGCTGCAGCGCTGGCCGACCAACGGCGACGACGACTACCCCCGCAACCTGCACGCGCTGTCGGCCTATTTCACGCCGGCCTGCCAGGCGTTCCTGCGACAGGACTACGAGTACCGCCGCAATGCCGGCGAGCTGCGCCAGCGCGTGCGCGGCATCTACGAGATTCCGGGGCGCGGCTACGGCTCCAGCCCCGCCACGCGCGTGCGCACGGTCTCGGACCGCGATTGGGTCGTCACGCTCGACGTCACCGCCGACGAGTACTACGGCGCCGAGCAGGTCAAGCGCGCGCTCGTGCGCTACCCGCTGAAGGTCGTGCGCGCGGACGTCGATCCGCAGCGCAACCCCTTTGGCCTGGCGATCGACTGCTACGACGGCACACCGCAGCGCATCGCCACTCCTGCCGATCCCGCGCCGATTCCCGCGCCGCCCCCTCCCGCGGAAGACACACCATGAACCGCCCACTCGCCACCCTCGGTGCCGCGCTGCTGCTGGCGCTGTCCCTTCCTGTCCATGCCGTCGAGATCCTGCGCTGGGAACGGCTCCCCTTGGCGGTGCCGCTCGTCGTCGGCGAGGAACGGGTGATCTTCATCGACCGCAACGTGCGCATCGGCGTGCCCGCATCGGTTGGTGCACGACTGCGTGTGCAGAGCGCGGCCGGTGCCGTCTACCTGCGCGCCAGCGAGCCGATCGAACCGACGCGGCTGCAACTCCAGGATGCCGACAGCGGCACGGTGATCCTGCTGGACATCGCGGCCGAAACGCCGCAGGACGGACAGCCGCCGCTAGAACCGGTCCGCATCGTGGCCGCGGCACCGGCGACGGGCCAGCGCGGCACGACCGGGAAGGACGCGACAACGCGCACCGCGCCGACCGACCGACTGGCGCCACCGACGCCCGTGCCGGTGGTGCTTACCCGCTACGCGGCACAAAACCTCTACGCGCCGCTGCGCACGGTCGAGCCGGTACCAGGCATCACGCGCGCCAATCTGCGTCAGGACCTGCCGCTGCACTCGCTGCTGCCGACACTGCCGGTGCACGCACAGGCGCTGGCAGCCTGGCGCCTGGGTGATCTGTGGGTAAGCGCCGTACGCCTGCGCAACATCGCGAAGCACTGGCTCGATCTCGACCCCCGCGCCCTCCAGGGCGATTTCCTGACCGCGGCGTTCCAGCACCCCGACCTCGGGCCGGCGGGCTCACCGGAGGACACCACGGTCGTCTACCTCGTCACCCGCGGACATGGCCTTCCGCAGGCGCTGCTGCCGGCAATTGCTCCCGTCGACGCCGCGCTCAACCTGCCGGTGCCTGCCGCACCTGGCGACAGTAACGGAGGCCGCGATGAAGAGTAACGGCCTGCTCAAGTGGCTGATGATCCCGATGGTGCTGTTGCTGGTCTTCGTCGGCTTCAAGCTGCTTTCCGGTGGCGGTGACACTTCCCCCCCGGGACCAACAGACCAACTCACCCCGGAGGAAGCCGCCGCGCTCGGGATCACGGGCGATACGCCCCGCGATACAGTCGCCACGCTCGTGGCGCAGGTCCGGCAGTTGCGCGGCGAACTGCAGACAGCAGTGACGAAGAACAAGGCGCAGCGCGACGAGAACGAACGCCTGCGCCAGCGCGAGGGTGCCGTCGATCGCCGTATCCAGAGCGCAATCGAAACCGAGCGCAACCAGCTTCGACAGGACAGGGAGCAGGCCGCCGCCGAACGGCAGCAGACCCAGGGCCTGCTGCAGGAGCTACAGCAACGCCTAGACGGCGTGACCGGTCGCCGGGACGGCCACGCCGACCTGCCAGTGGGCCTGGGCCTGGAACCGGGCGACAGTACCGGTGCCGGCAGCGACGCCATCCATTGGGTCGAGCCGGACGACGCACGCGAGGAAGGACGCGGACGTTCCCCAGGCGGCACGGACAACTTCAGCTTTCCCACGAGCTTTGGAGAGGCCGGCGAAGGCATTAGCCAAGCCACCGACGACGCCGTGGACGCTGGTCGCCGCGCAGCCGGCAAGCCGGGCATGAAGCCTGTCTACACCGTCCCGACGAACTCCACGCTGATGGGATCGGTCGCCATGACGGCACTGATCGGCCGCGTGCCGATCGACGGGACGGTGAACGATCCTTACCCGTTCAAGGTATTGATCGGCCCCGACAACCTCACCGCCAACGGCATCGATATCCCCGACGTGGCCGGTGCCGTCGTCAGCGGAACCGCGTCGGGCGACTGGACGCTCTCGTGCGTGCGCGGCCAGATCCGCTCGGTGACGTTCGTGTTCAACGACGGGACCATCCGCACCGTTCCCGAAGATCGCGAGCGCGGCGGCAACCGCCAGCAGAACGATGGCAACACCACCCAGGACGGCCTCGGCTGGATCAGTGACCCGCACGGGATTCCCTGCGTCAGCGGCGACCGCCGCTCCAACGCGCAGCAGTACCTCGGCAGCCAGGCACTGATCACCGCTGCCGGCGCCGGCGTGGCCTCCCTGATCGACACCGCCAGCGGCCGCATGTCCTACGTCGGCGCCGATGGCTCCATCGGCACGGTGGGCATCACCGGCAACGAAGCGATGGGCCGCATCTTGGCCGGCGGTGTCCGCGACATGGCCGATTGGGTCAACAAGCTCTACGGCCAGGCGTTCGCAGCCGTCTACGTGCAACCCGGCGCCAAGGTCGCCGTGCATCTCGAAGAACCCCTGACCATCGACTACGACCCGGCCGGCCGCCGCGTCGATCACCGACTCGGAGACACCACCCATGCGCAAGACCTGGACTGACGCGCTGGCCGCGCTGGGGATTGCCCTAGTGCTGGCCGGCTGCGCGACCACGAAGGACGAGCTGATGCCGCGCTCGGACCAGACCATGCTCGACATCTGGAACGCCGAGACCGGCGGTGGTGCCGGTGGACCGAGCGAACGCCGGTTGCTCGATGCCCGGCAGTCGCTGCGCCGTCCACTCACGGCCACCGATGTGCGGGCCGCTCCCGCCGAGCAGGCCCGCTACACGCGCACCGCGCAGAACGAGATCTACCGCCAGTTCCACCGCCTGCCGAACCCAGACCTGGTGATGTACGTGTTTCCGCACCTAGCCGGCACGGACCAGGCGCCGGTGCCCGGCTACACGACGGTGTTCCCCTTGTATCAGCGGATCCAGTACGCGCTGCCCGGCGAGCGGATCGAGGACTACTGATGTTCGCGTGGCCCTCCCTCAAACACCGAACTCGGCCGGCGCCGGCCACGACATCGGCACCGCCTGATGCCTGGGAACGCCACGTTGCCCAGTTGCGCGCGAACGGCATCCCCGAACCCGGAGGCGGCCCGCGGACCCGCCGTCGGGCCACGGTCGCCGACGAGCAGGCCCTGTACGACGTCGCGCCATCGTTCGCGGACCTGTTGCCGTGGGCGGAGTACCTGCCGGACTCCCAGTGCATGTTGCTGGAGGACGGCGCTTCGGTCGCGGCCTTCTTCGAGCTGCAGCCGGTCGGGACCGAGGGCCGCGAACCCGAATGGCTGAGTCAGGTCCGCGACACCCTGGAAAACGCGCTGCAGGACTCGTTCGATGAACTCGACGAGAACCCCTGGGTCGTCCAGCTCTACGCGCAGGACGAAACCAGTTGGGACCGCTACCTGGAGAACCTGCGCAACTACCTGCAGCCGCGCGCGCGCGGCACCGCCTTCAGCGAGTTCTACCTGCAATCGTTCGGGCATCACCTGCACGCGATCGCCAAGGCCGGCGGACTGTTCGAGGACACCGCCGTCACGCGCCTGCCCTGGCGCGGCCAGTCGCGACGCACGCGCATGGTGGTGTATCGCCGCGTCGGCCAGGGACCGAGCCGCCGCGGACAGTCGCCAGAACAGGCGCTGCACATCGTCTGCGACCGCCTGGTCGGCGGACTTGCCAACGCCGGCGTGCGCGCGCGGCGCCTCGGCGCGGCCGACATCCACGCCTGGCTGCTGCGCTGGTTCAACCCGAACCCGACGCTGCTGGGGCCGAGCGAAGCCGACCGCGAACGCTTCTACGCACTGGCCCGCTATCCCGACGAAGCCGAGCCTGGCGAGATCGAGCTGGCCAGCGGCACGGACTTCGCGCAGCGGCTGTTCTTCGGTCAGCCGCGTTCGGACGTCGCCGAGGGCCTGTGGTACTTCGACGAGCTGCCGCATCGGGCGATTAGCGTCGACCGCCTGCGCGTGCCGCCGTCCACCGGCCACATCACGGGCGAGACCCGCAAGGGCGGCGACGCGATCAATGCGCTGTTCGACCAGCTTCCGGAAGACACGACCCTCTGCCTGACCCTGGTGGCGACGCCGCAGGACGTGCTCGAAGCGCACCTGAACCACCTGGCGCGCAAAGCCGTCGGCGAGACCCTGGCGTCCGAACAGGCCCGCCACGACGTGGAGCAGGCGCGCGGGCTGATCGGCAGCGCGCACAAGCTCTATCGCGGCGCGCTGACGTTCTACCTGCGCGGACGCGACCTGGCCGAACTCGACGCGCGCGGCCTGCAGCTGGGCAATGTCCTGCTCAACGCCGGCCTGCAGCCCGTGCGCGAAGACGACGAGGTCGCGCCGCTCAACACCTACCTGCGCTGGCTGCCCTGCGTCTACGACCCGGCCAAGGACAAGCGTCAGTGGTACACGCAGCTGATGTTCGTGCAGCACGCCGTCAACGTGGCGCCGCTGTGGGGGCGCAGCCAAGGCACCGGGCACCCCGGCATCACCGTATTCAACCGCGGCGGCGGCCTGGTCACCTTCGATCCGCTGAACCGCCTCGACCGGCAGATGAACGCGCACATGTTCTTCTTCGGGCCGACCGGATCGGGCAAGAGCGCCACCC
Source organism: Luteimonas huabeiensis HB2 (assembly GCF_000559025.1). Taxonomy (GTDB): domain Bacteria; phylum Pseudomonadota; class Gammaproteobacteria; order Xanthomonadales; family Xanthomonadaceae; genus Luteimonas; species Luteimonas huabeiensis. Next base: position 70,914 of record NZ_JAAN01000014.1, on the reverse strand, counting down.
TCAACAACATCCTCAACCAGGTCGCGGCGATCTACCGGCCGCGCATGTTCATCGTGGAGGCCGGCAACTCGTTCGGCCTGCTCGGCGACCATGCCGCCCGGCTGGGCATGACCGTCAATCGCGTGAAGCTCGCGCCCGGCTCCGGCGTGAGCCTGGCGCCGTTCGCCGACGCGCATCGCTTGGTCGAGACCCCCAGCCAGGTACAGACGCTCGATGCCGACGCGCTGGACGAGGAGAAGGACGAGGAGGACAGCGGCGACGAGCAGCGCGACGTGCTCGGCGAACTGGAGATCACCGCCCGGCTGATGATCACCGGCGGCGAGGAGAAGGAAGAAGCGCGCATGACGCGCGCCGACCGCAGCCTGATCCGGCAGTGCATTCTCGACGCCGCCAAGCGCTGCGTTGCCGAGCAGCGCACCGTGCTTACCCGCGACGTGCGCGACGCGCTGCGCGAGCGCGGCCGCGACGCCACGCTTCCGGAGACCCGGCGCACCCGGCTGCTGGAAATGGCCGACGCCATGGACATGTTCTGCCAGGGCGCGGACGGCGAGATGTTCGACCGCCCCGGCACGCCATGGCCCGAGGCGGACATCACCATCGTCGACCTCGCGACCTACGCGCGGGAGGGATACAACGCACAGCTTTCGGTCGCGTACACGTCGCTGATCAACGCGGTCAACAATATCGCCGAGCGCGACCAGTTCCTCGGCAGGCCGATCGTCAACGTCACCGACGAGGGCCACATCATCACCAAGAACCCGCTGCTGGCGCCTTACATCGTCAAGATCACGAAGATGTGGCGCAAGCTCGGCGCGTGGTTCTGGCTTGCCACGCAGAACCTGGACGACCTGCCCAAGGCGGCAGAGGCCATGTTGAACATGATCGAGTGGTGGATCTGCCTCAGCATGCCGCCCGACGAGGTCGAGAAGATCGCCAGGTTCCGCGAACTCACGCCCGCACAGAAAGCCTTGATGCTGTCCGCACGCAAGGAGGCGGGAAAGTTCAGCGAAGGCGTGATCCTCTCGCGCAGCATGGAGCTGCTGTTCCGCGCGGTACCGCCGAGCCTGCACCTGGCGCTGGCGCAGACCGAACCGGAAGAGAAGGCCGAGCGCTTCCGGATGATGCAGGCATTCGGCATCAGCGAACTGGACGCCGCCTACAAGATCGCCGAGCAGATCGACCGCGCCCGCGGCATCGAACCGTTTTCGATGCACGGCGACGAGGGTCTGCTAACCGCGCTAGGGTGACGTCGCGCTCTGGCGCAGTCAGGCGATTGGGTGAATCGCGAACGTGCCTGTGCGGAATACGCGCTTACCTTGCCTCGTGCCACCCATGACCAGGCTTCCAGCGCCAGGATGCTTCCACGTCCTCCAGCAGCGGCATCAGGAAGCGCTCCAGGTCCGCGATCACCGTTGCCAGGTCCCCCGGCGCTGCCGCCATCCGCTCGCGGGTCAGGAACGCCTGCCACTGTCCGCCCCAGGTCTCGGCGTAGGCAGCGGTGAACCCGGTCGGCCGCTCCTGCGGTAGCGCCGTGTCGCGCCGCTCGAAGGTCTGACGGACGGCCGCGGCCAGCGGCATCCGCTCCAGCTCGAACGTCGAGGCGATCACCCACAGATCGTAGAAATCCTTCAGCCGGCTGTTGGCGATGCCGCGCGACGCGAGCGCATGAAACTTCTCCGCCACCACTGTCTCGACGGGATACGCCCGCAGGTGCGGCGCCGGCGCATCGAGCAGCGCCGGGTAGTCGATCTCGATCGGCCCGGGCGTGATCGCATCGCCGAAACCCACATCGACCTGGATCGGAACGCGAGCGCCGGCAATCGTGGCCCGCGTGCGAACCCGCACGCCGCCGTACTCCAGTTCCTCGCGGATCGGCGCGGCTTCGAGCCCATCGACATCGAACGCCACACCGTCGTCATCGACGGGCTGGGCCAGGATCGCGCGAAACGCTTCGGCAATTGCCTCGGGACTGTTCTCGCCATAGCCGAGCAAGTCCAGATCGCGCGTCGGACGGAACGGCGCTTCCACCCAGGTCACGAACAGCATTGCACCCTTGAGGATGAAGCGGTTGCGATGGGCGGACACGCTCAGCCGGTACAGCAGCCGCTCCAGCGCATAGCGCGTCAGCAGGATCTGGAAGTCGGTGCGCTCGTCACGGGAGCGCTGCAGCAGGCGAGCCCGCACCGATGCGCCGACATTCTTCAGGGGTTCACGCGCCATCGGCCACCGTCGCCTCGACATAGGGTTTCATGGTCGACCAGACCCGGGCCTTGGTCCCGTACCGCCACAGCTGATCGCTCGTCGCCTTGCGCTGCCGCAGGCCCTCGCGCAGTCCTTCCAGCGCCACGTCGATCCCGATCTTCTCGCGATAGCGGAAGCAATCGACGATGGTCCGCGCCGGATCGGTGATCGCCACGTCCACGCCCTCGATGCGATGCCGTTCGACCCCCTCGTTCATGGCCGACCCGGTGAAGCGCACGAACCGGATCGGCGGGTAGTCGATCCGCGGGCGCCAGGCGGTCCGCTCGATCGCCATCCACACGCTCGACGGCATCTGCAGGGTGAGTTCGTGAAATTGCAGCGCCGACACCAGGCAGACGACGCCCTTGGGCACAAGCGCCGCGGCTTCGGCCAGCGCCCGGCGAGCGTCGGCCGGCCCGTCGGCCAGCTGGTACAGCCCCCGTGCCGGACGCACGACGACGCCTTCCCGGACCAGGCGCGCAAGCGTCTCCGGGTCGATGCCTCGGGCGGCGAAGTCCCTCTGCCGCATCGTGGAACGGGCGCCCAGGAGCTTGAGCGCCTGGTCGCGCTGGGTGCTGGTGTTTGCCACTGTGACGATTCCTCTGCTACATGGAGAATATAGCAGAGGTTTTGTCACATACCACCTCACAAGGGGAACCCGGCCATGCCGGATTGTTGCCCCCTGCGCCCGCGCGCAGGTGATGGACTCGACCCCCGGCAATCGGCCCGGATTCGACCACAGGGACAGCGATGCGAACGACGACCCCGTCCCCCCGCGGCGCCTGGCGCCGCCTTGTCTGGCCTGCCTCCGCGGCAGCGCTGGTGCTGCTGTTGCTGCTGGCCTGGTTCCTGTCCGGCCCACCGGCGCCCGACGCGCCGCTGCCGCCGCTGCCGGCCGGCAATGACGCCCCGGCCGCCACGCCGGCCCAGCAGGCCGGCCCGCCGTGGCACCACGGCGCCGCCGAGGCCCGCTTCACGCTGATCCTCTACGCCGACCTGGAGTGCCCGTACTGCAAGGCGTATGTCCCCCAAGTGATGGCGTGGATCGACCAGCACCCGGACACGCGCCTGCGCTGGCACCACCTGCCGCTGCCGGCGCACGAGCCGACGGCCACCCAGCTCGCCAGCCTGGCCGAGTGCGCCGGCGAGACCGGCGGACCGGCCGCGTTCTGGCAGGCCGTGACCTGGCTCTACCAGCACACCCGCGGCAACGGCCAGGGCGTGCCGGAGGAGGCACGCTTTCCCGGCCAGTCCGCCGCGCTGCAAGCCTGCCTCGACAGCGACCGCACCGTGGCGCGCATCCAGGCCCAGGCACGCGAGGGCAGCCGCGACGGTATCAACGCCACGCCAACCCTGCGCGTGCGCGACGAGGCCACCGGCCAATCCCTGCTGCTGCCCGGCCCGGTCGAGGCCGACGCGCTGCTCTCCGCGCTGGACCTGCTCACGTCCAACGAATTGCCGGCCGCGCCGGCCGAGCCCCCGGACCTGTCCGCCATCGACGATGGCGACATGCCCAGGTAGCCACGGTCTTCGAGGCTACGGCGCGGTGATACCGCGCTGACCGAACCGTTCGCATCGCATCCCTCGACGCGAACAGCCATCGCACCCGCGATGGTGGATGCCACTTCTTCCCGCTGTATCCACCCATCGTCCCGGAGGGCCAGTCCCTCCCATGGGCGCGCCTCCGACTTCAAACATGGAGGCCATACCCATGCTTTCGTCCCTGACCGTCCAAGATGCCATCGGAGCCGCGTCCACCACCCCCAACAGCGAACACGACGACTGGATCGTCGCGCAAGCCATCGCGCTACTGGAGCACCGGCTCTATGCCAGCGGTCCAACGCTGACCTGGCCCGATGTCGCACGCGACTACCTGCGCCTGCAGCTCATGCAGGAGCCCAGCGAAGTGTTCGCCGTCGTCTTCCTGACCACCAAGCACCAGGTCATCGCCTTCGAGGTCCTGTTCAGAGGAACGATCGACTCTGCGGACGTACACCCCCGCGTCATCATGCAGCGAGCGCTCGTCCACAACGCCGCGGCGCTGATCGTGGCGCACCAGCATCCGTCCGGCGGTACCGAGCCATCGACCGCCGACCGGGTCTTGACCCAACGGCTGCGCGAGGCGCTCGACATGATCGACGTCCGCATGCTCGACCACTTCGTGATCGGCAAGGGCGAGCCGTACTCGTTCGCCCTCAACGGCCTCATCTAGTCCCATCGCCGCCCGCTCGCCGGGCGGCCTTCTTCCACCCCGTGCGGGCGCACCTGTCCGATGGGGCGGGTGTGCCCATGTGCCATTCCAAGGAGCGCACCATGCAACCCGCCATCCATCACTTCGACGGCGTCCCCTTTGTCGCCGATCCCTACCGCGCCGGCACCTATGTCCGCGAGGACGTGTTCTGGCGCCAGTTCACCATCACCTGCCGGGGCGAGGTGGAGTATCGCGAAGACGATCCCATCTACGGGACCTTCTGGAGACCCTGCACGCTCGAGATCGGCCAGTGCGGCCTCATCGAACAGGCCATATCCCTGATCGAGCAATGCTATGCCGAGGATCGCTTTGATCTCAGCGACGACGATGAAGCCCTCAGCTTTCGCCCCGAGTCCTTCACCGTTGTCGATCGCAACGAGCGTCTGGTGCTGACCGGCGAAGTGAGGACGCCTGGCATCCGCTGGTGCCTGCCCGTCACCTCCGACCAGGAAGCGGAACAGGTAATCAAGGAGGCTCGTGCCTTGTACGACGAAGCCTCCTACGAGCACAGCTGGGACAACTACTGCACGGCCAAGAACCTGCGCCTGCAGGCTCGCGTGCTCCAGGGGCGGCTGGTAGACCGGTTCTGGCGCGTCCCCGCGCGCAAGGCCATCGAGCAGCACGTCCCATCGTGATCCACCGCGGGAGCTTCGGCTCCCGCTTTTCCTTTTGCTGCGCCCTGAGACGCGAAACTGGCCTAAAACAAGACGTTCTGTTGAAGCCTCGTGCTCTTGCCCATATCCCCCCAGGGGGGATACAGTCCCTCCATGAAGGAATCGCGCAAACACTCAAGCCATCCCGATCTGGTGAAGCGCCTCAAGCGTGCCGAAGGCCACCTCCGCCACGTCATCGGCATGATCGACGCGGGGGAGCCCTGCCTCGACATCGCCCGCCAGCTCGCGGCGGTGGAAAGCGCGGTGACGGCGGCAAAGCGTGCGCTGATCCACGACCACATCGACCATTGCCTCGACCATGGCTCGGCCTCCGTCTTGGCTGAAATGAAGGCGCTCGCCAAGCTGCTTTGAGGTGATGCGATGCTGGCCGTCCTGAAGAATCGTGCTTATCGCCACCTGTTCGCCGCCCAGGTGATCGCGCTGGTGGGTACCGGCTTGATGACGGTGGCGCTGGGCCTGCTCGCCTACGAGTTGGCGGGCGCCGATGCCGGGGCGGTGCTTGGTACGGCGCTGGCCATCAAGATGGTGGCCTATGTCGGCATCGCCCCGATCGCCCAGGCGTTCTCCGACCGCCTGCCGCGCAGATCGCTGCTGGTCGCCCTGGACCTGGTTCGAGCAGCCGTGGCCCTCTGCCTGCCTTTCGTCACCGAGGTCTGGCAAATCTATGTGCTGATCTTCGTGTTGCAGGCGGCGTCCGCCGGATTCACGCCAACCTTTCAGGCGACGATCCCTGAGATCCTGCCCAACGAGGCCGACTACACGAAGGCCCTGTCGCTCTCCCGGCTGGCCTACGACCTGGAAAGCCTGATCTCTCCGGTGCTGGCGGCGGCGCTGCTGACCGTCATCAGTTTCCACAACCTGTTTGCCGGGACAGTGCTTGGCTTTCTTGTCTCGGCAGCGCTGGTGGTCAGCGTGGCGTTGCCCGCATCCATTCCTGGCCCGCGCCGTGGCATCTGGGAGCGCACCACGCGGGGCATTCGCCTCTACCTCGCCACCCCCCGGCTGCGGGGGCTGCTGGCGATCAGCCTTGCCGTGTCGGCCGCGGGGGCCATGGTGATCGTGAACACGGTCGTCCTCGTGAAAGCCCGTTTCGGCTTGGGCGAAGCGGAAGTGGCCTGGGCGTTGGCGGCGTTCGGGGGCGGCTCGATGATCGCTGCGTTTGTCTTGCCCGGCCTGCTCGACAGGTTGGCGGATCGCCTAGTCATGGTCACCGGAGCTGCCGTGCTGGTCATCGGCACAGCCATAGGGGCGCTGGTTCCGTCCTATATCGCGTTGCTGCCGCTTTGGGTGGTGATCGGTTTCGGCTACAGCGTGGCGCAAACGCCTTCTGGCCGGCTGTTGCGTCGCTCCGCCCATGCCGAGGATCGGCCTGCAATGTTCGCCGCGCAGTTTGCGCTGTCGCATGCCTGTTGGCTGGTTTGCTATCCGTTGGCGGGGCGCTTCGGCGCCGCCTTTGGCCTGCAACCGACCTTCACTCTCATGTCGCTGATCGGCCTTGCCGGCGTGGTATTGGCGCTAAGGCTTTGGCCTGCCAGCGATCCTTCCAACATCGCCCACGATCACCACGACCTCTCGCCGGATCACCCTCACATGCGCGAGCACGCGGATCGAGGCAGACACCAGCATCCTCTGATCATTGACGATCTGCACACAGAATGGCCGCGCGCGTCGCGTCATTGCGTCCATTGCCGAACCTGATCTCGTTGAGCTAGGGGCTTCGGCTCCCATTTTCCCCAGGCCGTTCCGCGCATCCCGGCAAATCGGGGCGCGCCGGTGCCCGTTTGTTTGTCGTGCCCCCGCATCGACTGCGGTCGACTACCGCCATCGTCCACTCGACGGTAGTTCACCATGCCGACCTCATCCCTCGATTCTCCGATGCTGCGGCGAGGCCTGCTGGCCGTCGCGCTGCTCGCCGCGTTCGCCGGCCATGCGGCCGCCCAGGCCAACGACGCCCTGATCGTCGTGACCGACAGCCGCCACCCCGTACAGGCGCCGGCCGATGCGCGCGTCATCACGCTGGACCAGGCCGCCCGCATCGAGGCCGAGCTGGCCACCGACCTGCCGGCCGACGCCACCCGCAGCACCGCGCTCGTCCAACAGCGCCTTAAGGCCGGCGGCGCCGCGCTTCAGACCCGCGTCGCGACCGCCTACCAGGGTGTCGTGGACGCTTGGAGCCTCGGCATCACCACCATCCCTGCGGTGGTGGTGGACCAGCGCTATGTCGTCTACGGCGAAGCGGACGTTGCCAAGGCCGTCGCCCGCATCGACGCGCACCGCAGGAGCCGGCCATGAAGCCCTCGCGCCGCCTGCGCACCAGCATGGGCGCCGTCCTGCTCGCGGCCGCCGCGTCGTCGCACGCCGTCAACACCGGAACGATTGTCGCCTCCACGCTCTCGCCTGACTGCCTTGAATACCGGGTGGTCGGCATCTGCTACTGGCTCTACTGCACCTGGACCGGCTGCACCGTGCGCACCTCGGTGAAGGTGCGCCACTACGTGCCCGACGCCGTGGTGTCGAGCTACAGCAATACCGGCGAGAACCCCTGGACCGAAGTGCGGTTCATGAGCCCGCCCAACCCGACCGCCGAGGACGGCGGCGACGGCACCACGAACGAGGAACACGAGAACAACCTCGCCAAGTTCAAGAACGCCGACGTGATCGGCCATCCTGGCGGCCAGGTGTTCAGCCAGTTCGCCAGCGCCTCCGGCTACGCCTGCGAGGGCGCGGGCACCGCGTTCATGCCCTATCTGCTGAGCACCCTCGACACGCTCGCCTGGCGCTACAACGTGCCCGAGATGGTCTACCCCGAGTCGCTGATCCCGGGCCGGCGCGAGATCGGCACCCGGACCGGCCTGAACATGTGGGGGAACGTCTACCCGCGCGGCGGCTTCCTCCACCAGACCGACGACTACAAGTCCGGCGCCGTCGTCGCCCAGCGCGCCGGCGACATCGTCACCCGCCGCGGCCAGCCGCACGTCTACCAGCCCCTGCTGGCCGACGAGCGCGACGGCTACTGGCCGGCCGGCGCGCTGATGGAAACCGACGCCAGCACCGGCAAGTGGCAGGAGCTGACGCCCACGCTCTCCAACTCCTGCGCCGTCTTCCCCCACACCGACACGCGCGTCCAAGCCCAGCAGGGCGACTACGCCTGGGCGCTCTGGCGCCCGTACAGCTGCTGCGAGCGGCGGGGCCAGGTCTTCCTGGGCAGCATCGACTTCGACTGAGGCACGCCATGACCGCCAGCACCGCATCCCGCAACACCCGCCGCGTCGACGCCGCATTGCTCGTCCTCGCGCTGCTGCTGACCTGCACCGAGATCCGCGCGCAGACCCGCGTCAACGAGTACGGCGTGCAGCACCAGGGCAGCGTGATCGGCGACGACGTGCTCTACAGCATCGGCGGCGGCCGCGCGGTCTCGATGAGCGGCGCGGCCAACATGCGCTCGATCGGCGTGGGCGTGGGCTGGAACAGCAACCTGATCTGCGGCGACATGAGCCTGAGCGCCACCATCCAGAACCAACTCAACGGCATCACCAACGGCTTCCAGACCATCATGTCCTCGGTGATCCAGAACGCCACCTCAGCGGTCGCCTCGCTGCCCGCGCTGATCATCCAGCGCGCCGACCCCGGCCTCTATAACCTGCTCACCAACGGCGTGCTGCAGGCGAGGCTGGATTTCGACCGCAGCAAGATGACCTGCCGCGCGATCGCGAACCGCATGGCCGACATGGCGGGCGGCCAACGCAGCTGGGACCAAATTGCCGAAGGCATGGCCCTGACTCAGTCCGCGCAGAGCGGCGATGCGGTCTCCGCCATCGACGAAGCCGAAGCCAACCGCGGCAACAACGGCGTGCCCTGGGTAGGCGGCGACAACGCCGGCGGCCAAGGCCAGAGCCCCGTTCGCGTAGTCGGCGACGTTACCCGCGCGGGCTACAACCTCCTGAACGGCCGCGACGTCACCGACACCGGCAGCATCGATCCCGGTAGCTGCAACGGCAACCTGGCCTGCGAGACCTGGCGCTCGCCCGACGATGCCGTCGCCTGGGCCGTGCGCGTGCTCGGCGAACAGGAACAGCGCACGTGTGAATCCTGCACCAAGACCACCACCACGCCCGGCGTGGGGCTGACCCCGCTGATCCAAGAGGAATACGAGGACAAGCTGGAAGTGCTGCAGGAACTGGTGGCTGGCACGCGGCCCACCAGCTTCGAGAACCTGCGGGAGGCCAGCAGCGCCTCGCTGCCGATCACCCGCGGCGTGATCGAAGCGCTGCGCGACGAACCCGACCAGGACATCCTCGCGCGGCGGCTAGCCTCGGAAGTGGCGCTGTCCAGCGTGCTGGAGAAGGCGCTACTGCTACAACGCACGCTGCTCACCGGCCGCAAGGAGCCCAACGTGGCGGCGAACGAGCTGGCACAGCAGGCCGTGACCCACGAGAGCGACATCCTCGACCGCGAGATCCACAACCTCAAGACGGAACTCGAACTGCGCCGCGAGCTTGCGAGCAACTCCCCCTCGGCCATCATCCAGCGCCACAGCACGCGCTCAACCGGCTCCCGCGGCATCTACGAAGGCGATCCGACCCGCAACCGGCTCGACGAGCTGCAGCGGCCACGGAACGGAAACAACCCGTGAGCTGGGTCGCCGTCCGCCGCTACGGTGCTCGCGCGCTGCTGGCGCTGCTGATGCTGGTCATGGTGCTGATCGCCGCCGCCGTGGTGAACCTTGTCGGCATCCGCATGGCCGGGAGCATCGAGGGCTGGCACCAGTGGATGCGCGCGCATGCGGGCTGGTTCCTGGCTTGGCGGCTGCTGCTCTACACCGTCACGGTCTACGGCTGGCTGTGGATGCGCCGCCGGCTGCACGCGCGGGAGCCGGATGGCGGTGCGCGCCAGCGCCTGCTGCGCGTGGAGATCGCCGCGGTGCTGGCGGTCGTTGCGCTGGAAGTCAGCCGCTTCATGTAGGCCAGATGAGTCGGAGCCTCCCATGACCCTCTACACCACCGACTACCTGGAATACTACCTGACGCTGGTCTCGTGGATCGTCCACAACGGCATCTGGAACGTGCTGGTCACCAGCGGTGTGTTCGCGATCCCGTTCCTGGCAATCGTGATCCAGGAATGGCTCAAGGCGCGCAGCGAGGGGGCAGACGAAGGCAACAAGGGCATCCTGAGCGCGGCCCGCATCGAGAACCGTGTATTCGTGGCGATCGTGGTCATCATGTTCGCCGGCATCCCGTTCATCGACGTCGACTTCAACACGCTGCAGTTCGACCGCTCGCGCTCGACCCAGTGCCAGGTCAACGTGCCGACCCCTTCGGAGACGGGCTGGTCGCAGTCCTTCAGCACGCTCAACAACCAGTCGGCCAAGGTGCCGGTGTGGTGGTTCTTCATGCACGCGATCTCGCGCGCGGTGACGGGCGCCTCCGTCGCCGCCATCCCGTGCGGCACGGACCTGCGACAGATCCGCATGGACATCGATAACACCCGCATCGACGACCCGGTGCTGGCCCAAGAGGTGGCCGACTTCACCCACAATTGCTACGGGCCGGCGCGTGCGCGGCTGTTCATGAACCGTCCCGACCTGACCGAGGAGCAGATGCACGATGTGACCTGGATCGGCTCCCGGTTCTTCGTGGACACGCCCGGCTTCTACGACACCTATCGCTCCAAGTCGCCACGTGAGGGCTGGCCGTACAACAGCGGCCGCGATGCGGGCCTGGCTGAGGTCCCCAGCGGCGCAGGCTATCCAACCTGCCGGCAATGGTGGTCCGACACCAACGGGCTGCGTGCGCGGCTGCTGGCGCAGGTGGACCCCAGCCTGACGACCCGCATCACCGGGTGGGCCGGGTTCCTGAGCCGGGACCAGGTGGACGACTCGGTGATCCGCGCGATCGCCTCGCCACGGCAGCAGAAGCTGAACCAGGGCGCGGTCTACAGCGACTACGGCGGGCAGATTGAGATGACGCTGCCGAACATCGTCACGCGCGCGGCCAGCGACGTGGGACTGGCGGTGGGGTCGCTGGGATACTTTCCCGCAATGGACGTGATGCGCCAGGCGCTGCCGATGGTGCTGGCGCTGCTGAAGCTTGCGTTGGTGATCTGCATTCCACTGGTGCTACTGATCGGCACCTACGATCTCAAGACGCTGGTCACGCTGAGCGTTGTGCAGTTCGCCATGTTCTTCGTCGACTTCTGGTTCCAGTTGGCGCGCTGGATCGACAGCACGATCCTGGATGCGCTGTATGGCTGGGGATTCGGGTGGAATCGCCCGCACACCAACTTCGATCCGTTGATCGGGTTGAACAACGCGTTCGGGGACATGCTGCTGAACTTCGTCATGGCGACGATGTTCGTGGTGTTACCCAGCTTCTGGCTGGCCGGCCTGAGCTGGGTCGGCATCCGCGCCGGCTACGCGCTGCAGGGCATGTCGGAGGGCACCAAGGGCGCGACGCAGGCGGGCGGCAAGGGGGCGGGCGCGATCTCGCCGAAGCTGCGGTAGCCGCCGGGGACGAATCAGGTATTGCGGTCGAACGCCTGCAGCAGCGGTTCCAGCACGGCGGACCCGACGATGTGCAGCCCGGGCCCGCGCCCCATCAGGTCGGCGATCCGCTGCTCGTCGAGCGCGCCGGCGGCGAAGTCCCGTTCCATCTGGTCGGCAAGCGCCGCCTTGGCCAGCGACAGCATCGCCTGTGCTTCCCGGGACAACCCGCTGGCGGAACGCACGTCGTGCGCGACCAACATGTCGAGCATGGGCGCGACGCGCTCGGCTCCTCCCGCGATCAACTGCTGTTTGAATCCGCCGATCATGTACGTTACCGCGCGCCAGACCTGCTGCGACTGCTCATCGAGCGACTGCGCGATCAAGGCACGGCGATCCAGCGCCTGCAAGGTCGGAAGCGGCGCCAGGGAGGCGACCATGGTGCGCACGAGCCTGGCGAGCTGGTAGTCGGTCAAACGCTCCAGCAGACTGTGGAGGACTTGCTGTTGTGTGCCATCGGCGATCGCTTTCGCGAGGGCATCGCCGCCGAGCTGCGAGGCATCGACGCGGCTGGATGCGGTGTGCGCCGTGACCTTCCTGATGTCCTGGGGCGGGTGCTCGGCCAGCGGGTCGATGTCGATGGTGACTTCGCGCGTCTCCTTGCCGGGTGGCGCGGTCCCGAGGCAGACGGCAAAGTCGAAGGCGGAGAACAGCGACAGGCGTCCGTACATAGTTCCATCGGACCCATCGACGCCGACGATGACCCGATGCCCGAACTCGAACGCGTTGGGGGCTGCGCCGGCCATGCGGGTGAAGTCCCAGTTCGCCGGCGCACTGCAGCCCGTGCCCGCGAGCGCGGCGGCCAGGATCGCTCGGGCCTCGACCAGTTCCGGCCGCTCGCCGTCGATGCGCGTGCAGCCGCCGAGGATGGCCACCTTGGCGACGGCCTGGGTGTAGGCGATGAAGCCGGACAGTGCTCCCGACCTGGCGACGTCGGGAAACTCCTGGGCGAAGAAGGTCTGGACGATGTAAGCCACGGCGCCAAGCCCGCACGTACCGCCGAACGCGCGGCGATGGTGGACGGCACCGAGCATGTAGCGATCTTCGGTGGGTTGGGATTGGAACGCGACGGTGTAGCCCTGGCGCTCCATCTCGGCCGTCCATTCCTTGGCGGCCCGCCGATCCGGGCTCGCCACCTGCATCGCGATGCCTCCCCCTTCCACCGGCGTTTGCGAGAGCACGCGCGACTGCTGGAACTTGATCTCCTCGGCGGAGATGGTGATCGGTTCGCCCGTCAGCGGATCGTTGGCGTGCACCGTCTTGATCGCGTCGGAATGGTCCGGGCGGACGCCCAGGTAGGCGTTGATGAAGTCGATCTGGCCGGCGATCGCCCCGACCAGGCCGGAGTGGCTGTTGTCGTGGGTGGTGCAGTAGATGCCGGAGTTCGTCCTCCGGCCCCCGAGCGCCGCGGGGAACACGTGTTCCTTGGAGCCTGCGGGGTTCCCGCAGACGATGCATGTCTTCGCCATTTCGATCACGCCCTCTCGAACGACAGCGCCCATGATGGCCTGCCGTTGGCGCGCCCGGCCAGGCAGGCCAGCCAGTCAGTTGTCCTCGTACCGCTCGTGCGAGTGGTCGTTGTAGAGGTTCGGGTCGTAGCCGGGCGTGTTCCGCAGCTCGTCGAGCGTGGTGAACGAGTAGTCGTCCGCCGGCGCGTCGTCGCCGCGCTGCGTCGCCCAGGCCACCGCCATGACGGCGACGACGAGCAGCGTCAGCCAGAACGCGGCGTACAGCAGCACGCCCAGCACGGCCAGCTTGACCACCCACAGCAGCGCCGCGGCCACGCCCGCAGGCAGGCCGCGCACCACCAGCCAGCCGGCCAGCCGGCGCTCGCGACGGACGCCTGCACGCCACATCCCGCCGACCCAGCGGCCGAGGCGCTCTGCATTGCTGATGCGGGTCTTCGTGTCCATCGTCGTCACCTGCTACATGCGTAGGAGGACTATTCCAGTTTGCTCCATTCCTGCCGGCTCGCGGCCACCAATGCGTTCCAGTCGTCGGGCGGATTTCCGCGGCCCAGCATCTTCTCGAAGAGTGCATACGGGTCGGACTTGCTGCCTGACGAACGCAGCGTCGTTTCATCGTTGACCCAGGCGTAGACGATCACCTTCGCCTTGGAGTCGTACCGGAAGAACAGCCGGAACCGTCTTCCGATCTTGGCCCGCCGCCAGTGGCGGTGGGCCGGTCCCAGGGTGTTGCCCTGGCGGTACTCGTCCCGTGCCGGGTCGCCGGGCACGGCCTCCAGCATCAGCTGGCTCAAGGCCCGGAACAGCTTGACGTTGGCGTTCGACTCGAAGCCTTCCGGATCGCTCCGCTCGGCGCGCTGCACGGCGGCGTGGAGCTTCCGCAGTTGCTCGATCACGCACGCGTGGAACAGCAGCGTCCAGCCGTGGCGCTGCATCAGAGCGCCACTTCGCCGTCGATCTCCTCGTCCAGGTTCGCGCCGCGACCTGCCTGCTCCAGCATTGCGCGGGCAAGATCCTCGGGCAGGTTGCGGACATGGCGACCGGCCTCGATGTCCCGGGCCAGCAGATCCAGGAAGGCCCCGATGGCGGGATCCTCATGCTCCGCGTCAACGCGGGTGACCACGACTTGGCCGTCCTCGCGCAGCTCGAAGTCCACCTTGCCGCCAGCATCGACGCCCAGCGCCTGCCGGATGGGCTTGGGCAGGGTGATCTGTCCCTTGGAGGTGATGGTGGCCTGCTCGCGCACGGTCGGCATGGTCGGGCTCCTGACTTCAGTGCGTCCGATAGTAAGGATTTTTCCTTACCTCGTCAATCTAGGTGCTCGGGAGCGCTTGGCCGACCCAGGATGCCGGGTTGACCGGTATCGCTTTGATCCAGGCATCCGGCCCGCCCGAGCCCTATACGCAAAGGGTCAAAGGCCAAAGGGCCGGCAAGGGGCAAGGGAATGGGGCATCAAGGGGAAAGGCCCTACCCGAAAAGGCCAAAAGGCGCTCCCGCCGGTCCGTCTCCCGGGTATCAGCATGCTCTCCCTGTTCCAGCGCAAACGGACTCCACCGCCCGCCGGCCCGGCGCCGACGCCCGCCACCGAGCCTCCCAAAGGACTGACGCGACCGGCGTCGGCCGCGTCGCTGCTGGCGACCCCGCGCCGGCAGCGGCTGCTGGAACACATCTGGCAGCGCACTTCGCTGTCACGCAGGCAGTTCGCCTCGCTGTACCTGGCGCCGCTGGAACGGTACGCCGATCTGGTCCAGCAGTTCCCCGCCTCGGAGAGCCACCACCACGCATACCCCGGCGGCATGCTCGACCACGGCCTGGAGATCGTGGCCTATGCGCTGAAGCTGCGGCAGTCCCATCTGCTGCCGGCTGGCGCACCGCCCGAGGTCCAGGCGGCGCAGGCGGAAGCCTGGACCGCCGGCGCCGCCTATGCGGCCTTGCTGCACGACATCGGCAAGGTCGCGGTCGACCTGCACGTCGAGCATGCCGACGGCATGGCCTGGCACCCGTGGCACGGGCCGATCAAGCGGCCGTATCGCTTCCGCTATCGCAAGGAGCGCGAGTACCGGCTGCACAGCGCCGCCACCGGGCTGCTCTACACCCAGGTGCTCGACGCCGAAATCCTCGACTGGCTCAGCGCGTATCCCGACCTGTGGGCGGCGCTGCTGTACGTGCTGGCCGGCCAGTACGAGCATGCCGGCATGCTGGGCGAGCTGGTGCGCCAGGCCGACCAAGCCTCGGTTGCGCAGGAGCTGGGAGGCGATCCGAGCAAGGCGTTGGCGGCTCCGCGGCACGCGCTGCAACGCAAGCTGCTCGACGGCCTGCGCTACCTGCTGAAGGAGGAGTTCAAGATCAATCAGCCCCAGGCGTCGGACGGCTGGCTGACGCAGGAGGCGCTGTGGCTGGTCAGCAAGACGGTCTCGGACAAGTTGCGGGCGCACCTGCTGTCGCAAGGGGTCGAAGGCATTCCGTCGAACAACACGGCCGTGTTCAACGTGCTGCAGGACCATGGCATCGCGCTGCCCACTCCGGACGGGAAGGCGATCTGGAAAGCTACGATCACGAGCAATGCCGGCTGGTCGCACAGCTTCACGTTGCTCAAGCTCTCTCCCGCATTGATCTGGGAGGCGAACGAGCGGCCGGCGCCGTTCGCCGGCACGGTCCTAGTGGATCAGGATGCGACGCCGGAGACGGACGCTGCCGAGCCAACGTCCCCCGTTGCCGCCGTCCCTGGTCGCCCGACCGCATCGCAGCCGGCGCCGCATGCCGAAGCGTCACCGGCGGCGATGCACGCGCTCGAAGCGGCGGCCGTGGACGGGGTGGACGCGCTGCTCGAGCTGCTCTCCACGCCAGGAAGATCCGACGACCCGGCGCCACCGGCTGCGGCCAGTCACGTCGAGTCGAGCGGTGAGCCGCCGACGCCCTCGGGCGAGCACTTCATGGCGTGGCTGAAGGCCGGCATCGCGTCGCGTCGACTCATCATCAACGATGCCAAGGCACTGGTGCACACCGTGAGCGACACCGCCTACCTGGTGAGCCCCGGCGTCTTCCAAAGATACGCCCAGGAGCACCCGCTGATCGGTCCGCTAGCCAAGCAGGAACAGCAACAGCCTTGGCAATGGGTGCAGAAGCGATTCGAGCGACTGCAATTGCATCGCAAGCAACCCAGCGGCCTGAACATCTGGACCTGCGACGTGGTCGGGCCTCGCAAGTCCCGGCGATTGCATGGATACCTGTTGGAAGATCCGACTCAGTTGTTCCAGGACGTACCTCCGAACAATCCATATCTCTCAGTTCTGCGCTGACGAGTCGGGCGGCCGCTATTGCATCTGGTCGAAGATTGAAGCGAACCATGCCAGCCCACGACAACCGTCCTAACGATGCCCAAACCAGAACTTAACAACTGTTTTGCAGATGCCGGGCGGAGATGCCCAACTCGACCGAATTCTTCTACATGAGTCTTGACGCTAGGCCGGGACCCCCGGCAAAGTGATGCCCTCTCCCGGGCGCAATATCTGGCGGTGGAGAGTCAGTTGCTTGTCTTGAATCGCCGGGCTCATAGATCGTCTTGAATCCTTTGCATGTCAGAGTTCCTTGTCCAGAGCCGAAGGTTGGTCATGATGTTGCTTTTGGCAATCATCGTGGTCGTGCCGGCGATTGACGCACTGCTTGCATGGTCGAACCGGACACGGTGCAGTCGCACGTTACTGATCCTGATTCCGCCCCTGGAGATCATGCGGAAGATTGTGCGCATGGGCACTGTCACCACACGGTGGGACACACGCCATTTGCCCCACTCTCCTCGGCAACGATTGACAAGATCCTTCTCGTCACTCCCGAGAAGCCTTCTCCGAAGTCTCTTCTACCCGATGGGATCATGCGTCCACCCAGAGTCTGAACGCAAGTATTTCGCGGCGTTCTGCCGCGTTGACTGCCATCTAGACAGACTCACGGGTATCCCCATGTACGACCGTACCGGCTGGTCGCCTCTGGCGACCGGTGGCTGCGTTGTCGCGCGTCCTGCCTGCCGGCGTGAAGCCGGTGGAAGCGGGAGCGTGCGATGACGGCAGCCGCATCTCTTCGCCTGAACTTCAATCAGTTCCGTTCGCCAGGCATTGGCATCCTGCTGCTCACCGCCCTCGCGGTGCTCGGTGCCGGACTAGGACTACGAGACCCCTGGCCTGCCGACGAGCCTCGCTTTGCGCTCGTGGCCAAACAGATGGTGGAAAGCGGCGACTGGTTGTTCCCACATCGGGGACTTGAACTCTACTCGGACAAGCCACCGCTGTTCATGTGGATGCAGGCGGCGTTGTACTGGGCCACGGGGAACCTGCGGGTTTCTTTCCTGTTGCCGTCGCTGCTGGCCGGCCTGCTGACCATCGCGCTGACCTACGATCTCGGCCGCCGCCTGTGGAACCGGCAGATCGGGCTGTATGCCGGCTGGGCGTTGCTCTTCACCCTGCAGTTCACCCTGCAGATGAAGCGCGCGCAGATCGATCCCCTGCTGGTGGCCTGGGTCACGCTTGCGCACTATGGCCTGCTGCGGCACATCCTCCAGGGACCCGACTGGAAGATGTGGACGCTGGGGTGGTTCGCCGCGGGGCTAGGCGTCATCACCAAGGGCGTCGGCATCATCGCGCTGCTGGTGCTGATTCCAGCGATCGCCGCTACATGGTGGCAACGCAGCATATCGAGCGCCTGGTGGCGCGACTGGAAGTTCTGGCTGGGGCCGATCGCGCTACTGGCGGCCATCTCACTGTGGCTGGGCCCCATGCTGGCAGCAGTCCGGCTGGCACCTTCCGCCGAACACCTGGCCTATGCCCGGGACATCCTGTTCAGGCAAACCGTCGAACGCTATGCGGAGTCCTGGACGCACATCAAACCGCCCTTGTACTTCGCGGGCGTGATGGTGAGTGCGTGGTTGCCGCTGATGCTGGCGGTGCCTTGGGCGCTTGCGCCCTGGAAACGACGCATCTTCCGGGGCGATCCACGCTACCTGCTCCTGCTGGGAGGTTGGTTGCTGATCGTCCTGTTCTTCTCGATTCCGTCGGGCAAGCGGGACATGTACATCCTGCCGGCGCTGCCATTGGCATGCCTGGCGTTCGCACCGCTTCTTCCTGGGCTGCTGAGACGCGACGGGCCACGCCTGCTGCTCCTCGGATTCATTGTGGTTCTGGCCCTTACGCTCTTCGTAGCGGGCCTTGCGATGCTGTTCACCGATCCGGGCTTTGAGAGTCGTCTCCTGCTGGCGCGCGGCATGTCCCTAGGCTCGGAAGGTGCAGCTTGGCTAGTGCTCTCCATGGCGCTGCCGGCGGCGTTCGGGGCCATCGTCGCCATGAGCGAGCGGGTCGTTGCCGGCACCCTCGTCGGTCTGGCGGGAATATGGATCGCATTCGGCATCGGCGGCGCCGTTGTCCTCAACGATTCAAGCTCGTCTCGCGGACTTATGGAAACCGTTGCGCGACAAATCGGCCCGGATGCGCAACTCGGTCTAGTGGGATGGCGCGAGCAGCAGCTACTGATGAGTCAATCGCCGACCACGGAGTTCGGTTTCAACCGGCCGGAGGTAGATCAACTCGAAAGCGCGCTCACGTGGCAGGCACAGGCACCAGAGGATAGGTGGCTGCTCATCGTGGGCTCGGCAATTCCGCAAGGATTTCGCGACGGCGAGCTGGTTGCGCTGGGTGTCGCCAACCGGCGGACGTGGTGGCTGTTACCCGGACGTGCGAGCGACGCCGACAGGATGGAGAGTCAGCCATGAAGCACGCTGCATTCCCCTATACGGACACCTGTCAGGCCAGCTCGACATCATCGGTGGCTCCGGACTCGATCTCGGTAGTACCCCCTGCGCGCAATGAGGCCCGCAAGGAGGCCCGCAAGATCGTTTGCCTATTGCCGGTCTCAAGAACGCTTGGCTCTCCGGCTGCGACGTGCCTGCCGGCTAGGCATCGGACATCGAATGCGAGCGAAGGCCGCATCGCATGAACATCCTCCTGACAGGCGCAGCCGGGTTCATCGGGTTCCACAGCGCACGCCGCCTGCTGGCGAACGGGCATCGCGTGCTCGGCATCGACAATCTCAACACCTACTACGAGGTGGCCCTCAAGCACCACCGTTTAGCACAGCTTGAAGGCCAGCCCGGCCTCACGTTTCAACGTATCGACTTGGCCGACCGCGAAGCGATGGCCGCACTGTTCGATGCCCACCGCTTCGACGCGATCCTGCATCTGGGCGCACAAGCCGGCGTGCGTTATTCGCTCGACGCGCCGTTCACCTACATCGACAGCAACCTCACCGGGTTCCTGACCGTGCTCGAAGGCGCACGCCGCCACGGCGTGCGGCATCTGGTCTATGCCTCCTCGTCCTCGGTCTATGGCGCCAACGTCAAGCAGCCGTTCTGCTTGGAGGACCGCACCGACACGCCGGTGTCGCTGTACGCCGCCACCAAGAAGGCCAACGAGCTGATCGGCCACGCCTACGCGCACCTGTACCGGATTCCGATGACCGGCCTGCGCCTGTTCACCGTCTACGGCCCGTGGGGCCGCCCGGACATGGCGTACTTCAAGTTCACCAACGCCATCCTGCGCGGCGAGGCCATCGACCTCTACAACGGTGGCGACATGGAGCGCGACTTCACCTTCGTCGATGACGTGGTGGATGGCGTCGTGCGCCTGCTGGAAAGCGAGCCGGTTTTCGCCGAAGGCGGCGCACCGCACCGCGTCTACAACTTCGGCAATGACCGTCCCGAGCGGCTGGACGCGATGGTGAGCCATCTCGAACGCCTGCTCGGTCGATCCGCCAAACGCATCCTGCTGCCGATGCAACCGGGCGATGTGTTGAGTACGCGCGCCGATATTTCGCTGGCCGCACGCGATCTGGGCTATGCGCCACGCACCAGTCTTGCCGAGGGGCTGGAACGCTTCGTCGCCTGGCACCGCGATTACTACGGGCATCGCACGGGAGCCGCCGCATGAAGCGCATCGCCATAGCAGGCGGCGGCTACGTCGGACTGGCCAACGCGGTGATGCTGGCACGCGATCACGACGTGACCGTGCTGGACATCGACACGGCACGCGTGGCGGCGATCAACAATCGCACCTCGCCGATTGCCGATCCCGGCATCGAAGCACACCTGCGCAACCACCCGCTGCGCCTGCGCGCCACGAGCGATGCACGCCAGGCATATGCGGGCGTGGATTACGTGATCGTCGCCACGCCGACCAACTACGACCCGGAAACCGACCGCTTCGACACCGACTCGGTGAAAACCGTGGCGCACGATGTCACGGCGCTGTGTCCAAACGCGCTGATCGTCATCAAATCCACCGTGCCGGTCGGATTCACCGATTCGCTCAAACGCGAACTGCGCACGGACAACATCGTGTTCTCGCCCGAGTTCCTGCGCGAAGGCTCGGCGCTGCATGACAGCCTCCAACCGTCGCGCATCGTGGTGGGCGAACACTCAGCACGCGGACGCGAACTGGCCGACCTGCTGCTGGCCGCCAGCACGCATCGCGATGCCCCCGTACTGCTGACTGGCAACACCGAAGCCGAGGCGATCAAGCTGTTCGCCAACACCTTCCTCGCGATGCGCGTGGCCTTCTTCAACGAGCTGGACACCTACGCCGCGATCAATGCGCTGGACACGCGCCAGATCATCGACGGCGTGTGCCTGGACCCGCGCATCGGTGATCACTACAACAACCCCTCATTCGGCTACGGCGGCTACTGCCTGCCCAAGGACACCCGGCAACTGCTGGCCAACTACTGCCATGTGCCGCAAAACCTGATCCGCGCCATCGTCGATGCCAACACCACGCGCAAGGATTTCATCGCCGACGACATCCTGCGCCGCAAGCCGCGCGTGGTCGGCATTCACCGGCTGGTGATGAAGGCTGGCAGCGACAACTTCCGCTCCAGCAGCGTGCAAGGCGTGATGAAGCGGCTCAAGGCCAGAGGCGTGGAGGTGGTCGTGCACGAGCCGTTGCTGCACGTGCCTGCGTTCTTCAACTCCGAAGTGATCGGTGATCTGGCCGAGTTCAAGCGCCGCAGCGAAGTGATCGTCAGCAACCGCTTGAACGCAGACCTGGCTGATGTGGCCGAAAAAGTCTACAGCCGCGATCTGTTCGGCGTGGATCGCTAGAAATGGCGATGTCGCAACGAAGCTGCTCGGCTCCGTCTCTCCCGCCGATGAGGGAGAAGAGGGGACTTCATAACGGCGGATCCACTACACCCACAACACCGAGACCCCTCCCATGAATCTGTTTTCCGTCGTCATCCCCGTGCTCAACGAACGCGACAACATCGCGTCGCTGGTGCGCGAAGTGTCGCAGCACCTGCATGGCCGCGTTGCATTCGACATCGTCTGCGTCGACGACGGTTCGAGCGACGGCACCGCGCAGGTGGTCCTGGCGCTGAAGAACGAGATCCCCGAGTTGCGACTAATCCAGCACGAAGCGTGCTATGGACAGAGCGTCGCCCTGCTGACCGGCGTGCAGAACGCATACGGCTCATGGATCGCGACACTCGACGGCGACGGCCAGAATGATCCCGCCGACATCCCTAAGCTGATCGCTCACCTAGAGAAATCGCCGTCGGACGTGAAGCTGATCGCCGGCTGGCGCGTCACGCGCAACGACGGGCCGGCCAAGCGGATTGCGTCACGGCTGGCCAACCGCATCCGGCGCAGCTTCCTGCACGACGGCACACCGGATACGGGTTGCGGGATCAAGCTGTTCGAGCGGGAAGCCTTCCTTTCGCTGCCCGCATTCAACCACATGCACCGCTACCTGCCCGCGCTCATGCAGCGGGCGGGCTGGCGCACGGTCAGTGTGCCGGTGAACCACCGTCCCCGGGGAGCCGGAAGGTCCAAGTACACCAACTTCGGACGGGCGCTCGTGGGCATCCGGGACCTGCTTGGCGTGTCGTGGCTCGTCGCACGCCATGTGCGCGCACACAGCCGACCCGTCCAGGAGACCCGGCCATGAACGACTCCATCGCTTGGCTCGCCTGGACCGGGATCGTCCTGACACCCTGGAAGCTCATCGGCGTGACCGGCGCGCTGATGTTCGGTGCCCGCTGGGTCGTCCAGTTCCTGGCGAGCCGGCGCGCCGGCAGGCCGGTCATTCCCCGCCTGTTCTGGTACATGAGCCTGGCCGGAAGCCTCATGGCCCTTGCCTATTTCCTGTTTTCGAGCAAGCAGGATGCGGTCGGCGTGCTGCAGAACCTGCTGCCGGCCTTCACTGCGGCATACAGTCTCTATCTGGATCTGCGCCCGCGCAGCGGACACGGTTCCGGCCCGGATCACGGTGCTCTGCCGTGACCGGCCATCGACTGTGGAGAACGCAAAAGGGAGGCCGCGGACCGAGCAGGCCGGAGCTTTCAGCGGCGACGCAGGGACTCCTGTACTCCTCGGCTGATCGACGGCTTGCGGGGCTCAGGCCCTCGATCAGCGTGGAAGGCCTCATCGCCATCGCAAGCGTGTTCTTCGTCGCCACCGCAAACGGGGCATTCTGGTCGGGCGTCAGGGAAACGGGCGTGCTGGATCAGCCCGGCAGCTGGCGTCTGCTCGCCAGCGCCGGTCTCGCGATCGCGGGCCTGCATGCGATCCTGCTCGGGCTCGTACTGAACCGCTGGACGGTCAAACCGCTGCTGACGCTGCTTCTGATGGCGACTGCGGCGGCCGCCTACTTTGCGGATCGCTATGGGGTCCATCTCGATCCCAGCATGATCCGGAACGTACTGCGAACCGATACGGCGGAGGCCCTTGAGCTGCTGACGCCGGGCCTGGCGTTGTCCGTGCTCGCCCTGGGCGTTCTGCCCTCGGCGCTCGTCTGGTGGACGCGGATCAGGACGTACGGGTGGAAGCGCAGTCTGGCTCGCCGTCTGGTGTTCCTGCTCGCCGTCATCGCGCTGACCGGACTGGTGCTGGCGACGTGTTTTGACGACCTGTCGTCACTGATGCGGAACCACAAATCCCTGCGCTACCTGATCGCGCCAGGCAACTATCTCGTCTCGATCCCCCGGGTTCTCGGGGAAGACGCGCGCGTGGCGGATGCACCCCGCCGCGTCGTCGGGGCCGATGCGCGACTGGTGGGCCACGGACCGTCAACCAAGCCCCACCTGCTGGTGATCGTCGTCGGCGAAACCGTCCGCGCCCAGAACTGGGGACTGAGCGGCTACCGCCGGCAGACGACCCCGCAATTGTCGTCACTGGACGTCATCAATTTCACGGATGTCACGGCCTGCGGATCGAACACCGAGGTCTCGGTTCCGTGCATGTTCTCGGCCACCGGAAGGCGGAACTACGACCAGCAGCTCATCCGTGGATCCGAATCCCTGCTGCATGTACTGGAGCGCGCAGGCATCAGGACACTCTGGCGCGACAACCAGACCGGGTGCAAGGGCGTATGCGCCGGGTTGGCGTTCGAGTCATACCGTGAACCGCGCGCCGACCCGCTTTGCGACGATCAGGCGTGCCGCGACGCCGTGATGCTGCAGGGACTGCACGATGCCATCGACGACAATCCGGGCGATGTCGTCGTCGTGCTCCATCAGCTCGGGAACCACGGCCCCAGCTACTTCAAGCGGTATTCACCATCGCGGCGGCGTTTCGTCCCGGACTGCAGGAGCCCGGACCTCGGAAAATGCAGCCGGGAAGAGATCGTCAACGCCTACGACAACGCCATCCTGGAGACCGATGACTTTCTGGCAAGGACCATCCGGATGCTTGCGCAGGATCGATCGCACGATACCGCGATGATCTATCTCTCGGACCACGGCGAGTCCCTAGGTGAAGGAAACCTTTACCTGCACGGCTTCCCCTACGCGATCGCACCGGAAACCCAGATTAAGGTGCCGATGGTGGTGTGGCTTTCTCCGGGAATGCGCGACAACGCTGGCATCGATGTGCGCTGCGTCAAGCGTCAGGCGGGCAATTCGCTCAGCCACGACAACCTGTTTCACTCCGTACTTGGTCTCATGCAAGTCCGGTCTTCAGTCTATGACCCTGACCTAGACGTCTTTTCCGAGTGCATCGACTCGAAGATCGCCCCATGAGGGCTTTGGAAGGAGCACATTCTCGACCGGCCATTCCTTCGATCCCCAGCCCCCCCCCCCCGGAGAAGGGCTCATAGTTTCTAGCTGAATAGACCCCAAAGATTACCCTTTAGATCAGCACGCCAGCATGCTGGGCGAGTCGGTGCGGCAGGCCGGCCAAGCCTCGGTTTTGCAAGAGTTTTGGGGAGGCCTGAGCAAGGCGCTGGCGGCCCTGTTGGATTTCTATAGGGGGAAGGCAGCTTGTTATTGTGTCCGGGGAGCCTTGACTGGTATGTTTTGCCCGATGCATCGGACACTCGTCAAGCTGAAAAGCACCATCGCCGCACTGCTGGTCGCAGTGCTGGTGATCTTGCCTATCGCCGATGCGTTCGCTTGCTCGTTCGAATCGCTCGATACGCATACGGCGATTGCATTGGATGACCATGCGTCATCGCCAAGCGACGATGCCGGCAAGGGGGATGACTCCGGCGACGCCCACGGCGTCTGCGCCCACGGCCATTGCCATCACTCGACAGCAAACGTCCCATCCAGTACGACTGTGGGCTACGACGCCGTGCGCGCCGTTCAGGCTGTATCGCAGGATGATCCTCCCGCATCCGGAATATCCGAAGGACCCCTGAGGCCTCCGCGAGGCTGACGTGTTCAGTGCCCGTTCTGACGGGTTCCCACGTCAACTTTTGCTTCCGGAGTTCCCATGTTTACGCCGCTTGGACGGCCGCTCATCGCGGTCGGACTGGCCGTGGCTGTCTTGGCATTGGCGTCGCCTTCAATGGCGAACGACACTGTCGTCGAGACCGCCCCGTCCTACGATGATTTAGTTGCCCGGCTCGACGCGCTGCCGTCGACGCTCGAAGCCAATGCCGTCTATGACGCAGCTGCCGCCCGTGCGGAGCAGGCCCGCGCCCTTCCCAATCCCTCAATCGCCTACAGCCGAGAGAACGTCTACGGTACCGGCCCCTACAACGGTACCGGCAACGGCGAAACGACGCTGTCGATCAACCAGCCCCTTGAACTGTTTGGCCAGCGCTCCGCCCGAATCCAGGCGGCGCGTTCCGAGGCCAACGCGGCGGACCTTCGGCGCGTGCAGACTCGCTGGCAGGTCGCGGGCCAGTTGGCACTGGCCTATGCCGAGGCCGAAGCCGCAGCACGACGCTACGACCTCGCTGCTGAGGCCCTGTCGCTGACCGAGCAGGACGCGCGCGGGGTCGCGGCCATGGTTGAACAGGGCCGCGAGGCGACCCTGCGCGGTGTCCAGGCACAGAGCGAGGTCGAGGCCGCCAGGGCGGCACTCGATGAAACCAAGGCCCTCCGCGACGGTGCGTTCGCACGGTTGTCGGCGATCGCCATGCTCGAAAGACCCGTCCAAGCCATCAGTGCAAGCCTGTTGGACCGTACTTCCAACCCGACCGGAGTCGGTGCAGACGATCCTCTCGCCGTCCGGGTTGCCCAGGCCGAACTTGATGCCGCGAGCCGACTGGTGACGGTCGAACGGCGTCGCGCGCTTCCGGATGTCAGCGCCGCCGTTGGCAGGACCCGGTTCCGGGAAACCAACGATGAGGCATTTACGGTCGGCCTCGAGTTGACCATTCCACTGTTCGATCGCAATCGGGGTGGCATTCGAGCCGCATATGCCGAGCAGCGGGCCGCCGAGGCCCGGCTGATCGCGCAGAAGCAGGAGGTACGGGCGGAGCGACTGGCCGCAGAGGCCACGCTAGCCGCCTCGAACAGCCGGACACGCGCCGCCGATAGCGGTGTCGCAGCTGCCGAGGAGGCCTATCGCCTGTCCCGCGTCGGTTTCGAGGCTGGCCGAATCTCGCAACTTGAACTTCGCAGCACGCGCTCGGCGTTGATCGCCTCGCGCAATGCCGCCGTGGACGCGCGGATCGCGCGCGTTCTTGCCGAAATCGACCTGGCGCTCCTGGAAGGCCGCGCCCCGTTCGGAGAATCCCGATGAAAACAAATACTAAGCGGCTGATTTACGTCGCCGCACTCCTGGTCGCCCTCGTCGCAGGCTTCGGCCTTGCGAGGCTCACCAGCAGCCAGGATGCCGGAGCGTCCCATGCTGCCCACTCCGATGATGACGGCCATGGATCGCACGGTGACGATCAGACACAAGAAAGCCATGCAGATCACGGCGCCGAAGGGGGCCATGACGAGAAAGACAGCCATGACGACCATGGCGATGAAGCGACCGAGAGCGAGGAGGGCCTGGTTGCCCTGACCCAGCAGCAGATCGAAGCGTCAGGTATCCAGGTGGTTGCCGTTGGTCGCGGTGGTGGCAGCGAGACACGCCTGAGTGGACGTGTCGAGCCCGCTATTGGCGCACGTGCCGCCGTTGCTGCTTCCATCGGTGGTCGCGTGGAGCGCGTCATCGTCGCACCCGGCACCAGGGTTCGCGTCGGCCAGCCTCTGGCAGTGATTGTCAGCGGCGAAGCCGCAACGATGCGTGCGAATGCGGATGCGGCACGCGCCGAAGCGGAAGCGGCACGGCTGGTGTATCAGCGCGACCAGGCGCTGGTAACTCAGGGCGTGGTCGCAAAACAGGAACTCGAAGCCTCGCGGGCACGCTCGCTATCGGCCGAAGCGGCGGCCCGTGCGGCCGCAGCCCAGGTCGTCGCGGCCGGCTCGCCGAACGCAGGTGGGCGCGTGACCATTACCAGCTCGGTACCAGGCGTGGTCGGCGCGGTCCAGGTGACGCCCGGCGGCTTCGTCGCCGCGGGTGACATCGTGGCCAACGTGGCCGATCCAGCGCAGACAGAACTCGTGTTTTCCGCCCCGCCCGCGCTCGCGGCGCAAGTCGAACCCGGCGCGCGCATCGAAGTCACCGGCACGAACGGCAGCTTCAGTGCCATCGTGATCGGCTCCGCCGCCGATGTCCGCGAGCAGGGTGGCATGGCGATCATCCGTGCGCGCCCGGAATCCGGCCCGCTGCCGCCGGCAGGTACGCCGGTGTCCGGCGTCGTGGTCGCGGCGGCCAAAGACGACACGTTGACCGTGCCTGCCGACGCCGTGCAAACCGTGGAGGGCCGCTCGGTCGTATTCGTGGCCGACAACGGCAAGGGCTTCCGTGCGACCCCGGTGCTCGCCGGTCGCCGCGCGGGCGGGCGCATCGAGATCCTCAACGGGCTGTCGGGCGACGAGCGCGTCGCCGGCACCAACGCATTCCTGCTGAAGGCCGAACTCGCCAAGGGCGAGGCCGAGCACGGCCACTGAGGACCCCGCCATGTTCAAACTCATCATTGAAACGGCGGTGCGCTTCCGCTGGGCGGTGGTCTTCGTCGCCGCGGTCATCGCGGCGTATGGCCTGTTCCAGCTCGGCAAGCTACCGATCGACGCGGTACCGGACATCACCAATCGGCAGGTGCAGATCAATACCATCGCACCCGCACTTGCTCCAGGCCAGATCGAGCGACAGGTCACGTACCCGCTTGAGACGGCGCTGGCCGGCATCCCCGGCCTGACCAGCACGCGTTCGCTCTCGCGCAACGGGTTCTCGCAGGTCACCGCCATCTTCACCGACCAGACCGACATCTACTTCGCACGTCAGCAAGTGGCCGAGCGCATGCGCGAGGTGCAGGAAGACTTGCCCGAGGACGTGGTGCCGATGATGTCGCCGGTCACCACCGGCCTCGGCGAGGTGCTGATGTGGACGGTGGACTTCGTCCCGTTCGACCCGGAGAACGTCGGCAAGCCGAACACGCCCGGATGGCAGGCCGGCGAGGTCTATCTCACGCCGGAGGGCGACCGGCTCGCGACGGCGAAAGAACGCGCCACCTATCTGCGCACGGTGCAGGACTGGATCATCGCGCCGCAGATGCGCACGACGCCGGGCCTGGCGGGCGTTGACATGATCGGCGGCTACGTCAAGGAATACGCCGTCCGCCCGAACACCGAGCGGCTGGCCGCCTACGGTCTTGGCCTGGGCGATCTGGTGCAAGCGCTGGAACGCGCCAACGTCCAGGCCGGCGCAGGCTTCGTCCAGCGTGCCGGCGAAGGCCTGATCGTCCGGGCCGATGCCCTGGCGCAGACGGTCGACGACCTCGCACAGTCGCCGGTCGCCAATCGCGGCGGCGTGGTGATCCGCGTTTCGGACGTGGCCAGTGTCGAGCTGGGACAGGCGCCGCGGCTGGGCGCCGCCACGCGCGACGGCCATGAAGCGGTGCTCGGGACGGCACTGATGATTGCCGGCGGCAACAGCCGCACGGTGGCGCAGGCAGCGGCGGAGCGTCTGGCCGAGGTCAACCGCTCCCTGCCTCCGGGCATCGTCGCCGAACCCGTGCTCGACCGCAGCATGCTGGTCAACTCCACGATCAAGACCGTCGCCAGGAACCTCACCGAGGGCGCGCTGCTGGTCATCGTGGTGCTGTTCCTGCTGCTCGGCAACATGCGTGCCGCGGCGATCACCGCGCTGGTGATCCCGCTGTCGTTCCTGTTCGCGGTGATCGGCATGAACCGCTTCGGGATCAGCGGCAACCTGATGAGCCTGGGCGCGCTGGACTTCGGCATCCTCGTCGACGGTGCGGTGATCGTGATCGAGGCCACGCTGCTGATGCTCGGCCAGAAGCAGGCCGAACTGGGACGGTCGCTCTCCGCCGGGGAGCGCCTCGGCGTCGCGATCCAGGCGGCGCGCAAGATGGTGCGGCCGGCCGCATTCGGCCAGCTCATCATCCTGCTGGTGTTCGCGCCGATCCTCACGCTGGAAGGCGTAGAGGGCAAGACGTTCCAGCCGATGGCCGCGACCTTCATGCTCGCCCTGGTCGGAGCGTTCATCTTCTCCTTTACTTTCGTGCCGGCGATGGCTGCCTTGTTTGTGCGTGATCCCAAGCCGAAACCTGCACATGCGTCGATATCAGAAAAGGAGCATGGTCACGACGGCGAACACGAGACCCGCATCATCCGCTTCGTACGCGGCAAAGCCGAGCCGGTCATCCGCGCTGCGGTTGCGCGGCCCCGCACGGTCCTGCTCGGCGCGGTCGCCATGCTTGCGATCGGCTTCACGGCATTCGTTTCGCTGGGCCGGGAGTTCATGCCGACCCTCGACGAGGGCAACCTGGCGATGCAGGCGCTGCGGGTTCCTTCCGCCTCGCTGGAGCAGTCGCTAGCGATGCAACTGGCCCTGGAGAAGACCCTCGCCAGCGAACCCGAAGTGAAGACTGTCTTCTCCCGTACTGGTACGGCGGAGGCGGCCATCGATCCCATGCCGACCAACATCTCGGACAGCGTGATCGTGCTCAAGCCGAAATCCGAGTGGCCAGACAAGTCGTTAAGCAAGGAAGACTTGATCGGCCGGCTTGAGGGCATCGTCGGCAACCAGATCGGCAATGCGTTCGAGTTCAGCCAGCCGATCGAACTGCGTTTCAACGAACTGATCTCCGGCGTGCGCACGGACCTGGCTGTGATGGTGTTCGGCGACGACTTCGACGTCCTGCAGCCGATCGCCGACCAGATTTCGCTCAAGCTCCGCAGCATCGACGGCGCGGCGGACGTGCGCGTGGAGCAGGTGTCGGGCCTGCCGACGCTCACCGTGCGGGTCGACCATGCCGCTGCCGCACAGTATGGCTTGACCGCAGCGGACGTAAGCGAGGCATTGGCAACTGGCATTGGTGGCACTGCCGCCGGCAAGATCTTCGAGGGCGACCGCCGGTTCGACGTGGTAGTTCGGCTCGATGAAGACGCTCGGAATGATCCGGCCCGGCTCGCTGCACTGCCCGTGGTAGCTCCCGACGGCACCGTGGTGCCGCTGTCCTCGGTCGCGCGCATCGAGGTCAGCGAAGGACCCAACCAGATCAGCCGCAACAACGGCAGCCGTCGCATCGTGGTGCAGGCCAACGTCCGTGGCCGTGACCTGGGCGGCTTCGTCGGGGAGGCGCAGGCAGCCGTGGCCGATGTGTCTCTGCCCAGCGGCGTCTACCTTGACTGGGGCGGGCAGTTCGAGAACCTGCAGCGTGCCGAGGCGCGGCTGGCGCTGGTGATCCCGGTCGTGTTCCTGATGATCGGCGCACTGTTGTATATGGCACTGGGCACCATCCGTGAGGCGACGCTGGTCTTCGTCTGCGTCCCGCTGGCGCTGGTCGGAGGCATACTGGCGCTGCTGGTGCGCGGCATGCCCTTCTCGGTGTCCGCGGCGGTGGGCTTCATCGCGGTCTCCGGCGTTGCGACGCTCAACGGCCTGGTGCTGATGCAGGCCATCCGTGAACGCCTGGCCGCGGGGGACGAGCCTCTGGAAGCGGCGGCGACCGGTGCCGCCAACCGCCTGCGGGCGGTGCTGACCACCGCGTTGGTGGCCATCGTCGGCTTCGTCCCGATGGCGATCGCGACCGGATCCGGTGCCGAGGTGCAGAAACCGCTGGCGACCGTCGTCATCGGCGGCCTGATCACGGCGACGGTGCTGACGCTGCTCGTACTACCCACCTTCGCGGCACGCGCGACCGCGAAGCATCGACCCAGGCGGCACGCGACGTGACGCTCGATCCGGCCCGGCAGAAAAGCGTCCTGCGGCAGGTGCTGCTGTGGAACCTGGCGCTGTTCGCCGGGCTGGGCGCGGCCGGCTGGATGGCCGATTCCAGCGCCCTGCTCGCCAATGCCGTCGACAACGGATCGGACGCAGCCGTCTATCTGCTGAGCTACCTCGCCATCGACCGCCGTCCCGCGTGGAAACGCGGGGCGGCCGCCGTGTCCGGCGTGATGCTGCTGCTGTTCGCGGTCGCGGTGATGGCGGACGTGGTCAGGCGCTGGCTGTACGGCGCCGAGCCGTTGGGCCCGGTGATGATGGGGCTGGCGCTGGTCGCGGCCGCGATCAACCTATGGTGCCTGGTGCTGCTGCGCCGCATGCGGTCCGACGACGTCAACATGAAGGCCGCGGAGACTTTCAGCTTCAACGACTTCGTCTCCAATGGCGGCGTGATCGTCGCCGGCGCGCTGGTGTTGTGGTTGGGTTCGTCCTGGCCGGACCTGGTCGCGGGTGCGCTGATCGCGGTGGTTGCTTCCCTCGGCGGCATCGAAATCCTGCGTAGCGTCCGGGAGGAGGCCAAGACAGGATGAAACGACAATGTCTGCGATGCCCAGTTTCGGGACGCGACTCCGAAGATACGCTGACCTTCCTCGCAAACGGGCCGACCGTCAATTTCCCTCTCCAGCAGACCCAAGGAGAACGCCATGACTGAAAAGCTACGCTTGGATCTGCAGATCCTGCTTCCACATGTTCCCGACCAGGCCGACGCCTGCGTCGGACGCTTGATCCGTGATCTTGAGGGCCGGGACGGCATCGAGCAGGTCCACGTCCGCGACGGCGAGGATGGAACGCCGGCGCAGGTGTGCATCCACTACAACGCCGAGATGCTTCCGCTGGCGCGCATCCGCGAGATCGTCGAGGGGGCTGGCGCTGCGATCAGCGGCCGCTACGGCCACGCCTCCTGGGAGGTGGACGGCATCGTCCACCAGCGCCGGGCGCGGACGGTCGGCGAGCGCCTGCGGGCGCTTCCGGGCGTCCTGGAAGCCGAGGCCAGTGCCGCGGGTCGGGTCGCCATCGAGTTCGACCGTGAGCGAACCTCTGAGCAGGACCTGCGGAAGGCGCTGGCGGAACTCAAGGTGGTGCCGCGTGGGCAACCGGCCAAGGAACAGCATGCCCATGCCGAAGGGGATCACGACCACGATCATGAAGCCGGCGATCACAAAGGGCACGCGCACGGCGGCCTGCTCGGCCCGAACACCGAGCTGATCTTCGCTCTGGTCTGCGGCGGTCTACTGATCACCGGGTACGCCATCGAGAAGCTGGTCGCCGGTGCGCCTGGCTGGCTCCCGCTCGCCTGCTACGTCGCGGCGTACTTCTTCGGCGGCATCTACACGCTGCGCGAGGCGATCGACAACCTGCGCATGAAGCGGTTCGAGATCGATACGCTGATGCTGGTCGCTGCCGCCGGCGCCGCGGCGCTCGGTTCATGGGCTGAGGGCGCGCTGCTGCTGTTCCTGTTCAGCCTCGGACACGCGCTCGAGCACTACGCGATGGGTCGCGCCAAGCGCGCGATCGAGGCGCTGGCCGAACTGGCGCCCGACACGGCCATCGTGCGCCGCGACGGCCAGGTGCAGGACATCGCCGTCGAGGATCTCGTCGTCGGCGACGTGGTGCTGGTCAAACCCAACGAGCGCCTGCCAGCCGACGGCTTCCTTGTGCTGGGCACCTCCAGCGTGAACCAGGCGCCGGTGACCGGCGAGAGCATTCCGGTCGACAAGCGCCCCGTGGACGACGCCGTGACGGCGCGGGCACGGCCCGATGGCGTCGATGCCGCCTCGCGCGTGTTTGCCGGCACCATCAACGGCAGCGGCGCGATCGAGATCGAGGTCACGCGCAAGTCCAGCGATTCGGCGCTGGCGCGCGTGGTGAAGATGGTCAGCGAGGCCGAGACACGCAAGTCGCCGACCCAGCGCTTCACCGACCGGTTCGAGCGCATCTTCGTGCCCGCGGTGCTGATGCTGGCCGTCCTCCTGCTATTCGCCTGGGTCGTCGTCGACGAGCCCTTCCGCGACAGCTTCTACCGCGCGATGGCCGTCCTCGTCGCTGCCAGCCCCTGTGCACTCGCCATCGCCACGCCCAGTGCGGTGCTCTCGGGCATCGCCCGTGCGGCACGCGGCGGCGTGCTGATCAAGGGCGGCGCACCGCTGGAGGAACTGGGTTCGCTCAACGCCATGGCCTTCGACAAGACCGGCACGCTCACCGAAGGCCGGCCTCGCATCACCGACGTCGTTGCGGTGGACGGTGTCACGGAGGAGGAACTGCTCACCGTCGCAGTCGCGGTCGAGTCGCTCAGCGACCATCCGCTAGCCGCGGCCATCGCCCGGGATGGCCGGGAACGACTGGGTGGGCGCGAGATCCCGTCCGCCAGCGGACTGGAAAACCTCATCGGCCGCGGCGTTACCGCCACGCTCGGCGGCGAGACGGTGTGGATCGGCAAGGCCGAGATGTTCGGTGCCGACGGCGTTGCGCCGCTGGGCGAGTCCGCGGCGGCCGCCATCGCGCAGCTGCGCGAGGCCGGCCGCACCTCGATGGTGGTCAGGCAGGGCACGCGCGACCTGGGCGCGATCGGCCTGCTCGACACTGCGCGCGAGGGTGCGCCGGAGGCGCTCAAGGAACTGCGCGCGCTCGGCATCACGCGCATGATCATGATCTCCGGCGACCATCAGCGCGTCGCCGAGGCGATCGCCTCGGAAGTGGGTCTCGACGAAGCCTGGGGAGACCTGATGCCCGAGGATAAGGTCGAAGCCATCCGCAAGCTGCGCGAGCAAGACAAGGTCGCGATGGTCGGCGATGGCGTCAACGACGCGCCGGCGATGGCCAACGCCACGGTCGGCATCTCGATGGGTGCGGCCGGTTCCGACGTCGCGCTGGAAACTGCCGACGTCGCGCTGATGGCCGACGACCTGCGCCACCTGCCATTCGCGGTGGGCCTGAGCCGGCATACCCGCGGCGTGATCCGGCAGAACGTCTACGTCAGCCTCGGGATCGTGGCATTCCTGGTGCCTGCCACGATCTTCGGCCTGGGCATCGGCCCGGCCGTCGCCATCCATGAGGGGTCCACGCTACTGGTGGTGTTCAATGCGCTCAGGTTGCTCGCATATCGCGACCCACGCACGACATAGCCAAACATCGACTGCACTTTGATCGTACTGCTGCGGTGGCCTTCTACGCGGCGGAGCTTCAATCCATCCCGGATATCGGCATCCTGGCCAACTCGTCGCGACTGATCCACAACCGGGGCACTACCCATGAATGATGCAGCGGTTCAGGCAATGAAAGCTCAACCATGCATAGGAAGGTTTCGAGGTTGACTCGGAGTATGGCCTATGGAACTGCGACACCTTCGCTGTTTTGTCGTTCTAGGTGAGGAGCTGAACTTCACGCACGCAGCCGAGCGTTTGCACATCGAGCAATCTCCTTTGTCGAGGACAATCAAGGAGCTGGAAGAAGATCTAGGCGTGGTGCTCTTTGATCGCAATCGAAGGGGTACCCGTCTGACCGCAGCAGGTACCGTCTACCTCGACGAAGTTCGTCGGGTGTTGGCGCTCCTGGAACAGGCTGGCGAGAACGTCAGGGCGATCGCGACCGGATATCGCGGTAGCTTGCGCATCGCCATCTCAGATGGCGCCATCGACCCCCGCCTGTCCGAGATCCTGGCGCGCTTTCGGGAAGATGCGCCAGAGATCGAGATACGTATCTGCGAAGTACCTCTGCAGGAACAGTTGCGGGGGCTTCGCGCGGGGGACTTCAGGGCAGGCTTTGCGCATACCGCCAACGTCGGGGACGGCATCTGCGCCGAGCCCGTCTGGCGCGACACGCTGCTCGCGGCGATCCCGACGCACCACCCACTGCTGGCGTACAAGGAGATACCCCTCGAGGAACTGGCCCGATATCCGCTGGTCATGTGTGATCCGCAGACCTACGAGGGATGTTCTCGCGAACTGACGCTGCTGCTTCGCACGCTGGAGCAGGATCTGAAAGTCGTCGAGCATGTACGCTCGTCGGACATGATGCTCACGCTGGTATCTGCAGGTTACGGCGTCGGGTTTACAAGCACCACCCGCATGGCGCTCTGCAAACATCCAGACATCGTGGTCCGACCGCTAGCCAGCGAATCAGCCGTGCTCACAACCTATCTGCTGCACCTGGCGGGTAACGAGCCGTGCGTCGCATTACAGCAGTTCCTCACGTACCTGCACGCCCATCCGGACAGTTAAACCGGGTTGACACTTGGGCTTAGGTTTTTCTGCCCGATTGCAGGTTAGCTACTGTCGTCGACATCAAATCAGCCGCACTCATGCGCAGCGCGTTTGAGATTTTGAGGATCAACGCCAAGGTTGGCATATGTTCGCCCCTCTCAATCTTGCCGATGTGCGAACGATCGATTTCCGCCACCGCTGCAAGTTCTTCCTGGGCGATCCCTCGCTCCAGGCGTGCAGCGCGAACAGCCTGTCCGAACGCCAACGCGGGCTCAGGCTCGTAGGTGGTCGTGCCGACCGGGCGGCCTCGCTGGACGGAGCGCTTCTGCATCGGCAAAAGCGTCGTTCAGCGCGCTAAGTTAAACCACGGTAAATTTAACTCATTTTATGATGGCGGTTGCGACAATCGCTTCAAGCCATGACCTAACGGGCCTTCATGCAAGCCTTTTGTCGAGCTTCTGCGCTTAAGCTCTGCGTCACATCCTGCGTGCCGTCGTCGCCACGCTTGGCATCATTGCTTGCCCTGCAGCGGGCTGAGGAGCCGGAAACATCCGTCGTTGTGCACGAGGCATCCGAGGCCAGTCTTTTCGAGGGATTGGCGGATGGCCGCTACGACATCGGGATAGTCATGGCAGACACGCCGGCGCCGCACCTGCGGGCCGACCTGCTTTGGCAGGATGAACTGGCCGTCGCCCTACCAGAGCGATCACCCCTGCTCAGCTATCCGGCGGTTCCAGTGGACAAGCTCCGACCGTACACCTTGTTCGAGTGCTGCCCACGCGCCTGCGAAGCGTTGTTCGGCCCGCAGCCAGCTATTCCCTATCGGTCGACCTCGTTTGCGCTGATGGCCGTACAGGTGGCGGCTGGTTATGGGGTCGGCATCGCTCCGCGACCGCTCCTCGAACGGTCGCGGAACTGGGGTGTCGTCATGCGTTCGCTGGCGGACAGCACATACCGGGTCGGAACCCATCTGATCCGGCCCGAGCGCGCCGACTCTCCAGCGATCGACCGCTTCTTCAAACGAGGGCAGACGGTCGCGTAGACCGATAGCCCTCGCGGTGCGGAACAGGGCCATCGAACACCTGCATGGCGAGCGTGCGGCAAACCGCCTTGACCGCTGCCCCGAGATTCTCGGCGGTGACCGCTTCGACGGCGGACTCGCCGCCGAACTCGGCGCACGGTTGCATGAGCGCGTGATAGATCTCCCACGGGTCCACGCCGCGCGCCGTCTGCTTCAGGACGGTCTGGACCAGGCGACGCTTGAGCGGGTCGAGCTGCCAGTCCGGCACGCGCTGCCCGCGATTGCCCAGGCTGATCGACAACAGGTTCCCGGCCGTGACCTCGTAGGTGATCCAGCGACGCGACTTGCCGGCGAGCTTGGCGTAGTCGGCAACGGAGAGGTTGTGGGGCGATTCCAGGATGTCGAGCAGGATCATGCGCTCGCGCTGGACATTGGAGATGGCCGGCTCCGTCTTGGGCACCCGCACCGCGGACAGGCGCCGTACGGAGATGGGCTGCACCTGGACGGGCTGCGGCGCAGCGGCAACGGCAGCGGGTGTGGACAGCACCAGCTTCTGCATTCCCGCGGTCGCCGGCGGAGCCGGCAGGCTCATGCCAGCCTCCAGGACGGGCAAGCCTTCCAGTTGAATGTTCAGAGGGCTGCAGGCCGCCTCGACCTCGCCCTGTTCGAGCAGGTCCAGTCGATCGGCCCAGTCCTGCATCATGTGCCGGCGCTGGTCGACGTACTCGGCATGGTTGTAGGTTCGACGGACCGGGTTCGGGTCGACGTGGGAAAGCTGCGCGTCGATCCACTTGTCCGGATAGCCCAGCTCGTTGAGCGCCGTCGAGATCGTGGCGCGGATGCCATGGCCCGTGAGCCGACCTGCGTATCCCAGGCGCTTGATCGCGCCGTTGAGCGTGTTCTCGCTGATGCGCTGCTTCAGGCTCTTGGCGCCCGGGAAGAGGTACTTCTGCGACTTCTTGAACCGGTCGAGCATGTGCCGGACGATCTCGACCGCCTGCACCGACAGCGGCACGATGTAGGGCGGGATATCCTCCGTGCGCAGGTTCTCCTTCTGCATCTTCAGTTCGAGCTGCTTGACCACGTCCGGCGGGATGATCCACAGAGCGTCATCGAGGTGGAACTGATCCGGGGTCGCCAGCCGCAGCTCGCCCGTGCGCACACCCGTCAGAAACAGCATGCGGACGCCGACCTGGGTCTGCAGCCGGCCGGGGTACTTGCGCAGCAGCTGCAGGAACTCGGGTGCCTCGGGCATGCGCAGGAACGGGTTGTGGCGCACGGGCGGCGCCGGCATGGCGACCACATCCAGGTCGGAGGCCGGATTGCGTTCCAGCCCGGGTACGATCACCAGCGCGTACCGGAAGAGCTGGTTGAGCCAGGTCCGGACCTTCTCGGCGATCGACGGGGCACCGCGCTTCTCGATCCGCCCGACGATTTCGAGTAGGTCAGCGCGGTTGATCTCGTAGATCGAGCGCTTGCGCAGCGATGGGAGGACGTCGTTGCTGAAGATGCGTGGAAGCGTCCCGAGCGTGACGTTGCGCCCGGTCTTCTTCAGACGGCTCTGCTGGCGGAACGCGAACCACTTGTCGTAGACGGCCTGGAACGTGTACTGCTCGGCATCGGTCGCCAAGCGCCGATCCTTCGTGCGCTGACGCTGCGGGTTGATGCCCTTGGCGACCAAGGCGCGCGCCTTGTCCCGTTCGATGCGCGCCTCGCGCAGGCCGATCTCGGGGTAGTGCCCCAAGGACATTCGCTTCTGCCGACCCAGCCAGTAATAGCGGAAGTACCAAGCCTTGGTGCCGACCGCGGAGACGGACAGCGTGAGGCCGTCGAAGTCAGGGAGGGTGTAGTCCTTTCCGGTCGCCTTGGCGTGCCGGACGACTGCATCGGTGAGTGCCATGTCTGCTCCTGAACAGAGTCAGGAGTCAGATCCTCTTCGCATGGCCCGCTCCGCCCCAGCAACAAACCGGACCTCAACCAACCCGCTTACTTGGACTTAAGCTTGGACTTAAAAGTCGTGGCTTCGGGTGGCTTTCGGTGGCTCTCACTGGACGCCTGCCTAGCAAAAAGTCCTTTGGCTGACAGGGGTTTATGGAACTCCTTGGATTTCCATGGAACCTAAACTGGAGCGGGCGAAGGGAATCGAACCCTCGTCGTAAGCTTGGGAAGCTTCTGCTCTACCATTGAGCTACACCCGCGTGGGCGGAAGTCTAGGACGGCGGGGCCGCGCTGGCAACGCCGCGGCCCCCGCCGGCGCGCCGCCACCGGGCGGCGCGAGGTACGGCGCTCAGAACGCGCGGTTGAGGCTGACGAAGACGGTGGAGTCGCCGCCGTCCTTGTGCGAGAGCGTGGTGCTGAGGCCGAAGTCGGCGTGCAGGCCGTACAGGCCGGCGCGGGCGCCGAGGGTTACGGTGGCGTAGCCGTCGTCGTGCGGCAGCGCGGGCACGGCGTACTCACCGGTCGCGGGCAGCGAGAGCACGCGGGCGTAGGCCTCGCCGGGGGCGTCCTCGAACTCGTGGTCCCAGGTGGCGCGGGCGTAGGGGCGCAGGCCGCCCTGGGTGGCGGCGATCTGCCAGCCGACGCTGCCCACCAGCGAGTCGAAGCGCTGGTCGGGATAGCCGAGGGCGGTGGACAGGGTGGGATCGCTTTCCTCGAAGCCGTCGATGTCGATGCGCTGGGAGACCAGCGACAGCACCGGGCCGTGGCGCAGGGTGCCGGCCTCGAAATTCCAGCCGGCGTGGGCGGCCAGGGTCAGGTTCTCGCCGTCGGCGGAGCCGGCGTGGCGGCGCACGGCGGGGCCGAGGTGCACGGTGCGGTGGGTGTCGAGGTCAAGCGAGGTCCAGCTGACCTGCCCCGCGACCCAGGCGCCGGTGTCGCCGCGCCAGCCGACGAAGCCGCCGAGGGTGGCGTCCTTGTGGCGGAAGTCGCCGCGGCTCAGGCCCCAGTCCTGCCGGGTCACGCCGTAGCCGCCGAACACGCCGAACACGGTGTTGCCGCGGGCCCAGTCGAAGCCGACGGTAAGCGCGGGGGCGAAGCCGTCGTAGTCGTCGCCGTCGCCGCGGCGCTGGTAGTCGCCGCGCAGGTCGAACCAGAGCCCGGCGCCGTCGCCGGCCGGGCGGCCGTCGAGGTGCCAGGCGACGCGTTCGGCGCGGGCGCGCCCGACGGCGGCGGCGGAGCGCGGCAGCGCGGCGATCTGCGCGGGGGCTTCCAGCACCGAGATCGCCAGGTCGGCCAGCGCGGCGTGGCCGGCGCGGGTCGGATGCACGCCGTCGGCGAACAGGTAGGCGGTGTCGGCGCCGGGTTCGACCAGCGTGCCGGGGTTGCACAGCAGCGACTGGGTCACGGTGCAGGCGGGGCTGGTGACGTTGGCGAGGCCATAGCTGCCGGGGCTGGCGGTCACCTCGCGCAGGAAGGCGAAGGTGTTGAGCGGGATGACCCGCAGGCCGGCGGCGTCGAGGCCGGCGTACAGGGCATCGTTGTAGGCCGAGGACAACGCGGTGAGCTGCGCCTGGGCGGCGGGGCCGGCGGCGCGGGCGTCGGGCGTCTGGCCCATGTCGGGCAGCGTGGGCACCAGCACGTAGCGGGCGCCGGCGCCCTGCAGGGTGCCGATCAGGCCGACCTGGGCGGTCACGGCGCTGGCCAGCGTGGCCTGCGCGGGCTCGCCGCCGGCGATGGCGAAGAGGTCGTTGGCACCCGCCCAGACGGTGTAGAGCGCGTCGGGATCGGCACCGCCGCCGGCGAGGTGGCGCGCGACCTGGGTGGCCACGGAGGGCGTTTCGCCGAGCGCGCCGCCGCGGTCCAGCGCGACGCGGGCGCCGCCGACGGCGTAGTTGTCTCCGTCCTGGCCGTTGCCGTTGGGACCGCCGTCGGTGCCGTAGTGGTCGGCGACGTGCTGCGCCCAGACCCAGCCGGGATTGGTGGTGAACTGGCCGGTGGCCGGGCGGGCCTCGGCGGGCAGCAGGGGCCGGAAGAAGCCGGCGTCGGTCAGGCTGTCGCCGAAGAAGACGGTGCGCGAGAACGGGCCCTGCTGGGCGAGCGCGGGAACGGCCGCGAGCGCGAGGGCGGCCGCGAGCGTGGTACGGGCGAAGCGCATGGAACCTCCGGGATGCGGGAACGGCGCGCCCGCGGCCATGCGCGGGCGTGTGGTGGCGCATGTTCGGCGCCGCCCCGCGGGGACTCAAGCCGCAGTGCGTCATGAAAGTGTCATGCGGCACGGCGGCGGATGCGCCCGCGCGCCGAAGCGGCGACAATGCGCGCATGCAGATCCTTCTCAACGGCGAACCGCTCGCCCTCGACGACGCCCCCACCCTCTCCGAGCTGCTGCTGCTGCGCGGGCTGGCCGGGCGCCGGGTGGCGGTGGAAGTGAACGGCGAGATCGTGCCGCGCGGGCGCCACGGCGAGCACCGGCTGGCCGAGGGCGACCGGGTGGAGATCGTGCAGGCGATGGGCGGCGGCTGAGCGCTGCGGGGCGCGCGCTCCTCGCGCGCGACGCTTCGGTTCCTGCGCAGGAATCAAGGCGATGCCGGCCGTCGTTCGCGCGCGGCCGCGCGTGGCGCTGCGTTCGTCTTCTGCCTGAGGTCCGGTGGCGCCCGGCGCGGTCGCGCGCCTACGGCGCGTCGTGGTTCACGTAGATCGGGTTGCCCAGCAGCCACAGGCGGCCATCGGGGCCGCGCACGTCCAGACGCACCCAGTGCCGGCGGCCGTCGCCGCGTCGCGGGAAGCGCAGCATGGCCTCGTCGCCGTCCACGCCCTGCTCGGCCACGATGCGCCCGTCCTCGACCAGTTGCGCGCGGCCGCCGGCGGCGCCGGTCACCGTCGCCTCGAACCCGAGGTCGGCGCCGGCCGGCGCGGCGAGCGCGTCGCCCATGTCCGCGCGCGTGGTGCCGGCGCTCGCCGAGAAGCGCAGCCCGCGACGGGGATCGCCCTGCACGTCCACGAACGCGCGCCCGGCGCGGAGGCCGGCCAGGATCGCGGGTATCGACAGCGCGCGCGCGTGCACCACCGTGGCCGGCGTGCCGATCTCGGCGCCGCCGGGCGTGGCGCCGCGCAGGGTGGCGTCGTGGTTGTCGCTGCCGCCGATCGCGGTCACCCGGTGGCCGGCGTCGAGCAGGCGTTCCCAGAACGGGATGCCGGAGTACGGGGTGTCGGCATCGGCGCCGTTGACCGCTTCCACCGCCTGCACCAACGCGTAGTCGACCGGCGGGGCGGCGGTCCAGCCGCAGCCCATGCAGGTCTCGTCGGAGGGGCGGATGGGATGGTTGATGGCGAACACGCCGCCCAGCGGGGCGGCGGCGCGCAGCAGGTGGTTCCAGTCCGGCACCGCCGCGCTGCCGACGCGGAAGTCGAGCGGGTCCACCGGGCCGATCAGGTTGCCGTGGCCGCTGAAGGTGGTCACCTCGCGCCCGGGCAGCAGCAGCACCCGGTCGTAGTAGGGCTGCAGCTCGGCGATGGCGTTGGCCTGGGAGACGGTGTTGTGGTCGGTGAGCGCGATGAAGTCCAGCCCGCGCTCGGCGGCGCGCTCGACGGTCTTGAACAGCGGGCACGGCACGCGCTGCCCGGACTGGCTGGGGCAGCCGGCGTCGCTGTGGGCGTCGTGGGCGTGCAGGTCGCCGCGGTACCAGCCGGGCGCGTCGCGCAGCGGCGCGGGCGCGGGGGCGCGCTCGTCGAACCAGATGCGCGCGGTGTAGCGGTCGCGCGCCTGCGGCCGCACGTTGGGCAGGCCCAGCAGCAGCGCCCAGCGCCCCGGCGCCAGCGGCCCGGGCTGGTAGGAGGGCGTCGCGTCGGTGGCGGCGACGGTGAAGCGGCGCTTGTTGCCGCCGCTCCAGCCGCGGAAGCCGTCGCGGCCGAGGAAGCCATCCGGCCCGATCAGGCCGAGATCCACGGTGGTGCGGTCCTCGCGCCCGCTGTAGTCGAACTCCACGGTGATCCGCCGGGTGCCCGCGGGCACCTCGAACGGGACCTCGCGGTAGGTCTGGTGGTCGGCGCCGCGCAGCTCGCCTTCCAGCACCACGTCGGGCGGCGCGCCGGCGGCCTGCGCCGCGGCGGCCGCCAGCGCGCACAGCGCGGCCGCCGCCAGACGCATCGCCCGCGGCGCGCGCCGTATCCGCGCCTCCGCCCGCCCGGCCATCAGAAGCGGTAGGTCAGGGCGAGGCGGTAGCTGCGCCCCAGCAGCGGCCGCGCGATGAAGGTGTTGGCGCCGGCGTCGCCGCTGGACAGCTCGCCGGCGCGCGGGTTGCCCTCGGTCAGGCCGAGCGAGTTGGTCGCGTTGTCGACGTAGGCGTACACCGACAGCCGCTCGTCCACCTCGAAGCGCGCGCTCAGGTTGAGCGCGTCGTAGGACGGCAGGCGCACCGAGTTGGCGGTGTCCACGTAGCGAGATCCCTGCCGCTCGTAGGCGGCCTGCAGGCGCAGGCGGCCGTCGGCGAGGTTGAGCCCGGGCACCAGGCGGACGCTGTGCTTGGGCACGCGGATCAGCTGGTGGCCGTCGTAGTCGTGCTCGACGCCGGCGCTGTCGGTATAGCGCAGGCCACGGTACTCCGGATCCTGCACGGTGGCGGTGGCGGAGAGGTCGAACCAGGCGCTCGGCCGCCAGCTGCCTTCCAGCTCCAGGCCGAGCGTGCGGGTGTCGGCGTAGCGCGCCTCGTTGACGACCACCCCGTCCAGGCCGACCCGGTAGTTGCTGAAGCCGACGTTGTCGTACTTGGTCCAGAACGCGGTGGCGTAGAAATCGAACGCGGGGCTGCCGAACTTGTAGCCCACCTCGGCCAGGTCCATGGTCTGGATGTCCGGGGTGGCGGCGGCGTTGGTGATGTAGCTGCCCAGGCCGGGCAGCCGGCTGGCGGCGGTGTAGCGCGCGAACAGCCCGGACTGGCCGGCGAACTGCCAGTTGGCGCCGACGGTCCAGCCCAGCTTGTCGAAGCTGTCGTCGTAGTGGGCGAACTCGCCGGTGCCGGTCCAGATCTGCGAGGTGGCGGGCGTGCCCAGGTCGACCTGGGTCTTGCGCTCGACCCGGCCGCGGGCGGTCATCTTCTCCCAGCGCAGGCCGGCGTCCAGGCGCAGCCGTTCGGCCACCTGCCACTCGTCGGCGAGGTAGAAGGCGTGGGTGGTCTGCTCGCCGGACGCGCGCTCCCACTCGTAGCCGTGCCGCCAGATGCCGTGGTCGGTGATGGTGGCCAGCACGTTGCCGGCGGCGTCCACCGCCACCAGGTCGAGCAGGCGCGCCTTGTCGCGCACGTCCAGCAGCGCGTTGGAGGAGTAGCGGTCGAAATCCTCCTCCAGGTGCGCGTAGTAGTAGCCGAAGGTGAGGTCGTGGCGCTGGCCGCCGGCCTCGAAGGCGCGCGAGAGCTGCAGGTCGTTCATGACCTCGGTGACCGGCATGGTGATGCCGCGCAGGCCGCCCAGCACCATCAGCCCGTTGCCGTTCTGATCGGCGACGTCGAACACCTGGTCGGGGCTGGTGGCGTAGCGCAGCTGCAGGCCGGCGGCGCCGGGGATGCCGGCCGCGAGTCCGGCGGTCTCCTCCAGGAAGCTGGCGGCGCTGCGCAGCACGTTGGGGTAGACGCCGTTGCGCTGGGTGGTGGTGTCGCTGTAGCGCAGGGTGTCGCGCAGCTGCCAGCCCGCGCCCAGGTCGAACTCGAAGCGGCCGGTGAGCTGGGTGCGCTCGACCTCGGTGCCGCGGGTGTTGTCGAACACGTAGTCGCCGCCGTCGCCGGTGGTCAGGCGCAGCAGCGAGGTCTCGGGGCCGGCCAGGGTGCCGTGGTGGCCGTCGAAGCCCGGTACCGCGCGGATCTCGCCGTCGGCGCCGGTGCGCATCGGGATGCCGGTGTAGAAGGCCACGGTGTCGTCGAGGCGCTTGAGGTCGAAGGCGACGCGGCCGCGCTCGAACGCGCGGCCCAGCGACA
The DNA here is from genome assembly GCF_000559025.1 of Luteimonas huabeiensis HB2. Classification (GTDB taxonomy): domain Bacteria; phylum Pseudomonadota; class Gammaproteobacteria; order Xanthomonadales; family Xanthomonadaceae; genus Luteimonas; species Luteimonas huabeiensis. The sequence continues at coordinate 27,060 of NZ_JAAN01000014.1, read as the reverse complement.
GCCGCAGCTGGCCGCCCTGGTTCGCGGTGAAGCCGGGGTCGCGCACACCGTCGTGGCTGCGGTAGAAGCCGCCCACGCCCAGGGTCCAGTCGCCGGCGGGGGCGCCGTACCAGAAGTCGGTGCGGAACAGGCCGTGGTCGCCGACGGTGAGCTTGAGCAGCCCCTCCGCGGTCTCGCCCACGGTGCGCGGGATGAAGTTGATCGCCCCGGCCGGCGCGTTGGAGTAGAACACCGAGGACGGGCCGCCGCGCACCACCTCGATGCGCTCGATGGTCTCGTCGAGGCGGAAGGCCTGGTCGGCGTTGAGGTAGCCCAGCGCCGGGTCGTGCTGGACCGGGATGCCGTCCTCGAGCAGCTGCACCGAGCCGTAGCCGTCCACCGGCACGCCGCGGGCGCGGATGTTGCCGCTGGCCTCGCCGCCGGAGGACTCCACCCAGAAGCCGGGGACCGATTTCATCGCCTCGGTCACGCTGGTCGGCGCCTGCAGGCGCAGCGCCTCCTCCTCGATGTTGGTGATCGAGTAGCTGGTCTCGGCCTTGGTGCGCAGGCCGGCGCCGGCGCGGCCGGTGACCACCACGGTATCGAGCTCCTGCGCGGTGGCGGCGGCATCCTGGGCGAAGGCGCCCGCGGGCGCGGCGGCGGCGGCCGCGCAGGCGGCCAGCAGGGCGGAACGGATCGAGGCCGGCAGGCGGCGCGGTCGGAACGGCATGCGTGGGGTCCTGGCTCGTGACGGGGACACGCCGAGCCAGTCCATGCCGGCGACGAAAGGCCGGCATGGTGTGCGTGCCGCGTTGCAGGACGATGACGCCGCCGCACGCCGGGCGGCGCCTCGCGTGCGCAATGAGCGATAATGCCCGCATGGCCGCTTCCCCCGACTCCCTCCTCATCGCCGGCAAGGCGTACCGCTCGCGCCTGCTCACCGGCACCGGCAAGTTCAAGGATCTCGACGAGACCCGCCGCGCCACCGAGGCCGCCGGCGCCGAGATCGTCACCGTGGCGATCCGTCGCACCAACATTGGCCAGAACCCGGACGAGCCCAGCCTGCTCGACGTGCTGCCGCCCGACCGCTACACGATCCTGCCCAACACCGCCGGCTGCTACACCGCCGAGGAGGCGGTGCGCACCTGCCGCCTGGCGCGCGAGCTGCTCGACGGCCACAACCTGACCAAGCTGGAAGTGCTGGGCGACCAGAAGACGCTGTTTCCCGACGTGGTGCAGACGCTCAAGGCCGCCGAGCAGCTGGTCGCCGACGGCTTCGAGGTCATGGTCTACACCTCCGACGACCCGATCCTGGCCAAGCGCCTGGAGGAGATCGGCTGCGTGGCGGTGATGCCGCTGGCCGCGCCGATCGGCTCCGGGCTGGGCATCCAGAACCGCTACAACCTGCTGGAGATCGTCGAGAACGCCAGGGTGCCGATCATCGTCGACGCCGGCGTGGGCACCGCCTCCGACGCGGCCATCGCGATGGAGCTGGGCTGCGACGGCGTGCTGATGAACACCGCCATCGCCGGCGCCCGCGACCCGGTGCTGATGGCCTCGGCCATGCGCAAGGCGGTCGAGGCCGGCCGCGAAGCCTTCCTGGCCGGGCGCATCCCCCGCAAGCGCTACGCCAGCGCCTCCTCGCCGGTGGACGGGCTGATCGGCTGATGGCCGAGGCCGAGGACGAGGCGGCCCCGGCGCCGCGCCCGGCCGCCGCCGACCGGCTCGCGGCCAAGCCCTTCACCCGCGCCCCCGGCCACCGCGCGGTGCGCAGCTTCGTGCTGCGCCAGGGCCGCTTCACCGAGGCCCAGCAGCGCGCGTTCGACGCGCTGTGGCCGCGCTTCGGCCTGGACTACGCCGGCGCGCCGCGCGACCTCGACGCGGTGTTCGGCCGGCGGGCGCCGCGGGTGCTGGAGATCGGCTTCGGCAACGGCGAGGCGCTGCGCTTCGCCGCCGCGCAGGACCCGGCGCGCGACTACATCGGCATCGAGGTCCATGCGCCCGGCGTCGGCCGGCTGCTGAACGCCCTGGCCGAGGACGGCAGCGACCACGTGCGCGTGTACCGCCACGACGCGGTCGAGGTGCTGGCCCACGAGATCGCCGACGGCGCGCTCGACGAGGCGCGCATCTACTTCCCCGATCCGTGGCACAAGAAGCGCCACCACAAGCGGCGGCTGGTGCAGCCGGACTTCGCCGCGCTGCTGGTGCGCAAGCTCGCGCCCGGCGGGCGCTTGCACCTGGCCACCGACTGGCACGACTATGCCGAGCAGATGTGGGACGTGCTCGACGCCACCGCAGGCCTGCGCAACCGCGCCGGCGCCCGCGGGCGGGTGCCGCGCCCCCACTGGCGTCCCCAGACGCACTTCGAGACCCGCGGGCAGCGCCTGGGCCACGACGTCTGGGATTTGGTCTACGACCGGGTTTAGGGATTCGGGATTCGGGTTGGACAAGGCGCGTCATCGCTGGTTTGTCCCGCTGCATGCCACCGACATGCGAACGCGCCGCGTGCGGCCGCGTCGCGTTCCCGGCCTCCGGTCCCCGCCCCGCGCCTTCAGCGCACGAACGTCCGGCCATCGCCGATCGCCGCCCTGATGGACACCGGGCTCTCGCTGACCACCGACATGAAGATCGTCCTCGGGCTGGTGAGCCTGACGATGCTGCTGTTCGTGTTCCAGCGGGTGCGCGCCGACCTGGTGGCGCTGGTGGTGCTGGTGCTGCTGGGCCTGACCGGGCAGGTCGCGCCGGAGGACCTGTTCAACGGCTTCTCCTCCAACGCGGTCATCAGCGTCATCGCGACGATGATCCTGGGCATGGGCCTGGACCGCACCGGCGCGCTGAACCGCCTGGCCGCCTGGCTGCTGCGGCGCGCGCACGGCATCGAGCGCCGGCTGCTGCTGCTGACCTCGTCGATCGCCGGCCTCAACTCGTCGTTCATGCAGAACCCGTCGGTGATGGCGCTATACCTGCCGGTGGCCTCGCGGCTGTCGGCGCGCACCGGCCTGCCGCTGTCGCGCATGCTGATGCCGCTGGCGGTGGCGATCGTGATGGGCGGCTCGCTGACGATGGTCGGCAACTCGCCGCTGATCCTGCTCAACGACCTGCTGGTGGCCGCCAACGCCAACCTGCCCTCGGGCGTGGCCACGCTGGAGCCGCTGAACATGTTCGCGCCGTTGCCGATCGGCCTGGCGCTGCTGGCCTTCGGCCTGGCGTACTTCCACTTCTTCGGCGCGCGGGTGATGCGCGAGGGCAAGGACGCCAGCGTGACCCCGGGCCGCACCCAGAGCTACTTCGCGCGCACCTACGGCATCGAGGGCGACGTCTACGAGCTGACCGTCACCGCCGAGAGCCCGCTGGTGGGCATGACCTTCGGCGAGGCGGAATCCCTGCACGACGCGCCGGTGATGCTGGCGCTCAAGGCCGAGGACGACGCCAAGCTGGCGCCGGCCGCCGACTCGCGCATCTGGGTCGGCAGCGTGATCGGGGTCATGGGGCCGCGGCAGCAGGTGGCGGACTTCGCCCAGAACCAGTTCCTGCGCATGAGCGGGCGCCTGCGCCACTTCGGCGACCTGTTCAACCCCAGCCGCGCCGGCATCTCCGAGGCGGTGATCCCGCCCACCTCCAGCTTCATCGGCAAGACCGCCAACGAGCTGCAGCTGCGGCGGCAGAAGGGCATCCGCCTGCTGGCGATCAACCGCGACAAGGAAGTGCTCACCGAGAACGTGCGCGACGTGCCGCTGCGCGCCGGCGACATGCTGGTGCTGCACAGCTTCTGGCAGGCGCTGGCGGAGAACTCCAAGGAGCGCGACTTCGTCGTCGTGACCGACTATCCCAAGGGCGAGCAGCGGCCGCACAAGTTCAAGATCGCGATGGCGATCTTCGCGGTGACCGTGCTGATCGCGCTGTCCTCGCGCATCCCCACCTCGATCGCGCTGATGACCGGCGTGGCCGGCATGCTGGTGTGCGGCGTGCTGAAGATGGACGAGGCCTACGCGGCGATCAACTGGAAGACCGTGTTCCTGATGGCCTGCCTGATCCCGCTGGGCTGGGCGATGGACGCCAGCGGCGCGGCCGCCTGGGTGGCCGGGCACACCATCGACCAGTTGCCGACCGGCCTGCCGGTCTGGGTGCTGGAACTGGCCGTGGCGCTGCTGACCACCGCGTTCTCGCTGGTCATCAGCCACGTCGGCGCGACCATCGTGGTGGTGCCGCTGGCGATCAACCTGGCCCTGGCCGCGGGCGCCGACCCGACCGCGTTCGCGCTGATCGTGGCGCTGTCGGCCTCCAACAACTTCATGACCCAGTCCAACCCGGTGATGTCGATGGTCACCGGCCCGGCCGGCTATACCGCGCGCGACCTGTGGCGCGTCGGCCTGCCGCTGTCGCTGGCCTACACGCTGATCGTGGTGCTGATGGTCAACCTGCTGTTCTGAGGCGGCGCACGCGCCCGCCCCACGCGGCGCCTACGCGGCGCCGATCGCCACCACGCCGTCGCGCACCCGCACCGGCACCGCGCGCAGGCGCTCGCCCTTGCAGGGCCCGGCCACGCACAGGCCGTCGGCGGTCTCGAAGCTGGCGCCGTGCGCGGCGCACACCAGGTGCCCGTCCTTCGATTTCAGGAACTGCCCCGGCGCCCAGTCCAGCCGCCGGCCGGCATGCGGACAGACGTTGAGCCACGCGCGGACCGCATCGCCCTGACGGTGCAGCACCAACGACTCCGGGGCGCCGTCGATCTCGGCCTCGATCTCGGCGAAACCGCCGTCGGGCAGGTCCGCGAGGGCGATCATGCGCAGGCCCCGGGCGGGGCGGGTCTTAACGGTCTCATTACAACTGCGAACCTTTGGCGACGGATACTGTCGAACACACGGTCTTCACATTGTCACACGCCCCGCCACGATGATCTCCAGCCTTCTGCACACCCTGCGCCTGCGCCTGCATTCGTCCATGTTCGACGCGGTGTTCTCGCCGCGCAAGCCGCGCCATCCGCTGCTGCGGGCCGGGCTCGGCGTGCTGGGCCTGGCGCTGCTGGCGGTGCTGCTGGTGTTCGGCGTGATCATCGGCGCCGGCATGCTGGCGGTGGGCCTGGTCGCGCGGCTGTTGTCCCAGCGCGACCGCCGGCCGCGCGCCGGCGCCAGCGCCCTCGAGGGCGAGTTCCGCATCGTCGACAAGCCGGCCTTGCGCTGAGCCGCCCGTCGCGCCTGCCCACCCGCGGCGCGATGCGCCGCGCCCACGAGCGTTTCCCATGACCGACGTGATCCCTGCCCCCGACGCGCCGCGCGTGCCGGTCCGCGGCGGCGGCCGCTTCCCCGTGCGCCGCATCTACTGCGTGGGCCGCAACTTCGCCGAGCACGCCCGCGAAATGGGCGCGCAGGCGCCCGCCTCGCCCGCGGCGCGCGGGCGCCCGGTGTTCTTCATGAAACCCGCCGACGCGCTGGTCGTCGACGGCGAGGTGCCGTACCCGCCCGCCACCGCCGACCTGCACCACGAGGTCGAGCTGGTGGTCGCGCTCGGCCGCGACGCGCCGCCCGGTCCGCTGGCCGTGGAGGACGCGCCCGCGCTGGTCTTCGGCTACGCCGTCGGCCTGGACCTGACCCGCCGCGACCTGCAGGCCGAGGCCAAGCGGGCCGGCCTGCCCTGGGATATCGCCAAGGGCTTCGACGCCTCCGCGCCGATCGGCGAGCTGGTGCCCGCGGCCGAGGCCGGCGACCTGCGCGGTCGCGTGCTGCGGCTGAGCGTCAACGGCCAGCCGCGCCAGCAGGGCACGCTGGACGACATGATCTGGAGCGTGGCCGAGATCCTGCACGAGCTGTCGAAGCTCTACCGCCTATGCGCGGGCGACCTGGTCTTCATGGGCACGCCCGCCGGGGTGGCGGCGCTGTCGCCGGGCGACCGCGGCCGCGCCGAGCTGGAAGGCGTCGGCGCGCTCGAGTTCCGGATCGCCGCGCCGCAGGTATAGTGGCGCGGTCTCTCCACACGAGGAATCCCGCATGGGCGTACTGGCCGAATTCAAGGAGTTCGCCGTTCGCGGCAACGTCATCGACCTCGCCGTCGGCGTGGTCATCGGCGCGGCCTTCGGCAAGATCGTCACCGCGCTGGTGGACAACATCATCATGCCGCCGATCGGCTGGCTGATCGGCGGCATCGATTTCTCCGACTGGGTCATCACCCTGCGCGAGGCGACCGTCGATGCCAGCGGCGCGGAAGTGCCCGCGGTCGCCATCGGCATCGGCGCCTTCCTCAACACGCTGGTCCAGTTCGTCATCGTCGCCTTCGCGATCTTCCTGCTGGTGAAGTTCATCAACCGCCTCAAGCGCAAGCAGAAAGAGGCGCCGGCCGAGGCGCCGCCGCCGGCCGAGGACGTGCTGTTGCTGCGCGAGATCCGCGACGCGCTCAAGCAGCAGGCTCCGGGCGAGCGCATCGGCTGAGCCGCCCGCAGGCGGGCTGCGCACGGGCCGCGGGCTGCTAAGCTCGCGGCCTGTCGCGTTTCACGGAGCCCGCCATGCGTTTCGCCGCCCTGCTGATCGTTCTGTCCGCCGCCTGCGCGGCCCATGCGCAGGCCCCGCTGCCGCAGGCCGCGCTCGATGTCGCCGCGCAGCTGCGCGAGCGCGCGCTGGCCGACGATACCGGCTACCGCATCATCGAATCGCTGACCACCGAGATCGGCCCGCGCCTGCCGGGCAGCGAGGCCGACGCGCGCGCGGTGGCCTGGGCCGAGGCGAAGTTCGCCGAGCTGGGCTTCGACCGGGTGTGGACCGAGCCGGTGACCTTCCCGAAGTGGGAGCGCCGCAGCGAGCGCGCCGCGGTGCTGGGCGCGCACGCGCAACCGCTGCTGGTCACCGCGCTGGGCGGCAGCCCCGGCGGCACGGTGGAGGCCGAGATCGTGCGCTTCGCCGACTTCGCCGCGCTGGAAGCCGCGGCGGACGCCGAGGTGGCCGGCAAGATCGTCTTCGTCGATTTCCGCATGCGCCGCAGCCGCGACGGCGCCGGCTACGACGAGGCCGGGCCGGTGCGCGGGCGCGGGCCGTCGGTGGCCGCGCGCAAGGGCGCGGTGGGCTTTCTGATGCGATCGATCGGCACCAGCGCGCACCGCGTCGCCAACACCGGGCTGACCCGCTTCGAGGAAGGCGCGACGCCGATCCCGGCCGCGGCCACCTCACTGCCCGACGCGGACCAGCTCGGCCGCCTGCTCGAACGCGGGCCGGTGCGCGTGCGCCTGGAACTGGACTGCGGCTGGAACGGCGAATACACCTCGCGCAACGTCATCGGCGAACTGCGCGGGCGCGAGGCGCCGGACGAGATCGTGGTCATCGCCGGCCACCTCGATTCCTGGGACCTGGGCACCGGCGCGGTCGACGACGCCTCGGGCATCGGCATCACGATGGCCGCCGGCCGGCTGGTGGCGCAACTGCCGCAGCGGCCGAGGCGCACGCTGCGGGTCATCGCCTTCGCCAACGAGGAGCAAGGGCTGATCGGCGCGCGGCAGTACGCCGAGCGCTACGCCGGCGCGCTGGCCGGCCACGTGGTGGGGGTGGAGAGCGACTTCGGCGCCGGGCGCATCTACGCCTTCAACACCAGCGCCAAGAGCGCCTCGCACGCGCTGTCGGCGCAGATCGCGCAGGCGCTGGCGCCGCTGGGGATCGAGTTCGCGCCCGACCGCGGCGGCCCCGGCCCGGACATCGTCCCGCTGGCCCAGCGCGGCGTGCACTGGGCCTGGCTCGGCCAGGACGGCACCCAGTACTTCGACCTGCACCACAACGCCGACGACACCCTGGACAAGGTCGATCCCGAGGCCGTGCGGCAGAACGTGGCCGCCTACGCGGTGTTCGCCTGGCTCGCCGCGGAAGCGGAGGGCGACTTCGCGCCGGCGGCGGCGATGGGCGGCGCGGACTGACGCCGCGCCGGGCCGCTACCCGGCCGCGGCGCCGCGCCAGGCGGCCAGCAGTACCGCGGTCGCGGCCGCCACGTTGAGGCTCTCGACCGCGCCGGTACCGGGAATCGACAGCCGCAGGTCGCAGGCCGCGGCCAGCGCCGGGTCCATGCCCTCGCCCTCGGCGCCGAGCACGTAGACCAGCCGCGCCGGCAACGCGGCGGCGAAGAGATCGTCGCCGCCGCGCACCACGGTCGCGGCCAGGCGGAAGCCGGCGCCGTGCAGGCGCTCGATCGAGTCCCGCGGCGGCCCCAGGCGTACCAGCGGCACCGCTTCGGCGCCGCCCTCGGCCACGCGCGCGGCGGCGCCGGACAGCCCCGGCGCATGCTCGGGCAGCAGCACCGCGGCCACGCCGAAGTGCGCGGCCGCGCGCAGGATCGCGCCCAGGTTGTGCGGGTTGCCCACCCCGTCCAGCCACAGCAGGCACTGCCGACCGGCGCCGAGCGCCGGCAGCCAGTCGGCCAGCGGCGGCACCGGCGCGCGCAGCACGTCGGCGATCACGCCCTCGTGGTGGCCGCTGCCGGCGAGCCTGCCGAGATCGGCCTCGTCGACCACGCGGTAGCCGACGCGCTGCGCCACGCACCACTTCAGCAGCGGCTGCAGCTGCGGGATGCGCGCCTGCGCCAGGTACAGCTTGCGGATCGCCTCCGGCCGGCGCGCGAACACGGCCTGCACCGCGTTGAAGCCGTACACGCGCTGCTCGTCGCGGCGGGCCGGATGCGCGGGCGCGGCCTCGGCGGTCGCGGACCGCGGCTCCGGTTCGCGACGCGGCGGGCGCGGCGCGTCGGACGGCCCGGCCGCGGCACGGCGCCCGCCGCCGCGGCGCCAGGGGTCTCCGCCGCCGGGGCCCTGCCCGCTCACGCCTGGCCGCGCTTGACCCAGAAGTCGGCGTTGGGGATGCCGAGCTTCAGCGGATCGAACACCGGGTCCAGCCCCATCTTCTTCTGCGCCTCGTAGTCGCGCAGCGCCAGCAACGCCGGCTTCTGCAGCAGCAGGATCGCCACGATGTTGAGCCAGGCCATGGCGCCCACGCCGAGGTCGCCGAAGGTCCAGGCCATCTCCGCGGTGCGCACGGAACCGAAGATCGTCATCCCGACCAGCGCCAGCCGCAGCGCCAGGCGCGCCAACGGCTTCACCTTGTGGCCGCTGACGTAGGTCAGGTTGGTCTCGGCCATGTAGTAATAGGCCATGATCGTGGTGAACGCGAAGAAGAACAGCGCGATCGCGACGAAGCCCGCGCCCCAGCCCGGCAGCACGGATTCGATGCCCGCCTGCGCGAAGCCGGAGCCCGCCTGCACGCCGGGCAGCGCTTCCTGCAGCATCTGCCCGTCCGGCAGCTGCACGTTGTACATGCCGGTGGCCAGGATCAGGAACGCGGTCGAGGTGCACACCAGCATGGTGTCGAAGTAGATCGCCCAGGCCTGCACGTAGCCCTGCTTGGCCGGGTGCGAGACCTCGGCCGCGGCGGCGGCGTGCGGGCCGGTGCCCTGCCCGGCCTCGTTGGCGTAGATGCCGCGCTTGACGCCCCATTCGATCGCCAGGCCCAGCATCGCGCCGAAGCCGGCGTGCACGCCGAAGGCGCTTTCGAAGATGATCCGGAACATCTGCGGCACGAACTCCGCGTTGAGGACCATCACCACCACCGCCATCAGGATGTAGCCGATGGCCATGAAGGGCACCACCACCTCGGCGAAGGCGGCGATGCGCTTGACCCCGCCGAAGATGATGACCGCCAGCAGCAGGCCGACCACGATGCCGATGCCGAGCTTCAGCGCGAACACCGCGTCCACGCCGAACCATTGGCCCTGCAGGCTCGGGCACAGCGTGGTGCCCTGGCAGAAGTTGACCGCGCTATCGGCGATCGCGTTGGCCTGCACGCCCGGCATCAGCACGCCGGTGGCGACGATGGTGGCCAGCGCGAACGCCCAGGCGTACCACTTCAGGCCCAGGCCTTTCTCGATGTAGTACGCGGGGCCGCCGCGATAGCGGCCCTCGTTGTCTTTTTCCTTGTAGATCTGCGCCAGGCAGCACTCGACGTACGAGGTGGAGGCGCCCAGGAAGCCCATCACCCACATCCAGAACACCGCGCCGGGACCGCCGAAGGCGATCGCGGTGGCGACGCCGGCGATGTTGCCGATGCCGATGCGGCCGGACATCGACAGCGCCAGCGCCTGGAACGAGGACACGCCCGCGTCCGAGCTCTGGCCCTTGAAGGTCAAGCGGGTCATCTCGGCGAAGCCTCGCACCTGCATGAAGCGCGTGCGGAAGGAAAACCACAGGCCGGCGCCCAGGCACAGCGCGATCAGCGCCTTGCTCCAGATCAGGCCGTTGAGGGCGGTGAGCAACTGGTCCATCGATCCTGGCTCCGGCTGGGGCGTATGACGCGGGCGACGCGCGAAAGTCCGATTTTTTCACAATCGGGCCGTCGAATGCGATGCCGCGGGCGCGGCGGCGCGCCGGCCACGCTATCTGTCCGTGCCTTCCGGGGGACGCAGCAGGCCGAACACGCGCAGGTCGTGCAGGCCGTCGGGCTTGGGGATCGCGCCGCGCAGCAGCCCCTCCTCGACGAAGCCGTTGAGCTGCAGCACCCGCGCCGAGGCCGGGTTGATGTCGAGGACGGTCGCCTGCACCCGCAACAGCCGCAGCGCCTGCATGGCCCAGGGCAGGTACAGGGCGACCGCCCGGCGCATTACTCCGCGTCCCCAGTGCGCGCGGCCGAGCCAGTAGCCGAGCTCGCCGCTATGGTCGCGCTCGCCCCGGCCCTGGCGGATGGCGATGCTGCCGCAGGCCTCGCCCCCGATCTCGATCGCCAGCACCGGCTCGTCCAGGTCGACCACCCGCCCGGCCAGGAACGCCTCGCCGTCGGCGCGGGTGTAGGGATTCGGGAAGCGGTCGCTGAGCCCGCGCACCACCAGCGGGTCGTCGGCGTGCCGCAGCAGCGCGTCGAGGTCGCCGGCGCGCCAGCGGCGCAGCGCGAAGCCTTCGCCTTCCAGGCGCACATGGTCCCAGCGCGAGGACGCCATCGGTCGGGTCTCCTGTCGGGTCGGATCGGGCCCAGAGTGCAATTTTTCGCCGGGAGTTGCACTCCGGCCCCGATCCGGCTCGGCTCAGGCGTGCCCGCCGACGGGCGGGGTCTCCGCCTCCAGCCGCGCCAGCTCCTGCGCGAGGGCCTCCGGGGAGCGGGTGAACGGGGCCAGCAGCGCGTAGAACGCCGGCACCACGAACAGCGACAGCAGGGTCGAGAACGCCACGCCGAAGATCACCACCACGCCGATCGTGGCGCGGCTGGCCGAGCCGGGTCCGCCGGCCACGACCAGCGGGATCGCGCCCATGATGGTCGCCATCGAGGTCATCAGGATCGGCCGCAGGCGCACCGCCGAGGCTTCCACGATCGCGTCGCGCACGCTCTTGCCCTCGTCGCGCAGCTGGTTGGCGAACTCCACGATCAGGATGCCGTTCTTCGCCGCCAGGCCGATCAGCATGACGATGCCGATCTGGCTGAAGAGGTTCAGCGTGCCGCCGGTCGCCCACAGGCCGAGCAGCGCGCCGACCACCGCCAGCGGCACGGTCAGCATGATCGAGAACGGATGCACGAAGCTCTCGAACTGCGCGGCCAGGACCAGGTAGACGATCAGCAGCGCCATGCCGAAGGTCAGCAGCACCGCGGCGCCCGCCTCCTGGAACTCGCGGCTCTCGCCCTTCCAGTCCACCTGGGCGTAGTCCGGCAGCTCTTCCGCGGCGACCCGGTAGGTCCACTCCAGCGCCTCGCCCATGGTGTAGCCGGGGGCGAGCCCGGCGCTGATGGTGATCGCGCGCATGCGGTTGAAGCGGTTGAAGCTGCCGGGCTCGGCGATCTCGCTGATGGCGACCAGGTTCGACAGCGGCACCAGCATCCCGTCGCGGCCGCGCACGTAGGTGCCGGCGAGGTCGTCGGGGGACATGCGCCGTTCGCGGTCGGCCTGCAGGACGACGTCGTATTCCTCGCCGTTGTCGACGAAGGTGGTGACCTGGCGCTGGCCCATCATGGTCTCCAGCGTGCGCCCGATCTCCTGCACCGACACGCCGAGGTCGGCCGCGCGCGCGCGGTCGATGTCCACCCGCATCTGCGGACGGGTCTCCTTGTAGTCGGAGTCCGGATCCTGGATGCCGGGATTGTCGCGCATGCGCAGCAGCATGCGGTCGCGCCACAGCGCCAGCTCGGCGTAGTCCGGCCCGCCCAGCACCAGCTGGTAGCGCTGGCCGCGGCTGCTGACCAGGCCGCCGGGCACGTTGGCGCGCGCCTGCACGCCCGGCAGCGCGGCGAACTCCGCGCGCAGCTGCTCGACCACGTCGCTGGTGCTGGCGTCGCGTTCCCGCCAGTCGCTCAGGAACACGATCATCTGCCCGGTGTGCATGTCCTCGCTGCCGCCCCAGCCGCGCGGCACGCGCGAGTTGGCCCGCTCGATCGGCCCGTTCTCGCCGACGTAGCGCTGGAAGATCCGCTCGACCTCCTGCATCTGCGACACCGTGTAGTCGAAGCCGGCGCCCTCCGGCGCGTCGATGCCGACCGCGAAGCGGCCGCGGTCCTCGGCGGGCGACAGCTCGGCCGGCACCCGCGCCATCAGCAACGCCGCCACCAGCGCGCAGCCGGCCATCGCCAGCCCCACCAGCAACAGCAGGCGCCCGCGCGCCAGCCCCACCACCCGGCCCACGCCGCGCCCGTAGCCGTCGCTGAGCCGGGCGAGCTGGCGGTTCACCCAGGCATTGAGCCCCCGCGGGCTGCGGTGCGGGCGCAGCAGCTTGGAGCACATCATCGGCGTCAGCGTCAGCGCCACGAATGCCGACAGCGCCACCGCGCAGGCCAGCGCCACCGACAGCTCGCGGAACAGCCGGCCCGAGTTGCCCTCCATGAAGCCCACCGGCAGGAACACCGCGACCAGCACCGCCGTGGTGGCGATCACCGCGAAGGCGACCTGCGCGGTGCCGCGGCGCGCGGCCACCAGCGGCGGCTCGCCGAGGTCGACGCGGCGCTGCACGTTCTCCAGCACGATGATCGCGTCGTCCACCACCAGCCCGATGCACAGCACCAGCGCCAGCAGGGTCAGCAGGTTGATCGAGAAGCCGAACGCGTACAGGCCGATGAAGGCCGCGACCAGGCACACCGGCACCGTGACCGCCGGGATGATCGCCGCGCGCAGGCTGCCCAGGAACAGCCAGATCACCACGAACACCAGCGCCATGGCCTCGGCCAGGGTCCAGTACACGCGGCCGATCGCGGCGTCGATGAACACCGTGTTGTCCGCGGCCACGAAGATCTCGGTGCCCTCGGGCAGCGTCTGCTGGATGCGTTCGGCCTCCGCGCGCGCCGCGCGCGCCACGTCGAGCGCGTTGGCGGTGGAGGTGCGCACGATCCCCAGGCCGACGTTGGGCACCGAGTTGCTGCGCATGTAGGAACGGCGCTCGGCCGAGCCCAGTTCGACGCGCGCCACGTCGCCCAGGCGGACCACGTAGCCGTCGTCGCCGCGGCGCAACGGGATCTGCGCGAACTGCGCGGGTTCCCGGTAGCCGCGCTCCACGCGCAGGGTGAAGTCGCGGGTCTGCGACTCGATGCGGCCGGCCGGCAGCTCGACGTTCTCGCTGCGCAGCGCCGCCTCCACGTCGGCGGCGGTGACCCCGCGCGCGGCCATCGCGTCGCGGTCGAGCCAGATGCGCATCGCATAGCGCTGCGCGCCGCTGAGCTGCACCCGCGCCACGCCGTCGAGCGCGGACAGGCGATCGACCACGTAGCGGTCGGCGTAGTCGCTGAGCTCCATGGTGTCCATGGCGCTGGAGCGCATGTTCAGCCACATGATCGCGTCCGCGTCCGCCTCGACCTTGGAGACCTCGGGCGGGTCGGCCTCTTCCGGCATGCGGTCCATGACCCGGCTGATGGCGTCGCGCACGTCGTTGGCGGCCGCCTCGATGTCGCGGGTGACGTTGAACTCGATGGTCACGTCGGAGCTGCCGTTGCGGCTGCGCGACTCGATCGTGCGGATGCCCTCGATGCCGGCCAGGGCGTCCTCGAGGATCTGGGTGATGCGGGTCTCGACCACCGCCGCCGAGGCGCCGGGATAGCGCACCTCGACCGACACGATCGGCGGGTCGATGTTGGGCAGCTCGCGCACCGTCAGCCGGGTGAAGGCCATGATGCCCAGCGCGATCAGCAGCAGGCTGACCACGGCCGCGAACACCGGCCGGCGGATCGAGAGATCGGAGAGCTTCATTCCGGCTCCGCCGGCGCGACGGCCGGCGGCTCGGCCTGCTGGGCCCGCGCTTCCTGCACCGTGCCCTCCACGATCCGCATGCCCGGCCGCAGCTTGCCCACGCCGTCGACGACGATGCGGGTCCCCGGCTCCAGCCCCTCGACGACCTCGGCCAGTCCCTCGCCGCGCACGCCGATGGCCACCGGCAACTGTTCGACGGTCTCGTCTTCGAGCACGCGGTAGACGAAGGTGTCGCGGCCGACCTGCACCACCGCCAGCTCCGGGATCATCAGCGCCTCGCGGCTGGCCTGCTGCAGGCTCACCTGCACCAGCATGCCCGGCCGCAGCCGCCGGTCGGGATTGTCGAACGCGCCGCGCACGACCACCGCGCGCGACGCCGGATCGATGCGCGCATCGATCGTCTGCACCACGCCCTCGAACACCTGCCCCGGCCAGGCCGCGGTGCGGCCGATCACCCGTTGCCCGGGCATGACGCGCGAGAACTGGGTCTCCGGTACCGGGAAGTCCACGTAGACCGAACCGATGTCGTCCAGGGTGGCGATCGGCGTGCCCGGGGTGACCAGGGCGCCGGGGCTGACCTGGCGCAGGCCCAGCACGCCGGCGAAGGGCGCGCGGATGGTGCGGTCGCCGATGTTGGCGCGCATCTCCGCGACATTGGCGCGGGCGGCGTCGCGCGTGGCGCGCAAGGTGTCCAGCGAGGCGCGCGCGATCAGCTGCTGCGCGGCCAGCTCCTGCCCGCGCAGGTACTGCTGCTCGGCTTCCACCCGCGCCGCCTCGGCCGCCTGCAGGGTGGCCTGCTGCTGGTTGCCGGTCAGCTCCACCAGCACGGTGCCCGCCGCGACCTCGTCGCCGCTGTCGAAGTGGACGCGCTGCACCGTCTCGCTGACCTTGGCGGTGACGGTCACCGACTCGCGCGCCTGCACCGTGCCCAGCGCCGCGACGCTGTCGTTCCATTGCCGGGGCTGGGCCACGGTGGTGGTCACCGGCACCGCGGCGGCGCCCTGCGCCGCTCCGGATTCGCCCCCGCCGCCGCAGCCCGCCAGGGCCATGAATGCGAGTAGCGCGAGGGCCCGGCGGGCGCATGGGCCGGGACGGAGGCGGGAGACAGCCTGGGACAAGGGGAAAACCTTCACGAGCCGCGAAAACCGGCCGATCTTACCCGCCGCGCCGTGACGCCGAGCATGCCATTAGCTGGTGCGGAAAAAACAGCGTTCCATGTCAACCGCTCGCCCGCTGGCGCGTTTTGCCCCAGTCTGGGCGGACCGCGCACCGCGCTCCCACGAGGCAGACCATGGCCCTGTACGACAGCATTCTCGATACCGTCGGCAACACCCCCGTCGTCCGCCTGCACCGGATCGGCCCCGGCCACGTCGAACTCTACGCCAAGGTGGAGAGCTTCAACCCCGGCGGCTCGGTGAAGGACCGCCTCGCGCTGGCCATCATCCTCGATGCCGAGCGCCGCGGCCTGCTCAAGCCCGGCGACACCGTGGTCGAAGCCACCTCCGGCAACACCGGCGTCGCCCTGGCGATGGTCTGCGCCGCGCGCGGCTACAAGTTCGTGGCCACGATGGTCGAGACCTTCTCGATCGAGCGCCGCAAGCTGATGCGCGCCTACGGCGCCCGGGTGATCCTGACCCCGGCCGCCGAGCGCGGCAGCGGCATGGTGCGCAAGGCCGAGGAGCTGGCCAAGGAGCACGGCTGGTTCCTGGCCCGCCAGTTCCAGAACCCGGCCAACCCGGCCTACCACCGCAACACCACCGCCGCCGAGATCCTGCGCGACTTCGCGGGCCGCCGGCTCGACCACTTCGTCACCGGCTGGGGCACCGGCGGCACCCTGACCGGGGTGGCGCAGGTGCTGCGCGTGGCGCGGCCGGAGGTCCGGGTGACCGCGGCCGAGCCCGCCTCGGCCTCGCTGCTGCAGGGCAAGGACTGGGCGCCGCACAAGATCCAGGGCTGGACCCCGGACTTCGTGCCCGAGGTGCTCGACCGCGAGGCCGCACACCGGCTGCTGTCTGTGACCGATGCCGAGGCCATCGACACCGCCCGCCGGCTGGCGACCGAGGAAGGCATCTTCGTCGGCATCTCCGCAGGCGCCACCCTGGCCGCGGCGCTGACCGTCGCAAAGGAGGCCGAAGACGGCGCCGTGGTGCTGGCGATGCTGCCCGACACCGGCGAGCGCTACTTCTCCACCCCGCTGTTCGAGGGCATCAACGAAGGCTCCGACGACGACTGGCTGGCCGGGCTGCCCTAGGAGCGTGGGCGGCAGAAGCCGTCCGGGCTGCGAAGCCACCTGCGCGGTCCAGCTTTCCGCCGCTTATTGGCCTGTAGTCCCCCCTACAGGCCGGCGAAGCGGCGATAACCTGGCCTCGCGCAGGCGACTTCTCGCCTCGAACGTTTCTACCGCCCACGCTCCTAGCGGCCAGCTCCCAGGCCAGCGCGGCGGCCGCGGCGGGCGGCCCCGGCGCCGCGTCCCGGACCGCGAGCGCGACGTGCAGCCGGCCGGGGCCGGCGGGCACGGGGGCCAGGCCGCGGTCTCCGGTACGCACCGCCGCCCAGGTTGAACGCGAAGACGCCGGCGCGAGCGCCGGCGTCCTGGACCGCACGGATCGGGGGAATCAGGCCCCGCGCGACCACTGGCCGAGCGCGGCCAGGCCGTTGTCGCGGGCGCGCGCGTAGACGGTCTCCTGCGCCTTGGCGACGTTGCCCACCAGGTCCTCGGACCACAGCTTCAGCGCGGCCTGCTGCATGGCGCGGCCGTAGGAGAACGACAGCGGCCACGGGTTCGGCCCCATGCGGTTCATCGCGTCCAGGTGCGCGGTCGCGTCCTCGTCGGACTGCCCGCCGGACAGGAACACGATCCCGGGCAGGATCGCCGGCACCGCCGACTTCAGGCACATCAGGGTGGAGGAGGCGACCTCGTCCACGCTGGCGGTCTCGCCGCTGTCCTTGCCCGGCAGCACCATCGACGCCTTGAGGATCGTGCCCTCGAGCATGACGTTGTGGTTGTACAGCGCGTCGAACAGCGAGCGCAGGGTGACCTCGGTGACCTCGTAGCAGGTCTCGATGTCGTGGTCGCCGTCCATCAGCACCTCCGGCTCCACCATCGGCACCAGGCCGTTCTCCTGGCACAGCGCGGCGTAGCGGGCCAGCGCGTGGCTGTTGGCCTCGATGCAGGTGCCGGAGGGGATGTCCTCGCCGATGGTGATGACCGCGCGCCACTTGGCGAAGCGCGCGCCGAGCTTGTAGTACTCCTTCAGGCGATCGCGCAGGCCGTCCAGGCCCTCGGTCACCACCTCGCCGGGGAAGCCGGCCAGCGGATGGGTGCTCTTGTCGACCTTGATGCCCGGGATGATGCCGTTGTCGGCCATCACCTTGGTGAAGGGCACGCCGTCCTTGGTGGACTGGCGGATGGTCTCGTCGAACAGGATCGCGCCGCTGATGTAGTCGCCCAGCTTCGGCGTGGTCAGCAGCAGCTCGCGGTAGGCGCGACGGTTCTCCTCGTTGTTGGGGATGCCCACGCCGGCGAAGCGCTTGGCGATGGTCGAGGTCGATTCGTCGATGGCGATGATGCCCTTGCCCGCGGCGACCATGGCCTGGGCGGTTTCGGCAAGCTGTTCGATGCTCATGTCGTGGTTCCGGCTCGGGCTGGGAAAGGCCCGCGATTATAGCCCGGCCCCGCGCCGCGGCCTGCCGCGACGCCGCAGGCGCGCTCGACCGCCTGCGGGCGGTCGTGGCCGGCCGGCAGCCAGGCTGGCGTCCGCTGCCGCGGTCGGCGCCGGGGGCCTCGGCGCCGACCGCGCCCGAGGCGAGGCGAATCGGCGCGCCCTACAGCTCTCCCAGCCCCTCGGCGCGGCCGTCCGCGCCCACCTGCAGCAGACGCAGGGTGTTGGTGGCGCCGTGGGTCTCCATGTGCTCGCCGCTGGTGAACACCACCCGGTCACCCGCCGACAGCATGCCAGCCTCCACCAGTTGCTGGATGCTGCCGCGCGCGGCCTGGCGCGGGGTCTGCCCGCGGCTGTCGTAGTCGAACGCGAACACGTCGCGCATCAGCCGCATGCGTCGGCGCGCGCCCGGATGGCGCGAGAACGCGTACACCGGCGCGTTGGAGCGGAAACGGGAAAGGAAGCGCGCGGTGCCGCCGGACTCGGTCATCGCCACGATCGCGCGCACGCCGATGTGCTCGGTGAGGAACATCGCCGCCATCGCGATCGCCTGGTCGGCGCGCTCCAGGTTGCGCGGCGCGTGCTCGAAATCGGTGTCGTGGCTGAACTGCCGCTCGGCGCCCAGGCAGACCCGCGCCATCGCCTCCACCGCGCGCACCGGGAAGCTGCCGGCGGCGGTCTCGGCCGACAGCATCACCGCGTCGGTGCCGTCGATGACCGCGTTGGCCACGTCCAGCACCTCGGCGCGGGTCGGGATCGGCGAATCCACCATCGACTGCAGCATCTGGGTGGCGGTGATGACCACGCGGTCGCGGGCGAGCGATTCGCGGATGATCTTCTTCTGCAGGCCCGGCAGTTCGGCATCGCCGATCTCCACGCCCAGGTCGCCGCGCGCGACCATCACCACGTCGCTGGCGTCGATGATCTCGCCCAGGTTCTCGATCGCCTCGGCGCGCTCGATCTTGGACACCAGCGCGGCGTCGCTGCCGGCCGCGCGCGCCAGCGTCCGCGCCTCCTCCATGTCGGCGGCGTTGCGGCAGAACGACACGGCGATGAAATCGACGTCGAGCTCCGCGGCGACCGCGATCAGCGCGCGGTCGTGGTCGGTCAGCGCGCCCAGCGACAGCCCGCCGCCGAGCCGGTTGAGGCCCTTGCGGTCCGACAGCACGCTGTCGTTGAGCACCGTGGTGACGATCCGCGGGCCCTCGATGGACTCCACCCGCAGCTGCACCACGCCGTCGTCGAGCAGCAGGATGTCGCCGGCGCGCAGATCGGCAGGCAGGCCCAGGTAGCTAACGCCCACCTGGCGCGCGTCGCCGGGCGGCGCGTCCTCGCTGGCAAGCAGGTCGAAGCGCTCGCCCGCGCGCAACTGCACCTTGCCCTCGGCGAAGCGCTCGATGCGGATCTTCGGCCCCGGCAGGTCGGCGAGGATGCCGACCTCGGTGCCCACCCGCTGCGCCGCCTCGCGCACCGCCTGCGCGCGCGCCTTCTGCGCGGCCGGATCGCCGTGCGAGAAATTGAGCCGGACCACGTCGACCCCGGCGCGCAGGATCGCGTCGAGCACGCCGGGCGCGTCGGTGGCGGGGCCGAGGGTGGCGAGGATACGGGTGCGGCGGCGTTGGATCGGGGTCATGGGCGCTCTTCTCCGGCGAACCGGGAAAGCTAGCACAGGCCGATGTCGCCGATTCAGTACCCCGGCGGATGTCGAGCCGCCGGGGCCGGCGCCGCGCTCAGACCGCCAGCGCGGGCAGTTCCGCGGGCGCTGCGGCCAGCGCGTCGGCGCCCGCCGCGCGCAGCTCGGCCTCGTCGCCGAAGCCCCACAGCACGCCGATGCTGCGCATGCCGTGGTGGCGCGCACCCTCGATGTCCATGCGGCGGTCGCCGATCATCCGGCAGGCGGCCGGCGCCAGCGACAGCCGCGACAGCGCCTCGGCGATCAGCGCATCCTTGTAGCGGCGGCTGCCGTCCTCGCTCGCGCCCACGACCGTCTCGAACGCCGCGCCGAACGGCAGCGCCTCGACGATGCGGCGGGCGAAGCGCTCGTTCTTGGAGGTCGCCACCGCCAGCCGGTGGCCGGCCGCGCGCAGCGCCTCGACCGCCGCCGCGATGCCCGGGTAGACCCGCACCTCGCGCCAGCCCTGACGGTCGTAGCGCTCGCGGTACAGCGCCAGCGCGCGCCGGGTGCGGGCGGCGTCGCCGGCGAACAGGCGGTCGAAGCTGTCCACCAGCGGCGGCCCGATCCAGCCCCGCAACACCTCGCGCGGCAGGGCCGGCTCGCCCATCGCCGCCAGCGCGTGGGCGATGCCGCCCAGGATGCCGGCCTCGGAATCGACCAGGGTGCCGTCGAGATCGAAGAACAGCGTGTCGCGGCTCACCCCGCACGGGCCTCCAGCGCCGCGACCGCCGGCAGCGTCTTGCCTTCCAGGAATTCCAGGAACGCACCGCCGCCGGTGGAGATGTAGCTCAGGTCGCCGGCGATGCGGTACTTGTCCACCGCCGCCAGGGTGTCGCCGCCGCCGGCGATCGAGAACGCATGGCTGTGCGCGATGGCCTTGGCCACCGCCTCGGTGCCCTTGGCGAAGGCATCGAACTCGAACACGCCGACCGGCCCGTTCCACACCACCGTGCCGGATTCGCCGACCATCTCCGCGTAGCGGCGCGCGGTCCTGGGGCCGATGTCGAGAATCAGCTCGTCCGCCTCCACCGCCTCCACCGGCTTCACCGTGGCCTCGGCATCGGGCAGGAACTGCCGGGCCACCACCACGTCCTCCGGGATCGGGATCTCGGCGCCCTTGGCGCGGGCCTCGGCGAGGATGCGCTGCGCGGTCTCCAGCAGCTCCGGCTCGTGCAGCGACTTGCCGACGGCATGGCCCTGCGCGGCGATGAAGGTGTTGGCGATGCCGCCGCCGACGATCAGCTGGTCCACCTGGTCCACTAGGCGGGTCAGCAGCTCCAGCTTGGTGGAGACCTTGCTGCCGCCGACGATCGCCAGCAGCGGCCGCGCCGGCTCGTCGAGCGCGCGCGCCAGCGCGTCCAGCTCGGCCATCAGCAGCGGGCCGCCGGCGGCGACCGGCGCGAAGCGGATCACGCCGTGGGTGGAGGCCTGCGCGCGGTGCGCGGTGCCGAAGGCGTCCATGACGAAGACGTCGCACAGCGCGGCGTACTTCCTCGCCAGCACCTCGTCGTCGGCCTTCTCGCCGACGTTCATGCGGCAGTTCTCCAGCAGCACGATCTCGCCCGGCTGCACGTCCACGCCATCGACCCAGTCGCGCACCAGCGGCACCTCGCGCTTCAGCAGCGCCCCCAGGTGCGCCGCCACCGGCGCCAGCGAATCGGCCTCGCTCCACTCGCCCTCCTTCGGGCGGCCCAGGTGGGACATCACCATCACCGCCGCGCCCTGGTCCAGCGCGTGCCGGAGCGTGGGTAGCGAGGCGACGATGCGCTGGTCGGACGCGACGCGGCCGTCTTCGATCGGGACGTTGAGGTCCTGGCGGATCAGCACGCGCTTGCCGGACAGGTCGAGGTCGGTCATGCGGAGGATGGACATGGAATCGCTCGCTCTCGAATTGGGGAAAAGATCCACGGACACATGCCATCCCTGGCGATGCATCCCGGCTTCGGAACGCCCGGCCCGGCCATCCCTGGCCGGGCGCTCGCCGGCGCGGACCGCCGATAGGGCGGTCCGCGTCAGCCCGGCTCGCCCTGCCGGATCAGCACGCGCTTGCCGGACAGGTCGAGGTCGGTCATGCGGAGGATGGACATGGAATCGGTTCCCTCTCGGATGGGTGGGCGCCTTGCGGACGCGCATTGTCGGCCGCCCCGCACGCCACGGCAAACCGCGGAGACGCCGCTCGCCTCCGACGGCGACGGTCCTCCTGCGCCCACATCGCCCGATCCGGGCGCGGAACGAAGAAGCCCCGCTTGCGCGGGGCTTCTTCGGTTCGGCGGTGCGGCGCGCTCAGCCGGCCGCCACCACGCGCACCATCTCCAGGCACTTGTTCGAGTAGCCCCACTCGTTGTCGTACCAGCTCACCACCTTGACGAAGGTGGGATCGAGCTGGATGCCGGCGTCGGCGTCGAAGATGGAGGTGCGCGGATCGGTGCGGAAGTCGGTGGCCACCACCTTGTCCTCGGTGTAGCCCAGGATGCCCTTCAGCGCGCCCTCGCTCTGCGCCTTCATCTCCGCGCAGATCTCCTCGTAGGTCGCCGGCTTCTCCAGCTCCACGGTCAGGTCCACCACCGACACGTCGGAGGTCGGCACGCGGAAGCTCATACCGGTGAGCTTCTTGTTGAGTTCCGGGATCACCACGCCGACCGCCTTGGCCGCGCCCGTGGACGAGGGAATGATGTTCTCGAGGATGCCGCGGCCGCCGCGCCAGTCCTTATTCGACGGGCCGTCCACCGTCTTCTGGGTGGCGGTGGCGGCATGCACGGTGGTCATCAGGCCGCGCTTGATGCCCCACTTGTCGTTGAGCACCTTCGCCACCGGCGCCAGGCAGTTGGTGGTGCACGAGGCGTTGGAAACGATCGCCTGGCCGGCGTAGGTCTCGTGGTTGACGCCGTAGACGAACATCGGCGTGTCGTCCTTCGACGGCGCCGACAGGATCACCTTCTTCGCGCCGGCGTCCAGGTGCTTCTGCGCGGTTTCCTTGGTCAGGAACAGGCCGGTGGACTCGATCACCACGTCCGCGCCGACCTCGTCCCACTTGAGGTTGGCCGGGTCGCGCTCCTGGGTCAGGCGGATGCGCTTGCCGTTGACCACCAGCGTGCCGCCGTCCACCTCCACGCTGCCGTCGAAACGGCCGTGCACGGAGTCGTAGCGCAGCATGTAGGCGAGGTAGTCGGGCTCGAGCAGGTCGTTGATCGCGACGATCTCGATGTCGTCCGCGAAGTTCTGGACCGCAGAACGCAGCACGTTGCGGCCGATGCGGCCGAAGCCGTTGATGCCTACCTTGATCGCCATGTTGGATGACTCCTGCAGCCGCGCGGCGCGGCACGATGGGTGGAGGCGGGCGGGGGACCGCCGGGGAGCGCGGATTTTAGCAGCCCCGGCAGGTTCGCCGTGCCCGCGCCTTGATCCCGATCAAGGTGAACGGGCGCGCGCAAGATGACACTGGCGTTACCCCCAACCACGAGCCACCGACGATGCGACTGCTCTCCGCCTCCCTCCTCGCCCTCCTCGCCGCAGGCGCCGCGCTGCCGGCCGCCGCCCAGTCCGCAGGCGAATGGACCCTCGCCATCGGCGCCCACAGCGTCGACCCCAAGTCCGACAACGGCAGCCTCGCCGACGGCACCCTGCCGGTCTCGGTGGATTCCAGCGTGCGCCCGACCATCGCCTTCGAGTACTTCCTGCGCGACAACCTCGGCCTGGAAGTGCTGGCCGCGCTGCCGTTCCAGCACGACATCGACATCGACGGCCTCGGCACCGTGGGCAGCACCAAGCACCTGCCGCCGACGGTCAGCCTGCAGTACCACTTCAACCAGGGCGGCGCCGTTTCGCCGCTGCTCGGCCTCGGCGTCAACTACACCAAGTTCTTCAGCGAGGACACCGAGGGCGCGCTGGCCGGCAGCGAGCTCGAGCTGGGCGACTCCTGGGGCCTGGCCGCGCACGCGGGCCTGGACTTCAAGGTCGGCGAGCGCGGCGCGATCCGCGTGGACGTGCGCTGGATGGACATCGACAGCAGCGTGCGCCTGGACGGCGCCAAGATCGGCACCGTGAACATCGACCCGTGGGTCTACGGCGCCGCCTACGTGATGACGTTCTGACCGCTCCGCCCGGCCTGCGCCGGGCGGCTCCGACAAGGGGCTGGGCGGGTCGTGCCGGTACACTTGCCGGCATGACCCGTCCTTTTCCGTTCCGTACCGCCGCCCTCGTCCTGTGCGGCCTCGCCCTGGCCTGCGGCGACGCCCTGGCCTGGGGCCCGCGCGGCCACCGCCTGGTCGCCGGCATCGCCGAAGCCGGACTCACCCCCACCGCCCGCGTGCAGGTCGACGCGCTGCTGAAGGGCGAACCCGAGCCGACCCTCGCCGGCGTCGCCAACTGGGCCGACCAGTTGCGCGAGCACGATCCCGACCTGGGCCGCCGCAGCGCGCGCTGGCACTACGTCAACATCGCCGAGTCCGGCTGCCGCTACGACGCCGCGCGCGACTGCCCCGGCGGCGACTGCGTGGTCGAGGCGATCCGTGCCCAGGCCGCGATCCTGGGCGATGCCGCGCAGCCCGTCGAAGCGCGCCGGCAGGCGCTGAAGTTCGTCGTGCACTTCGTCGGCGACGTCCACCAGCCCATGCACGCCGGCTACGCCCGCGACCGCGGCGGCAACACCGTGCAGATCAACCAGCCCGACGGCACCCGCGACGGCTACGGCACCAACCTGCACGCGCTGTGGGACAGCGGCCTGTTCCGCGGCATGGACGAGCGCGAGGCCGACCAGCGCACCCGCCTGCTCGGCCCGTCCCAGGGCCCGGTCGCCGCCGCCCCCGGCGATCCCGCGGCCTGGGCCGAGGCCGCCTGCCGCATCGCCACCACTCAAGGCGTGTACCCGCCCCGCCCGCGGATCGACGGCCGCTACATCGCCACCTGGCGCCCCGTCGCCGAGCGCCAGATCGCGCTCGGCGGCTCGCGGCTGGCCGCGCTGCTCAATGCTGCGCTGGATCCGGCAGCGCGGGGGCCGTAAATGAGGATTGGGTCGGGACCGCACACAGGATCAGACCCTCGCATTGCCGCGAAAAATCAATCTGTTTGTGTTGAGTATTTATCCGAAAGTCCGCCCCTCATAGCTTCCTGAGGGGCGGACACCTGGGTCTTCGGTAGATTGGGGTTACCACACCGATCAACCTCACCGGAGAACCCAGATGTCCGCTGCATCCCAGCGGACCAAGCGCAAGCTGTCCCTGCTGTAATTGGCCGAGGAGCTCGGCAACGTCTCCAAGGCCTGCCAGATCATGGGCTACCACCGAGACTCGTTCTACGAGATCAAGCCCGCCTGCCAAACCGGTGGCGTCGCCGCCCTGGTCGAACAGCGACGAGGTCCGCGCGGGCCGCACCCCAATCGGGCCTCGCCCGATGTCGAGCAAGCCATCCTCGACTTCTGCCTGGCCCACCCCACCAAGGGCTCGCAGTTCGTCGCCAACCAGTTGCGCCCGCAAGGCGTCGAGGTCAGCCAGTCCGGCGTGCGCGGCGTCTGGCAGCGTCACGAATCTACTGCGACGCCGCCAGCGCCTGCTTCGACTGGAAGCCGCCGCCCGCGACACCACCTTCGTCCTGTCCGACGAGCAGATGCGCCTGCTGGAGAAGGCCGGCAGCGACGCCTTGCCACAGCACGTCGAGTCCAATGGCCCTGGGGAACTGCTCAACCAGGACACCTTCTACTGGGGCACCCTCAAGGGCGTGGGCAAGGTCTACGTCCAAGTCGTGGTCGATACCCTTCTGCTCGCTGGCCTTCGCCAAGGTCTACACCAGCAAGATGCCGGTGACCGCCGCCGATACCCTCTACGAGCGCGTGCTGCCGTTCTACGAGGCGCTCGACGTGCCGGTGCAGGCGATTCTGACCGACAACGGCCGCGAGTTCTGCGGAAAGCCCGACAGCCATCCCTACGAGCTGCTGCTGGCCATGGAGGGCATCGAGCATCGCACCACCAAGATCGCCACCCCGCGCACCAACGGATTCGTCGAGCGCATGAACCGTACGCTGCTGGACGCGTGCTCCTGCATCGCCGGACGCCAGACCTGGTACACCCCCCCCGCCGAGATCCAGCGCGACCTCGACACCTTCCTGCGCTACTACAACCTCGAACGCAGCCATCAGGGCTACCGCCTCAAGGGCCGCACGCCGGCTCAAGCCCTGCGCGAGGCGCTCAAGCGCAAGACCCTGCCACCGATCGTTCCAGAGCCCGAGCAGACAACCGAAAACGAAGCTGAGAAACTCATCGCCTGACCGCTGCTACCGACGGCCCAGTGTCGGGTAATTACTCAACTTGTAAACGCACGCGCGATGTCGTGAGCGCATCCAACGAAGAGGAGCGCAACAGGGAACGAGGTCAACAGCCGCCAGATAGTGTCGTGCACGAGCCTCCCGAGGCTCCCTGATATTGGTTCCAACCGTCGATTGGGTGCCCCAGTGGGGCGCGCTGTAACAACAATAAGATCCGCAGCGATTTTGGCCGTGTGCTTTATTGGGCTGCACGAAATGAACCGAATCCGCTACCCCTTAACCGATATTTCTTTAACGAGAATGCCCGTATCCGAACATGAAGACGTGCAGAGCACCCCTTCAGGGCAAAAGTTTGTAACAATCTTCCCAGAAATTCTTACCCATTTCCCACTAAATCTCTCTAGATCTCCCACAAAGTCGTCATCCTTACCGAGAGATATGCAATTCATATCCGATTGCTCTTCCGCTTCCGCATTGGATGCATACAAATTCTTGTCCTCAAATTCGTACTTTATAACGCCACAGACAGCCACATCGGCGCCGCTCACAGAGGCTGAATTCGATAGCACCTGCGTAACACTTTCACATTCTTTGCCCACAGCTTGACCCGTGGATGAACATGAAACCGCCCCGAGCAATGGAAGCACAAGAGTAATCATTCTCATGGTGATTGGGCCCTCTTTTGGAATCGATTGACATCTCTTTGAATTTCCGTTCGATCCTTTGGAGACAGATTTGCGTCATTGAGAACTCGAACTCTGAATTGCCCGCTCACCTTCTCCACTACCACCACATTGCCGTTGTTAACGATGTTGTTTGGGAAGTTCGCGTTTACTGCGATGTCATCGCGAGGCCCCGGGCTAGGATCGGATGTTCCAACAGGGTGGCTATGCCCAATTGCATCAGCCCCTGCTGTACCGCTAATCGTTGACTCGATTACACCGCCATTTACTGCTGACGTTACGGAAAGTGGAGTCGTAGTTACGCTTCCGGAAAAACTTTCATCGAAGCGCACTGCATTCTCAACGTTGCCGGTACTCTCGTAGCTAGGAAGATTAATTACGGCCGCCGCATCAATATTCTGGCTCTGCACGACAGTCTGCGTTCCGGCCTTACTTGCATTGTAGTTTTTCGCCTCAATGCAATCCGGACTCGATCCGCAAGCTTGCCGCCCATCTGGATCAATAAAGCGATAGGGATTGTTGTTCGCGTACCGATAGCGGTGGAACTGGCCGATCGGCTGCTCGTATGCCGTCACCGGATCGACGCTGAGGAACACCCCCAGCATCGGATCGTAATACCGCTGCTGCATGTACACCAGG